>NZ_JAEPJQ010000009.1 GCF_016827605.1 Hyunsoonleella ulvae | reverse complement strand
TCAAAAAAGGACGGAGACTAATACGCAGCATGGCTCTTTTGTAGCTAGCTAGGGATATAAGTTCACTCTGTCCTTTTTAAATTTAACTACAATTAATAGTATTTGCTAATCTAAAGGTTAGGGATTGCAGCGGCATCCTTTTTAATGCTTGGTTGGAGAGAAATTAGTTTTTGAAGTGTTATGTAAAAGATTGCCACGTCGCTCGCTCCTCGCAATGACGCATTAAAAAGATATATCCATAAAAAAAGAGCGAAAAACTGATGTCTTCCGCTCTCACTACTTTAGATAATTTGCTATTAATTATTCTAGGAGTAGTTTTAGGGTATTATAGGTGGTTTGGCTACCTGATATTTTTATGATTTATAGGTTTTATACTACAAATGTAAGTTGGTTATTAAGGAAAGGGTTGTGCTTTTCGGTGGATGAAAATTTAGTGTAGACGAATGGTTGTTTTTATAAGTTTACCTTATAGAGCGTAGCATATATAATCTAGGTAAAAACATAGGATGTAAACACTTAAAATATAATGAAACCCCAGTAAATCTGAGTTTACACATGTTATTTATACTGTTAATCTACAGAAAAGTATACAACACAAAAAAGCGCAAAAAACTTTCGTTTCTTACGCTTTTCCACTTTTGAATTAGTCGCTATTATCAATCCTCAGTTAATTCAATTTGGGTTGGAGTTTTACCTAATCCAAAACAAGCTTAATGGTTTTATAATGGGTTAGTTTACTTTCTAACTTACAAAAGTATACTCCCGAACTTAAGTTACCTCGTTTTAAGGTTACTGCATTATTACCCCTTACTGCATTTACAGTTAAGGTTTTTACTAATCGTCCTAATTGGTTATATACTTCTACATCTAAGGTCTCACTTGCTGGAGCATTAAATTGTAAACTTGTACTTAAATGCATAGGGTTTGGTGTTGCTAGTGTTTCTATACCAGTGTTTTCTATATCTTCTACTGATAGTGCACTACTTGTTGCAAATTGCACTTGTGCTAAGCTTAGGGTTTTAGTTTGTGTGCTACCGTTTTCGGCTAGCATAGTGTACACTATAGATGTTACGTCGTTGGCTTGGAAAGCTCCACCTTGTGCTGTAAAGTCTGAGAAAAATAGGGTGTAATCTTCCATATCTTCAGTTAGCTCTATGCTTGTTTTATACTGCGCTTCCCAATCGTTAATGCTTTCTTTTACCAAACGCACTATTAATGTGCCTGTACCTTTAGCTTGTAATTTTAAGCTGTTGTATTGTGATACATCTATAGGGTTAAACTTTGGTGTTAAGGCGCGATATACAGCTACGTAATCATCTGTTGTTGCTTCTAACTCTATATTACGCTCTACTTGATATACGTTTTCTTGAAAACTCTCGCTGTTTGTTGCTACATCAAAACGTGTTACGTTAGCTTGTGCATCATCATATCCCCAAGGTCCGTCTGATAAAAATAGGTCGTCTGGAGTATTTACGCCATCTCCAATTCTAAATCCTACATCAAATAAACTTCCTGCATCTACTTCTACATTAGAAATATAATGTTCGTCTAGATTTATAGTTGTAGATACTGTTTCTACTGTTTGTGTCTCTGTTGTTCTTACACCAGCATCAAATACCACACTAGCCGTTTTGTTTGTATTCACTATTTGTAAATCTAACTTACCATTACGGTATTTTCCAGATTTTACAAATACGGTTGGTGCAGGCGAGTTATTGTAACTTGTTACTGGTTTTTGTACGTCCAATAGTGTTACGACTTCTTCTCCTAGTTTTACTAAATCATCTAAAGAATTAGACCAGATTTGGAAATTGTAAAACCCTATATTGTCTTCGTACTTATCTAAATTCCAGTGACTTTCTATTCCAAAATTAGTATCGTTATCTGTAGCTTTTGCTGAAAGACTTAATACAAACTCTAAGCTACCATCTATATTTCTTATTAATGCTTTTATAAATTGTTGTTCTTTTATTTCTATAGTTGATACTGACACTAACTCTGCGCCTAATAATCTATCACAGATATATTTTGTATGCTCGTACACACCATCTTCTGTTTTTAGTAATAAGATAGATGCTATGGCTTCGCTGTTTTTCATATAATCTACCGAATATATTTCTGTGGCATTGGTAATTCCTATTAAATCTGATGGAGAGGATTCTATAGCTTCATCTTCGTTTACCACATCTAATGGTATAAGATCTGATAATTGAAATGAATTTCCTTTTCCTGATAGGTTTTTACCGTACTTTGATGTTTTTTTGAATCGCTTTGCTGTAGTCTTATCAAAATTATAACTGCGTTTTACACGATTAAAATTACGTTTGTTGATTAATTCCGATAGTCTGTTATTACTTTCCAATCCTCCTTCGTTAGCACTAGAAGAGGTTGAGGCTTCTATTACTGGACAATCTGCATAGCCAGAGCATGATGGGTCTTCACAATCAATTAACCCGTCGCCATCGTCATCAATTCCGTTTGTACAATCTTCCTGTGGTACTGGTGCTGTAGGACAACGTGCGCCGTCGTTTTGTGAACTTGAAGGTCCAAATGCAAACAGGTTAGATTCCATAGCATTAGATCCTGTTAAATCTTGTACATTTTGAATTACATATATGGTACCTGTTTGGTTAGCTGATACATAAAAGCGACCATCGGCATCAAAATACACCGCACCATATGTATAATTTAATCCAGATAAAATTGGAACTACACCAAGATTGGTCATCGTTTCGGTTTCTATATCAATTCTGTATAAAATATTGGTTTTCTTTTCAACGGTATATAACATTCCGTCTACGGCATTGAATGCCCAATCATGAATGCTTATACTTAGAGGTAGATTAGAAGTTGCGATATGCTCCCCATAACTTTCTGATTCTGGATCTACATCTATAGCATAATACGCAGTTCCACCTCCTTTTAAATAGTATACTCCATCAGCACTTACATCTCCTATGTAGCGCCCACTAGTTGGTAACTCTTCAACATAAAACACTAGTGTTGAAAAATCTTTTCCTATTCTCACAATAGACTTGGAAGGGGAACTTAAAGATCCCCAAATATAACCATCTGCCGGATTGTACGCGGCTGCATTGATTGTACCCTCCGTAATATCAGTAGCAACCGCATACGAATTTCCGGAAGCCAAATCAATGGCATAAACATCATTATATTGAAATAGGTAAGCGTTATAATCACAATTAAATGGTTGGTCTTGCCCGTAAAGAGCAGTAGAAATTAATAATAGTAGTAATAATTTTTTCATGGTTTTGGATTTAATACTACAAATGTAGGTTGGTTATATGGGGGGTATCTTTGTTTTTCGTTCGATGAAAATTAAGTGTAGACGAATGGTTTATCTGTTAAGTTTAAATTAAAATGTATGATATTATACATAATATTTAATTAATGTACGAAAAAGAGTATTTAATTTGTTGTAATTACAATATAATTAGTTGAAAAACGCAATATTTTAACAGTTTAAACTACAAAAAGATCGATGAAATGCATTTTATTAGTGTTTTACGATTGATAAAGAATTACAAATCTGTTGGAAATATGTGCTTATTTCTAGAATAAAAGGGTTGAATGCGTTGGGTGGGAATATGATACGTTGGGGTAATAGTACTTGAGACATATAATACTATACTTATAAATGTGTGATGTGATTTCTCCTGACGTCGAAATGACATGGGATGTGTAATTAAGAAGCGTTAGTCATGTCGAACACATGTGAGACATCACACTTGAGTAGGCTATAATAAATATGATGTGATTTCTCCCAATGTCGAAATGACTAGAGGTATTCAATTAAAAGATTTCATTGTTTAGTGTTTGCCATTTAGGATTAAAATCTGAAATCAATTTATTCTTCTTTTCTCGCCTCCATTTTTTTAATTGTTTCTCTCTTGCAATACCTTGTCTAGGAAATTCAAATGTTTCATAATACACCAAGTAAATACAACCGTACTTTCCTGCAAATGATTTTTTAGCATTTTGAGAGTCAAAATAATGTTGAGAAAGTCTGTTTTGGATATTATTTGTAAAGCCTATGTACAAGGTAGTTCTGTACTTATTTGTGGTTATATAGACAAAGTATTTGTGTTGCATTAATGATTTTTATTTTGTGATTTCTCCTAACGTCGAAATGACTACGAGTATTTAATTATAAAACGCTTGTCATGTCGACATGAGGTACGATTGAGACATCTCATTAAGATTGACTACTTCACAAAACTCGATAATGCGATTTCTCCTTTCGTCGAAATGACAAGATATATTTAAAGCAAATTTAAACGTTTCATTAGTTCCGGGCGATTAGAGCGACTTACAGGGATAACATCTTTTTTAATGAGTACGCTGTTGTCTTCTATATCAATAATTTTTTGAACATTAATGATATACGAACGATGTACTTTTAAAAACAAATCGTTTGGTAACTTCTCCTCTATTTTCTTAAGTGTAGAATGTACAGTATAATTTTTATCCTCAGTCTTTACATGAATATAATCGCCTTTAGCTTCTACTAAATAGATACTTGGAATATCTATTTTAATTAAGCGTCTATCAATATTTACATATAAATCGTTACCTGAAGTTGTTTCTACTTTACCACTATCTGAAGTAGCAGATGCTGTAGACTTAAAAGATTCAGCCTTTGTAATCGCCTTTTCAAAGCGTGGTAAAGCAATAGGTTTTACTAAATAATCAACAATACAATCATACTCAAAGGCTTCAATAGCAAACTGGGGGTCTGATGTCGTTAAAATTATTTTTGGTGGATTTTTAAGTGTTTGAATAAAGTCAAAACCTGTAAAGTCTGGCATGTGAATATCTAGAAAGATTAAATCCACTTCATTTTGATTTAAATACTTTATTGCCTGTAGGGCATTAGGAAACTCTTCTAAAATATTTAAACTTGGTATATTAGAACACAACTGAGAAATAATAGCTCTAGCTGTTGCTTCATCATCAATAATAATACAGTTCATTAAAGTGGCTTTACAAAGTCTCTAAATAGTCTGTAATAGTTTTAAGGATATCATTAAACGCCTCATTTCCTGAAGTGTTGTTTTCTTTTAAATTATCCTCGTAACTTTCAGCTATCTTATAACTTTTTTCAAGCCCTAAAATACTAATTTTATGTTTAAGTTTGTGTACATTTTCCGCTGAGGCCTTAAAATCTTTGGCTTCAAAATTTTTGATATATACCTCTTTTTCTTCGGGAAATTCCTTTTTTATAATCGCAATTAGCTTATCCTTAAAACTTTCGTCTCCTCCAGATAGTTCGTTTATATAAGATAGATTTGGTAATTCCATTATTTATTTCTTTAAAGTAAAATAAAAAGTTGTTCCGTTTTCTAGTTCAGACTCTACCCAAATTTTTCCGCCATAAAGCGCCACTATTTTTTTAACTATAGATAAGCCTATTCCTGAAGATTCGGGGTTATTTTCTAACTTTTGAAATGTTTTAAATATTTTATCAAAGTATGTTTCTTCTATACCTTTACCGTTATCTTTTACAAAAAATTCCCAAAAAGTATTATCATCACTAACACCTATTTCTATGTACCCTTCAGGTTTATTATTGTACTTTATAGCATTATCTATAAGGTTTTGAAAGAGTTGTTGTAATCTAAATTTATCGCCTTTTACTACGGGTAGTTTATTACCTTTTACTATGGTAATATGCTTTGGTACCAACATAGTAGATGTAATATTATCAACTAGTTTATCAATGTCTACATCGTAAACTTCAGTTTGGTTTTTGTTAATGGTAGAATAATCTAGAATACCGCTAATTAGCGTGTCCATTTTTTCAACATTATTTCTAATGAGCAATAAACTTTCACGTCCATTATCGTCTAGCTTATCTTTATAGTCTTCACTTATCCATGCTGTTAATGCATCTATACTTCGAAGTGGCGATTTTAAATCATGAGACACCATGTGAGCATAGTCACTTAACTCTTGATTTTGATGTCCTAATTCTTCAAGCAACTTTTCGCGTTGCTTATTCATTTTAACGATTTCCTTAGTCTGGTTATCAATAAATTCAACCAATTTTAAACCATCCAAATCTACATTATCTACACTTGAATTACTCGGTAACTCATAAAACTTAAGTGTTTCTATGACATGTTTTAGTTTATCAATAAACTCTTTTTGCGCTTTTGCCTCCTGCTTCAATTGTTCATTGGCAACAAATAATTCTTCTGAACTAATAGACATTGCTCTTTGCTGCATGACATACTGTTCATCAAAGTTAGTGTAAGATCGGTTTACTGCATCCAGAAATTCTGACATCTCTTTAGATGAAGCGTTTTCTTCTGATAAATATTTCCGAATTTGGCGCTTAAGTAACGAGTTCATTATTCACTTATTAGCGTTATAGTCATGGTTTGATTATGTAATTGGCAATTGTTTTCGCCATGGAAAGGTGCTATCTCTCCATAAGAATAAAATCCACATATTGTCGTGTTATCTCCTACTACTGCAACAACTTCCTCAATTTCTTCTTCAACGCGCTGATCTAGAACCAATTTCCTTCCAATACAACTTACTAAAAGTGCTAATTGTGGTTTATTATTTCTTAACTCTAAAGCTTGTATAGCAGCCCGTTCTGATGCATTTGCAATGTTATCTACATTGGTCATCATGAGTTGTACTTTAGAGTCTTTAGGGATATCGCCTGCGAGAATCATTGTATTGTCTTTTTCATTAATATTCAATATAGTACGTACAAAAGATTGTTGCTCTTCTGTAGACTTCACATTTAATGGGTACAATAGTGCTGCTGCAGGCAATTCTTTAGATTTTTCGCCTAGATATTTTTTGTATAAATCCAATGCAGGTTGGTTATCCAACTCGTAAAGTACATTAGACTCTGATTTTGTAACCACACGTTCTGGACCAAATGGTGTCCACCCTCCATGGATTGAAAAAGATGCTTCAAACGTTTCGCCGTAAAACCCAATCGCTATAATTTCTCCTGATTTGGGATTTTCGTTGTAACCAGCTATAGTTTTCTCAAAACGTGCAGCATCGCCACACAAACCACCTGTAATTAAAATATTATCTTGTACAGATGCATTCATGCCTTTGGTAAGCTCACTTCCGTTTATAAAACTACCTTCAGATAGTACAAAAACATATTTTAATCCTTCTTCTGGGAATTGCTTTAATAAGCTTAGTCCTGTTTTATAACTATCTAAATCTGACCTTAAAACATTACTAGTTTTAATTAAAAATTCAGTTTTTTCAAATTCTACAGCTGTAACTGTGATACTATCATCATCGACCCTATTCGATGTAATATCTCCACTTGTAGAACCTAAAACAATAGCACCGTCAGGAAATAGTGTTTTTACTTCTTCAAAAGCAGTATCTTTCTCTAACATATATCTGTTTCCTAATACTAAAACCAATGGTTTTGAAAGGGTTTGCTTTGGCGATAAATATTCCCAAGCTTTATCTTTATATTTTTTTAATTGTACTATTTTCATACGCTATTTTTTTAATGTAAAAAGGAATTTTGTACCTTCATTAGGCTTACTTTCCAACCAAATACGACCCTCATGTAAATCCACAATTTTTTTAACGATAGAAAGCCCTATACCTGTTGAGTCTTTACTTTTGTTGAGTGCATGGAATATTTTAAAAATTTTCTCATGAAACTTTTCTTCTATACCGATACCATTATCCTTAACTGAAAATTGATAGTGTGTACCATCATCTTTTACATCTATTTCCACTATTCCAACTTCCTTGTCTATAAATTTAATGGCGTTACTTATTAAATTTTGAAATAACTGCTGTAATTTAACTTTTTCCCCTTCTATTTTTGGAAGCGGATTTAAAACTGTGATTGACACATGATCTGGAACAAATAAAATGGTTTTTAATTCTGATACTAATACATCTAAATCAACAGTAACTGTTTCTAAAGCCTCTGTACCTACACTAGAATACATTAAAACATCAGAAATAAGCTGTTCCATTTTTTCTAATGTAGTTTCAATAAGACCAAAATTCTTAAGACTTACCTCATCAAGTTTATCTTGGTTATCTTCTTTAATCCAACTTACTAAAGCATTAATACTACGCAATGGTGATTTTAGATCGTGAGAAACGATATGCGCATATTCTTGAAGTTCGTTATTACTTTTTTCTAACTTTTCAAGTAGCTTCTCTTTTTGTGTTTGTAGGCTTTTTAAATCGGTAATATCAAGATGAATCCCGATAGAACCAGTAACCTCACCATTTAAATTATAATTAGGTGCGCCACTTATTAGCCAATAGCGTTCTTCTCCAGTTTTGGTATATCCCTTAACCTCATACGAATTGGAAAGCCCTTTTTTACGCTTAACATTTTCTTTGCTTAAAATTTCTGAACTATCTCTGTCTAAAAATACATTTCTAGCTATTTTACCTACTAATTCGTCTTCATTATAACCGGTAATATTCAAGAAACTTTGGTTTACCATAAGTATTCTATCCTCATTGTCAACCTCCATTAATCCTAAGTTCATGTTTGCAATAATGCTACTATACTTCTGTTTTTGCGCCTCGAGACTTTTTCTATATTTCCGTCTTAAGGTTACGTCCTTATATGTCCATAAATGCCCTTTATAATCTCCATGTTCATAAATAGGAATATAATCGCGTTCTAGTATTTTGCCATTGGTTGTTTCAAGTTCATCGTTCAAAACCTGTTTTTTATTTTTTAGAATCTCATCTATTCGCGTAACAAAAGCCTTTGGATTTTTAAATAATACTTTATTTTGTTCAGCCGCATCACTACAGTCAGCTCCTTTCAACTGCTCTGGCGTTGCTGAAATACCAAATAATTCACAGAATTTGGTATTAGTTAAAACAATTTTTCTGTATTGGTCTTCAAGAAGTACCCCGCTATCTAAGTTGGTAATTAAACTGGTTAACCTGTTTTCCGACTCAATAAGCTGATCTTCTGCTTCCTTGGCCTTAGTAATATCACGAACAATACCTTGTGCTGCCACAGGTTTACCTTCGTCATAAATAATACTAGCATTAACATGTACAAGTTTTTCTATCTTTTGCTTTGTAACTATTTTAAAGTTTGAGTCTGTAACTGTGCCTTCGGAAAGTAAATTTTTAAAGGTTTCTGATACTAATTCTAAATCGGTAGGATGTACCATATCCATTAAATTACCGTTCTCACTAGTATTAGAAAAGCCTAGTAAATCTACTGCGGCATTATTCATTTTAAGAATATTGCCCAATAAATCCATAATTACGTAGGCATCTACAATGTTTTCGAAAACACCTTGTAATTGAGAATCGGTTTTGTTGAGAAGTGCCTCTAATTCAGAATAAGACTTTTCTAATTTTTGTTTAGCATCATACAGTTCTGCGGCCTTATTTTCTAGGATTTTTTCAGCCTGCTTTCGAGCTGCTTTTTCACGTGCAAGTGCACGTTCTAACATGTCAATTTTATTTTGACTCATTAATTTTTGTTGATTACAAACTTTACCTCAGTACCATCTTCTTTAAGTTTTTCTAAAACGATATCAGCTGTTGAATTGAAGTGCTCAAATGTCTTATTCATTAATCCTAAACCAAAATGATGCATAGCTCTACTGGATTTATAAATCATAACTAGTGAATCTTTTGATTTTTCAACGACCTCAAACGTAGGTAATTCTGCATCTGGATAAATTTTTCTCACTTCAATATGAATATGGTTTTCAATTGAAGCTAACATTTCTATAGGACCTGAATACGTAGCTAATAACCCTGGATAACTATCTTCTAGCACGCCAAAAAAATGTTCAGCATATACCAGTAATAAATCATCAATTGACATCCCTGTACTTGCACTTAAATGCTGCAATAATTGCAACATTTCAGAAAACTTGTAAGTACCTACAGAAGTGTAAATACCTCCAGACTCCAAATCTGAACTTTGAATGATTTTGTCAACCATTTCAAGTCCGAATTTATCTTCTACTAAATCTAAAAACTCCGTAAATACTATACCTTTCACTTAGATTTGTTTTAATTCGTTAATACTCCAATACGCTAATATCTTTTCTATTTTAGATATATAGTCTTCATATTTTAAAGGTTTTAAAACATAACCTGCAATTCCTATTTTATAACACTCTAATAAATCTTTTTGATTGTTTGATGTCGTTAATATAATAGTTGGGATGTATTTTAACACACTGTCATTCTTCAAAATATTTAAAAACTCTATACCATTTAGCTTTGGCATATTCAAATCTAACAAAATAATGTCAGGTAATTCGTCTTTTTTTTGTAAAATTTTAAGTGCTTCTTCGCCGTTATTGGCTTCTACGATCTTATGAGGTAATTCTAGTTTAGAAATTGTTCTATTCAATTTCATTACTTCAATCATATCGTCTTCAATAAGCAATATGTTTAATGCATTCATGTCTCTCCAAGTTTTATCTACCGAAGGTAAATCATTATAGATTAGTTGTTATCCATTTATCGATAGTTGAAATTTAAGTGTCGACGAATGGAAATTAAGTGTCGACGAATGGTTTTACAATAATAAAATACAAGATTACTGGTAAAAAACACTTCTATATTCTTGTTTTACTTTGCTGGCTCTACCGTTATCCTAACACTCTTGGACGCTGGTGTTTTAGCTGTGTGTGCAAAGCTGTCTAACGGTACAAGCACATTGGTCTCTGGAAAATAGGTTGCGCAACAGTACTTTGGAATATTGTAAGCTACTACTTTAAAACTATTGGCTACCCTAACATTACCATTGTATTCTGATTTTAGGTTAACTATATCCTGCTCCTGTAACCCCCGCACCTTCATATCATCCTTGTTCATAAAAATGATGCGCCTTTCGTTAAATACGCCCCTGTACCGATCATCCAATCCATAGATTGTTGTATTGAACTGGTCGTGACTTCTTATGGTCATCATAACCAACTCTCCTTTATTTAACTTCCACTGGGGTAGCTTATTAATTGTAAAATTGGCTTTTCCTGTTTTTGTATTAAATTGACGCTTTCTTACGCCATTGGGCAAGTAAAAGCCAGAGGGTTGCTTTATTTTGGTATTATAGTTTTCAAAACCGCTAACTACCTCAGCAATATCATCTCTAACTAAATTATAGTCGTCTTTGTAAGCTAGCCAATCGATTTTGGACTTTTGTTTTAAAGTAGCATTAGCTATACCACAAACTACAGCTACTTCGCTCATTAAACTCTCAGAACAAGGCTCTAATATACCTTTAGTAGAGGATACTACACCCATAGAATTTTCTACACTCTGGGTTTGCACACCTGTTTTTTGATAATCCTTCTCTGCCCTACCCAAACATGGTAAAATTAAAGCTTCTTGCCCTGTAACTAAATGAGAACGGTTTAATTTGGTACTCACATGTACAGTTAGATTACAATTTACCAAAGCTTGAGCGGAATACGCCGTATCTGGCACTGCTGAAATAAAGTTACCTCCTAAACCAAAAAACACTTTAGCTTTCTTTTCATACATGGCCTTAATCGAATCAATCACACTATACCCATGTTTTGATGACGGTTTAAAACCATATTTCGCCTCAATTTTATCCAAAAACGCTTGTGGCGCTGATTCCCAAATCCCCACAGTCCTATCGCCTTGAACATTTGAGTGACCACGTACTGGACAGGTTCCTGCACCTTCCTTTCCTATACTCCCTTTTAATAACAGTAGGTTTACCAACTCTCGAATATTATCCACTGCATTTTCGTGCTGTGTTAAACCCATAGCCCAACAGATGATAATCTTGTTTTTATTTAAAACTAACTCAAAAACAGCATCAAATATAGCTTTTGACACTCCTGATGCTTCTAAGCAATCTTCAAAATTATAAGTCTTTAAATCTGAAATAAAGTCATCTAAACCACTGGTGTATTCTTCAATAAACGTTTTATCAAAAACACCTCCTGTTTCTTCTTCCTTTTCTAGTAACTTTAATAATAAGGCTTTAAAAAATGCCACATCGCCGTTTATAGTAATAGGCACAAATACATCTGAAAGTTTTGTACCGCCTTTAAGCATTTTAATCGGGTTTTGCGGATTGGTAAATCGCATTAATCCTGCTTCAGGCAAAGGGTTTATTGCTATTATTTTACCACCGTTTTGCTTTGTCTTTTCTAATGCAGATAACATCCTTGGATGATTTGTTGCAGGGTTTTGACCTACAACCATTACCAAATCAGCTTTATATAAATCATCCAATTTCACTGAGCCTTTACCTATTCCTAGAGTTTCAGATAATGCACTTCCGCTGGCTTCATGACACATATTGGAGCAATCTGGCAGATTAGATGTACCATACTCCCTAACAAATAGTTGGTATAAAAATGCGGCTTCATTTGTGGTTCTCCCCGATGTATAAAACACGGCTTCATCTGGATGATCTAATGCATTTAAATGTTTGCCAACTTTCTCAAAAGCGTTTTCCCAAGAAATGGGTTGATAATGTGTAGCACCTTTTGGTAAATACATAGGTTCTGCTAAACGCCCAGATTTGCCGATTTCAAAATCTGATAAGGCTGCTAATTCGCCCACTGAGTGCGATGCAAAAAACTCACGATTGATAAGTTTATTCTGCATTTCCTCTGCCATGGCTTTTAAGCCATTTTCACAATACTCACCCAAGGACGAACGTTCGTCATCTGGATCGGGCCATGCACAACCAGGACAATCAAAGCCTCCTTTTTGATTCATTTTAAAAGATACCTTTACAGCATCTTTTACATTCATATAAGTTTTAGCATGATGTAACGCAGCTTTTATCCCTCCTAAGCCTGCAGAATTTTTAGGTGGTTGTTTTATTTTTAAATGTTCAAACTTTTCTGGTGTTAAGGCTTTATCTATTGAAGATTTACTCATGAGTCGAAGATATGATAAATATCAATATTAGTTATAAAGATTTTAACGCCTTATGATAATCCTGTGCCGTATCTATATCTATATTTTTAAAATCTGGCTGTATTACTTTTACGGATGCTTTTTGTTGTTTTAAAATTGATTTTGCTCCATCATCTCCTGTCAACTTTCCTAATGCTTCAAAATGTTTTTTGTGAAATAGTACTGGAACACCTTTTTTGTGTGCATCATATTCAGTAGCTAAAATAACTTCATCATCTACGTGGAACGCTTCAATCATTTTATTTAGAAAAGACGTTGTTACATAGGGTTGATCTGCCAAAACAACTAAAAGCCCATCCCTGTTTGCTTTAGGTCCTAGGCAGTGTTGCGCTGCAAAAGCTATGGATTTTCCTAAACCTAAAGTCCATTTTTTATTATGGATTACAGTAACAGAAGTATCATTAATATCTCGGATAATATCCTTATAATTAGCTCCTAAAACCACAATAACATCGTTAACCACTGTATTTTTGCATGTTTCTATAGCATGATTTATGATGGTGGAATCTTCCCATTTTAAAAGTTGCTTGGGACTTCCCATGCGCTTAGAAGCACCCGCAGCTAAAATTGCTATAGCTATATTTGAAGTTAAAGTCAAAACCTAATGTTTTTGATGGATACTTCCTGTTTTTAGGCTTAATGATTTAGGCTCTCGTTTTCGGGTTACTGCTAGAATCTCTGAAACAATTGAAATAGCAATCTCTTGTGGTGTTTCAGAACCTATATCTAAACCTGCGGGCCCGTGGATTGTTTCTAAAAAGTCGTTTGTTATTTCTGGACAATATTCTATACACTGTGCAATTAAATCCTCTCTTCGCTTTGTTGGTCCTAAAAGTCCTATATAGTTTGGACCTGCAGTATATAATGCCACTAGGTAACGCAAATCGTAAGCAAAATTGTGTGTCATTAATACTATTGCGGTCTGCGCATCAATACTAGTTGTATCAAAATGCTCTGGCATGGTGGTAATTAACTGTTGTGCTCCTTCAAAATAGTCTATTGTTTTGGCTTCTGAAACTCCTGCTACTATGGTAACTTCCCAACCCGTTAATGCTGCATATTTGCAGAGTTGTACCGCATCGTGTTCTGCTCCTATAATCATTAGTTTAAAGCAAGGCGGCATATATTGTTGAAACGTTAAATTCTTTAGGTTTGTGGTAGTATTTTTTGAAATTGGGAAACTGATATCCCCTATTTTAACATGTGAGCCTATACCTTCAAAGACACCCTCAGTTTTTTGATATTGCGATATAACTTCAAAGGGTTGTCTATCACTTAAACACTTAAAAAATGATGTTTCAAAATCAGCTTCAAACACAACTGCTTCTATTAGAATATACAACACTCCTTCACACCCCAAACGATACCTTCCATCATAGGTCATCATTTTAGATTGCCCTGTTTTAAATACAGATGCTGCCTGTAATAGCACTTCTTTTTCTACACATCCACCACTTACGGCACCTACCATGGTATTGTCTTCTAAAATGAGCATTCTCACTCCCGGACGCCTGTACGATGAACCATCTAAATCTACCACAGATGCTAAAACTGATTTTAACCCTTTTACTCTGGCTTTAATAGCTTCTTCTATAATATGTTTAAATTCATGTGTCATTTACAGGTACTACTTCTTCTTAATGATTTGTACTACTCTACTATTTTATCATCTACATATACCAGCTTGTCATCGATAAAATATCCAGATACTATGTTCTGTACTTGAACCCCAACTGCATTAGTTGCTATTGTTTTAAAAAATACTTGATGTTGATGCTCTATTCGTTTCTGAATCAAACTATCATTCTTTGCCTTAGTATATTGTTTTTCTGTGAGCGCTTTAAGGAACTCTTTATTCACATCATGATATATTGATCCTTCTTTTACCGTTGAGCCTATCAACTTAAAAGAATCGGGGTTGTACATGGTTTGCTTATAGTACGCTTCAAATTGTTTTTCATAGTTTTCTTGTTTGGTTATTTTTGAACATGACACTATTAAAAGCAGTACCACAAAACCAACTAATCGCATTCTATTCATAGTACGTGGTTAACCAATAACCTCTTCTTTATTGTTTAAATTCTTAATAAAAGGGATTTTTGTTACTCGTTTACCCATGGCTTTATAAATGGCATTTGCTACAGCTGCGCCTACAGGTGGCAATGTTGGTTCTCCCAATCCTGTTGGTGCTATATCACTTTCTATAAAATGCACCTCTACTTTTGGTGTTTGTGCCATTCGTATCAATTGGTACGTATTAAAATTATTTGCTGATGGCTTCCCATCTTTAAAACTAAAATTAGCATACATAGCATGCCCAATACCATCTAAAACCCCTCCCTTTGCCTGATTCATAGCTCCCAAAGGATTTACAACTATGCCACAATCTATAGCACAGGTTACTTTTTTTACTACTGGCGCACCGTTTTCTATTATTACATCGGCTACCTCGGCTACGTATGTATTGTGGCAATAGTATACTGATAGCCCTTGATAAATACCATCAGCCACTTCCCCCCAGTTCGACTTTTCAACTACTGTTTTTAAAACACCCTGTAATCGTTCTGGACTATAATCTACATTTGGATTGGGATTATTTTTTACGTTTTCCAATAAATCCATGTGTAGTTTTACACGATCTACACCCATTTCCTCCGCTAATTCATCAAAAAAACTTTGCTCTGCTATGGCCAAGAAATTGGTATAAGGCGCTCTCCATGCACCCACAGTAATATTACTTCTTAGCCTTGCACTATCAACTTGATAATTATCTAAGGCTCCAGCTGGAAAAAAATTAGGTATTAACCCATACATATTACCATTAACGCATGCTTCTTTCAAATGATATCCTGTAAGCTTGCCATCTTTTATAGACGCCGCTATTTTGTATTTACTGGCAGGGCGGTATACGCCTGTAGTCATATCATCTTCCCTGGTAGACACCATTTTTACAGGAGCTTTAATTGCATTTGATATTTCTACGGCTTCTAAAACATAGTCGTTATATAAACGTCTTCCAAAGCCACCTCCCATTCTAGTAAGTTCTACATGAATATCTTCCATAGGTCTATCCAACAAACTCGCCACTGCACTTGCTGCAGATTCTGGTGTTTGTGTTGGCCCTACCAAATGTACCTTTTCTGGTGTAACATTGGCGAAAAAATTCATGGGCTCCATAGTATTGTGCGGCAGAAATGTAGACTCATATACACGTTCTATAACCTTATCAGCATTGGCAAAAGCCGTTTTAACGTTACCATCTTTACGTCGTGTTCTCAATTTTTTACCATCTAAAAGGCGTAATAACTTTTGGTCATGGTCTTCTGTACTTTCTAAATCAGAATCTGTTTTCCATGTAGCAGTAACTGCTTTTTTACCTTTTATAGCATCCCAAGTTGTTTTGCCAATAACCACTACCTTATCTGTATTACTCAATTTTACACTCCAGTTGGGTCTCCCCTTACTTAACATGGTTCTTGCCTTTTCCCCTATGGTTATCACATCTATTACACCCGGTATTGCTTTAGCTTTTGTGGCATCAAAAGATTCTAGTATTTGACCAAATGCAGGAGGTCTCAATACAGAAGCATATAGCATACCTTCTTCTTTATAATCTAATCCAAAGAGTGGTTTTCCTGTTATAATTTTATGGATATCAACATTGCTCTTTCCTTTGCCTATGATGGAAAAATCCTTAGGATCTTTTAGTGTAATATCTCCTGGAACGTCTAACACTGCTGCAGCTTCTACGACATCTCCATAACCTAGAGTTTCCCCATTTGCGTTAGAAATAACACCTTTTTTTGCGCTACAGGTATTAGCTGCTACTCCCCAGCGAGCCGCCGCTGCGTTAATTAACATCTGTTTTGCTGTAGCTCCTGTTTCACGCAAAGGTTGCCAACTTCTGCGAATAGATTGACTTCCCCCTGCGGTTTGATTACTATAATTCTCAGTATCTAATGGTGCCTGTACTACATACACGTCTTCCCATGCCACATCCAACTCTTCTGCAATAATCATAGGCATGGACGTTTTTACACCTTGCCCAATTTCAGGATTTACTGAATATATCGTTACTTTACCTTCCGGAGATATTTTAATGTACGCATTGAAATCTTTATAGTTTAGCTTGCTTAAATCTACAGGCATTATTACATCTTCCTTGCAGGCATTAAAGAGATTAAAACCTATTAGCATACCGCCACTGGCTAATGCTGATGTTTTTAAAAACGATCTTCTACTGAATGAATTTTTCATGTTTCTGATATCTAATAGATTAACTTAGTTTTTCTGAGGCTAACTTTACGGCTTCTTCAATACTATTGTAGGAAGCACATCGGCAAATATTACCATTCATGGCATCTCGAATTTCTTGTTGGGAAGGATTGGGGTTTTCATTTAAAAAAGCAGAGGCCGTCATGATTTGCCCCGCTTGACAATACCCACATTGTGGTACGTCTACAGTTTTCCATGCTTCCTGTACGGGATGGCTACCATCTTCTGATAAGCCTTCTATAGTGGTAATTTCAACATTTTCAGCTTGAGATACTTGTAATAGACAACTACGCATGGCAGTACCATCTACATGAACCGTACAAGCACCACATTGCCCAATACCACAACCAAATTTTGTACCTACCAAGTTAATTTTATCTCGTAACACCCACAATAGCGGTGTATCTGCATCTGTATCAACAGCATGTGTTTTTCCATTAATTTTTAAGTTGTATGTTGGCATAGTTTTAATTTTTTAATAAGGTATAAAAAATTTGTAGGCCATTATACCAATATTTAAATATTTAACAATCGATTAACTAAGTTTGATATTACGAAAATCCAGTACAGAATTCCAAAGCACGTTTTTCGTTGTAGTAGAAGTTCTTATTAGCAATGAATCCAACATGACCGCCATAATTTGGCATTTCCAAATGCAAATTAGGGTTTACCTTTGCTGCTTTAACCGGGAAACATTCTGGAGATAAAAACGAGTCGTTTAAGGCATTAATAATCAAGGTTGGAGTTTTGATATGTTGAAGAAATTGAAGGCTAGAACATTTTGCATAATAATCCTCTGCATCTTTAAAACCATGTGCTTTTGAGGTATATACATTATCAAAATCCAACAATGTTTTAACAGCATTTAGATCCTCTTTTCTTAATTTTTGAGGAAAACGCTGTTGTTTTTGTTTTAAACGTTTTAATAAATGCCTTAAGAACCTATCGTGATACAAGCGGTTTTTAAATTTGTGTATTTCTTTTGAAGCACCAGATAAATTACAAGGTGCAGATACTGCTATAGCTGCTATTACCTCTTTAGGAACAGCATCTCGCTCGCCCAAATATTTTAAAATGATGTTTGCACCAAGGCTAATACCTTTTAAATATATCTCTGTATATTTTTTATTTGAAATTGCATGGGCAATAACCTCAACTAAATCGCCCGTTGCACCAGAGTGATAGCTGTAATAAAACCGATTGTCTTCGCCACTGCACCCCCTAAAGTTAACACAAACCGCATCAACGTCATTGTTATTAAATAATTTTGCAGCACCAGTAACATAAGGACGTTGAGCATGTCCTTCCAGTCCATGCAGCAAAATAATGAGTTTATTGGTTTTAGATTTAGCGTAACTCCAATCTAAATCCAAAAAATCGCCATCATTAAGTGTAATTCTCTCGCGTTCTTGGTCTATCTTTATTTTTCTAAATAATCCGGAATAGACAGTGGCTATAAATCCGTTTTTAAAAAAGAATGGTGGTTTGTACTTGGATTCTACTACAGGCATCTTCTAACTAACTTCTACATTTGAAAATTCAAATTTCAATCCGTTAAACAACCCTTTATCACTTAGTTTTAAAGATGGAATTACTAATAACGCCATAAACGACAATGTCATGTATGGCGCATTTAAGGTACATCCTAAAGATTTTGCCATACGGTCTAATTCGGCATATTGCTGTCCAATAGTTTCACCATCTTTATCACTCATAATACCAGCAACTGGCAGCGAAATAATATGTTCTTTTGAATTAGACACGGCACAAATACCACCTCTGTTTTTAATAATTAAATTAACTGCTTTACAAATCGCCTCATCTGAAACCCCTACAGCAATAATGTTATGGGAATCGTGACCAACCGAAGAAGCAATGGCGCCTTCTTTTAATCCGAAGTTTTTGATAAAGGCTATGGCTGGTTTTTGATTTTGATAGCGATTTACTACAGTTATTTTTAAAATATCATTATCAATATTCGATATTAAATTACCATTTTCAACGGTAGCTTTAGCCATTAGCTCATTGGTTACCAATTGTCCTTCTAAAGCTTCAATAACTCGAATTTGTTTTGAGGTTGATGTAAATTCAAAATCTGATACATCTTTAGTTTCACAATTGAAATTGTTTAGATTTTCAAAAACAACGCTTTCAATTTTTGAGGTGTTTTCTGTAAAAACTAATGTACCATCAATATACGTTTGAAGTGTTTTAAAATGATTTAAATCTTCTACTACAATACAATCAGCTGCATCTCCAACTTGTAGCAAGCCAACTTCTAAGTTATAGTGTTTAACTGGGTTTATACACGCTGCTTGCAAGACTTTAAACACATCAATTCCTTTTGAAACTGCTCTTGTGCATAATTGATTGATATGCCCAAGAAGTAAATCATCTGGATGTTTATCATCACTACAAAACATCATATGTTCAAAATGCTCAGGAAGCAAATCGATTAAAGCTTCAAAATTTTTAGCAGCACTACCCTCACGTATTAAAATTTTCATGCCTTTTTCGAGTTTCTCTAAGGCTTCTTCATAGGTAAAACATTCGTGGTCGGTTATGATACCTGCGTTAATGTATTTTGTAATATCGTCTCCTCGCACTCCAGGAGCGTGCCCATCAACAGGTTTGTTGTAATATTTTGCCCAAGCTATTTTTTTTAGCACCTCTGCATCATCAAAAATTACGCCTGGGTAATTCATCATTTCTGCGAGATACTTTATGTCTGGGTTTTCCAATAAGCTTTTAATATCTACTGAATCTATTACTGCTCCCGCCGATTCAAAATTAGTAGCTGGTACACAAGATGGTGCACCAAAATTGAATTTAAATGGTACTTGTTTTCCGTTTTCAATCATAAATTCTACACCAGCCACACCTAAAACATTGGCTATTTCATGCGGATCTGAAACAGTGGCCACCGTACCATGTTTTACGGCAACACGCGCAAATTCTGAAGGCACCAACATAGAACTTTCTATATGAATATGTGCATCTACAAACCCTGGCATAATGTAATGGTCTACATCATGTGCTTTCTCCACAACAGCAGCTATTTTACCATTGGCTATGGTAATTTCGCCTTTGTAAATGCGTTTATTTGGGATGTCTACTATATTTCCTAGTAGTTTCATTGTTATAACCTATAAAATATTAACGAAGTTACGAGGTTATTTTTTGGATAAAAAAAAAGAACTAAACTTTCGTTTAATTCTTTTTTGTCTGGTGTATTAACTTCTATTTCCAAGTTACAATATCGTCAATTGATCTTCTGGATTTGGCATGAGGTGGTGCGGCTTTTCTATACCCAAAAGCTACCATATAAGACATACCATATTTACTAGTATCTATTCCAAATTTATCTTGCAATAAGGCTTCTGTTTTTTCTTGATGAAATCCTTCAATCGGGCAACTATCAATACCATTTAGTGCAGCGGCCGTCATCATATTTGCTAATGCGATGTAAGTTTGCTTAGAAGCCCAATCAAATAATTTTTTATCGGTATCTAAATTAAAATCTTCTTTCTGAAAATTTTTATAAAACCCTGAGTACATCTCTATCACATCTTGCGGAAACTGCTTTACATCTTTCATCATGTGCATGATATAATCTGAGTCCCATTTCGTCATAGGTGCTTTCATACTTAAGCCTAAAATAAAGTGACTTGCGGTATCTAACTTTACGGGAGCGCCCCAAGCTACTGGTTTCAATAACTCTCTTAAGTCTTTATCTTGTACTACTACAAAATGCCAAGGCTCGAAACCAAAGGAACTTGGCGATAAATTTGCCGTTTTTAGGATAAAATCTATATCGGCTTTTGATAATTTTTTAGTAGCATCAAACTCTTTTGTAGCATGCCTGTAATTAAATGCGTTTAAAATAACTTCTTGTGAAATATTTGGTTTTTCCATGTTTTATATTTTTACTATACTTTTTATAGTTGCAAACTTAAGTATAGTATTTTATCTTTGCAATAACGGTCATAAATGATAGTGCTATAAAACTTAAATTATGTATACTTTTAAAGGTAAAACCTACCCATGCTGTACTAGCTTAACCATGGGCATTATTGGTGGTAAGTGGAAAACGGTAATTCTATATCATTTAATTGATAAAACGTTGCGATATAACGAACTTCGCAAAACAATACCATCGGTTACTGAACGAACGTTGAGTTTGCAATTAAAAACTTTAGAAAACGATGGCCTTATTAAGCGTAAAGTTTACACCTCTAAACCACCTTTAAAAGTTGAATATAAATTAACTGATTTTGGTAAAAGTGTTATTCCGTTAATTCAATCTATTATTGATTGGGGAGAATATGTTATTGAAACACAGATGGAAACCTAGTATTATTATTTTTTGTGTAGCGTCCTGATTCGTTAATTGTAACAGTTAATCTAATTGAATTTTAAGTATCAGCTTTGTATTTTTAGTCACTTTATAACGCTCATCGGCTCGCCTACCAACTACCCAAACAATAGCATCATCATCGGTACACAGTAACCATGTGTTTTCTTTATCTAGGAGTGACAATTTTTCGTCTTTAAAATACTTGCTTACCTTCTTTTTACCTTTCATCCCTAAGGGATAAAATATATCGCCTTCTTTCTTTTTCCTTAACAGTAAAGGGTATTTTAAGGTATCCTTATCTACGTAAACTACGTTTTGCTGAGTTTTTGAAATTTTATTTACCACATCAAAATACAATATTCCAAATGGGGTTTCCTTTTGTGTTTCATCTTCTAAGACACTAATAGTATTTGGCGTTTCTGCGCCTTTAAACGGACTTAATAATAACTGATCTCTGTTTTTTATAAGCCGATGTGTATTGGAGAATACTTGTTTTCCTGTTTCGGCATCCAATAAATCTACCAAATCATTCCATTGGGTAAAACCAAAGCTTTTAAAGACCTCGAACATATAAGCTTTGGGATTATTTACCTTTTTAAATTCTGAAATTTTAAAGGTTATAAAATGCTCGTTCATGGTTTCGATAGCACGCTTTAATACAGCATTAGTGCTTTCTTCAACAATATCTGCAGTATCGTTTAAATTTTCTAGAGTGGTTTGAAAACTCTGCAATAAACTTGGATTGATTTCTTTAAGAATTGGTACGACTTGATGCCTTAGCTTATTACGAAGGTATTTAACTGATGCGTTACTACTATCGTCTCGCCAATTGATGTTTTGCGCCTTGGCGTAGCTTGCAATTTCATCACTTGAGAATGGCAATAGCGGACGCACAAATTTGCCATTAATTTCTGGTATTCCTGTTAAGCCTTCCAATCCTGTACCACGCGTAAAGTTGATTAAAAAGGTTTCTAAATTATCATCGGCGTGGTGCGCTGTTAAAATATAGTCGAATTTTAATTGGTCTGCTAATTCTGTAAACCAATTGTAACGCAGTTCCCGCGCTGCCATTTGTATGGAGCGTTTGTTATGCTGTGCATATTTTTCGGTATCAAACCGCTGGGTAAATACTTCTACTTCTAAATTTTTAGCAAGTTCTACAACAAAGTCTTCATCAGTATCACTTTCGGCACCTCTTAAATTGAAATTGCAGTGCGCTAAAGAAATACGTAACCCCGCGTGATGACAAAGGTGTGTTAACACCACACTATCTATTCCTCCAGAAAAGGCTATGAGTAGTTTACTTTCTGTTAAAAAGGATAATCGTGTATTGATATGTTTTACAAATATATTTTTGATAGTCTAGATTTTCAGTTTATCAAACATCTCGTAAACCTCATTTTTGCCTGTATCATCAACATAAGACAATATAAATATAAGTGCAAAATTATTCTTGGTCGTTATATAGTAGTCTTGCGTAACAACTATCTCATTAAAGGTATTTTCTAAACGCACATAAACAAAATCCTGAGAGCCTATTTTTATACTTTTCTTTTCTTCTATAAAATTTATTTGCATTGCTGTTTGTAATAAAAGCTTTTTAGAAACCTCCAAATAATCTTCATTAGTTTTTACCCCAAAAGCATTTTTGAGATTTTCAGCATTTACTATTATAGAAGGATTAAATGCTACATTGGTTCCTGGTGCTTCTCTAAATGCAGTAAATAGTTTTGCCAGATTAATATCTGAAGCTTCCAAACTTTTTCTTAATTTTTCATTTTCTCCCGTAGCGATCTCTGTACCGAGCTTATGAAGTCTTTCATTTTCCTCATTATCAAGAACATACCAATCTGATTTAACAGGAAAACTAAATTGAAAAAACATGTTTTTATATGTGTTATTTTCAATTTTACCATAATCAAAAGACTCTGGGACATTTACTTCCTTTTTACATCCAAAAGCAAATAAAAAAACTATTACAACGTATACTATTTTTCTCATAATTAAATTAAAAGTTATTCTTTTATTTTTCCAAAACCTCACGCATGGCCTTGGCTTTTACTAAACATTCCTCGTATTCTTTAAGGGGGTTACTTTTAGCTGTAATAGCACCTCCTACAGAGTAAGAAATATATTGTTTCGTGCTGTTATATAATATACTACGAATCACTACATTAAAATCAAAATTACCATTTGGCGTAAAATAACCTATCGCACCAGAGTATATAGCTCGTTTAGTTTCTTCTATATCCTCAATGATATGCATCGCTGAAATCTTGGGCGCTCCTGTCATACTTCCCATGGGAAATGTGGTTTTTAAAATATCTACAGGATGTGTTTCTGGTGTTACTTTTGAAGTGACTGTAGAAATCATTTGATGTACTTGATCAAAAGTATAAATTTTGCATAACTCTTCAACCTTAACACTACCTTTTAAAGCAGTTTTTGAGAGATCGTTGCGCACCAAATCTACTATCATGATGTTTTCGCTACGCTCTTTTTCATCATTCGCTAGGGCTTCTTTTAGTTGCTTATCTTCTTCAGGATTTTTAGCGCGTTTTGATGTGCCTTTTATAGGCTGAGAAATAACGGTTTGTGCTTCCTTTTTTATATAACGCTCTGGCGAAGCGCATAACACATATTTATCGTATTGTTTAACAAATGAGGCGAACGGCGGATTTGAAATAGCATTGAGATTCTGATAAGTTTCCAGGGGATTAATGCATGTCCTCTCAGCATAAAACTCCTGACAAAAATTAGCCTCATAAATATCGCCTCGATGGATATGTTCTAGAATTTTATTGACTTTTTTAAAATACTCATCTTTATGAATTCGTAGTTTTATTTTAACATCGCTACATAGATTACTGCGTTGCGATTGCCCACATTTGCCAATAACCTTTAGATCTGTTTGAAGTTCATCATCTACATAGTTTAAATACTGAATGGTTACCTGATTCCCTTTAATCAAAAACAACTTTTTAGGTTGAAAAAAATACAGATCAGGAAACCCTAAGCCATCGTAATTTTTAGAGTTTAAAGCCTCTATATCGTTTTTTAAATCATAAGTGAGATAACCAAACACCCAATCGTTTGTAGTGGTTTGGTATTCTTTTAATTTTTCAAAACTATCTTTATAATCGGTTTGAATGCTGGTAAAGGCATCTACTGCTAAAACCGCATCGTAACTTGTATATTTTTGTGCGTAGTTATTGGAATCTAACCAAACTACATCGTCAAACTGCTGTGCCCAAATCAATAATTGTTGCTTAAATATTTTAGGGCTTTCTAATTTATGAATGTAATTTGTCCTCAATAAAAAGTATTAAAAAGCAAAGTTACTTAGAATCCTTAAAAAATTAAGACTTTTGTACAAAATACCTTTATGATGGTTTCAATTAAAAACGACAAGCTTAAAATAGCAGTAAAAAACATAGGTGCTGAACTTTGCGAAATTAGCAGCCTAAAACATAATACTCAATTTATGTGGGATGCCAACCCTAGTGTTTGGGGTAGTTTTGCCCCTAACTTATTCCCTATTATTGGTGCTTTAAAAAACAACATCTACAATTTTGAGGGTAATACATATACTTTACCAAAACATGGTTTTATAAGACATAATAAGGCTATTACATTGATAGAGCATACCGAAAATAGCCTAACCTTTGCATTAATATATAACACAGATACTTTAAAGATATATCCGTTTAAATTTGAATTTCAAATCACATTTAAATTGATTGATAACAACATTAAAGTACAGCATACTATTAAAAATAGCGATGATAAAACTATCTATTTTTCTCTTGGAGGACATCCTGCTTTTAAATGCCCAGTGTTTGAAGGCGAAACATACGAAGATTATTATTTGGAATTTGAACAACCCGAAACCTCTAAAATCCATTTGATTGATATGTCTAATGGTATGATTTCAGATGACACAAAGTTAATGCTCAATAATTCCAATATACTAAGGCTTACACATGAGTTATTTGAAGCTGATGCTCTAATATTTAAGGATTTAAAATCTAGAAAAGTTACTCTAAAAAGCAAAACTCGTGGTACAATCTTATCGGTAAGTTATCCTGATTTTAACTATTTAGGTATTTGGGCAAAACCTACCGGTAATTATGTATGTATTGAGCCTTGGCTTGGTATTGCCGATGCTGTAAACACCAATCAAGATTTTAAAACCAAAGAAGGTATCATAGCCCTTCCAAAAAACGAAATCTTTAAAGCCTCATACACTATAGAAATAGATAACACGCATTTAGTATAAACTAAATAATTAAGGCTAACTTTGTCCACAAATAGCAACACTGTGACGTTTCAAGACTTAAACCTTAATACACCACTTTACAACGCCTTAGATGATTTGGGTTTTACTACCCCAACGCCTATCCAGGCTGAAGCCTTTAGCGTAGTGGCCTCTGGTAGAGACGTTGTTGGGATAGCCCAAACTGGTACGGGAAAAACTTTTGCTTACATGTTGCCTATTTTACGCAACTTAAAATTTTCTAAGCAGGATAATCCGCGTGTATTGGTTTTGGTTCCTACTCGCGAATTAGTAGTGCAAGTGGTTGAAGAGATTGAAAAACTATCCAAATACATTAACAATCGTGTGTTGGGGGTTTATGGCGGCACCAATATTAATACCCAAAAACAGGCTGTAGCTCAGGGATTAGATATTATTGTGGCAACTCCAGGGCGTTTGTATGATTTGGCTGTGAGTCGTGTATTGCAATTAAAATCCATTCAAAAATTGGTCATTGATGAAGTAGATGTGATGCTAGATTTAGGGTTTAGACATCAATTGATTAATATTTTTGATATTCTGCCTGAACGTCGACAAAACATCATGTTTTCAGCAACGATGACACAGGATGTTGATGCCTTGATTACAGATTTCTTTAGAAACCCAGAGCGGGTTTCTATTGCTGTTTCCGGTACACCTTTAGATAATATTGCGCAACACCGATATAATGTGCCCAACTTCTACACAAAACTTAACTTATTAGTGCATTTGTTACACAATGAAGACACGTTTAATAAAGTGTTGGTTTTTGTAGCTTTTAAACGCATAGCGGATCGTTTATTTGAAAAACTAGACGACTATTTTAAAGAAGAATTGTGTGTGATCCACTCCAACAAAACTCAAAATTACCGTTTACGGAGTATTGAGCAATTTAAAGAAGGTCATAATCGTATTTTGATTGCAACCGATGTGATGGCACGTGGTTTGGATATTGACAATGTTAGTCATGTCATAAATTTTGATACTCCCGATTATCCTGAGAATTACATGCACCGTATCGGTAGAACAGGTCGTGCTGAACGCGAAGGAAAAGCATTGGTGTTTTCTACTGAAAAAGAACAGGAAGCGATTAACAATATTGAACAGTTAATGGGAATGAAAATCCCTGTTATAGAACTACCTGATGTTGTCGAGATTTCTACAGAATTGATTGAAGAGGAACGCCCACAAATAAGAGAACGCAACAACCCAACAAAGCGAAGGGATGAAGACGCTCCTGGACCAGCGTTTCATGAAAAGAAAGCTAAAAACCAAAAGGAGAACTTAGGCGGAAAATACCGTAGGGAAATTGCTAAAAAATATAAAAAGCCTAAAACGAGAGGGGATAAAAATTATAATAAACGGAATAAGAGGAAGTAAGTCGCAGTGTTCAGTTACAGTTTGCAGTGGTTTACGTTTTTAACATTCAACGTTTTAGTTTTCTTTGATATTTAAGTTTGGCTATGGATTCCTGCCTCCGCAGGAATGACATACAACAACAACTTAATTTTTGAGATGTAACAAAAAGCATTAATTCTAACATACCTATTACCTTAAAGCTAATTACCCCAGAACAACGCTGTCATTCCTGCGACATGTGCTGAACTCGTTTCAGTAAGGCAGGAATCCACTTTACTAAAAAACTCGATAATAAATAAAAACATAATTTTAACTTATGTACCTTAAAACTTATTTATTACTTTAACTAAGTACCATACTGTCATTCCTGCGAAGGCAGGAATCCATCTTTATTAAACAAAATGCACAAAAACATACACCAATACTACCTATATATACTTTCAAACAAAAAGAACGGAACCTTATACATTGGTGTTACAAATGACTTAGAACGCAGAATGTTTGAACACAAAAACAAACTCGTTGAGGGTTTTACTTCAAAATACGGATTAGATAAACTCATGTATTTTGAATCTTACCAATATGTGAATGATGCCATAAAGCGTGAAAAAAATATGAAAAAATGGAAACGTCAATGGAAAATAAACTTAATTGAAGAAGAGAATCCTAATTGGAATGATTTATCTGCGGATTGGACCTATTTGATTGAATGATCTTATTGTGGATTCCTGCCTGAGTAGGAATGACAGACAATAACAATTTGGTTTTTTAGTTATAACAAAACTCTAATTTTGTTTACCTATTACTATAAATTCCTCTATTTCAAATAAACACAACGTTGTCATTCCTGCGAAGGCAGGAATCTATTTTTTATCATAAAAACTCAATGTATAATAGGACGTTATGAAGCACTAAAAAAATATAAAAAAGGGAACGTCAATGGAAAATTAATTTAATTGAAGAAGACAACTCCAATTGGAATGATTTATCTGCGGATTGGACGTATTTAATTGAATGATCTTATTTTGGATTCCTGCATGCGCAGGAATGACAAATAATAACAATTTTCCTTTTTAGATATAACAAAACTCTAATTTTGTTTACCTATTACCATAAATTCCTCTATTGCAAATAAACACAACGTTGTCATTCCTGTGCAGGCAGGAATCTATTGCACAATTCAAATGCTAGCCTGTTTTTTAATACACGTCTTTCTAACTAACACACCTGCATACTAAAATCAGTTTTAGATTATTTGAGGTTGAGTCTTTGCGAATTTTTTACTTACTCGAAATACCATTGGTTGGAAACTAGCGGTAGCGAGGGGCAGTACTTATTCTGAAATGTAACTACCGAAAATCTCAATCATTTTATGCCGCCAATTTTCTGGAATATCTTCCCAATTTTCTCCCCAAATTTGAGTCTGCTCAAAAGCTTTGAATGGCTTTTCGTAATTCGCTTGATATCCGATTTCATCTTCGACATTTTCGTACATCTCAACTATTCTACCATTTGTGCCTACAGCATCTTTAATGGGTTGATTAAACTTTACTGCTCCTTTAATTCCATTATCTCTATCGTGAACTACAATTGGTTTAATGCCCATAGATGTTAAATATTTTACTAAACCAATAATAGCTGCTTTTCCTCTGGCTTTTAATACCTCAAAGTTTGAAATAATTCTCAAATACTTTTCTTTAGGCAATCTTGCTAAAGACTCTCTTATTAAAATATCTTCTGTGTCTCCTTCAATTATAATGACATTATTGGTATAAAATGCTCTAGAAATATAATCATCAATCTTTAGAAGCATTTTGACATATGACTTATCATCTTCTTGTAGTTCTAAAAACGCATTTGATACTGAAAATGTACTGCTTTTAACTGACTTTTTATTTCGTATAAGTCTGTTCAATACTTGCTTTGGTTTTCTTGAAATATCAATTAAAAATGGTGAATGAGTTGATGCCACGATTTGAGAATTCGAACTGCTTAATTCATAAATAGCATCTCTCATTTGATTTGCAGCACTTGGATGTAAATAAATTTCAGGTTCTTCGAAACAAATAATTAGTGAGCGATTATGTTCATCTTCTCTGTCAGATAGCCATTTTTGTCTAAAGCGTAACATTCCAAAAACCGCAGCTCGAACCATACCTGTTCCTTGATTTTCGACTGATGTTTTTATATTACTCGACATTTCAATATTAAAGCTTGGTTTCAACGCTTTATTTGGGTCGCTTAAGTCTGTAGTCGCGTGTAATTGAGATTCAGGAAATACTTTTGTCAAAACTGAATTTAAATCAGTCATCATTTTACCAAATTCCGACGTGTCATCTTCTGGGTCTAATTCCTTTGCAAGTTTTTCTAAATGTTCTTGAGCGTTTTTGAAATTATCAGAGTTTTCTCTTACTACTTGAAAAAGTTCGTTTAATGTTTTACCTAAAACACCTGACGTATTCCCTTGTATTTCATTCATAGAAGTGTCAACAGGAATTAGTAAAAATCTTGGTAACATTTTTAAAACATTACCAGGTATTCCACCTGGATTTTGAAACCAAGTATCTTCGTCAACTATATCCCATATTTCATCAAGTTGCTCTAATTTTTCTAACGCTCCTTTGCTCTTACCAACGTTCTTATCCAATTCTGGAAAAAACTCGGAAATAACTTCCTCCAAAATTCCCTTATCTATATAATCTTGTGGCTTTTTACAGTCTTCAAATTCGGCTTTTAGGTTTCGTATTTTTGATTTAAACTCGATTACCACATCTTTACCTAATTCATAGGTTTTTTTGTATGTTACTGAAAGACCTGTTTCTGTTTCACTTTCGTACTCAAAAATTCTTCCTTTAAATCCTCTCCAAGTCTTTGATTCTTCGGGTAAGTTTCTAAATTCAGCTTCAAAAATAACTTTGGTTGTTTGAGGTTTTGTTTCTCCAGTTTCTTCGTCAACAACCGAGTAATAATCTGAACTTGGTAATGTTTTGGTTGCCGAAAGCAAAACACCAATGGCTTTCAGTATTGAACTCTTTCCAGAATTATTTTGTCCAATTAAGAATGTGGCATCTTCAAGATAAATTTCTATATCCTCTAGTCGCTTAAATCCTTGTATTTTAAATCTATGCAGTTTCATTCGTATTGCGCCTAACTTTAATGATACGACGTCGTTTTAATGACTTATATCAGTCGATACTGAAACAAGCTCAGCACAGGTAAGCGAAGCTAGAATTTTCTCACTTAAAAATCAATAAGTACTTATACTTAATTGTAAACAGTTATTAACAAAAAAATCCCTTTTCAATCCCGATAACTATCGGGAGAAAAGAGGTTTTAAAGTTAATTGATTGATGAAATTATATTAACGCCATTAGTTTTTCTGTAATACTTTTAAAATAATAATGCCAATTCTTGGTAATATAAAAGTAACCGCACCAAACACAGTTGTTAAAAATGATACTTTTAGTCCTGCCGCCATCGTACCCGAGCTTATATCCCCAACAGCATTTACGGCATCAAAAGCGGCAATCATGCCTATTATTGAGCCTAAAAACCCTATTACTAATCCTAGAATACTAACATCCGAAGCCAATCCTGTCATTTTTTTGGATTTACTCAAATCTCTTTTAAGGTTTATAAATGCTATAATTACAAAGGCTAGTGTCAGCAAAAGACATATTAAAATAAGTGACATAAAAAAGGAGCCTCCCTCCATAAAACGTTTTACTAATTGCGAAGAAGCCTCAGTGAATACTAATAAAAAAATAATATACATAGTTATAAATTTATTGTTTTTTAGTTAAAGTATGGGATTCTCCTGCCTGAGTAAAGATTAAAGTTTTATTTTCCAAATCAAACTTGAAATGAATCCCAAAATTTTCATGTACAAATTCATTGTACGCAATAGCTTTTAAATCGAACAACGTTTCTGGGTTTGGCCCTCCTTTTAGTACATTACCATTTGCTATAAAAGTAAATGTAAATGGCTTTTTCTCCTTACCTTGCACACCTCCATAATTCCCTGTACATTTCAATACTTGTTCTGCTGTTAGCTCTATAGCCTTTGCTTGGGTTTTGAGTTTCAATAAGTCTTTGTTTTGACTAGCAAAAAAAGCATTAGCTCCAATATCTGTAATTGAATAGTTCAACATATTTGAAAGCACTAAAACCGTTGTTTTTTCATTTGGTTTATATGAAATCTCAGAGGCAAATCCATCCATACCTCCTCCATGACCCAAGGAATGCTCATTAACAAATATCCCACTTCCATAAGGAATATATTTCGCTGTAATCATATTATCAAGGCTTTTTTCTGATATTAATTTGCCTGAGAATACTTCATCATAAAATGTAACCAAATCATAAGGTGTGGCTACAATGGCTCCTGCTCCACCTGGATTACTCATATTAGTTTCTTCCTGTTGTACATACATACCATTATTTAATTTGTAGGAATGACATTCATTATTAGATATATCTATTTTACCACCATAATAAGTGTTTTTCAGGTTTAGTTTATCAACTATCCTCTTTTCAAGTGATTTTGCATAATTCCTCTTATCTATATCTTCAATAATGTATCCCAAAAGAATAAAATTAGTATTGGAATATTCGCTCTTAGTTCCAGGCTCAAATACTTTAGATTGTTTAAGCATTCTTTCTAACATCTCCGCTCTGGTTGACTCTTCCCTAATCCATATATTAAAATCTTTGTGTTTAGCAACTTCATGTAGTCCACTACTGTGGTTCAACATGTTTTCAATAGTAATATTCTCAGAATTCAGTATTTGCGGAAAATACCGTGACAACTTATCTGTTAACCTTAATTTACCTTCTTCAAATAATTGGTATATCATAATAGCAGTATAGGTTTTAGTAATAGAAGCTATTCTAAACTTAGTTGCATTTGTAATTGGCGTCTTGCTACCTTCTAAAATATGGGCATACCCCACCTGTTTTTCATAAATAACCTCCCCATCCACAGCAACCGCAACGGCTCCCATAAATTTATTTTTACTTGCTAAAGTTTCAAGGTAAGTATCTAATTCATCAAACTTATTATGTTGAGCATTTGATAAATTGAATATGAAAAGGAAAATAAATAGTACATGTTTCATGTTCACTCTTTTTATAATTGATAGTTGCAAATTTATCCAGCTTACTCTTTGAAAAATTAGAAAAGAGATAGACAACCATTTTAGATGTGGATATAACCAAATGTTAAACTCCGCCCTAAATAGGTTATCCGTCTCTAAAATTCTTGGATACACCAAATTTCCACTATTATTGTACTTGTGTTTTCGCAACGTTTCATATTAAAAAAAATAGGACAGATACTTTTGCATATCATATTTTGGTATGGCATTCTCTTATTTTACACCTATTTTTTTGGTGTTGATAGTAGTGACTACAATTATGTTAAGGATTTTTCATTCTTTTTAATGCCTATAACCATTGCTACAACTTATGTGTTTATCTATAAAATAATACCTGATTATTTAATTACTAAACGTTATATTTTATTTGGACTTTATAGTCTTTATGCTTTTATAATTTCGGCATATCTAATCGTTATATCTGTATTTTATGGCTTGATATATCTCTCAAATTTCCAATACACAAACATGGCTCCTATTAGTAAAAGTTTACTTTTTGTTGGTGTTAGTGTGTATTTAGTAGTTATTGTTGTTAGTGCTTTTAAACTTCTTAAATTGAATCTAAAACACTCTGAGGACACGAAAAAACTAGAAACCAAGATTTTAGAAACTCAATTAAAACTTAAAGATCAAGAGTTGAATTACTTAAAAATGCAGATTCATCCGCACTTCCTATTCAACACCCTAAATACTATGTATGGTTTTGCTTTAAAAAAAGCAGATGAAACACCGGAGATGATTTTAAAGCTATCCAATTTACTGGATTATTTGTTGTATCAGGTAGATAAACCTTTTGTGGCTTTAATAGATGAAATTAATCATATTGATGATTATATTGAATTGGAAAAAATGCGCTTCAATGACACGCTTCAGGTAAACTTCAACACAGAAAATATTTTAGAAGATACTAAAATCGCCCCTATGTTACTTATTCCATTTATTGAAAACAGTTTTAAACATGGCAATTTAAAACAAGGGGCACTTCAAATTAATATTAAACTATTTTGTAAAAACGATACTATCTTTTTTGAAATTGAAAATTCGACCAACGCCAGTCTTACATCAGAAAATGGTATTGGTTTAGAAAACATAAAGAAACGATTAAACTTATTATATAAAGACAAACACCATCTGGATATTGAAAATACAAATGGATTATTTAAAGTACATTTAAAACTCATTACCAAATAATGCCACAAAGCAAAAACATATCGTGTATTATAGTAGATGATGAAACCATTGCAAGAGAGGTTATTGCAACACATTTGGCCAAAATACCTAACATACAAATTACTGCAAGCTGCAGTAATGCCATTGAAGCTTTTAATGTACTAAGAACCTATACCATCGATTTGATATTCTTAGATATTAATATGCCCGAAATCTCAGGTATATCTTTTGCCAAATCTATAAACAAGGATACAAAAATAATTTTCACAACAGCCTATCGGGATTTTGCTGTTGAAGGTTTTGAGCTGCAAGCGGTAGACTATTTGATGAAACCTATTTCATTTGATAGACTACTTAAAGCAGTTAACAACTATTTTAATATTTATTCTAATAATGTATCCACTGAAATAGAACATTCAAACACGAACGATTTTATGTTTGTGCGTGCGGATAGACGCATGATTAAAATAGATTTCGAAGCTATAATCTACATTGAAAGTTATAGTGATTATATAAAAATTCATTTGGCCAACAAAACCATTGTTACTCGAGAAACCATAAGCGCTATTGAAGCTAAATTACCTAATGACCGTTTTTTAAGAATACATCGTTCTTACATTATTGCTTTAAAGCATATTACTTCTTTTACCAATGAGGAGATTATTATTAATGACAAAGCTTTAACAATTAGTAGAACCTATAAAAAGGACGTTTTAGAGGTTTTAGAAAAGTATTAGTTAAATATTCCTGTCTTTGGTTCTAAAGTATTTGGCGCCCAAATCTTGATATCATCAAATTTACCCGTGTCATCGAAAGAGCCAAAACCTAGATACCCTGATTTAAAATGAGTATCTGTAGCAGTCATTATGGGTTTGGTCATATCATCAAAATAAATTTCAATAAGTCCTTCTTGCGTTTTTCTAACTATTCTAACGGTATGCCAAGAATCTTCTGCCCCCCAATTGGTACCATCAGTTCTTTCAGAAGCTATACTTTTTCTGGGCTCATCGTTCACTATAAAGATAGAATTAGCATGCGCATCAGCTTTAGACGCTATATGTGTATAATAAAAATTTGAAGCATTGTTAATACCAAATACTAAACATAAATCTCTATGAGGGTATTCTCTTCCGTTTTGATTTAGTTTTATTTCAAAAATAAAATCTCCAACTAAAACCTCCTTTATTACGGCTATATTAAAAGGCGATCTCACTTCTGGTTTATACTCGCTTTTACCAAAAAGCTCCATACAATTACCATTATTCCCTTTTGAAATACGCCAAACGTCATTATCAGTCGTTTCTAGAGTATTAATAGCTTGAGGTTGCTCAAAATCATGAGTGTAAACCAATTTATAATTATCTGGAATCGTAGCTTGGGCTTTTACAGGTATACTCAGCCCAAATGTTATTATACTAAAGTAGATGAATCTCATAAAATAAATGTGTAGAGCCAAATTTATCACAAAAAAATCCCTTTCCAAAATAATGGAAAGGGATTATGTCATGTAGAGAGCCGTTTTCGTTACTCAGAAAAGTAACCAACCAAATTTTAACCCTAACTTAAAGTTAATCCTGAATACTTACTTGACTCTCTACAATATCTTTAATTGGTACTATTATTTTACCTGTTTTTGTTTTTAATGTAACTGATATACTATTTATTGTTTCCACCTCTCCTCGTATATCGTTGAATTCTATAACTTGACCTATTTCAAATAATTTTCTTGTATAGAAGGTATTTAACAACTTTTCTATTACATTTCTTGCTCCTAAACCAAACGCTATTGCAAAAGCTAGTAAGAATGCTGCGAGTATCATTTTTATGTTACTCGTAATGATTTCTGTGTTGATTTCTGCTTGATTAAGTGCTGTTATGGTTATTAATACCATTAGCAACATAAACACCAACTGACTTAAAAATTTACCGCCAGATAGTTCCATAGAATCAAATAGGGACTGCAACGACTTTTTTACAAAATTCGCAAATAACAATCCAAGGATAACAATGGCTAAAGCTGTAAATAATTTTGGCAAATAACCTATAAGGCTGTTAAGGCCTTCTGAAACCATGGTAAGCTCTAGAATATCTGCAACTATAGAAACTAGGATGATGTAAGATATCCATTTTACTATTTTTACAATGATATCTACTAACTTGATATTTAGTGTTTTTCCTTCAGATAGTTCAATCTCATTAAGTTTATCTCCAAGTTTATCTACATTGGCTTTTTTAAGGATCTTACGTAAAATATTCGTAAAAACTTTTATCACTATCAAAATAATGATAATAAGTGCCAAAACCCCAAGTATTTTGGGGGCAGAACCTGCAATACCTAGCCATACGTTTTGCAAAGACTCTTTAAGTTGTACTATAAAATTCATTGTTAAAGGGTTATAATTGGTTACTGGTTGTTTTTATCTCTTTTGCTAATAACAGTTTCTATAACATGACTAAAATTATAGGAAAATAATGCCGCTAAATCCATGATAAGCTTCGCTATGGCAATATCTGTCATTACCTTAGACTTTAACTCTGGCGGAACCTCCCTAAGCGGCTGATTTATTTGTTTAAACGGATTTTCCATTGTTATTAGTTATCGGTATAAACCTGTACAAGTTTATCCTTTGCTCTTTTAATTCTCATTTTAACTGCACTCTCTCCTATTCCTAATGCCGACTCAATTTCCTTTATGGTTAAATGGTCTTGGTACTTTAGCAATAGTATCATTTTCTCGTCAGGCGATATCAATTCCATACATTTTTTCAACTTGTCTACTCGCATGCTAAGAAATTCTTTGTCATCAATCTCATGATCAGACACATTTTCTATATCTTGATAATCAACAGATTGTTTTTCTATTTTTTTGGCTGTATTTCGGGTTACATAATTAACGCAATGATTATAAGTGAAAGCATATAACCAAGTGGAAAATTTAGACTTCCCTTTAAAACTAGCCAATTTTACAAACAGTTTTAAAAATACATCTTGGGTTAAATCTTTTGCTTCATCTTCATCTCTAGCAAACCCATAACATTTATTATATACCAGCGAGGCATATCTATCATAAAGAATCTCGAAAAGCAATGTATTATTGGTTTCTACAATTGCTTTTACCAGATCTTCGTCTGATTTATTACTAATTTCTTCTAGGGTTTTCAAAATAGCTTTATAGCTAAATAATAGTTGACATTCTTATGACCCCTGTATTTTTAAAAAGTCACTCGCCCCGCAAAAAAAAGAAAAAAAAATTTCATGTAAAAAAAACCTCATTAAAACATACGTTTTCCATACTAAAAAATTAAGTAAAACCTGTTATATAAATACTATAAATTTTACTGAAATATATAAGTTTCCTCTACTACTTGCACTAATCTAAAATATCCGAAAGCGTAATTATCTGGATTGGAAGGGTTAAGAACATTACCTTTTAGCCTTGCTGGAACGGTTCCAAATGGGTTTTCTGCATTTTCGTATTGATCTATCAACAAGTCTATGTAGTTAAAGTATTGTTTAGAAATGCCATGAAATTTAATATGAGCAACATCCCCTTGCTCAAACTCTTCAAAGCCCAAATCTTCATCCTCTTCTTTTTCAAAAAAGACTTTCATTCTATTACCATCTGTAAACTCATCTGGAATAGCTAATAATTCGGGCAATAAATCTCCTTCTTCTTCAAACCTGAATAAATAAAAATTCTCCTCTCCTGGTGGGTCATTAAAATAAATATCAACTTCCAAGGCTTCATCGTTAAAACCTCCTATTCTTGCTTGACTTATCTCATCAATGTCCACAACCGGTGTCATGGTTTCTTCTGCGACATAAGTCTCTCCTTCGTGATTGATCTCCAAAGTATAAGTTTGATTCAGTACAGGTACAAAAGTTGATGTTCCGTAAATACCATTACCTTGGTGTGTAAATTGAAACTCTTCATTAGTAGTAGTATTTGTAACACTAACTGAAGCATTTGTTACAGCTGTATTGCTAAGGTTATCAAAAAAAGGGGTAGACGTGCTTATTTTGATAAATTGCTCATTACCCTGCGTATTTTTTTCCCAATCTATCGAAGCTTCTACAACTAATCTAGGTGGTGCCTCTGGCACATCAACATCAACAACATCAGTACAAGAAAATGTACAAATTAGAATAAAGACTACTATTTTAAATATTGAATGCTTCATGATTTAAAATTTAAAATTATATGATACTGAAGGCACTACACCAAAAATAGCGGTTCTAGTAGCCTCATTAGCACCAGTTTCTCTATTTTGTCCAAAGGAAATTGAAGCTGCATTTCTGCGATTATAGATGTTATAAATACCAAACACCCACTCGCCTTTCCATCTTTTATCTGGTTTTCTATTTGGTTTGTAAGTAGCCGAAACATCAATACGATGGTAATCGGTTAGCCTACTTGCGTTTCTATCTGAAAAATTTGCAATATTTAAACCTTCATAAGTATATTGACCATCTGGATAGGTTACTGGACGTCCTGTTTGATAAATTAAATTGGCACCAAAATTCCATTTATCATTTAATTTATAGCTCCCTGTTATAGATACATCATGTGTTCTATCTTGAGCAGCATAATACCAATTACCATTATTAATTCCAGGTCCGCCGGCAGCACCTCCAGGAGTTCGTTGTTCTGCTTTTGAGATCGTGTAAGCCAACCATCCTTTAAAATCCCCTTTTGTTTTTCTTACAAGAAACTCTAGACCATAAGCCCTTAATTCTCCATTTAAAATTTCAGTCTCTATCGTATTTTGTCCAATTAAATCTGAGCCATCAACATAATCGATTCTGTTATCCACGGTTTTATAATAGGCCTCCACCTCTAATGAGTATTCTTTATCGTTAAAGTTCTTAAAATACCCAATGGCATATTGATCTGACAGTTGTGGTTTTATAAAACGTCCACTTGGTGTCCAAACATCCAGCGGGGTAACGGATAACGTGTTAGATAATAAATGTATGTATTGTGCTGTATGGCTGTACCCAGCTTTAACCGACGATGTTTCGTTTAATTGATACGCTAAAGCTAAACGAGGCTCTAAGTTTCCAAAGGTTTTTATAGTCTCATTCCTTGCAAAATTCGTTTCTCCTATTGCATTCCCTTCTTCGTATACACCAAGAGCTTGGTTGTAAACAATTGGCAATCCATTTTCATATTCTGTTAAAGGTTGTCCACCTTGCCTTATAAAATAACTATAGCGTAAACCTGCAGTAACTGTTAATTTATCTGAAAACTTGTATTCCGCACTTGCGTATATTCCATTTTCAAAGGCTCGTTTTTGGTCTAGTAGCAGAGGGTTAATTGATGAGGTCTCTGAAGTAGGGTTAATTTCTCCTGGGTTAAAATCATAGTAAATGGCACTAAAACCAAAATCTAGTTGCAAATCATTACTTTGATAGTAACTTATATCGTACTTGATATTATAATTGGTAATTTCTGAAATCCAATCAAACTCAAAAGATTTAAAATCTAGTATATAATCGTAGTCACTATATACAAATGATAAGTTGGAAAACACTTTGTCACTAAAAATATGGTTCCACCTTAAATTACCTGAAGCATTACCATAACCACTATTAAAATTAGCTCCAAAATTGAATTCATCCCTCCCGAAATAACCTGATAAAAACAACTTATTTTTTTTATCGATATTGTAATTTGTTTTTAAATTTAAATCATAAAAATAGGCTGAATTATCTTCTCCAGAGGCTTGCAGAAACAAATGTGCATAAGATCCTCTGCCCGCTACTAAAAAAGAGCCTTTGTCATTAAATACAGGGCCTTCGGCTGAAAGCCTACTAGATATTAAACCAATACCTCCATTAAGCTCAAAATTCTTACTATTGCCATCTTTTTGACGCACATCCAAGACAGAGGACACACGGCCACCAAAACGTGCCGGAATACCTCCCTTATAAAGTTTTACATCTTTTATAGCATCTGCGTTAAACACCGAGAAGAATCCAAATAAATGTGAGGTGTTGTATATGATTGCTTCATCTAAAAGCACCAAATTTTGATCGGCAGCTCCTCCTCGTACATTAAATCCTGCAGAACCTTCAGCACCACTTGTAACTCCTGGTAACAATTGTATAGATTTTATAATGTCTACCTCTCCCAAAACCACTGGCATCTGCTTAATAGTACTTACTTTTAGTTTAGAAACACTCATCTGCGGCGACTTAATATCAAGACGCTCTGATTCCTCAGCCACAATAAGCACTTCTTCTAATTCTGTTGAAGCTTCTGCTATTTCAAAATCTATACTTTGATTGTTGTTTAAATTGATTTTCTTATTAGAAGTGGCATACCCCACATAAGATACTATGAGATTATATTCGCCTGCTTCTGCCGTTATAGAATAAAATCCATACTCATTTGTTATTGTCCCTATTGTTGTACCTTCTAAAAATACCGAAGCACCAAAAAGCGTTTCCCCATTTGAAACATCTGTAATTGTACCACTAACGGTATGCTTATTTTGAGCTGAGAGTAATACTGAAAATAACAGTACGATTTGAAAACACAATAGTTTTGGGTACACCATAAAACAATTTATAAGTCACAAAATTACACAATAACATTTATTTTGTTTGAATAAAATGTTAAATTATTAAACAAAAAAAGACGAACTAAATTTAGTTCGTCTTTATAAATCAAAATTGTAAACAACTTTATATATGCAACGCCCTATCTTCAGTAGCTGCTAAAGCTGCTTCTTTAATGGCTTCAGTAAACGTTGGATGCGCATGAGACATACGAGATATGTCTTCAGCACTAGCACGATATTCCATAGCTACTACTGCTTCTGCTATCATATCTGCAGCTCTGGCACCTATCATGTGTACCCCTAAAATTTCATCAGTAGTTTTATCTGCTAAAATCTTTACAAACCCATCTAAATCCATACTAGCACGACTTCTACCTAAGGCTCGCATTGGGAAAGAACCTGATTTATAAGCAATACCTGCTTCTTTAAGTTCCTCCTCTGTTTTTCCAACAGCTGCTACTTCTGGCCATGTATATACTACTCCAGGAATTAAATTATAATCTATATGTGGTTTTTGTCCTGCAATGGTTTCAGCTACAAACACACCTTCTTCTTCTGCCTTATGTGCTAACATGGCGCCTTTAACTACATCGCCAATGGCGTAAATATTAGATGCGGATGTTTGTAAATGGGCATCTACCTCTACTCTACCTCTATCATCCAACTTCACACCTGCAGCTTCAGCATTTAATCCACTTGTGTATGGACGACGTCCAACAGAAACCAAACAGTAATCGCCTTTAAATTCTACTTCTTCTCCTTTTTTATTATCTGCTTTTACAATAACCTCATCGCCCTTGCGCTCCACAGATTTTACCTTGTGAGACACTTGCATTTTGAATTTTGCCTTCTTGAATACTTTATTCAATTCCTTAGAAAGTCCTGCATCCATAGTTGGAATTATTCTATCCATATACTCAACTACAGTAACTTCAGCACCAAGTCTTTTATATACTTGCCCTAATTCTAATCCTATTACACCTCCACCAATGATAATAAGATGTTTTGGAATTTCTTTAAGTTTTAAAGCTTCTGTTGATGTAATGATACGCTCCTTATCAATTTCAATAAATGGTAATGTAGACGGCTTACTCCCTGTAGCTATAATTGTTTTTTTAGCTTCAATCTCAGTGGTTTCCTCGCCCTCTATCTTAATATGGGTAGCATCTTTAAAACTCCCTAAACCGTGATACACATCAATCTCATTCTTCTTCATTAAGAAATCAATACCTCCAGTAGTTTGATCTACTACAGACTGCTTTCGTGCAATCATCTTTTCTAAATTCACTTTTACGTCTCCAGGAATTTCAATACCGTGTTCCTCAAAATGTTTAATAGCGTCTTCGTAGTGGTGCGAAGAATCTAAAAGCGCCTTACTAGGTATACAACCTACATTTAAACAAGTACCACCAAGTGTACTGTATTTTTCGATAATTGCAGTTTTCATGCCTAATTGTGCGCAACGAATCGCTGCCACATACCCTCCTGGTCCTGAACCTATTACGGCTACATCATATGAATTCATAAAAATTTTTTGAATATTAATTTAAAACGGATATCAAAAATACGAATGTTTTACATTTACACCATAAAAAAAAGGTGTTATCAAAGTAGAAATACGATACGTTAAATTTTCATCTCATATTTTAACAAAAACACAATGACAGTTACTATCTACCTATTTTTTTCTATATCTTGAAGTATCCAATCCAATTCAGGATCTTTCTGCTGTTGCACATCTTCAACTGTAGGTAAGATTTCAATATCTGGTTTTATGCCATAACCATCGGGATTCTGTTTATAAGGCGCTTCAATTTGCATTAACCCAATTCTAGCAATCAATTTAGAGTTGGGTAATTCGTAGAGTTTGTAAAACCCTGCTACGGTACCATTATATGCCCCACCTGTTTCCTCTCCTACAAAAGTAGCTCGTTTTGTAGCATGTAAATTTGTTGAAATTATGGAAGAGGCAGAAAATGAATTACCATTAATTAACACATATACTTTTCCTTTAAAGTTTAATGGGTTGGGTTCTTCTGGTTTAGCATATTTAAATTTATAATACAATTTATCATCTTTCTTTTTTACCCTAAGTAGGTTCTGTACAATTAAAATAGGAGAGAATACACCAGATAGTACCTTAAGCCCCGTTGGCGTAGTATTACTCATTATTGATTTTAAAACAGGAAGTCTACTATTTACTTCACTTTCTGTAATAAATTGAAATTCCTTATCGGTTAAGTAAGAATATAAACGCTCTATTTCTGCAATACGCCCGCCACCATTATCACGCAAATCTAAAATGAAGTGTTTTGCCCTAGCTGAATCTATTTTTTTAAAACTCTCCTCGTAAAACTTCTTGTAATTCCCATTTGAAAATCCTCGTATTTTCATGTAAGCAACAGTGCTATCTTCTCCAATAAACTTAAAATTTCTGGTATACTCCTTTGTTCTTGCAATGTACCCATGTTTTTTATTGAATGCTTTTCTTTTTTTAGCAGCTGCTTTTAAACTATCCTTTTCCTGCTTAGTGAGCTTTTTAGGTTTAGGTACTTTGATACTATCTTTTTGCGTCGATGTAGAATCTGTATTTTTCTTTTTCTTTTTTGGTACACGCTTAAATACCTTAGAAAAGGTAGAATCTTTGGTTTTAAACGTCACTTTCAAGCTATCTAAAAACCCTTTATCCCTTACATAAAAAGCCTTAAAACCTTTGCTTACAAACCTATCAAAAAGTGTGGTATTAAATCCATCTGAAGCAAAACGTGTTTTATACGTTTCAACTAATTCTGGTGCAGATTCTCCTGCTATATTTAAAACTTCTGCTCCGACAAAAGTTGAATCTTTACCAATAGTACGTTTAACATAAAGCTTGCTATCTCTGTAATCAAAATCCAAATCGTAAAACTCAAATTTCTTCTCTTTTAAAACCTTACGTTCTTTTCTTGTAAACTGCTTCCCTTGTGGACGGATGGATACATGTCCTTGCCTAACATTAGTTAAAACTGGAGCTAGTTTTTTATAAAAATCACGAGAGTTCATGGGTATTTTGATAGATGTTTTTAAGCTATCAAATTTAAATTCCATGATGTCTTTTGGTGTGTATTGATATAACTTTGGATGATGCTTTTTTAATTGATGATACAATTTATCTACATCTTCTTTTAAATCATCAACCGCATGTAATTTGGTAATCTGTACGTTGTGCTTTTTAATACTTGCACAGGATGACACAATTGTAGCCAAAACAATTACTTGTAAAAATCTCTTCATATTAAATAAACGCTATTATGCTAAAATACTAGCATTTACATGGATTAAAAAAACGATTAGTCTTTATTTAACGTTTTTTACATCTCAACCCTTACCCTGATTTAGAGGTTTATAATATAAAGTAATACATTAACGGGCTTGCTTTACGGGAATTTATGTAGTTTTGCTCCCATGCAAAAAACGGTAAACATACTGAATAGAAAAGCACGTTTTCAATATGAGATATTGGATAAATATACTGCTGGCATTGTGTTAACCGGTACCGAAATAAAATCTATAAGAAGTGGCAAGGCTTCTATTGCAGAAAGTTTCTGTGAGTTTAATGAGCGTGGAGAACTTTTTGTAGTAAACATGACTGTTGAAGAGTATGCCTTTGGCAACTACTATAACCATAAACCTAAAGCTACAAGAAAACTACTTTTAAATAAGCGTGAGCTAAAAAAACTAGAAAAAGAAGTTAAAAACTCTGGGCTCACCATTATACCATTACGTTTATTTATTAATGATAAAGGCTTAGCTAAACTCGATATTGCCCTAGCCCGAGGAAAAAAACTATACGATAAACGTGAAACCATAAAAGATCGTGACAATAAGCGTAACCTTGATAGAATTAAAAAAATATACAAGTAAGCATTTACCATTTTAATGCATTAAATTCAACATTACTACACTATCATTACGAATTTACCTTATCTGAATCCACAAGAACTTTTTAGTACAATAATTTTATGATGGCGTTAACCTTTTGTGGGTAAGTAATTCATTATTTTGCATCGTATTTCATATAGACTAAAAGATGAAAAAAGTATTAATAGTAGTTTCATTGTGCTGTTTTACAATTGCAATACAAGCACAGAAAACATCTGAAAAAAAAGAATTTGTAATAGACAGTTCTAAAGTACGCACACTTGATAAAACCATAAAAACACTTTACCAAGTTATTTCTGCTGAAAAGGAAGAAGAACGCAATTGGAAACAATTTAAATTTTTGTTCTATCCGGGGGCAAAATTAATTCCTACTGGCATGAATCAGGATGATGTATATAAAGCCAAGTATTTAACCCCTCAAGATTACATTAACAATTCTAAAAAGTGGTTAAAAATGAATGGTTTTATTGAAAAAGAAATCAATAGAAAAGTAAATACCTTTGGAAATATAGCCCATGTGTTTAGCACTTACGAATGCTATCATAGTAAAGATGACAAGGAACCCTTTATGCGTGGTATAAATAGCATTCAGCTTATAAACGATGAAAACCGTTGGTGGATTGCAAACATTTTTTGGGCTCAAGAAACTGAAGACAATTTAATTCCTAAAAAATACCTTCCAATAAAGAAGTAATATGAAAAATTTATCAAGATACAGTTTTAGTGTATTGGCTTTTATTCTAGCTTATACAGTAATAGCTCAAGAATCAAAACCAGTTTTCAAAGATGGAGAAGCTCAAATAGTTGAAGCTTTTAATACACCTGAACAATGGATTAGACATGATGTATTTGTTGAAACAGAATTTGATTCTGACGGCGATGGCAAACTAGATAGAATGCATGTAGATGTAACACGTCCCTACCAAACCGATACCGAAGGTTTAAAACTACCCGTAATTTATGAGTCGAGTCCATATTATGCAGGCGTTGCACCTGATATAGATGGTGTATTTTGGGATGTAAAACATGAATTGGGAGAAATGGGACCCGAACGTGTACACCCTGAAGTAACACGCCTTGGCAAACGCCCAATAATATCAAATTCACAAATTAAAACCTGGGTGCCAAGAGGTTATATTGTTGTACATTCCTCATCTCCCGGTACAGGGCTATCTCAGGGTTCCCCAACAGTTGGTGGCGATAACGAATCTTTGGCACCTAAAGCGGTAATCGACTGGCTAAATGGTCGTGCTAAAGGTTACACAGAACCTTATGGTAATGAAGAAGCGAAAGCCTTTTGGAGTACTGGCAAAGTGGGTATGACAGGAACATCCTATAACGGTACTATACCGCTTGCTGCTGCAACTACTGGAGTTGACGGATTAGAAGTTATAATCCCTGTAGCACCAAACACTTCCTATTATCATTATTATAGAAGTAATGGTTTAGTACGTTCTCCAGGCGGTTATCTTGGTGAAGACATTGATGTATTATACGATTATATCCATAGTGGCGATGAAGCAAAACGCGCCTCAAACAATAAAAGAGTAAGAGATACCGAAATGAAAAACGGTATGGACAGGATTACTGGAGATTACAACGATTTTTGGGCTGGAAGAGATTATTTAAATGATATGGCTCCCATGAAAGCCGCCATGTTAATGTCTCACGGGTTTAACGATTGGAATGTGATGCCAGAACATAGTTACAGAATATATAAAAAGGCTAAGGAAATGGGATTGGAAACTGCTATTTATTACCATCAATACGGACATGGAGGCCCTCCTCCCATATCTATGATGAACAAATGGTTTACACATTACTTACATGGTATTGATAACGGCATTGAAAATGAACCAAACAAAGCATTCATTGTTCGTGAAAATGATAATGTAAAAAACCCAACTCCTTATGCAGATTACCCAAACCCAAAATCTAAAAACGTAACACTACATCTTACTTCAGGGGCTCCAAAAGCTGGAGGTTTAACACTAACAACTCCTGAGCTGCAACATACAGAAACCTTAATTGATAATTATTCTTTTAGTGGCAACACATTGGCAAAAGCAGAAATAACAACACACAGGTTACTTTATGTTACGCCTAAGCTTAGCAAAGATGTTCATATATCAGGCGTACCAAAAATTACAGTAACGCTGTCTAGTAGTAAACCAGCTGTAAATCTATCCGTTTGGTTAGTCTCTTTACCATGGAATAATGGCAGAGGTACTAAACTAACAGATAATATTATCACACGCGGGTGGGCAGATCCCCAAAACTATAAATCGTTGACCAAAAGCAAACCTTTAAAACCCGGTAAATTTTACTCCGTTAGTTTTGATTTACAGCCAGATGACCAAATTATAAAAGCTGGACAACAAATTGGTTTGATGATTTTTTCAAGTGATAAAGAGTATACGCTCCACCCAGAACCTGGTACAGAATTAACTATAGATTTAGATAAAACAAAGCTTACTTTACCTGTTGTTAACGGACTTGAAACATTCTAATAATCAGTTTGAAAAATAAAAATACATGGCAAAATTTTTTACTGAAATCACATCAAAACTTCAAACATTCATTGAAGCACAACATATATTTTTTGTAGCTACTGCAGCAGCAGATGGTAGAATAAATTTATCGCCAAAAGGATTAGCCGATAGTTTTAAAGTTACAGATAAAAATACTGTACTTTGGTTAAATCTAACTGGTAGTGGCAATGAAACTGCTGCACATATATTAGAAAATAACAGAATGACCATAATGTTTTGTTCTTTTGAAGCTAAGCCACTTATTCTTAGGCTATATGGAAGTGCCAAGGTATATCACGAAAGGGATGCTGAATTTCAAAATAACAAGAACCATTTCCCAGAAATACCAGGAACGAGACAAATTGTAGAGATGAAAGTTGAAAGCGTACAAACCTCTTGTGGGTTTGCAGTGCCGTTTATGGATTTTAAAGAAGAGCGTCAACAACTAAATGCTTGGGCAGAAAAACAAGGCAAAGAACGGATTGAAAATTATTGGAAAGAAAAAAATACCAAAAGCATTGATGGTTTAGAAACAAAGATTTTTGAAAAGTAACTTGTGTCTTGTCATGCTGAATTTATTTCAGCATCTCAATACTCCAGTATCAAAATAATGGCTAAACGTGCTTATCATAATTATTGGGTTTACATACTAACCAACCGACCTAATAGCACTTTATACATTGGAGTAACCGGAGGTTTAGACGATATAATGAAAAGACATATCGCAGGAGAAGGAAATTCTTTTTCTGCTAAATATAAATTAAAACGACTAGTATATTTTGAAGAATTTCAGTTTATAAACGATGCCATTAAAAGAGAAAAACAATTGAAAAACTGGCATAGGCAATGGAAGATAAATTTAATTAGTTATAAGATCCTGAAACAAGATCAGGATGACAAACCATCTTGAAATTTTACTATGCAAAGAGACAATAAAAATTCTATAGAAAACTACTGGTCTAAACGCTACAAAGAACAAAACACTGGTTGGGACATAGGAATGCCCTCTACGCCATTAAAAGCATACATAGATCAACTTGAAAATAAAAAATTAAACATTTTAATTCCAGGAGCAGGCAATGCCTATGAAGCTGAATACCTTTTTAAAAATGGATTTAAAAACGTTTATATTTTAGATATTGCTAAAGCACCACTTGAAGCATTTCAAAAAAGAGTTCCAAATTTCCCTTCTAACAAAATAGTACATGGTAACTTTTTCGAGCATAAAAACAAATACGATTTAATTCTGGAACAAACATTTTTCTGTTCATTTCCTCCTCTTCCTGAAACGAGAAAAGCCTATGCAGAAAAAATGTTCAACCTATTAAAGTCTAACGGAAAATTAGTTGGTCTCTGGTTTAATTTCCCTTTGACTGAAGATATGGAAAAGCGTCCGTTTGGTGGTTCTAAAGAAGAATACTTAAATTATTTTAAGCCTTATTTCAATATTAAAACTTTTGAAAAATGCTACAATTCCATTCCTCCTAGAATGAGTAATGAATTATTTGGAATTTTTGAAAAGAATACATCTAGTCACAACCACTAACAACTAACAACTAACAACTAACAACTAACAACTAACAACTAACAACTAACAACTAACAACTAACAACTAAATTATCAATTCCTATCCTCCAATAAAGGCACAAAACGAAATTCGCCCAACTCATGCTTTTCAAATTCCTTTGGACCTTTTCTAATAAAAAGCGTCATAACTTGTACATCGTCTCCAACAGGAATAACTAAACGCCCGCCGTCCTCTTTTAACTGACTTAATAACGGTTTTGGAACAAATGGTGCTCCTGCTGTTACAATAATACTATCAAAAGGTGCTTCTTCAGGTAAGCCTTTATACCCATCTCCAAAAATTAACTTTTTAGCCCTGTAACCTAATTTTGGTAGAAACTTGCTTGTTTTTTTAAAAAGCTCTTGTTGGCGCTCTATACTATACACCTTAGCCCCCAATAAACACAACACCGCAGTTTGGTAACCACTTCCTGTACCTATCTCTAATATTTTATCTCCTGCAACCACTTGTAATAATTCTGTTTGAAATGCTACTGTGTAAGGTTGAGAAATCGTTTGGTCTGCAGCAATAGGAAATGCTTTATCTTGATAAGCATGGTCTAAAAACCCAGAGTCCATAAATAAATGCCTTGGTATTTTTCCAATAGCTTCCAATACCTTTTCGTTCTGTATTCCTTTAGCTTTTACTGTGCTAACCAATTGCTGGCGCATGCCTTGGTGTTTAAATGTGTCTTTCAATTCTTGGGAGGTTAATCATGCTAAAATAAAAGAATTTCTTCAAAAGAACTACCAAAGAAAATAGAGATTTATAGCGTTAAGCTTTTAGAATGATAGAAATCATTTTATTTAGATTTCCGACGTCTCGGAAATGACAATTTCAATTGAAACCTAGCCGCAATACGGCTAGGAGTTATTTTTGTAATTACACAAACATTTTTAAGCGAAAAACAATTTTATCAGAATTTAAATTTAGTATCTTTAAAGTGTGAAAAATCTATGGTTTTTCAATGTAAATAAAAACTAAAAAAAGCTTCAATACAAAGATAAAATTATGCTAAAAGCTGGTGTTTTAGGTGCTGGTCATCTGGGGAAAATTCATTTAAGACTTTTAAAACAATCCAACAAATACGACCTAGTTGGTTTTTACGATGCCGATACCGCAACTGCGCAAAAAGTTGCCGATGAATTTGGATATACTCTATTTGATTCCTTAGACGATTTAATTGACGCTGTAGACGTTGTAGATATAGTAACTCCCACACTTTCACACCACGAATGTGCCATAAAGTCCATAACCAAAGGCAAACATATTTTTATTGAAAAACCTATTACAAATACGGTTGCCGAAGCCGAAGACATTAGAGCCTTAGTAGCACTTCATAAAGTAAAGGGACAAGTAGGTCATGTAGAACGTTTTAACCCTGCATTTCTGGCGGTTAAAGACGATATTAAAACACCTATGTTTATAGAAACACATCGTTTGGCAGAGTTCAACCCTCGCGGAACAGATGTACCAGTGGTATTGGATTTAATGATACATGATATCGATATCATTTTGAGTATAGTAAAATCTGAAGTAAAACATATATCGGCAAGTGGTGTTGCTGTAATTAGTGATACACCAGATATAGCCAATGCGCGTATAGAATTTAAAAATGGTTGTGTCGCGAATTTAACAGCAAGTAGGATATCCTTAAAGAAAATGCGTAAAGGGAGATTTTTTCAAAAAGACGCTTATATTTCAGTGGACTTTTTAGAAAAAAAATGTGAAGTAGTTAAAATGAAAGATGCTCCACAAAACCCAGGTGATTTTGATATGATCTTACAAAATGCTGAAGGTATAAAAAAACAAATTTATTTTGATAACCCTAAAATTCCTGATGTAAATTCTATTTTAATGGAGTTGGAAACCTTTGCTGATGCTATTAACAACGACACCACACCAGTTGTAACATTGCATGATGGCACAGAAGCTTTAAGGGTTGCAAATATGATTATAAATCAGTTTTAAAAGCCCCTTCTAACCTCCCATGAGGTAGTGATTTCACTCTTACGGCAATGCTTAGAGTGAAATTAAAACTCTAATGAAAATAATATGAAACATATCGCTGTAATAGGTGCTGGAACTATGGGAAACGGTATTGCCCATGTTTTTGCCCAAAACGGATTTAAAGTTAATTTGATTGATATCAGTAAAACCGCTCTGGATAAAGGCCTACAGATCATTACCCATAATCTAGACCGTATGATTGCAAAGGAAAAAATTTCCTCTCAAGAAAAAGATAAAACCTTAAAAAACATTACTTGTTTTACAAGTATTAAAGAGGGCGTTTCCAATACAGAATTAGTTGTAGAAGCTGCCACTGAAAATCTTAATTTAAAATTACAGATTTTTAGAGATTTAGACGCAGCATGCGCTGGTAATACAATCTTAGCAACTAATACCTCATCTATTTCAATTACCCAAATAGCTGCAGTTACCTCAAAACCAGAGCGTGTAATCGGGATGCATTTTATGAACCCAGTTCCTATAATGAAACTTGTTGAGATCATAAAAGGCTATAACACTAGTGATGTTACTACAAACACCATCATGGAACTTTCTAAAACTCTAAATAAAATTCCTGTTGAAGTTAACGACTATCCTGGATTTGTAGCTAACCGTATTTTGATGCCAATGCTCAATGAATCCATTGAAACGCTATATACTGGTGTTGCCGGTGTATCCGAAATAGATACAGTTATGAAATTAGGGATGGCGCATCCTATGGGACCACTACAATTGGCAGATTTTATTGGCTTAGATGTATGTCTTTCTATTCTAAATGTAATGTATGATGGATTTAAAAACCCTAAATATGCACCATGTCCATTGTTAGTCAATATGGTTAGTGCGGGTAAATTAGGTGTAAAATCTGGAGAAGGATTTTACGATTATTCCAAAAGTAAAAAAGCTGAGAACGTTTCTGCCCAGTTTTTAAAATAACATGGTATCACTTATTTGATTTAGACTATAGGTAGTATTACATTTGCAATATGAATATAGCGCAAAATCTAAAACTAATAAAATCCACACTACCAGAACAGGTTACGCTAGTAGCAGTTTCAAAAACCAAACCCGTTAATGCCCTAATGGAGGCCTATAATTCAGGACAACGTGTTTTTGGTGAGAACAAAGTCCAAGAAATGGTAGAAAAGTATGAGCTAATGCCTAAGGATGTAGAGTGGCATATGATAGGGCATTTACAGCGCAACAAAGTAAAATACATGGCTAGTTTTGTAAATTTAATACATGGCGTAGACAACTTTAAGCTATTAAAAGAGATTAACAAGCAAGCCAAAAAACATAATAGAATTATAGATTGCCTGTTTCAAATTAAGATTGCCAAAGAAGATTCTAAATTTGGTATGTCAACAAATGAGGTTTCAAAAATATTATCTTCCCAAGAATTTTTAGAATTAAAAAACATTAAGGTTACTGGTGTCATGGGAATGGCTACTTTTACAAGTGATAAAGTTCAGATAAAACAAGAGTTTGATAGTTTAAAAACTACTTTTGATAATTTAAAACCTCTCGAAACCTTTAACTTTAAGCCACAAACCATAAGCATGGGCATGAGTGGAGATTACAAACTAGCTATTGCATGCGGAAGTAACATGATTCGCGTTGGTAGTAGTATTTTTGGCTCAAGAAATTATAGCGTCTAATAAACAAAAATTATACTTTTAACTTTTAACTTTTAACTTTTAACTTTTAACAAATCTACGCAGTATTAGACATAGAAACTACAGGTGGCAAGTACAATGAAGAGGGTATTACAGAAATAGCTATCTATAAATTTGATGGTCATGAAGTTGTTGACCAGTTTATTAGTCTTGTAAATCCAGAGCGGGACATCCAACCTTTTGTGGTAAACCTAACAGGTATCAACAACAATATGTTACGCAATGCACCAAAATTTTATGAGGTTGCCAAACGCATTGTTGAAATCACGGAAGATTGTATTATAGTTGCGCACAATGCACAGTTTGACTACCGAATTTTGTGTACCGAGTTTAGAAGGTTAGGTTTTGAATTTGAGCGCAAATCACTCTGTACGGTAGAACTTTCCAAATATTTAATTCCTGGACAAACATCTTACAGTTTAGGGAAATTAGTGCGTTCCCTTGGTATACCAGTAGCTGATAGGCATCGTGCTTCAGGAGATGCACAAGCCACAGTAAAGCTTTTTAAAATGTTGCTGGATAAAGATTCAGAAAAGAAGATTATACAAGATGCTGTTAGGCTTAACCCCAAACGTCAACTAGAGCCAAGACACCTAGATATCATTGCCAAATTACCCTCTATAACCGGAGTATATTATATCCATAAAGACGACGGAGAAATCATCTATATTGGTAAAAGCAATAACATTAAAAAACGTATTAACCAACACTTTACAAATACCAATCCCAAATCAAAAAAAATCCAAACTTTAGTAGCAGCAGTAACTTATGAAGCTACTGGAAGTGAACTGGTGGCTTTACTAAAAGAAAGTGAAGAAATAAAACGCAATAAACCCATATTAAATAGAGCTTTAAGACGTACCATTTTTACACATGCGCTTTATAGTTTTGTAGACGAAAACAATTACATTAATCTAAAAATTGATAAAGCAGACGCTAGAAAAAAACCTATAACCACATTTAGCAACAGACAAAGTGCCAAAAGTTTTATGAGTAAATCTGTTGAAGAATATAGCCTATGCCAAAAATTAACAGGACTTTACAAAACAAAATCTAGCTGTTTTAATTACGAGGTAAAAGTTTGCAATGGTGCATGCGTCAACAAAGAGTCGGCTGAGGATTACAACAAACGTGTAAATACTTTAATTGATAAAAATAGGTACAGTAATAAAAATATGGTTATTATAGATAAAGGGCGAGATGTAGACGAAAGAAGTGCAATTCTTATTAAAAATGGTGTATTTCAAGGACTTGGATTCTTTAATTTAAACTATCAAATTAATAATTTGGAAATACTAGAATCTATCATTACCCCAATGCAAAATAACAGACATACACAACATATTATCCAGAGTTACCTAAGGCGTAATAAAAAAATCAAACAAATTATTTTTTAAAAAATGAAGTATTCACTCCTTGTTATAATTTTCTGCATAAGTTTTTTTACTCATTCACAATCATCAGATAAAGCACCTGCATACAGAGTCTCTTTAAGTGATTTAAAGTTAAATATTTATGAAAAAGATTCTACTGCAAACGCTCTAGTACTTTATGAATACGGAAAAAGTCATGTTGATAGAAATGATTATGATTTAAGAACCCACATTAAACGTAAGATTAAAATTTTCAACAAAGAAGGTTTTGATAATGCTAATGTTTCCATCTATTTATATAGAGGTAACAACAATGATTATGAAAAAGTAGATGATATTTTTGGAGCTACCTACACACTTGAAAATGGCGATGTAAAAACAACAAAATTAAAACCAGAGGATATTTATAGAGAAGAGTATAACGAAAATTTTACGATAGTTAAATTCACTCTTCCCAATATTCAAGAAGGCGCTGTAATTACATATAGCTATAAACTAAGCTCTCCATACATGCAGAAATACCATGGCTGGGAGTTTCAAGACGACATCCCAAAAAAGTATAGTGAATATAATGCAAGTATCCCTGCTAATTGGCTCTACCACATTAAACTCACTGGTGGCAAATCACTAGCAACCAATGATATAAGTGTAGAGAAAAAATGCTTGGAAATGTATAGCGGCGCCAGTGCAGACTGTAGCATTGCGAAATATGTAATGAAAGACATCCCTGCATTCATTGAAGAAGATTACATGACAGTAAAAGACAATTACCTTGCAAGAATAGACTATGAGCTAGAAACCTTTAAAGGAATGGATGGTAGAGTTGTAAATTATACGAAAACCTGGAGTGATGTAGACAAAGAATTAAGAACAGAAAAGGACATTGGAAAGCAATTAAAAAAATCTATCAATATTGAAGAAGTGTTGCCTTTAGATTTGCAGAATGAAACTAACCTCTTAGAAAAAGCAAAAGGCATTTATAAATACATGCAAACCAACTATACTTGGGATGAGTCTTTTCATATTTTCAAAGACGTTTCAATTAGAAATATTTTAAAAAACAAATCTGGTAATGTTGGATCTATTAATATTTTATTGCATAATCTACTCAAAGAAAGTGGCATTGCAGTAAAGCCAGTATTTCTATCCACACGTGGCAATGGATTTGCCACAAAAATATATCCAGTAATTACAGATTTTAACTACCTTATTGTTCAAGCAACTATAGATGATAAAACTTATTTATTGGATGCAACTGATAAGTTTTTATCCTTTGGAGAAATACCATTTAGATGCCTCAATCAGTATGGGAGACTAGTTGATTTTAAAAAAGGGAGCACATGGATTGATATCAAACCCAAAGATAAATCATCAACACTTTACAGCCTCAAACTTCATTTTGATGATACAGAAAAGCTTTCAGGTTCTGTTAATACAAGAACTACAGGATATCATGCTTTAAGCTCCAGAAAATCGTATTTCCCTAACCCAGATAGTTATATTGATAGACTAGAAGACAGAAATGAAGATATCATAGTTTCTAATTATAGCATAAAGAATTCAACAAGAACCAGCCCTCAATTTTCTGAAACTTACAGTATCGATTATGAAACCGAAGACATCTCGGAAACCATTTATTTAAACCCTTTTATATTTACATACTTTAAAGAAAACCCATTTAAATTACAAGAGCGTACTTATCCTATAGATTTTGGATATAAAGACAGTTATGTTTATATGCTTAATTTAGACTTAGGGGATGTTTATCAAGTTGCCGAACTACCTAAAAACACCAGATTAGCTTTACCTAACAAAACAGGTAACTTAAACTATGCTGTAAATGTAGTTGGCAATACTATAAACTTGGTATTTAGCTTAAGTTTCAGTAAAGCTATATATGTGCCAGATTACTATCCTTATTTAAAAGAATTAATGAACCAAGTTGTAAATATCCAAACCAACTCCTTAATCGTACTAAAAAAGAAATCATAAAACTTTAGTATTTTTGGTAATATGAGTAAAACCAAACCTGAAAATAGCTGGAGACATAAACTTCATGATATCATTTATGAAGCTGATACCAGAGCAGGAAAAGTTTTTGATGTTATTCTATTCATAGCAATAATAGCCAGTATTATTTTTGTAATGTTAGAAAGCATTAAAAGCTTTGACGAAAAATACCATAGCTTTTTAAACATTGCAGAATGGGTTATTACTATCTTATTTACCATAGAATATATAGCTCGAATACTTACTGTAAAAAAGCCTTACAAATATATTTTTAGCTTTTATGGTATAATAGATTTTCTATCCACAATTCCAAAATATATTTCGCTCCTATTTGGTGGTATTCATGCCCTAGCTGCCCTAAGAGCACTTAGATTATTACGCATTTTTAGAATATTAAAGCTAGCACGTTATTTAGGTGCTTCAAATTTATTAGCCTCAGCAATAAAATCAAGTCGTGCAAAAATCTCTGTATTTCTTTTTGCCGTGCTTATTTTATGTATCATTTTTGGCACCTTAATGTATCTCATAGAAGGAGAAGAAAGTGGTTTTACAAGTATTCCCGTAAGTGTGTATTGGTGTATAGTTACCCTAACCACAGTTGGTTTTGGTGATATTGCTCCAGTTACGCCGCTAGGTCAGTTTATAGCAGCTCTTATCATGATTTTAGGTTATGGCATAATAGCAGTTCCCACTGGAATAGTATCAGCAGAATATACAGCCCTAGGCAAAAAGAAAGACAATACACAAACACCACTCGTACGTTTAAACTCCCAATCCTGCGAAAACTGTCTGGCTGAAGACCACAGGGATGGTGCAGAATATTGCTATAACTGTGGAGAAAAATTACATATTTAATTTTTGGGCGCAACCACAAGGGTCGGGCTTTCACTAGTCGCTCCTCCTTAGGTCGGGAGCTCCAACATGCCGTTCAATCCCTTGCGCAAGAATCAGCCAAAATCATTTTCAAATCCATAGTTTGGAGTAATTTATTTTAGGTAGTACCTTTACATTTCATTTTTAAATCGCTGTTCAATAGAAATAAAACCTAAATATCTCATATCCATTGTTGGTCCCACAGCTATTGGTAAAACAGCTTTAAGTATTAAGCTGGCGCAGCATTTTAATACGGAAATAATCTCTGCCGATTCCCGCCAATTTTACAAAGAAATGCAAATAGGAACAGCTGCACCCTCCACAAAAGAATTAGCAGCTGCAACACATCATTTTATTCATCATAAATCTATAAAAGACACTTACAATGTTGGCGCATTCGAGATAGACGCTATGACATGTCTTGAGCACCTGTTTAAAAAAAATGATACTGTTATTATGGTTGGTGGCTCTGGCTTGTATGTTGATGCAGTCACAAAGGGATTAGATGATTTTCCAAAAGTAGATATTTCTATTAGGGAAACCCTAAACAAACAATTAAAGGAAAAAGGGTTAGAATCCCTACAACTTCAGTTAAAACAACTAGACAAAAAAAGCTATGCATCCATAGCTATAGATAATCCACATCGTGTAATTCGCGCTTTAGAAATAAGTATAGGTACTGGGAACCCCTATTCTTCTTACCTAAACAAACAAAAGAGGGAAAGGCCATTTAAGGTCATAAATATTGGTTTAACAGCAGAACGGGAAATTATTTACTCACGCATTAATCAACGTGTGGATATAATGATAAATGAAGGCTTATTAGATGAAGTTAAATCTTTAGTTAAACATAGATATTTAAATGCCTTAAACACCGTAGGTTATAAAGAGTTGTTTAAATATTTTGATAATGAATGGACATTAGATTTTGCTATATCAGAAATTAAAAAAAACACAAGACGATTTGCTAAACGACAACTAACCTGGTTTAGAAAAAATGAAGATATTATTTGGTTTGACTATAAGCACGATATCTCAAAAATAGTTGAGGCAATAGAAACACATACAATATGACCACTGAAGATATATTAGCTAAACTCGTTTCTTTTCCAGTTTTGGGAGGAGACAGTAACTTATCCATTATCCATTGGATTAAAGATTATATTGAAAGTTTTGATATTTCTTGTACTCTAGTTCCCAATAAAGAAGGCACTAAAGCGTCTTTACATTGTCGTATTGGACCCGCTGTAGACGGAGGCATAGTTTTATCTGGACATACTGATGTGGTTCCAGTTGAGGGGCAAGATTGGAATACCAATCCATTTACACTCACAGATAAGAATGACGGAAATCTGTATGGGAGAGGCACATGTGATATGAAAGGTTTTTTGGCATGTTGCCTAAGCCTACTACCTAATTTTACCAGAGCAAAATTAAAAAAGCCTATTTATTTTGCATTCTCTTATGATGAGGAAGTTGGGTGTTTATCAGCACCAGAGTTAATTGCACATCTTAAAAGCTATTACTCTGAAACACCTAAATATGCCATTATAGGGGAGCCATCACTACTCCAGCCTATTATTGGACATAAAGGCATCTGTTTGTATACCACCAAAGTAAATGGTTCTGCTGGCCATAGTAGCAGAATAAAACAAGAAGTAAGTGCTATACATGAGGCAGCTAGACTGGTGCTTTGGCTAGAAGCTAAAATGAATATGTTTGTTAAAAATGGTCATACAGACAGGCGTTTTTCCCCTCCATATTCCTCATTACACACTGGTATTATTCACGGCGGTATTGCCCCTAATGTTATTGCAGACAAAGCTTATTTCTCATGGGATGCCAGAATGATTCCAGATGATAATTTAGAAGATGTCATAAAAGATTTTAAATCCCATTGTGAAAACCGAATGTATGAACTAAAATCTACATTTCCAGATTTTAACATTGAAACAGAAGAAATTCATCCGCCGGTTGTACCGTTTGATAGTAAAGCAGATAGTGATATAGTAAAGTTAATGTCAAAAATCAATTCCAATACAAATATTGGTACGGTGGCCTATGCCTCTGAAGCTGGACAGTATAACCTAGCAGGTTTACAAAGCATTATTTGCGGACCTGGATCAATACAACAAGCCCATAGGGCTAACGAGTTTATTGCAAAGCAAGAATTGAAAGATTACGAGGAATTCTTAAACAATCTAATAGACTTATTTTCTTCGGAGGATATAATAAACCTATTTTAAATCATTTTTACAGTATAATGTAAAGTGATTGGATATTAACGCATATAGATCAAGCTAATACAGAAAAATTGCAGATATTTCTAAAACAAAGTAATCTGTCCTTCATCATCAATTTCATCATTAGAATCTTCTGCATTACTATTTTCACTTTCATCAGGTTTAGCTGGCAATTCTTTTTCGCCTACAACTTCTAAATCGTCTGCATGTACTTCTTCTGGAGCTTCATAAGGCAATGAATCCAATAAGTTAATTTGATTAACCTTATATTTGGTTAATTGATTCCCTTGGGCAGAAATGCCCTTTACATCAATAAACTCCTCTAAGTTTACCTCAAAATTCTCCCTTCTATCTTTCCCACGTTCTTTAGCAAAAACAACCTCAGCCATAGGTTTCCAATCTGTGGAAACAATCTCTAATAAAGAATCTGGATGATCTGAAATAAACGACTCATCCCTACCTTCATGCTCTATTAAAAAGCGCTTTACATAATATAATTCCTTTTCACCATTATAATAAATTGCTGAAATTGGTTTTTTAGGCACCCACTTTTCTAACACAATCATGTCACTATCAAAGTGCATAGTTACCTCTGGCGTAACAGTTTTAACCATACCTGACTGACTGATAATTAACAATTTATCTTCGCCTCTAAATTCTCCTATGAGTTCGCCTCTACCATCAACATTTATGCGTTGTACTGTTTCGTCAAACCATATCTTACGTGGTTTCAAGGTAGAAACACCTTTTTCCTTAAGCTCTACACGTTTTACAGGGTACTTAGTTACTAAATTACCTTTAGAAGCACGTCCCTTAATTAAAATATCTGCAAAATCAATATCCCATTTTAGCTTTTTAATGCTTCCTGCTTGTCGTAAGTTGATAGAAACAATTTCAGCTTCCCCATTAGGATTTGCTGAAAAATAAAGCACTACCGATCCTTTATTCCCATTCGTTAAATCATATTCCCTATCTCTAGTAATGCTAGTAACTGCAAAACGCTTAATATAAGACGGCCCTTTTCTACCATCTCTATAAATCATATTGTAAATTGTGCGTTTATCTTTCTTCTTGAATACTGCTACATGTAGGATATCTTTACCAACAAACGTCTTAGAGTCAACTTTGGTAACCATCATTTTACCTTCTTTGGTAAAAACGATAATATCATCTATATCACTACAATCGCATACATATTCATTTCTACGTAAGGAAGTCCCAACGAAGCCCTCTTCACGATTCACATAAAGTTTGGTATTTCTAATTACTACTTTGGTAGCATCTACATCATCAAAAGTTCTTATTTCTGTTTTGCGCTCCCTACCCTCTCCATATTCTTTTTTAAGCCTTTGGAAGTAAGCAATAGCATACTCTATCAAATGCTCTAAATGATGTTTTACCTCAGCGATTTGTGCTTCTAAGGCATCTATCTTTTGTTGTGCTTTATCTATATCAAATTTAGAAATACGTTTAATTCGGATTTCCGTTAATCGTACAATATCATCCTCTGTAACCGCTCGTTTTAGATGCTTTATATGTGGTTGCAATCCTTTATCTATGGCAGAGATAACACCTTCCCAAGTTTCCTCCTCTTCTATATCTCGGTAAATTCTGTTTTCAATAAAAATACGTTCTAGAGATGCAAAATGCCATTGTTCCTCCAGTTCACCCAGTTTAATTTCAAGTTCTTGTTTTAGAAGCTGTACTGTATTATCCGTAGAACGTCTCAACATTTCAGAAACCCCAATAAATAAAGGTTTGTTGTCTTCTATAACACAACCCAAAGGCGAAATGGATGACTCACAACTTGTAAATGCATAAAGCGCATCAATGGTTTTATCTGGAGATAAACCTGATGGTAAATGCACTAATATTTCAACTTCAGCCGCAGTATTATCTTCAATCTTTTTTACTTTGATTTTCCCTTTATCATTCGCTTTTAAAATAGAATCAATTAAAGATGACGTTGTTGTGCCAAAAGGCAATTCTGTAATTACTAATGTATTTTTATCTAATTGAGAAATCTTAGCCCTAACCCTAACTTTACCTCCTCTATTGCCATCATTATAGTTAGAAAAATCTGCAATGCCACCTGTAGGGAAGTCTGGTACAATGGTAAAACGCTTACCTTGCAAATGTTTTACCGAAGCCTCAATAAGTTCTATAAAATTATGTGGTAATATTTTTGTAGATAATCCAACCGCGATACCTTCTCCTCCCTGAGCTAACAACAAAGGAAACATTACTGGTAAATTCACGGGCTCTTTTCTACGCCCATCATAACTTGCCTGCCATTCGGTAATTTTAGGATTGTAAACAACATCTAAAGCAAACTTAGATAAACGTGCTTCTATGTAACGTGAGGCAGCTGCGCTATCGCCTGTTAATATATTACCCCAGTTTCCTTGGGTATCAATTAACAAGTCTTTCTGCCCTATTTGCACCATGGCATCGGCAATACTGGCATCGCCATGTGGGTGATACTGCATGGTATGCCCAACAATGTTCGCTACTTTGTTATAACGCCCATCATCCAAATCTTTCATGGAATGCATAATACGCCGTTGCACAGGCTTAAAACCATCTTCAATAGCTGGTACTGCGCGTTCTAGAATAACATAAGAAGCATAGTCTAAAAACCAATCTTTGTACATCCCCGTAACCCGGGTTATGGTTTCTTGAGGCTCGTCGTTTTGTCCGTTTGTAAGGTCGTCGTTTTCTTCTTCAATCATATATAATACTTCCTAAAATTCAGGAATACATCTCTTATTTTTCCTCAATTAAATCAAGCTCTACCTTTAAGTTATCAATAATAAACTCCTGGCGCGTTGGTGTATTTTTACCCATGTAGAATGATAACAATTCTTCGATAGACATATTATCATCTAACATTACGGGATCTAAACGTATGTCGTCTCCAATAAAATGCTTAAACTCGTCAGGCGAAATCTCTCCCAACCCCTTAAATCTGGTAATTTCTGGTTTGGGTTTTAATTTTTCAATGGCTGCTATGCGTTCTTCTTCTGAATAACAATAAATGGTTTCCTTTTTATTTCTAACCCTAAACAAAGGGGTTTGCAAAATATACAAATGCCCTTCTTTAATGACTTCTGGAAAAAACTGCAAGAAAAATGTAATTAACAATAGCCTTATATGCATACCATCCACATCGGCATCTGTTGCTATTACAACATTATTGTAACGCAAATCTTCGAGGGACTCTTCTATGTTTAGTGCGGCTTGTAGCAAATTAAACTCTTCATTCTCGTATACTATCTTTTTACTTAATCCGTAGGAGTTTAGAGGCTTTCCTTTAAGACTAAAAACTGCTTGTGTATTCACATCTCTAGATTTTGTGATACTACCAGATGCTGAATCCCCCTCAGTTATAAACAGTGTTGTCTCAAGATTCCTTTCATTTTTGGTGTCTCCAAAATGTACACGGCAATCCCTAAGTTTTTTATTGTGAAGACTGGCTTTTTTTGCTCTATCTCTTGCTAGCTTTCTTATGCCTGATAATTCTTTACGCTCCCGTTCTGCCTGAAGAATTTTACGTTGTAATTTCTCTGCTGTATCTGGGTTTTTATGAAAAAAGTTATCGAGATTGGTTTTTACAAAATCGTTAATATAAGTTCTTACCGTAGGGTAATCCCCTCCCATTTCTGTAGAACCCAACTTTGTTTTGGTTTGACTTTCAAAAACAGGCTCCATCACTTTTATAGCTATAGCGCTAACTATAGATTTTCTAACATCTGAAGCATCATAGTTTTTACCATAAAACTCCCTTACTGTTTTTACAACGGCTTCCCTAAAGGCATTTAAATGTGTACCGCCCTGGGTTGTGTTTTGTCCGTTTACAAAACTGTTGTACTCTTCACTATATTGGGTTTTACTATGGGTTAAAGCAATTTCTATGTCGTCGCCTCTCAAGTGGATAATTGGATACAATAAATCTGATTCATTAATCTTTTCAGCCAATAAATCTTTAAGTCCGTTTTCACTATAATATTTTTCACCATTAAAAACTATGGTTAATCCAGGGTTGAGATACACATAATTCTTTAGCATTTTAACCACATACTCACTGCGGAACTTGTAGTTTTTAAAAATGGATTCATCTGGAATAAAGGATACCTTGGTTCCCTTTCTTCGGCTGGTGTCGTCTAATAATTCTTGATTGGTTAGGTTCCCTTGTTCAAACTCTGCTGAAGCCGATTTACCATCTCGTGTAGACTCTACCCTAAAATAATTAGAAAGTGCATTTACAGCCTTGGTACCAACACCATTTAATCCTACCGATTTTTTAAATGCTTTTGAATCGTACTTACCACCAGTATTCATTTTAGAAACTACATCGACCACCTTTCCCAAAGGAATACCTCTACCGTAATCACGAACAATAACCTTACTACCCTGAATAGAAATCTCGATGGTTTTACCTGCCCCCATCACAAATTCGTCAATAGAGTTATCTAAAACCTCTTTTAAAAGAATGTAAATACCATCATCTGGAGAAGACCCATCACCAAGTTTCCCAATATACATTCCTGGTCGCATTCTAATATGCTCTTTCCAGTCTAACGAACGTATATTATCCTCAGTGTATTTTGTTTGTTCTGCCATAAATTAGGGTACAATGTTGTGATAGCACGCTAATATAGTACAACATATCAAAATATAAAACCACTGCCAAACAAAGTAATTAACAATAAAATTGAAATTTTGTTGAGAACGTTTCTTTAGGTAGAATTAGACTTTTTAACAGACATCCACAGTATACCAACTATAACTACCAAAGTACCAAATAGTTGAAAAACAGTGAGCGTTTCTCCTAGAAAGATTGCGGCCAAAATTATGGTGGAAATCGGCCCTATACCAGCTGCAATGGCAAAATTAGATGAGCTAATTATTTTAATAGACTCTGATACCAGAAACGAAGGGATTACCGTTGCAAAAATGGCAATTAAAAACCCTATTACATATACTTCCCATGAAAAACCCCACAAATCGGTTTCACTAGTTATACTATAATGCACAAACACACAAATACAAGACACCAACATAGCATAAGCTGTAAATTTCATGACTCCAAATTTTGGTATCAACCAACCACTTCCCACTAAATAGGAGGCGTAAGTTAAAGCACTTAAAAAAACAAAAAAGCCTCCTGTTAACGTTCCTTTCCCTGATATATTTAATTCATCCCAAAAAGCTACAGCTATTCCTAAGTATGTCAACGCCACAGCAATACTTTGAATTTTAGATATTTTTTTCTTTAAAAAAACCTTGTTAAGCAACAGCACCAAAGTTGGGTATACAAATAGGATGATACGCTCTAAACTCGCCTTAATATAAATAAGCCCTACAAAATCAAAATAACTAGCTAAATAATACCCTATAAACCCGAAAAACACCAGCCAAGCATAATCCTTTAATCTCACATTATCTTGATGCTTTTTGCTTTTAACCAAAAATGCAACAACAACATAAAACGGAAAAGAGAATAACATACGAAGTAATAGTATACTAATAGTATCGACGTTATGTTGATAAGCTAGCTTTACCATTACTGCCTTTGATGAAAACAATACGATACCTAAAATACCAACAGATATACCATACCAAAATGTTTTATTCTTGTACATGGTACGAAAGTATAAATATGGTTTACAGCCCTAAGGCATTAATTTAGTGAATTACGATATCCAACACCTGCGCAACAATAAACCAGACCAGATAGAAAAAGTTAAGTGATTAAAATACTACCTCTTTGTTTTTAGAAGACGCTTTAGAGGCTAAATTCTTTTCACACATACTTTCTGCTTCTCTTTTTAAAATTTTATTTCTGGTTTTCAGAAGTTTAGACATATACCGCTTTAAAAATAGCACATTAGCTAAGTGTCCTAAAAGTCCGTGTGGAGATTCAAAATAAAGCCTATCAATCATTAATGTACCCTCATTAAACTTTCTAAAAAAATGCTCATGCCTAAGGGATTTAAAAGCACCAAATACCATTTCGCCAACAAAGAAATTTGGCTTATCAAATTCGATTATTTTTGAAGTTAAATGTTGTACAAAGCCTAAGTGTTTAGCCTCCCAACTTACCCATTCCCCAAGCTCTATAAGGCCTGTAGTTTTACCTGATATTGGTATTTCGCTTGTATGCTGTAGAGATTTTTTATGGATATCAATGCTCCTAGCTAGATCAAAGCAGGTTTGAATATCACAATTTATGTGAGTTTTAATCTCTATTGAAGGCATTTGACAATATTTGTATTAAATTTTGGCCTATAAATAAAACCTTACAATATTAGTCAAAAATACACATTACACAAAAAAATTAAACATTAAATAAGAAATGCATTATATCCCCATCCTTAACAATGTAGTTTTTTCCCTCCACTCGCATCTTACCAGCTTCTTTTACTTTTGCTTCACTTCCGTAGGATACATAATCATCGTAGGCAATAACTTCTGCACGTATAAATCCTTTTTCAAAATCGGTATGTATAACTCCAGCAGCTTGAGGTGCAGTAGCACCAATATCTACAGTCCAAGCACGTACTTCTTTAACACCCGCAGTAAAATAGGTTTGTTGATTTAATAACTTGTAAGCGCCACGAATTAATTTTGCTGATCCAGGTTCTTCTAAACCAATATCTTGTAAAAATAATTGACGCTCTTCGTAATCGTCCAACTCATTAATATCAGCTTCAGTACCTACTGCTAAAACTAAAACCTCAGCATTTTCGTCCTTAACAGTTTCTCTTACCTGTTCTACATAATCATTCCCAGAAACGGCAGCCCCTTCATCTACATTACACACATACATCACAGGTTTATCGGTTATAAATTGTAGTGGCTTTACATAGTCCAGATAATCTTCATCACTAAATTCCAGAGCCCTTACCGAAGTTCCTGCCCCTAAACCTTCCTTTATTTTTAATAAAATAGCTTCTTCGGCCTGCGCTTCTTTGTTTCCTGTTTTAGCGGCTCGCTTTACTTTATCCAATTTCTTCTCTGCAGTTTCTAGATCTTTTAATTGCAGCTCCATATCAATGGTTTCCTTGTCTCTTATAGGGTCTACACTACCATCTACATGTACAATATTATCGTTATCAAAACAACGCAAAACATGCAAAATAGCATCAGTCTCTCTAATATTCGCTAAAAACTGATTTCCTAATCCTTCCCCTTTACTTGCGCCTTTTACCAATCCAGCAATATCTACAATCTCTACTGTAGCAGGAATTACTTTTTCTGGATTTACCAAGCTTTCTAATTTTTCTAATCTAGGGTCCGGTACATTTACCACACCTATATTAGGTTCTATAGTACAAAATGGAAAGTTTGCACTTTGCGCCTTGGCATTAGACAAACAATTAAATAAAGTGGATTTTCCAACATTGGGTAAGCCTACGATACCTGCTTTCATAACTAATTTTATTTTGTAATTCCTGTGAGACAAGAATATTTAGCGAGTGCAAATGTAGACAATAAATAAGAAATTTTTCATCTTAAAACTTTAAGAATATTTAATAAAAACAACCTGCTTTGTTATAATTAAACGTTAAATAGGTTTTCTGCTTATATGTTATGCTGTAACAATACCTAACTTGCATCGTTTTATAAAAAACACATCAATCATCACATCAAAATGAAATCCATTTTTTTTATTCTTTTTGTATGCTACTGCGCAACGCTTACATCACAAAACGTAACTGTAAAGCTTCTTGATAAGCATACAAAACACCCCATTCCCTATGCTAATATTAAAACTGGGGAATATGCTGGTGTTATTTCTAACGACGAAGGCTTTTTTACCATTTCTTCTAAAAATGACACAAACCCCATTACCATTTCTTGTATGGGTTATGAGAATAAAACACTTACCATTAAAGAGATTAAAGCGCTTAATTATGTAATTGAACTCGCAGAAGCCATTAACCAATTAGATGAAGTATTTATTAGCACAAAAGCCCCAAATGCATATGTTATTATTGCAAAGGTTAAGGCTAAACTTACTGATAATTACAACTTTAAACTACAGCAATACCATATTTTTAAACGCACTACAGATCGTGTTGATTTTAAAAGTTTAGAGTTTGAAATCGATAAAGCATCAAACGTTAAGAAGCAACAATTAGAAAGCGTAAACAATAGCTTAACGGCTTTGGGTAACCAAATAAAACAAAGCAATATGGTACAGTTTGCTGACTTTAAAGGCGTAGTATTTACTTTAGATAGGGACAGTATTAAACTAAAGGTTGTAAAAGCTACAGAACTATTGGATGCCAAAAACAATTTCTCCATAGATAACGTTCAGGAGAAAATGCAAAATATTATTCTTACCTATTTAGACACCACAAAAACATATAAATTAAAAACTGGACTCTTTAAAATTGAAGACTCTTTAGCCCTAAATGATAGTAATTTTAAAGACGATGATAAAAATGAATACAAAGTTTCCTATTTAAATAACGACACAAAATCACTATTAAAACACACCCAGTTTTACGATGCTTCTTTTTTAAACAAGATATTAGATAATAATTTATACAAATACAATATTGAGGATGTAGGCTACAATAATGGAGAACTTACCTATGTAATTGCATTTATCCCCAAAAAAGGAAAAGCAAAATATACGGGTAAACTTTATGTGGCAGATGAGACCTATGCTATAACCCAAATAGATTATAGTTATTACAAAAACAGACGCGGACAAAAATTTAACCTTAAGCTATTATTGGGTGTAAAATACATTGAAAATGTGAGCGAAGGCACTTTAATTTTTGAAAAAGACAGCACTAGTCTCTACCACCCAAAATATATTAAACGCATTTCTGGTAGCTATTTTTATGTAAGCCGACCTTTAAAATTTATAGAAAATAGTAGCGAACGCCATAAAGTAGCTTTTGATTTTACGCTAGAAGGTAACAACAAGACTAAAGAAGAATTGCTAATCACTACAACTAAAAAAATAACATTCTTAGATTTTCAGGCAGAACGGCAAGTTGAAAAAACACCCGTTACCAAACTAAGCACTTACCAAAAAACTATTTGGGATAACGAAGGGGTTTTAGAACCTTCTTTGGAGATGAAGGCGTTTGAAAGTGGAGAATGAGGTTTTGTGTATACTTATTCTTTTGATAGCTCGTGCTGACTTTATATTATTCTTATTGGTAAGTTTCGGGTACCATATTCAAATCTTTTAAGTACTTCGAACCCGTACTTAATTTGTATTCCCTATCAAGCACCTGATTGTCAGAACTATTAATAGTCTTAGTCCTTCTAATAAGTGTGTTAAAGTTTATTGTTTCATAAATAATTTTCCCCTTCTCCTCTAACTTGATAGAATAATACTTAATCAATTTAAATCGACTACCTTCCAAACTGAATGAATGCTCCTGCACCTGATTTTCATAGTTATGAACTATTGTGAAAATACGATTTTTTATTCTTATGTCTGAAAAACTTTTTTTTCCATCTAAACCATCAACTCCCCGAAAGTGTTCAGGAGCAATAGCTTTATCAGTTGATACCACTAGTGCTTTTCTAGACTTTTTTTTATTAATATAAATCTCTAATTTATAAGGTTTAAATTCATTTACAGTATCTTGTTTTACTACAATAGAATCTAATTCTTTGTCTTTGCTTAAATGTCCTACCCTTGTTAAAACTTGATAATTAAAGTTAGGTTCGACTTGGGCATGTGTCTCGCATATGGAAAGAATTGATGTCAAGAAAACTATTTTAATAAAAAATATATTTTGCATAAATCTTCAACTACACTGTTTTGAAAAGTGACAATACCACTAAGTTTTATAAAAACTTCCCGCTTAATTATCAAAATTAGCTTTTCTAACATTTAAAACTATATATACCAATAAATAATTTTCAATGATTTATAAACAAAAACCCCAAGCTTTCACTTAAAACCATAACAATCCATTATCGTATTCATAAAAAGTATTAATGCGTTTTCTATAAATTATAAATGAATATTTCGTAATTTTAGATATAAATAAGTAACAATATTTAAATTATGAGAAAGATAATTAGATTATTTGCAATAATTGCGATTTTTTGGAGCACCACTACCATTAATGCACAAGAAAACACTGCATTAGATAACAGTAACTTTTATGCAGAAACTTTAAAAGAATTGCCGTCTTTAGATTTTAATGGCGATTATAAATATTACAGTGAAACAGACGTGTTAGACATAACAACCTCACAAAAACACAAAAACACTATTGGACAACAGTTTTACAGAGATTTATATGAGGAAATGCCTTCTCTTAACTTTTTTGGAGAAGATAAATCCATATCGCCTTTAAACAAATCACAAGCATCTACATTAAAAAAAGATAAAGCAACAGAAAACAAAAACGCTCTAAAGGAATTGGCAGAAGAACTACCGTCAATACGGTTTTAAACAGATGCTACATATTCAAATGTTAAAGTCCCAATTACATTGTATTAGATAATTGGGACTTTTCTATTGGCATAAAAAATCCCAAGCTTACGCTCGGGATTTTAATATATTTTACTGTCTATATATCTACTACCCATCAGGATGCATAAAACGTTGTTTTGCCAACAATTCCTCTTCTGTTTCTACAACATCTTCATCAGGTACACAACAATCTACAGGACATACCGCCGCACATTGTGGCTCATCATGAAACCCTTTACATTCCGTACACTTATCTGGTACAATGTAATATAATTCATCACTTACAGGCTCTTGGGCTTCATCTGCATCTACTTCTCTACCGTCAGTAAGTACTACTTTTCCCTCTAAACTGGTACCATCTTTATAGCGCCAATCGTCGGCACCTTCGTATATTGCTGTGTTGGGGCACTCAGGCTCGCAAGCACCACAGTTTATACATTCGTCTGTTATTATAATTGCCATAGTAATTTTTATTTTTTAAAATTCAAGAACTCTATATGAGTTTCATTAAATTTGCAGTCGCAAAAATAAAGCCAAAACCATTCATAACCAAATTAAGGATGCAATTACAAGATAGAATTAACGCTTTTGTAAAATTAGGAGATTTTATACGGCAATTTTCTAACGCAAACATCCAAAAAGACAATAAAGTTGAACATAACGATCTATTCTTTGACGGTTTTAAACACCAATTAAAATTAGCCGAAGAACACAATGGATGGTTTACCACTGAAAACTTGCGTTATGCCCTAAACTCTTGGGCTACAGCTTTAACACTAGAGCAACTTACCAAATGGTTGCAACCCTATAAAATATCAGGATTAACCCCTAAAACAGTTGCTGTAATAATGGCAGGAAACATTCCACTAGTAGGGTTTCATGATTTTTTAGCGGTGCTTATTACAGGACATAAGGTTTTGGTTAAACAGTCTTCTAACGACAAACATTTGTTGCCGTTTTTAGCCAAGTATTTAGAATATGTTGCTCCAGAGTTTAAAGGATACATAAATTTTACTGAAAAGAAACTTGAAAATTTTGATGCTGTAATTGCCACTGGTAGCAATAATACGGCACGCTACTTTGAATATTATTTTAAAGACAAACCATCTATTATAAGAAACAATAGAAATTCAGTAGCAGTTTTAACAGGAAATGAATCTAACGAGGACTTAAAAAACCTCTCAGAGGATATTTTTAGATACTATGGTTTGGGGTGTAGAAATGTATCTAAACTTTTTGTGCCAAATGGTTATGATTTCAATCCCTTTTTTGAAGCCATGTACCACTGGCATCCCATTATAGAAAAGGCAAAATATGCCAATAATTACGATTACAACAAAGCAGTGTATCTAATGAGTGAATTTGATATGCTAGAAAACGGTTTCTTCATGATAAAAGAAGACAAAAACTATGCATCACCAATAGCTACTGTGTTTTATGAATATTATGATACCGCTGAAAGTATAAAAGCAAAACTAATCCAAGATCAAGACCAAATACAATGTATAGTTGCTAAAGGAATTATTAAAAATGAAGTGCCCTTTGGAGCAACCCAAAAGCCACAACTTTGGGATTATGCGGATAGTGTAGATTCTGTTAAATTTTTATTATCGATTTGACGAAAAAATTATTGATTTTTTAGTGAAAAATATTGAATTAATTATCAACTTTGCATCTTTAAATTTCACCACACAATAAAGATGAAAAAACACAACTTTAGCGCAGGACCAAGTATTTTACCCCCAGAAGTATTATTAAAAGCCTCACAAGCCCTAGTAGATTTAGATGGAAGCGGATTATCTTTAATAGAGATATCCCATAGAAGCAAGGCTTTTGTTGATATTATGGAAAACGCTAGAGCTTTAGCTTTAGAACTTTTAGGTCTTGAAGGCAAAGGTTACAAAGCGTTATTTCTGCAAGGTGGAGCAAGCACCCAATTTTTAATGGTGGCACTTAACCTTTTAGAAAAAAGAGCGGGATATTTAAACTCTGGTTCTTGGGCTGCAAAAGCAATTAAAGAAGCTAAAATTTACGATGATATATATGAAGTTGGCTCCTCTAAAGATGCCAATTACAACTACATACCAAAAGGTTACGAGATTCCTGAGGACTACGATTATTTTCACTGTACCTCAAACAACACCATATATGGTACGCAAATGAAAGAGTTTCCAAACTCACCAGTGCCAATGGTTTGCGATATGAGTAGTGATATTTTTTCAAGAGTTATTGATTTTTCTAAATTCGATATCATTTATGCAGGAGCTCAAAAAAATATGGGCCCAGCTGGAACAACTCTAGTGGTGGTTAAAGAAGATGTTTTAGGAAAAGTATCTCGTAAAATTCCATCAATGATGGATTATAAAGTACATATCGATAAAGGCAGTATGTTTAACACACCACCTGTTTTCGCTGTGTACACTTCTATGTTAACTTTAGAATGGTTAAAAGAGCAAGGCGGAATAGCTGCTATAGAAAAGGAAAACGAAAAGAAAGCACGCTTAATGTATTCTGAAATAGACTTAAACCCATTGTTTAAAGGGTTTGCTGCAAAAGGAGACCGATCTTTCATGAATGCCACATTTACATTAGAAAATGAAAATTTAAAGGAAACGTTTGATACGATGTTGAAAGAAGCTGGCGTTAGTGCCGTAAACGGACATAGAAGTGTTGGTGGTTACAGAGCATCTATGTACAATGCCTTACCTATAGATAGTGTAAAAGTATTGGTAGAAGTAATGAGTGAATTAGAAAGTAAAGCTTAAAATAAGTGTACAGTAAGTAGTAATAGTTTTCAGTACTTACTCAAAATAAACAAAAACTTAAAAAGATTCCTGCTTCGTAGGAATGACTAAAAAAACTAAAAATGAACGTATTAGCAAACGACGGTATTTCACAAAGCGGAATTGATGCTTTAGAAAAAGCAGGATATAACGTAAGCACAACTACCGTAGCTCAAGAACAGTTAATAAACTACATCAACGAAAAAGATATTGCTGTACTTTTAGTACGCAGTGCCACAACAGTACGCAAAGATTTAATCGATGCATGTCCTGGGATTAAGATTATTGGTCGTGGTGGTGTTGGCATGGACAATATAGATGTGGGATATGCCAGAGAAAAAGGACTTCATGTAATCAACACACCAGCTGCTTCATCACATTCAGTTGCAGAATTAGTTTTTGGTCATTTATATGGGTTAGCACGCTTTCTTCATAATTCCAATAGAGAAATGCCACTTGAAGGCGACAGCAACTTTAAAGGTTTAAAGAAAGCTTATGCAAAAGGAACAGAATTAAAAGGTAAAACTTTAGGTGTACTTGGTTTTGGTCGTATTGGCCAAGCAACTGCAAAAGTAGCTTTAGGTGCAGGAATGAAAGTCGTGGCTTTTGACCCTTTCTTAGAAAAAGCCAATTTAGAATTAGAGTTTTTCGATGGACAGAAAGTAAATTTCGATATTGAAACTATTTCTAAAGAAGAGGTTTTAAAACAATCTGATTTCATTACACTACATGTGCCTGCTCAAAAAGATTACGTAATAGATGAAGCAGAGTTTAACATCATGAAAGATGGTGTAATTCTAGCAAATGCAGCGCGTGGAGGAGTGGTAAACGAAGTAGCATTAGTAAAAGCTATTGAAAGTGGAAAAGTAGCCAGAGCTGCTTTGGACGTTTTTGAAAAAGAGCCAAAGCCAGAAATTCAATTATTAATGAACTCTGCATTATCATTAACGCCACATACAGGGGCAGCAACTAATGAAGCTCAAGATAGAATTGGCACAGAGTTAGCATCACAAATTATTAGTATTTTGGGATAATTATCCTCAAATGTGACCAAATTATAAAAATTGAGTCCTAACTATAACAGTTAGGGCTTTTTTTGTACATTAAGCTCTCTAATTTAGATAATACATTATTAATTAAAAAAACATAGTAACATGTCTGGAATTTTAGATTTATTAAACAGTGACTTAGGAAAAACAATCATTAGCGGTGTCTCAGGGTCAACAGGAACCAATCAAGATAAAACAAGTAGCGTACTTACAATGGCATTACCAGTATTAATGAAAGCTATGCAGCGTAATGCTTCAACACCTCAAGGTGCAGAAGGTTTAATGGGTGCGCTTAGCGGAAAGCATGACGGTAGCATATTAGATAACCTAGGCGGTTTATTTAGTGGTGGTGTAGATGAAGACGTAAAAACTGATGGGGATAAAATCCTTGGACATGTTTTAGGCGCCAAAAGACAAGGTGTAGAACAAGTTATAGGTCAAAAATCTGGACTTGATGCAGGTTCCGTTGGAAACATCCTAAAAGTTGCTGCACCACTATTAATGGGTATGCTAGGAAAACAAACACGACAAAATAATGTAAGCTCTGCTAACGGTTTAGGAGATATGCTTGGAGGATTACTAGGTGGTAGTTCTGCTAAACAAGAACAAAGCTTTTTGGAATCTATATTAGATGCTGATGGAGATGGTAGTGTTGTTGATGATGTTGCAGGTATGTTATTAGGAGGTAATAAAAAATCAAGTGGTGGACTTGGAGGTTTACTTGGTGGCCTTTTTGGAAAATAAATATTACTTGAAGATATTCTTAAAATGCCAAATCCTTCGATTTGGCATTTTTTATTAGTCACTAATGGTAAACCATTAAATGTTACGGAATGATTTTTGTACTTTTAGATAAACCACTATGGATTTGAAATCTATAGTTTTGAATGAAAGGATGAAATTCTTTTTCAGCTCTATATGTTCTCATTCCTGTGACATGTGCTGAACTTGTTTCAGTAAGGCAAGAATCCAAAAGAAAAAACTGGATTCCACAACAAGTGTAGGTAACAAATCGATTGAAAAAAAGTTATAAAAACTATAATAAAAGCAATGCAACTTCTGGGTTTTAAACATGAGTAAGATAATATAAAAAACAGTTCGCTAAACGAAACACTACACTCACTCATTTATGTTTTTTAATTATGTAGTCAAGATATAGTTTTGTAATGTAAAATAAATGAACCATGAAAAATAGTATTTACCTCTTACTCTTAATTGCAAGTGTTTTCTTTTTTAATTGTAACACTTCAAAAAAGCCTATTTCAAAAAAGGATGAAAAACAAATAGCAACTACCCAAAATGATACCGTACGAATTGCCAATGATGAGTTAGAATATGAAATCATCATCATCGATCCTGGATTTAATTTTTGGTTGGCAGCAAATGCAAGACAAAGAGGGTTCTATTCTCAACAATACATGGAAAACCGGAATAGAATATATGTTATTGAATGGAATCAACGTGTAATGCAACCACAACGTTTTAATCCTCAATTATATGAACTTCAAATAGATTATCAACAAGATATAGATTATGGATACGAAGTAAATTACATGTTATACAACTACTTAATTTATTTTCAATTAAAATACAATCAAAGATTAGGGCCATTTGTCCCTCGCATCTAGTGTATAATTTATGCAGTTTAGTAATCGTTTTATCCTAACCCTTAAATTAAGGATATACGCCATGACACTATTCTTAATCTAAAACTTCATTTCTCTGATACATTAAAAAAACACTTTAAGCTTATTAAGACTCATTTAATTTTGATATTTTTGCAACTAAATTGCAACAGTGAAGAAATTAAAGCAACTTTGGGAGATTCAAAGTAATTGGCAACTTATTTTTCTTGTTTTAGGGATTATAGGTCTTGCCTTTTCTGCTTTTAGATTGTCTTCTCTCTTTATTGAAAAACAGTCCTTATTCTTAAACATCGCTTTAAGTATTTTAATCTTTTTTGCACTCTTCAAATTAACACTTTTTATTTTCGAAAAACTAGAAAAGAAATGGGACGTTAAGTATCGTTGGGAAATGATAAGTATATTTCTAGTTTTTGCAATTACTGGGTCTTCATCAGTATTTGTAAGCAAACCAATAATAAAGTTACTGGGAATTAACAAAGACAACCTACCAACCTTGGCGTATTGGGTGCTGTACATATTAATTGGTTTCATATTCTATCAAATATTACTTGTGGCTATTGGTTGGGTATTTGGCCAGTTTAAATTTTTCTGGAATTTTGAAAAAAAGATGCTCAGTCGACTTGGGTTTAAACAATTTATGGAGTAATTGAAAGCACAAAGCACACATATTGCCTTTAGAATAATAGCTGCGTTAGTTGTGGTTACTTTATTTGCGCCAACATTTGTAAAACTTGTGCATAGCTTTGAGCCTCATGAACACACGCTTTGTGAAATGAGAGATAATGACAATTTTCATGAATGTGAAGTAGATTGTCCCCTTTACAAATATAACTTTCAGCAGTATGATATAAAATCTATCCATTTTAACATAGATTTTTGTTACAGCAATAATTTCGATATTCCTTCTCTAGAATATCATTACTTTCACAATCATAGTGTCTTATCTTTTTCCTTACGTGGGCCTCCTACCCTAGTTTAATTCTTCGATTTAAACTAAAACAATACAATAATATATAGCACAATGAAAATCAATTTATTGATTGTGGTGTTGTGTGCATTTAGCACCGTCCACACTCAAAATTGTACATACACTTTTATAGGTGAGGTTATAGACTTTCACGACGGTACTCCTATGTCTGGAGCCACGGTATTTAATGAAACCGATAACAATTACAATGTAGCGGATATAAATGGAAAATTTTCCCTCAAAAAAATATGTGATGGGAAACTAATACTGGTAATATCCCATGTTGGATGCGAAACCAAACGTGTAGAAATAGATATCGTTGGAGATTCATTTCAAAAGATATTGATGGAACATCATACCGAGGAGCTAGATGAAGTTGCCGTGACATCTAATGGCATTGCAAGGAGTACAGTTACAGGGCAAGAAACCGTAATTAAGTCTGAAACCCTAACTAAATATTCAAATTTAAGCTTAGGAGATGCCTTAAAAGAAGTACCTGGGGTATCCTCAATAAATACTGGAAACACCATTGTAAAACCTATTATTAATGGTATGCACAGTAGTAGGGTAATGATTTTGAATAACGGTGTGCGTTTACAAGACCAGGAATGGGGTATTGAGCATGCTCCCAATATTGATATAAATAGTGCTAACCAAATATCTGTGATAAAAGGGTCTGGCGCTCTAGCTTATGGAGGCGATGCTATAGGAGGTGTTGTGGTAATAAACCCCAGTAGGGCGATAAGAAAAGATACACTTTATGGGCGTACAATTTTAGGAGGTCAAACCAATGGAAGAGGTTATAATATATCATCAACCATAAATAAAAATTATGAATCTGGTTGGTTTGCACAAGCACAAGGATCTTACAAAAGAAATGGGGATTTTAAAGCAGCTGATTACAACCTAACCAATACAGGATTGGATTCCAAGGGATTCTCAGCTAGGTTTGGAAAAAACAAGTTTCAATCGGGATTTGAAGCATATTATAGTTATTTGGGTAATGAAATCGGAATTTTAAGATCTGCACATATTGGTAGTATAAAAAGCTTAGCTAACTCTATTAATGCAGCAAGGCCGCTGTTTGTGGAAGACTTTAGTTACAATATTAGTCAACCCAAACAAGAGGTAACGCACCATCTTTTTAAGGCTTCCTATTACAAACGATTTAAGAACTTTGGTAAAGTAGATGTGCAATACGACTACCAAAACAATCATCGTTTTGAATTTGATATCCGTCGAGGAGGTAGGAGTACAAAACCAGCAATAGATTTAAAGTTGCAAACGCATACCATATCAGCGAATGCCAAAATAGATAAAAACCTAGACCGCAAATATAACTTTGGGGTTTTGGCCAGACATCAAAATAATTTTGCAAACCCTGATACAGGAGTGCGACGATTGATACCAGACTATGATAAATACGATTTTGGAGGCTATATAACTACAGAATGGAAGCTTAATGATCGTTTTATATTAGATGCAGGTTTACGATATGACTTTAGTAGATTAGATGCAAAAAAATTCTACAGAGCATCTGCATGGGAAGACCGTGGGTACGACACCGAATTTCCTGAGCTAGTAATTGAAGTTTTAAGAAATCAGGTACTTACTGATCCAACTTTTGATTACCATAATATTTCTGGTGCCTTGGGTGTTAAGTATAATTTCAATGCTAATAATTACCTTTTGGGAAATTATACACGCTCTAGTAGAGCGCCAAACCCTTCTGAATTGTTTAGTGATGGCTTACACCATTCAGCTGCAAGAATAGAAATAGGAGACCTTCGCATAGACAGTGAGCGTTCTAACCGGATTTCTGGGACTTATGGTTATACGAGCTCAAAGCTGAATTTTCAGTTAGAATCTTATTATAATCAAATCAATAATTTTATATACATAGTTCCTAGTCCACTAGGCATCGTTCCTTTAATTCGAGGGCCATTTCCTATATGGGAATATATACAGACAGATGCTTGGTTTTTTGGTATTGATGTGAATTTAAACTATCAAATAGCTGCGCAATGGAATGTAAACCACAAATCATCTTTTATTAAAGCTTATGATAAGATAGCAGATTTGCCATTAATTGACATCCCTCCATTTACCACCTTAAATGGCATTACATACTCCAATAAAAATTGGCATAGATTTTCCGCTAGTTTAAACTCAGAATGGGCATTTGAGCAAAATGAATTTCCTTATGAATTTAATTATACCGTACCTATTGCCAATGAGGATGATATCGATGTAGACCTTAGTCCTCCTCCTGGGTATCATTTAATGCATTTTCAAAGTGAAATAACACTACCAGTATTCAAACAATCTAGTTTAAATATTAGGTTTAGTGTCGATAATATTTTTAATACAAACTACAGAAATTATTTAAACCGTTTACGATTTTTTGCCGACGATTTGGGAAGAAATTTTAGACTACAATTACAATTGAATTATTAATAATAAATTTTAAACACAATAACTATGAAAATTAATTTTTTAAACTCCAAAACTATGAAAACAATTAAATTTTATGCTATGGCAGTAATGGCAATAGCTATGCTAGCATCATGTGACAATGATGACGACACACTAGAACCAGTTGAGGAAGAAGAGGCAATAACAAGAATAGTACTCACTTTCACAAACCAAGCCGATGCTAATGATACTGTTGTATTAACTTGGGATGATACAAACGGAGATGAAGAAGTTGATGACAATGAAAAAACTGTTGTAGGCGAATTTGCCGCAAATGGAACTTATGATGCTGAAATTGGATTATTTAATGAAGATGAAGATTTTCTTGATGAAGATATCTTAGCAGACCAAGCTGCAATAGATGCTCACTTTTTTGTTTATGCTACAAATTTAGATTTTACAATGATGAGAGCAGCTGATGATGAAACCAGAACAGACAACAACAAACTAGGTGTAAAAACTGTTTGGACTGCTGGTGCTGCTGGAACAGGTAGCATTTCAATTGAATTACATCATGAGTCTCCAAGTGTTGATGATAGTACTGGTTTTGGTACAGCAGCAGGAGATGATACAGATATTGATATCTCATTTAATGCTGAAATTCAATAAGTATAACCTTATTTTATAATAATAAAAATCCCTTTCTTAGTTGAAGGGGATTTTTTTGTATTTCATTTTTAAAACCCAACTTTTTTGATAAAATGTTAAATTGCAAATCCATAACCATATCATTTTATAGTGCTAAAAAAGTATTATCTTTTTATTATCTGTCTTTTTAAACTGTGTAACACTAATGCACAAAACCATGAATTCTTAAAAACACTTGATAGTATTCAAGAATTACGAAAGCAATCCAATAATAAAAATTTAGATTCCAAAACTAGACTTTTTTATGCTAAAACTGCTAGTGGGATTTCAGAGAAAACTAAGGTCGATTCTACTATTTTACTATCAAACCAAAATTTAGCCGTATTATATTTTAACAGTGATAGTCTCAAGGCTGGAAGAAACATTAGCCATAAAACCTTAAAGATGGCTAAAAAATTAAACGACTCAACCTCTATTGGATACTGTCAACACCTAATTGGATGGAGCTATTATATTGAAGATAGAGAAATTGATAGTTCATATATATTCCTCCACAGGAGTATTAAAACTCTCAGAAAAATAAATGATACAAAAAAACTATCTGATGTATTAATTAGTTTGGCTTCTTTACAATACTTTAAGTGCGATTATTCTAGTAGTATTTCCAACCTATTGAGTGCGTCAAATATTTTACAAAAATTACCTAAAGATGATATCGTAAATTCGCAACTAACAACTAATCTATATGCTATTTTAGCTCTGAATTCAGGAGCTCTAAAAGATTTTGATAAAGCTGTAGAATATTATCAAAAAGCATTAAAAATAAACAAAAAAGTAAGAGACCCTAAAAAAATTATACAGGTAAAAAATAATTACAATCTAAAAGATTCCAATTACCTTGATATAAAAATTAACCTAGCAGAAGTTTACAAAGAAAAACAAGATTATGTATCTGCAATTTCTATCTACAATGAATTATTATATGAAAAAAGCATTTACAATAGTAAAAATCTATTGAACAATGATCCTTTATCATATATAGCTGTACTAAACAATCTAGCTTACAATAAATTTTTATCCAAAAACTATGATAAAAAAAGTATCTCTCAATTGTTTAGTAAAGCTTATCAGCTTGCTGATAGTCTCAATGTTTCTTACATGATTGCAGCTTCTGGTAATGATATATCAGAGTTTTATGCTTCAATTAACAAAGCAGACTCTGCTAAAATACTTGCCAAACGTTCCTATGTAATAGGAAAACAAATAAAAAATTATAATGAAGTTTCTAGGGCTCTACTTATGCTATCAAAGCTAGAATCTGGAGGGAAAGGTAAAGAATACCTTTACGAGCATATTAAATTAAACGATAGCCTTTTAGACGTTGAAAGAAATACTAGAGATAAATTTGCCAGAATTAAATTTGAAACAAATGAATATATAGATGAAAATAAAAAGTTAGCTGTTCAAAATATCTTAATCGTTGTTATTGCTTTAATAATTATTCTCATCATCGTGCTGGTGGGCATAGTTAGAATACAAATAACAAAAAACGAAAAGCTAGAGTTAGAAAAAGAGCAACAGCAAATAAATGAAGAGATTTACCGGCTCATGTTACGCCAACAGTCTAAAATTGAGGAAGGTATATTACAAGAGCGCTTTAGGATCTCTGAAGAGCTCCACGATGGTGTTATCAATAAACTTGTGGGTTCTAGACTGGGTATAGAATTTCTTTCTCTTGAAGAAACAGAGGATGTTAGGGATAGCTATAATTTTTACCTCAAAAAAATACAAAACGCAGAAAAAGACATAAGGGATCTGTCCCACGGTCTTAGAAACTCCAAACTAGACGATAACAAAGATTTCATAACATTGTTAAATATTTATCTCGATGAACAAAATAAAATCTACGATATAAATTGCCAAATCCACCAAGAAAACTATATAGAGTGGCCTGAAATAAACGATCAAATAAAAATTAATTTATTTAGGGTGTTACAGGAAGCAATGCATAACATTATGAAACATGCCAAAGCCAGTTTAGTAAACATTAATTTCGCATATAAATTAGGGGAAGTTTGTATGACAATTACAGATAACGGATCTGGCTTCAACACAGCAACTAATGAAAGTACAGGCATTGGACTAAAAAATATAGCCTCAAGAGTAAACAAACTAGGTGGGGTGTTCCATGTAGACTCAAAACTAAAACAAGGCACCACCCTTACTGTACAAATCCCTGTGGGCAATTAATATATTTCAGTTTACACCTCTATAATGGTCTCTTTACCTTTAATCACATAAGTATACAACCACATTAAAGTAAACGTTGGCATAACGTCTAAACCTGGAGCCATTTCTTCTAAAAAGGCAACAGCAGCAGCTATTTTACCAGTTTTCCCTTTATAGAGTTTTGTCATTAAGTAAGCCGCAATGGGAGCCCAAATTACATCTGTAAATTCCCCAATGCCTGGAATAAGAAATGAAACATATCCCATAGCATCAAAAAGAATACTAAGTGCTAATTTTTTGTATTTGTTCATTCAACAACTATTTTGATATATTGAAAGCAAGAAACATACCAAAACTACTTCCAATCAATTTCAAAAAACCATTAAACATTTCATTTTTTTAACTATTTGGTATAGCTCTGCTAATGCAATGTATAGCATCTGCGATTAAAATCATAAAAGACATAAAACAAAATTGTGCAACACATTCTAAAATGGTAAATTCACGCCTGTTATTTACTTCTAAATGATAAAAGCAAAAAACATACATAAGTATTATGATGATTTACATGTATTAAAAGGTGTAAACATTGACGTAAAAAAAGGGGAGATTGTCTCCATTGTAGGTGCTTCAGGAGCAGGAAAAACTACCTTATTACAAATTTTAGGCACGTTGGATAGAGCTTCTAAAACTCAAGATTTCAATCTACAAATCAATACTATTGAAGTAAAAGGATTAAATGACAGAGCACTTGCAAAATTTAGGAACGAGCATATTGGCTTTATTTTTCAGTTTCATCAACTTTTACCAGAATTTACCGCTTTAGAAAATGTATGCTTGCCCGCTTTTATTAAGGGAACTAAAAAAAATGACGCTGAAACCCGTGCTAAGGAATTACTAGACTTTTTAGGATTATCACATCGATACAACCATAAACCCAATGAATTATCAGGAGGCGAACAACAACGTGTTGCTGTAGCGAGGGCTTTAATTAATAAACCCGATTTAATTTTTGCAGATGAACCTTCTGGCAATCTGGACAGTGAATCTGCAGAACACCTTCATAAGCTATTTTTTAAATTACGAGACGAGTTGGGACAAACCTTTGTAATTGTTACCCATAATGAAGAATTAGCTGATATGGCAGATAGAAAATTGGTAATGGTGGATGGAAACATTACCAATACCTAACATTTCAACTAAACACAAACCCTTCGGTAATTAATTACCAAACGGATATGTTTTCCCCAATATGGTTATTGTATTGTCTCCATAATTAAGTTTTATATCCTGAATAGATGCAACATCTACATCTAAAATTCCAGATTTTATACTTCTAGGAAGTAATACAAAATGCAGAGGCTCTTCAACAGTTAACATGTATTCAACATCTTTAGAACTCACTCCAGATTGAGTACCATCCAATAAGTATTCGTCATCCCAAATATTTAAACGAGTATCAGCTCCAGCAATCCAAGTTCTAGTGGAGTTTTCAGTATAATTGATACTAGCACCATTACTTGCTGTAACTTTTCCGTTTTCAATAACTACACTAAACTCTAAATTATCATCACTATTTTTTCCTAAATTTTTTACCGAATGTGTACCTTCAACCTTAAACTCATTGTGATAATAATTGTTAAACGTAGTAACATGCGTACTACCCGTCTCTCCATACCAATTGCTAGAAACAATGGTAGCAATTCCCTTTCTGGTAATACCATCTTTACATAACACACCAGATTGATAATCAATAGTTATAGTTTTAGGGAAAGTTGTAAAATCTAAAGGCTCTACAGTAATAATAGGCTCATCATTTTTACTATTTATTGTCTTTGATGTTGTTGAAGAATTTTCAGATTCTAAAATAGCATCTCCACTGTTATTACCAACATCTTGATAAATTTTGCTGACAATTGCATATTCGGTTAAGGCTTCTATCGCCACATCAGGATCTGCATTCCTCAGATTTTCTTCTTCTTCACAATTCATTAAAAAAATCGCAAGAATAGGAATTATAAATTTTCTCATAATAGACTTGTTATTTATAAACAAAATAACGCTTTGAAATTTTAAATATTGAATTTTAAAAGAATAAAATGTATTTTAGAAGGTATTTTATCGATGTACTGCAGGTTTTGTAAAAAAACTGGTTTATTTCTTACCATTATAACCTAACATACGATCTATATAAACCCAGTAACCCTAGTGCTGGACCAATAGCCAAAACTAAAAAAAGATATTTAGATGCTATATGATTTTGAAGTATGTTCAATAACTGAATACTAAGTATTGTAATAGCAAAACCTATGGAATTTACAATAGTTAAAGCTGTACCTTTAGCCTTACTCGGCACATTCTGAGCCACTAAAGTTGAAAACAATGGAGAATCGGCTATAACAGCCATACCCCAGAGTATAAGGAAACCAAAAAAGAGGATTTTAGTATTTAAAACGAAAAACAAAGGCGACAACAAACAGCATAAAAAAGAAAGAGACAAAGCTAAAGTTGCCACTTTTTTAGGTGTAAACCTTTGAGATAAATACCCTGATAGTACACAACTTATAGCTCCTGAGGCAATAATAATAAAACTGTATAATGACACATTAAATTGTACATTGTCATGAAGTCTTAAATACCCATGTAAAATTACGGGTATAAACGCCCAAAAAGCATAAAGCTCCCACATGTGCCCAAAATACCCAAAAGCAGCAGTTCTAAAATTTTTAATCTTAAACACACTGTAAAATAAACTAATATCAAATTTTTCAAGCTTAGTTTTGTAGGGACCATCACCCACAAAAAACACAATGGCACACCCACCGATTAATGCAATACCAGATGTAAAGTACACAATAACCTTCCACGATATACTTTGGCTGTAAAAATTCAAAAAGTGTGGAAATGCGGTACCTAACACCAAAGCCCCTACTAAAAATCCTAACGATTTACCTAGACCGTCCTTAAAATAATCTGAAGCAATCTTCATACCTACAGGATAAATACCTGCTAAGAAAAATCCTGTACCCAACCGGATAAAAAACAAACGTTGTAAAGTATTAGTTTCTAATATGGTTAAAACATTTAAAGATGCAGCAATAACAGCACAAACAAAAAATACTTTTGATGGCGAGAACCTATCAGCAATGGTTAAAATAGCAAATACAAAAGTACCTGTAATAAATCCAAATTGAACTGCAGAGGTTAAATGTGCTAATGCTGAAGCTTCTAAATTAAAATTAGATATTAGGTCATTTATAATAGCATTACCCGCAAACCACAGCGACGTGCAACAAAATTGTGAAAACACAATAATAGGTAAAATATATTTTTTGTTTAGCATCAATACATTTTAGTTATTTAAACGTTAAGTCTGCATTTTATTTAGCTAATTACAAGTATTTTTGCTGAACTACGAAATTTATATGAAAAAACTACCTAAGGCAGAATTAAAAGACTTTTTAGATACTAAAACCAACCAATACAATAACGTTTCTTTTATTGAAAGCGACCCCATACAAATACCACATCGGTTTTCTAAAAAAGAAGATATAGAAATTAGCGGTTTTTTAACGGCTACCATCGCCTGGGGCAACCGCAAAAGCATCATTAACAATGCAAAACGTTTAATGGATTTACTAGACAATGCGCCACATAATTTTATAAGCAACTACGAAAACAGTGATCTAGAAAAAATCCAACCTTTTGTACATCGAACATTTAACGGGGACGACTGTATTCAATTCATAAAATCATTACACCACATTTATCATAACCACGATGGACTAGAAACATTATTTTCTAAATATGCTGAAATAAATTCCTTGCAAAACGCTATTTCAAAATTTAAGGCTACATTTTTTGAAATAAACCATTTAAAACGTACTGAAAAACACGTAAGCGATCCTTTAAAAAACTCTGCAGCAAAACGTATTAATATGTTTTTACGATGGATGGTAAGGCAAGATAATGCTGGTGTAGATTTTGGAATTTGGAATAGCCTCTCCCCTAGTCAATTATCATGTCCGCTGGATGTACATTCAGGAAATGTTGCCAGAAAATTAGGTTTATTAAAACGTAAACAAAATGATGGAAAAGCACTGGCTGAATTAGATAAAAACCTAAGAACATTGGATGCTAAAGACCCTGTGAAATACGATTTTGCATTGTTTGGACTTGGTGTTTTTGAAAATTTTTAACCATAGATTTCATTACCTTTAAACAAAACTTAAATAGTATTATGAAAAAACTTCTTTGTATTTTTTTAATAAGTAGCTCTCTTTTGGGGCTTGCCCAAAAAAGAATGATTCCTGTAGACACTATGGTAGTTACCAACCATTCCACAACCATAAAAGGACAATCTATAACCTACAAGGCTACTGCAGGAACCCAACCTGTATGGAATGATAAGGGAATGGCAATTGCTACACTCTTTTATACATATTATCAACGTACAAATATTAAGGAGGTTAATAAACGACCATTGCTCATCTCTTTTAATGGAGGGCCTGGTTCTGCTTCAGTATGGATGCATATTGGTTATACAAGCCCAAAAGTTTTAAAGATTGATGATGAGGGGTTTCCTGTACAGCCCTATGGTGTACAAGACAATCCTAATTCTATTTTAGATGTGGCAGATATCGTTTATGTTAATCCAGTAAATACCGGCTACTCCAGAATGGTAGAAGACAAGGAGGGCAAGCTACCAAAACGAGATATATTTTTTGGCATTAATGCTGATATTAAATACCTAGCAGAATGGATTAATACGTTTGTAACACGAAAAAGCCGATGGGAATCGCCAAAGTATATTATAGGAGAAAGTTATGGTGGCACCCGTGTAATGGGGCTCGCAAAAGCATTACAAGATGAGCAATGGATGTATTTAAATGGTGTAATTATGGTAAGTCCAGCCGATTATAAACTATACAACACAAATCAACCAGTATATTCTTCGCTTAATTTACCCTATTTTACCGCAGCGGCATGGTACCATAAAGTACTACCTAATGCACTACAGCAAAAAGACTTATTAGATATTTTACCCGAAGCAGAAGACTTTGCCATAAACACCTTGATGCCAACATTGGCTAAAGGAGGTTTTGTTAATGAAAGTGAAAAACAAAACGTAGCAGAAAAAATGGCATATTATACGGGATTGAGCAAAACATCAATTCTACAAAATAACCTAGATGTACCTACCAGTTTTTTCTGGAAAGACCTGTTGAGGCACAAAACTGGACAAACTATTGGCCGTCTAGACTCCAGATATTTGGGACTTGATAAAACAGAAGCTGGTTCCCGTCCAGATTACAGCCCTGAGTTAATGTCTTGGAATCATTCGTTTACCCCTGCTATTAATTATTACTTACGCGAGCATTTAAACTTTAAGACTGATGTAAAATACAACATGTTTGGTGATGTGCATCCCTGGGATAGACGCAATGATAATGTTCGTGATGGATTAAGACAAGCTATGGCACAAAATCCTTACTTAAAGGTGCTGATACAATCGGGCTATTATGATGGCGCTACTACTTACTTTGCAGCAAAGTATACCATGTGGCAAGTAGACCCTAGCGGAAAACTAAAAGACCGCTTTACTTTTAGAGGCTATAGAAGCGGCCATATGATGTATTTACGTCACGAGGATTTAATACAAGCCAATGATGATTTAAGAGATTTCATAAAGGAATCACTAGCTAAAGGGAAGGCTGCTAAATATTAATAATTATAAGTACGCTTTTACTTGACTTTGCAAAAAATTTCTTCTAACTTCTTTTACCGGCGGATATAAGCCATTAAAGTAACGGCGAATATCCGTGACCACGTTGTGCAACATATGAAAAACAGAATCATAATTAGAAATGAACATTGAAAAAGTAATTTATTTCCTCCTCTTTATTCCATTTCTTTGGCTTCTGATTTTTGACCAACAAAAGCTGAAAAGAAAAAAGGTATTTCTGAAATATTTGTTGATTTCAATAGCTATTTTGATTTTAGGGATTGTTTATGAATATTATTTTGCAAATGCTAATAAATCACTTGTCTATTTTGGCTCTCAAATGACGCTGATTTTCATAATACTATATAAGATAATCCGAATTCCATATTATTGGATTTTTAAACGTGAATCTGAAATCAATCAATATCCCGAAAAGAGAGTTGATATAATTCCGACTCTAATTGTGGTAATAGGAACAGTGCTTTTACCTTTTGTAATTGATAGTATGATTATCCAAAAAATAATGGAATGAAAAAATACGTTGCACAACAAAATATAACAGCAATTACGGCGGATTCGACTACGTCCGAATCCACTCGGAATTGCTAACGCCAGTACTAAACCGAAAATAAACGCATATAAACCCGTAGCTGACGGTTATATCAAACTGGTCAAACGAACCTCCCAAAAAAGCAAAACAATAAAGCGCTAAAACCAAAGCCAGCAAACACCCCCGTGTTAGGGATTGAACGGCATGTTTGAGCTCCTCGAAGAGAGCGAGTAGTGAAAGCCCGACCCGCTAGGGTAACACCCAAATAAAAAATAAATTATTAATTGTGCATTGTTAATTATTAATTATATTTGCAGCCAATTTCGGGTTAACCTCTGGCGAGAATCGTGAATGTTGTTTCGAATCAACTATTTTTAATTAAAAAGAAATGGAATCTTTAGTAAAATTTGTTCAAGACGAATTTGTAACAAAAAAAGACTTACCAGAGTTTAGTGCTGGTGATACAATAACCGTTTACTACGAAATTAAAGAGGGGAACAAAACAAGAACCCAGTTTTTTAGAGGTGTAGTAATACAAAGAAGAGGTTCTGGAACTTCTGAGACATTTACCATTAGAAAAATGTCTGGTTCTATTGGTGTAGAACGTATTTTCCCAGTAAACTTACCTGCTTTACAGAAAATTGAAATTAACAAACGTGGTAAAGTAAGACGCGCACGTATTTTCTACTTTAGAGGGCTTACTGGTAAGAAAGCTAGAATTAAAGAAGAGAGAAGATAATACTTCCTTAAGAATAAGTGTAAAAGCCTTGGATTACAATCCAAGGCTTTTTTTATTAACAAAAGTTAACAACTATGGTTTATAACCAGTTGATATATAATTAATTATAAAGTTTGAAACCAAAATAGTTTTGCTTAATTTAGTGACAGGGTAAGTAATAAGCTCAAAAGCTTTTACTTAATTCTGTTAAAGTAACGTTCTTTACATATTGTTGTTTTTCGAGGTTTTAAATTTTTAAGTATTCTCACTTAAAATGATAAAACCGTGAAGTGGTGCAATATTCAACTCAATGTAAATTGCTAGAATAAAAAACTACTAAAAGCTAAAGCAAAAACTTAAAATGTTTTGAAAAAGTGAGGTTTGGCTTGTATAAATGCACACAGTGTAGTTATAAAGCCATACAAAAAGAGAAAAACAACCCTCTGAAACATTTTGCGATAGGTCAATACATTTTGAAAATCACAACAAATGTTTCATTGAAGTAGCTAAGCTTGAATTGAAAAGTTTAAGGTTTACCCCATAAACTGTTTCTGGTAATATTACCCGAATGTAGATCTTGTGAGGTTATTTCAAAAAGCCATGTCATAATTTAGATTAAATTCTATGATGATATGGCTTTTGTTTTTTTAGTACTATCCAGCTATAATTCTTAAGAAATTCGTATTCTACAAAGATTTTATTAAAATAATCTTAAATGTGTAATAACAGCAATCTTTTCATTTAAATATGCTTCCTTAATAAATCCCAATTTTTGTATATTCGCAGTCGCTAAAAACGAATCGTCTATTTTCTACTGTTTTTAGTTTTACAATTACAAAAAAACTACGACGCACATGTCTAAAATTATTTATACTAAAACTGATGAGGCTCCAGCCCTAGCAACACGTTCTTTATTACCTATTGTTAAGGCATTTGTAAAATCTTCTGGTATCGAAATAGAAACCCGGGATATTTCTTTAGCCGCGAGAATTTTAGCTGTTTTTCCTGATTTTTTAAACAAAGATCAGCAGGTTTCCGATGACTTGGCTATACTTGGTGATATGGCTAAAAAACCCGAAACTAATATTATAAAGCTACCCAATATTAGTGCTTCAATTCCGCAACTTAAAGCGGCTATAAAAGAATTACAGGCTAAAGGCTTCAATATTCCAGATTATCCTAACGATCCTGAAAACGATACAGAAAAGGATATTAAAGCTCGTTATGATAAAATTAAAGGTAGTGCGGTAAATCCAGTTTTACGAGAAGGAAATAGTGATAGACGTGCACCAAAAGCAGTAAAAAATTACGCTAAAAAGAATCCGCATTCCATGGGAGAATGGACAAGTGATTCTAAAACGCATGTAGCAACCATGAGTGATAATGATTTTGCCAATAACGAAAAATCAGTAACACTTAATGATGCTACAACTATTACTATAGAACATACGGATGGTAATGGTAATGCTACTATACTAAAAAATAGTTTTCCTTTGCTAAAAGGAGAGATTATAGACGCTACTTTAATGCGCAAAAAAGCACTAATTAGCTTTTTTGAAGAGCAGGTTGAAGATGCTAGAAATAAAGGTATCCTGTTTTCATTACATATGAAAGGTACTATGATGAAAGTTAGCGACCCAATTATTTTTGGACACGCCGTAAAAGTATTTTTTAAAGAGGTTTTTGCAAAACATGGTGCTATTATAGAAGAACTTAGTGTAAATGTTAATTCTGGTCTCGGAAATTTACTAGAACGCATTCAAGAATTACCAGAAGATAAACGTGCAGAAATTGAAGCTGACATTGCCGCAACTTACAAAAAAGGCCCAGGAATAGCCATGGTAAATTCCGATAAAGGAATTACCAATTTACATGTACCGAGTGATGTTATCATAGATGCTTCTATGCCAGCAATGATTCGCACTTCAGGGAAAATGTGGAATGCTGATGGAGAATTACAAGAAACCAAAGCTGTAATTCCTGATAGTAGCTATGCTGGTGTATATGCTGCAACCATAGATTTTTGTAAAAAGAATGGTGCTTTTGATCCTACTACAATGGGAACCGTGCCAAATGTAGGTTTAATGGCTCAAAAAGCCGAAGAATATGGAAGTCATGACAAAACTTTTGAAATCGCTTCTAGTGGAGTTGTTAAAGTAATTGATGCTTCTGGAAATGTATTAATACAGCATGATGTAGAGGAAGGTGACATCTGGAGAATGTGCCAAACTAAAGATGCACCTATCCAAGACTGGGTTAAATTAGCTGTTACAAGAGCTAAAGCGTCACAAACACCAGCCGTATTTTGGTTGGATGAAAATAGAGCTCATGATGCTGAACTGATTAAAAAAGTAAACACTTATCTTAAAGACCATAATACAGATGGTCTGGATTTAAGAATATTATCACCTGTTGATGCCACTTTGTTTACCTGCGAAAGGTTAAAAGCAGGACAAGATACCATTTCTGTTTCTGGAAACGTATTACGTGATTATTTAACAGATTTGTTCCCAATTTTAGAAGTTGGTACAAGTGCTAAAATGTTATCTATTGTACCATTGATGAATGGTGGTGGTTTATTTGAAACTGGTGCTGGTGGATCTGCTCCTAAACATGTACAACAATTACTTGAAGAAAATCACTTACGTTGGGATTCTTTAGGTGAGTTTTTAGCTTTAGCGGTATCTCTGGAACATTATGCTGAAGTAAATGATAATGCAAAAGCGAAGATTCTAGGAGAAGCTTTAGATAATGCTACAGAACAACTTTTGGAAAACAAAAAAGGACCTTCCAGAAAAGTTAATGAATTAGATAATAGAGGAAGTCATTTTTACCTGGCCATGTATTGGGCACAGGAATTAGCAAACCAAGACAATGATGCTGAACTAAAAGCAGAATTTGCCTCTATAGCTAAATCTCTATCTGATAATGAAGATACTATTGTAAAAGAATTAATAGACATTCAAGGGGAACCGACAGACTTAGGAGGTTATTATGAACCAACTGATGTTGCCGATGCTATAATGAGACCTAGTACTACATTTAATGCTATCATTAAATAAATAGTATCACAAAATCATAATTTTTAAAAAGCTCCTTTTTCAGGAGCTTTTTTTATTCATAAAACACAACTATTCAAATAGGTAGCTTAAAATATAATTTTAAGTTAAATGTTACGTTGCTTATATTGTACCTATAAGAATTTAACTACTCCTTAAGATTTTTATTTATTTTAATAGTTACATTTGAACAATCATCCATCAAAAAACCAAACAAAACATGTCTAAAAAAAGACTGATTATAGTTGGAGCTATAATCCTTACCCTAATTATTGCTTACGCCCTTTTGGGTAGTGATAACGATGAAAATTCACCAGTAACTACAAAGGTTATGAAAGGTAAATTTGTCAATGAAGTTATTATTTCTGGAGAAGCACAATCCACAAGTTCTAAAAAAATCAATGGCCCTATGAATGCCAGAAGATTTAATATTTACCAAATTAAAATTCAAGATTTGGTTGCTGAAGGTACTGTTGTTAAAAAAGGTGGATACATAGGTAAACTCGATGCTTCAGAGGTAAATGGCAAAATAAACGATGCCATGTTAAATCTAGAAAAAGCCCAATCTCAATATACACAACAACAGCTTGATACTACATTAACTTTAAAAGAAGAGAGAAACAAAATAAAAGATTTATTGTTCAGTATTGAAGAGAATGAGCTAGAACTAAGTCAATCTATCTATGAGCCACCAGCTACAATAAGGCAGCTAGAAATAAAAATAGAAAAAAACAAGAGAGACCTTAGAGAAAGAAAAGAAGACTACTCCATAAAAAAAAGAAAAGCTGTTGCGAAAATGGTACAAGTAGGTACCGAGGTGTCAAAAATTAAAAAGAAAATTGAAGAACTAACCAACTTACAAAAAGAATTTACCATTTATTCCGAAGAGGCTGGTATGGTAACCTATGTTAAAGATTGGGGAGGCAATAAAAAGAAGGTAGGCTCTACGATATCTCCATGGGAACCTGCTATAGCCAGCTTACCAGATCTAAACAAAATGGAGTCTAAAACCTATAGTAATGAAGTAGATATTAGAAAAATAAAAAAAGGGCTACCCGTTGTTGTTGGCTTAGATGCATTTCCAGAAATAGAACTCTCAGGAATTGTTACTGATGTTGCTAATGTGGGAGAAAACAAAAGAGGTTCTGATGTAAAATTATTTCAGGTACTAATTAAATTGAATGAAACCAACGAAAATATAAGGCCAGGAATGACCACATCAAATAAAATACTTACGCATGAGGAAGACAATGTACTAATGATGCCTTTAGAAGCTGTTTTCAGTAAGGATTCAATCAGTTTTGCCTATGTGAAATCTGGATACTCTATAGAAAAAAAACAGATTGAGCTAGGCATGTCCAACAACGATATGGTAATTATTAAAAACGGATTGAAAGAGAATGAAACTGTTTTTTTAAGTAAACCACAAGATACTGAAGATAAAAGTATAACTCTATTACAATAGTAATGATAGACAAAATACTTTTAGAAAAACTAAAGTCTAATTTCACTGAGGCTATACATGCAATTGAGACCAATAAATTTAGAACCTTTTTAACGGCTCTTGGAATTATTTTTGGTGTTGCCGCGGTTATTACAATGCTAGCTATTGGAAATGGTGCAGAAAAAGAAATTTTATCTCAATTAGAACTAGTTGGTGTTAACAATATTGTTATTACTCCTATTCCAGACGAAAAAGATCCTGAGGATAACACAGAGGAAGAAAATAGCGAAAAAAGCGAATCCAAAAAATTCTCTAAAGGGCTCGATATAATAGATGCCAATAAAATTGCCAAACTTATCCCAACCGTTAAAAATGTTAGCCCAGAAATAATAATGAACACCTACGTTATTAATAATGGGAAACAAAACTCTGTAAAGCTTGTTGGGGTTAAGTCTACTTTTTTTGATGTTGCCAATATAGCAATAGAGAAAGGAAAGTTCTTTTCAGAATACCAAGGTAACAATGCTTTACCTGTATGCATCATTGGAAGAAAAGTAGAAAAAAAATTATTTACTGGCCAAAGTGCTTTGGGCAAACACATAAAAGTAAAAGATGTTTGGTTACAAGTAGTAGGTGTGATAGAAGAAAAACTAATTTCTGATAAGGCACAAGAAAATTTAGGAATAAGAGATCTAAATCAGGACATTTATATTCCCATAAAAACATTTTTAGTCCGCTATCGAGACCGAAAAATTATAACAGATAATCTTTCAGCCAGCAGCAGGAAACCAGACGGACCTAAAAAAAGAATACCAAGGGGTAATTACCACCAAATAGATAAACTCACTATACAAGTATCCAACTCTAATGAATTGAAAGCTACTGCTGAAGTTATAAGCAGAATGCTCAAAAGAAGACATAATGACGTATTGGATTTTGAAATCACGATTCCTATTCAACTATTAAAACAACAGCAGAAAACTAAACAAATATTCAACATAGTACTTAGTATTATAGCAGGTATATCCTTATTAATAGGTGGTATTGGGATTATGAATATTATGTTGGCATCTGTTTTAGAACGCACTAAAGAAATTGGTATCATGCGCGCTATTGGTGCAACAGAAGAAGATGTTATTCTACAATTTTTATCAGAATCTGTTTTAATAAGTGTTGGTGGAGGTATTATTGGAATAATTGTGGGAGTTTTGGGTGCTTATATTATAGAAATTGCCTCTGGCATAGAAACCATTTTATCAATAAATTCAATATTAATCTCATTTGTTATTGCAGTAATAATTGGATTAGTATTTGGAATATTTCCTGCTAAATCTGCGGCAAATAAAAGGCCTATTGAAGCATTGCGATCAGAATAAAAAATCAAAATAGTCATCAATCATAAATCTCATCTTTTGAAACACACAATCTATTTTAATTTAATTGTTGTTATTTTTCCTTTGCTTCTGTTTTCACAATCAAAAAAAATAACTTTAAGCGAAGCTATAGATATAGCACAACAAAAATCTCCCGATTACAAAATAAATCTTAATCAAAATCAGCGTAATTATTGGCGATTTAGAAATTATAAAGCTAGGTTTTTACCAGAATTAAGGCTTCAAGCTACTTTGCCAGATTATCGAAATCAAGTACAAAGAATTACAAATGATGCTGGGCAGGATATTTTTGTAAATCAAAATCAACTTCGTGTTGAAGGTGGATTGTCCATCTCGCAAAGTATACCTTATACAGGAGGGACACTTTCAATTAACACTAATTTAGAACGTGTTGAATTGTTTGGACTCGATGATAATATAGGATATTCCGTTATTCCTTTTACTGTAAACTACTTTCAAAATTCATTATTGTTTAATCCTTTTAAATGGGATAAGAAAATTGAACCTTTAGTTTATGAAGAATCCAAAAGAGAATTTATCGAAAATATGGAGCAGATTTCGGTAAGTACATCAAGACGCTATTTTCAATTGCTAAGAGCACAAAAACAATTAGAAATTGCTGAGACAAATCTATCAAACCAAGACACGCTCTATCAAATTGCTAAAGGTAGGTTTAGAATAGGAAAAATTGCTGAGAATGACTTGTTGCAAATGGAACTTACACTCTTAAACTCCAGAAACGATGTTACTACAAATGAAATTGAATTAAAAAGAACCTCTCAAAATTTATCTAGATATTTAGGTTTAAATAATGAAAATATAGAGTTATTGGTTCCTGAAGAATTACCTCTTTTTAATGTTGAAATAGATAAAGCTCTGGAAGAAGCGCAACAAAACAGAAAAGCCGTTATCGAATTTAGAAGAAAACGATTAGAAGCTGAAAAACAAGTAGCTTTTCAAAAAGGGAACAATAGGTTAAATGTAAGAGTAAATGCCAATTTTGGAATTTCCAACAACGGTAATGATTTTAATAACCTATTTAACAACTTTAATAGACAGCAAAATGTAACGGTTTCTTTGGGTATTCCAATATTTGATTGGGGTGTTTCCAAATCGCGTATAAAAATGGCACAAGCTGATTTAGATTTAACCAAAACTAATATTGACCAAGACCAACAGGAATTTGAGCAAGAGATCTATTTGCATGTACTAAACTGGTCTAACCAAAGAGAATTTTTATTGACGGCTGAAAAAGCTAAAGAAGTAGCACAAAAACGATATGATATTTCTAAAAAAAGATATATACTTGGTAAGATTACAATTACTGATTTAAATATTGCGCTTCAGGAAAAAGACGAAGCATCTGTAGAATATCTCAACTCACTTCAAAAGTTTTGGCAGGATTATTACATACTTAGGCGACTAACTTTATATGATTTTATTAATGACAAAAAAATAGAGGTTGAAGATATTCTTTATGATTAAACGTTGATTTATTCATACTTTTGAAGTATGAGTTTCATTAAAACCACAGAACAAGATTCCAACCACGATCATCTGGAGAAGATGAGTGTAGCAGAACTATTAAAAAACATTAATGCAGAAGATAAGACCGTTCCACTTGCAGTTGAAAATGCATTACCTCAAATTGAAACTTTAGTTCACGAAATAGTTTCAAAATTAAAAAATGGGGGGCGCTTATTTTATATGGGAGCTGGAACAAGCGGCAGATTGGGTATTGTTGATGCCTCTGAATGTCCTCCAACTTTTGGCGTACCACATGAATTAGTTGTTGGTTTAATCGCTGGTGGAGATTCAGCCATAAGAAAAGCTATAGAATTTGCTGAGGATTCTACAACGCAAGGTTGGAAAGATTTACAGGAGCATAACACAAGCTCTAAAGATGTAGTTGTCGGGATAGCAGCTTCTGGTACTACACCCTACGTTATATCTGCTTTAGAGCAATGTAACGAAAACAACATCATTACAGGATGTATTACATGTAACCATAATAGTCCTTTATCATTAACTGCTAAATATCCTATAGAAGTGATTGTTGGTCCTGAATTTGTTACAGGTAGCTCTAGAATGAAAGCTGGAACTGCTCAAAAATTAGTGTTGAATATGATAACCACATCTACTATGATTCAACTAGGACATGTAAAAGGCAATAAAATGGTAGATATGCAATTGAGCAATAATAAACTCGTTGATCGAGGTACAAAAATGATAATGAAAGAAATACATGTATCTGAGGAAGAAGCTTTACATTTGCTAAACCAACATAAAAGTGTACGCAACGCCATAAAACAGTATAACAATGGAAGAAAATAGAACAGATAAACAAGTATTATTTAAAGGTATAAAAACTCTTGTTTTTGCTTTGCTAAGTTTATTTATGGGGCCAATATTATTAAGCTTTGCATTTAGCAAACCCGATGATAAATTGCATTATCCTTTGCTTATAGTAGGTTGTGCAATTTCTGCTTTAGCTGTTGTAATGTTATTTAAAGGCATACGTACTATTATGAATAGTATGTTTAAAAAGAAGTAATAATGTATACGCACGCTTTTAGCTAAAGCGCAATCTAGACACTATAAAATTATTCTGTAGAAATCTCCTTAGGTGTCGTTGGATTATAGCCAAACTCATCATCATTAATCTCAATACCTAAACTATCAAAAATATAATTAATAATGGCATAGTGATGAATGGTATGGCTATTAGCCTGTGCTAACAAAGCACCATAAGTATAAGGTATTTCTGTTTTTCCTAACCCTAAATCATCAGTAACTAAAACAACATCATCAATATTAAATGTAGCAGTATTTAATTTATCAATAATATGAGTTAAGTAATCTGCAGCACACCCACAATCACATTCTACAGCTTTATTTCTACTTCTAGCTGTTAAATCAACTTTACCTTCTTCAGCATTAAAAATACAATCATAAAAATCTAAAATATGTCTGATGTGACATCCAATACTAGAATAGTAAGGGGAAACCGAAGCATCACTCAGCTGAGCGTTGGATAAATTATCTAGTAAAATTTGGGATTTGCGAAGTGTTTTAAGCGTGGATTGGATAATTAAGTTCATGGACACTAATTTAACTAAATATTTTGAATTTCAAACAAGACGTCGTTTTAGTCCAATCTCTTACAAATCCTTACATAAAATTAATAGGGTTTTAGGTATTAGGAGTTGGATGTTGGGTCTTGGGGTTTGGGGTTTGGGGTTTGGGTTTTGGGTGTTAGGTATTAGGTGTTAGGTTTTGGAATTTGGAATTTGGATTTTGGGGTATTGGTAAAACTAGAACTAATGACTACCTACTAACGACTAACTACTACCCAACGCATCAACCACCAAACGTAACTCCCCATAACTATATTTATCATCTAGCTGGTGTTTTAAATCTGATAAATTCTCAAAAGTAGTCTGAGGTATTAACACTTTCAATTCTTGATAATGTAGTTCAGATATTAAATCTGTAATCTTCACTTCTCCTGAAGACATAAAACTTGCCAAATGCCCAATAATAGTATTTGTATTCAACTCTCTAGTATCAGCAATTTCGGCGACTGACTTCCCAGATTGAAACAAGGCTAGGGATTCACGTTTTGTATCTCCCTTTTTACGTTTGGGTTTAGGAGGTTCAAAAATATCAGTATCCACAGAAGTTTCAATATCATTTTCATCACAATACGCGCGAATTACCTTTAAAATATCATTACCGTATTTTTCAACACGAGTTTTCCCCATACCATTTACTTGTAATAAGGCTTTTTTATTGGTAGGTAACGTTTCGCACATCGCGTACAATGCCTTCTGTGTAAAAATTTGAAAATGTACCAATCCTAAATCATTAGCAATATCATTTCTAAGCAAACGTAGTTTTTCAAACAATACGACATTACTAGTGCCTTCAACAATAGCTTTTCGTGTTTTTTTAGGTTTCTCTTTTCCAGAAAATACAGACTTAGCCCGTAACTCCAAAAATCGCTCAGTACTAAACCCCACTACCAAACCTTTAAAATAGAATAGTTTTACTGTGAGCAAATCCTCAAAAGCATCTAATTGTTTAGTAATATCACTACCTATGGCTTGATTATCCGTTGTAAAAGCAAACCTTTTTAGAGGCTCTAAAATTTTAACTTCGGTTTCGGTTTTAAAATACCCAATCGCCTTTTTAAAACGTTCTTGAATTAAAGTACTAGCCTCCACCACAGCTTCAGTTTCAGCAAGTTGTTGTAGCTGTGCATTAAATCCATTAGCTACTTTTAAAAAGCCAGTAATACAATCTTTAATAGGTAGAAACGTAGCTTCTACATTACCTTCTATTACCGTCCTATTTTTATAGTACACATCCAAAATACGATTCAATGGATATAGAAACCCGTAAAATTCAAAAATTTCAGCAATTACATCTAACTGAAACTGCTTTTGCGAATCTGCCAATACCTGTTCATCAGGTGCATGTTGTTCAGCATGCGCATTAAACGATCTTACATTCTCATCACTAATAATCTGGTTAGAATGTATTTTACTCTTTAACACCAAGCCTTCTAACGATTTACACCTGCTCAGAGCCACATACGTTTGCCCATGTGCAAAAGCTCCAGCAGCATCAATAATCGCCTTTTCAAAAGTTAAACCTTGACTTTTATGTATGGTAATACTCCAGGCCAAACGTAATGGCATTTGGGTATAACTACCAATCTTCTCTTCGGTAATAGCTTTGGTATCTGCATCTACCGAATAATTAATATTATCCCAAGTTTCTGGCGTAACATTAATATTAAAATCATCTTCAGGGCAATGTACCACCACCTCGTCTCTATCTAATAAAATTACCTTGCCAATTTTACCATTAAAATAACGTTTTGCAGGATCACTATCATTCTTAACAAACATAACCTGTGCCCCTACTTTTAGCTCTAACTTTACAGCATTGGGATACGCGTATTCAGGGAATTTGCCATCCACTTCGGCGGTGTAGGTATGCGGTTTAGTAGTTAATTTTGCGAGTTCATTATTATTTGTAGCCTCAGCTTTGTTGTTATGTGTGGTTAAACTGATATAGCCCGTATTAGGCTCTGGCGTAAAATCGGGTATAAACCGTTTATTTAATTCCGCAGCGGCAACATCAGTTAATCTATTGTTCCTAATGGCATTTAATATGTCAATAAACTTAGGATTTTCTTGCCTATAAATGTGCTTCAATTCAATAGTAATGGCATGGCATTGCTTAAAAGCTAAACTACTAAAAAAGAACCCGTTGGGATATACATGCTTTAACAACTCCCACTCATTTTCTTTAATTACAGGAGATAGTTGTTGTAAATCACCAATCATTAATACCTGTACCCCGCCAAACACCTTATTACGGTTTCTAAAACGGCGCAACGTGCGATCAATCCCATCCAGTAAATCGGCACGCACCATACTAATCTCATCAATTATCAAAAGATCCATGCTCTTGATAATATTGATTTTAGTTTTGCTAAATTTTCTATTAAAGCCCTTTCCCGCACTCAAGTTAGTATCAGGTAAAATAGGACCGAAAGGCATCTGAAAAAACGAATGTATTGTTACTCCCTTAGCATTAATAGCAGCCACACCCGTAGGGGCTACTACCACTAAACGCTTTAAACTATGCATCTTTAATCGATGCAAAAACGTGGTTTTACCAGTGCCAGCCTTACCCGTTAAAAAAATAGAACGGTTGGTGTTGTTTACAAATTCCCACGCCAATTCTAGCTCCCTATTCTCTATCATGAACTACTTTACGTTTTAAAAACTTGAAGATAATAATATTGAAAACTTTAAAGTAAAGTTCGAGCAAAAAAAAGCACCTACCATAACCATGATAAGTGCTTTCAAAAAAGGCGGCGACCTACTCTTCCACAAGTGTAGTACCATCGGCGCTAATGGGCTTAACTTCT
>NZ_JAEPJQ010000008.1 GCF_016827605.1 Hyunsoonleella ulvae | reverse complement strand
AACTTCGCTTGTGTATGTCAATCCCTATGTATAACTTAGGGGTAGCAGTAATTTGAGTGTTCATATCTTAATCGTTTATCGTGAACCTTAAAGATACTCGACTTACTGCTTTTTCATCGATGCTAACCGCAATTACGGCGGATTCGACTACGTCCGAATCCACTCGGAATTGCTAAAGCCAGTGCTGAACCGAAAATTAATGCATATTAACCCGTAACTGACGGTTATACTAAACCGTTGCCCACAATATGAAAAAACTGCTTCAAATAGTATTAATCGGACTTTTAACATTGAGTTGTAGCTCAAAAAAGAAAACTGAACCGAAAACTTATGAGGAAGTGGAATTGGAATTAGCAAATTATAGCGAAGAAGACCGAATGAAAGAATTGGAATATTTAAAAGCTAATGTGTTTAATGGACTTGAAAATCTGAATGATGGATTCGACTCTGAATCGATTTATTATTTCTCGGAATCTGACTTTGAAATTGTACTTGACCAAGTAGAAAAAAATGGACTTGGAATTTACGGAATTGAACCTTGGATTGACGGAGATTTTTATGGCGTTCTGATTGTTGAAGATTTTAATACTGTTGCAACTGACCCAAAATGGTACAGAAAAGCATTTACGGAATTTAAAGCAAGTGGAAAAGAATTGTTATATGCAGCGAGTTATGAAGTTCCAAAAAAACTTTTAAAATAATGCGAGAATATTTTCCGATAATATTGACAATTATAGTAATCGGAATTCTAGCCTATCGATATAGAAATGGTAGCGGAGGAGAATCAGATTTTGACGATTATGATTTTGATTAAAAAAATACTGTGGGCAACAATGTATCCGCAATTACGGCGGATTCGAATACGTCCGAATCCACTCGCACTTGCTAAGGCTTGTGCTTAACCGAAAATAATCGCTAACTTATCCCGTAACTGACGGTTATAGACCGTTAGCAATAATTAAATGAAATACTCAGTATACTTAATCCTTACTTTTATCTTCGTTGGTTGTAAATCAAATGAATATAATACTAAACTAATCGGAGATTGGAATTATATTGACAACAACGACTATGGTCTGATTTTTACCAAAGATTCGCTTATTATTAAATCAATCTTTACCACAAAACAAAATTGGACTTCGGACGAATCAAACATATACCTTAAAAATATTACGGATTTAAATATGAATAAAGTGGACGAAGAGGACTTTCGAAATCATTTTGTTTATAAGTTAAGCAAAAATGAAGATACTCTGGTTTTTAAATGGAAAACTGACACCACTAATACTTATTATAAGTTGGCTCGAAATAAATAAAAACTATTGCCATAACAATATATAAAAATTACTACTTTTTGTTTAATTAATGTGAGTTGCTAGTTTGCTAGCTTCCGATTTTCCTTCGGAAAATCTTCGCACTCAAACACGCAACTTTCCATATACCGACCGTTACCAGTAATATGAAAAACCACGAAGAACACGATAAACAAGCAAAAGAAAGGATTGTAAATGACATCAAAGAATATGATTGTCATTTAGCACAATTAGAATGTGATGGTTACTCACCTGCCTTTGTTTATACAATTGGTCTTTATGAAAAATTCCAACATCCTGAAATAATAATATTCGGTCTTAAAACAGATGTAATGGGACATCTTCTAAACGGACTGAGAGACGAAATAAGAAAAGGAAACAATTATAAACCTAATCAGAAATATTCTGGCTTATTGGAAGGCTACGAAGTTCAATTCTTGAAGGTTAATGAAGAAATTATGCAGACTATTTAGGTTATGCTGGATGGTATTATAAAAACACTTTTGATTTTCCTGTTTTACAAATGATTTGGCCTGATAAAGAAAGTAAATGGCCTTGGGAAAGTGGATTCAACGAAAATTGGAAATTCAAACAACCTTTACTTGATAGGAATACTGAATTTAAATATCAAGAAGAAAAAAATTTAGGAGTTTATACAACTCATCACGCTTTTGAAGGCAAACCAATATTGTATGTACATCACAATGAAGATGGAGATTGGCAATTTCATACAGAATATGAGCCAAAAATAGCAGATTCGAAATTGGTATGCCTAGAAGAAATTATAAAACTTGACCCGACTCTAAATGAAGTTTATTACCTGAATTACGGACAAGCGGCTTATCGAAATGGAATCGGAAGTGAATGGACAATCGAAGAATCGGAGTCAGAAAATGAAGAAGAAACTACTGGTAACAATGGTTATACAACAATGGTAAGTGAAGAGTTAACCGAAAAACTTATTAATAAATCAACCTTTTGGGCTAAACTGAAAAGTAAGTGGTTATAAATCGCCACTGCGCCGAGATGTTACACACAATATCCCGTGAAATGAAACAACTAACATTCATTTTTTTTATAACTAATTGATTGTCAAAATTTAAACTATTCTATTTTTAAAATGTATGACTTTTCAATTACTTTCATTTGATAAAATACTACCCGCTTTTGAAAAAATAATCCACGTCAATTTTTCGATCCCAAGATAGATTTGCAAGGCTCCTAATTACAAACTTGAGTTCGATTAATGGCAACTCTAGCACGGAATAATGTTTCATGTATTGGTAATGGGAGATGTTATACCTACTTATGAAATGAAGTCTGCTTTAATAAAAATATACAGTAATTCTGAAAGCCAGAAGATATGATTTTGGCAACAGTAGCTTTCTTAATTGCATTTACCATTGCATTTGGTAGGCAAACCGCCGTATTTGGTAAAGTAAAACAATCGCTTTGGTTTTTTTCTAATTATGAATTTAAACGCATTGTATTTTCTTTAACTTCTATCGTTTTTGGTCTATTGTCTTGGGTTTTAACCCCAAGCAATGCGATAATTAATGCCCTTTTAATCACAGCATTATTATTAATTATTTTATCCTTTTTATTTGACTTTAAATATATATTTCCTGAAGTAAAAAAAGTAGAACGCGAACTTGGCAGTAAATTGAATATTAGTGGGGAAACAGAAATTATTGGAATATCAATAAAAAATCTTTCGGTTGCATATCCATTAGATGTAGTAATTCCAAGACACATTATTAACGATAATATTGAGGGCATAAATATTGTTGTTTCTTATTGTGCAATTTGTAGAAGTGCACTAATTTTTAGCGCAGAACTTGAAGGAGAAAAACTATATTTTAAAGTTTCGGCTGTTTGGAGACGAAATATGGTAATGATTGACGACCAATCTAAAAGTTTGTGGCAACAAGCAACAGGAGAATGCATATATGGTAAATACAAAGGGAAACATTTGAAATTATTGTCAGGAGAAAATACAAATTGGAATTCTTGGGTAACTAAACATCCAAATTCTGAATTTGCTTATAAATGTATAGAAGCCAGAAAAGGGTACTCATCGAGAGGAGGAATGTTAAAAGCTCTAAATTTTATTACACCAAAAATAACACCACCAGGTTTTACTGATTTGAAGGGACTGCCCACAAGGGAAACCGTTTTCGGTATTAGTTATAACGGAATTTCAAGAGCATATCCGAAATCTGAGCTAAAAAACAAAACTATTTTTTCTGACACATTTGATAAAAAGAAACTCAATTTGAAATATGATCAATTAAGTGAATATTTAACAGCAACTGATGCTGAAACAAAAGAGGAAATAATTGTTGAAAAACATTGGTGGTTAGGTTGGAAAGAGTTTCATCCAAATACAGAAATATGGGATAAAAACACATAACAATGCTATAAATAATAGCGGTTTAAATAATTAAACGTTAGTGTAAAACTGAAAAGTTAGTGAGTAAAAAATCATCAAAATGAAGAAAATATTACTATTTACAATGCTCTTTATGAGCTATATATCTTACACTCAAAATCAAATATTTGTAAGCCCAAGTGGCAATAATAGTTCTGGAGACGGTAGTATTTCTAATCCGTATGGCACTATAAAACACGCAGGGGATCAAGCAAACCCTGGAGATACTGTTTTTGTAAGAGCTGGAACGTATCAGAATTCTGATTTTGGAGATAATGATATATGGACAGGAGAACCAGTAGCTCGATTATCCAATATAAATGGTACAGCTAGCGACTATATAACATTTATCCCTTACCAAAATGAACAAGTAATCATTGAGTTTGATGGTATCTACGGCTTTTTAATTCAGAATTCATCTTATCTAAAAATATACAATTTTATCTTTGATGGTATTGCAGACAATATAACTCAACAAGAAGCGGAAGACGCTTGGGGACTTTACAAAGATACTAATGGGGTAATTCATGATTTAGAAACTGAAATGGGGATAGATATAAATGACCCTTCCATTATTGGTACATCTATAGATCAACCTTCTAGCTCAGATGGGTCAATTGAAAAGCCTATTGAGTATAACGGTAGAGCCTTAGTTGCAAACAAATCTCATCATATAGAATTTACAGGAAATACTATTAGAAATGTGCCGTCTGCTGCAATTAGGGCACAACAATCAGATTATATTACTATTTCAAATAATAAAGTATATGATAATACTTTTTGGACTACCCAAGGTGTAGGAGCAATAACTGTAAGTGAGGCAACAGTAAGACCTCTGGGAGACACTTATACTGGAACTAAAATAGTTATTACACAAAATGAAGTTTATCAAAATGAAAATAGGCTTATTTCTTGGAACCCAAATAAAACATTTGTTCACTTTGAGATAGATGAAGGGTCTGGAATATTTCTTACTAGAAACAAAAACACTTATGTACATGGGAGCATGTTAATCGCAAATAATTTATCGTACAAAAATGGAGCTAGTGGAATAGTTTGTCATCATACCAATCGTGCAACAATAGAACACAATACCGTTTTTGATAATGCTACAACCAATCATGCAAAACCGGGTGGAATTGGAGTAAATGCCTCAGACGATGTCAAAATACTGAGTAATATTTCATATTCAAAATCCAATAAATGGGCATTAGGCATATTGGCAGAGCCAGTTACAAACCTTGTTCTAGATTCTAACATTGTGTTTAATAATTCTGGAAGCACTAATGTTATCAGAAGTACTACTTCTAATCCATTAACAAGTGGCTGGAATGAAACAAATCCGTTATTTATTGACGAAAACAACTATGATTTTTCGCTTAGTAATTCTTCAACAGCTATAGATAATGCTTCTTCACAAAGTGCACAAACAATAGATTATCTTGGTAATATTAGAGATGCAAACCCTGATATTGGAGCAATTGAATACAATGAGACATTAGGAATAGAAAACCAACCTACACTTTCAATCTTAATCTACCCAAACCCAGTACAAGACCTACTTAAAGTAGAAGGATTAACTTTCTTGAAATCGGAAGTAAAAATTATGAGTACTTTAGGTCAAGAATTTCAGAATTATAATATAGTTAACAAACAATACATTGACTTATCAAACTTACCAAGCGGATTGTATATTATTAAGATTAAAACTTTTGCTTACAAAGTATATAAGCAATAGCTCCTTTAAGGGTGCTACTGTTCATGCATAAAACCGTTGCTCCACAGCCAATTTTAGGCTAACTTTGGTCGAGTTCCACGAGAACCCCACACGAAACTACACACATCGTTGTGTACAACCTTGGGGCGCAACAATGGCTCTCTGAGAGACTCGCCCCACTGTGCCTTACACTCTGACCGTTATGTTTCATTAAAAAATTACCGAATAATGAATATCAAAATTCGAAATGCCAAACTTGAAGACCTAGCTGAAATTCAAAATCTGTTCTCGGAGACAATTATGGAAACTTGCCAAAATGAATATTCATTAAAGCAGAGAAAAGTATGGAGTAACGCTGTAAAAAAAACAGAAAAATGGAATAACTCTTTAAAAGAAGAGTTTTTCATAGTGGCAGAAAATAATGGAATAATTGTAGGTTTCAGTTCACTTAAGAATGAAAATTATTTGAACTTAATGTACATACATAAGGACTATACCAGGAAAGGAATCGCAAGTAAACTTTATGAAAGCATTAAAGCAAAATCTATTGAATACGGAACTGAAAAGCTGAGTGCCGATGTGAGTAAAACTGCTAGACCTTTTTTTGAAAAATTAGGGTTTAGAGTTTTAAAAGAAAATAAAAATATTGTGGAAAATGAAATTTTGATTAATTACAATATGTCAGAATGAAAAACGAAAACACAACATAAGCTATAATTAACACGGGTTTTGGTGTTCAATCCAAAGTTTAGTGTATTTTTATAAAGTCGTCAAATCATTTTAATTTGACTTTTGAATAAGAAAAAAATAAAGGCAAACAAAATGCTTCGTCTTAGTGCTAATCGGAAAGCTACCGCTTCCCTACTCCCGCACTACGATATTCAAGCTGTTGGCAACAAGCTGAAAAATGGACTTAAAGAAAAAAATATCGCATCAAATTGAACTTCATTCAGTTCAAGGAATTAAAGATTGCTTCGAAAACGGACTGAACCCTAATTTGGAGTATGATGGGAAACCTCTTTTTGAGTTATTGATAAGTATGTACACGAGAAGTGCAAGATTTAAGGACTGCGTAAAGGCATTTATTGATTACGGACTTGAATTTGAGGACAAAACCTTGTTGGCTGTTTTGTCTGACAATGCGCAGAATTTGGAAAGACAACTCGAAAACAAACCAAATGAAACCGACAAGGAAATAAACTTGAACTCTGCCTACACACCTTTAAAAAAAGCTTCATTACTACACGTTTGCGCGGAATTCAACCACCTTGAATGCGCTAAAATTTTAGTTAAAAACGGAATAGATGTCAATCGTAAATCTGGAATTGACACTAATGGATTTGGGGGGCAAACCCCTATTTTTCATACAGTAAACCAAAACAATAATAGTTCAGCAGAAATGATGGATTTTTTATTATCTAAAGGTGCTGATTTGAGTTATACGGCAAAGGGAATAATTTGGGGAGAAAACTTACCTTGGGAAACCTTTATTCCATCTGTAAATGCAATCAGCTATGCTATGTTTGGACTTTTACCGCAAATGCACAGAGACGAAAAAACTATTTCAGACACGGTAACTAAATTGCTAAAGCACGAATACGGAATTAACTACCGAGCAAAAAATATCCCAAACAGATATTTGAATGAATAAAAGCCAGTTGCCAAAATAAAATGTATATAAAAAATTGCTACTTTTAGTTTAAACAAAGTTAGTTGCTCGTTTGTTAGCTTCCGATTTTTCCTTTCGGAAAATCCTTGCGTACAAACTACGCAACTTTTCATATACAAACCGATGAAATACATCAAAGTCCTACTATTATTCTTAATTGTTTACTCTTGTAAAACAGATCCAAAACCTGAATTAAAATTTGAATCAGGTTATGGAATGTACTCAATTCTAATAAATGAATTTGTTGATTCATCATTTCACATTGAAAAAGAAATTCGAGAACTAATAAACAGTCTACCCCAAAAAGATACTCTAAATTCGGATTTTCTTGAATACGATAATCTGACAAAAGAGTATATCTCCTATTTAGACAATATAACTGACCAACTTATCGAAAATTCTAAAATTGGTAATATTCACGAAAACCAAAATGCTCTTACCGATTTTCAAGAAGTCAACAATTTGTTTTTCAATTATGGAGAATACAGTATAAAAGGAAATGAGTTTATTAATAAAACGGACTCTTATAGGGAACTTATTTTAAAGTATGTTAATAGCCAAAACCTGACTGTTAGAATAAGAAACACTCTTGACACAAGAAACATCACAGATAGAAACGGTAATTCAATTAAAAATTTGGAGTATTTCTTTAAAGACCAATCTTTGATTGGAACTATAGCATTTCTAAAAAAAAGAAAAAAGAATGTGCTCGAATTTGAAATGGCCTTTTTGAACAATAATAAACTGAATAAATAAAAAGGTATGATAACAAAGATGGCTATAATTCATTGTGGTTTTGTGTTACGCCAAAGTAAAAGTATAAATCAAACAGCTGGATTTCGTTAAAATAATCCTATGGATAATTCTCCAACGAAATCATAGCTGAAACCGCCATACACAATTTTGACACATTACAGAATTAATTGATAATTTATTAGATAAAAGCAAATTTATATTATAATTTAACCCTACTTACCAATCAAGAATCTATGGAAGTTTATTACACCAAAATAATTGAATCTCTAGTTGTTATTATCCTATTTATCGTTGTTAGGGTTTTAATAAACCAGCTTATAAATAAAACCATAATCGATAAAGTGATTCAAAAAACAAGAAGCAAACTTATAAGAAGAGCTATCAATTTGATGATTTTTTTAATTTGTATAACACTATTATTAATTATTTGGGGAGTAAATCAATCGGAGATAGCCGTTTTTGTAGGGTCAGTATTAACAATTGTTGGTGTGGCCTTCTTTGCTCAGTGGTCGCTTTTATCAAACATAACTTCAAGTATTATCATATTCTTTGGTCATTCTGTGAAAATTGGAGATTCCATATCTATAATGGAAACTAAAGATTATGAGATACGAGGCAAAGTCTTGAACATCGGTCTATTTTTTACAAAAATTAAACTGAATGATACTGATGATGAGATAACAATGCCTAACAACATTTTCATTTTAAAAACTGTAAGGAAAATAAATCCGCTTACCGACAAACCAGAGCAAATTTCGAATACCAATAAAGAATCTCTATAGTTATGTTAAATAATGACTTTTCAAAAAAATCCCCTAAAGAAATTGCTTTCGAACTCGAAAAAAATACAATTGACGAGATTTTAGTTTTTCTAGATAATTCAACAGTTGATATTGCTCAAAACGTATTTTTTAAATTCTCAAATCACGTCATCGTAGATATTTTCCCGATAATGACTGATGAATTGTTCAAGAAAATCTTTAATAAGGTCGATACACACAAAGCTTCACGTATTTTTGCTAGACTTGACCGTGATTCTGTGTATAAAAGATTGGAATTACTTCCAAAGCTTACTGCGCGTGAAATCAAAGAATTTTTAAATTATAATGAGAATACTGCTGGCTTCCTTATGGAAAGCAATTTTCTAAGTTGTTCAAAAGACGAAACGGTAGAAAATGCACTGGTAAAACTTCGTAAGTTGAATGACAAACGCATTCTCACTATTTACATTATAGACGAAGAAGAAAAACTTATCGGTAGAGTTCCTGTAAATTACATTGCTGTTTCTCAACCTGAACAAGAGCTCGATGAGTTAATGTATCTTTCCCATAGCGTTCAAGCAATGGCATCAAGACAAGAAGTAATTGAAGCCATCGAATCACATTCGCTCTTGCAAATTCCTGTGGTTGATGTTCAAAATCATCTACTAGGAATCATAAGAAATGATACCATCCTTTCAGCATCCCGTGAGGAAATAAGTGGCGATTTACAAACTATGTTTGGTGCTGGTAAAGAAGAGCACGCATTATCTAGAACATCATTTGCTGTACGCAAACGTTTACCGTGGTTACAAATAAACTTGGTTACTGCATTCCTAGCTTCAATGGTTGTTGGGTTATTTGAAGACACTATAGCCCAAATCACAATTTTGGCAGTATTCCTTCCTGTTGTAGCAGGGCAATCTGGCAATACAGGTTCGCAAGCTTTGGCTGTTTCTATTAGAGGTTTAGCTTTGAGGGAAATAAGGATTGGACAATGGTGGCGTGTTGATAAAAAAGAACTTGCTGTGGGTTTTATAAATGGTGTTGCTGTTGCAATAACTACGGGAATTGTTGTGTTTTTTTGGGCAAATTCGCTAGGTATAGCAGTGGTTATTGGAATATCAATGATATTATCTATGGTTATTGCTGGATTTTCTGGTGCTATTATTCCAATTGGCTTGAAAGCAATTGGACAAGACCCAGCAACGTCATCTTCCATTATATTGACAACTGTAACAGATATCTGTGGATTTTTAAGTTTTTTAGGATTAGCAACGGCTTTATCATCTGTTTTGGGAATAGCATAATATCAAATCAAAAAAACTGTGTACAACAACGGTAACTATTACGTAAGTGCATAAACTTCTCAGTAATAGCTAACCGAAAATTTCTTCATATTTAACAAGCTATTGTACTACAGTCGTATCGGTTATAAATAATTGCTGAGTCAGTGCATATCGAGAAATCCTACCGATTTCCCTCTGGTTTGGGAATCTTTACTAAATTAGTGGATTAACAACGCTACTATGCATGACTGTAGCTCGTTGTGCGTAATTAGAAAAACATCTATGAGAAAAATAATTTTAGTATTTATTTCAATTTTAATTCTTTTTTCTTGTAAAAAAATAGTTAAACCTACTTTAGAAAATATAAATGCAATTGTTGACTCGAATGAATATATGATAAAGATAGACATCGTTGGTGGAAGTGTTGCTGGAAGTTACACTGACCAAATGATTATAGGAGTTAATGACGATCGATTAGATGCAAAAAGTGAATTTAAAAATCTCTCAAAAAAACTGAATAGCATACAGAAGGATTCTTTGAGAAATATTTTAATAAGATTGGCAGAATTGCATAGAGAGGAAAAAATAGCTCTTAAATTTGGAGGTTGTACAGCAAGAGACCAAAATTATATAATTGAAAATGATTCAATAAAAATGAGAATAAAGCCTGAATTTGGAAATGGAATTTATCACGAGATACTTGAACTGATAAAATAACTGTACACAATCATAGAAATGGATAGCTAAGGCTAATTACTTGTAAAAAAATAAAAGTAACTTTAATCCCGCAACTCACAATTCTACCTATAGAAATGAACAATTTAATAGCATTATTTAATTCCATATTACCAATATCGAGAGAAGAAGAGCTTCTTATACAAGAACACCTTAGTATAGATTTGGTTTCAAAAAAGGATTGTTATAACGAAATAGGCAAAATATGTAACAAACTAGGCTTTGTAGAACACGGTATTTTTAAAGTTTTGAGCTATAAAGATAGTGGTGACGAGTATATTAAGTATTTTGTGACCCAAGGTCATTTTCTTATAGATTTAAATAGCTTTTTTTACAACACACCATCCTCTGAAAGTATAGTGGCTTTAAATGATAGCAAGGTATATACAATGTCGCGATCTGCTTACAACTTATTAGAACACAAAGTTTCTAATTTTTCAAAAATCATAAACGAATTAAAGCAAAAAGCCTTACTAGAAAAATTTACAATAAAAAATGAAATGCTAGTAGATGATGCTTTAACTAAGTATTCTAAATTTATTAAAAGATATCCCACATTGTCGCAAAGCATCTCGCAAAAACATATCGCATTACATCTTGGTATTACAGAATATACCTTGAGTAGAATTAGGGCTAAAAAGCAATTTCTTGCCATATAGCAATCGTTTCTATTATTGCACCATTTACATTTGTTTACATGTTAAATGTCAATTTTAGAATACATGAAAAAATTAGAGAATAAAATCGCTTTAGTCACAGGTGCATCTAAAGGTATAGGTGCTGAAATCGCTAAAAATATGGCGAAAGAAGGTGCCAAAGTTATTGTTAATTACAACACGGATAAAAAAGGTGCAGATAAAGTCGTTTCAGAAATTAAAGCGCAAGGCGGTAATGCTTTTAGCGTACAAGCTGATGTTACTAAAAAGGATCAAATTGAAATGCTTTTTAAAACTTCCAACGAAACATTTGGACGTATTACTACTTTAATCAATAATGCAGGGGTTTACAAGTTTGAACCTATTGAAACAATTACTGAAGATGAGTTTCACAATCATTTTAATACCAATGTATTAAGCGTATTTTTGTTGATTCAGGAAGCAATGAAGCATTTTGATGAAAACGGTGGGGATATCATCAACATTAGTTCTATTGCAACTGTAAAACCAACACCTATGACCTCACTTTATTCTGCCACTAAAGGTGCTGTTGATGTATTAACTCATGTATTAGCCCAAGAACTAGGTAATAAACATATTAGAGTAAATGCTATACAACCAGGACCAACGGAAACAGAAGGCAATAAGATGCATAAAGATGTTAAAGCATTTGTTGCCAGTAATACACCATTGGGTACTATTGGAACAACAACCGATGTAGCACGATTAACCGTTTTTTTAGCGTCTCATGAAGCCTCATTCATTACTGGACAAAAAATTGGAGTCTCTGGTGGATTTGTATAATTCTTATATGTAAAATTAAAAGAAAAATTACCTATCCAGAATCTGGAAATTCTTCATATTATATATTATATGTAACAACAATTTAAGTAGAACAGAGTTTATAGGTTATCATATTACCCAATTTAAGCATAATACATTTTAAAAACACCAAGTGCTTGTTATATTTTAATACAAAAAGATATAAATATTTTAGCTCAAAATTAAAATTATAAGAAAGCATTTGTGGTTTAACCCCAAATGCTTTCTTGATTAATAGAAATAAGCAACGGTATCTACTTTTATACAATATTCAATAGATACCTGTAATGCTTATCGAACCATTGTCTATTTAGCTCTATTTCTCCAAGGTTTATAATTTTTGTATGCTGGTCCTGTTAATTTTTGCCTTTTGTTATTGCCTACTTGTATTGCAACATATTCTACTTTAGAAGTATCTGTCCACCGTTTGTAATTTTTATAGGCTGGCCCGGTAAGTGCTTTTTTCTTAACTGTATATACAGGTGTTACAGCTGTTGTATATTTCCAAGGTTTATAGTTTTTATAAGCTGGGCCTTTTAAATCACTTCGTTTTGTAATGGTTTTATCTTTTTGTGCAAATGCACCAAAAGAAACTAATAATAACCCTAAAATTAATGCAACTTTTTTCATGACTTTTGATTTTATGGTTCATGATAAAATTACACACAGTTTCAGGTGTTTAGAATTATGGGAATTCCACTATTTTGTATCCGTATAAATACGGATAAGTAGTTCTAAAACATGTTATATAAGATTGATTTTTGCTGCTTTTTTGATAAGTTCTGCAGTATTTTTAACCTCTAGCTTTTTTAAGATATTGGCTCTATGCGTTTCTATGGTTCTAGTACTTACAAAGAGTTTTACAGCAATCTCCTTTGTGGTTAGGCCTTCTGAAATTAACCCTAATACTTCTGTTTCCTTATTAGATAAGATGTTTTCGCTAATGCTCTGGTCAGACATAAAATTTATCATCTTTTCAGAAATCTTAGCACTAAAATATTTCTTTCCTTTATTAACTGTACGAATAGCCAGTATTAATTCATCTTCATCTGTATTTTTTAATAAATAACCATAGGCACCACTCTTAGCACATTTGGCAATATAGTTACCATCACTATGCATAGAGATTATTATAGGTTTTATATTGGAGTTTAGAGTTTTTAGTTCTTTTAGCACCTGAAAACCATCCATTTTTGGCATAGTAATATCTAAAAGTGCAATATCTGCTTCCAAGTTACTTTTTATAAACGCCATAAACTCATTACCATCGGCAACGCTTTTAACAATATTTATATCGTCATGTTTTCGTAATAATTCGGCTAATCCTTTTCGGAAAAGCTCATGATCGTCTGCTATTACTATGTTAATATTGTTCATATATTTACAGGCAGTTCAATTTCAAAAGTAGTGTTGCCTTTGCTAGAATTTATATCGATTTTACCATTACAAATTTCTACGCGCTCTTTGATGTTAATTATTCCAGATCCTAATTTAACGTTATTTACATCAAAACCTACACCATCATCAAAATAAAAGAGCGATATAAACTCATCAAACTCTGAAAGCGTGATTCTGATATGTTTTGCGTTGGAATGCTTTAATGCATTGTTAATCAACTCTTGATTTATCCTAAAAAGATTGATACTTTGATGGTTGGTTATTTTTGTATGTTCTTGCTTGGTTAAATCCTCATATGCTATGTTTACGGTAGTTGATGTTTTTAAGCTATCTACAAAATTTGTTAGAGCTACTCCAATACCAAAATCGTCTATAGAAGTGGGCATTAATGCATTGGACATCAGCCTTATTTCAGAAATGGCATCATCAACAATACGTTTCATTTCTGCTTTTCTGTTAGTATTCTCTACCTTGTTTTCTATATAGTGTTTTAATGACGTTAAATAAGGCCCTATACCATCATGTAGCTCTCTAGAAAGCCGTCGCCTTTCATTTTCTAAACCATCAACCAACATACGTTTAGTCATTATTCTAGTATGCACTTCGTTATTTCTAAACTCTTTGAGTTTATCTCGCATTGCAATTAAACTTTTCCCTAAAAGATCATCAGAACTTTTTGGTTTATAATCTGTATCCAAATTCATTTTACCTATATCATCAGAAAACTTTACCGCTCCTTTTAATGATGCTTTTAAGTTTGCCAAGGCATCAAACATATCCTTTATTTCATTTGAGTTTTTTGAAAACTCAATATCTTGGCTATAGTCTCCCTTAGCCATAACCTTTAAACTTTGCTGCATATTACGTATAGGATTTGTGATTATTCTAGTTAATAAAAGAGAAAGAATAACTGCCACTAGGAGAATACCCAATGTTAAACAGATAAGTCTTGATTTTAATTGCTCTAATGGCTCTACCACCTCATCAACATCAATTTCAGAAAGAATGACCAACTTGAGATTGGATATTTTTATTAGACTATACACACTGTAAACATCTATACCACGATAATCACCAAAAGTACCTCTACCATCCTCTCCTTTAAGTGCCTTGAGTACTCCTTTGGTTTTTACTTTAATAGTGTACGGATTTTTATTGGGAAAAAAACGGGATTGTGAGCGCATGTAATAATCATCTCCCACTATATACGACTCACCACTTTTACCCATTCCAGTACGTTCTAATAATACCTTTTTTATTTTATCGTAGTCTAAAATTTTAATCTTGGTTGCGCCTTTAGAATTAGACACAAAACCTATTGACGTTTTTTTTTGTATGTGATTTGCTGTAAAATCATAAACCCCATTCATACCATTAATTGTATCAGGAAAAATGAAGGAATTACTATCTACGTTTTGAAAACCTGAATCAGAGTCTAAAAATGTATTCCATTCAGACTCAATTAAATTTTCAAGTTGAATCTGCTTTAATGTTTTTATAGAGTTTAATTGGAGTAAAATCCGATCATTTAAAACTCTTGAAAATTGTTTGTAGAAAGACAAGGATAATACGGCAACAACCAATGCAATTAAGCTATTAATTAGTATTAGTATTAATGTTTTAATGCTCATCTAAACAATCAAAATATGTTGTTTTGTGTTATTCTACTTTAACGGGTAAATAGCAGCTCCCTGTACTTAGTTAAGGGCCATAGTTCATCATCAACCAAAAGTTCCAATTTGTCGCAATGGTACCTTATATCTGTTAAAAATGGTTTTACATTATCACAATATGCTTCTGCTTTCTTTGTAGCATCCTCTATTGTATTTGCCCTTTTACGTGCATCAATCATAGTGGTAACATTTTTATTTATCCCATCAATATGCTCTGAAATGGCTTTGATAAGATTCATTTGTTCTTTAGCCAATTCAACATAATTTTTATCAAAAATGGATTTTAGACCTTTAACGTTATCAATTAAAATATTTTGATACTTTACCGCCGTTGGTACAACATGATTACGAGCAATATCCCCAAGCACCCTACTTTCAATTTGAATGTAGTTAATATAAGCTTCCATTTCCACTTCATATCGGGCTTCTGATTCTATTTTACTCATTACCCCCATTTCTTCAAATAAATTTACTGTGCTTTTATGCAATTTTACTTTTAAGGCTTCCGGGGTTGTTTTATTGTTACTTAAACCTCTCTTTTTGGCTTCAGCTTCCCAAGCTGCACCATAACCGTTACCTTCAAATAAAATATCTTTTGATGAACTAATGTATTCTCGTAAAACATTAAAGACAGCCTCGTCTTTTTTAAGATTCTTTTTATCAATCAATACATCTGCTTCTTTTTTAAATTCTTTTAACTGTTTAGCTACAATGGTATTTAAAACCATCATGGGGTTACCACAATTTTCTTTGGAACCTACTGCTCTAAATTCAAATTTGTTTCCCGTAAATGCAAATGGCGATGTTCTATTCCTATCGGTATTATCCAATAATACATCTGGAATTTTACCAACTACATTTAGTTTTAAATCTGTTTTTTCCTGAGGCGATAATTTCCCTTTGGTAACACCCTCCAATTCCTGTAATACCTTTGTAAGTTGTTCTCCAATAAATACAGATATTATTGCTGGAGGCGCTTCATTGGCACCTAATCTATGGTCGTTACTTGCTGATGCAATAGAGGCTCTTAATAATTCTTCATTTTCATATACCGCTTTAATGGTATTGATAAAAAAGGTTAAAAACTGAAGGTTACTCATTGGAGTTTTACCTGGTTTTAAAAGGTTTATACCTGTATCTGTTAATAAAGACCAATTATTGTGTTTTCCTGATCCATTAATATTTGCAAAGGGTTTTTCATGTAATAACACCTTAAAATTATGTCGGGAAGCCACACGCCCCATAACATCCATAAGCAGTGAATTGTGATCTACTGCTAAGTTAGCTTCCTCGTGTATTGGAGCTATCTCAAACTGATTTGGTGCAACTTCATTATGTCGTGTTTTTGCTGGTATGCCTAAAAGCATACATTGGTTTTCTAAATCTCGCATAAAATTCAATGCTCGGTTAGGAATAGATCCAAAATAATGATCATCTAACTGTTGGCCTTTGGCAGAGGAATGCCCCAGCAAAGTTCTACCTGTTAAAGTAATATCTGGCCTGCAAGCCGCAAGGTTTTTATCAACCAAGAAATACTCCTGTTCCCAACCCATTGAGGAAGTTACTTTTTTTACATTTTTATCAAAATACTTACACACATTAGTAGCTGCATCATCTATGGCATGAAGCGCCCTTAGCAAAGGTGTTTTATAATCTAAAGCCTCACCTGTATACGCCACAAAAATAGTAGGGATACAAAGTGTTGTTTCATAAATAAAAGCTGGCGAGGTAGGATCCCAAGCTGTGTATCCTCTAGCTTCAAAAGTATTGCGAATACCACCGCTAGGAAAACTGGAAGCGTCTGGCTCTTGCTGTACTAACTGACTTCCTCCAAATTTTTCTATGGCACCTCCATTCTCTAAAGTTTCAAAAAAAGCATCATGCTTTTCTGCAGTGGCACCGGTTAATGGTTGAAACCAGTGTGTATAGTGGGTTACCCCTTTAGACAATGCCCAATCTTTCATGGAAGACGCCACTTGATCCGCAACAGTCCTACTTATTTTTTTTCCGTCTTCAATTGCACTACTAACACCTTTAAAAGCATCTTTAGTAAGATATTGGCGCATGGTGTTTTCATTAAACACATTGGCGCCAAACAACTCAGATCTTTTACCTTCTTCAATAAAAGTAACAGGTTTATAGCTTATGGATTTTTTAAGTGCATGGAATCGTAAAATAGCCATTATAAATTTTGTTTAGTTTGTCAAAAAAATGAAAATACAAAAATAACGTATATGGTTAAACATAACAGCTCCATAATACAATTTTTATAGTTATCAATATTTCAATATTTATATAAAAAACTATACTTTTTTTAAAATAAACCATAAAAAAATGGGGTATAAATAAAAATAACATTGTCTTTTACGAAAAGCCCCCCTAATAATTCAAAGTATCTTAATAAAAAATTATATTTGTTCGGATTAATAAAAAATACACATCAATAAATCAATAATTATGGCTAAAATTAAATTAGAATACCTTTGGTTAGATGGTTATAAACCAACTCAAAATTTAAGAAGTAAGACTAAGGTAGAAGAGCACGAAGATTTCAAAGGTACATTAGAAGAAATAGGAAACTGGTCTTTTGATGGATCTTCAACAAGACAGGCTGAAGGTGGAGCGTCAGATTGTATCCTAAAACCTGTTGCTATTTATCCAGATCCAGAAAGAAGAAATGGATATCTGGTAATGACTGAGGTTTTAAATGCAGATGGAACACCACACGAATCTAACGGTAGAGCCACAATTGATGATGATGATAATGATTTCTGGTTTGGTTTTGAGCAAGAGTACTTTATTATGGATACTCATACGCAATTACCTTTAGGATTCCCTATTGGAGGATATCCTGCACCACAAGGTATGTACTATTGTTCTGTTGGAGGTAAAAATACTCACGGAAGAGATTTAGTTGAAGAGCATGCAGATTTATGTATAGATGCAGGCTTAAACTTTGAAGGTATCAACCAAGAGGTTGCTTGCGGACAGTGGGAATTCCAATTGTTTGCTAAAGGAGCTAAAAAAGCAGGTGACGAAATTTGGGTTGCAAGATATTTACTAGACCGTTTAACTGAAAAGTACGGTTACTACATTGAGTACCATCCAAAGCCATTAGGAAAAGATATGGACTGGAATGGTTCTGGTATGCACGCTAACTTCTCTAACACTACGTTAAGAACAGCAGGGAAAAAAGAAACTTACGAAGCTATTTGTGAAGCTTTCCGTCCAGTGGTAAAAGAGCACATCGAAGTTTACGGAGAGTTTAACGACCAACGCTTAACAGGTGAGCACGAAACACAATCTATCAACGAATTCTCTTATGGAATTTCTGATAGAGGTGCTTCAATCCGTATCCCTGTTGCTACAGTAGAAAGTGGTTGGAAAGGTTGGTTAGAAGATAGAAGACCAGCTTCTAACGGAGACCCATACAAAATTGCCGGAAGAATTATTAAAACAGTTAAATCTGCAAAAGTTTAATTCTTAATAAATTAGTTAAATCTCAGGAAACGCTTCAAATACTTGAAGCGTTTTTTGTTTTATAGTTTTTCATTACTAAAAAATATGGCAAGATAGACTAGAACACCTTTATAACTATTTTAACAATAGAAACATTATTTTAATCGTTATTTTTGCCACAAACCTATATAATCTTGAAGACGTTTTTTAGTATCTTATTATGTTCATTCTTGTGTTTAATCACAATAAACATCAAAGCACAACAGAAAATAGAAATAAAATACTCAGGATTTCTAACTTATGATGAAGACCAATATCCAGGAGCAAGGATATTAACCAGAGACGATTCAGAACAAGTACACATATTTCACGGAGGAACGGATATGTGGTGTGATAAAGCTTATTATTATGGCAATGATAATTTTATCGAAGCCTATGGTAATGTAAAGATGATACAGGGAGATACTATAAACATGACCTCAAAATATGTTGAATACAACGGAGAAAGCCAATTCGCATTTGCAAGTGGCGATGTTATTTTAACAGACCCAAGCTCTACCATAACCACTGATACTTTGTATTTTGACAGGGAACGCCAACAAGCGTTCTATAGGAGTTATGGAACAGTAGTTAAAGACTCCTCTGGGACCATTACAAGTAAAATAGGTCGTTATTACATGCAAGATAAGAAGTACCGTTTTGTTGAAGATGTGGTGCTTACAAATCCTGAGGCAAAAATTGTCACAAATTATTTTGATTTTTATTCTGATACAGGACTCGCCTATCTCTTTGGCCCCTCTACCATTACTACAGAAGAAAGTGTGACTTATTGCGAAAAAGGCTTTTATGATACCAAAGCCAAAACAGGTTATGCCATGAAAAATGCCAAAATTGATTATGATGGTAAAGAAATAGTTGGGGATAGCTTGTATTTTGATCAGAATAGGAATTTTTCGTCTGCAACAAATAATATAAAAATCACAGATACATTAAACAACAGTGTTGTTAAAGGACATCATGCAGAAGTATTTAAAGCAAAAGATTCAATTTACATTACAAAACGTGCTTATGCTATAACTGAACAAGAAGGAGACTCTTTATATATTCATGGGGATACACTTATGGTTACAGGAAAACCAGAGAAACGCATTACCAGAGTTTTTAGAAATGTTAAACTTTACAAGTCTGATTTAAGTGGAAAAGCAGATTCCATTCACGTAAACCATGAAAGTGGTTTAACACAACTGATAAATATCAATGCCCCTGGAACCAATGCGGCATTCTCTACTGCCAGAAAACCAATTTTATGGAATTTAGGTAATCAAATGACTGGCGACACCATACATCTACAATCAGATACTGAACGAGACAAACTAGACTCGCTAATTGTATTTAACCACGCGTTTTTAATAAGTAAGGATACTTTGGGTGCTGGGTTTAATCAAATTAACGGTAAAAAATTGGTTGGTTTGTTTAATGAAGACAATGAACTTTATCATGTAGATATCATAAAGAATGCACAATCTATATACTACTTAAGAGACGAAAATGGAGAATTGGTAGGTATAGACAAATCAAAATCAGGTTTAATTAATATATTAATCCACGATAACGCTATTGAAGAAGTAAGAAAGATAAACCAAGTAGATGGCGATATTTATCCAGAATTAGAATTTCCTAAAAATGATAAAATTTTAAAAGGTTTTGACTGGCGAGAGGAAGAACGTCCCAATAGTGTAGAAGATTTATTTAAAGATGACCCACCTCTACAATTACCTGTAATCAAAGGTTTGGATGATTACATTCCAGAGGATGATTTTTTTGATGCATTAACAGAAAACAGAATTAACTTATCCAAACATAAGCGTTCTATTAATAGCAACATCAGTAATGAGAATAATCTTCTTAAACAAAGCAATGGTTTTAACAATAGTGAATGGTCCAAAAGAAATATCAAAATTACACCAGTAAAAGTTTCTGCTCCAATATCAAACAAATACGCCACTAACATTGTTGGCACGTCTAGAAATAAACTTGATGGATACTTGATTCAAGAGGTAAACAAAACATCAGGAACCTTTAAATTCTCAATTTGGGCAAAAGGCAATGGGACAATAAGTATTGGACTTCAAAAAGGAGGGGGTAATTATTCTTACTATGAAAAAAAGAAAATTGACTTAACCAATACCTGGAAATTATATGAAGTAGTTGCAAAAAAGTCTGATGACGGAGAAAAAATAAGATGTGTCGTAAATGGAATTCTTAATGGTAACAGTATAGATTTATTTAGCCCGTCTTTGGAAAATATTAGCTCTCAATAATTAGTGAAAAGTGAATTCTTAAAATACCAAGCACAAACTACCCCTCATCCTTTGGCTATGGAGGTCTCCCATGCAGATGGATGTTACATATACGACATCAATAATAAAGCCTACCTTGATTTTGTTGCTGGGGTATCTGCCTGTCCTCTAGGGCACAACCACCCTAAGATTAACAACGCCATTCAAAGCCAGTTAAACAAATATTTACACGTAATGGTGTATGGAGAATATATACAAGAACCAGCCGTAGCACTTACAAGGTTATTAGCTGAGAATTTACCTAACCCATTAGAAAAAACTTACCTTACAAATTCGGGAACAGAAGCCATTGAGGGGGCATTAAAGCTAGCGAAACGTGTAACAGGAAGAAGCGAAATTATTGCAGCAAAACATGCATACCATGGAAATACCATGGGAGCTTTAAGTGTTATGGGATTTGAAGAACGTAAGCAAGCCTTTAGACCATTACTTCCAGATGTTAGATTTATTGAATTCAACAATGAAGATAATTTAGATCTTATTACATCCAAAACCGCCTGTGTTATACTGGAAACTATTCAAGGAGGGGCTGGTTTTATTGAACCTACTGGCAACTATCTTGAGAAGGTTCGCAAAAAATGCAATACTACAGGTACGCTTTTAATTTTAGACGAAATACAACCTGGCGTAGGTAGAACTGGAAAACTTTTTGGATTTGAACATTATAATTGTATTCCTGACATTTTAGTTACTGGGAAAGGACTTGGTGGAGGGTTACCAATTGGAGCTTTCACTGCTTCAGCTAAATTGATGGATTTACTTATGGACAATCCAAAACTTGGACATATTACCACTTTTGGAGGGCACCCTCTTATTGCCGCATCTGCCCTAGCCACTTTAAAAGAGATTACAAAAACAGATTTAATACTGCAAACATTAGTCAAAGAACAGTTATTCCGTAAACTACTTAAACATAAACTCATTAAAGAAATTAGGGGCAAAGGATTAATGCTTGCAATACTACTTCCCTCTCCTGAAATTGCAAATACCTTAGTTTTGGAAAGCCAACACCATGGTTTAATACTTTTTTGGCTGTTATTTGAGCCAAAAGCTGTTAGAATCACTCCTCCTCTTACCATTTCAGAGCAAGAAATTACCAAAGGGTGCCATATTATATGCTCACTTCTAGATAAAATAGCTGTAAAAGAAAACATTTAATTGTCTGATACATAGACCCTCTGGATTATTTCGTTACAAAAGTATAATGATTTGTTCATTACTTTGTTAAAAACATTTATTGTTAGATTCTGGATTTCATAAGAGAGAACATTATTTTTATCTTAGTTGAACAGTACACACAAGCGTGTTTATGGAGTTTAGTCATAGCGACAACAACAATTTGCCTCTCACTAAGTTTGAATCGATGTTAAAAACAAACCATGTTTTGTTTTTTGATTCTGAAGAATTTGAAAACATCATTCATTACTATCTTAACCAAGGAAAAATAGCTTTAGCTAAAAAAGCGATAAAACTTGGGTTAGAACAGCATCCCTCCTCCATAAACCTTAAACTTTTTAATGTTGAAATTCATGTGTTTGAGAATAATCTTGAGACTGCCAACAATCTTTTAGATGAGCTCTATCTATTAGAGCCTCACAATGAGGAAATCTTTATACAAAAAGCTAATATCCTCTCTAAGGAAGATAACCATGAAAAAGCTATTGAGGTGCTTAAACTTGCTCTCGACTTAACAGATGATGTTGTAGATATATACTCTCTAATAGGTATGGAATATTTGTTTTTAGATGCCTTTGATGATGCAAAAACATATTTCATGAAATGTCTTGAACAAGATATTGATGACTATTCTGCCCTATACAATGTTATTTACTGCTTTGATTATTTAGAGCAACACGATGAAGCCATAGATTATCTAAATATCTTTTTAGATAAAAACCCCTATTGTGAAGTGGCATGGCACCAATTAGGAAAACAATATATCACTTTACAAAAATACCAAAAGGCTCTTGCTGCTTTTGATTTCGCAATAATCTCTGATGATACCTTTATTGGAGCATATCTTGAACGTGGAAAGGTATTAGAAAAACAAGGCAAATATGATGAGGCTATTGAAAGCTATGATGTTACTCTTAAACTGGATGATCCTACATCATTTGCGTTATTAAGAATAGGGAGTTGTTATGAAAAATTAAAAAAATATGATTTAGCGCTTCAATATTTTTACAAAACAGTGCATGAAGATCCATTGTTAGATAAAGGTTGGATTGCTATAACTAAATTTTACAAGAAAAAGAAAAACTTTCAAAAAGCACTATACTATATAAATAAAGCTATAAATATAGATGCAGATAACGTTAACTACTGGAAGTTGTATGCGCAAATAAATTATTGTTTGAATTTCTATGAAGAAGCAGAACGAGGTTACAAGAAAACACTCGAGTTAGGTAACTACGAACTAGATACATGGATAGCCAGAGGCGATTTATTATTAAAACTAGGAGAAGCACAAGCGGCCATATTTAATTTTGAGCAAGCTTTAGAGTTTTATCCTGATAATGCAGAGATCCAATATCGCTTAGGAGGTTTATTCTTTACAGTTCATGAAAAAAGTAAAGGCATGTATTACATCAAAAATGGTTTAAAGAACAATCATGAGTTTAGCTTTATTATTGATGAATTGTTTCCTAAACTACTTGATAATGACCAAGTAAAGACATTGATAAATTCCAAGTCATAAATTCCTTCAAATTATATACCTTTGATTTTTTAAAATCATGGTATGCAACGACGATTATTCGATTATATAATTATTGCCTTAAAAGGTGTAGCCATGGGAGCTGCAGATGTAGTTCCAGGAGTTTCTGGAGGAACTATTGCTTTTATATCAGGAATCTACGAGGAGATAATTACCTCATTAAATAATATAAATTTTTCTTTACTTAAAACACTAAAAACCAAAGGTTTTAAAACCACTTGGACACAGTTAAACGGAAATTTTTTATTGGCGCTCTTTACAGGAATTGGAATAAGTGTATTATCTCTTGCTAAAATTTTAAAATGGATTCTGGAGCACTATCCTATATTTATTTGGTCATTTTTCTTTGGGTTAGTCTTGGCAAGCATACTTTTTGTTGGAAAACAAATTAAAAAATGGAGCGCACCAATTATCATTGGTTTAATTACTGGCGCAATTGTAGCATATTATATTACCACTATTCCCTCTATTAGTTCCCCAAACTCTAGCTGGTTTTTATTTCTAGCAGGTGCTTTGGCCGTTTGTGCAATGATTTTACCAGGTATTTCAGGAGCATTTATTTTAGTACTACTGGGGGCATACAAGCCTATATTAGAGGCAGTAGACTCTTTTAACATAAAAACCATTTTTATAGTGGGATGTGGGGCTATTGTTGGACTCTTATCATTTTCAAAATTACTAAAATGGCTTTTTAACAGCTATCAAAATATTACACTAGCAGTACTTACAGGTTTTATTATTGGGTCTTTAAATAAAATTTGGCCATGGAAAAACGTACTAACCTACCGTACGGATTCTCATGGTGTAAAAGTTCCGTTTTTAGAAGAAAGTATATCACCTTTTTCTTACCAAGGAGAAAATTTTCTATCATACGCTATTATTTTAATGATTCTAGGTTTTTTAACTATTTTTATTCTTGAAAAGGTTGGTAGTAAAAAACAATAATGAATCACACTAGATCTTTCAATGATAAATTATTTCTAGTATTAAAAGGACTAGGTATGGGTGCTGCCAACAAGGTGCCTGGTGTATCTGGTGGTGTGGTAGCATTTGTTGCTGGGTTTTACCAAGAGTTTATATATTCTTTAAAAAAAGTAAACGGTAAAGCGTTTAAGCTTTTAATCAATGGAAGGTTTAAGAGCTTTTTCAATTACATTAATGGCCGCTTCCTAGGACTACTTTTCCTAGGTATGATTATAAGTTACTTTAGCATTTCAAAAATCCTTGACTATCTTATTTTACATTACGAACTTTATGTTTGGAGTGTGTTTTTTGGAATGATTATAGGATCTATCTACTACATAAACAAAGATTTTAACGACTGGAATAATAAAACAATTTTATCAATTTGCCTGGGAATAGCCATTGGTTTAGGCATAAGTTTTTTAAACCCCGCTAAAGAAAATGACAATTTATTATTCGTTTTTTTCTGTGGCATTATTAGTGTATCAGGAATGACGCTTCCAGGGTTTTCGGGGTCATTCATTTTAATTTTATTAGGAAATTATGTGCTTCTATTAATAGATTCCGTGAATGCGCTTTACGATACAATATCTGATACGTTTAGTGGCAACTTCGATTTTATTTATAACGAAACTCGTATAAGAATGTTAAAGGTTTTAGCAGTTTTTACTCTAGGTTCAGTTACAGGTCTTGTTACATTCTCCCATGTGCTAAGCTATATTTTAAAACACTACAAAAGTATAACTACAGCATCAATAATAGGATTCATCATTGGGTCTCTAGGTGTTGTTTGGCCTTGGAAAAAAACCATTTATAAGTATTTAGACAATGGAGCGTTAATGTTAGATTCAAGAGGGGAAAAAATTATAGAAAACTACAAACGTTACATACCAGAATTAACCACTGAAACTTATATTGCCATTGGTTTTATACTTCTGGGTTTAATGATTGTAATTGCACTTGAAATCTACGGACAAAAACAAAAAAAACATGTGTAAACTAGGACTTTTAGGTAAAAACATATCATATTCGTTTTCTCGAAACTATTTTAAAAACAAGTTTGAAAAAGAAAATATCACAGGTGTTAGTTATGAGAATTTTGATATTGATACCATTGAGAAGTTTCCCAAAATTATAAGTGAAACTAAAGGCATCAAGGGTTTTAATGTAACCATACCATACAAGGAAGAAGTTATTCCCTATCTAGATAAACTAAACAAAAAGGCTAAAGCCATTGGTGCAGTAAATACCATAAAAATTACTAAAAAAGGCAAATTGGTAGGTTACAATACAGATTGCTATGGTTTTATTAACTCCTTAAAGCCTTTTTTAAAAAAACACCATAAAAAAGCTTTAATATTGGGGACTGGTGGCGCAAGTAAAGCTGTGATTTATACATTAAGAGAAAAAGGTATTATTTGCCATTATGTTTCAAGATCAACCAAAAAAAATGTAAAATACACTTACGATGATTTAGATGACAAGGTTATCTCTGGATATCAAATTATAGTAAACTGCTCTCCTGTGGGTACATTTCCTAAAGTAGAAGACTGCCCAAAAATCCCCTACGAATCCATCACGGAAAAGCACATTTTATTCGATTTAATTTACAACCCTGAAGAAACAAAGTTTTTACGATTGGGCAAACAAAAAGGAGCTACAATCATTAATGGACTTAACATGCTTAAACTTCAAGCAGAAAAAGCATGGACTATCTGGAACTTAAATAAATAAAAATTTCTTGAAACTAGCTACCGCTGGAGTAAATCATAGCAATATTTCGCTTGTTGTATTTTTTAACCTAAGGGCAAAAAATTAAAAATTTACCATTTGGGTTCTCGTTTTCTTAAAAAGAACAATTTCAGCTAAAAACCCATATGTAAGCATCGGTAAATTCTTTTCGATTAAAACCACTCTCGTTTTTTGTAAATACTTTAGTTGTTAGTATCTTTAAAAAAAAAGTGTATAAACCCTAAACATTTGTTAAAATGTCTGAGCGAGATAACCTGCAAGAAGCAGATGGAAAAAAAGAGAATGCCGAAGCTATTGAAGCAGTAAAAACTAATAGCGAACAAACAGATGCCACCGATTCTAATTCTGAAGAGGAAATAGTTAAACATGGCACCGAAAACACTTCCACAGAAAAAGAAGAAGACGGTATTGAGGAAATTGAGGAATCCAATGCAGAAGATGCAGAAGATGAAGGCAACAAAGAGCGACATACCATAGAGTTTAAAGAGTATGATAAAATGTCTTTGGAAGCCTTAGCCATCGAACTAGAAAAGTTACTTAAAAAAGAAAAAGTTCAAGCTATAAGAAGTCACGTTGATGCTATAAAAAATGAATTTAATTCAAAATTCAACGCGCTTATTGATGAGAAAAAAGCAGATTTCATAAATGATGGGGGCAACGAAATAGATTTCTATTATTCTAGCCCAGTTCAAAAACGGTTCAAATCGGCTTACAGGGACTACCGAAATAAACTCAACGATCATTACAAAAATATTGAGCAAAACTTAAAGCTAAACCTTCAAAAAAAACTTGATATTATTGAAGAACTTAAGGGGTTAATTAATGTTGAAGAAAACATCAACACTACCTACAAACACTTTAAAGAATTACAAGAACGTTGGAGAAATACAGGACCGATCCCAAGGGATAAATATAATAATGCGTGGAACAGCTACCATCACCATGTAGAAATATTCTATGATTTTTTACATCTAAATAGAGACTTACGCGATTTAGATTTTAAACACAATTTAGAAAAAAAACTCAAAATTATCGAGCTTGCTGAAGAATTAGGTAAGTATGATGACCCAATGCGTGCATTTAGAGAGTTACAAGAATTGCACAAAATGTGGAAAGAAGAACTCGGACCTGTGGGTAAAGAACATCGAGAAACCATATGGGAACGTTTTAAAGCTGCTACAAAAGTAGTTAACGATAAAAAGCAAGCCTACTTTAAAGAAATTGATAAAGTTTATGAAAAAAATCTAGAAAAAAAGGAAGAAATTATTTCTGAAATCATAGATATTACCTCTAATCCTGCGAACTCTCACGGAGGTTGGCAAAAGAAAATAAGGGAAATAGAGGTATTAAGGGAAAAATTTTTTAACGCTGGAAAAGTCCCCATAAAAGTAAATGAAGCTACTTGGGCTAAATTTAAAGAAGCGGTTAGAAGTTTTAATAGAAAGAAAAATGCATTCTATAAAGACCTGAAAAAGGAACAATACCAAAATCTACAAAAGAAGAAAGAGCTTGTTAAAATTGCTGAAGACAATAAAGACAGTGAAGATTTTGATGCCACTACTCCTTTGATGAAAAAAATTCAGAGCGACTGGAAAAAAATTGGTCATGTACCAAGAAAGGAAAGTGATAAAATTTGGAAACAATTCAAAACTGCATGTAATGCTTATTTTGATAGGTTGCACAGCAAACGTAATGAGGCTAATAAAGAATTTATTGAAGCTTACAACAAAAAACAAGAACTTCTCGAAACACTCAGAAATATTAAACTATCTAAGGATAAGGACAAAGATTTAACGGTTATTAAAGACCATATTAATACTTGGAAAACACTTGGAAGAGTACCTAATGACAAACGCTTTATTGAAGGAAAGTTTAATAAAGTTGTCGATGAACTATTTTCTAAATTAAATATTGATAAGACCGAAGCAGAAATGATAAAGTTTGAAACCAAGCTTGAAACTTTACACAACAATGATGATAACAACAGAAGTTTGGATAATGAACTTTCTTTTATTCGCAAAAAGATAGACGAGGTAAAAAGTAAGATCAATCAACTAGAAAACAATCTACAATTTTTTACGAACGTTGATGATGACAACCCTCTTGTAAAAGAAGTAAATACTAATATTACCAAACATAAAAAAGAGCTCGAACTCTGGAAAACAAAACTAAGCAAGATAAAGAAGATGTATTAGTGTTTACATTTAGCTTACACTTAGGCTGATCGTGCGTAAATCCTAATTTCTTTTCTATTAAACTCTAGTATATTTTCTCCTTTTAATTCATTTAAAAGGGTGTTTAGAGTGGGTCTGGATGTACCAATCAATGAAGCGAGGTCTTTTTGTGTATAGGGATGATGAATTACTTTATCACCTGTTTTTTCACAATCATAACCATAATCAGTACAAAGTTCATGTAAAAACTCCATTAGACGTGTTTTAGTATCTTTAAATAAAAGTAGTTGCAATCTTCTCTCTAAACGCTTTAGTTTAAAACCTATGAATTTGTAGACCTTAAAACTAAACGTTTGATTATCCCTCATAAGGTTGTGCATAGTCTCTACTCCTATTGGGCATATACTTGTAGAATTGTCAATAGACATGGCAAATTCCTCTCGTTTGGATTCGCCTAGAATTGCAGTTTCTCCAAACAATTCGCCTCGGGTTAATATGGCTTTTACCACCTCTTCTCCATCTTCATTATAATACCCAAGCTTTACCTTTCCTTTTTCAATAAGGTAAACTTTATTTGCAGAGTCCTCTTCAAAATAGATATAATCTTGTTTTTTATAAGCATCGAAATTATGATCGACTTTATAAGCTTTAAATTTATGCGGACATAAAACTTTGAAAAGGTTAGTGTCTTCAAAAAACCAAATGGACTTCATTGTTTACACTTTTATGAGTAAGATGTCGTAAACAATATGTAATACTTACATTAAGCGCATAAAAAAACCTCCGATCTTAGGGAGGTTGTAGTGTTATTCTTCTTCGTCACTTGATGTTTCTTCATCTTCATCAAGTAAACCTAGCATGTCATGCTTCTGTAAAAGATTATACCATTGTATTACCTTTTTTATATCGCTAGCATATACCCTGTCTTCGTCATAATCAGGTAATACATCAAAGAAATATTCTTCAAGTTTATCCTTACCATCTTTTGGGCCAACACTAGAAGGCTTACCTTCTTCTTTTGCATTAATTTTACCTAAAACCTCATATAATGGTACTTCTTCAGTAAGCGTGTAAATAGCAATCTCACTTAAAACACTAACGTTATTTTGTAAACTTATAGATAGGCGTTTACCATCTATTAAAGATTCGGCAACAAAGCCTCCTCTAGTTTGTGTTACTAATTTATAAAGTCCAGGTTTTCCTGATATGGCTAAAACTTTTTCTAAGCCCATAATTTATTTTATTTTTAGAGAGGCGCAAATATCATATTTTTAAATATAACGCAAAACATTATCGCTTCTTTTTTTGATTAGGGAAACGCATTCTATATTCAGCATTTATCTTGCCTTTTGAAATGTTGGCAAGTTTACTCTTTATAAGGCGTTTTTTAAAACTGGACAACTTATCTGTAAATAAAACACCTTCTATATGATCGTATTCGTGCTGAATTACTCGAGCAATTAAGCCCTCAAAAGTTTGTGTATGCTCCTTGAAGTTTTCATCGTAATACGCAATGGTTATTTTAGGTTGCCTAAATACATCTTCACGTACATCTGGTATACTTAAGCATCCTTCATTAAAAGCCCATTTATCGCCCTCTTCCTTTAAAATAGTTGCATTAATAAATACTTTTTTAAAATCTTTAAGGGCTTTTCTTTCTTCTTCAGAAAGATTATCATCCTCGGCAAATGGCGATGTATCTACCAAAAATAAACGAATCGGCAAACCTATTTGTGGAGCTGCTAAACCTACTCCCATGGCATTATACATGGTTTCAAACATATTATCTAACAGTTCACTTAAATTAGGATAATCTTTAGATATTTCAGTACCTTTTTTCTTTAATACAGGATCGCCGTAAGCTACTATTGGTAAAATCATTATTAGGATTAAATTAGTTTCACAAAAGTACGATACTTACATGGTATAATTGCAGATAGAATAAAAAACTATTTAGAGTACAAATAACTTTGTAAAATTAACGTAGCACTAATTTCATCAATCAAAGCTTTATTTTTACGTTGTTTTTTTTTAAGCCCACTATCTATCATTGTCTGAAATGCCATTTTTGAAGTAAAACGTTCATCTACCCTTTCAATAGGTATTTTAGGAAAAGCTTTGTGAAGTTTTTGGAGAAAAGATAAGATTAACACTTCACTTTCAGAAGGCGTATTATCAAGCTGTTTAGGTTCTCCTACCAAAAACAAATCCACGTTTTCTTTTAACAAATAGTCTTTTAAAAAAGGAATCAATTCATGTGTTGACACTGTGGTTAAGCCAGAAGCTATAATCTGTAACTCATCCGTTACAGCAATTCCTGTTCTCACTTTACCATAATCTATCGCTAAAATTCTTCCCATATACTAATTTTATGCAAAAGTAATTCTTTAAAATAAAAAAGACTGCCTTTTTCAGACAGTCTTCTTCGTGTTTAACCTTATTATTAAATTTGAATACTTAATCGTTTTTTTAGGATAATTTTCTTTTATTTATTTTTGGAAATACTAATTTGATGTTATCAACTTTTCTTTCTCTGTTTAAGTAAATTCTAATATCACTACTACTCTTTGCAATAGCTTCTTTAATTTTTACAGTATCAATAATCACTGCAGCTTCAGCAGTTTCAGAAACAGTAACTTGATTTTCTACGTTATTAGTCTTAATCTCGTTCTGAGCTCTCATAGCTGAGAAAGAAAGTAATAAAATAAATAAGATGTAAAAATTTGTTTTCATGATTTGTGTTGTTTCATTTGTTTCAACACTCCAAATATATATCCGTTACGTAGCTCAACTACAATAAATTAGTTGTACTCCAATGAATTTTCGATTATTAGAAAATCTGAAAAGTTTCATCGATAAACAGTGGAAATGCAGCTTTTTAACGTTGAAATACACCAAAAATGCAGTTCATCTGGAAATAGTATTTTTTCAAAGGATAAAAGAGCTTTTAACACCTTAAAAAAAGCTCAATTTTTTAGATAAACATTTTAAAATAATTAAGAGGAAATACAGCACTATTTTATGCTGTAGATAGTATATTTGCGCTAAATTTTGATACAAATGATAGAATTACAACAAACTATAGAAAGTGCTTGGGACAACCGAGAACTTTTAAAAGATGCTAAAACTACTGAGGCCATAAGAACTGTTATCGACTTGTTAGATAAAGGGGAGTTACGTGTAGCAGAACCTATTAAAGGAGGTTGGCAAGTAAACGAATGGGTAAAAAAGGCTGTGGTTTTATATTTCCCAATTCAAAAAATGGAAACTTTAGAAGCTGGTATTTTTGAGTATCATGACAAAATTCCATTAAAGAAAAATTTTGCTGAGAGAGGAATTAGAGTTGTGCCAAATGCTGTTGCCAGACATGGTGCATATATATCTCCAGGTACTATTTTAATGCCAAGTTATGTGAATATTGGTGCTTATGTTGACGAAGGCACCATGGTAGATACTTGGGCCACTGTAGGTAGTTGTGCGCAAATTGGTAAAAATGTGCACTTATCAGGAGGTGTAGGTATTGGTGGTGTATTAGAACCATTACAAGCTGCTCCAGTGATTATAGAAGACAATGCCTTTATTGGATCTAGATGTATAGTTGTTGAAGGTGTAAAAGTTGAAACCGAAGCCGTTTTAGGTGCTGGTGTTGTGTTAACTATGAGTACAAAAATAATTGATGTTACTGGAGACACTCCAAAAGAGTATAAAGGTATAGTACCTGCGAGATCTGTAGTAATTCCAGGTAGTTACTCTAAAGAATTCCCTTCTGGGAGTTACAATGTACCCTGTGCTTTAATAATAGGTAAACGTAAAGAAAGTACCAATAAAAAAACATCGCTTAATGATGCTTTAAGAGAGCATGATGTAGCTGTTTAAACAAATAGTATATCAAAAAACAAATTCCAAATTCCAACACTTTACTCTTGGGATTTGGAATTTTTTATTTGTAATTTCAGCCGTATGAAGATTTTAGTAATTCAACAGAAAATGATAGGAGATGTTTTAACATCTACTATTTTATTCCCAATATTACGACAATCTTACCCCAATGCAGAGTTGCATTATCTTATTGATGCTCATACTACTCCTGTTGTAAAAAACCATCCAAATATTGATAAACATATTGTTTATACTCCTGAAATTAAAGATAGTTCCATACTGTTTTATAGCTTCCTTAAAGCGATAAGAAAAGAAAATTACGATATAGTAGTAGATGTATATGGCAAATGGTCAAGCAATTTTATCACTCTTTTTTCTGGAGCAAACACAAAAATTGGATATTACAAGTGGTATACCCAGTTCTTCTATAATATACCCGTAAAGCGCCTAAAACAATCTAAAAACAATCAAGGCTTAGCTATAGAAAACAGATTACAACTTTTAGATCCCATATGCAAAACTTCGTCTGAAGTAAAACCTAAAATATACTTATCCGCTAAGGAAATAAAGGATGCTAAAACATTTCTCATAAATTTTAAGATTGATTTGTCCCAACCTTTATTTATGATAAGTGTATTAGGAAGTGATGGAAGTAAAACGTATCCGTTTTCCTACATGTCCAATATAGTGGATATGGTTGTAGAATACACAAATGGAAATATTTTATTTAACTATATCCCCAAACAAAAGGAAGATGCCAAAGCTATTTTTAATCTGTGTAAGCCAGAGACTCAAGCTAGAATCCATTTTAATGTTTTTGGAAAAAGCCTTAGGGAATTTGTAGCAATTACCCACCATTGTAATGCCTTAATCGGAAACGAAGGTGGTGCCATAAATATTTCTAAAGCCATCAACATTCCAACATTTGCAATATTTTCGCCTTGGATAGATAAAGATACTTGGAATATTTTTGAAGATGAAAACACAAGTATTTCAGTACATCTAAAAGATTATAAACCTGAACTTTTTAAAAACAAAAGCAACAAACAGATAAAAAAACAAGTAGTTAGTTATTATACTGAGTTTAAACCAGAATTTTTCTCTGAAAAAATAAAAAGCTTCCTCAACAACCTTATTGGATAATACTTAAAGCTTCATTTACTGCTGTTTCAACAAAATAACCCTCCATGACTTTAGTTTGAATATTGGCTACATTTTGTTTCATCTCCTTATAGTCTTCTGCCGATATATCCCCTAAAATTTTATTCAAATCTTTTAAGTTGGAAACGGTAATCCCTACATTATGTTCTTTTATAAAACCTGCCAGTGCCGCCTTATCCCATATTATTACAGGCATACCACACAATAAATATAATGAGGTTTTATGTGGATTATTAAATTTTAAATACGCTCCGTAGTTACCGCTGCAAGTTTCAGTTGAAATACCATCCCAAACTAAACCAAAGTCTGATTCAATTTTGTACGCTACCTCATCAGATTTAAAAACACCCTCGTAGTGTACAACACTCATGTGCTCTTCAACCTTACGCTTTTTAGGGTCAAAACCAATACCATAAAGTCTTAAATCGTAATTGCTATTGTCTAGTATATCAAAATCAAAAATATAGGAGTTTTTTCCATCTCCAAAACCTCCGGCATAAGCTATACTATATGTATCATTTACTACTCTATTAGAATTTTGCATTGGCTTCTTCTCTGACACATAATCAAAAATACCTAAGACCACTATGGGTATGGTAACTCCCTGTTCTAGAAACCATTGTTTCATGGATGGATTATGAACTATAATGACATTAGAAGTAATGATTTGTTTGAGTTCTGTTGCTGCATCTTTAGTTCTGCCTTTTAAAATTCTAACATCATGTACAACTGTAATAATTTTGCATTTTTTCAGCTTTGAGAAAAACATAATCATTCCCCGAAACTTATTATTTGGGTATTGGGTAATTATTGTGCTCTTTCTTGGTAACTTTAACAATGCTAAAAAAATTCCAAAGAAATTCTTTATAGTACCTATGGCAGAATTTGGAATGGAGGACTGTTTAAACCCTAAATTTTTAAAACCCATTTTTTGGAAAACAAATTCACAATCTGTCTTTGCTTTTCCTGCTGCATTGAATAATGACTTATAATTTCTTGAAATGTAGTACATTAAAGTTAAATCTTTTATTTAGCTAATTATATGCCTAGTTTTGTTAAAAATATAAATGTATGCAAAAGTATGATTATTTAATTGTTGGAGCTGGATTATTTGGGGCTGTATTTGCACACGAAGCTACAAAAAAAGGCAAAAAATGCTTGGTAGTTGATAGGAGAACACATCTTGGCGGTAATGTTTATTGCGAAAATATAGATGGTATTAATGTTCACAAATATGGCGCTCATATTTTTCATACTAATAATACTGAAATTTGGAATTACGTTAACCAATTTGCAACATTTAATAATTATGTGAATTCCCCCCTATCCTTATCAAAAGGAAAGCTTTATAATTTACCCTTTAACATGAACACGTTTCATCAACTATGGGGTGTAAAAACACCAATTGAAGCGAAAAACATTATAGAAGGACAAATACAAACTTATGGTTTTAAAAACCCTAAAAATCTTGAAGAACAAGCACTTTCGTTAATTGGAAAAGATATTTACGAGGCACTTATAAAAGAATATACCGAAAAGCAATGGGGTAAAAAGGCAACCGAGTTACCTGCTTTCATTATCAAAAGATTACCTGTAAGATATACTTTTGATAATAATTATTTTAACGATAGGTATCAAGGTATTCCCATTGGAGGTTATAACAAGATTACCGAGGGATTGCTTCATGGTATTGAAACAAAAACCAATGTTGATTTTTTGAAAAACAAAAATGAACTGAATGCCTTGGCAAAAAAAGTCGTATATACTGGTAATATCGATGAGTACTATAACTATAAATTTGGCAAGTTAGAATACCGCTCTTTGCGATTTGAACATGAAGTTCTAGATATGGAGAATTTCCAAGGAAACGCTGTGGTTAATTATAATGATACCGAAATTCCATACACGAGGATTTTAGAGCACAAACATTTTGAATTTGGCAAACAAAAACACACGGTAATTACCAAGGAATTCCCAGAAACTTGGACTCCTGAAAAAGAAGCATATTATCCTGTAAACAATAATGAAAACCAACAGAAGTATCAAAAATACAAAGCATTGGCATCTAATGAAACCAATGTGATTTTTGGAGGAAGACTCGCTGAATATAAATACTACGATATGCATCAAGTTATAGGTTCAGCATTGGCTAAAACCAGAAAAGAATTTAATAAATAGCTAACAATTCTATACAGTTAATGGCTCAAGCTCAAACAAAAATTTCAGCATTACTTATAACGTACAATGAAGAGCATCACATTGTTGATGTTATAAAAAATATTGAGTTTGCTGACGAAATTATTGTTATAGACGGAGAGAGTACAGACAAAACTGTTGCGCTTCTAAAAGAAATTCCAAAGGTAAAATTGGTATCTAGACCTTTTAAAAACTTTGCAGACCAGCGCAACTTTGCCATATCGCAAGCAAACTATGAGTGGTTACTTTTTATTGATGCTGATGAAAGGATAACCAATGCTCTTAAACATGAGATTTTAAAAACCGTTACATCCCCTAACGGCATCACAGCGTTCATGTTTAAAAGGTTACTTTATTTTAAAAATAAAAGAGTACGTTTCAGTGGTTTTCAAACAGATACCACTTACAGGTTATTTAAAAATGGTTGTGTAAAGTATATTGAAAGCAAAATTGTTCATGAAATGCCTTTAATTCAAGGAAATAGTAAAATAATGCAAAACTATATGCTTCATTTTTCGTTTAACAATTTAGAGGATTATAAATTAAAAATGGAACATTATGCCTCTTTAAAAGCAAAAGAACTTAACGATGCTGGTAAAAAAGCAACCCTATTTCATTTTATGTTTAGGCCAGCCTATAAATTCATAACAAATTATATTTTTCGCCTTGGGTTTTTAGATGGTAAGCTAGGTTTTAATATTTGCTATTTAAGTGCTTATGGCGTTTGGTATCGTTATAAACAATTAAAAATTCTAAATCAATCTAAAAAATAACCATCAATTGTTTTTGAGCAATTTTCCCAAGTAAACGGTAATACATACTTCCTAATATCTCCCTCTATTTTAAAAGCGTTTTCTATTAAAGGTATTACATCTTTGTAAGTAGCATCTAAATTAAACAAATACCCATTTTCTCCATGTCTTATTAAATCTGGAGCAAAACCGGTTTTAGAGGCTACTGGCACACAGTTACACATCATAGCTTCAAGAATAGGTACTGGCCCACCTTCCAGAAGTGATGGCGATACAAAAACATCTAGTTGGTTGTATAATTCTGGATAAGATTCATAAGGTACATTATTGTGGTATTTAAAGTTTGATAACTTCTGTAACTCGTTAAACCTGTCATAATCTTCCCAATTTCTCCCTATAATATGAAAAGTTTTATCGGGCATACCTTTGATAACATCTAAAACTAAATCTGGGTTTTTTCGTATTCCAAAATTCGAACAAAACCCCACATCCCCTTTGCCTCTTTTGTGTGGATAAAACGTAGAGGATGATGTGCCTATATGAAGCACTTGCAGAAGTTCTGGTTTAACACCACATGTAATCAAATATGTTTTTATCTCTGAATTTAAACAAATAACAGTATCAGCCATATTCAGACACCATACAACATGAGTTTTAGAATATTTTTTTGACCAATTGGGGTGAGTAAACATTACCACATTTTTTTTCTTCAGAATGCTTGGTGTACTGCGAATACAACGGCAAAAATAATTCTGATAAATAAAGAAATAACCGTCTGCATCAGGTAAATTCCTGAGCTTATCATGATAATGTGTTATAGTTAGCAATGAGGAATAACGGGACAGTCGCCTTACTTTTGCTCCAAAAATCCAATCTTTATCTTTTTCTCGAGCTATATAAGCTACTTTTTTTACTGATGATGAAGCACTATAAAATTTGGACTTAAAAATAGCTATTAAGTACTTCCACTTATGCATTATCATAAAATAAAGCTGTTCTCCCATAAAAGTTAAGAAATTGGAGATTTAGCCACACGGTTCTTATATTTCTTCTTCCAAAAAAAGATACGCTTTTTTAGGCGTATTTTTTGGTAATACTTTTCCTGAAAAGTCTTTGTATGCGTCCAAATAGCATCAAAAATTTCAGTTTCATCCTCTCCCGTACATTTAGCATATTCGTTGCTCATTACCGTAACCATGGATTTGTGTATGGTAAGTTTAGCAAAGTTCTTAACTCTAGTTTCAAAGTCCATCTTGCCAAATTTCATTCTATTTAAATCTACCAAATAAAAATCATAGCCCTTGGCATTGCGTTTTATTAAGGTATTCCCAGGAGAATGGTCCAAAAAATGAACACCATTCTCATGAAGTTTATACGTAAACCTAGTAAAAGCTCTTAAAATAGCTTCATGATCTTTAATTGTAAAATCTGTAGTAAGTTCTCTGTATGTTAAATCATAATCTATAAACTCACTAATGTAAAAACTCCGTAAAAAGAAAAATGCCCCAGTTTGTTTTTGGTAAGCTATGGGTTCTGGAGTGTTTATTCCTAAATCTAAAAGTGTATTAGCATAAGTATAAGAGCGTTCTGCTTTAGATTTTCTAAAAAATCTATACACTACTTTATTAATGAAGTTAGGTATTTTAAAAGATTTTATAGTATAGGTTGTCCCATCTATTATTACATTCTTAATGACATTACGTTCTGCTGCTCCCAAAACATCTTTATAGTCATCAAAATTAGATATAGCGTGTTCTATTTTACGTTCTAAAGACTCATGTTTTGGATTTACAACTATAGTTGTTTTCATTAAGTGTGTATAGTAATATGGTATTGCTGCAAATATATCTAAATAAAATGGAGTGAAAGTAAAGCGCTCTGGCAAATACAGAACAGTGTAAAGTATTAACAAACACTTAACGAATAACCCATAGTGTTGGGATTTAATACTTTAACCCTACTAACAAGCCTAACAATGGTAATGCCCTATTTAATAATTGAGTTAACACATTTGCCTATTACCAGTTCAAGATGTACTTTTGATACATACTTTTGAAGAAATTTTGATGCATATATTACAGGTTTCGGCGGTTACAAATTGGGGCGGTGGCGAGTACCATATTGAAAACTTATGTAATGAATTGGGAGACACCTATCCTGCTATTGAGACCACTGTATTATGTGTAAAGGAATCACCATTTGAAAAAAGGTTACAAAAGAGTAATATTCAATTTCACACTGCACCTTTACGCATAAAAATAGACTTACGCTTTGTTTTCAAAATTGGAAAAATTTGTAGAAAGTATAATATTGATTTGATACATATTCATGACCCCAGTGCATTACAACTATGCATAATTGCTGATAAAATATACAATTTACCACCTTTTATTCTAAGTAAAAAAACATCATTTCCCATAAAGCAACGTAAAAAAACACTTTACAAATACAATTATCCAAAAATTAAAAAAATATTATGCGTATCAAAAGAAACCAAAAAAATTTCTGAGAAGGCAATACAGGACAAAAGTAAACTTATTACGGTTTACCATGGCACAAATCTAAAGACCAAAAGTAGTGACACCCCTTTTTTATTACGGGAAAAATTTGAAATTCCCAGTAGCAAAACCATAATTGGGCATATAGGAAACCATATTAAAGCTAAACATCTAGAAACTTTTATTGAGGTTGCTTACCGTATTATTTTTATAGAAAAACATTTGGACTTTTGTTTTGTACAAATTGGTACATTTAGTGAGCGTACAGAGTCACTTTTAAAAAAGGTAGAAGAACTTGGATTGAAAGAACATGTAATTTTTATGGGGTATACACCACAAGCCTCTAACTTTATACCTCAGTTTGATATCGCTTTAATGACATCTCAGAGTGAAGGTATGCCTCAGTTTATTTATGAATCTATGTACCACAAAACACCCATTGTCACTACTGATGTTGGTGGTATTCCCGAATTAATTACCCATAAAGAAAACGGATTGCTTGCCAAGATGCATGATGCTGAAACTTTAAGCAAACATCTACTGCTTCTTGATAAATCAAATGAACTTAAGGAACAATTTGTTTCCAGAAGTTACGAGAAATTACTACAAAAATTTACTACTGAAAATATGACAAAGGCAACTGTAGAAATATATAAATCTATTTTAGGACATGCCTAGTATTTATACAGAGGTAAAGCATGCAGTTGATGCTCTAAAAAATGGAGGTATTATTTTATTTCCTACAGATACATTTTGGAGTATTGGCTGTGATGCAGGTAATGAAACAGCAGTCAAACAACTATTAAATCTAAGCCAAAGCAAAAATCTAGGATTAGTAACTTGTTTTGTTGCAGACGACCGTATGTTAAGTAGATATGTAAAAGAAATCCCTTTTGCTGCTCAAAACATCATTGATGTTACAGACGCCCCAACTACAATAATTTATGATGCGCCACGTAATTTGGCTTCAAATCTTATTTCGCAAGACAATACAATAGCTATTAGAATCCCTAATCATGAGTTCTGTTTTCAGCTATCAAGGCGCTTAAACGGAGCTATTGCCACATGTATAGCCCATATTGATAAAAAATCCACCCCTAAATCCTATAAAGAAATAGATGCTTCCATTTTAAAAGGTGTGGACTATGTCGTAAATTTGCATCGCGAAAAAACATGTAATAAACCTGCTTCCATTATCCAAATTAAGAATAACGGAATTGTTAAGGTTTTACACAAATAATATAGCCACGAATTCACGAATAATTTATGACAAATATTCTGTATAAAGAAGAGAGTTATAGTATTATAGGTGTGCTATTTGAAGTATATAATAATTTAGGTAGTGGGTTTTCTGAAATCGTCTACAAAGATGCTATTGAGTATGAGTTTAAAAGTCTGAATATTCCCTTTGAAAGAGAAAAAGAATATTCAGTAAATTACAAGGACACTGTATTATCACACAAATTTTACGCTGATTTTATTGTTTACAATAAAATAATCTTAGAATTGAAATGTGCCGAATCCTTACATGATAAACACATATCCCAATGCCTCAACTATCTTAAAGTAAGTAAAAATAAACTAGCTATTTTAGGAAACTTTCATAAAGATGGACTGAAATATAAAAGAATAATATTTTAATAATTACTAACTATGAGACAGAGAAAATTTAGTGATATTAAAAGTTTTAGTTTTTTGAGTTATTAGATAATTCGTGAATTCGTGGCGTATAATATATGAATTACAAAGAAGCACTTCAAAACGACATATTTAAAGTTATATCAAAATCTGCAAACCAGCTCCATTTAGAAAGCTATGTTATCGGAGGTTTTGTAAGAGATTTTCTGTTACAACGAGGTAATGCAAAAGATATTGATGTTGTTGCTATTGGGAGCGGTATAGAATTGGCCAAAAAGGTTGCCGATAATTTACCTACACAACCCAAAGTACAAATATTTAAAACCTATGGTACGGCAATGTTACGACATGAAGACATAGAAGTTGAATTTGTAGGTGCAAGAAAAGAATCTTATTCTGAGGATAGCAGGAACCCTGTTGTAGAAAACGGTTCGTTACAAGACGATCAAAACCGTCGTGATTTCACTATAAATGCCCTAGCTCTTAATTTATCAGCAAACAATTTTGGTGCTTTACTAGACCCCTTTAATGGTGTTGAAGATCTACACAATAAAATAATTCGCACCCCTTTAAACCCTGACATTACCTATAGCGACGACCCATTAAGGATGATGCGCGCCATTAGGTTTGCAACGCAACTTAACTTTAATATAGAAACGGAAAGCCTTAAAGCCATAACTAGAAATGCAGAACGTATTAAGATAATCACCAATGAACGCATTGTAATAGAGCTCCATAAAATTTTAGAAAGCAAAATTCCTTCAATTGGTTTTTTATTATTAGAAAAAACAGGCTTACTTAATTATATTTTACCAGAACTTACCGCTTTAAAAGGTATTGATGAAATAGACGGACAACGCCATAAAGACAACTTCTATCATACCTTAGAAGTGGTAGATAATATTTCTAAACATACAGATAATTTATGGTTACGCTGGGCTGCATTATTGCACGATATTGGAAAAGCTCCTACTAAAAGGTATAGTAAAAAAGTAGGGTGGACATTTCATGGGCACGAATTTGAGGGCTCCAAAATGGTGTATCGCTTATTTAAACGCTTAAAAATGCCTTTAAATGATAAAATGAAGTTTGTACAAAAAATGGTATTAATGAGCTCAAGACCAATTGTACTTGCCCAAGATATTGTAACTGATTCAGCAGTTAGGCGATTGATATTTGATGCTGGCGATTATGTAGATGATTTAATGACACTTTGTGAAGCAGATATTACCACAAAAAACCCAAAGAAATTCAATAAATACCATAATAATTTTAAAATAGTAAGGGAGAAAATTATTGAAGTTGAAGAACGAGATAACGTTAGAAATTTCCAACCACCAGTAACTGGAGAGGAAATAATGGAAACTTTCAATTTAAAACCATCTCGGGAAATTGGGATCATTAAAGAAGCGATAAAAGAAGCTATTTTAGAGGGAGAGATTCCTAATGAATATGATGCTGCCTATGAGTTAATGATAGAAAAAGGAAAAGCACTTGGACTTAAACAAATCATTAAAGAATGAAGATAGTACGTACTAATTCTGAGCATTCTGGATTTGTGAACTTAGTATCACAACTTAATAAGTATTTAAAAACTGTAGATGGTAATGATCATGATTTTTATATGCAATACAATGGCATTGATACTTTAAATCATGTGGTTGTAGCTTTTATTAAAGACATACCTGTGGCATGTGGTGCTTTTAAGTCCTACGGTAAAAACAGTGTTGAAATAAAGCGAATGTTCACATTACCCGAATATAGAGGGCAGCAATTAGCCTCTAAAATCTTAAACGAACTTGAAATTTGGGCTACTGAATTAGGCTTTAAAACTTGCATTTTAGAAACTGGCAAACGACAACTAGAAGCTGTTAAATTTTACAAAAAGAACAACTATCATATTGTTGAAAACTTTGACCCCTACATTGGTGTTGATAATAGTATCTGTTTTGAAAAAGAATTAAGCTATGCAAAAAGATAATAAACGTGTAATTTACTGGTTACTAACAGGGTGTGTTCTTATTTTTATTATGGTAATTGTTGGAGGTATTACCAGGTTAACACATTCTGGTTTATCTATATCAAATTATAAATTGATATCAGGAACCATTCCTCCAATGAACGATATAGAATGGCAAGAAGCCTTTGATTTGTATAAACAATACCCAGAGTACCAAAAACTTAATTATAATTTTACTCTCAAAGATTTCAAAGACATCTACTTTTGGGAGTGGTTACATCGGGTATTGGGACGCCTTATAGGTATTGTTTTTATTATCCCTTTTCTATATTTTTTAGTTACCAAGCAACTTACAAAGTCAACTATAAAAAAATCGATTATTCTTTTATTCATGGGGGGCTTCCAGGGCTTTTTAGGGTGGTATATGGTAAAAAGTGGTTTGGTAGACAGGCCAGATGTGAGCCACTATAGGCTAGCCGCACATTTAACAACGGCATTCTTAACGTTTGCCTATACATTTTGGGTAGCTCTAGATTTAATATTTTCCAAAAGAAAAGAAATTGACATAAGATTTAGAAACCTTGTACGTTTTGGACTATTTATACTTATAGTTCAAATAATTTATGGCGCATTTGTCGCAGGTTTAGATGCCGGTTGGATACATAACCATTGGCCAATGATGAGTGAAGGTAAGTTTATGCACGAAACCGTTTATATTGAGCAAAATCCTTTATACAAAAACTTTATAGAAGGTAAAAGTGGCGTGCAATTTGTACATCGCATTTTAGCTTATATTGTGGTATTAATAGTCATTATTATATGGCGAAAAAGTAAGCAACTTATACTTTCAAAATATCAAGTTATTGGTATACTCGCTTTACTTATAATGGTAGGCATACAATTTCTTTTGGGCGTACTTACCATATTACTTCAAGTGCCAGTTTGGTTAGGTGTAGCCCACCAAATAGGTGCATTCTTTTTATTATCTGCTATGGTGTTTTCCTTGCATAGATTTAGCAAATAAAATATATCTTTGTACTACAAATTGTAATTATGGTTTACAGATTCAGAGTCATTTTAGATAACGATACCGAAGAAGATGTTTTTCGCGATTTAGAAATTCGTGAAACCGATACTTTAGAGGACTTACACAACATCATCACGCAATCTTTTGGTTTTGATGGCACTGAAATGGCATCATTCTATGTAAGTAATGATCAATGGGAACAAGGTGAAGAGATTTCACTTTTCGACTTGAGTGATGATGGTTCTGCACGTTTGATGAACGAAACTGAAATTTGTGACGTAGTACACGAAGCTCAAACCAAACTTATCTATGTGTATGATTTTTTGAGCATGTGGACATTTTATGTAGAACTTGCCGAGATTGTTGAAGTTGTAGAAGGCTTTGATTACCCTAACTTAATGTTTGTACAAGGGCAAGTACCAGATACTGCACCAGACCGAGTTTTTGAAGCTGATGACAATGATGATTTTAACGAATTTGATGATGGTATTGATATTGAAGATTATGATAATTTAGACTTCAACGAAAACTGGAACTAAAGACGCTTTTTATTAATATTTAGAGGGTTAACATTTTCATAATTATGCACCAAAAACTCTAAGGCCTTTTCTAATATATCCCCCATTGTATTGCATTTTTTAAATTTTACATCATGAGTATATTCGAAGATTTTAAACTTCAATAAATCTATGTGCCCTTTTTTTGAAATATCATCTATAATCATACAACCTAAAAGCTCATTAATACGGTTGTTATAACTCTTAAGCCGTTTTACCAATATAGAACGCTCTTCAATTTTATACTGCTCAATAGATAGTTTTTGAAAAGAATCTGATACTATTTTTACCATCTCTAAATTCTCTTTAAAAAACTGTGGCCTGTAAATATTAAACTTACCCTCGTAAGATTGTTGGTCGAAATCTATGGCTCTAATTTTATAAACAACCTTATCAAAATCGTGAGTAGGTACAATAACATAATTATAAGAGCGCATATCCCCTAAAAGCCGTATCATACAACGTTCGTTAAACTTCACAAACTCTTTGGCTATTTGCGCCTTTTCCCCTTTGGTACAGTTAGGTAGCATATCTTTAATAAAAACGTCCCCGGGAATACCTGCAATATGCTCTTCAATTAGAGTATTGTTACTTACCAAAAAGTTTAGGTTATATGGGGACAACATATGCTCTAACTCTAAACCATAAATTCTTGAGGCATCAGCTGTTTTTACGTAAAAGTAGGTATAGTTATCATTTAAAATATTTCTAATTTTTATCCTGAAGGGTTTAGAGTTTCCAAACGTACAATAATCAATAGCATCAACACTTAAAAAGGGGAAAATATCTTCATTACCATCAGAATGTAAAATAGTGTAAACTTTTTTTAAGGAAGCATCAATCTCCTGCCTATCAAATTCATTATAATACACCCTTATCCAAAGTGTATCCTCATCATCTTCATCAAGAACTTCAACACCTCCTTGAAACCTTAATAAATCTTCATAAAAAATGGGAAGCTTTATATTCCTACTGTATTCAGAAAGATAATTATCCAATTTTTTAGAAATTGGATAAGATGGCTTCTTTTTTGAAATTTTTAAATCCTCCATAAATCATGTCATTATTCAAATTTAAGCTTTTCTGTACATACTCAACTACCTGCTCCGGCAATTTAATTTGGATTACAGAAAGATTTCTTTTGATATTAATGTAACAAAAATTCACAAGCCTCGTCTTAAAACTATAACTAATAAACCACTGAATTTATTTCAGTCTAAAATATTCACGTTTGGAACCAATTTTAACAATTAATAATCTTACCAAAAAGTTTGGTTTTTTAACTGCTGTAAAAGACCTCTCATTTACTATAAATAAAGGGAATGTATATGGAATTTTAGGCCCTAATGGCAGTGGCAAATCCACAACGCTAGGCATAGTGCTAAATGTGGTTAATAAAACATCTGGCGATTTTAAATGGTTTGATGGTAGCATTTCTACGCATAATGCCTTGAAAAAAGTTGGTGCCATTATTGAGCGACCAAACTTTTATCCATACATGACGGCTTATCAAAACTTAAAACTAGTGTGTAAGATAAAGGATGTAGATTTATCTAAAATAGATGAAAAACTAGAAGTTGTTGGTTTACTAGAACGTAAAAATAGTAAGTTTAAAACCTATTCTTTAGGGATGAAACAGCGTTTAGCTATCGCTTCAGCTTTATTGAATGATCCAGAAATTTTAATATTAGATGAACCTACCAATGGCTTAGACCCTCAAGGTATACATCAAATCCGACAGATCATTAAAGACATTGCAAATCAAGGCACAACAATCCTTTTGGCCTCCCATCTATTGGATGAAGTTGAAAAAGTATGTTCGCATGTTGTGGTATTGCGCAAAGGTGTAAAATTATATGCTGGGCGTGTAGATGAAATGATATCTAGCCACGGCTTTTTTGAATTAAAATGCAACAATCATGAAGCACTTATTGAAGTTATCAAAAAAGACAAAGCATTTGGAAAGGTAAAAGTTGAAGAAGACCTAATTACAGCTTTTTTAAATGAACCACTAAGCTCTGAGGATTTTAACAAGCAATTGTTCAAAGAGGGTATAGTACTTACCCATTTGGTACAGCGCAAAGAAAGTTTGGAGGAACAATTTTTACAACTAACTGATAAAAATTAATAATAATGATAAGACTACTTAGTATAGAATATCACAAATTAATTCACAATAGAGCAAGTAAAACATTAATTGTAATTTACTTTGCTTTGCTAAGTTTAATTTCTTTAGTAGCCATAATCAAGTTTGATATTGGACCTATCAAATTTCATTTTGCCGAACTCGGAATATTTAACTTTCCATATATCTGGCACTTTAATACATTCGTTGCTGCTTTATTAAAGTTTTTCTTATTGCTCGTTATAGTATCTATGATAGCCAACGAATACAGTAATAAAACAATTAAACAGAACCTAATTGATGGATTGAGTAAAAAAGAATTTATCCTTTCTAAATTTTACATGATCACTACCTTATCATTAATATCTACTATTTTTGTTTTTCTTGTCTCATTGATTTTAGGTCTTATATATTCAAGCTATAATGAAATGTCTATCATTTTTTCAGATCTAGAATATTTACTAGCTTTTTTTATTAAACTACTCGGTTTTTTTTCTTTTGGTTTTTTTCTCGGAATACTAATAAAGCGTTCTGCATTTGCTGTAGCTACGATGATTGTTTATTTTCTAATTGAATTCATCAGTTACTTATTTATTTCAGGCTATTATAGAGGTACAGATATAGCTGATAATATATATCAATTTTTACCATTCAAAGCATTATGGAATTTAATAGATGAACCTGGTTCTAGACTATCAGCCGTAAAAGAAGTGGCTGCTCAAGTAGGAGAAAACCTTACTTACGATTACTCTGTACACTGGTACGAAATAGCAATAGTATTAGGTTGGACAGCCCTATTTATCTTTTTATCGTATAGATTATTAAAAAAGCGGGATTTATAATATCTTTGATAGCATTTGCTATGTAAAAGATGAAAAAAAACACTGTATTCCTATTACTATGGATGTTTGCTCTAAACTTGTATTCCCAAAGACAAGCTGCAAACTGGTATTTTGGTAACAATGCAGGTCTTACGTTTAATGTAGACGGTTCAATTTCAGAACTTACGGATGGTATGTTGAGTACCAATGAAGGTTGTACAACAATCTCTGATATAAACGGAAACTTACTTTTCTACACAGATGGCATAACTGTTTGGGATAGACTACATAGACCCATGCCAAATGCAAATCCAGCTAGCGGCGGTTTGTTTGGAGACCCTTCAAGTACGCAATCTGCTATAGTGATACCCAAACCAAACGATGATAACATATACTATATCTTTACAGTAGACACCACTGGACCTAACGATCCAATCGACTTTGGTTTTAATTACTCTACTGTAGATATGCGATTAAACGGAGGGTTTGGAGATGTTGTGCCTACATCAAAAAATATAAACTTACGCAGTGATAGTTCCGAAAAAATAAGTGCGGTTGTAAAAGATTGTGAATCTAAAGAACTATGGGTCATTACTTTTGGTCCTTCTACCAGGATTATTAACGATGTTATTTTTCATGATACCTTTTATGCCTATGAAATTACAGATACTGGCATTAACACCACACCAGTAATATCAAGCTTTCCTTCTCTAGAAATTACAGATCCTAGAGGATATCTAAAATTATCACCCGATGGTACTAAAGTAGCCTGTGCCAATGTAACTTCAGGCTTGTTTCTTTTTGATTTTGATGTAAACACTGGGCAAGTTACTAATCAATCTCGAATAACTGTAGATACCTCGCTTCCAAGTAAGCCGCAATCCCCTTATGGTCTAGAATTTTCCCAAAATAACGAACTTCTATATGTTACGGCATATTATGATGCCCCAGACCCTATTGAATTTAATACCCCTAGTGCACAGTATACATCTCTAATCCAGTATGATTTAACAGTTCCTAATGTTTCAGCAAGTGCCGTTATTATTGATGAACGCATAGGTTTTAGAGGAGGTCTTCAACTTGGTATAGATGGTAGGATATATAGAGCTATGAGTAGAACCTTTTCCCAAGGTTTACCTAACCTTTCTGTGGTAAACGCTCCAAATACCAGAGGGTTAAGTTGTGATTACCAACACAATAAAATAGCATTAAGTAGAAATTCCACGCAAGGCCTTCCCCCTTTTATTACCTCCTTCTTTACACAAAAAATAGATATTATTGGAAATAATGCTTCTAGTACAGACTTAAAATTATGTGAGGGAGAGCGTTTCGTTTTAAGAGCACCTGATTTTCTTGGTGCCACATACACATGGACAAGAAATGGAAATAATCTTACCAATAGTGGAAATACTTACGAGGTACGAAATAATCTAGATGGGCTATATTCTGTTTTAATTGATCTTAATACAGGTCGCTGTGAAGACAGGTTTGAAGGAGCAGCTAGGGTAAGTTTCTCTCCTAATCCTATAGCATCAGATACTAGTTTATTACAATGTGATGAAGATGGAATTCCTGACGGTTTAACAGTATTTAACCTAGAAGAGGCAACTGAGACATTAACAAATAACAATACTGAATTGGGTATAAGATATTATACAGACCCAGCGAGAACCACTGCTATAGTTGATCCTTCTAGATACCCAAATACAAGCAATAATCAAATAATCTATGTTGAGGTTTATAACCCAGATACATTATGTAGTGTAAATGCCGAATTAACCTTAACTGTAAGTACAACAAGTATAGTTAACACTGGAATTACAAAGTGCGATGATGATGGTAATGAAGATGGTTTTTATGCTTTTAACTTAAGTGAAGCAGGTAAAAATATTATCAGTGGCCTTCCTTCTGATCTTATTGTATCATACTATGAAACATATGAAGATGCACTTTTAGAACAAAATGATTTGCTTGAAAATTACATAAATACACAACCATTTGTGCAAACTATTTTTGTCAGGGCTGAAAACGAAAACAATTGTTATGGCATAAGCGAACTAGAGCTCATTGTGAATCCATTACCTACTATTCAAGATACATTCTCTACCTATTACTGCATTAATCTATTTCCCGATCCCATAAGTATAAATGCCGATATCCCTCTAGCTGATCAAAATAATTATACCTATTTATGGTCTACAGGAGAAACTACACACGATATTAATATCAACAGCACAGGTATTTATACTGTAGACATTACCAGTGTTACTACCGAATGTACTTCAACAAGAACCGTAACCGTAGAGCCATCTAGCGATGCCGCATTTGTTCAACCAAATCCTTTTACGGTAAGCGATGCTACTTCTAACAATACAGTTGCTGTAAATGTTACTGGGGACGGTATTTATCAATATAGATTAGTAGATACAGAGGGAAATTTTGAGTATCCATTTCAAGATAGTAATGTTTTTGATAATGTAAAAGGGGGTATCTATACTGTATTTGTGAAAGACATAAAAAATAACTGTGGCACAGTACAAAGTAAAGTTTCTGTTATAAGTTTTCCCAAGTTTTTTACCCCTAACAATGATGGAAAAAATGATACATGGCAAGTCTATGGTGTTTCAGAAATGTTTCAGCCAAATACTAAAATTATGATTTTTAATAGGTATGGCAAGCTACTCAAGGAAATAACTCCTTTAGGAGAAGGTTGGGATGGTATCTTAAATGGACAAATATTACCTGCAGATGACTATTGGTTTTCTGTAATTTTACAAGATGGTAGGGTTTTTAAAGACCATTTTACACTTAAAAACTAGCACATTGAAACCTTTAAAAATACTAGCTTTAGCAAGTTTTACCCTATTTAATATTATGGTATACGGACAAGCACCGAACGATTGCATAAATGCAGTTGTAGCTTGTGGAAATTCTGTTATTAATCTAAATGTAAATGGCTTTGGAAATCAAGAGTTAATCGGAAGTAATGCTTGTGGCATAAGGGAGAATCACAGTGTTTGGTTTAAAGTAACTCCTGCTACATCAGGTACTTTAGGCTTTACCCTAAGACCCAATAGTACATCAATAGATGAAGATTATGATTTTTTTGTTTTCGGACCTAATACTTTATGTGACAATATCGGTCAAGCCATTAGATGTTCAGCCAATAATCCACTTCAATCGTCTCAAGGCAATAATTTAACTGGAATGAATGGTACCTCCATTGATATATCAGAACAACCAGGAAATGGCGGAGATAGTTTTGTAAGATGGCTAGACGTTCAGGCAGGAGAAACCTATCTAATAGTAATTGATCGCCCCATAGGCAATAGTGGGTTTTCTCTAGAATGGACAGGAAGTGCTACTTTTTCCCCTCCACCAACAAATCAGGCTGTTACATCAGGAACACCCCTAAATCTACAAAGTTGTGATGTTACAGCACCTTTCAATGATGGTATTACAGAATTTGATTTAACACCAAATAGAGATGCTATAAGAGGAAGTCAAACTGATGTTACCATTACCTACCACACTTCTGAGAGTGATGCAAATATTGGTATAAATGCAATTCCAGACCGTTATACCAATACATCCAATCAGCAAATCATCCATGCCAGAATAACAAATGATATTACTGATTGCTTTGACATTACACAATTTAGGCTTAGTGTAGAATCTGGACCAAATTTCACATTACCTACACCATATACTATTTGTGATGATTTAAGTGATGGAGATGATAGAAACGGTAGAAATACATTTACATTATCTTCAAAAAACGATGAAATCCTAAATGGACTTAATCCATCAGATGTTACTATTACGTATCATAACACACTTGCTGGTGCAGAACAAAATGATGTAAGCACACTGTTACCAGACTCCTATTACAACACTACCGCCTTTAATGAAGAAATATATTTTCGTATTGAAGATATTTCTAATCCAGACTGCGCAAGTACATCCTCTCTAATACTAATGGTAAATGTCCTACCTCAAAGAATTGATCATACTATACTTCAATGTGATGAAGATGGTATTTCAGATGGATTGACCATATTTAATTTAAATGAAGCTAATACCACACTAACAAATAATGTAGATAATTTATCTACCACATTTTATTCTGACCATGCAAGAACGGATGAAATCATTGCTCCTAATAACTACCCTAACATTTCTAACCCACAACCTATTTATGTAGAAATTATAAATGATGACACAAACTGTGTTACCAATGCTGAACTAGTGTTAAGTGTCAGTACAACAAACGTATTTAATAATAGTATAGTAAAATGTGATAATGATGGTATTGAAGATGGCTTTTACACTTTTAACTTAAATGAAGCTGACGGAGGTATTACTGATGGTTTACCAGTTGGTTTAACCATATCTTACTATGAGAATTATGATAATGCTTTGCGAGAACGAAACAATTTAAATAATACATTTACCAACGAAACACCTGATTTTCAAACTATCTATGCCCGTGTAGAAAACAACAACAATTGTTATGGCATTAGTGAAGTACAACTTATTGTAAACGAATTACCAGATATAGAAATAGAGACCCAAACAAGTTATTGCCTAAATTTTTTCCCAAAACCCATTTTTATAGATGCAGGTTTAAACAATGGTAATATCACAGATTTTTTATACAATTGGTCTACTGGCGATCAGGATTATGTCATACAAGTAAACGAAACAGGTAATTTTACCGTTAGGGTATCTAATATAGTCACTAATTGTGAAAAAGAAAGGCTAGTAATTGTTGAACCTTCTAACATTGCTACCATTGAATCTATTGATATCGATGATGCCTCTGAAAACAATATAGTAATTGTAAATGTAACTGGAGAAGGAAAATATGAATATAGCCTAGTAAATACTGAGGGCATCATCTATAATTTTCAAGAAAGCAATACGTTCGAAAATGTTACACCAGGGTTATATACCGTTTTAATTAAAGATGTAGAAAACAATTGTGGTACAGAGCAACAAGATATATCAGTTATAGGCTTCCCTAAGTTTTTTACACCTAATAATGATGGAGAACATGACACTTGGCAAGTGTATGGCATATCTGATGCATTTCAGTCACAAACTAAAATATTAATCTATAATAGATATGGTAAGCTATTAAAGGAATTGTCGCCTCTAGAAGAAGGATGGGATGGTTTGTTTAACGGACAAATCTTACCAACAGATGACTATTGGTTTTCAATAAAATTAGAAGATGGAAGAGTTTTTAAAGATCATTTTACTTTGAAATATTAGTTAGATAGACGATAATATGTATTTCATCGGTTTTTTTTGCGTTTCGTCTAAAATATATTTACTTTCGTCGTCATATATTATCTATATATAAATTGTAATATCATCAAATTTAACACATTGAAAAAGCCCCTACATTTCAATTTTATATTAATTGCGTTCTTATTGAGCACATACCTCGTTGTAGCACAACAAATTAATGTAAATGGAAATGTTACAGCTAATCAACTCATACAGGATAATTTAGTCGATGGATGTGTTGAGGTTTCAAATGTAGTATCTACCGTTAATGGGGATTCTAATGGGTTTAGGAGTTTTGCTGAATTCAGTAGAGGTAGCTCTAATTTTCCTTTTGAAAACGGAATAATGCTTTCGACCGGGAATGCTGAGTCTGGAGGTAATACTTTAATTACCACAGATTTGAGCGAGGGATCAACCACTTGGGGCACAGATCCCGATTTAGAAACTGCATTGGGAAATAATAATTTTTTAAATGCTACTTCCATAGAGTTTGATTTTGTGTCCATATCAAATCAAGTACAATTTAATTATCTCTTAGCTTCAGAAGAATACTCCGGTATTAATCCCTGCCAATTTTCTGATGGTTTTGCGTTTCTTATAAGAGAAGCTGGCTCAACAGCTCCTTATCAAAATATAGCTGTTATACCAGGTACAAATACACCTGTGAGTACTAATACAGTAAGAGAGGAAGTTCCAGGTGTATGCCCCGCCTTAAACGAGGAATATTTTGCAGGCCAAGGTCTTGGTGACACAAACTATAACGGAAGAACAGAAGTACTTACAGCTGTAGCTACAATTACACCTTATGTACAATACCATATTAAATTAGTAATTGCCGATCAAGCCGACCAAAGATTTGACTCAGCAGTTTTTATAGAAGGTGATAGTTTTAGAATACTTGATTTAGGAGAAGATATAACCACCTGTGCTAGTTCAGTTACCATAGATGCAGACATACAAAACCCTTCATCTACGTATGAATGGTTTTTAAATGGAAGTACTACACCAATTTCAGGGGAAACCAACCCTACTTTAACCACTACACAGTCTGGAAATTACCGTGTAGAAATCACTACACCGTTAGGATCTTCTAGCTGTGTTGAAGAAGATGCAATTGTAGTTTCCATACAAAATGAGATCACTTTAACTTCTATAACAGATTACCAACTTTGTGATGATTTGAGTGGCGATGAAGTGGAAACTTTTGATTTATCCACAAAAGATAGCGAAGTGTCTAGCATCATTACTTTTACAAACTACACGTTTAGCTATCATTTATCAGATGCTGATGCACGATCTAATAGTAACCCTATTACAAGTCCCATACAAAACACATCGCTTACGCAACCTATTTTTGTTAGAATAGATGATTTAGATTCTGGTTGTGTAGCCTATACTGCATTCAATATAACGGTAAATACTATTCCAGATATCACAGATCCAACCAATCTCCCTATCTGTGATAGTGATAACGACCCCAGTGATGGTATTACTACAATAGACCTTAGCGTCAAAAATGATGAAATAACATCTGGAGACACAAATTTAGTAGTTACCTACCATTACAATACTTTAGATGCAGATAATGGAAATAACCCAATACCAATACCATATATAAACAATAATTCTACTGAACCATTATTTGTAAGGGTTATAAATGCCACTACAGGTTGTTATACAACAAGCACATTAACTGTAGACGTTACTAATGGTCCAATAGTGAATAGAGAACCAGTACCGCTTGATGGATGTGATGTAGAACGGGATGGTATCGATAATTTTGACCTAACAGAAGCGATAAATGATATTTTACAAGGTTTAACAGGGGTTACAACTACATTTCATGAAAATTTTGATGATGCCAATACTGGTAGTGACCCTATTGCCAATGAAACAAACTATCAAAACATTACTCCAGATGTACAAACGGTTTTTGTTAGGGTGGAGGACAATACTACAGGTTGTGCATCTGTGGTACCCCTAGAAATCCATACAAATCTGTTATTGACAGGAACAGATACCGGAGAATTTGCTTTGTGTGACGATGGGTCTAATGATGGTGTTGAAGATTTTAACTTATTTGTTGTTGAAACCTACATTGCTAATGAACTCCCGGACATTACAGTAACGTTTTATGAAACTCAAACAGATTTTGATAATAATACCCCTCTTAACAAAAGTCAAGTATACACAGTTACAGATACAACGAATTTAATAATTCGTATAGAAAATGGAAATTGTACAGAAGTCTCCGATATAAATTTGGTAATAAATCCAGTTTTAGTTTTTAACCCCATTGACCCAATCCCCTATTGTGATGATGATGATGATGGTGTGGTAAGTATAGAGTTAGCAAGTTTTGATGATATTGTAACTGGTGGGAATACCGATTTTATAGTATCTTACTTTGGAAACCAAACAGATGCAGATAACAACGACTCTCCATTACCCCCATTTTATACTAATTCGCTACCTACTGAAACCATATATGCCAGAATACAAAACAATGATACAGGTTGTTTTACAATTGAATCTTTTGATATAGAAATTCGGCCTGCTCCTCCCATAACACAACCAACACCTTGGTTTATTTGTGATACAGATGGCGATGGTCTAACTATTTTAAACCTAGAAGACAAAATACCAGAAATAGTTTCCAGTACAGCGGGATTAGATATACAATTTTTTACAACAATTGATGATGCCAACAATAACGTTAATGCTATTATTAATCAAGATGTTATCAATTATGAAACTGGTACGCAAGATATATATGTTAGAGTAGAGAGTGCTTCTTCAAACTGTTTTGACATAGCAACCCTTGAAATTATCGTGAATACCATTCCTATATTAACGTCTATCAATAATTTTCAGTTATGCGAAGACGATAATGATGAACGCACAGAGTTTTTATTTACAGATTGGGATTCTGAAATTTTAAACGGACAAGTTGGAAAAGAGGTATTTTATTTTGAAGACGCTGCATATACTGATCCCATAGATAAAAATACACCATATACCAATACCTCCAGCCCTCAAACCATATATGTGCGAGTACAAAACATAACGCATGCCAATTGTAATGCCACATCATCCTTTATAATTGAAGTTGGAGCAAACCCTGTATATAATACCCCTACTCCATTTTTAGTATGTGACGACGCCAGTAATGATGGTTTTGGAACTTTTGATTTAAATGAAAAAATTGATGAGATTTCACAAGGCTCTACCACCAACTTGGATATTAACTTCTTTACAAGCGAACAGGAAGCTATTGACAATGATACTCCTATTCCATTAGAATTTACAAATACCCGAAACCCACAATCACTATTTGTAAGGATAGATAATCAAGATTCAGATTGTTTTGTTATTGAGGATTTTGGTATTAATGTAGTTGCAGCTCCAGATTTATCAGAGGCAGAAGTATTCAGACTATGCGACGATGATTATGATGGCTTTACTATATTTGATTTAGATGATGCGCAATATGAAAACTTTGACAGAATACAAACAGGTACTGTTGTTAGCTATTTTGAAAATTCAGAAGATGTAGATAACGATGCTCTTGCTATAGCAGATCCAAATAATTATTCTTCAAATTCTAAAACCGTATTTATAAAAGTTTTAAATACACTAACCACCTGTTATACAGTATTGCCTCTAGAACTGGTTGTAATACCATTACCTCCAATACAATTTAGCGGTACTTACCCAATATGCGATAACGAAACCAATACGTTTGATCTATCTGTAATGGACGACATCATTGTTGAAGATTTAAGTACCGTATCCATAAGTTATCATGCAACTGAAATTGATGCGCGAAATAACTCAGGTGAATTTACCAATCCGTTTGACTACACCTCAAATAGTCATATTATCTATACCAGAATGGAAGATTCAACTACAGGATGTATTACATATGGAAGCTTTACATTACAAATCAATCAAAATCCAGTCGCAAATCCGCCTCAAGATTTGGTAGAGTGTGATGATGATTTTGATGGTATATTTAGATTTAATCTGCTGGAAACCAGAAATGATATTTTAGATACACAAAACCCAGCAGAACATGAAATTACCTATTATACGACATTTAATGATGCTGAAAATGGTACAGCTGCCTTGGATAATTCTCATGAGGTCAATCTAAACGAAACAATTTATGCTAGATTAGAAAACACAAACACTGGATGTTATGATATTACTGAATTTAACGCAATTGTTTTACCGCTACCCGTAATTTCTATTGATGATGTTGTAGCATTTTGTACTGATGATTTACCTTTAGTTATAAGTGCATATACAGGAGATGATAACGACACATATTCATGGTCCAATGGTGCGACCACATCAATAATAACATTAAATAACATCTCAGAAATTGGAGATTACACTGTTACAGTTACTAAAAATACGGGATGTGATTTCACAAAAGAGTTTACGGTTATAGAATCACAACAGGCTCCACTAAACCCGAGTACAACTGTTAATTTTACCGATCCTAATAGGATTACAGTAAATATTGATGCAACTGCAACTGGTGATTACAGGTTTATTCTGGATGATGGAGAGCCACAAACTTCTAATGTTTTTGATAATGTTCCTATTGGTCGTCATGACATTACAGTAATAGATTTAAATGGTTGTAATCCTGCTTATGATGTTGTTTTCATATTTGATATCCCAAAATTTGTAACGCCCAACAATGATGGTTTTTTTGATACCTGGCATGTTACAGGTGCAAACCAACTCCCTGGAACTTTAGTATATATATATAACAGGCATGGCAAACTTTTAAAAATGCTATCCCACACATCTCCTGGCTGGGATGGCACATATAACGGTCAGCATATGCCAGCAGACGACTATTGGTTCTCTGCAAATATTGTTCATGAAGGGGAAAGCTTTAATATAAGAGGGCATTTTGCTTTAAAGAGGTAGTAAATTCATTTTTTTTGGTTTTTTAGAAAAATCTCTATCAACATTTAGTTATTTAACACTAAAAATTAAACCTTAAGCGTTTATTTAAGTCTAAAAAGCTTAAATGCTATATATTTATAGCTTTAAGCTTAATATCTACCTATACTAAATAATTAATAGCTATGTTACGGAACCTCATTTTTTGCCTTATCGTTTTAGTAGGCTATCAAGGTTTTTCCCAATTAAGTAAAACACACTATATCCCGCCCTTAACGTATGCTGAATCGGGTAGTTCTACACCACAAGACCAGTATATATATCTTTCAACTCCTAGAAATTCTGACGTTCCATATACTATAAAGCCCATAGGACAACCTGAAGCTAATTATATAACAGGTACTGTGAGCAATAATAATCCAGCAGAAATCTCAGTAGGCAGTGGTGGTAATACCCAACTGTTTATACCACCATCAACTTCAAGTGTAATCACAACAAATAAGGGTTATATAATAGAAGCTGAAGATGTGATATATGTATCGGTAAGAATGAATGCTGGTTCACAAGCAGGTGCTCTTGTAAGCAAAGGTTTATCTGCACTTGACACCTCATTTCGAATTGGTAGTTATAACAATGAAGGAGCTTTTGCTAATTCTCGTGATAACTATTTGAATTTTGTTTCGGTAATGGCTTCGGAGGATGATACACAGGTTACCTTTAGCAACTTACCTACAGGACTTATAATTGAAAATTACAGTGGAGCTACTCCGATATCGGTAATATTAAATGAAGGAGAGAGCTACACTATAGCTACCAATAGCGCTAGAAGTTTAGTTAATGAAGATGGCTTAATAGGCGCTCTTGTAGAATCAAATAAACCAATCGTTGTTAATTGTGGATCTGCAAATGGTACTTTTGGTGGTGGCGGAGCCAGAGATTATGGTATAGATCAAATTGTTGGAGAAAGTAAAATAGGTACAGAATATATATTTGTAAGAGGAGATGGCTCAAATAGTTGGGAAAACATTTTACTAGTAGCTCATACTAATAACACCTCAATCAATATCAATGGAAATGCCTCTGGTATTACCATTAATGCTGGGGAATACTTCATTATAGAAGGTAATAACTATAGTAGTAACGACAACATGTATGTTGAAACATCACAACCTGTTTTCGCATATCAAGGCGTTGGTGGTTTAAGTAATAACGGTTCTCCTTCTGAGGCTAACCAAGGGATGTTTTTTGTGCCTCCACTAAGTTGTGAAACACGTGGTAACCTGGATAATATAGCCAATATTAATCGTATTGGTGGCAATAACTATGAAGGAGGAATTACCATAGTAACAAAAAGTACTGCTAATGTTACCGCAATATCGTCTACAACAGGCAATATTCCCCTAGGTACTCCAAATGCTGTAACTGAAAAAACAGATTATGTTACATATAAAGTTAAAGGTATCACAGGCAACATTACGGTAGAAAGTGATGATGAGTTATATTGTGCATATTTCAATTATAGTGGGCAAGCTACATCTGGAAGCTTCTATTCAGGGTTCCCTTCACCACCAGAAATTAATTTTGATGTAACATTTACTGCCTTAGGGAACTGTATTCCTAATGTTACTTTAGAAGCTGCAAATGCTCAAAACTTTGATAGTTTTAGGTGGCTTTTTGATGATGGCTCTGGAGCAGGTTTCGTTGATATCTTGGAAACAAATTCCAGTATAACACCTAATAATCCAGGAACATATAAATTAGTAGGTATTATAGCATGTACTAATGATGAGCTAGAGTCTGTGGAAATTCCTGTTAGTATTTGTCCAGATGATAGAGATAACGATGGGATAATCGATAATATAGACATAGATAATGACAATGATGGTATCCCTGATTGTACAGAATCTAGAGGAGACGTTACACTAAATACTACAAATTTAAACACACCTGAATTAGTATTTCAAGATGGAAGTACAAATACAACTATTGCAACGGGTAACTTTACACAGACTAATAGTGATGGGGGTACCAATACATTCAATGGAAACGCTACAGGTAATATTAGTAGTGTAGTTATGCCTGCAACTTCTGCCCAAAACAACTATACTTTGAATTTTACCGAAGCTGTAGATATCAAATTCTCAGAAAACAATACTATAACACATATTGAAGCTAATGGCGAATTTTTTATAGTTAGAATATTACCCGTAGATAAAAACATTACATTAGTAGATCCTGACAACAGACTTTTAGTAGATTCAAATTTTGATGGCATTTTTGAAACTGGAGTTACTATATTATCTGGCTCAGAAATACGCTTCAAGTTTAACCCTTCACCTAGTGGAAATACACCTTATGAATTTCTCGCAAATCAAGTTGATGGTTTTTCATTTGTTCATATTTTAGAAAACGGAACCTCGTCTTCTACATTTAATGGGGTTTTATCATTGTCATGTTATCAAAAAGATACAGATTTTGATGGTGTTAAAGATGCATTTGATTTAGATAGTGATAATGATGGCATTCCTGATTTTATTGAAAATCAAGGTGTTTTAACACCCTTATCAGGAATAGATGCAAATAATGATGGTTTAGACGATATTTATAATGGAATGCCTCCTGTTGATACCGATGGAGACACCGTTCCAGACTTTTATGATTTGGATAGCGACAATGATGGTATTACAGATTTGATAGAAACCGGGGAACTAGGCTTACTTTCTGATACAGATTTAAATGGAATTGTTGACGGCCCAGGTTTTGGAACCAATGGCTGGATAGACGTAGCAGAAACTACACCTGACAGCAATGAGATTGGATATACATTAAATGACTTAGATACCGATGGCGTTTTTAGCTACATCGATGAAGATAGTGATGGCGATGATTGTACCGATGTCATTGAAGCTGGCTTTTCTGATGGTAATATGGATACCTATTTAGGTGACGGTACCGTTTTAGTAGATTTAGTTGCAGATGCCTCCACAGGTTTAGGTCTCGTTACCAATGCCGTTGATGGGTATACTTTGCCAGACGCTAACTACTTAACTGCCGCCCCTATTACAATTACAGAACAACCAGCAACAACCACAGTCTGTGAAAACTCGACAGATAGCTTTATGGTTATCTCTCCTGAAGCAGAAACCTATCAATGGGAAACTAGTACAGACGGTGGTACTAATTGGAATATAATTACAGATAACGCTACCTATTCAGGAACTCAAACCGATCAGCTTACAATTACCAATATTCCGTTAAGTTTCAATAATTTTCAATATCGTGTAAAATTAGATCGTAGTGGAAATAGTTGTGGTATTTATTCCGATCCGGCGATTTTAGAAATAAATGCTTTGCCGATAGCTAATACCCCAAATACTTTCCAACAATGTGATGATGACAGCAACGATGGACAATCCTTTTTCAACTTAACTTTAGATAGTATTAAAGCAGAAATCAATCCAAATTTTATTGCTGAAAACTTAGTGTTTACCTATTTTGAGACAGAAGTAGAAGCAGATAGTAATTCGAACCCTATACTTACCCCAGAAGCATATCAAGATGACCCAGGCTTCACAACTGAAACTGTGTGGATTAGAGTTGAGGACACAAATGGATGCCATAGCGTGGTTCCGTTAACACTTCAAGTTAATCCAAGTAGTACAGCTTTAAATAACTACAATCCGCAACCCAAATTTCAATGTGATGATGGTATAGATAGTCGCGATGGCATAGCTACTTTTGATGTAACAGATATTAAAAATGAAATTGAAAATAACATTTTCACTACCGTTACGGTAACAGCTCATTTCTATGAAGCCTTGATGGATGCTGAATTAGAAACCAATGAGATTACAGACATAGATAATCATGAAAATACAAGCTCACCAAATATGCAAACCATTTGGGTACGAGTAAAAAGTAATTTAGGGAATGATTGCTTAGGGATAAAAGAATTTGCCAACTTATTAAATGTTGAGGAATTACCTGTAGCAAACCCAGTAACGTTTAGTAGACAATGTGATATTGATACAACAGATGCTGTGTTGAGCTTTCCTTTTGATACCTCTCAACTAGAGAACCAAATTTTAAGTGGACAAAATAGTACTGATGTAACCATTACTTATTTTAATGCTAATGGAGACTCATTGCTTTATAATGATGGCACCCCAGTTACAAGCCCAATACAACCTACATTTTTAACTGAAAACCAAACCATCACGGTAAGAGTTACAAACAACAACACTCAAGACCCTGACGGCCCTTGTTTTGACGAAACATTAATAAACTTTACCGTAGATGAGCAACCAGTGATAGCCAATACTATCCCAGCCCAAGTAGTATGTGATGGTAGTGCAGGAGATATTGATGATGATGGTATATACCCATTCCCTACTACTTCATTTACAAATACAATAATAGGCAATCAAAGCAATAGGCAGATAGCATATAACTATATTGATGAAAATGGAAATAGTATCACAAATAGCCCAAGCCTTCCAGACCCCTTTATTTCTGGTAATCAAACCATTACCATAGAAGTATTTAATACCATAAACCCATCTTGTTTTGTATCAACCTCCGTTGATTTTACAGTAAATCCGCTTCCTGAGTTTGAAGTAGAGAGTCCAAGGATAGTATGTTCTTCAAATCCTTCATTCAATATTAGTTTAGAGCCTCTTGATGTAAATACTAACGAAACATTTTCTTATGAATGGCGTTTTGAAGGCAGTGTAGTATCCAATAATGCGGTTTTAAATAATGTATCCACACCAGGCATTTACTCCATAACGTTAACAAAAACAGATGGTACCGGCTGTTCTAGAACCAGAGAAGTAAGTGTTGAATCCTCAGAGATCGCAAATATTACAATCGAAGATATAGACATTGTAGATATCTCTGAAAACAATAGTGTTACTATAGATATTACTGATATTGGGCGTGGTACTTATGAATTTGCTTTAGTTGAGGAAGACTCAAATTTTATAAATTACCAAACCGAACCTGTTTTCACTAATGTTAGAGCAGGATTCTACACACTATTTATTAGAGAAAGTATTTGCGGAGAAATAAATATTCCCATTTCGGTAATAGGGTATTCAAAATTTTTCACACCAAACAATGATGGTACAAATGATATATGGCAAATAAGAGGTGTAGACGAAAATACTCAAGCTAATAGCGTAATTTATATTTACAACCGCTATGGAAAACTCATGAAGCAATTATTAACCTCTGCTGATGGTTGGGACGGTACTTACAATGGTCAACTTATGCCTACCGATGATTATTGGTTTAAAGTACTTCTTGAAGACGGTAGAACTTTTATGGGACATTTTACCCTAAAACGTTAGTAAAAATTTCACTGGTTAAATTCTTATTCCCATCTATATTAAGTAATTTAGAAGCATTGTAATTACAACATGAATTACCTGCTATGAAATTTAAAATTGAATCAGAATTTAAACCCACAGGAGACCAACCTCAGGCAATTCAGCAACTTGCTGATGGTATAAGTTCTAACGAAAAGTACCAAACACTTTTGGGTGTAACAGGTTCTGGTAAAACATTTACCGTAGCCAATGTCATTGAAGAAGTACAACGCCCAACATTGGTTTTAGCGCACAACAAGACACTAGCTGCACAGTTATATTCTGAGTTTAAACAGTTTTTCCCAAATAATGCCGTAGAGTATTTTGTATCGTATTATGACTATTACCAACCTGAAGCTTATATCCCAGTTTCTGGGGTATACATAGAAAAAGATCTATCTATCAATGAGGAAATAGAAAAGATGCGTCTCAGCACCACCTCTTCCCTACTCTCCGGTAGACGTGATGTATTGGTAGTAGCGTCAGTATCCTGCCTGTATGGTATTGGTAACCCTGTTGAGTTTCAAAAAAATGTTATCACATTAAAAAGGGATCAAGTTATCTCCAGAACCCAATTATTACATCAATTAGTACAGAGCTTGTATTCTAGAACAGAAGCCGACTTTCGCCATGGGAATTTCAGAATAAAAGGAGATACAGTGGATATTTTCCCTAGCTATGCTGATGATGCCTATCGCATTCACTTTTTTGGAGATGAGATCGAGGATATAGAGTCTTTTAATATCCAAACCAATACTGTGGTTGAAAAATATGACCGCTTGAATATATATCCTGCAAATATGTTTGTGACTTCTCCCGAAATACTACAGGGAGCCATTAAAGATATTCAAGATGATTTAGTAAAACAACACGATTATTTTAAAGAAATAGGGAAACATTTAGAGGCGAAAAGGCTTAAAGAACGTACTGAATTTGACTTAGAAATGATTAGAGAATTAGGCTATTGCTCTGGTATTGAAAACTACTCTAGATATTTAGACGGAAGAGCTCCAGGAACACGGCCATTCTGTTTATTGGATTATTTTCCAGATGATTATTTAATGGTAGTAGATGAAAGTCATGTTACCATATCGCAAGTACATGCCATGTATGGTGGAGACAGAAGCAGAAAAGAAAACTTAGTAGAATATGGCTTTAGGCTGCCAGCAGCTATGGATAATCGCCCCTTAAAGTTTGAAGAATTTGAGTCGTTACAAAACCAAGTTATATATGTAAGTGCTACACCCGCTGATTATGAATTGCAAAAAACCGATGGTATTTATGTTGAGCAAATTATTCGCCCTACAGGGTTATTAGACCCTATTATTGAAGTTAGGCCGAGTTTAAATCAGATTGATGACTTAATAGAAGAAATACAGATTCGTGTTGAAAAAGATGAGCGTACATTGGTAACAACTTTAACCAAAAGAATGGCAGAAGAACTCACAAAATACCTAGACCGTATACAAATACGTTGCCGTTATATCCATAGTGATGTGGATACATTAGAGCGTGTTGAAATTATGCAAGACTTAAGAAAAGGGCTATTTGATGTGCTTGTTGGTGTAAACCTGCTACGTGAGGGGTTGGATTTACCAGAAGTATCCTTGGTAGCCATTCTAGACGCAGATAAAGAAGGATTTTTACGTTCTAACAGATCCTTAACCCAAACCGTGGGAAGAGCAGCTAGAAACTTAAATGGAAAAGCTATCATGTATGCTGATAAAATTACCAATAGCATGCAAAAAACAATTGACGAGACGAACTACCGTCGTGAAAAACAAATAGCTTACAACACAAAACACAATGTTAAACCTAAGGCTTTAAATAAAAGTTTAGATAATGCATTGGCAAAAAACTCTGTAAGTACTTATAGTTATGAATTAGAGGCCGCAATAGCAGCCGAACCCGAGAGCGAATATTTAACCAAACCTGAGTTAGAAAAGAAAATAAGGGAGAAACGCAAACTTATGGAAGAAGCCGCTAAAGCTCTAGATTTTATTGTAGCAGCACAATTAAGGGATGAAATAAAAACGTATCAAGATAAATTAGAAAAGCTAAAAGTTTAAGGGATATAACTTTTAGCTTTTCATGAATATCAGCCGATTAACGACCTACTTTTGTCAACATTTACTAGTTATACTGTGTTTTAAAAATATCTATTAAAACATCAGGAGGGACTATTTTGTTAGGGAAACTCTCCATTAAGTACAATACTTTCGAAATGGATTCGTGACTCAAGCCCATGCGCAACCCAAAATTGTAAAGTTTTATAACACCTGCAGATGCCGTATTGCTTCCATGTTCTTGTTCAATATTCATTAATAAAACCAATCTATGGAACTGAACTATACGTTCACTATGCGATTTTAAGTGCGAATAGTTAACAGGGTGATTGATTAAATAATCAAAATCTTCACGAGAAATATCTAATTGTTTAGCTACTCCCAGTAAAAAGTTATACTCTATATCTTGAATGTCTTTATCATACTGTGCAAAAGCAATCATTTCTGATAAAAGACTTAATTTTTCCATTCTATTAATCATTCTATGAGGGTAATTTTTATTGATAGTATAAATTTACATAGAAAGGTTTTTTGCTAATCGTGGATATAATACCTCTCATCGAAAAACATAGCGTTATTTATCGGGGATTTATGAGGTTTTATCAAGTTACTTTTTTTTTAGTCTAAAATAAACGCACATCAACATTTCATCGATATTTGCCAAAAAACAAACAAAATATTTTAACTAATTGAAAATCAATATTTTAAACTCTATTTAAATCTGAAAATTATTGATTTTATGTTTTAAATTTTAAATTACCTTTGAAAATGTAACAAAACGCTAAAAAGGTATGACTCAAGTTTCAAAATCGATGAAATGCATTACCGAATTGTACCCTAAACATTAGATATGACCAATAATGATATTTTAAAAAAATTAAGAGTAGCCTTAAAACTACGTGATGATGATATTGTAAGCATTCTTGCTTTGGTAGACTTTAGAATCTCCAAAAGTGAATTGGGAGCTTTTTTTAGAAGGGAAGACCATCCTAAATATATGGAATGCGGTGACCAAATACTCAGGAATTTTTTAAATGGTTTGGTAATTCATTTAAGAGGACCTATGCCTCCCAAACAAAAATCAACACCAAAAGGAGACAATAGAAAACAAAAAAAGAGCGATCATTAAAATAATCGCTCTCTCTATAATGTACTAAAAATATTTTAAGACAAAACGTCTTGAACCTTATCAGCTGCTTCTTGAAACTCAGTAGCACTTAAAACATCAAGTCCAGAATTGTCAATTAATTCTTTTGCAATGTCGGCGTTTGTTCCTTGAAGTCTAACGATAATAGGAACATTAATATTCCCCATATTTTTATAAGCATCAATTACACCCTGTGCTACACGGTCACAACGTACAATACCTCCAAAAATATTTATCAAGATGGCTTTTACAGCAGGATCTTTTAAAATAATTTTAAAAGCAGCTTCTACTCTAGCAGCATCTGCTGTTCCACCTACATCTAAAAAGTTTGCAGGCTCACCTCCGGCCTGTTTAATTAAATCCATGGTAGCCATTGCTAAACCAGCACCATTTACCATACATCCTACGTTACCATCTAAATCTACATAATTTAAGCCTACTTCTTTAGCTTCAACCTCAATAGGGTTTTCTTCACGTAAATCTCTTAAATCAACATAATCTTTATGTCTATAAAGTGCATTGTCATCAATAGTAACTTTAGCATCCACTGCCATAATCTTATTATCGCTTGTTTTTAAAACAGGATTAATTTCAAATAAAGAAGAGTCCGACTTTACATAAGCAGTATATAATGCTGTAACAAACTTGGTCATCTCTTTAAATGCAGTACCAGATAACCCTAAATTAAACGCTACACGTCTCGCTTGAAATGGCAATAGTCCAACTGCAGGATCAATTTCCTCTGTAAAGATTAAATGTGGCGTTTCTTCTGCTACAGTTTCAATATCCATACCACCCTCGGTAGAATACATAATCATGTTTCTACCTGTACCACGATTTAAAAGTACAGACATGTAGAACTCATCTGTTTCACTTTCTCCAGGATAGTATACATCCTCTGCAACTAATACTTGGTGTACCTTTTTACCTTCAGCAGATGTTTGTGGTGTTACCAAATTCATTCCTATAATCTGTCCTGCAATATCTTCTACTTCTTGTAAGTTCTTGGCTAACTTTACGCCACCGCCTTTACCACGCCCACCAGCATGAACTTGGGCCTTTATAACATGCCAGCTTGTTCCTGTTTCAGAAGTTAACTGTTTTGCAGCTGCTACAGCTTCATGTTTGTTTTGAGCCACAATTCCTCGTTGAATGCGTACACCAAAATTGCTTAAGATTTCCTTTCCTTGATATTCGTGTAAGTTCATAATTTCCTCTATGGTTTTTAAGAAAAGCAAAAGTAAATAATCACTTGTAATTATTCTAATATTTGAGCCAGTATTGCCTTTAAAAATAATGATGTTTAAAATCAAAATGTTAAATAAATAACAAAATGTTTAATTTGTATAATTTTTAGTTATTTGATTTGTTTTTGGTGCTAAAAAAATATCTTTGCCTGAAATTAAAAAAACACCAATGGAAAACACTCAGTTATTAAAAATTGTAAAAGAGTTTGGAAATCCTTTATATGTGTATGATGGAGAAAAAATTGAATCCCAATATCATAAATTAACCAGTGCCTTTAAATCAGTTAAAAAATTAAAGATTAATTATGCTGTTAAGGCATTATCTAATATCTCTATACTCAAATTATTTAAAAATTTGGGTGCAGGTATTGATACCGTTTCCATACAAGAAGTACAATTAGGTTTAGCTGCAGGTTTTAAGCCTGAGCAGATTATCTATACTCCAAACGGTGTATCTTTAGATGAAATTGAAACTGCTGCTAAACTTGGTGTAAAGATTAATATAGACAATCTATCTATTTTAGAACAATTTGGTACAAAGCATCCAAAAACTCCTGTTTGTATACGTATAAACCCTCATGTAATGGCTGGTGGTAATGCCAACATTTCTGTGGGACATATTGATTCTAAATTCGGAATTTCAATTCATCAAATACCTCACTTATTACGTATAGTAGAAAATACTAAAATGAACATTAACGGTATCCATATGCATACCGGAAGTGATATTTTAGATATTGATGTGTTTTTATATGCCAGCGAAATTTTGTTTGAAACTGCTAAAAACTTTGAGAATCTGGAGTTTATTGATTTTGGCTCTGGTTTTAAAGTGCCATATAAAGTTGGAGATATTGAAACCAATATTGAAGAATTAGGTAAAAAGCTATCTAGTAAGTTTAATGCATTTTGTAAAGAATATGGTAAAGATTTAACTTTAGCTTTTGAGCCAGGTAAGTTTTTAGTGAGCGAATCTGGTCATTTTTTAACAGAAGTTAATGCAGTAAAACAAACGACCTCTACTGTTTTTGCTCAGGTAAATTCTGGGTTTAATCATTTAATAAGACCTATGTTTTATGGATCGCATCATGATATTGATAATATATCTAACCCAAATGGTCGCGAACGTTTTTATTCGGTTGTAGGGTATATATGTGAAACAGATACCTTTGGAAACAACAGGCGCATCAACGAAATTAACGAAGGAGATATTTTGCGTTTTAAAAATGCTGGGGCATATTGTTTCTCTATGACCAGTAATTATAACTCAAGATACAGGCCTGCAGAAGTGTTATGGTATAAAAACAAAGCGCATTTAATTAGAAAACGTGAAACGTTTGATGATATTTTGCATAATCAGATAGAAGTAGACTTTTCGATTAAAAAAGAAAAAGCTACATCGGTATAACAAAAAAGCGTTTCAAAATGAAACGCTTTTTTTAATTCCTTTACTGGCCATTACTCTTTTACAAACTTTTTTAAAACTATACCTTGGTTAGTTTCAATGGAAGCTACATACATTCCTGAACTTAAAAAACCTACATTTAAAACATCATTTGTAACTGTTTTTAGTAAAACAACCCTACCAGAAATATCATAAATTTTAATTTTCTCAATACGTATGTCATCCTCTAAACTAAACCTTAGGTCATCTTTAACTGGATTAAGCAATTGTATTTGCGAACTTGCCAACGTCTTATCAACCGTAGATAGTGTGTAGACCGATAAGCTCTCTAATACCGTCTCATCAATAGCCGCAACTAAAGGAGGATCTGCTTGTACCCTAGAGTATCTAAAAACAAGATCATCAGTATTAGCATCATAATAAAAATAAGAAGTGATTGTTGCTGGAAAAGGCACATTTAACACATCAAGGGTTAAGTTTTGTACCAGCTTAAGTCTTGTTACCTCTCCATTAAAAGTACCCACCTGTAAATTGCCCCATGCATCTACACTAATATCAACAGTACTATTATCACGTATATTACCACTAGCTGAGGTACTTGTGTAGGTTCCTTCAACTTGATCTGAATTTGTATATCCAAAACTTAAAGGAAAACTACCAAGTAGAGCAGCATCAGTATATACAGCATCAATACCTTGAGACAATACCCCTATTATAGAAGCTACACCTGAGTTAAATGCCAAATCAATTCTATTTTGTAAAGTTGCTCCCTCAAAAGTTTCTATCGTGGCCGTTGTTCCTGCGTCCGTATACGTATCATCAAGTATCGTAGATGTAGGAGTTAAATTTGTAAAATCCCATAAAATATTTGCTCCCGTTACAGATTGATCTATTGTTCCACTCATTACAGTATATTCTGATCCAGTTGCACTATGTAATTGTTCTATATCAGTTTGCGAAAAACCAATGGTAACACTCAAAAAAGATATTAAAAGTAGTTTTGTTTTCATTTGCAGTAGCTTTTTTTATAAAAATATAACAATGGCGTTGGTTTTTTTTAAATCTAACGTTAAATACATAAATAATGGATAAACAGTACATTTTAAAACTAAAGTTTGTTACTTCCCTCATATTTATCTAAATTCAAGGCAATCAACCAAATATATTTTGCAAAACAAATCCAAACGCATTACATCCATAGATGTTTTAAGAGGTTTAGTAATGCTACTGATGGCATTAGACCACACGAGGGACTACTTTCATTATGGCTCATTTTTTTCTGACCCTACAAACTTAGACACTACTACCCCATCTTTATTCTTTACTAGGTTTATAACGCATTATTGTGCACCTGTATTTATCTTTTTGGCTGGAACTTCTGCTTTTTTATACGGTACTAAAAAAAGTAAATCACAATTATTTAAGTTTTTAATTACACGTGGGTTTTGGTTAATTTTTTTATCAATTATAGTTAACAATTTTATTTGGAAATTTGATGTTACCTATGGTTTTATAGTTCTTCAAGTAATATGGGCTATTGGCCTGTGTATGATATTATTATCCTTTACTATTTATTTACCAATCAAAGCCATTCTAGCTATAGGTGTACTGTTAGTTGCTGGTCATAATACATTAGATGGTATCGTATTGAAAGGCTCCAGTTTTACTTCCATAATTTGGTACATACTCCATCAGTCACAATTTATAATGATAGATGGTAGAATGTTTGCTTTTGCTTATCCTATCATACCATGGTTTGGACTCATCAGTTTAGGTTATTGTTTTGGGACACTATACAAAAAAGACTTTAATACAGATTTAAGAAGAAAATATTTAGTTAGAATTGGAGTAAGCTGTATTGTATTATTTTTTATTTTTAGAGGTACAAATATGTATGGAGACTTAGTACCATGGTCAGCTCAGGATACTACAACCAAAACAATACTATCGTTTTTTAATGTTACCAAATACCCTCCCTCTTTATCTTATCTGTTAGTAACTATTGGTCCAGCATTACTGTTTTTAGTTGCTATTGAAAATGTAAAAAATAAAGTTACCAATATATTGCTTGTTTTTGGACGTGTACCCTTATTCTATTATTTCTTACATATTGTTGTGCTTCATGTATTAGCCATTGTAGGTATATTGATTTTTGGTGGAGACTGGGAAAACATGATTTTAACAAATGATGTATTTAGAAATGCAAAACTTTTAGATTATGGCTACTCGTTATTTGTTGTGTACCTTGTTTGGATAGGTGTAGTAACACTCCTATATTTTCCAAGTAGAACTTACATGCGGTATAAAGTAAACAACCGTGATAAATGGTGGCTTAGTTACTTATAAATAAAATAATTCTAAAAAATTGTTTGAATCTGTAAAAGGAAAGGTTGGGTTAAACTAACCTATTTAAAAATTTAAACAACTAGCATTTTATTTCAAAAAAGCTTTTTATCGACTAAATATTCGTTTTAACGATAATTTACATATATTTGTAATCCAAAACCGACCCAGTTATGTATTCCTTGCAACCCAAAAAAGAAACCCTTCACCTCTCTAAAATGGTGGAGGAGATAGCTACCATTGGTACTTGGGAAGTAGACTTAAATACCAATAAATTAATGTGGAGTGATGTTACTAAAAAAATTCATGAAGTACCATCGCATTATACACCAAATGTAAAGTCTGGAATAGAATTTTATAAAGAAGGGGAAAATAGAGAAAGAATCTCATCCTTATTTAAAGAACTCGTTGAACATAACACCTATTTTGATGAAGAGTTTGAAATAATTACCGCCAAAGGAAATCGTAAGTGGGTACGTTCAATTGGTGTTATAGGTTACAGGCGTGGGTCTACAACTAGGGTTGCTTATGGTACTTTTCAAGATGTTACTGAAAAAACCAATTTCACGAGACAAATCTCTATAAGTGAAGAGCAATTCAGAAAAATCTTCGAATTTTCAGAGACTGGTATTGCGTTGATCGATCTTAATGAAAAGTGGCTTAGAATAAATCAACATTTCTGTGATATGTTGGGTTATACAGAAAATGAGTTAAAAAAATTACCTTATTACAAATTAGTTTACCCCGAAGATCTTGAAAGAAATAAAAAAGAGTTTACAGCTTTTCTTAAGGGAGAAAGTCAATCATTTTCAATACAGAAAAGGTTTGTCCATAAAAACGGAGGCCCTATATGGACTTTAATAACAAGGTCTGCTGTTAAAGATAATCTTGGCAATACTATCCACTATGTGTTGCATGCAAAAAATATTAATGATGACAAATTGCAACAAATAAGAATAGAAAAGCTATTAGATATTTCGAGAAAACAAAATGATAAGCTCTTAAATTTTGCTCACATTGTATCTCATAATTTAAGATCTCATTACAGTAATCTACAAATGTTACTTAACGATATTAAATTAGATGATTCTAAATTGGCAAATACCAGCCAATTTGAATTAATGAGAATGACCATAGATAATTTGGGAGAGACCATACACAACTTAAACGATACTGTAGATTTATCAACTAAACATCTTGATGGCCTTAAAACCGTAAACATCAAAAAACATATAGACAATACCATTATAAGCATTAAACCATCTATTAAACAATCTAATGCCATAATACGTCAAAATGTGGATAAATCCATTGAAATACGCTCTATACCAGCATACATAGATAGTATTTTTCTCAATATTTTAAATAATGCTGTGAAATACAAATCTCCAAAAAGACAATTAGTAATTGACATAGATGCTAAAATTGAAAACGAATATGTTATCGTACAATTTAGAGATAATGGTTTAGGAATTGATTTGGATTTACATAAAAATAAAATTTTTGGGATGTATAAAACTTTCCATGATGTGCAAAATGCTAATGGTCTAGGGCTTTACATTACTAAAAATCAAATTGATTACCTTGGAGGCGACATCACAGTAGAAAGTAAAGTAGATGTTGGCTCTAGTTTTTACATAAAATTAAAAAAGTGAAAAAAAATAATTTAACCCTTTTAATTGATGATGACCCAGTATACACACTTTTAGCCGAAAAATTATTGAAAAGTGTAAAATTCTCTAATGCATATGTTACATTTGATAATGGCAAGGATGCCATAGAGGGTTATAAAAATATGGTGGAATTAGGTAAAATTCCTGATACCATACTTTTGGATTTAAACATGCCCGTTATGGATGGTTGGCAATTCTTAGATGAATTAATAACGCTTAACCTTCCAATACCTTCAAGGATTTATATTGTAAGCTCTACCATCGATAATAGAGATCTCAAAAAAGTAGAGCAATACGAGTGCATTAAAGAACTCATTTCAAAACCTCTTACGCCAGAAAAAGTAAATTATATGATGGAGTCGTAACTAACGCTTTAGTTACAAAATTTACCCTCATATCATTTCTTAAGTAGTCGCTTTAAAAACGTAAGCACAAAACTCCATACATCTTTAAATTTGAATTAATTCCCAAAAAACACTATATTTAAAAATCTGACACTTAGCAAAGTCAGTAAATTCATCTCTCAATCCAACAACAATAATTTAATAGCATTGCCCTAAATTAATATTTAATAACCCGTGCTGGAATAGTTTCAGCATTTTATATATTAATTTAAACCAATCAAAATTATGAGAAAATTATTGTTTCTTATTGTATTAATGCCCCTATTTATTATTTCTCAAAACGACGACTCGTTTTTACTCACACTCTCGGAAGTTACAGTAAAGCAGGGTCATAATGCACAGTTTATTGCAGGCGTAAAAGCATGGAAAGAGTGCTATTTAAAAAATGAAGGTAAAGACAAATGGAACATGTGGAAGCGACTCCAAGGCGAGGGCAACGTTTACGTTATTACAGGTAGAATGGCCAATTGGGCAGAAATGGATGAAGATGGAGACGAGGCCGGAAAAGCATGTAGAATGGCGGTTATTAATCTTATCATGCCCCATGTAAAAAGCTTTCATTACAACATTGCCCGTTTTATGCCAGATGTAAGTAGAAAAGCTCCTTTTTCTGAAGATACTGGTTTAGTTTGGGTGTATAATGTAAAAATCAAAAACTCTACTACATTCATGGAATGCGTCAAAGAAATTGCTGCTGCTGTTAAAAACGCCGAAAAAGATAATAGAGGATATTGGTATGCTGTGGTTGGTGGTGCTCCTGAAGTAGCAGATTATTTTATAAGTGTACCATTTGATAATTTTGCTGGATTGGATGTAGAACAAGATGGGGTTTGGAAAGTATATGAAAAAGCCAACGGCAAAGAAAAAACAGAAGCGCTAAGAAATAAATTTAGAGCATCGTTATCAAAAGATTGGTCCTATATTTATACGCTACAAAAGAAACTTTCTAACTAACCACAAAAAAGAAATAGCATTAAAAAAGTCTAGCATAACTGCTAGACTTTTGTGTTAATTTTTAATCCCTAAGCTTTCCTGCAAACACACTAACTTTAGAATTAAATGGATTTCCTGATGCACGACGCAACATTACCACTTGTCCGCAATGCCATAAGGCATCTGCTATAGGCCCATTTATAACATTCCAAAATGGATATCTGTTATTATCAAATTTTGAAATATCTTCTGTAGTTCTCAAAATATCTGAAGCCTGTTTAAAATTTAATAAGGTTTGTTTTCGTTTTTCATCAAAAGCCATTGCTTTACCATCAACAGACTTAAAATCTTTTACAATAGAACTTAATATAAAGTTTGACAAACCAAACAAATGGTCTATGGTTTCGCCTGAGGTTCTCCCAGAATCACTAGGTTTATAGGCTAAATCTTCTGGTCTTAAACCTTCCGTAGCCCAATAATAACGAAACCCTAAACCATCAATCATTCTTGAGACAGTTGTTCCTGCCGTGTAACTTTCTGCTGCTTCTGGTATTTCGTAATAAGGTAGTTTGGTATGGTCTTGTGCCATCATCTGTATAGATAATAAGATTGAAAAAGTAAGTGTAATTGTTTTCATTAATTCCCTCAAGTTTATAGGTTTTATTTAGGCTCTAAAGTCATAACATAATCATAGCTTTCGTTAAAAAGAGCTACCATTTTTTCAGTGTCTTTGAGTATTGATTCTGGTATTAAAACATAGCCTTTCATTACTGCGCCATAAGATTTATAAAGTGAAGAATTAAAGGTTTTTATGTACTTTTCTTGTACTTCTTTTGAAAAGCGCACGCCTATTTCTCCTGCCTTATTTAATAATGTAAACATATAGCCATTAGCAGATGTATAAATCATGGATTTTCCCTTACGTTCAAACCTAGGGCATTTGTCTACTATGTTATCATAACGTTTTAGCTGTGCTTCCCACATAATGCTTATGGTTAGTTTTAAAGTCTAAATATAGGATTTATAATATTTGAAGTACTAAAGGAAATCTTAAATTTTCTTGAAACACTGGATTTGCGTTAACGATTGAACGGCATGTTGGAGCTCCTCAAAGAGAGCGACTAGTGAAAGCGTGTTAAAACGCCCAAAAACAAAAAATCCCACCAAAAGGCGGGATTTTTATACTATATTTAAGATAGCCGTGTTTAGCATAAAGCCACTACACAAATAAAGGCTTATCCTTCATCATTGCATTTACACGTGCTTTTACAGATTCTAAAGTTGCTTCGTCATCATAATTCGTAACCACCTCGTCAATAAGTTCTACAATGGCTTTCATATCGTCTTCTTTACATCCACGGGTAGTAATTGCTGCGGTTCCTAAACGAATTCCAGAGGTTACAAATGGCGACTTGTCATCAAAAGGTACCATGTTTTTATTTGCAGTAATATCAGCTTTTACCAAAGCTTGTTCTGCATCTTTACCTGATACATTTTTGTTTCTTAGATCGATAAGCATCATGTGGTTATCTGTACCACCAGAAATAATATGATAATCTTTAGCTACTAAAGCCTCTGCCATTGCTGCTGCATTCTTTTTTACTTGCAATTGGTATTGTAAAAAATCATCAGTTAAAGCCTCTCCAAACGCAATTGCTTTTGCTGCTATAACATGTTCTAAAGGTCCGCCTTGGTTACCTGGGAATACGGCAGAATCTAGTAACGACGACATTTTTCTAAGCTTGCCACTCTTTAGAGTAATACCAAATGGATTATCAAAATCTTTCCCCATCATAATCATTCCACCTCTTGGTCCTCTTAAGGTTTTGTGCGTTGTAGTAGTTACAACGTGGCAGTGTGGTAACGGATCGTTTAAAATTCCTTTAGCTATTAACCCTGCAGGATGAGAAATATCAGCCAATAAAATAGCACCAACACTATCTGCTATTTCTCTAAAACGTTTAAAATCTATATCCCTTGAGTATGCAGATGCCCCTGCTATAATTAATTTTGGTTGCTCTTTGGTAGCAATCTCTTGTATTTTATCGTAGTTTAAAACGCCTGTTTCTTTTTCAACACCATAAAATACAGGTTTATATAGTCTCCCTGAAAAATTCACTGGAGATCCGTGTGTTAAATGTCCGCCGTGCGATAAATCAAACCCTAAAATGGTATCGCCTGGTTTTATACACGCATGGTACACCGCTGTATTGGCTTGACTTCCTGAGTGAGGCTGTACATTTACATATTCCGCATTAAACAAGGTTTTAGCTCTATCTATAGCAATTTGCTCTACTTCATCAACTACTTCACAACCGCCATAGTAACGCTTGCCTGGGTAACCCTCAGCATATTTGTTGGTTAAAACAGAACCTGCAGCTTCCATAACTTGTTCGCTTACAAAATTCTCTGAGGCTATAAGCTCTATACCATGTAATTGGCGTTCTTTTTCAGCCTGAATCAATTCAAAAATTTGTTCGTCGCGTTGCATAAAATTTAATTGTCTTTAAATAATTGCGCAAAAATAACAAATACAAGCCTTAAAAACATCAAATTTTATAGATTTACTAACCAAGTTATACACCGATTTATTAACCTTACAACCAAACCTATATTTTATTGATTTTTTTTCCATTAAAATGAAAAAATTATGTAGGTTTGAGAAACAAATTTTAAGAAAACGCTATGCCCTTGTCAGCTAATAATCCAGATAGAACATCGTGGTTACACGTAGATAAAAACTCTGATTTTCCCATCCAAAACATTCCCTTTGGCGTGTTTTTAACTCGTGATGATATTATAACCATTGGTACGCGCATTGGCGATACCGCCATAGATTTAGGGGCACTCCACCAATTGGGATATTTTGACGGCATTCCTTTAACTGATGATATTTTTCTTCAGGATACTTTAAATGATTTTATAGCAGACGGGCGTAAAACATGGCGTGCCGTAAGAAACCGTATCGCTGAAATTTTTGATGCTGATAACGATGCACTAAAAAACAATAAAAAAGATAAGGAAACGGTTTTGTTCAGATTGGATGAAATTGAAATGCAACTCCCAGTACAAATTGGAGATTACACCGATTTTTACTCTAGTATAGAACACGCTACCAATGTAGGTACCATGTTTAGAGATCCAGACAATGCCCTGCTACCTAACTGGCTACATATTCCTGTAGGCTATCATGGGCGTAGTTCGTCTATTATTCCATCTGGTATCCCAGTACACCGTCCGCAGGGGCAAACCCTTCCTAACGATGCTAAAACTCCAGTTTTTGGTCCAAGTAAATTGGTAGATTTCGAACTAGAAATGGCGTTTATAACTACTGATGCTAACGATTTAGGAGAACCCATTCCTGTAGAGGAAGCCGAAGAATATATTTTTGGACTGGTACTCCTTAACGACTGGAGCGCTAGAGACATCCAAAAATGGGAATACGTACCCTTAGGCCCATTTCTTGCAAAAAATTTCGCATCGTCCATTTCTCCTTGGATTATTACTTTAGATGCTCTAGAACCTTATCGTGTAGATGGGCCTAAACCAAAGAAAAAGCAGCTCCCCTATTTACAAAGTAAAGGTGCTAAAAGTTTTGATATTAATCTAGAGGTATCTATCCAGCCAAAAGGTGCTAAAGAAACTGTAGTGAGCAAGTCTAATTTCAAGTACATGTACTGGAATATGGCACAACAATTGGCACACCATACGGTTAATGGTTGCCCTGTAAATTCTGGAGATATGATGGGTAGCGGTACTATTTCTGGCCCTACTGAAGATAGTTATGGCTCTATGCTGGAACTAACATGGAAAGGCGAAAAACCACTAAAAATGGCCGATGGTACCGAGCGTAAATTTATTAACGACAACGATACGGTAATTATGCGTGGCTACTGCGAAAAAGATGGCACCCGTATTGGTTTTGGGGAAGTATCTACTAAGTTATTGCCTGTTTTTAAGAAGTAACGTTTATCATTTAGTAATTGGGCGTTACCCACAAGGGGTCGGGCTTTTCACTATATCTTTTTGCGTAGCAATCCAGAACTCGTTTCGGTATCTTACCATTTAAAAACCAGCGTCTATATTTTTTTTAAACTATTCTACCAAAAGCTTCGCAAAAAGGATGCCGTTGCAATCCCTAACGCGCGTGTCTGCAAGCATAAACACTTAACCTTAATACCTTTTTAGTCTATTAGATTTAGGCTATAGACACTTAAAAATTGAAAAACCACTCTTACCTCCACTAGTTACAAACTAGCGGTAGCAGGGGATTTAGTTTTGAAGTATTTTTATTACCTCGGCAATGTGTCAAATGGTAGGTTTAAATAGAATCATTAAGAATTAGATTATCACTAATCGTTTCTTCTATAACTTCATTCTTTCTTTTAATATTAAATAGTTCATCTATTTTATATATTATTATTTCACTAGGAATACTTTTATCTTCATCTACTAATTTCTTTCTTTCTTCTTTACTTATTTTAAAATATTCTATGAATACATAATTATCATTCATATATGAAACTTCATAATTTTCGGGTTCATAACCATAATCAATTTTAATTGATTTCTCAATATTATTAATATTTATAAGATTCTTTGGAATAGAATAATCTGAAAGAAATGAAATCAAATACAGTAATAAAAAGAAGTAACAAATTCCAGCCCAAAACCGAACAAACATTGTAATTAACAAAATATATTCTATTAGTTTGTGTTTAAGATTTAAAAATTTTAAAATAAAGTATTCTGAATTATAATTAAAAATAATTGCTGGAATAATAAACACATAAAATAAAAATGCACTATTAACACTAGGGAATTTATCTATTTTACCTATTTTATATAAGATAGATAAACTACTAAACCAAATCAAAAAACAAAGACTTAGAATGAAAATAATTGATAAAAAAATTCGATTAAAAATTTTATCACTTCTTTCTGGGTTATAATCTTTAAAGAACTTAAAAGAACCTCTATATAAAAAATACAGAATTCCAAAAATCATTGCTAATGGTAGCAATAAAGTTATACCATCTGAAATGAGTTGACTTAATGAAAAGAATCTTATGTAATTAGCGCCTAATTTTAGTAAACTCAAAAATTGCCATAAACCACCAATTATAGTTGGAATTAGAATTAGAATTGGAATAACTTTTTTTATACTATCAATATTCCTCTCTATCTTTGCAAAGTCAAAACGTTTAACTTCTTTTTTATCTTCAATATCAGTTTTACTTTCTTCCATTTAATAAACATAATAAAAAAAGGCTCAGCAATTAAGTTACCTCCGCTACCTTAAGAATCCTTTCATGTGAAATTTCATTTAAACTGTCTCTTCTTACCCCAACCACCCTTCACGATCCAAACTTCTATATTGAATAGCCTCACTAATATGAGCCCCATTTACCTGTGCTGAACCTTCTAAATCCGCAATCGTTCTAGATACTTTTAAAATCCTATCATAAGCTCTGGCAGATAAATTCAAACGTTCCATAGCCGTTTTTAATAATGCTTTTGAAGCATCATCTAGCACACAGTGCTTTCTAATTTGCTTTACATTCATTTGCGCATTATAATGAACACTATCAGACTCAGTAAAACGTTGGGTTTGTATTTCCCTAGCTTGCGTAACACGCTTTCTAATGTCTACCGAAGATTCGCCTTTTCTGTCATCACTCAATTTTTCAAAAGGTACAGGTGTGACTTCAATATGAATGTCAATCCTATCTAACAGTGGGCCAGAAATTTTACCCAAATACCGTTGCATCTCAGCAGGGCTAGAAGTTACTGGCGCATCTGGGTCGTTAAAATAACCTCCTGGACTCGGGTTCATACTCGCTACCAACATAAAAGAACTTGGATAGGTTACTGTAAACTTAGCCCTAGAAATGGTAACTTCTCTATCTTCCAAAGGCTGACGCATCACTTCTAAAACTTCGCGTTTAAATTCTGGTAATTCATCTAAAAACAAGACACCGTTATGCGATAACGAAATTTCTCCAGGTTGCGGATAACTCCCGCCGCCCACTAAAGCTACGTTAGATATGGTATGATGTGGACTCCGAAACGGACGTTGCGCCATCAACCCTGTATCTTTTACGCGCCCCACTACCGAATGGATTTTTGTGGTTTCCAAAGCTTCATGCAATGTCATAGGTGGTAAAATACTGGGTAGTCGTTTAGCCAACATGGTTTTTCCTGCACCTGGTGGTCCTATTAAAATGATATTATGCCCACCTGCTGCTGCAATTTCCATACATCGTTTTATACCTTCTTGTCCCTTTACATCAGCAAAATCAAACTCTGGGTAATTTAAATTTTTCTCAAATTCTTTTCGAGTATCAATAATAGTTTGCTCTAAAGCTTCTCCTTTATCAAAGTAATTAATAACTTGCTTGATATTATCTACGCCATACACCTCAAGATCATTTACAATAGCAGCCTCTTTCGCATTTTGTGCAGGTAATATAAAGCCCTTAAAGCCTTCTTCCCTTGCTTTTACAGCAATGGGCAATGCGCCTTTAATAGGTTGCAAACTTCCATCAAGCGAAAGTTCGCCCATGATTAAATAATGGTCTAAATCCTCAGCTTTAATCTGACTAGAAGAGGCTAAAATCCCAATGGCCAAAGTTAAATCGTAAGCACTGCCCTCCTTGCGCAAATCTGCGGGAGACATATTGATGATAATTTTCTTTCCGGGGATTCTGTAACCATTATTTTGCAGTGCAGCAGCAATTCTAAAATTACTCTCTTTAATGGCATTATCTGGCAGACCAACTAAATGATAACCAATACCTTTATCTGTATTTACCTCAACAGTAACTGTGGTAGCTTCTACACCAAATACAGCGCTACCAAAAACTTTTTTTAGCATAGTAGTTATTTACTTGCTAAATGTAAGAAATGTATTTGTAAAAATACCCCTTGAAAAATAATTCAAAGGGTATCAAAGTAGGTGTAGGTGCCATGAAAGTTTAATGAATATCTCTTAAGAATACCCATATACTTTAATAATGAGGTAATTGGCATATCAGATTATACCTGTAATTCAATTGTTAATACGATGTATCGCCAAATAGCAAAATACGACAAACCAATAATGTACTTGTGAAGTAAACCAGCATAACTTCTAAAGCTTACTTCTTAACTTGAATGTACAGGTCAAAAATAGATGCAAACCATAAAAAATTCAAGAGCTAAAAGCCTAAAAAAATTAGGGGATTTTTTTGAAAAACAGGAGGTTTTTCCCCTTTCAAAAAAACAGTGAAGCACGTATTTAAAAACGAGTATTTCACTTCAACATACTACAAATCATGGTTTTACATTTGACAAAATTTAAGATCATGAAAAATAACAACAGAAAACAAAACTTAATTAGAACCATACTATTGGTTCTATTTATGCACTTAGCAGTAGTTACAAACGCACAAGTAAACTACGACGAAGGGAGAATGATTATTAATGGAGTACAACTACTCCAGGACAGTAATGAACCTAGTACCTATTACTATTTACCAGACTATCCCAGATTAGCTACAAAAGATGATGGCGACTTTGAGCTGATGTGTATGAAATACATTGGGCAAGGTGGCAATGCAAGCGGCGGACTATTTCATACACTTATACAGTTTGATCTCCCAGATGAGGTATTAAAAGATCTTGAAAAAGAACTTAAAGAAAAAAAAGGAGGGGCAAAAATAGCGGGGCCAGTGCCATTAAAACAAGTGTTAAAAGATGGAGAAGATGGCATTGCGAGTTTTAAAATAGTATCCTCTATTTTAAATAATGTAGATGGTGACAACCCATTTACCCAAAACGTGATAACCTCTGGTCATGCGCCATTATACAAAAATTCCAAAGCTGCAATAGCCGCAAAACTAAGTCAAGAAGGTGCCACACTTTTATGGGAATCCCTACAAGGCAAAACCTCAGATGTGTCTGTAGTAGTAAGTGGTTATTATGAAGCTAAAGTTAAAGGGTATAATGCTGTAGTAACGGCTGATATGTCTACCATTTATGACCACTACAGTAAAGTATACAGCAATCAACAAGGGTATACCAAAAGACAAATGCGTAAGATAACCGATGAGATGGTCCAAGACCAAAAACTAAATATTGATGTATTTGATAGGTCATCAGGCTTAGGTATAAAAACCGATGATATGAGCAGCATCCTATCATTAGTAACAGACAAACTTATTGAGTTAATGTTTGATGCCGAAATGGGTTGGGCAAAAAAACCGGAAAAAGAAACCGCAGTAGAACAAGGACAGCTTTTAGGAAGACGAAAAAGAGGTTTTTTTAGCAAGATTTTTGGAGGTGCGAGGGATGAAAAATATGTTACCGATAACCAATTTGTTCTGAAAAAAAGAACAGATATCAACATCAATAAGTTTTACTTAAACCTTAGTAAATCTACAACCATTAAGGTACCTGTATACTCATCGGGTAATATTAGTGGACTTTATGAAGTATTTAAAGAAGACCCATCCAGTAAGGACAAATATTTTAGGGTAGTAAACCTAGAAGACAACGATTTTTTAAAACGTGAAATTATCTTCCAATTAGATGGAGAGTATATAGACAGTTTTAGTGAAATACTAAACTCTGTATCTGTTAGCTTTAAGAAACATTATGGAGAGGGACATAATGATGTAACTAGAGATATCGTTATTCAGCGCTCTGATTTAGAAGCTGGAAAAGACTATAAAAATATTTTTTATCCCAGGTTAGGAATATCTGGAGCCGATTGGTTGGATTATGAATACAAACTTAGTTGGAGCCTAAAAGGGGACAACAAGACCATAAAACTACCCAAAGCCAAAGATAGCTGGTTAAAAACTAATGAAGCCTCCATAGCACTAACCCCTCCATTTACCAAGCGTGTTGTACAAATAGATGCTGATAGAACCTTTTTTAAAGACGCAAATATTCAGGCTTGTGCCGTTAGGTTTTTTACCATACTTAATGGGCAACCAAATCCTCAAGGCACCGTAGTGTTGCGACAAGGAGATACCGAAAGCACTTCCACCATTAACCTGTATCACGACACTGATGAGCCTGTGGTGTATCAAGTAAGTTGGTATAGCAAAACTGGGCCAACAGAACTAACACCAAAACCTTTAGATGGCAACTATCTGTTTTTATTACCACCTGTTCAAGAATAGAAAATAACATCACAAAAAACATTCTATCATGAATCATTTAAAAAACAATATCGTGATGATTGTGCTATCGGTATGGTGTATTACAGCCAACGCACAATCCATCCTAATAGATCAAGGTATAAATGCTGATGGGCTATGGTGTTTTCCTGTTCATAAAAAAGAGAACAGCTACCGCTATTTACCACAAAGAGCAAGATTATCACTTAAAAACGATAGCATTCCAGAATTTTCGTTTTTAAGATACATTTTAGAGAAGCCTTCAAATAACACAACAAAAACAATTACAGAAGCCGGAGGCGGTGGCATACTTAACTTTTTAGTGCTTTATGACACACCCGGAGAGTTGATATCAAACGCAGAACGTTTTCTGAAAAAAAAGTTTGAGAACGATGCCATAAGTATCGAAGGTCCTATTGTATTTGAAACGGGTAAATACACACTTGTTTCCTCAATCCTTAATCCTGCCACAGGCAATTCTAAAAAAGCAATACTAGGTACAGGAGAAGCACCAATAATAGAGAATAGTAAAATACCCCTGTCTTTTAGTGTTGACCCTGTTAAATCTAAACTTCTTCTGGAAAGCTTAAAAATGACGACACCAGACGTCTCTTTAATTTTTGAATTGGGCTTTTCTGGATTAACCGAAAGTTATGAAGCAGAACTAGAAATAGATTGGTCTGAAGTAAAAAAGAGCCATGCATTTGATGCAGGTGGCAGTGTTTACTACATAGGTGCCGATGTAGGTTTTGGTTTTGATAAGCTTAGAAAAGATAACGCCATAAAGTTTACAAGTACAGGAAAAGACGAGTCTATGGAAAGCCTAGTACAAACTGTGTACGAAAAGCTATTGGAACTCATGTTTAAGCCCACACCACTAGAACAAGTACCAGAAGAGCACCGAGGCGGTTTAGAAGATGCGTTAGGATCTTTATTAGGTTCAAATGGAGCCATGGGAAGTCGTAATACAACCGGATTTGGATTAAACGTGAGTTACCAATATAAAGAGCATCGTACCACAGGAAAAAGTAATATGGTATTTAACGGCAGAAGTTTGGTACACAGAAACCACTACATCACGTTTAATGCTGGAGATCTCTATAAAAAACACGGAAATAACAAGGATATATTTAAAAATGTACCGCTATGGGACCCTACATTCCAGCAACGTGACGTGTATGTAGGTGTGGATGGTAATATCGAAAAAGAATTCGATAAAATGTTGAACAGCGTTACTGTGAAACTTTACAAGAAGCATCAAAATGACTCCATTACCCTAAAAGAAGTCCTACTCACTAAAGACAGCTATAAAGATGCCAATGGCAAATTTGCCATGACCTATTTAAACCATGGCGATAGTAACCAAAGTGAGTGGCTTAATTACCAGTATAAAACCATTTGGAAGTTTATTGGCGGAGGGACATTTACAGAAGAATTAAAAGAGGAATCTGCCTCAATGATAAATCTCTACACTCCTTTTGAGAGAAGAAGAATTGAACTCTCTGGAGACATGCAAGCCCTTAAAGAACTTAATGTTAGGGCTGTTGCGGTAAAGATTAATTACGACTTTTTTGGAGAAACAAAATCAAAATATATCACGCTATACCCGAAGGATGAACTAAGCGAGAAATTTTTCGAAATAACCATTCCTAAAGGAGTGGAAGACGTAGCATACACTATAACCTGGTATATAAAAAACAGCAGCCCAAAACAAAAAACAGGCATAGATAAATACGGGTTATTATTTATCGATGAAATCCCAAACTAAAACCCATAGACTATGATACCACTATTAAAGAACTTTATATTACTAGGCTTTCTTGTTTGCGCTTTTGCGTGTTACACACAGACCCTTGATGCCTCAGAAAAATTGACTATAAAACTATCAGACAGCTCTGAAGTATATATCTATAAAAGTGTAAATGGATTTGATGAGACATCAGATGAATATTATTATTTACCATCTCATTTAAAATTCTCTGTAACCAAGAGTAAAGAGCCAGAATTCTCTTTGCTTATGTATGCCGAAAAAAACGGTAACCAAGGCGGAATACTTCATTTTTTAACTACTTGGGGATTAACATTACAACAACGAAATGAAGCTGAATCAATTTTAAGAAGCATAAAAGGCAATGATGCCAGACTCATGGGAGCAGTAACACCAGAGTTAGATACAGAGCATTCAAAATTATATATAACGGGCAGTTCCCCATTAGTCGATGTGTTAAATACATCGGCCACCACCATAGGTAAAACACCCACATTTTCTAACTCTAAAACAGCATGTTCATTTAAACTTAATAGTGCTGATGCCCAATCCCTAAAAACAGCAATAGATAATAATTCCCAAGACCTAAAAGACATATATCTCTCTATGCACTTTGTAATCACATTTAGAAAAAAAGGGCAAAGCACCCCTCATAAAACAGTTTACAAATTAGAACAGAATTTATACAAATTATTAAATACACAATTATGAAAACAAAAATTAAACAAACAGTAAAATGGGCAATATTATGTTGCCTACTAGTAACAAGTTTTGTACCATCCCATGCACAAATAGTGGATGATACAAATAAACTAAGCTTAACACTTAGCGACGGCACACAGGTAGTGCTATACGGGCAAGCCTCTAGTCTATCTGATAGAAAAAGTAAAAACTACTACTATTTACCAGTATCACTACGTTTAGGACAAAAGCCAGACACAACTCCAGAATTTCTATTTCTACAATACATCACAGAAGAAAAAGAGGCCGATGGTGGCATAGGCGGTGCCCTATTACACATGTTAATGGAATGGGGTTTAACGCCTGCACAACAAAAAGAAGTAGAACAAATTTTACACAAAGGAGAACAAGGTGCAAGAAAAAAGAGCGTTTTAAAAGGTGCTTTAGATGTAAAACCCGACGGAGATAAATCCTTACGCATAATATCAGCAACCTTAACAGATGATAGTTTAGCACCATCAGTAGTACAATCACTAAACGCACCTGTCTTACCAGGGGCAAAAGTAGCGGTGGCATCAAACCTTAGTCCAAATGGTGCTCAATTGTTGGCTGCCACTTTTGAAAAAACAAGATCTATTACAGATTTATCCATAGAAATGGGCTTTAAATACACTACCCGAATTCCAGCAGCCAAAGGACGCGTAATTGTTAATTGGAGCGAGGTACAAAGGCACATGGAAAGAGATAAAGCTAAATATGTAGAAGTACACGGTAAAAAGAAGAGAGGTGGCATTTTTGGAGGTGTTATTGATGCGGTTTTTGGAAAAAAATCTGAAGTAAAAAGTAGATCGTACGATGAAGTTCGTACCGTGATAGATTACATGGTAGAAAAGGAATACATTAAAGTGGACTTTGATGAAAACATAGCTGATGACCGAGTTACTAAAATTAGGGAAGCCTTTTTCGATTTCTTTTTACAAAAAATGACAGAATCATCAGATTCGGATGTTTTAACCCCTCCTACAGAAAAGGAAAAGGCAGCCATGCCAAATATAAAATACGGTAAAAAGTATACCTATAACAGAACCTTTTTTGAAAGTAGTTTTAAAAAGAAAACCGAAACATATTATCTCAACTACAGGTTAGCTGTAGAAAAACCTTTTACACTTACTGCAAACTTGGCAAGTTGGTATGATGGTGTAAAAAACAATAAAAAATGTGTGGGTTCAGTGTTTTTAAACGATCCGTTTTTCACACACAGAGACATCAATATGATACTGGATCTTGAAGCCAAGGAAATGTTCGATCAAGAAGTAAACTACGTAACCGTAAACGTTAGAAAAAAACGTAATTCAGGAAACGATTTTAATGATTCCAGGACCATAGATGCAGAGCATTTAAAGAAAAATGGATTAAAAGCAACCATTACTTATGCCCGAGGGGAAGATAGTAATCCTGATGTATATGAGTACAAAAGTCAATGGAGCTTAAAAGGCGGTAACTTATATCCAGAGGATCCACAATGGGTTAAAGGCGATTGGCAAGGTTTAACATTATTTCCTCCTGTAATACCTCGAACTATAGAGTTTGAAGCAGATTTAGACGAGCTAAGCAGTTTAGGTATCGTAAGAGCCACACTCCTACTCCGCTACTACAAATTTGGGCAAGAAATTGAAAGTAACATTCCACTCACAATCTCTAAAGGAGAACCATTAGTTGAGAAAATGATTTTTACCGATCGCAATACCAGAGGATACGCATATCAACTAGTACTAACCCATAAAGATAAAGGTAAAATGGCCTTAGGGTGGGATGATAAAATTAACGACGATTATGTGTATGCCTCCATTCCAGAGGAGTTAAAAGATGAAGACCCAGAATACCTAGAAAAAATAATTGAAGCCGGGAAAGTGATCCTAAAACCAGGTGCGGACGGCAAGGTAAGTAAAGCTGGAGAAATTTTAGAAAAATTTAAAGATGTTATCGGTGTGATAAAAGACGAGTAAAGATTTGAAAATCAAATAAAAATAATCATGAAAATTTCATATAAAACCTTATATATGCTGGTAGCCTTATGTATAGCTCCCATTGCTACAAGAGCACAGCAACAAATATTACTGGATAAACCAGTAAGGGCTGGAGAACTTATTCTCTTCCCAGACCTTAATAATAGAAGCAACTACTATTATTTACCAGATAAACCACAGTTGGCATCCCATCCAACAGGAGACCCCATCTTCTCATTTTTACGCTATGTGAAAAACGAAGAAACTGATGCAGGATCTAATGATGGTATTTCTGAAAGCGCAGTGGGTGGCGGTATAGTTCACGCACTTGTAGAGCTAAAAGTATCAGACAAAATGATAAAAGATGCAGAAAGAGCATTAAGCAGAGTGGATAGTAATGGCAAAATTATAGGACCTGTTGTATTTAAATCCGGTACAGTATCCTTAATATCCTCAGTTGCAAAGCCAGATGGCGAATTTGAAGCAAAAGTTTGTGGTTTGGGAAATGCACCAATTTTAGAAAATCAACGTTCGGCAGTATCAGTTCATGTCAATAAATTAGGCTCAAAAATCCTATGGGAAACATTTAATACCCCAACACCAGATTTTAGTGCCCATTTTGAAATGGAAGTAGAAGGCTACCAATCCCCAAAGCGTGTGGTTATTGAGGCAAATTTTGATAGGATATATAAACACCAATCATTCGAGGCTGCCCTAGCGGCACCAGTGCTTTCAGCAGAAATAAAAGCAACATTTGATGATCTTATGGACACAGGTGCTATCAAATTAACACAAGTTGGAGACGATGAAGAGTTAAATAAGCTAAAAGAAGCCGCTTACACCCAACTCATGAATTTAATGTTCGATAAGGTTGGAGGTACAGGTGTACCACAATTAAACCAATTGTTACCCAACAACCAAAAAAGTATGTTGGATAGAGCTACAGAACAATTACAAAAAGCCAGACAAGAAACACGTGAGGAAAACAGAAGAATTGAAGCGCTTGAACAATCTAGGGAACAACGTAACAGGGCAGCAAGACAACAAGCTCAAACTAGAGCAGATAGTATACGTACATCAGCAGGACACGATCCTATAGAACGTACACCAGAATCTGATAGCGATGAAGATTCTGAAGACAATACTCCTAAAAGAGAGCCTATGCCAAGTTTGTCTGTAGCTGTATCCTACCAAATGAAACAAGTAAGAAGAAGAGGTGTATATCGCATAGATTTAAACAAATACACCCAAACCACCAAAACAATGCCTTTTGACTATAACCTTGGAGATGTTAAAAGTAAATGTCCGTCATGTTTTAGAGAGATTAATGCAGACGATCCTTTAATGAAACAAAGACAAATAAACGCCACACTTGGAGGTGTAAATGCAGAAGATTTTAATCATGTAAACTTTGTAAATGTTATCATGCGTAAGAAGCATGAGAACAACCAAGAAACAGTAGATGAGATTAAAATTGATAAATCTGCTTTTAACAACAGTGGCAATTTCTTTAAAATGTTATATGGTTGGAAAGGCGATAACAACAGAGACAAATGGTTAGCCTATGACTATAAAACCATGTGGAGCTTTAGGGGCAACCACAAGGTAGAATCAGATTGGGAGACTACAAAGTTTGGTAGTATTGCCTTAGAACCACCGTTAGTTAAAAAACCTATTTACATAGAAGTAGACGAGGATTTCACGCTTACAAACAATATAAAAGCAGTGGAAGTAAAAATCTACAGCAAATTGGGCAACAAAAATGAAGTGAGCAGATCAAACTTACGCACTAACAAATCTGAATTATCTAAAACCATTGAGATTCTATTACCAAGAGATGTTGAAGATTATGAATATGAGATTACATATTTCATAAAAGGCGAAAGTCCAAAAAAATCTGGCTTGAAAAAATCAGATTACGGAAGAATAGACGTGGATAGATTTCTGTAACATTTAAAATTTAAAGTCATGAAATTAAATAAATATATAAGTCTTGCAATATTAATATGGTGTTGCTTACTAACAAACGTAGCCATTTCCCAAGAAGGATATGGAGACCCATCCTCTGGAAGAACCAGGGAAGTAAGAGCTAATCTCCCATTTGCTCCAAATCAACAAGGTACCATAACGGTTACCGAAATTGATGACAAACTCATTTTTGAAGGCGACATCCTAGTACAAGAATCTGGAGGTCGAGGTGGTGCAGTTACCACATCTTCCAGTGCCAGATGGTCTGGCTCAAAAATGCCCTATGTAATCGCTAGTGGTCACCCAAAAAGAGCCGACATACTATGGGCAATAAACCATATAAACACAAATACCAACGTGTGTATTGTCCCAAGAACTATAGAGAGTGATTATGTAGAGTTTATTTTTACACCTGGTATTTGTGGTTTGTCTTACATAGGAAAAGTTGGAGGTAGACAGGTAATTGAGATTGGTGATAGATGTGGTACTAAAACAAAAGGGAGTGCTACACATGAGATTATGCACGCATTAGGTTTTTATCACGAGCAAAGCAGAGATGATAGAGACCGGTTTGTTACTATAAATGGTGCAAATATTATCTCTGGAAAAGCACATAATTTTAGAAAGTATAACCAAAGTTGGCACCATTACTTTTGGCCAGAAGGTCGTAATATGGGGAATTACGACTATGGGTCTATAATGCATTACGGACCTAAAGCTTTTGGAAAACCAGCTTCAGGAGGTGGACGAATGACTACTATTGTACCAAAGCGTAGTGGTGTAACAATTGGCCAAAGAGACCGAATGAGTGCTACAGACATTGCAAGTATTAATGCCATTTACCCAACAGCTTGTAGTTCTGGATCGTCAAGCTCTGATAGCACAGCAATAGCTGATGATACAAGCAGTAGCTCTAGTACCTCTTCCAATTCAAGCTTAGACATTGCATACCCCATACGATTAATCCCCCAAACAACCGGTATGTCTTGCTGGGCTTCAGCAGCAGCAATGATTGTAGCATGGAGAGACAATATTAGAAACATAACACCACAAGATATAGCAAGAGGTGTTAGTGGATGGAGAAATTATTTCTATAACAATGGACTCCCTCCTGATAATACTGAGATGTTTAGTGTTTGGGGATTGCAATATGATTACCCGCAAAGCTATACCATCCAAGGATTTGCTGATTTACTGGCCATAGGCCCTCTATGGGTTGCTACTGATTTGAATAATGGTGCCCACGTAGTTGTAGTCGCAGGTATACAAGGCGATGGAACCCCAGACGGTACTATACTTACCATATACGACCCTTGGGAGCAAGGTATGACTAGCTTTAGAGCATCAAACACAGGATCAGTCTACGAGCAAACTTATCAAGAGTTTGTAAATAGGCAAGAAACACTAGCGGTTAGGGAATTAAGTGAGCCATCAGCATTTTATGTGGCTTATTAAATTAATTTAAATTAAAACGTCATGAAAAAAATTCAGAAAACATATTTACTTGCCATAGGCGTGATAACATTCCTGTTATCAACCTTCGCAAGTATACAAGCACAAACAGTATTTAAGCATACTGCGTCCACAGCAAATACAAATCGTCATATTTCTTCCATTAACCATACGAGTACAAATGGAAAAAAAGATAAGATTCTAATTGTTACCCACAACTATGGAAAATCTGGTCCTTACCAAACCAAAGCCTATGGAGTTTGGTATGATGGTAAGAAATGGACGATTTTTAATCAAGACAAGTCCCCCATGGCAGCTAAAACACAATTTAATGTTTTAGTAGTCAATAAAAGTGCTAATGCCTTTACCGTGAAAGCTGGGACCAATAGTAAATCGGTAAAACTAAACCATGCGAAATTAAACAACAATCCCAACGCAGCCTTTTTAATTACTCCAAATTGGGGAGCAAGTGGGCCATATAACAAAAGCCCAGTTGGTGTTTATTACGCTGCAGGAAAGTGGCATATTTTTAATACGGATGGTAAACCCATGCCAGCTGGAGCAAAGTTTAATGTATTTATAAATTCCAAAATTTTTAAACACAAAGTTACCAATGCAAACAGAAAGCGACACATTACATACATTAACAACAGTACGACCAATAATAAGCCGAATGCTTTAGTGTTTACTACGTTTAATTCGCAAACATCTATAAAGAGTTTTAACAACCCGTTAGGTGTGTGGTATAGTGCCAACAAATGGACCATTTATAATGAAAACCGAAAACTCTTGGCAGGGAATGAAGCGTACAATGTATTTTCATCAATATCATCCAGTATCCCTATTGTATATACACCTGTTATTAAAAAGCCACCTGTAGTTATAAAAACCGAAAAGACACCAACCAAAGTAGACTCCGAAGGCTTAAGAAATATAGGTTTGGTAAAATATAAACCTATTAGAACGAACAGTGGTACGCCTACTGATAAAGAACGAAAGGGTCCAGATATTACAAAATATGAAGATATAGAATCTACTTTAGAGGGAGATAATTATGTGTCGTTTCTAGAAAAACTTAATGTATTTAGAAAAATCTATAAAGACCAAAATACAAACTCTAATGTATACTACTATTTTCCTGCAGAATATACCTTAAAATGGAATAAAGACACCAATGAATATGCATTTAATATTTACTATATGTCGTCTGAAGGAGGCAAAGGCAGTGTATTGGTAAATGCAGAGTTAACACCACAAGTTAGTAGTGAGGATGTAAAACTTGCAGAGAAACTATTGGCAGCAAAACTCAAAAAACCTGTAAAGTTAATGCCAATGGATCTTAGGGACGTTCCAAAAGTAGACTTTGGAGCCACACTTACCAACTTTAATGTAAAACCAGAAAGTATAAATTCCAGTGTACCTTCAGACTATCACAAACCCATCATTCTAGATTGGAGAATGGATAGCAATATAGATGATTTTGTGGGAGCTATGCTAAATAACATAGGAGTTAACATCAATCTAGAATTTAGACCTTATGGAGACGATACTACAGTAATTAATGTTCCTGTAAATTTGGAAGTTAACTCTCCTATGACATTTGGAAAGATACAATTTAATCAAACTACAGAAATCATAAATGGATGGACTAACATTCTGGATTATCCCATCATACCCAAACAATTAGTTTTGCAAAAAAAACAAGGTAGCAAAACCTATTTTGAAACTGTTGTATTGCAGAGTGATGAAATTCCAACCAGTGAAACACTACATTTAGATGATACATCTATAAGTAAACTTCAAACCAGTAATAACATTACAGCTTTATGGTTAGACTATGCACTAAATAAAGACTGTAACACTTGTAATCAAGAAGTTAAGAAAAAAATTATAGGTGGTACCTCAGGGAGCCAAATTACTAATTTAGAAATTCAGGTATTAAATGTACTTGAATATACTGATGCACATTCCATGAAATTAATCATTAAATCCATTCAGGCAGACCCTAATGGTGTGAATGAAATTACATTCCCAGCTATAACCATTTCCGAAGATGGACAAACCCATGAAGGGATTCAGTTATTTGTTCCTGAGGGTAAAGAACTGTTTTACAAATACCAATTAATTACCATAAAAAAAGATGGAGAAGTACAAACAAGTGCGTGGCAAAATAGCAGTTCCAGCCTATTAGTACTAGGGGAAAGTCAAATTAAAGCCATGGAAGCATACGAAGAAAAATCTGACATTGAAAAAGCTAAGGATTCCATAATTGAAAACGGCAAAGACAAATTAGTTGAAAAGGGAAAGGAAATCCTTGAAGGTTTATTAGGCAAGAAAGATGATGATGACAAGGAAAATTCAGAAAACGGTAATAATTAATAAAAAATACCAAACACATTAAAAGCTATGAGGGTTAGTCAAAGTTCAATACGCATAATTTTTGTTTTCATATTATGTATGTTCAATCTATTATCTGCACAACCAGAATTTGGTTCTAGAGAAGAAATAGAAGGAATAGTTATTTTTCATGACAAGGCTAACCCTCTTTTATTCTATTATGAGCCAGGAGACCTTACTTTAGATAAAACAGCTAACGGTGCGCCAGATTTTAGATTTCTAGATATGCGTTACACAGGTACAAAATGCTATGAAGACATTGGAGAAAAAAGATTTAAGAGCCTATTGCAATTTGGTGTTATAATGAGAAAGATAGAACCAGAAACCCTTAAGCTCATAAAAAAACATTTGAAAAAATATGGTAGTATAAAAATAAAACCCCTGCCTATATCACATATTAATACAAGGCTCATACTGCCAGTAGAAAATAACAAATATGAAACTATTGATCATGATGGAGCACTAGAAGCTGCTGATAAATCAGGATTTTCAAGCTCAAAATCATTTTGGACCAAACGTACTTACACCGTATCCTTAACCAAACATGAATCCCAATTGTTAAACAAGCAATTAAAAAACAAGTTAATTGGCCTAAGTTTAAACTACTCATACCATTCTAACGTCTGGTTTCCAAACGAGGAATCAATATCTGGCTCAAGAGATGTAAAAGCACATTTTGAAAAAGACAGCGTTCTGGATAAAACAGACAACATCAAGAACAAAATCGTAAAAAGCAATACGTTAAGCATAGAAATTGATACAGATAAATATACAGAAGCAATTAAGCAAATAGATTTAAACGAAGAGATTCCCCCAACCTATGCCGCTGTGGAAGTAAAATGTTATGATTTTACTGAAAACTTAAGACCAGAGCTTTACATGAAGATTATTGAAGTTGAAGCTGTAAGTGTTAACAATAGCAAACCAATTACATATGAGGTAAAATTTTTAAAAAAACACCCTAGTCTTTATACACAACATATCAATTTTCCTTATGCTGTAAATATGAACCTACCCATGCGATACAGAGTCACTGAAATTGATACTAACGGAGAACGAAAAATAATGGATTGGGTAGAAAAACCCGAATGTTCTTCAATTATTGATGTGACCTCAACACATACAGAGCAAAAAATTGTAACTAATGTATTAGACGTAGAAATAGACAAAGCCTATTTCGAAGATGAAGCTATAGGTACAATAGAATTTCAATTAATTTATCAGTATAACAATCAAATAACAACACAAACTTTAGTGTTTCAAAGTGAGGATGAAATGCCCATAAAATCTATTCATTACAAACTAGACAAAGAATCAGAAATATTCTACACTATAAAAAGAAAAACAAAAAACGACGAAAAGCTTATTTCAGAAAAAAAAGTACTGTTGGATAATTATTTATTTATAAACTACGAGACACCATAACCGCTTAATCCATTATCTTTAGACAAAAATATTAAGGGTGTTTTTCCCCTTTTTTGGTCTAAAATCTATTACTTAAACACAATATACATATATTCAAAAATCTAAAAATCAACAAGTTAACACTAACAAAAAGTTCTAATCAAAATCAACAGCATTATAAATTCAAAATATTAATCCGTATTTTTGATTGTAAACATAAAAAACAACAAAATCATGAAACCAAGCATTTTAGTCAAACCCGCACTAATGATTCTAGTGTTATTATTAAGCCTTACATCTTGTAAGGATAATAACAACACTCCAAATGATAGAGATACCCCTGAAGAAGAAAAACCGAAACCTACAAAACCCCCAAAACAAACCATTGATTATAAATATGCCAAAACCTTGGAAGAGGAGTTTGTAAATACAAGGTATAAAGCAATCAATAAAGTATTAAATATTGATGATACACGAGAATTCTGGTTTGATTTAGAAGAACTTAAAAAATATATTGCTTATGTAGAATACGAGGCAGACAGGTTAGGGTATGAAAATTTAGGTATTAGAATTTATAACGGTGCCTATCCTAATGACAAAAAATTTCCAGATCCTGGATTCTCTACAGTTTTTTTAGTCCCTACAGGTGATATAAAGCCAAAAAGTAAAGGGAGTATTTTAACTTTTAGCATGCCTTTAAGTCCTGAAAGTAATAACATTACTGATATTCAATCCTATAATTATGGGCAAGCGGGGCGCCCACCTAAAAAAATGTAATAAATTTTAAACTCGAATAAATGAATATTGACTATACAACGATTTTAAGTTATTCTATTAATTTATTCGAGTTTTTAGCTGTTTGCAGTGCTGCCATAAATTACAAGAAATACAGGTATTCCTCCGAAGGCTATTTTTTACATTTTTTAATACTAACATTTATAATTGATACTATTTTAGGAAAATTAGTAGGCAAGTATACAATCATCAATAATATCTGGCTTTATTATGCTTATACTGGTTTAAGCTTTTTATTCTATTTTTGGTGGTATCATACCATATTAAAAAATAAGCTTCAAAAAAAAGTAATCATTATACTTAGTATTCTTTTTGTTCTTATGTATTTTATTTGTGGTGCCCAGGTTGATTACCATAAGTATGTGTTTGTTTTTGGTGCTGTTTTTTTACTTGTGCTAACGGGTTTCCATTTACATGATTTAATTAATGCTGATGATTACGCCTTAAAAATTAAGTATAAACTCAGTTTTTGGATAACTATAGCTTTGGTACTCTTTAATGTTGGTATGATACCTTTTATTTTATTATCAAAATATTTTAATGTTTGGATTTTTAATTCAGCGTTTACTATCATTTTATTCTTTCTTAATTTGGTTTATTATGGTTGTTTTATTATTGGATTTACATGGACGAAAACGAAATACAATCAGTACTAATTATATCTTCGGTTGTACTGTTTTCCGTAGTATCAACCATGATTTCACTTTTCCTACTTTTTAGAAGAAGGAAAAACGAACTATTGTTAGAAAAACAACACGCCAAACAACGTTTTGAACAGGAAATATCAAAGGCCCAGATAGAAATTAGAGAAGAAACCTTTAGGAACATAAGCTGGGAATTACACGATAATATTGGGCAATTACTTACCTTGGCAAAAATACAATTACAAACTAATACTGATATTAATGAGATAAAAGCAACTATAAATAAAAGCATCAAAGAAGTTAGGGTATTATCTAAATTGATAAACCCAGACGCTTTAAAAAAAATGACTCTTGAGCAAGCCATAAATGATGAAATAGATCGTTTTAACAGACTTAAGTTTATAAAATCAAGTATTAGCGTTGTTGGAAATAAAAAAAACTTAAATCATAAAGCTGAAATTGTGTTTTTTAGAATTTTGCAAGAGTTCTTTTCAAACACTATAAAACATGCCCGGGCTACCCATTTAAACATAACCTTAAATTATACGCCAAAGGAGCTGATAATAACCGCTAAAGACAACGGTATAGGTTTCCGTTTACAAGATCAGGAAAGTTCTGGCATTGGTATAAGCAACATAAAAAATAGAGCTAAATTGGTAAATGCTAGTGCTACTATAGAAACTCAACCCGAACAGGGTACAAAACTAACTATTTCATACCCATATAGCGATGAAAACACATAAATTGGTAGTGGTTGAAGACCATACTTTATTATCTCAGGCCATAGCTAGTTTGGTAAATTCTTTTGAAGGGTTTCAGGTATTATATACATGTAAAAATGGCAAGGAATTATTAACCAAACTAAAAACACCAACTAATATTCCCGATATCATTCTTATGGATGTTAATATGCCAATTTTAAATGGTATTGAGACTACAGAGGTCGTTAAGAATGAATATCCCCAAATTAAAGTACTCGCACTCTCAGTTGAAGAGAATGACGATACCATTATTAAAATGCTAAAAGCAGGAGCAAAAGGTTATTTACTAAAAGATGTAGAAAAGGATATTTTAGAAATAGCATTAATAGAAACTATTGAAAAAGGGTATTATCATACCAAAGACGTATCAGATGTCTTAGTAAAATCATTAACAGATGATGGTTCAGACAAAATACAGTTGAAGGAAAGGGAACTAGAATTTATAAAACTTGTATGTTCTGAATTAACCTATAGAGAAATAGCTGATAAAATGTTTTTGAGTCCTAAAACAATAGACGGCTATCGAGACAACCTATTTCAAAAATTAAATGCAAAAAACAGAATAGGCTTAGTATTATATGCCATTAAAAATGGTATCTATAAAATATAAAAAAGCCTCCTCAAATTACTTAGTTTTTGAATTAAAAACCTTTACAGTGTAAGATGTAATAATAGTATTACCAACCTTGGCATGTACGTCGTATACTCCAGTTTTATCAAAAATACATTGTAACTCCAATATACCATTACTATGAGACCTTTTGTTAATTTTTAATGCTCTAACATTACTATCTGTTACCAATTTAATATCCTCTAAGTAGGATGAGTTTAACACATCAAATTGAAAAATAATTACTTCTCCTGTATTAATTCGTGTTACTAACGCTTTAGGGGTTTTGGGAATAACCTCATATTTATAGGTACTTCCATAAATTATTGGTGCATTCACAAAATCATTCAAAGATGGCTGGCTACCATCTAACAACAACCAATTATTATTAATGGGATAATGATTTTTAACAAAAAGCCTAGGATCTGCCAAAAAGAAACCATCATTATAATCTTTAACAAAGGTATATTCATCTAGGTTGTAGTAGCCACTAGCTTGGGTAGTATCAGCAAAATACCATTTACCGTTAAGCTTTACCACATTCCATGAATGATTTGGGAAATCTACACTACCCACATTGTTTTCTGTGTTACGCCCATAGCCATCTATTGTTTCACATTCAATACCAACTAAATTTGCAAGAGCTTTAAGTATGTAGGCATAACCAGAACAAATGGTTTTTTTATTACGTAAGAGACGTTTAAATACTTTAGACTGTACCTTCCGATTCCATTTAGAAAACCCTTCTTGGTCATGTATCAGTTTCCTTCTTTTTTTTAGTGTAGCTACACTAAAATAATGATCGCTTTCAATGTTTAAACACACCCAAGTATGAATAGCCCTAAACTGTTCTACTTGGGTGTTTAAATTATGAGTTAATTGGTGTACTAACAGAGGCAGATTTTGTAAGGATGTATTAGTATGGAGTCTTGCTATACTGTCGGCCCTGTTAAAATCAATATGTTCAAAATCAGATTTCTGGGCATAATTTTCATAGCAGCACAGTACAAGCACAAAAAACAAATAACATCGCATAAAGAGGAATATTATCTACCTTTAGAACTATACACTTTAGAAGTTTGTACTTCGCCTAATAGATCAATATCAGCGGCAGTTAACTTTATTTTTAAAAACTTTTGATCTTGTTTTATAACAACTTCCTGTGGTTCGTAGCCAATATAACTTACAATGAGTATATCACCCTGCTGTAATGGTTTTGGAAATTTAAATTTACCATCAAAATCTGCAGTACCACCTATTTTAGAACCCTTAAGTAAAATATTCGCTCCTGCTAAAGGTCCAGATTCATCTTCTACAATACCTGTTAACAAAGCATTATCTACAATCACTTTAGTTTCTGTTTTAATCTTCCCAATTTTCTCTTGAGCCTGAATAGTCTGTAAAGAAAATAAAGATAGTATAGCTATTGCAGCAACATTCCAGAATTTGAATGTCCTTGTTTTTAATGTTGAGTGTACCATAGGTCTGTTTATTTGAGATGATTTAAAATATCCACAGATGCCATTCTGTCTATTATTAAGATAATCGATAATTTGAGCATCAGACATTTGTCTAAAGTCAATAACTTCCTTTTTACAAGAATTACAGAAACCTCCAGTAGCTGTTTTTTTAAACTGACTAAATTGTTCTGAGCACGGCGTACTAATCGAGATACTAAAATTTTTATCCATAATATTAAATTTTTGTTATCTCGAATCTAAAAATAAGAAATATTGTAAACTATTTAGATTGATGGAACACAATAGACGGATGAGTAAAGTAGTAGATTCCCTTAGTATACCAAGATTTAATTATCAAAAAAAACAATAAAAACTTACTTAGCCTCCTTAAACCTCAACTCCCCCAACTCAATACCAATGGCAGTCTTCGCTAAAATGGTAAATATTAAGGCTCCCATAGCCCAAATACCTAGAGTAACACCAACCTCAATACCTGTGGGTAGGTACTCTATAATTTTACCATAAGGTCCTGGAATAAACCCAGGCACAATAAGCCCAAACCCTTTTTCTATCCAAATAGCAACAAAAAGTAAAGCACAACAGAAATACAGTATTTTTAGATTTTTACGCAGCTTACCAATGGTCAAAATAGCTGTAGCCACAACATTCATACTTATAGCTGTCCAAATCCAAGGCAATAATGCTGTTTTGCCATCCAATCCAAAAAACAAGTAGTAGGCACTTTCGCTATGGTGTGTGGGCGCATAAAACTCTTTAAACAACTCAGAGACCAGCATAATAATATTAATTTGTGCCGCCACCGTAACAATCATGGCTATTTTCCTAATAGTCTTATCCTCTATTTTAAAAGCCGTAAAGCTTCTAATAACTGCCAGTACCAAAATAATAAGTGCAGGACCCGCAGCAAAAGCCGATGCTAAAAACCGAGGCCCTAAAAGCGCATTATTCCAAAACGGACGCGCCTGCAACCCTTGATACAAAAATGCCGTAACCAAATGTATAGCCACCGCCCATAACACCGATAAAATAGCCCCAGGAATATACACCTTTGGGTTGGGTACCTTCCCTTGGTAGCGTCTAAACAATATATAAAACGGAATACTTAAATTTAAAAACAAATACCCGTTTAGCACAATAACATCCCAAGTGAGCATAGAATTCGGGAAATTAAACACCCCAATCCCCGGTATCATGTGCCACAATACAGATGGTCCACCCATATCGGCAATCACAAAAGCCAAACACATAATTAGGGCAGCCACAGCAAGCCCCTCGCCCATTAAAACAGAACGTTTAAAATCTATATCCTTAAGCACATACGTAGGCATTACCAGCATTACAGCCGCCGCAGCAACACCCACCAAAAACGTAAAGTTAGAAATATACAGCCCCCAACTCACACGGTCGGTCATTCCCGTAACACTCAGCCCTTCCTTTAACTGAATAGAATAACAATACATGCCAACCAACATCACAAAGGTTAAAAACCCCATCCAAACATGATACTTTTTAGAGCCCTTTGTAATGGTATCCAAACTATCAATCACTAAATTCTTAAAAACTTTTAATCGTCTCATCTGTATGTCAATTAAAACACTTCAACTTTATTCTATTTGGGCGTTACCCTAAAGGGTCGGGCTTTCCGTTACAAGTCCTCGCACCTCCTGCGTCGGGCTGTGGGCTTTCCTCTGCAATCCCTAACGCGGGGCGTGTTTGCAAATTCTACTACCTGCCCTAAGCATAACTTATACTTGCAATCGCCATTTCTTCTTTGTGTAATCGTTTATGCGTTTATATGTTTAATCGTTCGTTTCAATGCAACAGGTTAAACAATTCAACAAATAAACACTCAACATCTAGTCCATAAAATACCAGAACTTAGGTTCTGTACCCAAATCCTCTTTCAATCTAAACACCTTCTTATTTTCCAACACCCATCTAATCGTACTCTTAGGGTCTAATAAATTCCCAAAAATACGTGCACCAGTAGGGCAAGCTTCAACACAAGCAGGATTTTGTCCTTTTCTAGAGCGTTGCACACAAAACGTACATTTTTCCATCACGCCTTTCTTGCGCATTCTATTTCCTAAATAATGCTGATTCTTATTAATTTCATTCTCAGGAACTTCAGGCTTACTCCAATTAAAACGTCGGCCATCATAAGGACAAGCAGCCATACAATAACGGCAACCCACACACCAATCGTAATCAATAACCACTAAACCATCATCTTCTCTCCAAGTAGCCTGTACAGGGCACACCTCCACACATGGCGGATTATCACAATGAAAACACTGAGTTCCCATGTAAAAATGCCCCTCCGCAGGCACTTCGTGGTAATAATTATCATCAGCTTCGTTAAAATTAAAGCCTTTGCCATCTTTCATTTCATGTATGCGGATGTATTGCATTTGCGAATTTCTATCCTGATTATTTTCTTCAATACAAGCGTTTACACAATCCATATACCCTTGGCACTTCGAAATGTTAAAAGCATATCCAAACAACACATCGTCCTGTGCATTTTCATGCGTCATGCTAATATTTTTACCCGTTCGCAGTTCATAAGAGCGCATCAATCTATTTACCGTGGCTTCCTTTTCTTCATCTGTCATCAATTTGTAATTGCCCTTAAATTGCTCTTCCCAATCTATTTGTGCTTTTTCTTTGGTTTCATCACCGCTTATCACACTGCATGATGTACTTACAGCACCAGCACCAATCAATAAACTTGCTGTTAATTTTTTAAACGCGGTACGTCTATCCATTTTAACATCAAACACCTGCTCAAAACCATCTTTCTTTACTTCATCACCTATCGATGCATTTACCGCTGCTTCAAAAAAAGCGTCATCGGTCATCTTTGGTTCATGACTACCACATCCGCCTTCGGTTTTACCGCAGCTACAAGAATTAGAGCCAGATTTTTTTCTGTTCAACCCTAAATCTAAAGAATACCATTTTTTATTCTCACTCATACCTTAATATTTAATGACCAGATTCTGCTGTAGGCGCTTCAACCTGCTCTGTATTATAGCGTGATGGCCACCTCGATTTAAAACTTGGATCGTGCGGATTATGACAATTCACACATGTATATGATGCTCTAGGTGGTGCCCAACCTGCTACTTTTTTACCATGCGCACCACCTTTCCAATCTTCAAATTGCGAAGAATGACACTGTGCACACAGCTTATAACTTTTATTAAAATCAACCTTATTTCCTGTTAACGTATTTAAAGCATTCATATCCTCTCCGTTATGGCAGGTAGCACAATTCATGGTGTTTTCATCAGCATGCGCCAAAGCAATATCCCAATGTGCTTTCTTAATAGCTTTACTTTGTAATTTGTCCAATCCAACATTATGACATTCAATACAAGCGAATGATTTTATTTGACTCTTACGTTCAGGAATCAAAAAGGTATGGCCGCCTTCAGTAATTTCAACAGTTTTAATACCATCAATCAATGCTTCAGAAGATAAAGTCCCATGATAGCTTTTACTTTCGGCTTTAATTTTATCATTCAAATTATGATATTCACCTTCGTTATGCTTACAAGAAAAAAGCACAACCAAAAACACACATGCTAAACTATATTTGTAGAGTTTTCTATTCATTGCTATCTATTTTAGTTCTTGAAAAAGGTGTTATTTCTGAAACAACTTTATCCGTTGGCACATGGCATTGTCTGCAATTAACACGCTCTGGATGTGTTACTCTTATCTCTTTAGGAGCCGCTGGTCCTGCATGACACGATAAACAATTCTCCCGCATTTGTATTTGGTGTGGTATCATGGGCGGTGTACCAATTAAAGCATTATTTATACCCACTTTTGGTGCATATACCTGCGCCAAATTATTAGCTTTAAATAGCGTATTACTATTTTGTGCTACATGACATTGCCTACAATTAATCATTTCTGGATGTGGCGTCACAGGTGCATACGCCTTATATTTATTTACAAATCCACCGTTTTGATGGCATTTTAAACATGTATTATCGCCTAAATTCATTTCTTCAACAGGATGCGGAATACTTGGTGGTGCACCATGGTAGGCTCTGTTTTTATAATAATCTTTCAGTAATCGTTGATGGTTTTCATCAACAGGCATATTAGCATATTCTGTAGCATATTCAGAACGCTCAAAAACTCCAGCTTCTGACGGTAAATAATAATCAGAACTACGCTCTTCTACTGGAATATAGGCTTCTTCCAAACCTTGTTGATAACTAAAATTCCAAATGGTAATAAAAGCTATAAAGAGCAGTACAAAAAGTGAAATAATTCCGAGTCGCTTTTTCATATATTATGCTTTTTCAACTTTAACCGCACACTTCTTAAAATCTGGTTCTTTGGAAATAGGACAAAAGGCATCCAATGTCACATCATTAATCATCATGTTTTCATCAAAAAACGGCACAAACACCTGTCCGCGTGTTGGTAATCCACGCTTATTAATGGACGCTGGCAGTACACAACTACCACGTCTAGAACTCACTTTTATACGTTCTCCATCACGTATACCCAGAGCTTTGGCATCCTCTGGATGAAATTCTACATAAGCCTCTGGCATGGCTTTATGCAATACAGGTATTCTTCTGGTCATAGAGCCTGTATGCCAATGCTCTATAACACGCCCAGTATTTAACCAAAACGGGTATTCGTTATCTGGCGATTCTGCTGCAGGCTCATAAGGACGCTGCCAAATCACAGCCTTTCCATCTGGTTTGCCATAGAAATCAAAATCTGAACCTTCTTTACAAGCGGGGTCGTATTTCGCATTAAAACGCCATTGGGTAGATTTACCATTTACATAAGGCCAGATTACACCCGATTCTTTCTTTAAAACCTCTAACGGTGCCATACCGTGTTTTGCGCCTTCATGAAACTGACGGTACTCGTTATAAATTTCTTCAACGTGATTTTCCTTGCTATAAGGAAACAAATCGCCGTAGCCCATACGTTTAGCCACCTCAATAGTCATCCACGCATCTGGAGTGGTTTCTCCAGGGCCTTCTACCATTTTATTCCAGTGCTGAGTCCGTCGTTCTGAGTTTCCGTATAAACCACTTTTTTCAATATGCCATGATGCAGGTAAAATCACATCAGCTACATCAGATGTTGGCGTTGGAAACACATCAGAAACTACCACAAAACAAGACTCTTTTTCCATTGCTGGACGGTAACGACTTGTTTTTGGTAAAGACACCAATGGGTTTGTAACTTGAGTCCATATAAATTTAATATCACCACGATCAACCGCCCTAAACATTTCTGTAGTATGGTATGTTGGTTTCGATGGAATGCGCTCGTAAGGCACTTTCCAAATTTTAGCAGCCAAACGTCGGTGCTTTTCATTCATTACTACACCTTTCGGCAATTTGTGTGTAAATGTTCCCACTTCTCTTGCTGTTCCACATGCCGAAGGTTGCCCTGTCAACGAAAATGGACCATTACCTGGTTGTGAAATTTTACCCGTCAATAAATGAATATTGTACACCAAATTATTCATCCAGGTACCGCGTGTATGCTGATTCATACCCATACACCAATACGATACTACCTTTTTATTAGGGTCGCCATAAATAGAAGCCAAATACTTGATATCCTTAGCTGATACTTTAGAATACTTGGCAACTTTCTCAGGAGTGTAATCGTTTAAAAATGTTTTATAGGCTTCAAAATCTATTTTTGTTGGTTTATCTTTAAAACTGAACTTGTCTTCAGTCCCATAACCCATATTAGTTAAGCCTTTACTGAAATTACAGTGCTTTTCAACAAAAGATTTGTTAACCCATCCGTTATTTATAATTTCATAACAAATGGCATTAGCAACCGCTAAATCGGTTTGGGGTTCAAAAAGAATAGATTTATCTGATGCAGTACTTGAGCGAGTTGTACGGGTAGCAAAATCAATAATTTTAGCACCACGCCTTGTCTTTTGCTCTAACATTCTGGAGAATAATACGGGGTGCATTTCTGCCATATTATTGCCCCATGTTATGAAGTAGTCGGCATGGTCTATATCCTCATAACAACCCATAGGCTCATCCGCACCAAACGTGGTTAAAAACCCTGCTACGGCACTTGCCATACACAAACGGGCATTACAATCTAAATTATTAGTACCAATAGCACCTTTCATTAATTTTGAAGCCACATATCCTTCGGGAATTGTAGACTGCCCAGAAGTATACATTGCCACAGCATCTTTACCATGTGCTTCAATGGTAGATTTCATTTTACTGGCTACAAGATCTAAAGCTTCATTTAATGGTGTTTTTACGTAACGACCATTCTTTTTAACCAATGCGTGTGTCAATCTATCTTTGGATTGAATACACATAGTTTGATGATAGCCTTTTACACAAAGTAAGCCTTTATTAACTGAACTGTTAGGGTCGCCTTTTACGGCTACCGCTTTTCCATTTTGTGTTCCTACAAGAATACCACAACCTACACCACAAAAACGACAGGGCCCTTTTTTCCAATCTAAATTGGCACCATCTGGAATACCCGCTTCTTGCTCTTCGGCAAATAATATACCTGGAAACATAGCAGCCGCAGCCGTCATCGCAGAGAGTTGCGCCATCTTTTTAATAAAATTTCTTCTAGTGGATATTGAATTGTACATACCTATGTTAATTTTTTGGAGTATTAAAACCAGAAACCAGTGCTAAAAGTTTTAGGCTTTCTATTTGTTCTATCTTTTCTTTGAGAGCTGCATCAGAAGCGTCGTCTGATGTTTCCGTTACCACAACCACAACGTCTTGATTTGTAGCGGGTACTATTTCACATTCATTAAAAAGAGATAAGGCGTCAATTAGTGCTTGCTTCTCCCCAGTTTTTGGATGTGCCAAATAACTTTTTATCGGCATTTAGTTGTTGGTTTTTTATTTCGGACATAAAAGTCCTGTATTTTAGCAGGAAATAATATGACAAATATCATATTATGATGAAATTTCAATTCGTTATATTTGCTGATACATAACGAAAAACGTAAATGATTACAATTTCAGAAGCCATTTCAATTGTAAAAAATAATGGTAAAACCTTACAACAAGCTACCTTAAAAAAGGTTGAAAAAGCTGGAGGCTATCAGTTGTTTGAAGATATTTTATCCCCTATCAATATGCCGCCTTTTAGGCAATCTGCTATGGATGGCTATGCGCTACACCTTAATAAAAGCCTAACATACACCTTAATTGATGAGATAAAAGCAGGCGATGGTCACCAACCTGAACTAAAACCAGGCGAAGCTGTTAGAATTTTTACAGGTGCTCCTGTGCCTGATACCGCTAATGCTGTAATGATGCAAGAAAAAGTTGCCGTTAATGGCGATGTGATTACTATAACAAATCACATTGAACCACAACTAAATATCCGTCCTTTGGGCGAACAGGTAAAAACTGGAGATATTGCCTTAAAAAAAGGTACAAAATTAACGCCTGCAGCAATTGGGTATTTATTATCTCTTGGTATTACTGAGGTTTCAGTATTTAAAAAACCAAATATCGCGATTGTTACTACTGGCAACGAGTTAATAGAAGCTGGACAAGAGTTACCCTATGGAAAAATATACGAGAGCAACTCTAAAATGTTGCTGAGTGCGCTTTATAATTTGAAGTTTTACGACATCACACTTTATAAGGTTGAAGATAACTACGACAAGACACGCGATACACTTTCTAAAGCAATAGGTACTAATGATTTGGTAATCATCACAGGTGGCATATCGGTTGGCGATTACGATTTTGTGGGTAAGGCTTTAACAGCGTTAGGTGTACAACAACAGTTCTATAAAGTAAAACAAAAACCTGGGAAGCCTTTATTTTATGGTAAAAAGCAGGACACTCAAATTTTTGCGTTACCTGGAAATCCTGCTGCGGCATTGTCCTGTTTTTATGTATATGTGTATATCGCGTTGCAGGGTATGATGAATAGAAAAAATTTAGAATTACCCAGAATTACAGCTAAAACCATAAATAGCTTTGTAAAAAAAGGCGATAGACCGCAATTTTTAAAAGGGATTTATACTGATGGAGAGGTTGAAATTTTAGATGGTCAGAATTCATCAATGCTACAAACTTTTGCTTTAGCGAATGCCTTAGTGTTTGCAGCTGAAGATGTAACTAATATTAAAACAGGAGATGAAATTCAAGTGATTTTATTACCAAATTAAAGCTATGGGATACAAAATAAAAAGCCGCATCTGGATTGAATCTGAAGACAATGTACTTCTAGGCGAAGGCAGAGTGCATTTACTAAAAGCGATTCAAAAAACAGGATCTTTATCTAAAGCTGCAAAATCATTAAATATCTCCTATAAAAAGGCATGGCAACTTTTAGACTCGGTCAATAAATCTGCAAAAAAACCTGTAACCATAAATAGTATAGGTGGTAAAGGTGGCGGTGGTGCAGAATTAACTGACTATGGAAAGTCTTTAGTAACAGCTTTTGATGAAATTAATAGGAATTGTTGGGAGTTTTTGGATAAGGAACTGGCTAGAATTGAAAAACTATAATTAAAATATTAAACGCTTGTCATTTCGAACACATTGAGAAATCTCACTAGAATAATGAGATGTCTCAATCGTACCTCATTTCGACATGACAAAGACTGAATAAATTAACATAAGTGCTACAAATAGAAAACATATACCTATTCCTCATCATACTACCTATAGTATCATTTCTGTATGCCAGTGTGGGGCATGGTGGTGCAAGTGGGTATTTGGCATTAATGGCGTTATTTTCTTTTGCACCAGAAACTATGAAACCTACTGCCCTATTGCTTAATATTTTTGTAGCAGGCATTTCGTTTTACTATTACTTTAAGGCGGGACATTTTAATGAAAAACTATTTATGTCTTTTGCTATAGCCTCAATTCCATTTGCGTATTTTGGTGGTACTTTAGAAGTTGATGCTTCAATTTATAAAAAGATTTTAGCAGTATTACTCATCTTCGCTATTCTAAAAATGCTTAATGTATTTGGGAAAGAAAGCGATAGTATTACATCTGTAAAACTGTGGCAAGGGATAATTGTTGGTAGCATAATAGGTTTCTTTTCAGGGCTAATAGGTATTGGTGGTGGTATTATTTTAACACCTATCATATTGTTATTGCATTGGGGTAATATGAAAGAAGCTGCAGCCGTTTCTGCCCTATTTATTTGGGTAAACTCTGCTGCTGGTTTAATAGGGCAACTACAAAGTGGTGTATCGTTACAAAGTGGTTCGTTTTTACTTGTAGCTATTGCTTTAATAGGAGGCGTTTTAGGTGGTTATTATGGTAGTAAAAAGATAAACAATCAGAGGTTAAGATATATTTTAGCTGTTGTACTCATCATCGCTTGCGTAAAATTAATGTTTACTTAAAATGATAGATAAAGCAAACATAACGGGCATTATTTTAGCAGGAGGTAAAAGCTCAAGAATGGGTACTGATAAAGGTTTTCTAAAATTGAATAATAAGCCTTTTATACAATATAGCATTGATGCTTTACAGCCGTTAGTATCTGATATTTTGATTGTTTCAGATGCTGCAGCTTATGATGTATTTGGATTAAAACGTATCCATGATACACTAAAGAACGCGGGACCAATTTCTGGGATTTATTCTGGTTTAAAGGCTTCAAAAACAACATATAATTTGGTTTTGAGTTGCGACATTCCCTTAATAACAACAGTTGTACTACAAAAATTAATTGATGCATTTGATGAAGAATCAGAAATTATTCAAGCAGAAAGCAATGGCAAAACCATGCCTTTAATTGCATTATACAAGAGTAGTATAAAAGACACATTTAAAAGTTTTTTAGAACAAGATGAACGCCGATTACGAATAGCCATAAAAGCGTGTAACTATAAAAATGTTGTGCTGGATGAAGCCTATCACAATGCAACATTAAATGTAAATACAAAAGAAGAATTAAAACATATTGAGGATGTTTATAACCATTAAATATTTCGGACAAATTTCCGAGATTACCAAGAAAGAGATAGAACAATTAGAAGTCTCTGAAGGTCTAGTTTCAGAACTTTTAGATGTTCTAAACACTAAATATTCTAACTTAAAAAACAAAGATTTTCAAATTGCACAAAATCAGGAATTGGTGTCTTTAGATGCAAAATTAACTGGAGCAGAAATTGCCTTATTACCTCCTTTTTCTGGTGGATAAAAAAACATTAAAACAATGACAAATAAAAAATCAAAAAACGTATTTAGAGAAGGTGCTATATCATCTGATTTTATAGGAAACTCTATTTATAAACACCAAACAAAAACCAGCATTGGCGCCCATAATATTTTCTTAGGTCAAGTACGTGCCGATGAGATTGACGGAAAAACAGTTGCAGCAATCGAATACACAGCTTATGAAGATATGGCAAATCAAAAATTTCATGAGATACGAGAAGCAGCTTTTGAAAAATTTGAATTGACATGCATGCACATTTATCACAGTTTAGGAACTGTAAGAGCAGGAGAAATATGTCTATTTGTTTTTGTATCCTCGCCGAGGAGAAAAGTAGTTTTTGAAGCTTTAGAATATATAGTAGAAGCCATTAAAGCTGATGTTCCAGTTTTTGGGAAAGAGATTTTTGAGGATGAGACGCATCAATGGAAAGTCAACAATTGATTATTGACTAATTATTATTGACTATTATCACTCATACTCTATAATTGATTATTAATGAAAGAAGCATTAAAACATAGAACTAAAGTATTTGCTCATAACTGCATTAAGCTAACAAAACTACTACCAAACGAATATTTAGCCAATCATATTAAAGGACAATTAATTAGATGTTCAACATCAGTTGCTGCAAATTATCGTGCAACTTGTATCGCTCAATCAAAAGCCAGTTTTATTGCTAAAATTAGTATTGTAATTGAAGAAGTAGATGAGGCAAACTTTTGGTTGGAATTCGCTCTAGATGAAAACTTAGTTCAAAAACATGAAATAAAATTATTACTAAAAGAATCCAGCGAACTGACAGCGATATTTATGGCCTCCAGAAAGACAGCAAGTAAGAAATAATCAATTTTCAATAATCAATAATCAATCACAAGAAATGGTAGATATCACACATAAAAATACAACACTAAGAATCGCATTAGCACAAGCAATTGTAAAAGTCAGTAAACCTGAAACAATCGAGGCTATTAAAAACGATACTGTTCCAAAGGGAAACGTATTTGCTATGAGCAAAGCGGCTGGACTTTTGGGCGTAAAACGCACACCAGACATTTTGCCCGACTGCCACCCCTTACCTATTGAATTCACAGGTGTAGAATATAAAATTGATGGTTTAGAAATTACGGTACTGTTTACTGTAAAAACTATTTACAAAACTGGTGTTGAAGTTGAAGCAATGCATGGTGCGAGTGTCGTGGCCTTAAATATGTATGATATGCTGAAACCAATAGACAAAGGGATTGAAATTCACGCTATCAAACTCCTGAAAAAGAAAGGTGGTAAATCAGACTTTAAGGACACCTTTAGAAAGGATTTAACAGTAGCTGTGGTAGTATGCAGCGATAGCATTTCTGCTGGGCAAAAAGAAGACAGGGCTGGAAAAGCGATTATTAAAAAATTGGAGAAATGCAATGTAAAAGTAAACGAATATGTAATTATTCCAGACGAAAAAGATAGCATTCAACAAAAGGTAACATCATATCAAGAACAAGGGATAGATATGGTAATTTACACTGGTGGCACAGGGCTTTCTGGGCGGGATGTTACCCCTGAAGCTTTGCTTCCAATTTTGGATAGGCGCATCCCAGGAATTGAAGAGGCTATTAGGAGCTACGGACAAGGTCGTATGCCCTTTGCAATGCTTTCTAGAAGTGTAGCTGGAACTATCGGAAACACTTTAGTTTTAGCGCTTCCAGGTTCTACTAATGGCGCAAAAGAATCTATGGATGCCATTTTCCCAGCGGTGTTACACAGTTTTAGAATTTTAAAAGGTGCGAGACATGATTAAACTGTTTAATCGTGGAATCGTTTATTTAGTAGTCGATTAAACAGTTAAACAATTAAACGGTTACACATAACTAAGATATGAGCGAAAATAAAAACATATTACAAGACACCCACGGTAGAGATCATACCTATTTGCGTATTTCGTTAACAGAACGATGTAATTTACGCTGTACCTATTGCATGCCAGCTAACGGTGTACCTTTATCGCCCAAAAGTCACTTAATGACTTATGAAGAAATATATGATATCGCTAAAACCTTTGTAGATCATGGTGTTACTAAAATTCGCTTAACTGGAGGCGAACCTTTGGTAAGAAAAGATATTCCAGTGATTTTGGAAAAACTGGCTTCACTTCCAGTTGAATTGTCTATCACTTCAAACGCCGTCATTATAGATAAATTTATTGATGTCCTCAAAATGAGCGGTGTTCACAACATCAACGTAAGTTTGGACTCTTTGGATACTTCAAAATTTAAATATATTACACGAAGACACGAGTTTCAAAAGGTGTATGATAATATTCATCTATTGGTCAAAGAAGGTTTTAAAGTAAAAGTGAACGCGGTTTTAATAAAAGGGTTCAATGACAATGAAATCATCGATTTCATCAATTTCACTAAAGATTTACCCGTTTCTATTCGCTTCATTGAATTTATGCCTTTTGACGGCAATAAGTGGGACATGAGTAAAATGGTATCCTACGCTGAAATAATGGAATCTGTAAATACAATATTTGCTGAAGAAGATGTGATACGCTTACAAGACGCACCCAACGATACTTCAAAAAATTATAAAATCAAAGGTTACAAAGGGTCGTTTGCTATTATAAGTTCGGTAACCAACCCATTTTGCGATTCCTGTAACAGATTGCGTTTAACCGCCAACGGGCAATTAAAAAATTGTTTGTTTTCTGCTACAGAATCCGATTTATTAACCACGTTAAGAACTGGAAAATCTATTGAACCTATCATTCAAAAAGCGGTACAAGCCAAATTTAAAGTACGTGGAGGCATGAATACTTTGGAGAAGTTTCAGAAACCCGATTTACATTCAAAAAACAGAAGTATGATTACTATTGGAGGATAATCTACAGAATATTTACTTTTGAAAGATGAATGACAACTTTGAAAACGAGTTCTTCGGCATAGGAATTCAAAATGGCAAAACACCTGAAAACTTGGGTGTGCTTTGGAGATCTGCTCAAAACTTAGGTGCTAGTTTTATTTTCACTATTGGAAATCGCTATGCAAAACAAGCCTGCGATACGCATAATGCTGTAAAGGCTATGCCCTATTTTCATTATGAAACCTTTGATGAGTTTTATAAAAATCTACCTAAAGGCGCTAGACTCGTAGGTGTTGAACTTACTGATGAAGCTGAAGATTTAGAAACGTTTAACCACCCTAGGCGTTGTGTTTACCTACTAGGAGCAGAAGACCATGGGCTATCTAAAAAAGCTATTGAGAAAAGTCATTTTTTAGTGAAGTTTAAATCTCAGTTGAGTTTAAATGTTTCGGTTGCTGGTAGTATAGTAATGTACGACAGAGGTATTGAAAAACCGCGCTCTTAATCTTCTTCAGCATAGAATTACAATAAATTGCATATCCTCAGTTTACTAAAAGTAAATCGATCATTTTCAATTCAAATATCTTTTAGAAAAGAAATCACATAATCTAGTTGATCAACTCAATTAATTATGATGTGATGTCTCAATCGTACCTCATTTCGACATGACAACTTTCCAAATAAAAATGCCAGAGTCATTTCGACGTAAGGAGAAATCACATAAAATTAGTTAAAACAAATTGTCTCTTCAGATAATGGAACACCCTACTTTTTATAAGTAGTAAACACATTTGAAGTATTCTAAAAGACTTTATAAAGGTTTCAAAATTTAACTACTAAAAAAGGCGATACTTTACAGTACCGCCTTTTAATCACAAAAAACATAAACAAATCAAACTACATTAACTCTTGTGAACTAATTTAAGCTCAATCTGAGTACTATCAATCAAACTTTTTTTTCTTCTGTACACCCAAGCAATTTGTGCCAATTGCATTACGATTTTAACAGAATCTTTCATGGATAATTTAGAACCATCAGCATGAATCCATCGCTTTAAGGGTTGTTCACAGATATATTTTTTAGCTTTTTCTACTCCAAAATGGCCTGACATTCTTTTAAATATTTCAACATCAAAAATCCATTGTGTTACAAACTTTTTATCAAATGCCAAATGAATTACATCTTTTCTAAAGATTTTAGCACCACATTGCGTGTCTTTAAAGTTCATCCCTAGAATCTTTCTAATGATAAAATTAATAGTCATACTTATTAATTTTCTGGCTGATTCTTTAGTGATGTTAGCTCCCATTCTACTTATTCTAGAACCACTTACTATCTTAAAACTTGAATGTTCTATAGTAGAAACTAAATCATCAAAATCTTTTAAATCGGTGGATAAATCTGCATCTAAAAATCCAATAAAATCTAAACCTTTCTTTTTTGCCATGTGAAGCATCCCTAATCTTACTGCTTCTGCCTTACCTCCATTTTTTTCACAGTTATACACAGAAATATAATCTTCACGTCCTTTTTGTAAATTGTGCAAAACATCTAGTGTACTATCTTTACTACCGTCATTTACAAAACATAAATGGTATCCTGAATTTTTATCAATAAATTGAAGGAATTCATCACTTAATAATCTATCTTCTTCATTATAACAAGGGATTACAACACCAACACAACGTTGTTGAATCATTACATTTGTTTTTGACGTAACACTTTTGTGCTCTGGAGTACCTATCAATCGTTTTACACGCGCGCAAATCTCATTTAAACTTAGAGGTTTTTTCATGTAATCATTAATTCCTAATTCGAAACCAGCAGTAATAACATCATCTTGCGTATTACCAGATAATACCATGATTGGGGTATCTGCACGTTTAGACTGTCTTATATATTTAACAATTTCTAAACCTGATACTGTTGGCATATTAATATCAACAATAACTAAATCTGGATTAAATGAGTTGTAAAGTGAAACACCTTCATTAGCATCAGTTTCCGCAACAACTTCGTAACCTAATTCTGCTAACCTTTTTTGTAATGGCAACAAAACTAATTGTTGGTCATCTATAGCTAAAATTTTCATGATAAATAGTTTTTGTGATTATTTACAAGACAAAAGTATTATGATTAGCGTAAGAAAAAGTCTATTTTAGCTTAAGAAGATCATTGGTATAGATGAATGGTAGTTTACTGTAGACGAGCTAAACCTTAACCAAACTATGCAATGTATATCTTTACATTGTATTAAATTGATGCATATTGAATCCAACCAAATCAAATAAATTTTTAATAGTTGCACTGCTTATTGGTGTTGCATTTCATGGGACTTCTATCTTTTTTACATTAGAAAGCACCTACGATGCGCTTATTCATTTATTCTTTGCAGAACATTATGCAAATAGTTGGTTTGAACCTTGGAATTATAAATGGTATACTGGTTTTACTGTAATGAGTTATCCGCCTTTGGTACACCAGTCCATAGGTGCACTGTCCTTTATTGGTGGCTTAAAATTTGGGCTTTTTGTAGTTGCACTTATTAGTATTGTATTATTTATTACTGGTGCCTACAGGTTTTCGCTATTAATTACTGGAAACAGAACTGTAGCAGGTTATGCTTCGGTTTTAGCTACGCTTTCCTCCTCTTTTGTAGAAACTCTACATGTATTTGGGCAACTTCCAAGCATCATAGGTATTTCTGTTTTAATGCATGCTTTACCAGAAATATATCTTTGGCTTAAAACTGGTAAACTTCGCTATTTATGTACTTGTTTATCACTTATTGCTGTAACGGTAACTTCCCATCATGTTACTCCCATTTTTGGAATGGTATTCTTTATTTTTCCTCTAATAGGCATGGTGCTTATGGATGTATCAAAGGATAAGGCAGGTAGCATGAAAGCCGTAACTTTTAAAGTGTTTTTAAATAGTTTTTTTAAACTGTTTAAACGTATTATTAGCTTTGGTTTTTTATCCTTAATCATTATTGTAGGATGCATTCTTCCTTATTGGATAAACTCTAAAAACAACCCCATAACACAAGTCCCCATTCCTCATGGTTCTCGTGATAATTTTTTAGAGATTACCTCATCAGGCTTGGTATTCTTTTTAATTCCTTGGGGAGTATTATTAATCGTACTACCATACATTTTTTATAGATATTACAGCAAACGTTATTTGTTTTTTGGTTTATCCATAACCATTTTAACAGTTTTGGGAACTGGAGGTACCACACCCATTCCTAGAAAATTTTTAGGAGAAACAGCTTTTAATATTTTAACCTTAGATAGATTTACACTTTGGGCATCAATAATGTCTATACCGCTTTTTGGAGAATTTGCATATAGACTAGTAGAAGGCGATTTAAAAGCACTAATACAAAGTAAGTTTGGGGCGGTGTATCATAGAATTGCAGGCGGTTTATTGGCTGGTCTTTTTGTATTCATGACCATATTTACTATGAGTTTGGGATATTTTAGGCCATCTCAACCTCAAAAAATAAAAATGCTGCCTATTGTTAATTTCCTTAATCAAGATCAGCATGACCAATGGCGATATATGACTTTAGGATTTGGCGATCAAATGGCATGGTTATCTGCACAAACTAAAGCTATGAGTGTTGATGGTAATTACCATTCTGCAAGACGATTACCAGAACTAACCACAAGACCTATTGAACGTTTAGAGAATTCTAAATTTAAAGGTGTTGAGGGGATTGGTTCTCTCCAACAATTTTTAACCACTCCAGAAAAGTATAATTTAAAATACATTTTCTCTAATGATAAGTTTTATGACCCCATTTTATATTTCTGTGGCTGGCAACGTTTACGGCAATTAGAAAATGGTATTCAAGTTTGGGAAAAACTAAATGTGCCTCCTATTTCGTCTATTTTACCTAAAGATGATGTAGCTAAATGGCAAAAAATATTGTGGGGTATTATGCCTTTTTCAACAGTGCTTATTGCTTTCTTTTTGAATGTTCATGTGCTCTTTACCAGAGCACTTAAACTAAAACTTAAGCAAGTACCCGATTATTTAAGCTATAAAACCAATTACACCAAATTTTCTCGACCTATTTTAGGGATTACACATCTTTGGTCTTTGTGTTTAGCGATAATTGTTGGGTATGGCGTATATCTATTTTATATAAAAAATGATAGCCATCATACACCAGAAAATGCACTACTAGCCTATTATGATGCTTTGGATTTTAAACGGTTTGAAAAAGCGCACAGTATGATTAATCCTAAAAGCGATATAACTATTGCACAATACATGCTGGAAATATCGGTTACCGATGGTTTATTAAGCTCCTACGCAAAATTAGATGCCATAGACACCAAAATCACAACAAAAAACGACTCACTAGCCTCAGCTATAGTTAGCACCAAATGGATTACACCTCTGGAGAAAATTGATAAAGTATTTTATAAATCGCTCATAAAGCTAAAAGGCAAATGGTATATAGAGCCTGATGATATCGATTTAGACTTACCACCAGATCAATTTTATTCAGACAATGAAACCACCTATTTTAATCAAGGTAGAAGACGCATTACCACAGAACAAACCCATCATGAAGATGTATTAAAACAACCCGTTTTAGAAATACTATCTGCTAAATTGGTAAAGCACAATAAAAGCTACGCGCTTATTGGAGAAATTCAAAATATAGACAATGTACCTGCCGATGTGGTTTTAAAAGGCACCTTGTATAACGCCGATAATAAAGAACTCGCTACTTATAACGCCAAACACCAAGTAAAACATAAACTCATGCCAAAAGAAGTGAGTGCTTTTAGAATTAATTTTGAAGGTATTGCGTGGTCTAAAACCCAAGATTCCATCCCCAAAACGTTTAATCCAGATGAATTTACGCCCGTAGAGTTTGAAGAACAACCTACCAAATTTAATTTACAAATTGCTGGTAACGTATCTGGATCGGACTTATACAAACAAACTGTTTTAAGTGATTTAGAATTTAATGAAGTAACCATTTCTGGAAGTTTATTTAACTCAGGAATTAAAGAAATTACCATTCCGCAATTAATTATAAGTTATTACGATGCCGACAAAACCTTGCTATGGGTTGATCATAAATTTATAAAAGAAGGCATCAGGCAACAACGTAAGCAATATTTTGAATATGCCATGGAAGAAGATACTACAACAATTATCAACGACTCTATGGAAAATTGTTTTGTAAACGGTTTAACTAATGCCGATATCTCCAATAAGGTAATCCCAAATAGAATTGAAAACCATACATATCAGCAATTACAAGCCATAAACCATCCTATTTATAGTTTTATTAAAATTGAAACCAACGCCTATTTAGGAAATCCTTGATGAATGATTAAATTTAGCTTACATCGTTTTATTGCGCTAGTGCTTTTAATTATAAACAGTTCTACTGTTTATGCAACGGATACTATTCAATTAATCACTACAACCACAACATTTGTGGCTGGAAAGGATGTTACCTTAAAATTTAAAATAGATCACGATACTTCGCCATCTATGTATGTAAGCAATAGTTTTGGCTCAACACTTATAAAAGCTAATAAAACAGGTAACACCTTAAGTTATAATATTCCAATACACCTATCGTCGAGAGTAGGCATTATTAATTGGACGCTTTTAGCCAAACCCCAGCCATTAAAAGGCAATCTTAAAATTATACCCCAAAACACAGTAAACACCATTCAAACCTATTTAGGCCCACCCAGTATTACTGCTGGAGGAGACAATTACAGTATGCTGGTTGCCATACCCACAGACAATTACGACAATCCTCTTACACAAGGCACTAAAGTAGCCGTGAAGTATCAGTTTCAAAATAATCGTACCATAGATACCATTGCCATAAAAAACAATATTAGTTACAAAAACATCTATTCCACCAAACAAACAGGGCGCATCCTTTTGAATTCATCCTGCTTAGGGTTTAATTCAAAAGAATATGATATTAATGTGATGCCAGCACCTCCTACTAACTTCAATATTGATTTTAGCAGACATCATAATTACGCAGATGGTAACCAAATCACAACATTTACCACATCCATTATAAAAGATGAATATGGCAATGTAGTGAGCGATGGCACCTACACAGAGTTTTTTATCAAAACCACCAACCAAACCATTTTAAAAACATCTGGGACTACAATTAATGGCATTGCTACTGCAAAAATGATCCATCCAGACCATGCAGACAATTGGTCTGTACAAGCATTTATTGAAGGTATGGCAGAAAGCAACACCATAAATATTGATTATAAAGCTGTTATTTCTGATGTTAACATTGTTTTTTCTAACCATAATAGAGATATTACGGTTGGTCCTTTAGAAAGCTTTATGGATCAGATGATTCCCGATGGCATGGAGGTAACACTTTATGTGTACGCAAAAGACACTCTGGTGTTTACCAAACGTAAAAGCAGTGCGGATGGCTATGTGAATTTTAAATTGAGTGCCAACCAATTCCCTAAAGGCAATTATAACTTTACCGTAAAAGTCGCTGGTATCAGTAAATCTGTAAACGCCGTTAAGCTATGACAGCACTAAACAAAAACTTATTACGAGGCATTTTGGTGTTATCCTATATCGCTATCATTAGCATTATAGTTTTAGGTATAAGTAATGTGTTTTCGTATTTAAACACAGGAGCAGACAGGAGTAAGATGCTCCACACTGAAATACAAAAAATAGAGCAATATTTACCAAAGTTAGAATGGGCGCCCATACAGAATGAAGGCAGACCAATGGATTTACAGACTTTAAAATCTATTGAAACCGATTATCTAGATGCCTGGTATGTAAAACATGTTGCTTACAAAACAAATACAACTATGGGCATTGATGATTATTATACTGAAAATGCCAGAACATCTATTTACTCCCTTGTAGATAGAAATACTAACGAGGCTATTAGTATTGATGGCACTACCCTAGAACATCATTTAACTTTGGATTTTTTTAGTGAAGATGGGCAGTTGGTTGTCCTAAAAGATAAAGATGTTTTAGAATACAAACGCATCTATCAAAATAATGAAATGCTATTGGAAGCCAGAGAACGTTCTACTTATAAAATCGTTATGCTATTAGAAGATGGTTTTTGGCGCATAAGGCACTTAATTAGGGAACACACTGCTCCATACAAAAAGGAATTTACCCCAGCATCTAATACCATTACCCAAATTAAAGGCATTAATTACTACCCCCAAGCTACACCTTGGAATATGTACGGCGATAGTTTTGATGCTGATATTATTTCCAAAGATTTTAAAATCATTGCGGATGCAGGCCTTAACAGTATTCGCATTTTTGTGCCTTATGAAGATTTTGGTAGTGCAAATGTAAGTCCCGATAAACTAGAAAAACTAAAAACAGTTTTAGATATTGCCGAACAGTATGAGCTAAAAGTTATGGTTACCCTCTTTGACTTTTATGGCGATTATGAAGTACTGAATTGGAGTTTAAATCAACATCATGCCATTTCAGTTGTATCTGCCTTAAAAGATCATAACGCACTTTTAGCCTGGGATATTAAAAACGAACCTAATTTAGATTTTGAATCTAGAGGAAAAGTTAAAGTAATGGCTTGGGCAGAACAGATGATTGAAACTGTAAAATCTACAGATACAATACACCCAGTAACTATAGGATGGTCTAATACTGAAAGCACAACTATATTAAAAGACAAATTAGATTTTGTATCCTTTCATTATTATGAAGATTTGGATGCACTTGAAGCATCTTACCTCAATTTAAAAACAGCTATACCCAACAAACCTGTAATCATTACCGAATTTGGATTGTCCTCCTATCGTGGGCTTTGGCGTCCGTTTGGTAGTTCTGCCGAAGATCAAGCAGAATATCATAAAGAGGCACAAACACTATTTGCCAAAAACGATATCCAGTTTATGAGTTGGACACTTTACGACTTTACAGAAATACCAAAGGAAGTCGTTGGACGACTTCCCTGGCGTAAACGGACTCAAGGATATTTTGGTTTTATCAACCAAAACGGAGAGACTAAGCCCGCATTTAAATTTATTTCTAAAGAATAATTTCTTGAGATTGTACTGTAGTTACTTCAGATTTTTTATCTACTATCACTTCAAAAGTATTGATATACATATCTGCAACTCTAGACATTGGGTACGCCGTAGCGGCTTTATAATTTGCCTTTTCAAGCTCTATACGATACGCATTATCTTCCAAAATTTTCTGTAATGCTATAGCTAAACTAGTAGGGCTTTCCGCATCAAAAAACTCCCCTTTGTACCCCTCATCTTGTACCAATAAAGCTAGATCTCCTAAATCTGGCATTACTACAGCTTTACCATAACTTCCCGCTTGGTGTAATACACCTGAACTACCAGTTGTTGATGTATATGGAAATACTACAACCGTACTTTCTTTAAATAACTTTGGCACATCTTCTTCAGCTACATATCCTGTAAATGTTAAACCTTGTACGTAGTCATATTTTTGTTTAACACTTTCTAAATAACCTGGAGTATTGGGGTTGTCTGTTCCTGCTATAACAATTTCCATATTTAAATCAGAAACTTCTCTTAACATTTCTACAGCCTTAATCATACCTTCAACTTTCTTATAAGTTCCAAACTTTCCAAAAGCCATTATTTTAAAAGGTTCTAAAGGTGTATCATAACTAGGCTCTTCAAGAATCTCAAAAGTGCCATGAGGAATTAACTTCACATTTTTAGCATTATATTTTTTATTTAAAATATCCACATATTTCTGCATTGTTACAGCCACAGTATCAGCTTGTAAAATCAATCGGGTTAAAGTACTGCCAATAAACCCATATATTTTTTTCATGATTCTGTTACTCGTGAACCCTGCACTACCTAAATCTACCTGTTCCATAATATTGTGAAGTAATACAATGTTTGGAATCTTTTTTAACTTACATATTAGAGGTAACATTAAACCTAATGCAGCGGCAATTTTTTTATCGCCAAACTTCATGAATTGTAAATTGAATAGCACTGCGTCTGGCCCTACTTGATTGATAGCTTTAGTTACATTTACAATATTTAAATAGCTATTAAAAGTCCAACACTCTTTTACAGTGATTTTACATCCAGCCTCAGTAAAATTAATATCTTTTTCGCCTTCTGTTGTATCGGTAAGTAATACTAATTCTGTGATATTTTGGTTTTGTCTGAAGTGCTTAACTAAATGATAAGCATATTCATTTAACGTTACTTTACTTGGTGGGTATGCTGTTACTATGGCTAATTTCATGAGTTTAAGTTTTATTGTTTGTGAATGGTCTTATGGTGCATCCAGTAATGAATATTAATTCTTTATAATAAGATTAATTTAACTGGATGGTTCATGATTTGAGTTTTTAATTATTTGTGATTTATACTACAAATTTGGGGTATTTATAAGAACAATTAAGGTGTTCTTAGACCGTTGGAAAATTACTGTAGACGAATGGTAATTTACTTTAGATAAAGCCTTTTTGAATTTTGATATTTATAGTGAAATGATGTATCAATCGTAACTCATTTTGACATGACAAGCGTTTTATAATTAAGTATTCCCGGTCATTTCGACGTCAGGAGAAATCGCATTATTTCATCCTTAAAAGTCTTCGTGCTTACTCTTATGTGATGTCTCAATCGTTCCTCATGTCGACATGACAAACGTATCTTAAATTAGCATTCCTAGTTATTTCAACGTCAGGAGAAATCGCATTATTTATTTAATTAATTGCTTGCTTGCTTGCCTTTATGTGATGTCTCCTTTTGTCGACATGACAACGACTCTTTTGATTTGATACGTCTGAGTCATTTCGAACATTATCGAGAACAGAATATATTTTGTTTGAAGATACAAGCGAAGCTTTGAGAAATCGCATTGTTATATATTCTAAGCAGTTCTTGCCTACTCTTATGTGATGTCTCCTATCGTCGACATGACTAACATATCTTAATGTAGCATTCCTAGTCATTTCGACGATAGGAGAAATCACATTATTTAATCCTTAAAGTCTTTGTGCTAACTCTTATGTGATACCTCAATCGTACCTCATGTCGACGTCAGGAGAAATCACATCACTTAATTTTACCGTCAAGCTTAAAAAACGCAATTTGAATTACCAAAAGCAACGCCATGGCTACAATCTGCATGTGTACAACCTGAGCTAAACTCTCATGAAAAAAGACAACAAGAGCAACTTGTAGAAGACCAAAAATACCCGAAATAACTACTGGTATATATTTATCTAAAGACAAATAATAATATGCAAAAATGTTAGATATGGCAAACATAGAAGTTGCTATGGCATACTGCCACAGTAATGGCGCCATAGATATGTATTGTTTACCAAATAATAGGCTTATGATAAATTCAGGAGCACTAAAACACACTATTATTATAGCAATAGAAATAGCGGCAATATAACCTACGTACCTAAATAAAATTGGCGCAGTCTCTTTCCCGTCTTTTTTTAATTGTACTACAGTTGGTAAGAGTAACATTACGAACATCCAAGCAATAAAATACACAATACGCCCTATTAAGGCTAAAGATGCGTATAATCCTGCTTCGTAAGATTCAAAGTAATGTTTTACCAGAAGAATGTCGCTATTATTGATAACAATTTGGGTTAACTCATAAAATGCCGTGATAATAAAAAAGTGCTTTATGGCTTTTTTATGTGCTTGAGGAATGGTTTGTTTCTTAAGACTAAAACTCCCAGCCTTAAAAGGTATAAGCCCAAATATAAACGACAAAAATATACCTATAGCTATAATTATGGGAGAGGGAATGTTAACGATGTAGAGCAAAGACAATGTGATTACCAAACGGCTTAGCATTTCTGTTTGGTAAGTGATGGACAATGACTTAAAAGCTTTTTTCCCTTGGAAAATACCTCGATTTACACTCATTAAAAAATAGATAGGCACACCACAACCAAATACAACAAACATGTTGGATGATGATGTATTAAATACATCTTGTAAACTAGTTGAAAACACAACTATGATTAGTCCAAAAATAAAGCCTACTAAAAGTGCGTTTTGGTGTACTTTAGATACAAAGCTTTTAAACAATTCGTTTTCAAAAAGCACTGAAAATTTAGCGGTAACCAATTGAAACGTCATAGCTGCAAAACTTAATACCAATAAAAAAGTGATTAGCACAGCTGCATCTGCAAACTCTGCTGGTCCTAAAAGCCTACCAAGAATGAGGTTGTATAGATAATTTCCCCCATTTACTACCAGAACACTTAACATAAATAACTGTTCTGGTGTAATACGTTTTCTTATACTTTTAGCTATAGTAATCATTCCTAAAAATATTAGTTAAGTTAGCTTGCTTAAACTTATCCTTAATCTTCTTGTTGTCTTTACCTAAAACAAATACCGTTTTGCTTCTTTGCTTTGCTTTGTTTTGAATAAATCGCATAACATTTATAGCTGTTTTATCTATTTGCTTTACACCATTAAGACATATCACTATTTCGTAATATTTATCCAATAATGTGTTGAAGTAACTTGCTACGTTAAACGTATGCTCTTCAATAAAGTGGCCATGTAATTCATACACACCTTTATTATTTATTATCTGAAAGTCCATAATGATGTAGATTTGAGGTTATGCTATCAAGCTACACTAGTTACATACAAATCGTCATATACTTCTTTGCATCCTGTTCCAACAATATAGATTCTTTTGTTATTAGCCATACAATCTGCGTATATGGTTCGTATAGCTTTCATTCCAGCAGAATCAATGCTTGTTACATTTTCAATATCAATAATTAACTCTTTAACATCTTTAATAGCTAAACTTATATGGTTTTGAAAGTTTAAAGCTGTAGTGTTGTTGATAATACCAAATACTGAAAAAGTATCTTTCTTTTGAGTAATTTTAAGTGCCATAATTTTTGAGTTTAAGTGGTTAATAATAATTGGGGTAATTAGTTTGTTATATACCAAATATCTTAGGAAAAGGCATGAACGCTAATTGAATTTCGTTCAATCGCTTTTTACTGTAGATGAATGATTAAAAATTGGGGTTAGGCTCTAACAGCCCTAAATGTATTTAGATACATTTCTGCTATATCAGACATAGGATGAGCTGTTGCTGCTCTATAATTAATTTGCCCTAACTTTATTTTATAGTCATTGTTTGTAACAATACTCTCAATAGCTTTAGCTAAACTATCTACTGATTTAGGATCAAAAAACTCGCCTTGGTAGCCTTCGTCCTTAACTAAGGAAGCCAAATCTCCTAAATCTGGCATTACAACAGCTTTACCATAGCTTCCCGCTTGGTGCAATACACCAGAACTTCCGGTAGTAGAAGTATAAGGAAAAACAACCACTGTGCTTTCATTAAATAACACAGGAACTTCACTTTCTTCTACATAACCAGTAAAGCGTATTTGTGGTACATTTTTATAAGCTTCTTTAACCTGATCTAAATAACCAGGAACATTGGGATTATCAGTACCTGCAATAACTACCTCTAGATTTAAATCTGTAGATTTTCGTACTTTTTCAACAGCCTCAATCATAGCTTCTACCTTTTTATAAGTGCCAAACTTACCAAAAGCCATTATTTGCATTGGGTTAGATGGTGTTATGTAATTTGGTTCTTCAGGGATTTCAAATGTGCCGTGAGGTATTAATTTAACGTTATTTACCTTGTATTTATCCTCTAAAATAGAAACATACTTTTGCATTGTAACAGCTACAACATCAGCCTTAAGAATTAACTTAGTTAACGTAGTACCAATAAAGCCATATAGTTTGGTTAGTATTTTATTTGATGTAAAACCAGCACTTCCAAGATCTACTTCTTCTAAGATATTATGTAGTAGTACTATATTGGGTATTCTTTTAAGCTTACATACATATGGTAGCATAAGCCCTAGTGCAGCAGCTATTTTTTTATCTCCAAATTTCATAAATTGTAGATTAAACAATACAGCATCTGGCTTTGTAGCATTTATTGCTTTTGTAACACTTATTATATTTTTGTAACTATTAAAAGTCCAACACTCTTTTACTGTAATTTTACAACCTTGAGCATCAAATTCAATATCTTTTGATTCTTCAGTAAAGTCACATAATAAAATGAGTTCTGAAACTTCTTCTTTTTGCCTAAAATGTTTTATAAGATGGTAGGCATATTCGTTTAAAGTAACCTTACTTGGGGGATAGGCAGTCACAATGGCTAACTTCATAGTATATAGATTTTGGGTTGGCATTTTCTTCGTTAGCTTTATGTAAAAACTGACACGAAAACGAACAAATATACATTTTATCGATAAAAAATCAAAAAAAATAGTATATTTCTTTCAAATAATAACTATATTTACGACATCTTATGTTGTAAAAAAGAACACTACAGCATAAAACAACAACCCAAAACCTACCAAAATGATAAAAATTTTAGCCATAGATGATCAGCAACTCATATTGCTGTCATTAGAAAAGCATTTAACCGATTTAGGTTTCAGTATTAAATGTGCTAGTACAGGAGAAGAAGGTCTAGAAATCTTTGATACCTACAAACCCGACATTGTAATTGTAGACATAAATATGGACGGTATGTCTGGTTTAGATGTTGTAAAACATATTAGACTCGAAAAAAAATCTGATGTAAAAATTTTAGTGCTTTCTGGAAATACTAGTGAAGACACAATAATTGATGGCTTTGATTTAGGTATTGACGATTACATGAAAAAGCCTGTATCATTAAACGAAGTTACTGTAAGAATCTCTAGAATATTTGGGATTAAAATAGATAAACTGCAAAACAAGGGCACAAAAGACCAAATGCTACAAAAGCGCTGTGTGGGTGTGGTTATTCCCTGTTATAATGAAGAGGAACGTTTATTAAGCAAAGAATTTATTGATTTTGTAAACAGTAATCTGGGCTACCATTTATGTTTTGTAAATGATGGCAGTACCGATAATACACTAGAAGTTTTAAATAACCTACAAAAGGGAAGAGAAACCAATATTAGCGTATATAATTGTGAAAAAAATGGAGGAAAAGCCGAAGCGGTTAGACAAGGCGTTTTACATTTAGCTAAAGATGCGCAATTGGATTATATAGGGTATCTAGACGCCGATTTATCTACAGATTTTAGAGATTTTGACGATTTAGTAAAAACCATAGAAACATCTGATTTTAAAATTGTAAGTGGTTCTAGAATGAGTAGAATGGGTGCAGATATTACTAAAGAATCGGCCAGAAAAATAATTAGCAAAACCATAAACCTTATTATAAGAACCATTTTAGGCATGCCTTTTAACGATACACAATGTGGTGCAAAAATTATGGATAAAGACATTGTAAAACACATGTTTAATGATAAGTTTATAAGTCCTTGGATTTTTGATGTTGAAATCTTTATACGCATGCGAAAGCATTATGGAAAGAAAAAAGCCATTTCCTATATCTGTGAACAACCTCTAAAACGATGGATTCATGCAGATGGGTCTAAACTATCTATGAAAGATTCTATTAAAATCGTAGGTCAACTTGGGCAAATAGCATTGCATTATAAATAAAACAACTTTTTTTGGGCTAGACACTTAACTAACGTAATAAATTAAGTGCTCAACAGGTTTTGTTTAGCGTTAAAGTATTATTAGCTGTAACGAATAGCAGTTTTATATCGGTAAATGGCCCATTGCTGTAGATGAATTAAGTAAGTTTTAGACTTAACTTGCAGTATCACAAAAAATCCAATAATGCGTATTACTTTTTACAATGTATTGCTCGTATTTTTTATAACCACTTTAGCGTATGCGCAGGATATGCAAACTGGCTATAATTATTTAGAGACTGGACAATACACAAAAGCAGAATCGTTTTTTAAAACGGTATTAAAAACACATCCAAACAATAAAACAGCACAATTATGTTATGGAAGAGCTGTTGGACTCTTAGGTAATTCTAAAAAGGCTGTGAGTATCTTTACAGAATTACTAAACACCTACCCTAACGATTTTGAGGTACAATTAAATTATGCCGAAAGTTTACTTTGGGATAAAAACTTTACTTCTGCAAAAACATACTATGAGGGTTTAATAAAGAAAAATGATGACGATTTTTCTGCGCTTTTAGGTTATGCCAATACGCTATCTAACTTAAAATTATATACTGATGCTTTAGTTTATGTTGATAAAGCTCTAAACGTTTCTCCAGGAAACCAAAATGCATTAACCTCTAAAAAATATATGTATTTAGGATATGCGTACCAAAACCAACAGGCACAAAATTATGAGGAAGCAGAACGCCTTTTAAAAGAAAATCTAAATCTTTTTAAAGATGATAAAGACACGCTCTTGAATTTGGCTAATCTGTATTTAATTATGGGGGAACTAGATAAAGCTACTGAAACTTATAACATACTCGCACAAAATCTAGACAACAAACTTACAGCATTAAACGGTTTAGCTTTAGCACAACACTTAAATGGTAAAGAAAAAAACGCTTTAAAATTAAGCGAGCAAGCCTTTATGGATTTATCGGATACTACAGATGCAACATTGGTACAACAAACTACTGAACGCTACGCACAAGCACTCATTTGGAATAAAAAGTTTAAAACTGCTAAAACTTTAATTGATAGCTTAATAGAAAGCAAACCAAATGAAAATTGGGTATTGGCCTTACGTGCTACTTTAAATATTTATAAAAGCGACTTTAAGAAAAGTTTAGCGGACTATAACCGTATTTTAGAGAACGATAGTTCCTCTTTTGATGGTAATTTAGGAAAAGCTAACACCCTTAAAGCTTTAGGTAGATATGACGATGCTTATAAATCTGCGAACAACACCTTAACATTTTACGATAAGCAAAAAGATGCCACACAGTTTATAAAAACCCTAAACACGATGTTTACACCTTTTATTGAAACCAAAGCATCTTATACTTTTGATAATGGCGATAATGAAGCCCATGCATTTCAAGCGAATATAGAATTTCCAACGTCTACAACATTTAAATGGTTAGCTGGTTATGGCTATAGAAACACGAGTAATGCGGTTACTGATGCCAAAGCCACATCAAATAATTTTGTTTTAGGTTTAGCATATCAGTTATTACCAAATATTACGTTTAAAGGTACTGCCGGTGTTACAGCTGCAAAAGCAGATACTGGAGATTTTACACAGCTATTGGCAGATGCGTCTTTTCAAATAAAACCATTTAAACTGCAAGTGTTGGATATTGGTTATAATCGGGAGGTACAAAATTTTAATGCGGACTTATTAGATCGTGAAATTGTCATGAACAACTTTTACGCCAATTACAGCCTAAATACCAACTTTAATTTAGGCTGGTTTACGCAATACTATTACACCACACAAAGCGATGATAATGCCAGAAACTTATTATTTACCTCATTGTACTACAACATTTTAGCAAAACCAAGTTTAAAAGCTGGTTTAAACTACCAATACATTACATTTAAAAACCAAGTGCCTACTATTTATTTTAGTCCAGAACGGTTTAATGCAGGCGAGGTATTTATTAATTTGATAAAAGACGAAACCATTACCAAACCCAAAGCATGGTTTTACGAACTGACTGCGGCCACAGGTTACCAGTTTATTGAAGACGATGCTAAACAAAGTACCTACCGCGTACAAGGTAAATTAGGTTATAAATTCTCTGAACGTGCTTTATTAAACCTTTATGGCACCCGTAGCAATATTGCATCAGCTACTGCAGCGGGGTTTACGTTTACTGAGGTTGGGGTGCGATTTAAGTGGTATTTGTGTAAGTTGACTGGTTTAAAAGTAACCAGTAACATATCTCATAAGCCTAATAGCTGAATTTGAACTCTTAATTCTTTCGAATTACCCCCCTTTTTATAAAGAATCAAAACTTGGGTTTAAACTCTAAACCACAATTACACTATTTATTGTGCTAATTTTTTTCTCTTATACATAGAATTATCCTACTCATACATAAAAATCAAGCAGTCATGCCATTTTGTTAAAATTCAAGTCAATAATTCCTAAACTTTACATTATATCCAAAACAAATTATTCGATTGAGTAGCTACTATCAGTTTTGTGATTAAAAAGGCGGAACCGAAAAGCCTATTTTAAATAGAGTAGGGAAATTATAAAATTTTAAAAACATGGCAAGTACTGATTTAATAACCTATTTAAACTATATGTCAACTTGGGATACCGAGAGTGATGGTAACATCGATGATATTATCAAAGAGCAAACACTATTCATAAATGTCGGCGATTTTGATGCAGAAAGTGCAGTTAACTCTGAATTTTCTGAATTGGAAAGCTTGGCAATGGAAGTAAGAGATAGAACAATTGCGGCTGATGCTACCAAGATAGCAGCCGATGCTGCAGCTGTAGCTTCAATCTGGTCTTTTGGTTTGGGAATGGCTGCTTTTGCTGCTCTTGAAGCTACCGCAATTATTGAAGAAAAAGTAATCTCGGATAAGTCAAAAGAACTGAACAACAAATTACAAACTGCTGATACCGATATTTCGAATAAGATTGGTCCCAGTGTTGCAAATTACGTAGCGCAATACAAAAAGAACAATAATTTAATTGCATCTAAAGCACCTGCAGGTCTTGATACCAAGACATGTAGAGCTAATTTAATGCAGTTCATGGCTGAGGTGCAAAGAAAAGCAGGTAAATTAGACGCAGCGACTTTTAGAACTTATGCTGAGTCCGCAAGAATTGTCTACAATAGTAGTGAAATCAATCAGGTCTATGACGCATTGGATGAGCTAAACCTTAGTGCAAAATCTGATGCCGATGTTGAAAAATTCATGAATTCATTAGTAGGTTGGACACCACCAGCAGCAGCTAAAGTAGGAACTGAATTAGTAAGAGGAATATCTATCTTGATTCTGAAGAATAGATTGAATATCGCAACAAAAACTATAGAAACAGCAGCTAGAGACGCAGGTATTCCTGCTGAGGAAGTTGGCGTTAGTGCATTTGAGGCGATGGACGCGGTTGGAAAATTTGCTGCAGCCGTTGTTGTTGTAATGTCTGTTGTGGATGTGGTATTCAATATTCTTGATATCGTAAATGTTGTTGATCAATGTAAGCAAATGTGTAACGATCTTGAAAATAATATCAAACCTAAATACAAAGAGTATTTTAATGGTATCAAATCGGCATCAGAAGCCTACAAAGCAGCCATTAATCCTTCAAAGACAACTTGGAAAACTGTCTCTGATGTAGCGCAGTATGGTGGTGCTTCTTGGGATAATCACATTGAAACCATTACTGGAACTTCTGTTGAAGCTGCCAAAGTACATGCAGAAGCAAATCCCAACATTACGTTCTTTTTCTTTTGTAGACAGCCAATGTACTTAAGCGCGGATAAAGATTTTAGTGCTAACACTGCGGTATTCTTTAGTGGAACGCCATGGTATGGAAGTGCTCCTCAATGTGATTCGTATGAGAAAACTTCTGTTACTCTTCTACAGACCACTACAGCATAATCATGCACTATTCATAAAATAAAAACTTAGTCATTCCCTGGTAGGGGAATGACTTTTATGTAAAATTATTTAACTACAAAAAATATGGGTCTTATAAAACAAACTATTGCAATGTATTCTCGTAATGCATATCCTTCCAACGAAGTTACAAAATATTCAAGCTACTATAAAGATACCTCTATTAATTCACTTATTATTTCTGGACCTAATGGTTATAAAGGAGGAATCGTATATAACGACCCTACTTCTCCTATGTTTAATTCGAATGGCACGTACGTTGGAGATTCTAGCTGGATATCGGTTTTATTCGAATTTACCTCAAAGAATAATATTTCGGATGTCTATTTTTCCCTTGGCGACTCAGCAATTGAAGTTTTAGCTGCTATGAGTTCAACAACACTAAATAGTGTTATGCTTTGGTTAAAAACAAATGGATTGACAGGCATTGATATGGATAATGAACAAGAAATAGCAACAAGTGAAAAGGTAAAAACAGTAACACTAGCGGCTATTAAAGTGGGTTTAAAACTTACAGCTGCACCATATTATTTGGAAGGATGGGAAGAGTGGTATCAATATGTTTCCAAATATAACGGTGTTGTAGAACGTTTTCATCTGCAATGCTATGATGGAGGATACGGAAATGATCCTTCAGTATGGATAGAAAAGTTTCCTTCCATTCCTATTGTGCCTGGAATAGAATCTATTAATTCTTCGGGAGCTTTAGGCCAATACACACCATCAGAAGCCAAGATGAAATATGAAGATTGGCAAAACAAATCTCAAAATCGTTTAGCTGGTGGATTTATTTGGCAATTCTTTTTCTTTATTAATCCTCCTGGTAACGGGTATAAAGTAAGGCAATATGCGCAAGCTATTTCTGATGGGTTAAAAGATCAAATCTGTAATTGAGTATAATGGTTATAGTAGTTTACTTGATAAGTTTTTCCATCAGAAGCAGTTGTTGCAAAAAATGCAATAACTGCTTCTTTATCCAATTCTTTATTTTTAAAAATATTATTTAAGTTAATATACTATAACTTAAAATGATACGAAGTAATATAGCCTCTGCCACAGCGGCGGGGTTTACGTTTACTGAGGTTGGGGTAAGGTTTAAGTGATGGTTGCGTAAAGTAAAAGACAATCTAAGTAATTAGCTGCCCTACTTTATTCACTACTTTATATTCCATTTCCTCAAATTCGTTAAAGTGGGCTTTTCCGCATTTAATTTTCAGCTGTTCGTCTCCACTCAGTTTTGATAAATCAACTTCTGGCGTTCCTGTGTCTTTAGTCTCCGCTACAAAATAGATTTTCTTATCATCTTCAAATACCAAAGCCCAATCAGGATTGTAATTTCCAATTGGTGTTGGAATTTTAAACCAATTCGGAAGTTTGAAATAGAACTTAATTTGGTCGCTCGATTCACAGTCTTGAGCAAACTTGCTTTCAACTCCTGAATCTAAAGGCACAAATTCCTCATAAATTGTTTTAGAACTGTCTGTCACTTTAAATGAAAAGTCATTTAAATAGACCTCTAATTCTTGAGCTTCAAACAAAGTCATTTCATATTCAGCACCTCCAATTTTGTGGTATTTAATTCCCTCAATCATTAAATCGTACAAAGTCCGTTTTATGGCTTGTGTTGTTAAGTCTAAAAACAGTTGTGGGTTGATTAAAATATCTCCAATTCTGTCTGACTTGCTCAAAATCTCTTGAATGGTAGAACGAGTAAGCTCTGTTTTACTTTGAATATAACCTAAAACGTCAGGAATTTTCCAAGAGTAACTGTCATAAGATTCTACTTTATCTCCTGCGTACATTGTTTCAACGCCTTCGTCTGTCATACTGATATTGACTTTCGTTGAACGAATGGAAGGTGCTTTAATCTCTGGTAAACCTTTAACTGCTTTTGAAGCTAAAGTGATTAACTCGTCTGTTTTATAGTCAACTCGATAAGTCGTTTTCTTTTTCAGGTTTTCCCATATCTCCAAGAATTTTGGGTCAGCTTCAAATCCTTTTCGGTATTTAATTGCTGTTCGTTCTCGTTTGTTTTTTATTCTGCCTTTAAATTCAACTCCGCAATCGTCCTCAATCTCTTTTTGTAAGGTTTTGGCAAAATCATCATAGGATTCGTTGGCGATAACTGTCAAACGGTTTATGTTTTGGTCATAAGTTCTTTCCAATTTTCCATCATCTGTTTTCTTTACCGCTAATCGTAAACCCCTTCCAATTTCTTGACGTTTTTTTATGTCTGATTTCGTTTCGTTCAGCGTACAAATCTGAAACACATTAGGATTATCCCAACCTTCACGAAGTGCTGAATGCGAGAATATAAAGCGAAGCGAATTATCAATATCCAACAACTTTTCTTTGTCTTTCATTATCAGACTGTAAGTGTCATCATCTGCTTTTGTTATTCCTGAAGTGTCTTTGAATTTTCCTTTTTTGTCTTGTGAGAAATAGCCATTGTGAACTTCATTAACTGGAAACCTATCTAATTCCTTAAATGCAAGTTTTGAAATGTATTCCTGGTAGATTTCTTCAAACCATTCTGCAAATTTTCCTCTGTGCGGATTTCCTGCTGAATCGTAATGTCTGTAATTAGCAACCTTATCAATGAAGAACAGCGAAAGCACTTTTATCCCTAATTTATTTAGACGTTTTTCTTTCTTTAAATGTTCTTCAACTGTTTTTCGGATTTGAAATTTCATCACTTCATCATTTAATCCGCCTTGACTGTCGCCTTTGTACAAAAGATTTCCGTTTGAAATTGAAATACAATTATTGGTTGCGTCTATTTCTTCAATGATATAGCCATCTGAGTAAATTTCACGCTCATTAGAAAGTTTGTATAAATCATCTCCAACTTTTACGGAAACCGATTTCTTTTTTACGCCTCCTTTATCGTTTACGTTGATTGAAACTTTGGCAGTAACTTTCGTTTTGGTCGCTTTGATAGAATCTACCTGTACAAAAGCATCATTATATGCGTTTTCTTCAACTATTGAATCTACTTCAATCTGTTTTACCAAGCCTAAATCATAGGCTTTTACAGGATTTAAACTGTAAGTAAGGTTGTATTGATTTCTGTGGGTTGCCGAATAGCGAAGTGTACAAAGCCCATTTAGGTTTTCAATAGCCGAAATACGCTTTTCAGTTTCCATATTTTGTGGCTCGTCCACAATTACAAACGGATTTACAGACTGAATAAATTCAATGGGTTTTCGCCCATTGGCTCTGTAATGTGGTTGGTTAATAATGTTCTGGTCTTTGGCAAATGAATCAATGTTGATTACCAAAACTTCAATGTTATTATTAGTGGCAAAACCTCTTAAAGTTGAAACTTTTGAACTGTCGTACACCTGAAAATTGAGTGGAATGTTGTCGTACAAGTTTTGAAAATGCTCGTGCGTGATTTCCAAGTTTTTCAAAACACCTTCTCGTATAGCCACAGACGGAACTACAATTACAAACTTTTTAAAACCGTAGGCTTTATTGAGTTCGTAAATGCTACGCAAATACACATAGGTTTTTCCTGTTCCTGTTTCCATTTCAACAGAAAAGTGCATTCCGTCCAAATCTTTGCTTTGCTCAATCTCGTTTTGTTCTTGAACCGATTGCAAGTTTTTTAAGATTTGCTCATCTGATAAGATTAGGTTGTTACTTACGCCATTTATTAGGTCTAAAGTACCTTCTTCCTTTAGGTTAAATTCCATTATGGAATCTTCCAAGGGTTGCCCTTCAAACAAGTTGGTTATGGACTTTATGGCGTCTTGCTGATATTGTAGGTTAGAATCAAACGTTAACTTCATCTGTCAGAATTAGGATTTTTTGGATTTTATGATTGAAGGATTATCTTTTATGTACTTCTTGTTTTCAGCGTGATTTACATTATAAACCCTTTTGAACTCTAAACTTTTTGATCCAAAGTTGATAAGTAAACCAATAGGTAAATCATACGCTTGGCAATAGTTCATTGCTTGAGCCAAGTGAACATCTTCTAATTTGATTAAAGCCTTTAGCTCAACCATAATTAAATCCTCAACAAAAAAATCTACTCGCCTTGTACCTATATCAATTCCTTCATAAAGTATGCTCATTTCCATTTCTCGTTGATAACCTAATCCTTGTTTTTCCATTTCAATTGCTAAAGCTCTTTGATAAATGACCTCTTGAAAACCATTTCCCAATGTCGAATGAACTTTCATAGCACAACCTATAATTTTATGTGTTATTTCTTCATATTTCATAATCTTATCATCCTTTCATCTTAAAAATCATAATTCTGACGAATTATTTGAATCTAAATACACATCATCAGACGTTTTCTTAATGGATTTTAAAAAGTCCTGTTTGTCTAATATTTCTTTTTGGTACTGTGCAATTTTATATAGCTTATTAAAGCGTTCTTGTTTGCCTATTCCTTCTCGTATCATATCAGCATTGGCAGATTCTAAATTCGATAGAACTGCCAATTCGTTAATGCTGGCAATGTCTCGTAAGTTGTTACCTTCTAAGGTTAGTTGTGGATTGGCTTCTCGCCACTGCTTGGCTGTACACTTAAATAATGCTACATTCAAAATATCAGCCTCTTCTGCATAGGCAAGCCATTCGGTTTCTTTGGTATAATTAGATTGTGGTAAAATGTAGTCTTTAACAGCATCTGTTTGAATGGTGTAATTTACTTTGCTTAACACTCGTTTTACATTCCACTCTAAATTGTATTGATTGTTTTCAACCTCTTTTAAGCGTTGGTATTCTTTAATTAGATATAGTTTGAAAACAGGGCTTATGGCAGAACCAAATTCAAAAGCTATGTCTTTGTGGGCATAAGTGCCACCGTATTTCCCCCTTTTTACCACTAAACCAACGGCATTGGTGGTTTCTATCCAATTGCCAGGACTCAACACAAAGCTGGGTAAACCTGCTTGGGTTTTAAAGTGGTCGAATTCGACCACTTTAAAATTAGGATTGTTCATTTGCTCCCAAACGCCTAAAAATTCAAGGGTAGAGCGGTTGCGTATCCAATTTTTTATAACATCAGCAGCTCGTCCGTCACCTTCTTTACCCTTTGCCATATCTGTAAGTGAGATATAGTCTTCATTTTCTATTTGTGAAATGGTAATTGGTAGATTCTGTACCTGTATGGTTGTGTTCTTTTTATTCATTTATGTGCTTCATTTTAAAAGCATCGATTTCGAAGCGTTTAAACCTCTCGAATTTGACACCTTTCTAATTATGGCGAAATCGCCATATTTAAAACCATTCATAAAATCCATAATTCATCAATTCTAAAATTATCTATCATATCGTTTTAAATTCTATACCTGCATCTTTCATTTGTAAAGACGCATTTGTTTTTAATTGGTCGTTGCCTTTAAATAGCTTGTCTAAAGCGATTACTTTTTGTGGCTTGCTGGCAATTACTGCATCAATGAGTTCTTGGTCGGCTTTTTCCAAAATCAAAATGAGTTCAGTTTCATTGATTACATAAAAACCGTCTTTGGCTTCAATGGTGCTGTTTAAGTCTTTACCACTTTTCAGTAATAGTTCATACACCATATTTTCGGTGGTGGCGTTTTTCGCAACTGGGTCAACAAAGAGTTTCATTTGCTCTTCTAAAGCCTCTTTATCCTTTCCTGTAATTTGCTGCCATTGCTTAAAGTTACTGTCTGAAAGTTTTAGGACTTTGAATCCTAAGTCTTGCGATTTACTGAATAGGTTACTCGCAATTTTGTTTTCTTCCTTTATATCGTCAATATTGGATTTTATTCTGTCAATTGTCATAGATGAAATGGTATCATATCCCATTTTTTTAGCTTTTGAATTTTCTTTTATTTTTTCATCTAACTGAACCAAAATGAACTTTCTTTTTTTACCATCTTTATTTAAATCAAGCAGAGAATGAGCAGTTGTGCCTGAACCCGCAAAAAAATCTAAGACAATAAAATCATCATCATTAATCATAGAAATTAAATATTTAACTAAGCCTACTGGTTTAGGATAGTCAAAAAATAAGTTCTTGCTATTTAGAAAAGCACTCATACTTTGAGTGGTTCCAACATTATTTATAAATGAAATAACGTGGCTTTGATTTTCCTTTCTTTTTTTGACTGTTTCAATCGCACCATTTTCCGTAATTTCAAACAGAACTTGTTGATTCTTGGTGTCGAGAACGGCCTCAAACCCATTTTCAATAAAAAGCTCTAATTGTCTTTTACTACTCCAACCGCTTTCAGCTAAAACAGGCTTTTTTAATTTAAAATCTTCAATTTCAAGATTGGCTTTGTATTTTGGGAAATTAATATTAGAAACTTCAATTGTACCCTTTTTGAAGTTTGCTGGAAATCCTTTAGGTAATAGTATTTGTTGTAAAGGATTTTTAGGACCGTTTTTAATAATTGTATTTCTAATTTCTTCTTTAAACAACTTACTTGATTCATCAATATTTGGGTCTATTACTTCTGGGTGTGGAAATACTTCAATGTTTTTTGCATAAGCCAAAATATATTCGTGACAATATTTTACTTTGGCTTGATTATCAATATTTCCATCACTTCTCCACACAAACGTTGCAAGTTTGTTTTCCTCTCCAAATACTTCGTTGCTCAAATTCAGAAGATTACCAATTTCATCATCTCCTATTGAAATAAAAATAGCTCCATCTTGCCTCAAAAGGTTTTTTGCTAAAAACAATCTTGGATACATCATATTGAGCCAATTGCTGTGGTATTGTCCGTTTTCTTTGCTGTTCTTTTTGAACATCCCGTCTTTGGTCATATAGCCTTCTTCGTCTTTGTCGCCAACTCGTTTTTCGTATTCGTCTTTGGTCTCAGAGAATTTGTCGGGATATATAAACGAGTCGTTTCCTGTGTTGTAAGGTGGGTCTATGTAAATCATCTTTACCTTACCGAAGTAGCTTTTTTGAAGCACTTTTAATACTTCCAAGTTTTCTCCCTCAATAAAAATATGTTCGGTTTCATCAAAGTTTACACTTTCGTCTTTGGCTGGTACAAGTGTTTTTGTAGTTGGTGCTTGTAACACTTTAAAGGCTTCGCTTTTTCCTGCCCAATTCAGCACGTAGCGTTCATTAGAGAAGTTTATATCTTCTCCAAGCGTAGCTTTTAGTTTTTCCCAATCAACTTTGCCTTCTGCAAATACTTCTGGCAACACTTGTTTTAAAGCGTTTAGTTTTTCCTGTTCTGGTGTTAGACTTGATCCGTCCATATATTTTGATAAAATATTAAGGCTTTACTTAAAACTCGAAGATACTATAATTTTAAAAAAAAGCGCAAAAAATATAGGAAGCTCGTGTTTAATAAAGATTGACTTTTAACCATTAAAAACATGAAGTTTGCTGAATGTAATAATTGTAACATGATGCATCAATTATACCTTATATTGACATTGCTATCTTGTCTTGATTTAGCTTTTCTAATCATTTTAATTGAGCGTACCAATTGCGATAAAAAGCAACAACATTACTTATTTATTGCAAACTATAGTACTTTAAATTAAAACTACTTGTTGTATTAGTGGATTCCTGCCTGCGCAGGAATGACAAAACGAAAGTTAGTGTGTGATGTCTCCTATTGTCGACATGACTAACGGCTTTTTGATTTATGTTGCTTAGTCATTTCGAACTTATGTGAGAAATCGCATTATTTTGACAACCATTCGTGCTTACTCTTATGTGATGTCTCAATCGTGCCTCATGTCGACATGACTAACGTGTTTTGATTTATGTTGCTTAATCATTTCGAACATTATCAAGAATAAAATATATTTTGTTTGACGATACAAGCGAAGCTTTGAGAAATCGCATTATTTTAACAACAAACCATTCTTACTCTTATGTGATGTCTCCTAAAGTTTATCTTGAGCGGAGTCGAAAGGTCGACATGACTAGTAGCATGCGAGTAAGTAATGTCTTGAATTTAGGACATGGCTTCAATTTGTTTGAAATGACGTTTGGCTAGCACCGCGTATTCTATGATTGCTCCAAATAATTTTTGTTAAAATTTAGGCTACAAACCTCAAAGTGTCTACATACGGTGTTTGCCTTTGTATCACAGCAAAGATGCGAGCGATCAATTTGTTTCTAATAA
>NZ_JAEPJQ010000007.1 GCF_016827605.1 Hyunsoonleella ulvae | reverse complement strand
TTATTAGAAACAAATTGATCGCTCGCATCTTTGCTGTGATACAAAGGCAAACACCGTATGTAGACACTTTGAGGTTTGTAGCCTAAATTTTAACAAAAATTATTTGGAGCAATCATAGAATACGCAACCCACCCCTAGCCCCTCCAAGGAGGGGAACTCCACTCTTACTTTTAAAAAATAGGCATCATTACTTATTAAGTAATAGTTTCTCCCCTTTGGGGAGATTAAGAGGGGCTGCGTTACTCAAACTCCACAGCATTCAAAATCAATCCCGAAGCCGGTGCGATGTAATTCATTTTAATCTTACTATCGGGAACAAGACTATCTTCAATATCTTTTAGTGTTAATTTTCCTTTGCCTAAATCGATTAAAGTCCCCATCATTAATCGTATTTGGTTACGCATAAACCCTTTGCCCTTTACTCTTAGTAAATATGTTTTTTCAGGAAAGTAATTGGCGGTATATATATGGTTTTCTACCAATTCGCATTGTAGAATATGACGTGTGTAAACGCCATTTTCGGTTGGTTTATAGCAATAAGACCATAAGTAGTTTTCGCCCTCGAATAATTTGGCGCCTTGTTTCATAATATCAATATCCAAATCGTCTAAAATCGTGGTCATGATTGGTGCGCAAAATGGATGGCATTTTTCGCCATAGGTAAACAAATACAGGTATTCTTTAATTTTAGAGTGTTGAATAATATTAAATTCTGCATCAACCTCCTTTATGCTTAAGGCTTTAATATCTTGTGGTAGATTATAATTGAATAACTCTAAAAAAGCTATGTCATCTTCAATAGGTTCTTTTAAAAACAACTCAAACGCAGCACTTTCAGCAGAAACCATGGCATCAGTTCTACCAGAAGTAAGTGTTTTAAAATACTTTCCTTCTAAAATATAATTGAATGTTCTATCCACCATTAAGTGCAAGGTTTTCAAACTTGGTTGTTTTTGCCAACCATGAAAACGATAGCCCAAATATTGGATTTTTATGACGTAAAAATACTTTTTCATATACCTTGAAACGAAGAGCGAAAATTAGTCTATATAATCCACTGTGACAAAAAATTTATAAATTGTATATCAATTTACTAACTAAATACTTTAAAATTATGTCGAATTCTACATCAAACAAACCACCAATTTGGTTTTGGATTATTAGTGTTATTGCACTTATCTGGAATGGCATGGGTGTAAAAGCTTATTTAGAACAAGCCTATAATACAGAAAGTTACCGTGCTATGTACACACCCGAACAACTTGAAATTGATGCAAATATGCCAGCATGGGTTACCGCTGCTTTTGCAATTGCAGTTTTTGCTGGTGCTTTAGCGGCCATTGGATTGCTACTAAGAAAATCGTGGTCGGTTAAATTGTGGTTATTATCTCTATTAGCAGTAATTGTACGAATGGGATATATTTTAATAAATGGTTATGCTTCAAGTATAGGTATGACCATAATGATAATTGTATTTGCTTTTATCTTTACCTGGTTTGCAAGAAAATCTGAAGCTAATGGTTGGCTATCTTAGCGACTTATAAAGGGTTACCTTATCCAACAGCCATCCCATGTTGCATCTGTAACTAAAGGGATATTGAATGCTTCTCCATTGTAAGTATTGCCAGAGGCATTACCGCTAACTTCTAAAAAGCGGTAGGCCCAACATTTGTTATCATGATCTACATGGTTATTGGTTAAGGTTAAATTGAGCATTTCCTTAAACGCCAAATGCCCATGGTTCATATAGTTATTATAAATCTCCAAGTCTGCTCCTTTATACATATACATGCCGCAATTATTTAATGTATTATCATATATGTAAGTTGTTGCTGGATTGGTTTTTGGGTTGTCGTTGGAATACATCAAAATTCCATTCCAGTTATTCACAGAAACGGTGCGCATAGTTATGCTATTATGCCTTATCGTCCAATCTGCATTTTTCCAGTACACCACTGGACCATCTATATATTCGCTGTCATCGCCTTGTAACAAAATATTATGTTCTACTAGTACATTTTTACCATCCGTATTCACAATATCGCCACCTCTATTATTGTGAAAATAATTGTTTATAATAGCAATATCTTTATTTGTTCTACCTGCTCCTTCTATATCTACACCAAACTGAGGCGATGTGCCGTTGGTATGATGAATTTCATTAAGTTCTATTAATACATCTGCACTTCCAACAAGAGAAACACCTTGTCTTCTATTATCTGAAAAGTTATTCCTCCTTATAGTAATATGCTTTAAATTTTGAGCTTCGCCCTTCTTATTTCCAACCATTAAAATTCCATCGCCATTAGCTTTTCCTAGTATTACATTTTCTACAGTAACAAACTGACTTTCGCCTTCAATACAAATTAAATGCCCTTCATCATGGGTTGAAGCGCCATCAGCTCTTGGAGTGTAAACATGGTTTCTATCGCCTAATATTGTTCCTCCAGAAATGACAACGTTAACTTTATTTCTTACTGCTATAGCGCAATAATTCCATTTATTGTTTGGCGCCATTTCTATAACAGCATTTTCATCTAGTAAAAATGCTACGTTATCATCTAATGTAATACCAGCTTGATAAATATCGTTTCCGTATTTACCTATTAAGTAATGTCCTTTTGGTAAGCGAATAATACCATAACCTTCTGCAATGGCCCAATCTATTGCTGCTTGTAAATTGTCTGTAGTTTTTACAGCTTCCGTTCTATTATTTGGAATATCCCACCGCTCTAACTCTATTATATATGCTTTTGTAGATATTTCTGAATAAGGCAACACATCTATAGGCCCCATAACACCATTAAATGGGTTTGGGTTGTTGGAGTCAGTATCACTTAAAGATGAAGGTGTAACATTTTTTGGGTCGTCCGAATCGTTATAGCACGAAAACAATAAGGTAATTATATACAAATATAAATACCATTTGGTAGTAGTAGTAGGTTTAAACATAATATAGTAGGTTTTTTTGGGGTTATTACGTACTATTTTACGCTAAAAGTAGTAAAAGTTTTTTTAATGTTACTTATACCTACTTTTTAATTCTTTTTCAATATCCTTTAATGTAAAGCCTTTGGCTTGTAGTAGCATTAAGTAATGAAATAATAAATCAGCGGATTCATATAAGAACAGCTCGTCATTATTATCCATTGCCTCAATTACAGTTTCTACAGCCTCCTCGCCTACTTTTTGGGCAACCTTATTAATGCCTTTTGAAAACAAACTTGCCACATAAGATTTTGCAGTGTCTTTATTAGCCACGCGTTCTGCAATGACATCTTCCAATGTAGAAAAGAAGCCGTAGTTGGGCGTGTTTTCCTCGTGCCAACATGTATCGGTACCTGTATGGCATGTGGGGCCTACAGGATTTGCGCGAACTAAAAGTGTGTCTTTATCGCAATCGTTCTTAATATCAACCAATTCTAAAAAGTTGCCACTTTCTTCGCCTTTGGTCCATAGACGCTGCTTGCTTCTACTGAAAAAAGTGACTTTCTTAGTTTCCAATGTCTTTTGATAGGCTTCGGCATTCATGTACCCCAACATTAATACATTTTTCGTGGTGGCATCTTGAATGATAGCTGGTACTAAACCGTTTTGATCGTATTTTATTTCCATTTTCTTGTCATTCCTGCGAAGGCAGGAATCGATTTTATATTATTACTTTTTTTGTTGATCCGCATATAAATCTTTTACTCTTCATAATTGTCTTGAGTTTGAGTAAGAGTTCCCCCTTTGGGGGTTAGGGGGCTTCAAATACGCACTTCAATATCTTGTTCTTTTAATGCTTTTTTTAACTCAGGAATAGGAATTTCTCCAAAATGAAACACACTAGCCGCCAATGCCGCATCAGATTGTCCTTCTTTAAAGGTGTCTACAAAATGCTGCACATTTCCTGCACCACCTGATGCAATTATTGGAATATTTAATTCTCCAGATAATTTCGCTAAAGCTTTATTGGCAAAACCATTTTTAGTACCATCGTGATTCATCGAGGTAAACAGTATCTCTCCTGCACCACGTTCTTCTACCTCTTTTGCCCATTCAAACAAATCAATCTCTGTTGGAATGGTGCCTCCTGCTAAATGTACTTTCCATTGTCCATCAACTTCTTTTGCATCAATAGCTACAACCACACATTGGCTGCCAAACTTATCGGCTAATTCGTTTACTAATTCTGGACGTTTCACAGCCGAAGAGTTAATAGATACTTTGTCTGCGCCATTTTTCAATAAGGCATCTACATGAGCAACGCTAGAAATACCGCCACCTACGGTAAATGGTATATTGACTTGTTCAGCAACACGCAATACCATATCTAAAGTAGTGCCTCTATTTTCTAAAGTGGCTGCAATATCTAAGAACACTAATTCATCGGCACCTTGTTCAGCATATTGTTTCGCTAATGCTACAGGGTCTCCTGCATCACGCAAATCCACAAAATTTACACCTTTTACGGTGCGTCCGTTTTTGATGTCTAAGCAGGGTATTATTCTTTTTGTTAACATTTATTTGGTTACTGTTACTGGTTATTGGTTATTGGTTGTTATGGTTTTTTTTAAGCTATTAACCAATAACTATTAACTAGCAACTATATAATTTTCTAACTGTTTTAAACTTATTTTATTTTCATAAATCGCTTTTCCTATGATAGTACCTTCGCAACCTAATGCTGCTAATTTTGGAAGTTCATCAAATTTTGAAATACCGCCCGAAGCAATCAATTTAACACCTTCTAACTCCCCTAGCATCTTTTCATATAAATCAAACGACGGACCTTCTAGCATGCCATCCTTAGCTATATCTGTACAAATTACGTACGACACACCTTCCTGCATATAGTTTTTTACAAACGGTATCAATTCCTCATCAGATTCTTCTAACCACCCACTTATAGCAATTTTTTCATTGTTGGCATCAGCTCCCAAAATGATTTTGTCAGCTCCAAATTTAGCTAACCAACTTTTAAAAACCTCTGGTTTTTTAACGGCAATACTGCCGCCTGTTATTTGTCCTGCTCCAGATTCAAAAGCAATACGTAAATCTTCATCAGTTTTTAGGCCACCACCAAAATCAATCTTTAAATTTGTTTTCGCTGCAATGGTTTCTAAAACCTTATGGTTTACAATATGACTTGCTTTTGCACCATCTAAATCCACTAAATGCAGATACTCAATACCATGATCTTCGTATTGCTTTGCAATTTCTAGTGGATTCTCATTGTATATTTTCTTTGTGCTGTAATCGCCTTTGGACAATCTTACACATTTACCATCTATGATGTCTATTGCTGGAATTATTCTCATTTTCTAGCTATTGGCAATTAGCTATTGGCCATTAGCAAAAAGCTAAGAGCCAACTGCTAAATGCTATATATTTATAAAGTTCTTTAATATTTTAGCACCTTCATTTCCGCTTTTTTCTGGATGAAACTGAGTGCCATAAAAATTTTCATGTTGTAATGCAGACGCATAATTGATACCATAATCCGTTTTTGCTATGGTTTCATTACAATGTTCAGCATAATAACTATGTACCAAGTACATATATTCATTTTCTTTAATACCTTTAAATAAATCGGATTTTAAATCTTTTATAACATTCCATCCCATTTGCGGCACTTTTACATCATCTGAAAAGCGTTTTACTTTGGTTTCAAAAATACCCAAACCTTCTGTATTACCCTCTTCAGTATGCAAACACATCAATTGCATACCTAAACAAATACCTAATACAGGCTGTTTTAAACTTGGAATCAGTTTGTCCAAACCACTCTCCTTAAGCATTTTCATTGCAGAGCTTGCTTCTCCTACACCAGGAAATATCACTTTATCTGCCGCTTTAATTTCTTCTGGATCGTTTGATAAAACAGCATCATACCCCAAACGTTTAAAAGCAAACTGAATGCTTTTTATATTTCCTGCGCCGTAATCAATAATTATTAGTTTCAAACTATTTCTATTTCTTAATTTTGACATTTAGGATTTTGAAAACTAATAATTACAAAATCCAATTTTCAATCACTAAATTCCAAAACTCACTTGAACTGGTTGGAGTTTGGAGTTTTGTTTTTGGAATTTTTAAAGCATTCCTTTTGTACTCGGTAAAAACATCTTATTTGGGTCTCTTTTTACCGCCATTTTCATAGCTTTTGCAAAGGCTTTAAAAATCCCTTCAATTTTATGGTGTTCGTTTGTACCTTCTGCTTTTATATTTAAATTACATTTTGCACCATCTGTAAACGATTTAAATAAATGATAAAACATTTCTGTTGGCATATCACCAATTTTTTCGCGTTTAAATTCTGCATCCCACTCCAGCCAGTTTCTTCCGCCAAAATCTACAGCTACTTGTGCTAAACAATCATCCATTGGTAAACAAAAACCGTAACGTTCTATACCTAATTTATTGCCTAAGGCTTTATGAAACAATTCGCCTAAAGCAATCATGGTATCTTCAATGGTATGGTGCTCGTCAACTTCTAGATCGCCATCTACTTTAATGGTTAAATCCATAGCTCCGTGACGCCCAATTTGATCTAACATATGATCGAAAAACGACAAACCAGTATCAATATCATTTTTGCCAGAACCATCTAAATTCAATTTTATATATATCTGTGTTTCATTGGTGTTACGAGTTATCTCTTCAACTCTATCTTTCAGCTTTAAAAACTCGTATATCTCAGCCCAATCAGTACTTGTTAAGGCTATACAATCTAAAATATCTTGTTTTGTACTTTCAATTTCGTCAGCACCTAATTCTGGATCTTCAGATAAATAAATACCTTTTGCACCAAGGTTTTTAGCCAACTCCATATCTGTAATTCTATCGCCTAACACGAACGAATTCTCCAAATCATAGTCTTTTGAAAAATACTGAGTTAACAACCCTGTTCTTGGTTTTCGGGTTTCAGCATTCTCATGCGGAAAGGTTTTATCAATATGAACTTCTGAAAATACGACACCTTCCTTTTTAAACGCATCAATGATTTTATTCTGCGCTGGCCAAAAGGTGTCTTCGGGAAAACTATCCGTTCCTAGACCGTCTTGGTTGGTTACCATCACTAACTCATAATCCAATTCACTAGCTATTTTCGCCATGTATTGAAATACTTTTGGATAGAACTCCAATTTCTCTAGACTATCAAGTTGATAATCTACAGGTGGTTCTAACACCAATGTACCGTCTCTGTCTATAAATAATACTTTTTTCATTTTCTTGTCATTCCTGCGAAGGCAGGAATCTATTTTATTATATTCAAATTTATATGGATTCCGCATCACACTTCGACTGCGCTCAGTGGGACAGTGCGGAATGACAAATCATTCTAACGCTTTTAATGCTTTTATTAAAACTTTATTCTCTTCCTTAGTTCCCACCGTAAAACGCAAGCAATTTTCGCATCCGGGTTGGGTTGTCCTATTCCTGATTACAATGCCTTTTGTTATTAACTCATTATAACGCTTTGTAGCATCATCTACCTTAGCTAGCACAAAATTAGCATCTGAGGGATATATTTTTGAAACAAAACTAATAGCATCTAATTCTTCAACTAAAATATCACGCTCGCTTAATATTGATGCTACTTGCTGTTGTGTTAACTCATTTTGCTTTAATTGCGCAATCGCTTTTTGTTGCGTGAGTTCGTTAACATTGTAAGGAGGTTTTATTCGATTTAAAACCGAAATAATTTCTTCCGAAGCATAACAAATACCCAAGCGAATACCTGCCATTCCGAAAGCTTTAGATAATGTTTGAGTGACGATTAAGTTTGGAAACTCATTCAATCTGCTTGCCCAACTTTCTTCGTTTGAAAAATCGATATACGCTTCGTCAATAACTACAATGCCTTTAAATTCTCTTACTAATCGTTCTATAGATTTAGCTTTAAAACTATTCGCTGTTGGATTATTTGGCGAACACAAAAACAATAATTTAGAGTTTGAATCTGCTTCCTCTAAGATAGCATCAACTTTAGGTTGAAAATTTTCATCCAGCTGCACACTTTTTATAGCAATAGCATTGATGTTGGCTAAAACACTATACATACCATAGGTGGGTGGTAACGTAATAATGTTATCTTGATTTGGCTCGCAAAACGCACGATAAATTAAATCTAGCACTTCATCACTACCATTACCTAAAAGTATATTTTTTTGAGGAATAGACTTTATTTCTGAAAGCAATGATTTTACAGTACGCTGTTGCGGATCTGGATAACGATTTACACCATTTTCAAACGGGTTTTCATTGGCATCCAAAAACACCATAGCATCACTATTACCTTGATATTCATCTCTTGCTGATGAATATGGTTTTAACGCTTTTACAGTTGGTCTTATTAAATCTTGAATACTCATTGTTTCAAATCCTTTAATCGAATGCTCACAGCATTTTTGTGCGCCTGTAAGCCTTCTGCTTCTGCCATTAACTCGATAGTTTCGCCAATATTTAAAATACCTTCTTTAGATATTTTTTGAAATGTCATACTTTTCATAAAGCTATCTAAATTCACTCCAGAATAGGCTTTAGAAAACCCATTCGTGGGTAATGTGTGATTGGTTCCAGAGGCATAATCTCCCGCACTTTCGGGCGTATAATCTCCTATAAAAACTGATCCTGCATTATTTATGTTATCAATATAAAGGTCTTCGTTTTTACAACAGATAATGTAATGCTCTGGCCCATATTCATCAATCATTTCTAGAGCAGTCGCATCATTTTCAACATAAATTAATTTTGAGTTTGCTATGGCTTTTTCTGCAATGGCTTTTCTCGGTAATACTTCAAGCTGCTTCTCTATTTCTTTAGAAACTTCATCTATAAAACCTTTGGATGTTGACACCAAAATTACCTGACTATCTGTACCATGTTCGGCTTGACTTAATAAATCTGATGCCACATAAGCAGCATTTGCAGTTTCATCAGCTACTACCAATAATTCACTTGGTCCTGCAGGCATATCAATAGCAACACCATATTTTGTCGCTATTTGTTTTGCTACCGTCACATACTGATTTCCGGGTCCGAAAATTTTATAAACTTTCGGAATGGTTTCTGTCCCAAAAGTTAATCCTGCAATGGCTTGTATACCACCTACTTTTATAATTTTAGTAACACCACATAATTTAGCTGTAAACAAAATTTCTGGTGCTAGTTTACTTTCTTTATTCGGTGGAGAACATAAAACTATCTCTTTACAACCCGCTATTTGAGCAGGAACAGCCAACATCAACACTGTTGAAAATAAGGGCGCTGTACCTCCTGGGATGTACAAACCAACTTTTTGTATCGGTCTTTTTTCTTGCCAGCATTTCACGCCATTAGTAGTTTCTACCTCTACTTTTGATGTTTTTTGAGCCTTATGAAACGTTTCAATATTGTGCTTTGCCTGTTTTATAGCATCTTGCAGTTTTACAGGGACTAATTGAATGGCCTCTTCAATTTCTTCAGAAGTCACCACGCTAGATTCTAAAGAAACACCATCAAACTTTTGCGTATATTGCTTAATAGCACTATCCCCATTTTTAGAAACATCATCAAAAACTGTAGTAACAGTACCCTCAATATCTCCAACGGTTTGGGTTGGTCTTTTTAAAATTTCAGACCATTCGCTTTTATTTGGATTTTTTATGATTTTCATTAAATAAATCTTCAAATTATTAATGAGATTCTGAAACGAGTTCAGAATGACAAAAAATTAAAGTACCATTTTTTCAATTGGGCATACCAAAATACCTTGCGCTCCTTTGGCCTTTAAGTCGTCTATGACATCCCAAAACTGATTTTTACTAATTACAGAATGTACAGAACTCCAGCCTTCTTCGGCTAAAGGCAATACAGTTGGGCTTTTCATTCCTGGTAATACTTTGATGATATCTTCTAGTTTATCATTAGGTGCATTTAATAAGACATACTTAGAATCTCTTCCTTTTAAAACGGACTGAATTCTAAATTTAATTTTCTCTAAAATGGCTTGTCTTTCAGTATCCAATTTAGGAGACACCGCTAAAACTGCTTCAGATTTTAAAATTGTATCTACTTCTTTCAAATTATTTTTAAATAAGGTGCTTCCGCTAGAAACAATATCGCAAATAGCATCTGCTAAACCAATATTTGGTGCAATTTCAACTGAACCATTAATGATGTGTAGATTTGCGTTTACACCATTTTTATCTAAAAATTGTTGTACTGTATGAGGGTAAGATGTTGCAATACGCTTACCCTCTAAGTCCTTTATACTGTTGTAATTATCTGCCTTTGGTACAGCGATACAAACACGACAAGACGAGAATCCTAGTTTTTCAACTATACCAATGCCCTCTCCTTTTTCTATTAAAACGTTTTCTCCAATAATCGCAGCATCTACCACGCCATCTTTTAAATATTGCGGAATATCTCCATTTCTCAGGTAGAAAACTTCTACTGGAAACCCCTTTGCTGAAGCTTTTAATTGGTCTTTCCCGTTATCAATAGAAATACCTATATCTTTTAACAAACGCATCGAATCTTCGTTTAAGCGACCCGATTTCTGTACTGCAATTCTTAATTTACTCATTTTTTAATCTTAATTAATTTATCTGTTTCCAGATTAAAAACTCATATCCCGCTCTTTAGCGGGATTAGTTCAACATACAATTTTAAGTGCGTCCTTTGGACTTCTTCAAATTGAGTTTCACTAAAAAACCCGCTTGATTGTCTCAAACGGGTTTAAAATATATGTTGATATTACTCAATACATTTTTACTTCGCTTGAGAGCAAATGTAAAAATGATGATGTGTTTGAGTAATAGTCATGTTATTTATTTGATGCAAATATCTGTAATTTATAACTATAATTCCAAATTATTAGTTCAAAATTTAAAATAAATTAGTTTTTCTTTAAATTGTAAACTAAGCTAAGTGAATTACGCTTTACTGATTCCCTAAGATAATAGGCAACCCACTGTCACCAGAGCCAATAACAATAACTTTACTGTTCGGAGATTCTGATAATTTCATTGTAGCCTCAATACCTTTGTCCTGTAAAATCTTGTCCGTTAACGAAGCACTCAAAATTTTGTTAGCATCTGCCTTACCCTGAGCCTCAATACGCTGCTTTTCCGCTTCTTTTTCCGCTGTTACCAATCTAAATTCATACTCCAGAGATTCCTGCTCTTGTTTTAGTTTACGCTCAATTGCTTCCTTAATAGTTGGCGGCAAAGTAACATCACGTACCAAAACCTCATTTAATTGCACATATTGTTTTTCTAAAATTTTCTTTGTTTCAACAAAAATTTCATCCTGAATCGCATCTCTTTTGGTAGAATATAATTGTTCAGGTGTATAACGGCCAACAACACTTCTCGCAGCACTTCGGATGGCCGGTTGTATTACCCTTTGTAAATAATTTTCGCCTAATGTTTGGTGCAACTTCCCTAAATCTTCATATACGGGTTGGTACCAAGCCGAACCATCAATTTGAATCTCCAATCCATTTGATGATAGTACTCTCATTTTTTCAAATAGTTCTTGCTGACGCACCTCATAAATATAAACTTTGTTCCAAGGTGCTACGATATGAAACCCTTCTCCCATAGGAGCTTCATCTGTTACCACACCACCTCCAAATGTTTTATACAACACCCCTGCCTCACCAGAGCCTATGGTTACGGCAGATTTTGCCAGTAAAACAAAAAGTATGACAACTGTGATGATAATAGGCAATGCTATTTTTGGCAATCTTTCCATGGTATTTTATTCTTTTAAATTAGTCCATTATATTTTCTTAGAAACCACTCGGCAGATAGTGTAAATACTATAAAACCTAATAAATATTTCCAGTCTATCAAAGGTACGGTATTTTTATCGCTTTTTTGGATAGGTTTATAGCTTTCATTAGACAATAATTCTGAAACTAACGCATCTACTGAATTCATAAAATAGGCTTTGCCATTGGTATTAGTAGCTAATTGTTGCAACTTCGTTACATCTGCATTTAAAAATTGCTGTTCTATATTATATTCTAACACTTCAAAACTACCAGATTTTGATATATTTTCACTTTTTGAACGTACCACAAAATTATATTTAGACGCCGCAATACCAGTTAGGTCTATCTGGTAACTATTATTCCTAAGTACAAATGGAAACACTTGTTTTTCTTTTGTAGCCGTATTTTCTAGAATTAACTCCAGTGACTGTCGTGCATCAAATTCGTAATTCTTATCAAATGCTTGCGATGTAATAACAATATTGGAACTACCTGTATAAAATGACTTATAATCTATTGTTAGCCTCGACTTTTTTCTATTTGAAGCGAGATACTGCACTAATTTTCCAATAAAATTATCAAAACTGGAAAAAGACGTTTCGTTCACAAAACTTTGTGCACGCCATCTCCAAATATTTTCTCCAAATAACACAGCTTCCCGTTTGCCATTGTGCTCCAAGGCAGCTAATAGCGGTTCGTTTTTTTCAATACCTAAAACTGTTTTCTCCAGTAAAGTTTCAAAAGGTATCGAGAATTTAGACACACCAAAAGGCCCTTTTAATGGCGGAAAACTTTCAAAATTGATATCTTCCACTAAAAAAGGCGAGAAATTCAAATTTAATTTTGGCTGAAAATCTTCTATTTGCCCTGTGCTTTCCTGAGTTAAAAACCCAACTGTGTTGTTTAAAAAACCTAATGCTGTTTTTGTGCCAATTACTGTAAATGTATTTAGGGATGCTTTATCCAAAACCTCATACAGCCTCTTAAACTTATTGTTTGGCTGATACAATATAACCAATTGAAATTCATTAACTTTATCCAAAAATTCGTAAGGATTTAAAATTGAAACCGAACGCTGTTCGTTTGTTTCAATACTCTTCTTGAATGCCCCTATATCTGGATGTAATATATCGGTTACTAAAGCAATTTTAGTCTTTTGGTCAATAACCTCAACAGCAAAATTTTTTGAGTTATTTATTGTATTTTTCTCTGTTAGTAATGGCTCTAAGGTTGCTACATAACTATTAATACCAACGCTATTGGCTGGAAGTGTAAATTGTATAATCTCTGAACTGTTTTGCTTTGAAAAGTTTATAGTTTTAGCAAATACTGTACTACCATTTTTTACGACTCTAAACTTAGAAGAAACACTAGAATTACCTTGATAAACTAAAATAGCTTCTACGGGGAATCTATTTTTTAAAAACGCATATCTGTTAACATTAAGTTGTTTTATACTTAAGTCTGCATAAGTAACGGTATCTCCTAAAATTATTGGATACACAGGTTGTTTATATGTATTTGAAACAGAATAATCGTTTCCAAAGGTTTGATTACCATCTGAGATCAAAACCACAGGAGCAATTTCATTTTTATAGACTTCTGAAATTCCACGCAATGCTTTATCTATATCACTCCCCTCTGATTTAAAATTGAATTCCCCTGAGTTCTGAAGCGTTTCATCAAAAGAAAACACATCCAATTTAAAGTTATCATTCAGGCTAGGGTTATTTTTTAATAGCTCCAAAACCCTTAAAGCGCTATCTTCTTGATGCAAATGCGCTATAGAATTAGAGTTATCTACAGCTAATACTAGGTTGGGCTTTTCTAGATAAACTTTAACTTGTGTAAACTTTGGATTTATTAATAACAACAATAAAGTAAAAACCGTTAGAAAACGTAAAAAAGTAAATAGTAAGGATAACCTGCCTTTATGTTTTGATTTATATTTATACTGAAAAAGCGCTACTAGTAGCGCTATAATTCCAGATAATATTATGTACAACAATATTTTTGCCTGCATTAAACCTTAAAACTATGTAAGCATTCCCCCATCAACATTTAAGGTTTGTCCCGTAACATAAGCACTCATATCACTTGCCAAAAACACACAAGCATTGGCTACGTCCTCTGGCGTACCTCCTCGTTTTAAAGGAATTCCTGCTCTCCAGCCTTTTACAACTTCTTCATCTAACTTAGCTGTCATCTCGGTTTCTATAAAACCTGGAGCTATAACATTACTCCTAATGTTTCTGGATCCTAATTCTAAAGCTACCGACTTAGAAAAACCTATAATTCCTGCCTTAGATGCTGCATAATTTGTTTGGCCCGCATTACCTTTTACACCTACTACTGAACTCATATTAATTATTGAGCCTTTTCGCTGTTTTAGCATGGTACGCTGTACTGCCTTAGTCATGTTAAATACAGATTTAAGATTTACCTCAATAACTTTATCAAAATCTTCCTCACTAATGCGCATTAGTAAGTTATCCTTTGTAATTCCAGCATTGTTTATAAGCACATCTATACTTCCAAATTCTTTTACTACATCTTCAGCTAGTTGCTGTGCATCTTCAAAACTTGCCGCATTACTTTGGTATCCCTTGGCATTTACACCTGCATCTTTTAATTCTTTCTCCAATGCGTTGGCAGCATCAACAGAAGAACTGTATGTAAATGCTATATTAGCTCCTTGTTCTGCAAAAACTTTTGCTATTCCTCTTCCTATACCTCGGCTTGCACCAGTAATTATAGCTGTTTTACCTTCTAATAACTTCATGTTTTATTAGTCTATTTAAATAATTTTCAATTTCAATCAAATATAAGAAATACAGATTGTTTGAAAATAAAAAACCTCACAAAATCGTAAGGTTCAAAACACTGGTATTAATTATCGGGAATAAATTTTACGTCTACAACACCTACATAATCCGTTTGTGAAGTAATGGTTGGTAGAGCCTGTGCGGTTCCAAAGATACCACCGTAAGATAAAATGATAATATCGTCTGTTTCAGCTGGAAAGATAATGTTACCATCATTGCTAAAAATATAGTAACTATTAGTATTCACTGAAATAAAATAACGAGTTCCTGAAGAAATTTGTACTGGAGCTATATCTTCAAAAGAAATTAATCCTGAAGTTGATATTACATTTTGGGTAACCAAAATTTCTTCGGTGTCAGAGTTCCAAAGTGTAACGCGAAATTCCCCGTTATCTGGTATACGAACTCCTAAAGCAGTAATTTTTCCATTTTTGAAAGTTTTAAACTCATAACCTAATTCATAGGTGTTTACCCAGTTAACCTTAGTTCCTGTAAGTTCCACAGCGCCACTTTCAAGTAATGTTTTCATCGGGAATTGTGGATCTGCCTCTATATACTGGATGGAATCGTCATCCTTAGAACAACTACTGATTGACATTATAATAGCTAGGGCTGCAAAAAACACTTTAACAGTTTTCATGATTTTAGGTTTTTATCATTACACCATTATATACACTAGAGCCATGTTTTGTTACCCTTTTTTCAATAAAGAGCAAAAAAAATCCGTTAATTTTAAAATTAACGGATCTTCAAAATAAATTTATGTGTTCTATCCGAGTACTTCGGCTACTTTTTTTCCAATTTCTGCAGGAGAGTCTACTACATGAATACCACACTCACTCATAATTTTCTTTTTTGCTTGAGCTGTGTCGTCACTACCTCCTACAATTGCTCCAGCATGTCCCATGGTACGACCTGCAGGCGCAGTTTCTCCTGCTATAAAACCTACTATTGGCTTTTTGCTTCCACTTTGTTTGTACCAGTTTGCTGCATCAGCTTCTAACTGCCCTCCTATCTCTCCTATCATTACTACAGCTTCAGTTTCAGAATCGTTAATCAATAATTCAACAGCTTCTTTTGTTGTAGTACCTATGATTGGGTCTCCACCAATACCTATTGCTGTTGTGATCCCTAAACCTTGTTTTACAACTTGGTCTGCTGCTTCATAGGTTAATGTTCCTGATTTGGATACAATACCCACTTTTCCTTGCTTAAACACAAAACCTGGCATGATACCAACTTTTGCTTCCCCTGGTGTAATTACACCCGGACAATTAGGGCCAATTAATCTTGATCCTTTATCTTTAATATAATTTGATGCTGTAATCATATCTGCAACAGGGATGCCCTCTGTAATAGCAATAATCACTTTAATTCCGGCATCTGCTGCTTCCATGATAGCGTCACCAGCAAATGCAGGTGGTACAAAAATAATAGTAGTATCTGCCCCTACTTGTTCTACAGCTTCTTGCACTGTATTAAACACAGGTTTATCTAAATGTGTTTGCCCTCCTTTTCCCGGAGTAACACCTCCAACTACATTTGTACCATATTCAATCATTTGACTAGCGTGAAATGTACCTTCACTACCAGTAAAACCTTGCACTATAATTTTTGAATCCTTATTTACTAGAACGCTCATTTGTGATGATTTTTCGTTTATTTTTTAAGTCAAGCAAAAGTAATTTATTTTAAGGGAAAAATAAACTACTTATCACTTTGTTTTTTTAAAGTTTCTAAGATTTCAGGGATTTTTCTAATTGATGCTATTTCTTTGTATTTTGTTCGAAAATCATCCGCTGGAATTCCGAAATATCCTTTTCCTCCTTCCAAAGATTTACTCACACCCGCTTTTGCAGAAATAACTGCTTTTTTACCAATAGTAATTCCACTTGTTATGCCTACTTGACCCCAAATGGTAACTTCATCTTCAACGACAACACAACCTGCAATACCAACTTGAGAAGCTATGAGGCATTTTTTCCCGATAATGGTATCGTGCCCTATTTGCACTAAGTTGTCAATTTTAGTTCCTGCTTTAATAGTTGTATCCCCAGTTACCCCCCTGTCAATTGTACAAGAGGCTCCAATATCTACATTGTCTTCTATCACTACCCTCCCACAGGATAATAATCTATCAAACCCCTCAGGTCTATTTTTGTAATAAAATGCATTGGCTCCTAATATTGTGCCTGCATGAATTGTGACATTATCCCCTATTATAGCATCGTCATAGATACTCACATTTGAATGTATTACACAATTTTTACCAATCTTTACATTATTACCGATAAAGGTATTAGGTTGCACAACAGTACCTTCTGCTATGCTAGCTGATTGGGAAATAGAAGTATTGGAAACTTGAAACGGCTTAAAATGCTGAGATAATTTATTAAAATCCCTGAAAGGGTCATCGCTGATTAAAAGTGCTTTCCCTTCTGGACAGTCAACCTTTTTATTGATTAGTATTATGGTTGCCTTAGACTCTAGTGCTTTATCATAATACTTAGGATGATCTACAAATACAATATCTCCTGGCTCAACTACATGAATTTCGTTCATTCCAAGAACTGGAAGATTAGAGTCGCCAACAAATTCACAATCAATTAGTTGCGCTATGCTTTTTAAGGATTCTGGTTTAGGAAACTTCAACTAAATTATTCTTTTACGCGTTCTTTATAAGTGCCTTTTGCAGTTTCAACCTTAATCTTATCGCCCTCATTAATAAACAAAGGAACGTTTACCTCTGCTCCAGTCTCTACCGTTGCAGGTTTAGTTGCATTGGTAGCAGTATTCCCTTTTACCCCAGGCTCTGTATGCGTTACCTCAAGAATCACACTAGCAGGTAAATCTACTGATAAAGGCATGTCGTCCTCAGTGTTAATTAAAACGGTTACAACTTCGCCTTCTTTCATTAATCCAGGGTTATCTAATGCTGCTTCAGTAAGTTGAATTTGAGAATAATCCTCAGTATTCATAAAATGAAAATACTCTCCGTCATTATATAGAAACTGAAATTTATGGGTTTCTACACGCACATCTTCTAATTTATGACCAGCGGAAAAGGTATTGTCGATCACTTTTCCGTTTGTTACACTTTTTAGTTTTGTTCTTACAAATGCTGGCCCTTTGCCTGGCTTAACATGCAAAAACTCTACTATTTTATAAATATCATTATTATATCTAATACATAATCCGTTTCGTATATCACTTGTAGTTACCATATCTTTTTAACTATTTTTTAATTTGATTTAAAGTACCCTTTCATTATTCCTCGGTGCGAATTCTTTATAAACTGAAGAATTTCATCACGTTCTGGCGTTGCTTCCATTTCTGCCTCAATAATATCTGCTGCTTGGGAATTATTATATGTTTTTTGATATAGAATTCTGTAGATATCTTGAATTTCCCTAATTTTTTCGGTAGTGAATCCCCTTCGTCTTAATCCCACCGAATTTATTCCTACATAAGATAAGGGTTCGCGGGCTGCTTTAACATAGGGTGGCACATCCTTTCTTACTAAAGAACCTCCTGTTACAAAAGCATGGTTACCAACAGAGACAAACTGATGCACAGCCGTCATACCTGCCAGTACTACATAATCTCCAATGTTTATATGTCCTGCAAGAGTACTATTGTTTGAGAAAATACAGTTATCGCCTACAATACAATCGTGTGCAATGTGGCAATACGCCATGATAAGGCAATTATTACCAATAACGGTTTTCATTCTATCAGCTGTACCTCTATTAATAGTAACACATTCTCTAATCGTTACATTATTACCTATCTCAACAGTGGTATCCTCGTCATTATATTTTAAATCTTGAGGAACTGCTGAAATAACCGAGCCTGGAAATATATTACAATTTTTACCAATACGCGCACCTTCCATTATGGTAACATTACTACCTATCCAAGTACCCTCACCAATTACTACATTACTATTAATAGTAGTAAAAGGTTCTATTACAACATTTTTTGCAATTTTTGCACCAGGATGCACGTATGCTAAAGGTTGATTCATTTTTTACGTTTTAATTATTTTACTTTAGAGATTTGTGCCATTAATTCTGCTTCTGCACACAACTTCCCGTTGGCATAAGCATACCCCTGCATATGGCAAATCCCTCTCCTAATAGGCGTTATTAATGTACACTTAAAAATTAAAGTATCTCCAGGACTCACTTTTCTTTTAAATTTAACATTGTCCATTTTCATGAAGAATGTTAGATAGTTTTCAGGATCTGGCACAGTGCTCAATACAAGAATACCTCCTGTTTGTGCCATTGCTTCCACTATTAAAACTCCCGGCATTACTGGCGCTCCTGGAAAATGCCCTTTAAAGAACTCTTCGTTCATCGTCACATTTTTCATCCCAACCACATGTTTATCAGTAAGTTCAAAAACTTTATCCAGCAATAAAAAAGGCTGACGGTGCGGCAACATATTCATAATTTGAGTCACGTCCATAAGAGGTTCTTGATTCAAATCTATATTAGGCACATTATTACGCCTTTCATTCTTAATTATTTTTGAAAGTTTTTTGGCAAACTGGGTGTTTACAAAGTGTCCTGGCTTATTAGCAATAACTTTTCCTCGAATTCGTGTACCTATTAGCGCTAAATCTCCAAGAACATCTAACAATTTATGTCTTGCAGCTTCATTTGGATGATGTAACGTTAAATTATCTAAAATACCGTTAGGCTTTACCGCAATGTTTTCTTTGTTAAAAGCCACCCTTAATTTCTCCATGGTTTCAGGAGACAATGGTTTATCTACATAAACAATAGCATTATTTAAATCGCCACCTTTTATTAAACCATGTTCTAGAAGCATTTCTATTTCATGTAAAAAACTAAATGTACGGGAATTTGCTATTTCATTTTTAAAATCTGAAATCTGATTTAATGTAGCATTTTGTGTTCCTAAAACTTTAGTTCCAAAATCTACCATGGTAGTAATTTGATACTCCTTGGCTGGCATTACCAAAATCTCGCTTCCACTTTCTTCATCTGTATATGATATGACATCAGACACCACAAATTCTTCTCTTGTAGCATCCAACTCTACTATTCCTGCCTCTTCTATTGCTTCAATGAAAAACTTTGATGAACCATCCATAATTGGAGGTTCTGATGCATTAAGTTCAATAATTACATTATCTACATCTAAACCGACTAATGCTGCTAAAACGTGTTCTGATGTTTGAATCATTACACCATTCTTTTCCAAACAAGTCCCCCTTTGGGTATTGGTTACATAGTTAGCATCTGCTTCTATAACAGGTGCTCCTTCTAAATCTACGCGCTTGAAAGCTAGACCTGAATTAGCTAGTGATGGTTTAAAGGTTAAGGTTACATTTTTACCGGTATGTAAACCAACACCAGTAAGTGACACCTCGTTATTTATAGTTTTTTGTTTAGTATCTGTGTTAACTATTGCCATAGTTTTTTTCTATATCGTTAATTTTTTTAATAATTTGGGGTAGGTTCTTAAAGTGTACATAAGATTTGTTATAATCGCCATAAGCTAATGCAGGCGACCCTTGCAGTACCTCATTATCTTTTACATTTCTACCAATACCAGACTGGGCTTGAATTTTAACATTATTACCAATAGTAATATGCCCGACTATACCTACCTGACCTCCTATTTGACAATTTTCTCCAATTTTGGTAGAACCCGCTATACCCGTCTGGGCCGCAATTACAGTATTTTTTCCTATTTCAACATTATGTGCAATTTGAATTTGATTATCAAGTTTCACACCTTTTCGTATAATGGTCGAACCTAAAGTAGCTCTATCTATGGTTGTTGCCGCTCCTACATCAACAAAGTCCTCTAAAATTACATTACCTGTCTGTGGCACCTTTTGGTACTCGCCTTTTTCATTAGGCGCAAAACCAAATCCATCAGCGCCAATAATTGCTCCAGAATTAATAACGCAATGCTTACCAATAACACACTCAGAGTATATTTTAGCACCTGCAAACACTATGGTATTATCTCCTATTTTCACATTATCCCCTATATAAGAATTAGGGAAAATTTTCACATTATCTCCAAGAACAACGTTTTCACCAATATAAGAGAAAGCACCTATATATATATTTTCTCCGCTAGATGACGATTCTGAAACAAACGAGGGTTGTTCTACACCAAACTTATTAAGCTTTACTTGATTGTAATATTCCAAAAGCTTAGAAAAAGACTTATATGCATCATCTACCTTAATTAAGGTAGTTGTTAAAGGTTCTTCAGGCTCAAAAGTCTTATTTACTATAGTTATAGAAGCCTTAGTGGAGTATATAAAAGATGTGTATTTTGGGTTAGCCAGAAATGTTAGAGCTCCTTCAACACCTTCCTCAATTTTTGCAAGCTTAGATACTTTTATATTTGCATCACCAACAATATCCCCTTCCAGAATATCTGCTATTTGTTGTGCTGTGAATTTCAAACGTTGTGAGTTAGTTCAGTTTTAATAATTTGAGCAAAAATAGGAAAAATGTGCTAAAGTTATAACGCCTTTCTTTTTAAGATATTCTAAGGTTGTAAACAATTTAATAATCAAAAAATTATGCAACTATTTCTATTTTGGATAACAGATGTAATATTTGGTAACAGGCTTAGACAATGCCTTTAGATTTAGATGGTCGGTAGCCTTAACAATGTCTTGAATTTTACCGGACTTATATAGAATATTAATATTCTGTTTTTTTGTTTGGTAAGCTTGATTAAAAATATTTCCAGTAAACACAAAATACGCTGCTTCTTGGGCAGTAATACCATAGTCATCAATTACTTTACTCCTCTGTTTTTCTAAATCTTTGGCCTTGATGGGTTTATTTTTGATTTTTATCTTCAGTAATACTCTATCAATTATCATTTCGCATAATTTTTGAAGCACAAAATCATCACTATTTTTCCAAGACTTCATAGCAGATATGATGTCATAATCATCTAAGTCATTAAAAATATCTAGAGTTTTATCAGTAAAGTTCTCGATTGAGATATCATTCTTTAAAAAATACTTAAGTGCTTTGCTAGCCTCTAAATCCCAACCCTTACTGGTTAGTTCTTTAGCTCTGGATAACACGCGCATCATAAGTTGTTCTGCTACCAAGCCTGTTTTATGTAAATATACCTGCCAATACATAAAACGACGGGCGATAATAAATTTTTCTACGCTGTAAATACCTTTTTCCTCAACAACCAATTCATCATCAACCACATTAAGCATGGTTATTAGGCGTTCACTATTTACATTACCTTCTGCAACACCTGTATAAAAACTATCACGCTTTAAATAGTCCGCCCTGTCAATATCAAGTTGACCAGAAATAAGCTGACACATAAACGAACGTTGGTACTCTCCTTTAAATATTTTTATCGCAAGCGTTAAACTTCCGTTAAATTCTTCATTTAACCGCTCCATAAACAACAAAGAAATTTGCTCATGAGACACACCGTTAACAATACTATGTTCCATAGCATGGGAAAACGGACCATGACCTATATCATGAAGCACAATGGCTATATATAATGCATCTTCTTCTTCTTTAGAAATTGTAACTCCCTTATAACGAAGCACATTCACAGCCTTTTGCATAAGATAAATACAACCTATAGCATGATGAAACCTTGTGTGATGCGCCCCAGGATACACTAGATAAGACATCCCCATTTGGGTAATTCTTCTAAGGCGTTGGAAGTATTTATGCTGAATGATATCGAAAACTAACGAATTTGGAATAGTAATAAATCCGTAAATTGGGTCGTTTAATATTTTAAGTTTATTCAAACTTTAAAAGTTTACTAATTTTTACAAATATAAATATATGAAGTCCAATTTGGGACTGCATTCCATAAAATAGAGATAAATATGATTAACATACTTTGGGTAGATGATGAAATTGATTTGTTAAAACCGCACATACTATTCCTTGAAAAGAAAAACTATAAAGTAACCACTTGTAATAGTGGTACTGAGGCTATTGATATTATTGAAGACACTAATTTTGATATTGTTTTTTTAGATGAAAACATGCCTGGGCTTACGGGTTTAGAAACACTAAATGAGATAAAGGAAAAAAAGGACAGTCTCCCAGTGGTCATGATTACCAAAAGTGAAGAGGAATATATAATGGAAGAAGCTATTGGCAATAAAATAGCCGACTACCTTATAAAACCTGTAAATCCCAATCAGATTCTTTTAAGTTTAAAAAAGAATTTAGACCATTCTAGACTGGTCTCCGAGAAAACAACTTCAAATTATCAACAAGAATTTAGAAAAATAGCTATGGATTTAGCTATGATAAATTCTTATGAAGATTGGGTAAACCTATATCAAAAATTAATTTATTGGGAAATTCAGTTAGAAGATATAGAGGATGCTGGTATGTTTGAAATTCTTGAATCTCAAAAAACCGAGGCTAATATTCAATTTGGGAAATTTATTGATAAAAACTATCCCGATTGGTTTGATGATACATCTGGTGCGCCAATAATGTCTCACACTCTATTTAAAGATAAAATCGTACCTGAGCTTAGCAAAGAACAACCAACACTTCTAGTCGTTGTAGATAACTTAAGGTATGACCAATGGAAAGTTTTTGAACCAGTTATAAACAACTATTATAAAAAGGAACGGGAAGACGCCTTTTTTAGCATCCTACCAACTGCAACGCAGTATGCCAGAAATGCTATTTTCTCTGGACTTATGCCTAGTGAAATGGAAAAGCTATATCCACAATACTGGAAAAACGATACTGACACTGGGGGGAAAAATCTACATGAAGCTGATTTTTTAAGTGCCCAAATGCAACGCTTAGGTTTAAATAACTTAAAGCATGAATACTACAAAATAACCAATTTAAAAAATGGGAAAAAATTAGTAGATAATTTTAAAGCATTAAAAAATAACGATTTAACTGTAGTGGTTTACAATTTTGTAGATATGTTATCCCATGCAAAAACCGAAATGGAAGTTGTAAAAGAACTTGCATCCAACGATAAAGCATACCGCTCATTAACACTTAGCTGGTTTAAAAACTCGCCACTATTGGAAATGATTCAACAAGCTCAACAATTAGGTTTTAAATTAATTTTAACCACAGATCATGGCACCATAAACGTGAAGAACCCTTCTAAGGTTATTGGGGACAGAGACACGAGTTTAAACTTACGTTATAAAACTGGGAGAAGCTTAACCTTTGATAAAAAAGATGTGCTACTGGCAGATGATCCTAAAAACATACACTTACCAACAATTAACATGAGTAGTTCTTTTATTTTCGCAAAGGGAGATTTATTTTTTGCTTACCCAAATAACTACAACCATTATGTAAGTTATTACAGGAATACATACCAACATGGAGGTGTTTCACTCGAAGAAATGATTATTCCATTTACCGTTTTTACACCTAAATAAAATCTTTGTAATACCAAAAACATCGATGAAACGCTAAATTTATTAGTTTTTTTAAATTTTTTTGTTTAATATTGCTTGAAATTGAATGATTGATTTGGAAATAACTTATAGTCTAAATGAAGTTGATGGTGTTGCAGAAAAGCTCATAAAAACAGTAAATTCCAAGACTATTCTACTTCATGGTAAAATGGGAGTAGGCAAAACAACACTTGTAAAAAGTATTGTGAAAGCCTTGGGAAGTACTGATGAAGTGAGTAGCCCTACCTTTTCAATTATTAATGAATATAAGGTAAATGAAGGTCTGTTCTATCATTTAGATTTGTATAGGATTCATGATATTGAAGAAACATACAATTTCGGTATTGAAGAGTATTTGTATGCAAATCATTGGATAATAATAGAATGGCCAGACATCATTAAACCAATATTAGATTATAATTTTTGTGAAATTTTTCTAGAAGAAAACACGGAAAATCTAAGAACTATTAAAGTAAAAATTTAAAATATAAACTTAACCGAAAGCCCTAATATAGCATAAGAAAACCATCATTTCTCACATATTTTTAAAAGATTACGGGAAACCCACAACGATATTTTTAAAAATCAATGTTTTTAACATTATTTTAACATATATCGAAAACTGTTGCCCTAGTCTTTACATACCTTTGAGGTGTTAATTAATTAAATCCCTTAAAGAAATGAAAACTAAAAAGTATGTAATTGCCTTAGCAATTTTCGGAGGTATGTTGTTTTTAGCTAATGCTGCTAACACTTACAATGTAGATGGAGCAACAACAGCAAAAATTGACAAGACAAAGATCAAAGTTCCAGGACAAGGAAAATAAAAAAGGACTAGTATTAGGTAGTGTTGTAGCTACACTAATTGCTATCTCACCTTTCTTATTCACATTACATGAAAGTGTTCCAAACGTAAAAACTTGGGACACTTTTTTTGGTTTGTATGAAAGCAATTATTATGAAAGTCTATTTGTTCTTGCCTGGACTTTAGCTAATAAAGTAATACCTTTATTTTTATTATTTATTTGGTTTTTAACTTGCAAACATTGGTGGTATCACACCATACTAGTTCCTATTGCTATGTATGTTTTCCACATAATTGAAGTTTTTAATGATGATTTAAGGTTTGCAGAGGAAAATCAAATAGTATACTTATTACCTGTAATGGCTATAATTATTCCATCAATTTATTTAATACGAGCTCGCATTTTCAACAAAATAAACGAAGCAAGTAAGAGTATGGAAGAACTAGAAGACGAATTTAAAATATCCCCTAAAAACTTTTGGGATAAAGTAAAACAATATTTTTAAGACTTATTCTCCTCTTTCCAACCTATCACGCTCATTTACATCTATACCTGTTTTCTTTACATTTAGTCTGTAATTACCAAATTTATAATTAAAACCCAACACAAATAATCTATTCTCTAAATCGTTATTCACAAACCAATCTTGATCTAAATATCTTGTTGTTTGGGTAAAGTTCCTTGTATTAAACAAATCCCGGATACCAATATTTAGGGACGCTCTATTATCCCAAAAGGTTTTATTTAAATTAATATCTACTCCTATTCTGCTGCTAATATCACTTGGCCCTACAAATACAGGACTAATATAATCTACACCAATGTCAGCTGTTAGACTTTTATCTTTTAAAAAATTAAAATAATTAACCACATTTGCATAGACAGACCACCTTTCATTATTTAAAAGTTCATTATTTGTTCCAACTGCAAAAAAATTATTTTCATAAAAAAATAAAGATGATAACACATAAATATTCCAATCTCTAGTAATTTCAGTATATGTGGTAAAATCTAGACCATAAGATTCATTATGGTCTATATTAGTAAATACATATTTCAACAACCTATTATCGTTATCTTGAACAGGTAATTCTAATGTTGGGTTCTTCTCATAACGGTAATAGATTTCAAATGTATATTTATTCTTTAGAGTATAACCCAAGGTAAAACTATCATCTATTTCGGGAAGCAATCTAGGATCTCCTGTAATAAACGCATTATCATTTAAAAAATATCGAAATGGATTCAATTGTCTATACCGTGGTCTATAAATACGCCTGTTATAACTAAAATATAATTCATCATCATTTTTTAAGCGATTTAAAAGATAAAATGATGGAAACAGGTTTGTATAGTCATTTATATTCGTTGTATTTGTTAATAATGAAGTTCCTTCGGTTTCAGTTACCTCAACACGTAAACCCGTCTTTAAACTCCATCTCTCCCAGTCTTTTTCATAACTAATATAAGCTGCATAATTTTTTTCATCATAAATAAAAACATCAGAATTATCTAAATCGTCCTCTCTAACACCATTTTCAAAGCTAAATTGATCTAAAACATTGTCAGAATTTATATTTACAGCTTTTATTCCCGCTTCAAAAATTGAACCTCCTTCTGATGGTAATCTATAATCAACTTGAGCTGTACTCAATTTAATATCCTGACTGGAAAATGTTTGAAATCGATTATCTCTAAAAGATGATGAAGCGTTTGGTAAAAAATAGCCTGTATCTACATTTTGGAATTCAGAAAAATCATAATCTGTATGATGCAAATCTATGGACAGTTGTTCTCCTTCTTTATTGAATTTATGAATATATCCCAGAGAAAATGCTAGGTTAAATTTCTCAGAAACCAAATTATTAAAAGTTCGAAACGTAGAATCTAATGCTTGATTAGCACCAAATACTTCTGTTAAGCTATTTACTCGGGTTCTAGAATGCTCTCTGGGTGCAATTAAAGTATTTGCTGTAAAGTTCAAACTATTACGTTCATTAAAATCATAAGTGATAGTACCTGTTATATTTTGGTTATCTGACTCTCGTTCTCGTTTAAAATCTGTTTCCCAACTGGATACTATACTATTATTATCAATAAAATTAATTTCCTCCAAATTGTTTCTAAAATCCTTACGTGGACTAATATTATAATTGATATATGCACTCAATTTTTTAGATTTAAAGAAATGACTTGTGCCTAATGAAAATTTAGGAAATTGAAATCCTTGTTGATAACTACCAAAAACACTACCATGGTAACCTGCAATAATATTTTTACTTGTTTTTATATTTAACACTGCTCCTCCTTCTGCATCATACTTTGCTGGGGGATTTGTAATCACTTCAACTGATTTGATATTATTAGCTGGTGTTGCTTCCAGGAGTTGCTGCACTTCATCAATCGATAAATGTACCCGCCTATCGTTTATATAAACTACAGGAGAGGTGTTTTTTACAGAAATTGAACCATCCCTAACGATGACACCAGGTGTGTGCTTTAAAACATCTAGAACATTACCATTGGATAGGGTAGAATTTTCAACATTAAAAACGATACGATCTACCAGACGCTTAACGGTGGGGCGTTTAGCGGTAACCACTACTTCGTTTAGTACTTCTTCGTTTCTTTTTAAGACTATAGTTTTAAAATCTACATTTCCCACCAATTTTATTTTCGCCGAAAAACGCTCAAATCCCAAAAAGCTTATTGTTAAATTGTATGTTTTAGATTTTAAATCTTCAAACTTAAAATATCCTTGCTCATCTGTAGTCGTACCTGTAAGGTTTTCAGTATTTTGAGGATCTTCGAGAATCACATTTGCAAACGCTATACTTGATTGCTTTTCATCTTTCACAATACCCTCAATACTATAATTCTGGGTAAACCCCAAAAAAGATAAAAATAACGTAAAAAGTAGCGTGATTCTTTTGTACATAAACGATACTATACTAACAAAATTAGAATAATTAAATTAAAGTATTATGGGCAAATACCGTAAGTTGCTTAGCTTTTATTCCTACTTGTTGTTAATCAACATACTAGATAACCAAATTAATAGCACTTAAACTATTTATAAAACCAAAAATATTTGTAATTTCAATTTTGATAAATACTTTTTAAGATGTCTCAATCCTTGTCGCCTTTTACAAAGCAACAACTACTTCCCCAAGAGGAAAAATTAGAAATTTTAAAGCACAAAAGACAACTTTATATTGGAGTTCCCAAAGAAACCACATATCAAGAAAATAGAATTTGCTTAACGCCAGATGCAGTATCTGCACTAGTAAGTAACGGCCATAAGGTTTTAATTGAAGCTGGGGCTGGCAAAGGCGCAAGATTTAGTGATAAAGATTACAGCGAAGCTGGAGCGGAAATTTCTAGTGATACTACTAAGGTGTATTCGTGCCCCATGATACTCAAGGTAGAACCACCTAGTCTAGAGCAAATAAAATTGATGAACCCCCAAGCTATTTTGATTTCTGCGCTTCAATTAAAGACACAGACTAAAAAATATTTTGAAGCGCTTGCCTCAAAACGAATTACCGCTTTAGCGTTTGAATTTATTAAGGATGAAGATGGTACCTACCCTGCAGTACGTTCCTTAAGCGAAATTGCTGGTACGGCTTCTGTTTTAATAGCTTCGGAGTTGTTATCAAATGATAAAAACAGTTTAGGCCTAATGCTAGGAAATATAAGTGGTGTCCCTCCTATTGAAGTGGTTATTTTAGGAGCTGGTACGGTTGGGGAATATGCAGCGAGAAGCGCCATAGGCCTAGGTACCGGTATTAAAGTTTTTGATAATTCTATCACTAAACTTAGACGCATACAAACAAATTTGGGAAGGTCGCTGTTTACCTCTACCATTCAACCAAAAAATTTGCTTAAAGCGTTAAAGCGCTGCGATGTTGTTATTGGTGCCGTAAGAGGTATAAATAGAGCTCCTATAGTTGTTACCGAAGCCATGGTACAGCACATGAAAAAAGGAGCCGTAATTATTGATGTTAGCATTGATATGGGGGGATGCTTTGAAACCAGTGAAGTAACATCGCATATAGAGCCTACCTTCATAAAACACGGTGTTATACATTATTGTGTACCCAATATCCCTGCAAGATATTCCAGAACTGCCTCTATTTCAATTAGTAATATTTTTACGCCTTACCTCATGAAAATAGCAGAGGATGGTGGTATAGAAAATTCCTTAAGATTTGATAAAGGTCTAAAAAATGGGTTGTACTTTTACCACGGTATTTTAACAAATAAATCTGTGGGGGAATGGTTCGACTTAAAGTATAGCGATATTAACCTCTTAATATTTTAATCTACCATATAACTGTTTAAACATTGTAAATGAAACTAATGCAACGCTTAGGCTACTATCTCGGTGGTTTCGCTTTAGGACTAATAATTCTGGCTTTCTTTTTAAGCGGAAAAAGAACATCTTGTGCCTACGGTCCTGAAGCTAGGGTTTTAAAAAATATTAATTCAAAACCGTTTAAATACTCCAATGCTGTTCTAAAAGAATATGATACTACTACAGTTAAATCGCTTATAGAAAAAGGGGATGTTAACTTTTCTAAAAGCACACCTAGACAAGAACCTTGTGGCATTTATTTAATTGAGAGTAAAATAGAAGACAAGGAGATAGAAATAGTTGTAGAAAATTGTGATAGTCTAGTTAAGATTAACAACCTGTCTTTCAAGTAATGATAAAACGTATATTTGACTTTCTTTTTGCGTTTTTAGGTTTAGTGCTACTATTTCCGTTATTGATCATCATTGCTGTTTTTATAAAATTAGATTCCAAAGGCCCTATTTTATTTATTCAAACGCGTGTAGGACAACACAATAAAGAATTTAATATATACAAGTTTAGAACCATGTATCTTAAATCCCAAAAAAAAGGGCTATTAACCATTGGCGACAACGACTCTAGGGTTACCAAAATAGGATACTTCTTAAGGAAATATAAAATTGATGAATTTCCTCAATTAATCAATATAATAAAAGGAGATATGAGTTTTGTTGGTCCTAGACCAGAACTAAGATATTACGTTAATTTCTATACCGAGGATGATATGGTTATTTTTAAACTGAAACCAGGTATTACCGGTTTGGCGTCTTTAGAATACAGGGATGAGGTAGAATTATTAAAAAAAGTTAAAGATCCAGAAAAGTATTTTATTGAAACTATTATACCAGATAAGTTAAGTTACAACAAACGTTATTTGAAGCAGCAAAACTTCTTATTTGATATAAAATTAATATTTAAAACGGTATATAAGGTTCTTGCAAAGTAAACCTAATTGGATTATCCCTTTATTATTAATATTTTCACACCATAAGTGTATTTGTTTTTAAAATGGAGGTTGCGGTTTTTGAGAGGATTAAAGGTTTTATAGAATCTTGTGGATTAATTTCTGAGGATGACATCGTTATTAGCAACTCATTGCCCCATGATTTTTCAGAGGAAACCATCTTAATTACGGGAGCAGCTGGCTCTATTGGCAGTGGTATTATAAAAAAAATACTGTCTTCTAAATTCAAAAAGCTTGTTTTGCTAGATAATGCCGAAACCCCATTGTTTTTATTAAAACGAAGTGTTTCTAATAACCTATCAAACAACGTAGAGTTTATTTTAGGGGATATAAGAGACGAATCACAAATGTCCCATCTTTTTAGGTGCTATAAACCTACTTTGATTTTTCATGCAGCAGCTTACAAGCATGTTTCAGTAGTTGAAGACAACCCTTATGAAGCTATTAAAACAAATATTTTTGCAACACAATTATTGTCTCAATTAGCAATAAAGCATGCATCAAAAAGATTTATTTTTATTTCAACTGATAAGGCAGCTAACCCAGCAGGTATAATGGGAATGACAAAATCTATTGCTGAAAAACATTTAACAAACCTAAATATAAATTCTACCTACACTAAGTTCGTTTCAGCTAGATTTGGAAATATTTTTGGTTCTAATGGATCTGTTGTACCCTTGTTTATTAAACAACTTAAGAAGGGTAAACAAATTTCAGTAACCCACAAAGAAGCGTCTAGGTTATTTATTGATATTAACGAAGCGTGTAGCCTCATTATAGAACTAACCAAATTGGACATTAAAAAAAATCACAGCATAGTATCTTTTGATATGGGAGACCCCATAAGAATAATAGATTTAGCTAAAGTTTTAATCTCCTTACTACAACCAAGTAAACCCTATGAAACACTAATAAATATTACAGACTTACATCCTGGGGAAAAACTCCATGAATCAATTACATCAAAAAGTGAGACCCTTAAACCTTCAGGTCATGAAAAAATATTTTACTTGTTTGACAATAATGAGACAAGTAGAAGTTTGAACCTAAAAAAACTTTACGATCTTAATAATAGTAGCTCATTAAGTGAGGTAAAGAGGGTACTACAAGAATTATGTAATATTTAAAGTAGTCTACGTCGCTTCTTTTCTTTTTTAATTAGCGCTAACTCCCTACCTGTCTGTCCAGCGACCGATGTGTTTTCCTCCGCCCGTCTTATTAAATATGGCATTACATCCTTTACAGGGCCAAATGGCATGTATTTTGCCACATTGTATCCTAAATTAGCAAGGTTAAAACTTATATGATCACTCATACCATATAACTGACCAAACCATATATTTGGATTATTATTCGAAACTTGCTTTTCAGCCATCAATTGCATCAACAAATAGCAACTTTCCTCATTGTGAGTTCCTGCAAAAATAGACATACAATCAAGATGATCTATCATATACTTTAGTGCCACATTAAAATTTTCATCTGTTGCCTTTTTACTTGTACAAATGGGTGATACATATTTTTCTTCTTCTGCCCTATCATTTTCTTTTTCCATATATGCCCCTCGAACAAGTTTATATCCTAAAAAATAACCGTCCGCTTTTGCCTTAGCGTGTTCTTCCTTTAAAAAACTCATTCTATCGTGCCTGTACATCTGCAATGTATTGTAAACAATAGCCTTTTCGGTATTGTACACTTTCATCATTCTAGTTACAAGAACATCTACAGCATCTTGTATCCAACTTTCCTCAGCGTCGATTAAAACTGCAACATCGTAAGCTTTTGCTTTTTTGCAAACGGCATGAAATCTAGCTTCTACCCTTTTCCATTCTTGGATTTCCTCATCATTCAACTCCAAATTTTTATTTTTCTTTTCGTAAAGTTCAAAACGTCCAAAACCAGAAGGCTTAAAAACCGCAATGGGTATTGCATCTAAAGACTTTGCAAATTCAATAATATTCAAAACAGTCTTCAAGGCATTATCAAATTCTTGCTCATTTTCTTTACCTTCTACTGAATAGTCTAAAACAGAGCTTACACCTTTTTCAAACATTTTATGTATTACAGGTAAACAATCTTCCTCATTAACACCTCCACAAAAATGGTCAAAAACTGTAGAGCGAATGAGACCCTCAACGGGTAAATTAGCTTTAAGGGCAAAATTAGCTGCGGCAGTACCTATTCTAACCAATGGTTCAACTGATATCATTTTAAATAGAAAATAAGCACGCTCTAACTCTGAATCGCTCTTTAAGCTAAACGCTATATCAGTATTATCAAAAATATCCTTATTCTTCATATCAATGTTTTCGCAAATATAATTATAGTACTGCTACCAATTTTATTAAAATCTCCTTAATTTCGCACGCAACTAAATGAAGTAGATATGGATTCTATTACAGCAAATAATGGTATAATTCATTTTAACAAAGTTTGCTATCCAGCATTAAATCAGCATATAAAAGAAAATAATTTTTCTAAAATTTTTATTCTTGTAGATAGTAATACGCATGAACATTGCCTTCCCTATTTCTTGTCTAATTTAGATAACACAGAGCATCTAGAAATTATAGAAATTGAAGCTGGAGAAATATATAAAACTATTGAAACTTGTGTTGGAGTATGGAATTCTCTATCTGATTTAGATGGAGACCGAAAAAGTTTACTAATTAATATTGGTGGAGGTGTTGTTACCGATTTGGGAGGTTTTGTTGCATCTACATTTAAAAGAGGTATCGCCTACATTAATATCCCAACCTCATTATTAGCAATGGTTGATGCCTCTGTTGGAGGTAAAACTGGAGTTGATCTAGGTACATTAAAAAACCAAATTGGAGTTATTAGCACTCCTGATATAGTGCTAATAGACACCAATTATCTTGATACACTTCCTAAAGAGCAAATGAGATCTGGACTTGCTGAAATGTTGAAGCATGGGTTAATAAGTAGCGAAACATATTGGAATAAATTCAACAATTTCGCTGAGCTTACTCTAGCAGATTTAGATGAATTGATTTACGAATCGGTTTTAATAAAAAAAGATGTTGTAGATAAAGATCCTAGAGAAAACGGACTTAGAAAAACTCTAAATTTTGGACATACTTTAGGACATGCCATAGAATCTTACTTTTTAAGTAATCCAAGTAAAAAAGATTTACTTCATGGTGAAGCCATTGCCATAGGTATGATTTTAGCTATATACATATCTAAAGAATTAGTTAGTTTCCCTGAAAATAAAGCTAAAAGCATCAAGCAACTCATCCATAAGTATTATGATAAAGTTGAGTTTGAAGACAATGACTACGCCTCCATTATAGAGTTGCTTAAGTATGATAAAAAGAACTCGTATGGCAATATAAATTTTGTATTGCTTGAAGATATTGGTAAAACTAAAATTGATTGTTTAGTTGATGAGGCTATTATTTTAGAAGCGTTTGAGTATTATTTAAGCTGAAAAAATATTAGTAATAATTAAACATTAACAAAAAAGACCTGATTAAAAATATCAGGTCTTTTTATTTATGCTCTCTTTAACGAATACCATTTTTTCTTCTTAGGTGCTCCATAATAGCCATATTTTGCTCCATAACCAAAGTTAGATTGCTTTACGTCATTTACTACTAACATCATACCATTAAGTTTATTGGTCTCATTGAGTTCATTTGCAAAAGTTAAAATTTCTTTTTCTGTATAATTAGCTCTTGTTAAGTAAATAGTATGGCCTGCATATTGACTTATCAACATAGTATCAGTGACTAACATAGAAGGAGCTGTATCTACAATTACATAATCATAATCTTTAGATACTTCATCGAATAACTGCTTAACTTTATCTCCCATCAATAACTCTGCAGGATTAGGTGGGACTTTACCAGATAATAGAACATCTATATCTATATTATTTACTTTGTGCTTACTTATCACATCGTTCACTTTTAGAGAATTTTCCACTAAAAATTCAGTCAGCCCATTAGTTGAGTCTTTGTCTTTTACTGCATTTTTTATTGCAGGAAAAATTTGAGGGTTTCTTATATCTGCACCTATAAGTAATACTCTTTTTTTAGTATTAGCTATAGTTAAAGCCATATTCATGCTAAAGAAAGATTTCCCCTCTCCATTTATGGTAGAAGTTACAAAGATTACATTTTGATAAGATTGTATACTTTTACTTCGTTGTACATAATCAAAATTTGTACGTATAATTCTAAATGATTCAGATAAGATCGATCTATCATTATTCTCTATCAAATTTTTGTTTCCTTTAATTTTTGGTACTTCTCCTAAAATAGTAATATTCTTAATTACCTTTTCAAGGTCTTCTCTGTTATGAACTTTATTATCCAACAAGTCTACAAGATAAATAATCGAAAAAGGTATAAACAACCCCAAAAATAAAGCACCAATAAAAACAATTTGTCTATTGGGAGAAACAGGACCTCCAAGACCGTAAGCAGCGTCAATCACTTTTAGATTAGGAGATGTTGCCGTTAAGGAAATTGCAGCTTCTTCTCGTTTTTCTAAGAGGTATAAATACAGAGATTCCTTTATACCTTGTTTACGTTCAATGGCTCTAAGCCTACTTTGTTGTCCTGGTACAGAATATATCTTAGAATTGATTCGTTCAGATTGACTTTCCAAACTTCTTATCTCTATACCTAAACCTTGTTTAGAGTTTCTTATACTATTTCTTAAGTTACTCTTTATGTCTGCTAATGTTTGATCAAGTTGAATTACTACTGGATTTTTAGCACCAGCACTTTTAAGTTTTAATTCCCGAGTTCTTAGTAACTCATTGTACTGTGCTGATAAAGTAGAAATCGCACCATCTTCAGCTCCCAAGTTAGATGGTAAAGATGCAAATTCATTATCATTACCTAGAGCAGATTCCATATAATTCAAACGCCTCATTTGCGTCTTTGCTTGGTCTAGTTGTTGCCTGTTCTGCATACTAGAGGTAAGAAACTGCCCTGCTTCAGATGTTACATCTGTTACTTTGTTACCTGTTTTAAACCTTACAATACTATCATCTACATTAACGAGATCATCTGCAATTAACTCTACACGCTTATCAATAAAATCTACAGTCGCTCTTGATCTAATATTTTTCTTTTCTATTGTAGATTCATTGTATGTGCTTATTAAGGTATTTACAATATCTACAGCTTTGCGTTCAACAGGGTCTTGATAACCAACAATCAGTACTTTTGATGACTTAGAAGTTTGTTCTATATTAAAATTGTTCTTTATAGATTGAGCCACTCTCGAAATAGGTACTAACCTTACTTTAATATCTTTCCCAATCAAACTTTTGATATTCTCCTTAGGTGTAATTACAAAATCTCCAAATGAAGCGGAAATAGCCTCTCCAAATTTCACTATTTTAGGAATATCCTCTTCTGATTTACGGTATTCAAACTGTTCTGGAGATGATATATTGACAAAGAAATTAAAATAAGTACGCTCAACAATAGAATCATTTGCAAGAAAATTAATAGTTATTGGAGAATTCTTGTATAACTCTGTTTGATTAACTCTCCCTTGTGTAAAAAATTGAAGGTTTAAATTTAATTTTTTTACAATTGATTGCATAAAATCTCTAGACTTGATAACCTGAATCTCATCTTCAATGGCAGCTTCTTCTTTTTCGGAGAAAATCGATAAGTCTTTTAAAGCACTTGCTCCACTCCCTCCCTCACTTTCTGGAAGTATCATAATTTTCGAAAAAGCCGCATATTTAGGAGTGGTATAACGCAGGGACAAAAATGCTACTGTGTAGGCTACCATTAAACTTAGTAAAAACCATTTCCAGTTTCGGAGATATAGATTTAGTGTTTTTTTGAGATTGAATTTTTCAGAATTTATACCATCAATCTTATTCGGATTGGGACTCATAATTTTAGTTTTGCGTGCGTGTAACAAATATAAGAGCTGTAGTAACCAAAAATGAAGTTATGGATATTAATGTGGCCACTCTTGCATCTCCTGAAGCCAGACTTACTCCAGAGTTATTTGGTTCAACATATATGTAATCATTCTGAGTTAAATAATAAACTGGAGAATTGAATACTTCTTTATTAGTTAAATCAATTCTAGTATAAGTTTTTGAACCATTAAAGTCCCTAATAACAAGAATATTATCTCTTCTTCCCTTTATAGTTAAATCACCAGCCATTCCTAATGCCTCTAAAATAGTAACTCTTTCCCCTATAACCGGATATACTCCAGGAGATCTAACTTCTCCTGCAATTGTTACCCTAAAATTTAATAATCTGATAATTATCACGGGATCTTTAAGTAACTGACCTTCAGAGAATTTTGATTTCAAAAGCTGTTTTGCTTCTTCAATAGTTAATCCTGCTAATTTAATTTTTCCCAAGACAGGGTAATCAATATTACCTTCAACATCAATTAAAAAATCTAGTAACTGACCTCCTCCATTTTCTCCCCCTGTTCTTGCTAAGATATTGTAAGGTTGGGCAACAGTAGGATCGAGAGTAGATACATAAATGGTTAAAATATCTCCAATTTTTAATTTGGCCTTAAAAGTATCAGTATCAACTATAGTTTCAAAATCTTTGGCGTTTTGAAAATAAACAATATCCTTTCGTCCAACACAAGCTGATAAGATAAGTAAACTTACTACAATAGCAGTAATTCTGAGCAAACGTGAAATCATTAAATGGTATATTTGGGGAATTTACTAAAAAAACTTTAATTATAAATTACTTATGGTTTGACTTGATGGATTATTATTGTAATTCTTTTTTACCTTTTTATAAATCTGTACTCTTTTATCGAATTTTTCATAATCAGAGTTGTTAGATTTGTATTCTGGGATTAAGTTCTTCATTTTCAATACAATATTATTACTCTGAAAACGATTTGTTATACAAAGTTCCTCTATCTCAGATTTTATTTTCAAATAATCTAATTCTCTGGTTTTACTTATCAAAATCTTTTTATGATAAGTCGATAGTGTATTTTCTCCATTAGCTAATAACTCTTCATAAAGCTTCTCACCTGGTCTTAAACCTGTAATTTCAATATCGATGTCTTCTGGAAACCTTAAGCCTGATAACTTAATCATGTTTTTAGCTAAATCATAAATTTTCACTGATTCGCCCATATCGAATATAAAAATCTCTCCTCCTTTACCCATTGTACCTGCTTCTAAAACTAATTGAGCTGCTTCTGGAATAGTCATGAAATATCTAGTTATTTCTTTATGGGTTAAAGTTAAAGGTCCTCCTTTTTCAATCTGCTTCTTAAATAAAGGAATAACAGAACCATTTGATCCAAGAACATTTCCAAATCTTGTGGTAATAAATTTTGTTTTACTCTCCTTTTGTAGACAAGATATGTACATCTCAGCCATTCTTTTGGTTGCCCCCATTACACTTGTAGGGTTAACGGCCTTATCTGTCGAAACAAAAACAAACTTCTTAACATTATAACGAGAAGCAGTATCTGCTAATAATTTTGTTCCATTAACATTAATCTTTATTGCTTCATAAGGGGATTTCTCCATCAGCGGCACATGTTTGTAAGCAGCTGCATGAAATACCATTGATGGCCTTTCTTGCTGGAAGATTGTATCTATCCTTAATCCATCTCTGATATCAGCTACAATCGCTGTAAAATTATGTTTACCGTCTCTTTTTAAATCTTGCTGAACATCATAGAGAGCTGATTCAGCTTGATCAACTAGAATTAATTTTTTTACGTCAAAATTTGCCAATTGCTTAACTAATTCGCTACCAATTGAACCTGCTGCTCCAGTGATAAGAATAGTTTCTCCATTAAACTCTCTCAATAGATTGGGATTGTCAATATTTATTGGTGCCCGTTCTAATAAGTCTTCAATCTCAAACTGCTTTATTTGATTGCTGTTAAACTCACCGTTTATCCATTTCTCAATAGGTGGAACTTTTTTTATCTTGACATCGCAATCTATCAAACCATCAACAAAAGTAATAAGTGATGTAGGATCAATACTTTGAGAGGCAATAATTATCTCGGCAATATCATTGTTCTTAACTAATTTTTCATTAATTTCATTTGAGGGTAAAATCTTTACACCGTTTATTAACTTTCCTCTTTTTTTCTCATCATCATCAATAAATAATACCGTATTGTAATTAATTTTTGAATTATTAACTAAAGCATTATAGGTTATAATTCCAGAATCTCCAGCGCCATATATCATGACGTTCTTAGATCTATTGAATTTACATTTTAAATAGTTGTAAGCTAATTTAAAAATTAATCTTGACCCACTTAGAGCAACAAAACTAATTAGAGCATGAATTACAATTATTGATTTAGGAATTGTAAAACTTTCCACAAGCCCAAAAGCAGAATTAAAAAGTACAGAAAGTGTTATTAAAAACATTATTAAAGTTACAGACTTAAAAACATTAACAACATCAGTGAATCCTGTGTGTCTAATTACACTTTTAAAAGAACCAACTAGTAAAAAGCTTAAAGCAGATATAGCAAGTAAAATTGGTATTTGAATGCCTAGTTTAGAAATATCAAAGCCTAATGTGAAATTAAATCTTACTACATAGGCTGCAAAAAAAGTAATCCCTACTATAAGCAAATCAATACCAAATACCAGCCACTTTGATACGAATCTTTGAGAAAAAAATGAAAAATAATTGTTTAACATAAGTTGAGAGAGTTTATAATTTTATTTGAGGGTATTATTAATTATGGTTATAATTTTGTAAAGATCTTGTTCATTTAAATTCGATCCGCTTGGAAGACACAAACCTTTTTCGAATAACGATTCAGATATTCCGTTTGTAAAGTTTAAGCAATTTTTAAATATGGGTTGAAGGTGCATTGGCTTCCATAGCGGTCTTGACTCTATATCTTGTTTTAATAAAGCCAACCTAATACGTTCTCTTTCTTCAAAAGATCTAGTTTTAATACATGTAAGCCATCTATTTGAATAAAAACCTTGCGGTTCTTCCAAAAACTCAATATTTTGATGATGTTCTAAATTTTGCTTATAGAACTCAAAGTTTTTTCTCCTAGCCTCAACTCTTTCGTCCAATACCTCCATTTGACCTCTACCAATTCCAGCTAAAACATTACTCATACGATAATTATACCCAACATTACTGTGTTCGTAGTGAGGTGCATCATCCCTAGCCTGAGTAGATAGGAAAACTGCTTTTTCTTTGGAGGTTACATCAGGAGCTATTAAAGCGCCTCCTCCAGAAGTCGTTATAATCTTATTTCCATTGAAAGAGAGGATACCATAAGTACCTAAAGTCCCACACTTTCTATTAAAGTATGAACTACCTAATGCCTCAGCACTATCTTCTACTAATGGGATATCGTATTTTCTTGCTATTGCATTAATTTCATCTACTTTGTATGGCATTCCATATAAATGCACCGCTACAATAGCCTTTGGTTTTTTATAGTTTTCAATTCTATCTTTAATAGCGATTTCCAACAATTCTGGAGACATATTCCAAGTTTCAGGTTCACTATCGATAAATATAGGGGTAGCTCCTTGGTAAATTATGGGATTAGCTGAAGCAGAGAATGTGAAACTTTGACATAAAACCTCATCACTTTTGGACACTCCAATTAACTCTAAGGCAAGGTGTATAGCAGCCGTTCCTGAACTTAGCACAGCAACTTTTTTGTCCCCAAGGTAATTTTCAATATCATTTTCGAACCCATTTACATTTGGGCCTAAAGGAGCTATCCAATTAGTATCAAAAGCTAATTTTACATAACTTTCTTCAGAACCTCCCATGTGAGGAGATGACAGATAAATTTTTGTTTTAGTCAACATTTTTAATCAAAGTCAAAATTTGTATTTTGACACCTTTATGTTTTTTTGTTGAATTGCTCCCCCTATAATTGAAGAAAACAAAATCAATAATTAATTAATCGTTTTAAATGATTAAATATGATTTTTGTAAAAACAGAAACCAGATTAGAGGGATAATCAGTTATGTTTATTTGCAAATTCATATTAAATCAAAATCGAGCTATTAATCAATTTAATTCTTGAATTGCGCCGTAAAGGTAGTAATAGTTTTATTTTATTATTGAAAGAGTCCCTTTAATTCGCTAAAAACCTCGTAAAAATCGGCTAAATACATTTACAAATTCTTTTGTGGATATTCTTTGCATATTGTCGATTGTAAATTAGATGCCTTGAACTATTAGAGATTAAAATTTAGACATCAGACAGGTTTTACCTTGAAAAATGAACTGTTAATCTAATAAGTTGAATTTTATCGTAAAAACATGAACTTAATATATTTTTATCATTGGTTACATTTATTTTTACAATATTTGCGCAATAATATTCCAAATCTATTATAAGCATGATTAATGATGCCCAATTTAAAATATTAAAAGGGAAAACAGTATTAATTACTGGAGGTGCTGGATTCATAGGTTCCAATTTATGTGAAACCCTTCTTAGCCTAAAAGCTAAAGTTATCTGTCTTGACAACTTAGCAACTGGTAAGATGGAAAATATAAATCCATTTATAAAAGATTCTAATTTCAAATTTATAAAAGGAGACATTAGAAATCTAGAGGATTGCACAAGTGCATCTAAAGACGTAGATTATATTCTACATCAAGCTGCTTTAGGTTCTGTTCCAAGATCCATCAAAGATCCTCTTACTACTAATGAAGTTAATATATCTGGGTTTCTAAATATGTTGGTTGCTGCAAGAGATGCAAAAGTAAAGCGCTTTGTTTATGCTGCTAGCTCTTCTACTTATGGGGATCATGAGGCATTACCAAAAGTAGAACACACTATAGGAAAACCCCTATCCCCATACGCTATTACTAAATATGTTAATGAGCTTTATGCCGACATCTTTAACAAAACTTACGGAATAAATACCATAGGGCTTAGATATTTTAATGTATTTGGTAAAAGGCAAGATCCAAATGGAGCTTACGCAGCAGTAATACCCAAATTTGTTCAACAATTTATAAAGCATGAATCTCCATACATAAATGGAGACGGTTCTTACTCGAGAGATTTTACCTACATATATAATGTTGTTGAGATGAACTTAAAAGCCTTATTAGTAGAGAATGATGATGCACTTAATCAAGTCTACAATGTTGCTTATGGACAAAGAACTACCTTAAATGAGTTGGCCAATTTATTAAAGTTTCACTTATCTAAATTTGATCCAAAAATAAATGATGTTGAAATAAAATATAGAGATACACGACTTGGGGATATTCCTCATTCTTTAGCTTCAATAGAAAAAGCTAAACTGCTGTTGAAATACAACCCACATTATGATATCAATAGTGGCTTAGAAAAAGCGGTGTCTTGGTATTGGGAAAACTTATAAAGTATAAAAATTAATAAGGTATGTTCTGTTAATGTAGGATATGTGAAGTAGGCGCTACCATGTCTGTCTTAACAAAATACAGATTTTATTGGTCAATAATTAAGATTATATGAATACAGAAAGTAAAATTGCAGTTATAGGGTTGGGTTATGTAGGTTTACCCCTAGCCCGTTTATTTGCAACTAAATATCCTGTTGTAGGGTTTGATATTAATGAAACTAGAGTAAAAGAATTGCAAAAAGGTAAAGATGTTACGCTTGAAGTTGATGATGATGTTTTAAAAGCTGTTCTTAAAACAACCGTTAATGATACAGTTGGTTTATTTTGTTCATCAAATATAGATGATATTAAAAACTGTAATATTTATGTTGTTACTGTTCCTACGCCTATAGATAAAAACAACCGACCTGATTTAACACCTCTATATAAGTCTAGTGAAACCGTAGCTAAGGTTCTGAAGAAAAATGATATTGTTATTTATGAATCTACAGTTTACCCTGGGGTAACAGAAGATGAATGCGTTCCTATATTAGAAAAAGTGAGTGGCCTTGAATTTAACGTTGACTTTTATGCGGGGTATTCTCCAGAACGCATCAATCCTGGAGATAAGGAGCATACCGTAGATAAAATTTTAAAAGTAACAGCAGGCTCTACACCAGAGATAGGAGAAAGAATTGATAAATTGTATTCTAGTGTTATAACTGCTGGCACTCACCTTGCCCCAACAATTAAAGTTGCAGAGGCAGCTAAGGTTATTGAGAATTCCCAAAGAGACATCAACATCGCTTTTGTTAATGAGTTAGCCAAGATATTTAACTTAATGAATATAGATACGCACTCAGTATTAGAAGCTGCAGGAACTAAATGGAATTTTTTACCGTTTAAACCAGGACTAGTAGGAGGTCATTGTATCGGTGTAGATCCTTATTATTTAGCTCAAAAAGCTCAAGAAGTGGGATACCATCCTGAAATAATTTTGGCTGGACGTAGAGTAAATGATGGAATGGGGCAATACGTAGCATCCGAAGTTATTAAACTAATGGTAAAAAAAGATATTAAAATCAAAGGTGCAAAGATTTTGGTTTTAGGAATTACATTTAAAGAAAACTGTCCTGATGTAAGAAACACTAAAGCTGTTGACGTCATAACCAACTTGAAAAGTTATGATACAGATGTTACAATATTTGATCCATGGGCTGCCAAAAAAGAGGTAATGCATGAATATGCTCTCGAAACAACCGATTCTTTACCAAAAGAAAAGTTTGATGCAATTGTATTAACCGTGGCCCACAAAGAATTTCTCAATATAGATTTAAAGAGCGTTTTACAACCTAATGGTGTATTATATGACGTAAAAGGTATCTTAGACAAAACCGCGGATGCCAGACTATAAGTCTAAAATTAAACCAAACTGTTTTGAGCCAACTTAAAAAAGGAGCTTTTCTTAATTACGCGACTATAATTTTGACTAATGTAGTTGGGCTTTTACTAACACCCTTCATATTAAAATCACTTGGAGATGCCGAATACGGTGTGTATACTGCTATTGGTGCTCTGGTAGGTACGATTTCCCTTTTGGATCTTGGCTTGAACAATACTATAGTAAGATTTGTTGCCAAATACAAAGCCGAAAAGGATCGTAAAAGTGAAGAGAACTTTTTAGCCACAACAATGTTAATTTATTTTATCATCTCTATATTTATAATTATTGTTGGAGTTTTGTTTTATGGTCATATTGGGTCGTATTTCACAAAAATGAGCCCAGATGAAATAAAAATAGCTAGAGTCATATTTGTTTTATTTATTTTCAATCTCGCCACAGGAATTCCAGGTGGTAGTTTTAAGGCAATTTGCTATGGCTATGAAGAGTTTGTTTTTCCGAAATCCTTAGACATTGTTCGCTATATTATTAGGTCTTTAGTAGTCGTATTTGTACTATTTGCAGGCGGCAAGGCTATAGCATTGGTAATCATAGATACTATTTTTAATGTTTTAATGACGTCTATTTTTTTCTATTATGTTCATTTTCGACTTAAAGTCAGATTTAAGCTCCATAGTTTAGACTTTGGATTTATAAAACATATTTTTAGTTATTCGGTATGGATTTTTGTTTACGGAATTGTGGCACAGTTTCAGTGGAAAGCTGGTCACATTGTTTTGGGGAAAATTTGTGCACCTGAAATTTTGGCCATTTATGCCATAGGAATAATGCTAGGAAGTTACTATGGTGCTTTTTCATCTGCTATAACAAGTGTATTTTTACCGAGGGCCACCCAAATGACGGTAAACAACTCTTCTCCAAAAGAGCTTACCGATATGATGATTAAAATAGGAAGGGTTTCCTTTATTGCCTTACTCTTTATTTTGGGAGCATTTATTCTTTATGGAAAACAATTTGTTTTTCTTTGGGTTGGTGCCTCTTACTATGAGTCCTGGATTATTGCGGTGGCAATTATGTTTGCCTTTACAATACCATTAGTACAGGGATTTACAGGAGCTTTAATAGAAGCTCAGAACAAAGTAGCATTTAAATCTATTACATATTTGGTTTTTATGATTATTGGTACGATAATAGGGTACTTTTTAGCATTGAAGTATAACGGTTTAGGCATGATTTCAGGAACAATAATTGGATGGGTGCTTGCGCAAAATATTATGAACTTCTTTTATCACCGTGTTTTAAAATTGAACATATTAAGATTTTTCAAGGAATTGTTTCAAAAAACATTAATTGCCTTTATTATTATTAGTTTTTTAGGATATTTTTTAACTCTAATACCTGGTACTGGCTGGCTTAATTTTGTTTTGAAGTGTGGATTATATGCTGTCATATTTATATTTGTCATATACAAACTCGGTATGAATGAGTTTGAGAAAAACTTATTTCTAAATACCGTTAATAAAGCATTAAGAAGAAAGTCATGATGTCACGTATTCGTAAAATATTATGGAGAATATTGGGTATTGATTTTAGGCATACCATGAGAATTCATGATTATATATTTCTTGATAAAGATAAGTACACATCAATTGGAAAAAAGTCATACAATAATGGGGCTCTTATATGGAGGTGGACATCAGCTCCCATAAATATAGGTAAATATTGTAGCATAGCAAATGGGGCTAAATTTATCGCTGATGCAGGATATCATACCAGCTCCTCTGTAACTTCATTTCCTTTAATAAATAATTTTTATAAAGACAACCAAAAACGGTTTCAAGAACTCAAAAAATCAATTCTGGATACTATTCCTCAAAAAGAAGGGATTACAATAGGTAATGATGTATGGATTGGAATTGGAGCAACTATATTACCTGGGGTTTCTATTGGCAATGGTGCTACAGTAGGATCTAATACTGTAGTGACTAAAGACGTTCCCGATTATGCAATCGTAGTTGGTAGTCCGGGACAAGTTATAGGATATAAGCATGACGAAAAAATTCGTGAAAAACTTAATAAGATAGCCTGGTGGGATTGGTCAGAAGACTTAGTGAAAGAGAGAATAGCTGATTTTTACGGAGACATAGATTCATTTATTGAAAAATATGGCAAGAAATAAAAAACATATTGCTTTTGTTATAGAATCTCTTCATTGTGGAGGTGCTGAAAAAAGTTTGGTAACGCTGCTTCAGAATATTGATTTAACGAGATATGTTATAGACCTATACTTAGTTAAAAGAGGTGGTGAGTTTGAAAAATTTGTACCAAAACCTGTTAGCTTTAAAGAAATACCAGTTTCTGTTGGTGTAAGCCTTATAAGAAAACTTATCAATAAAGTCAGATATTTTGTGCACAGACTAAATAGTTCTTTGCATACAGCACAACTATACTGGAAATACAACAAAGAGAATTACGCTAAGGTTAATAAAACTTACGATGTTGCTATAGCATATAATCAGGGATTTTCAACTTATTTAGTTTCTGAAAAAATCGATGCAAAAGTTAAATATTCTTGGCTTAATACCGATTATAAGCGTGCTGGATACAAAATTGAATTAGATAAGTTCTATTATCTAAACTTTAATAAGGTGGTTTGCGTTTCAGAAGAAAATGAGAATGTTTTTCTTAACGAATTAAATCGAATAGATTTAAAGCTTCAAACTACAGTAATTAAGGATATAGTAGATGATGAGTTTATAATCAAAAGAAGTGAGGAAAAAATAGATTTACAGAAAAGCGACAAGGCTATCTATATATTAACCGTAGGTAGGTTGGTTAAAGCAAAAGGTTATAACCTAGCAATTCGGGCTTGTAAAAACCTAGTAGATGCTGGTCATAATATAAAGTGGTTGATAATTGGTCAGGGGGAAGAAAAAGAAACCATAGAGAACGCTATTAAGCAATTTAATTTAACTAATAATTTTATAATCCTTGGTTACCAGGAAAACCCCTACCCTTACATAAAACATTGCGACATCTATGTGCAAACATCTGTTTTTGAAGGGCTTGGACTATCTTTGATAGAAGCTTCAATATTAAAGAAACCTATTGTAACAACAAACTTTCCTAGTGCCTATGGGATAATTGATAATAATAATACAGGATTAATTTGCGAGATGACACCACGAGGTATTACTGATGCTGTTGAGACTTTGATAAATGATACTGCATTAAGAAAATTTTTTAAAGCAAATCTGGCTAAAAACAACAACAAAGACAAACAAGTTATACTTGAAAAGGTATATGGTTTAATAAAATAAAATTATGAAAATCAAGACAATAACATGTCATGAAGTATATAACTATGGAGCGAGTTTACAGGAATATGCTCTTTTGAAATATCTTGAGGAATTGGGGCACGAATCTAAGACTATTCGCTACAAGCCCCCCTACCTAAGTGATCATTTTAAGCTATGGAAAGTTAGTAATGGTTTTTTTGATAAAAACATAATTCTGAGATTAATATATTTGGTTCTTAAATTTCCAAGTAGAGTTTATAACTTAAAAAGAAAGAGAGCCTTCGACAAATTTTCTAAAGAACACATTAATTCTGGATCTAAGCTATATCATTCCAATGAAGAACTTAAAAATGACGTTCCAGAAGCGGATGTATACATATGCGGTAGTGATCAAATATGGAATTCTTTTTTTCAAAACGGAAAGGATCCAGCTTTTTATTTAGATTTTGTTCCTGCTAATAAACTAAAAATCTCGTATGCCGCCAGTTTTGCCATAGATGAGCTAGAAGAAGACATAAAGCCTTTTGTTAAAGAAAAAGTTTCTAAGATAGATTTCGTTTCGGTTAGAGAGTCATCAGGTGTCAGAATTCTAAACAATTTAGATATTAATGATGCCATTCAGGTGCTAGATCCCGTATTTCTTCTCTCAAAAGAGTTTTGGATAAATACATTTAATCTAGAAAAATCCGATTTAAATTATAAATATATTCTCATTTATGATTTTGACCAAAATGATGAAATAAAAAGGCTTGCACTAAGGTTGAAAAACCAATACTCCTATAAAATCATTACCATTAATGAAAAAGTCAATTATGCTGATAAGAATTTTTTCCTTGAAGGACCAATTAAGTTTTTGTCACTCATAAGACATGCGGAATTTGTTATTGCTAATAGCTTTCACGCTGTAGCTTTTTCTATAATATTTAAAAGGAAATTTGTAATATTCAACAGGTCAGATAAAATCAATACTAGAATGAGAGACTTGTTAGCCCTTCTAAAAGTACCACACTTACTAATTAGTAAAGAGAGTGACTTTGATGCAGATTTGAACTATTCCTATGCCTCTGATGAATTAGAAAAGCAAATAGAAAAATCTAAAAACTTTTTAAGCAAATCAATATCAAGTAATGACTAAATTATTATTTATTACCAATAATATTTCTGGCCCAGGTGGATTAGAACGAGTACTTGCTCTAAAGTCTAATTACTTGATTAACAATTTAAATTATGAGGTTCATATACTCACTTTGAGCCAAGCTAAAAATGAAAGTCCGTTTTATGATTTTAATGAGGGGATATTATTCCATAAGATAAAAATTAATACTAATCCTATATTTTATTTTTCTTCATATTTATCGAATTTAAAAAACAAAATAAAGGAAATAAAGCCTGATTTAATCTCATTTTGTGATGATGGTATTAAAGGAATACTAGCCCCTGTTTTTCTCAAAATAAAATGCCCCTTAATTTACGAAAGACATGCGTCAAAGAGGATACATGTTGAATCCAAGACAGGTAATATACTCAAAAAGGTTAAACTTAAGCTTCTTAATCTTTTACTTGATTATGGAGCAAAGAAATTTGATAAAGTAGTCTTATTAACCAATGGCAATAAAAACGAATGGAAAATAAATAACAGTATTGTTATTCCTAATGTTTTATCCTTTTTCCCTGAGACAACCTCTAATTTACAATCCAGAAATGTTATAGCTGTTGGTCATCATAATCATAATAAGGGGTTTGACAGATTATTAAAATCGTGGAAAATCGTTATTTCTAAACATTCTAATTGGAGACTAAATGTTTTTGGAAACAATGGGCAAAACATGACATATATAAACATGGCAAAGCAATTAGAATTAAATTCTAGTGTAACCTTTTATAAGGCTGTTAAAAATATTAAAGAGAAATATCTAGAATCTTCTATATACGTTATGCCTTCCCGCTCTGAAGGTTTTGGGATGACCATTATTGAGGCACAATCGTGTGGTTTGCCGTGTATCTCTTACGACTGTCCATCCGGACCTAAAGATCTTATACATAGTGGTAAAGACGGATTTCTTATAGAAAATGGAGACATAGAAAGTTTTGCTGAAAAAATTATTCTCTTAATTGAGAATTTGAATCTAAGATTTGAAATGGGAAAAAAGTCACGGGAAGGATCTAAAAAGTTCTTAGCGGAAAATATAATGAAAGAATGGGATAATTTATTTAAATCTTTAATAAAAGGTAATCATGCTTATTAGTATAATAATACCCGTTTATAATGCGGAAAAATATATAGAGAGATGCGTTAACTCTATTGTTGAACAAACTAAAACATTTCAAGATGTTGAACTGATTATTATAAATGATGGCTCGAAAGATGGAAGTACTGACTTACTAAAAGAGCTTGCTAAGAAAAACCAAAGTATTAGTTTACATGAACAGGAAAATTCAGGAGAAGGAGCAACAAGAAATACAGGATTACAATTAGCTACAGGAAAATATATTTGGTTCATTGATGCAGATGATTACATAGATACAGGAATTTTTTCTAGTATTTATAATGTTGTGAAACAGGTCAAGCCAGAAATGGTTGTGCTTAGTTATAAAACTGTTAATCCGGATGGAAGTGTTGTGTCGAGATTTAGATTGAAAGACAAAACTTACACCAGAAATGAGTTAATAGAGGCTTCGATATTTAATAATAATGTATGGTCTAAAGTTATTTCAAGAAAGCTAATTGCTTCGAATAAAATTACTTTTGATCCCTCACTAAAAACAGCAACAGATTTTGATTTTAGCCTGAGAACTATATTCTATTCAAAAAAAATAGTAACTCTAAAAGAAGCAGGCTATAATTATGTAATTGTTCCCACCTCAATTAGCAATATTAGAACTAACGAACATTTAGAAAGGTTAGCAAACGATTCTGTGATTGTCTTGAAGAATTTAACAAGTTTTTTGGATAAGAACGAATCAAGTTTTCCGGGAAGTAAAGCGATTTTCACTTTGTGGTTAGATAATTTTGTATATGGGCTTTTATTTAGCTTGTTCAGATTTAGATACAACACCAAATTTATAAATGGTATTATAGACAAGCTTAAAACAAACAACAATTATCCTATAAAACTGTCTAAAAACAAAAGTTTCTTGCAAAGAATGTTCATTTTAATAGCAAATAACAAAGAAACCTTTTTAATAGCTTGCAAAATTAAAAGACTAATAACAAGGTAAGAGTTTAAACATGAAAGTCGTTTTTATCATAGATCAGGTATATAAACACGGTGGAATCGAACGTATTCTATCCGTTAAGGCTAATTATTTAGCCTCTCTGAATTATGAGGTTACAATTATCACTACTCAACAGCGAAATAAGAATCGTTGTTATAACTTTCATAATAAAATTGTATTTGTGGATGTTGGGGCTCAATACCAAGAAGGACTATCCTATTTTCATCCAAAAAATTTGATAAAACTTCCTAAGCACATAATAAAACTTTCCAGATTACTTTCACAAATAAAACCGAATGTTGTAACTATTTGCAGTCATAGTACTGACACTTATTTTGTTCCTTTTATAAATAAATCTATTCCTAAGATAAAAGAATTTCACTTTTCAAAGTCTATTGAGAGTTATTCAAGAGAGCATACTAAAAGCTTATTTAAAAAGTATTTCTATAGATTTTCAGATTATGTAGAATCAAAATATGAAAGAATAGTTATTTTAAATAAAGATGAATTAAACTATTATAAAAGTTTAAATACGGTAGTAATTCCTAACCCTTCTACTTTTAGTTCTAAAAAAAGTGCTGCATTAAAGAATAAAATCGCAGTTACAGTTGGAAGAATTGCCCCAGTTAAGGGGTTTGACATATTGATGGATATTTGGAGTGAAGTGGCAAAAATCCATAATGATTGGAAACTGTATGTTTACGGTAATGGAGATGAGAGCTATTTAAAATATCTAAAAGAAAAAATTAATGAACTTAATTTGAATCATATTGTCATTCTAAAAGGAAATACAAACAATGTTGAAGCTGCACTATTGTCATCTTCATTTTTTGTTATGACTTCTCTTAATGAATGTTTCCCTCTGGTACTATTAGAAGCCCAGGCATGTGGATTACCAATTATTTCTTTTGATTGTCCTCATGGTCCACGTAATATTATTACAAAAGAATCAGGAATTTTAATTCCGGAACAAAATATTGATACTTTCGCAAATTCTGTTGTAGAACTAATTGAAAATAAAGGGAAAAGATTGGATATGGGAAAGGCTGCTAAAAAAAATATTAAAAATTATAATATTGAAGTAGTTATGGCTAAATGGATAGAAATGTTCAATGAAGTTAATAAAGAATAATGTCTAAAAAGTTTTAATTTTTTTGCTATGATAGATTTTATTCCTTTAGACTTATATTATGACTTTTACATAAACCTCATGCTTATTGCTACTTTATTGGTAATGGTAAATGGGTTAGCTGTAAATTTAAATGATTCGAGGAATATAGGGTCTATTCAATTCTTCGGTTACCTAATATTATTCTTCTTGATATTTTATGTAGGACTACGCCCAATTAGTGGTCGCTTTTTCGGTGATATGAGTACTTATGCAAAGCACTTTAGATATTATATTAATGGAGGAGAAGTTAAGGAAACAAAGGATGTTCTTTTTCATTATTTTATGAAAATCTGTTCCAATGTTATGGGGATTCATGCTTTTTTTACTACATGCTGCTTTCTTTATGTGTTTCCCTTGTTTAAGTTATCAAAAAAGCTTTTTGATAAATATTGGTTCTATGCCTTTTTCATGTTTACCATTTCATTTTCATTTTGGACTTATGGTACTAACGGAATTAGAAACGGGATGGCCACATCATTTTTTTTATGGGCATTAGCTTATCGCAACAATAAAGTACTACACATAGTACTTATGTTACTATCTATTTATACCCATAAGACTCTTTTACTTCCTGTATTGATTTACGCAGTAACATTTTATTACAATAATCCAAAATTGTTTTTCTATTTTTGGGTTGCTTGCATACCTTTATCTTTAGTTTTAGGAGGTTTTTGGGAAAACTTGTTTGCTAGTTTGGGTTTTGCAGACGATAGATTTGGAGGGTACCTAGTAGGTGAGAAAGATGAGGCTTTCGCTAATTCTGGTTTTAGATGGGATTTCTTAATTTATAGTAGTGGTGCCGTTGCTGTTGGTTTTTATTTTATTATCAAAAGAGGGTTTTCTGATGTTTTCTATAATAGAATTTTTTCCACATACATATTAGCCAATTCATTTTGGGTATTGGTAATAAGAGCAAATTTCTCCAACCGTTTTGCATATCTGTCTTGGTTTATTATGGGGTTAGTAATAATTTACCCTTTTCTAAAACAACAGTTTTTTAAGAATCAGCATTTAATGATAAGTAAAACAGTTTTAGCATATTTCTCATTCACATATTTTATGTCATACATTTATTACGCATTTTTAAGATAGATGAAACAGATAACTATATTTACCCCAACATATAATAGGGCTTATTGCTTACATCAGTGTTACGAAAGCCTATTAAGACAAACTAATAAAGATTTTAAATGGCTTATCATAGATGATGGTTCTAATGATAACACCAAAGAACTTATTAAATCCTGGATTGATGAACAAATAATAGAAATCATCTATCACTATCAGGAAAATCAAGGGATGCATGGTGCTCATAATACTGCCTACAGTTTAATTGATACAGAACTTAATGTTTGTATTGATAGTGATGATTTTATGCCAGACAATGCTGTTAAAGATATACTGGGTTTTTGGAATAAACTTTCAAAATCAGAAAAAGAGAGTGTCGCAGGAATTGTAGGGTTAGATGCAGACAAGAATAATAATATTATTGGAAACGAGATTCCACCAGATATTACAAAAACAACATTATATGACCTGTACGAGAAACATAAAATTTATGGTGATAAGAAACTTGTATACCGAACGGAAATAGTAAACTCCTACCCCAACTATCCGCTTTTTGAAGGAGAAAGGTTTGTACCACTGGGATACAAATATTTGCTCATAGATCAGGACTACGAACTATTGACTCTAAACAAACCTCTTTGTATCGTAGAGTATATGCTGGACGGTTCTAGCTTAAATATATTTCATCAATATAAAAGACACCCAAAAGGTTTTGCTTTTTCTAGAATTTCTGAAATACAATATGGAAGAACGTTTTCATATCGATTTAAAAAAGCAATACATTATGTGGCGAATAATTTAATGTTTGGAAACTTTAGTTATTTGAAAAAAGCACCAAGAAAGCTAACAGTTCTTTTAGCTACTATTCCTGGAGTACTTTTATACTTATATATTTTAATAAGAACGCGTAAAAAGAAGTAATATGAATCTACCCTTTCGTGTGCTACAGGTACTAACAATAATGAATCGAGGTGGTGCTGAAACTATGATAATGAACTATTATCGAAATATGGATCGTTCAAAAGTTCAGTTCGATTTTTTATTGCATCGTGAAGAAAGAGGTGCATTTGATGACGAGATCGAAAGTTTGGGAGGTAAAATTTATAGAATGCCACCAATAAGCCCCAATAATGCCTTTAAATATAGGGCTAAGTTAAAAGAGTTCTTTAAGACACATCATTACTCTGTTGTACACTCCCATCTAAACGGGTTAAGCTATTATGTTCTTAAAGCAGCAAAGCAGGCTGGTACTAAAACTCGTGTTGCTCACAGTCATATAGCCATTGAACCCATCACAATCGGTTCTTTTTTCGCTCCAAATAAACGTCTGGTATTTACTATTAAAGATTGCATCCAAAATTTGTTAAAGAAGAAAGTGCTAAAGGTAGCTACAAACTATTTTGCTTGTGGCACCAGTGCTGGTAAATGGTTATTTGGAGAACACGAGATGGATAAGGTAAATGTTATTAACAACGCCATAGACAGCTCGAATTTCGTCTTTAATTCAGATAAAGCTCAAGAAATTAAAAAAGACCTAAATCTTGAAAATAAAAGAATTATTGGGCATGTTGGTAGATTTGACGATCAGAAAAATCACTTTTTTCTAATCGATATTTTTAATGAAATTCACAATAAAAATAGCGAAATCGATCTGGTCTTGATTGGAGAAGGTCATCTGAAAAATCAGGTTATAGAAAAAGTAAAAAAATATAAATTGGAGAAAAACGTACACTTTTTAGGTGTTAGAAATGATGTTCATGAACTCTTAAACGGAATGGACATTATATTGTTCCCCTCTTTATATGAAGGTTTACCTGTGTCTTTAATTGAAGCTCAGGCATCTGGTTTAAGAATTTTGACTTCCAATACGGTAACCTCTAAAATAAATGTAACCGGCCTAGTTCATTTCAGATCTTTAGACGATTCAGCTGTTGAATGGGCAAATCTATTATTGAATTTAATAGATTATAAAAGAGAAAATATGAAAAAGAAGATAATAGAGGCTAATTACGATATTAAAAGTAATGCTTTAGTTTTACAAAAATTTTATTTAGATAATTTAGAATAGTTCTTATGTGTGGAATAAATGGTTTCGTATCATCGAAAAAGCTAGAAAATTTAGAATTAAAATCTTTAATTACCTCAATGAATGATCTGATCATTCATAGAGGTCCAGATTCTCATGGAGATTTTACGTTCGCAACAGATAAATATTCCGTGGGGCTGGGTATGAGAAGATTGTCTATTATAGACTTAAGTACTGGAGATCAGCCAATGTACAGTGAAGATAAAGACATTGTAATCGTATTCAATGGCGAAATATATAATTACAAAAAACTAAAAAAAGAACTGGAGGCTGAAGGTGTCGTTTTCAATACCACAAGTGATACAGAAATCATATTAAAACTTTATGAATTCCATGGCACCAATGCATTTGGTAGATTAGATGGGATGTTTGCCTTTAGCATCTATGATAAAAAGTTAGACAAGGTATTTATAGCTCGTGATTTCTTTGGAGAGAAACCATTGTATTATACCAAACACAACGATAAGTTTATTTGGGCATCAGAACTTAAATCCTTAATTAATGCTATCGGAGAAAAACCTAAGATAGATAATATTGGACTGAATTTATATTTTAGACTTACCTACATCCCCGCTCCCTTTACAATATATGATGGTGTATTTAAGCTAAAACCAAACCACATAATTACCTTCGATTTAAAAAATGATAGCTATCAAATCGATATTATTGATAAAGAAGAACGTATAGAAAAAAGCGAGATGCCTAAAGAAGAGGCTTCTTTAAAGGTAAGGGAGTTAGTAGAGGAAAGTGTTGATAGCCGTTCGGTTTCCGATGTACCGATTGGGACATTTTTGTCCGGAGGAGTTGATTCTTCTGTAGTTACCTGGTGCCTGGCAAAAAATAGTGATTCCAAAATTAATACATTTTCAATTGGATTTGAGAAAAAAAGTTATGACGAATCAGACAAAGCTAGAATCGTTGCTAACATTGTAAATAGTAATCATCACGAATTTATACTAGGAGAAACTGATCTCGAAGATAATATTGATGAAATTCTTCTAAACTTTGATGAACCTTTTGCCGATTCTTCTTCCCTACCTTCATATTTAGTAGCAAATAAAACATCCCAACACGTAAAGGTTGCCCTTACTGGGGATGGAGGTGATGAAGTTTTTGGAGGTTATAATAAATACTATATGGGCAAGATTAATGATTATTATACTCGAATAGTACCTAAAACAGTTCATAAGTTATTAAAGAAAGTAGGTCCTTACGCTTTAAAAACGAAACATGATAACAGAGGGAAGAGATTTCGCATAAACAGGCTTTTGAATTCAATAGACTACACCAATAATTACTACTGGGATATTATTTCTTTAGGTTTTTCGTCGGGAGCACTTCCTCAATTTTTATTAAAAGATCGTTTAGCTGATAATCTTTTCTCATATTATGCCGACCATACAGGCATCTCTGCACCTAATAATTTAACAGAATATCGATTAATAGATAAACATATCAGCCTAGAAGGAGATATGCTAGTTAAAGTAGATAGAACAAGTATGTTAACATCTTTAGAGTGTAGGGCTCCTTTTTTAAATAAGAAGCTTTGGCAGTTTTCCAATTCTTTACCTGAAGAATTCCTAATGAATAAAACAGACAAAAAACATATCCTAAAGGTGGCTTTTGAAGATGCATTTCCAGATAATTTTTTAAACAACCCAAAATCTGGTTTTGGAGTTCCTGTTGGGGATTGGTTAAGAAATACTTTAAAGACTGAATTGTTGAGTTATTGTGATAAAGGCTTAATAGAAAAACAACATATTTTCGATTATGCCAACATCAATAATTTAGTAAAAGAACACATAAATGGAAACGACCATACGTTTAAAGTATGGTCGTTTTATTGTTTTCAAAAATGGTATTTCCAAATCTATACCAAATAATAAAAATTATTTTTCAATACACTGTTGGTTTTCAAAGGTAGTAGAAGAAAGACTTATACCATTAGCCATAGCAACACAGTCGATATTTAAAGGGGTTTTGGTTGGGTATATAGTAATTTCATTACTGTCAAATAATGTATTTGGTGCATCTGCATAAAATAAAACACCATTACTACCAATACTTCCCTCTATTTTATTATCAATAACATTAATGTCTCTACCTCCATTAATCTGAATCTCTCCCATATTATTATTTTCAAGGGTTATTGAGTTTGCACCTATAACACTGGAAGGTGCCCCTCTTTCTGTCCCAGATTTAGTTCCAGTAATAGTATTTCCTCTAACAATAAAATTCGCTTCCTCTGTCACACTATCCCAACTGTTTGTGAGTACAAGACCAAAAGTACTACCTGCTAACATCATAATTTCATTGTTCTCGATTAAAACGTTAGATAAGGTGTTCATACTTGTAATACCTCTATTTTCAGCTTTAATCACATTATCTCTAAATATTGTATTAGATGATCCTTCTGAAGTATTTGTAGCCCCAGCTCCGAAAGAAGCCCCGATTTTACCTTCAAAAGTATTGTTTCTCACTGTTGTACCGTTTCCTGCAATACTAATAGCTGTTTTATCAGTCACAACGGTGTTTCCATATATCTCGTTTCCAAATACAGTGTCAGTTCTATTGATATTTCCAGAACCACCTGCAGCTATCTCTCCGTTAATGATTTCGTTATTTCTGATTATTAATCCGTCTACAGTAGTGAAAGAAATACCTGTGTTAACCATTTCATTACCCTCTATAATAATGGGACCGTTTCCATGTGATATTTGAAAGTCTCCTGCTTTAGGGTTAGCAGCTTTATCATTAACAATCTGTTTATTGTTTCTTATGTAAATGTGACTTACTCTTTCATATTCAATAATCTCTCCAGTAGCAGGATCTTTCCCTCGTACTGGTTCAAAATTTAAGTTTGAAGATGGGGCAGCCCCATTCGAATTAGGCATATCAATTCCTCCATCAATAAACTCACTATTTTCTATTGTTACCTGTTCTGCACTGGTAATTACAAAGTTAGTTCTACGAGCTCTAATAAATTTTGTATTATTTATACTTATATTTTTTGATCTGATGTGTCTTGGGTCAAAATAATGATATATACTCGCAATACTTAAACAATCTCCCGCAGGATCCATCATTGTCACATTATCTATCGTTATATTTTGCCCCCCTTTTATGGCCATCACAGTTACCCATTCATGTGTATTACCCGTAGCACCATCTGAGTCTACAAATCCAGAACCATAATTATGCTCTTCTCTGTCTCCATGTAAAACGCCTCCAGTAACACTTATATTCTTTTCATCGTATATACCAAGTAACACTGCTCTGAAGTGACCATGAGGCTGCATTCTTAAATGTGTGTTTGAAGTCATTTCTAAATTGAAATCAGAAGGAATATTTATAGCATGCAATTCCGGAACTGCTTGATTAAGAAAACCATCAACTTTAAAATAAGCATCCAACTTGTCAATTTTAAAAGTACTGATTCCAAGGTTTTTAACCGTTAGGAAATATTCTTCCATTAAATCAGTATTGGTCTTGGCTTGTTCATCGGAGACTCTACCCTCAACTATCTTCCATCGTTCAGGTTTAAATACGAAAACCGGATCCTTCATAGCAGGAGCAATTCCTCCTATTGTTAGAGAGGAATTCATAAACACGGTATCAAAATTACCTCCATCGGCAAAATTTAACTGACCATTAACTATATCCCCACCTTCATAAACAAAAGTTATATTTTCTGGTAGGTTTATAGTTTGTCCCCCTAAATCTAGGATACAATTAATAACAACTGTTGAGTTAGGTTGTATATTACTTAAATCAAAATCACATGGTAAACTTGTATCTACCTGAACGGGCTCTTCTTCTTCTACAGGCTCTTCTTCAGTTTTGTCAACAACTTCTTCTTCAACCTGTTCTGGTTCAACATATAATTCCTCTGTATTACAAGATACACAAGTAATAGTTGCTAGAAAAAAGTAAATTATTAAATTGGATGTCTTTTTCATAATTCTTTGAGATTTGGGAATTTTATTCATTGCAATAATATTTATATTTTTTTAAAAAACGTTAAAAGGTTATTTTTTTTCGATAAAATACATATTGAAATTGAGTCTTTTCGATTAAATACATATTTTATCGATAAAAAAACTAAATGTAAGTGTTGGTTTACAACAAACTTATTAATTAAAATATATACGAATTAAATTCCCTTTTGGATTACGAATTCTTAAATAGCAGCGCAAAAATAAGGTTACAGTGGAAATAAATAGCAGATATGTTAATAAGTTTTAATAACTATTCCCACTTAACTAATTAGAAAACAAACAAATAGATTCATCATAACAAAATATAAACTAATAATTAAACGAATTCATTTAACTTTTTTATTTGCCATTTACCTATTTTTTAAAAAAACAAGCTAACAAAATACTAATTTCACAAAACCAAATTTAGCTTAGACTTAACAAAACAGTATAATTATGTTATTCAATTCGTTTGAATTCCTAATATTCCTACCTATTGTTATCACAGGATATTATAGTATTCCTCATAGGTATCGGTGGGCTTGGTTGCTTTCAGCAAGTTATTATTTTTATATGGCTCATGAGCCTGAATTACTTGTTCTATTAATAATATCTACCCTTGTTGATTATTTTTGTGGCATAAAGATTTTTAAAGCATCAAAAAAAAGTATCAAAAGAAACTACCTAATACTTAGCATAATAACCAATGTTGGTATTTTAATATCTTTTAAGTATCTATTTTTCTTCACATCCAACCTACAGAGTATATTCGATTTTTTTGGCGTAAGTCTTATCTCTGCTGAAGAAACCAGCTCTTATAACTTTAGTAATATTTTACTTCCTGTAGGCATTAGTTTCTACACGTTTCAAACAATGAGTTACTCGATTGAAATATATAGAGGAGTTATAAAACCTGAAAAGCATTTGGGGAAATTTGCACTTTACGTCGCTTTTTTTCCCCAATTAGTAGCTGGCCCCATAGAAAGGGCGTCACGTTTGTTACCACAGATAAAATCAAAAACACCTTTATCAATAAAAAATATGCAGCAAGGTATTATTGTTGCTGCATGGGGTTTTTTTTTAAAACTTGTTGTGGCAGACAGATTAGGTGTATACGTTGATGCTGCATTTAGTACACCTGATTCTCCTCATAACTTAGCTTTAATGTTGGGAAGCATATTTTTTTGTTTTCAAATATATTATGACTTTTCAGCTTATACTTCAATAGCTATAGGGGTAGCGAAAATAATGGGATTTGATTTAATTCAAAACTTTAATCGTCCAATATTTGCGACTTCGATTGCAGAATTTTGGAAACGCTGGCACATATCCTTTACGACATGGTTACGTGATTTTATTTATATACCATTGGTTAAGAGGAAAAAGATTTCAAGGCTACTAGCTGTTAGCATCGTTTTTTTTGTAAATGGCCTTTGGCACGGAGCAAACTGGACATTTGTGATATGGAGCTTACTTAATGCATTGATTTTAGTTTGCGAAATTTCTTCAAATAAAATAAGGTCGAAAATTTTTGATTATTTAGGTTTTTCCAAAAGGTTACGAGGCTTAACGGGATGGTTTACCGGCATTAGTTTAATAATACTCACATTAGTTTTTTTTAGGTCTCCAAACGTTTCACATGCTTTATCTTATTTAAAGCACATGTTTAATTTTGGAAGTTTGCATTTTAATATTATAAACAACTATTTTGAAATATTTTTATCCATTGTTTTAATCCTTTTTACACAATACGTATTTTATAAAAAAGGAAATGATAAAATATATGAATTATTTATAAATAAAAATACCTACACTAAGTACGCACTTAGCTTAACTTATATAATTATTATGGTACTATTTGCCATAAATAGACAAAACTCATTTATTTATTTTCAGTTTTAAACCATGCTTAGATCCTTTATTTTAAAAATAGTGCTTTTTGCTTGTGTATTTATTCTTGCTTATATTTTCATGGTAGATAGACTAAGTAAGACCTATGTCGACCCACATTATTACAAGTTTACACAAAAATCCAACAATTTAATTCTAGGTCTATCTAGAGCTAATGAGGGAATATCCACTTATATAACTGATAGTGAGCTGTTTAATTTTAAAGAAAGTAACTCTGCATTTGTAAACTTTGCGTTAAATGAAGCTCATTTTGGTAGTGTTTATCTAAACGCAATTAAGGCTAAGATTTCTGACATGGATAATGGGATTTTTATAATGTCTGTAAGTCCTGGTAATTTTACATCTCCAAAACGATTTATTAAAAATGAGCAGATAACAGAATTTGACAAAACATTGACCATTGGAAAGATAAATAACTTCACATCCAACCCTAATTACAACTACATCATTAAAACTTACCCTGCTTCATTATACAATGCATTACATGTTAACGAGCAATGGCCAAATAGGATTTCTCATGAAAATGGCTGGAATGAAATAAGACTGAACACTAAGAAAAGTATAATAACTGACAAAGATATAGACCACTGGAAATCATTAAACTACAAGTTCTACGAGGATAAAGCTAAAAATGAGATTATTTCTTCATATAGAAAAGATTATTTTATTGAGACTATCGAATTTCTTAAAGAAAAAGGGATTCTTGTTTTAGTAAGAATGCCTTGCGATAAATATTTTTTAGATTTTGAAAATAATTATTGGCCAAACTTTAATTCGTATATTGATAGTATAAGCAAAGCCTATAATTTGAAATTCTTAAATTATTCAGAGACAAATAACACCTATAGAACTTATGATGGATCACATTTTGAATCTAATAGTGCTATCAAGTTCACAAAAGTATTATGTCAGGACCTCAAATTAGTATTGAAAAAATCAAAAGCCAGACTAAATGAAAAATAATCCTTTTTTATCTGAAGCTTTTACAAGTATTTGGCTAGAGCATTTTTCTTATGAAAAAGCCGTGAGGCGAAATAACATATTTAATAATTTACCGCTAATAAAAAATGAGTATTTGCCAGTGTACTATAACCTAGGCAAAACTCATACCAAAGCAATTACTTATGAACTCACCAAGAACTTTACTAAATATGATTTCAAGAATAAACTTTTTATTCTGTATGATGTACCCACTCATTATAAACCCACAACACTAAACAACAAAATTGGTTTAAAATCGATTCAAATTGTTCAATATCCAGGTTATCGCTGTCATTTAAAAGAATACACAAATTTAAACGATTACATGCTTGATGTTATAAGTGCAAAAAGTAGAAGAAAGTTTAAATCTTACAAAAGAAAAATTGATAACTCAATTAGTTCCAAGCTCAAAATATATCATGGCCAAATAACCAATGAAGAATATGAATATGTGTTTTCATATTTCAAAACACTTTTAAAAAAACGCTTTTTGAGAAAAAAAATTAACAATAATATTTTAACGCCCCAAGAATGGGCCTTTTACAAGAAAGTAACACTTCCAATGATTAGAAATAAATCTGCGGCATTATTTGTTATTTTTGATGAAGATAAGCCAATAGCTATAACATTAACAAACTTTGCTAAAAATGTAATGTTTGACGTTATAAGGGTTTTTGATACAGATTATGCAAAATATAGACTTGGAACGGTAAGTACTATGCAACAACTTGAATGGTGCTTTGATAATAAAATTGATACTTTAGATTTTTCTAAAGGTTACTATGAGTATAAGAAAAGGTGGGCAAATCACACATATTGGTATGAATATCATCTTTATTTTGACAGTAAATCTATAATTGCTAGAATTCTGTCAAAAATCTATACTAATTACTATAGATTTAAATTATTCCTAAGGAGGAACGATTTAATGAATTATGTCCATAAAATTTTGTTTTTCAGAAACAGAAAGAGGATTTAAAGTTAAATTTATTCAGTTTGTTTTTTAATAGTTTATTTTTTCAAAGTTCTTTTATTTTTGATTTGTTTGTTGATGACAAAACATATATCCCTAATTTAAAAAGCGTTGTAAACGAACTAAACTCAAGTGAATTAACAAAAAAAACTCAAATTACTTTAAACAAAAGTACCTTTATCGTAAAAGATGTGCCTGGGTATATTAAAATCAACTCAGAAAGCAATAACTCTCATTTAAAGTATGTAGATGTAAAACAGCATCAAGGAGCTTTGATCTTTCTAAAAAGGTACCAATCTTTAGATGAGTTTTTACACAACCAATTGAGTAAAAGAAATCTCAAAAACTTGTTTTCTAAAGAAAGAAAACTATTAAATGATAATGATATAAAGCAGAAAGTGTTTTTTGGAGAAATGTCTGAAAAGGAATTTGAAATTATTTTTAACGAATTCTTTACAATGCTAAAAAAACGTTTTGAGCAAAAGAAAATTCTAAATAGATATCTAAAAAATTGGATAGGAATAAAAAATGAGGTTTATGATAAAATTTTAAGTAAAAAAGCATCATTACATGTTATTTTCAACAATACAAAACCCATAGCAATAACATTAAACTACCACAAAAAAAATTCTGTGCTCAGCCATATACAAGTATATGACACAGCATATTCTAAGTATAATATGGGAGATATTTGCACTTTAAACAATATAAAATGGTGTTTAAAAAGTGAAATAACTGTTTTTGACATGGGCATAGGAGTATCTCCATATAAATCTAAATGGTGTAATCATAAATATTCCTTTAACTATCGCATTTATTATAAAAAATCATCTTTATTTTCAATTTTATTTTCAAAACTATTGGCCTCAGAACTAAAAATAATTCAATTTTTAAGAGATAAAAAAATAATTGGAGGTATACTCAATTTTGATAAAATACTTTATAAGTTACAACTTATATGCACAAGAAGATAAAAAGATTGGACATGTTAAGTGTTTTTTTGGAGAATAGAAACGAATTACCTGTGTTTCATAGTCTTTTCAATAAGATAACAGAAAAAAACAGTGCTTTAAAAAAGGCTACAAATCCTTACACTACTCCAGTATTCTGTTTGTATGACTTCCCTAGTTACCTCATTCCTAATTATAATGAAAGTAAATGGGCAGTTAAAACGGTAAATAGTTTTGAAGGCTCCATGATAATACTAAAAAACTATAAAGACACAACAGATTATCTAAATACCAATTTCAGCAGTAGTAGGCGTTCAAAATTTAAAACTTACAGGAGAAGGTTAGAGAAGGTATTTAGCATTTCATATAAGGCCTATTATGGCAATATTTCAGAAAATGAATTCAATACCTTGTTTTCAGAATTTCATAAACTTATTGAAAAACGTTTTGTTGAAAAGAAAATAAAAAACTATGATTTAACACGTTGGGAAGTGTATACTAAAATCGCCCTTCCCCTGATTAGAAACAAGGAGGCGGTACTTTTTGTTATATACGATAAAAATAAACCTATTAGCATTTGTCTTAACTTGATAAGAGATGAAGTTATTTATGGCTATGTAAGAGCTTACGATATTGATTATTCTAAATATTACTTAGGCTTTACTGATTTTATTAAGCAATTGGAATGGTGTTATGATAACAACATTAAAGTTTTTGATTTATTAAAGGGAAAATATGAGTATAAATCACGGTTAATAGATGATAACTATATCTTTCAGAAACATATAATTTATCAAAAAAATAATTTTTGGGCAAAACTTAGAGGGATTTCTTTGTTTCTCAAAATAAGCTCGTTTTATAAGATAATTGGAATTCTAAAAAAATTAAAATTCGATTATTTGTACCACTTAATACTCAAATATAAATATAGGAACACTGTAACAAGTAATAAGCTTCACTATTTATTAGAACAACTAAACAATCCGACAATAATTACCCAAACCAGACAGATTGATTTTACCAATGAACGTTATAACTTTTTAAAACGTCCCGTTTATGATGCTTTATATAAAGTCCAAGAAGAATTGGATTGTATAGAAGTACATCAACATCTTTCAGATAAGAACGCATATTTTATTAAGAGCAGTAATACAATAACCAAAATTACATTAAGTTGAAGGTTTTTAACAAAATAACATTTCTAAAAGCATTAATTACGGAAGACAAATATTTATCTTGTTATAAAACAATTTCCTTTAAGTCCAAAATTATTAAAATCCCAAATGTTGTAAAAGAATATAGTACAGATGCTACCTTGATAAGAGACATTCCAGATTACCTTAAAACAGAAAAGAAGCCTTCATTTCTTTCTATACACTACAAAACCATTTCTGGACATTTAATTAATCTAAAAAACTTTGATAACTGTGATGATTATTTAGCCCAGCAATTTAGTGCAAAGTCTAGAAATAATTTAAAGAGGCGCTTAAAAAAACTCAATAAATGTTTTAACATAAGGGTAAAAACATATTACGGCAGTATCACTCAACAAGAATACGATACGTATTTTATTGTATTAAAAGAATTATTATCTCGAAGATTTTCACAAAAACAAGAGTATAATTATGAAATTCAATATCTAGAAGAGTTCCATAGCTTATGCTTTGATTTAATTTGTAAAAAAAAGGCTAATATGCTAGTTATTTTTAATGGAAATGATCCCATAAGCATTAGAATAAATATGTTTTTAGACAATATGGCCTTTTACATTATTAGTGGCTATAACATCGATTATTCCAAGTTTAATCTTGGAAGCATCGATATGATAAAAAATATTGAATGGTGTATCAACAATAAATTTGAAGTGTATGATTTACTGAAAGGCTATGACTATTACAAGAAAAAATGGAGTACAACACTATATTATAATCATACACAGTTATTAATTCCCAAAAGCAAATGGTGGCTTTACCCAGCTATGGTAATTATTAATATAAAAAACAGATGTAAATTTTCTACTTTCAGAGTTATAAAGCGAACTAATATCTACACCTCCATAAAGAAAATAAAAAAAGTAAAATTTGCCTTAAAACATAAAGAACAGGACATCCCGCAACTTTCTGAAAAAAAGAAAAGTAATAAAGGATTTGATAATTTTGAGGTAATACTTTATAAGGAGAAAGATTACGCATTCTTAAAAAAGCATGTCCATGATTTTTTATTTGAGACTAATGAGAACTTAAGTAACATTACTCTACATCATAGTTTAGATAATACGAATCATTATCAAATCATAGGAGATAAAGTAAGGCTATTTTTAATTTTTAATCAAAAAAGTTAGTATGTCCAAAAGACTGAGTTTGTTTCTAGATTTTTTTTTTAAAGAAAACCCCAATATTAGATGCATAAAGAGGGTAACCAATACTTTAGCAAACCACGGTTTAATAACAATTCCTAAAAAAAAAGTTGCTTTTAAAGCCCATTCAACGTTTTCAATTTATGATATCCCTAATTACTTAAAATTAGATACTGAAAAGAACCCAAACAATACAAGAGTCCTAAAAGCTCCTTTATACAATGGTTTTTTAATAAATCTGCAGAAGTATCATAGTTTAGACTTTTATCTAAGTAAAAAACTTGGGAGAGGTAGAAAATCACAACTAAAAAGATATAAAAAACGTTTAGACTTATGCATCAACCCCAATTATAAAGTCTTTTTTGGTGAGATTACTCGGTTAGAATATGATACATTATTCATGATTCTAAAAGAATTGATAGTAAAACGATTTAATCAAAAAAAAGAAATAAACTTTGAGTTACCCTATTTAGAGGTTTACCATAAAATAATGTTTGCCCTAATCCACAATAAGGAAGCCGCCATCTTTGCTATATATCATCAAAATAAACCTATTTGTATAACTTTAAACTTTATTTATCAGCACACCGTGTTTCATTGGAATAGTGTTTATGATACTGCTTATGATATGTTTAATATTGGTCATGTTAACATGCTTAATCATCTAAACTGGAGCTTTGAAAATAATATTCGTGTTTTTGACATGGGCAGAGGAGATTTTAACCACAAAAGAAAATATATAGATACTAAATATGAATATGAAGAGCATTTTTTTTGTCACTCTAAAGGGCCTATTTCTAAACTTAAAGTTTATATCGGTTATAGCAAGGCATATTTAAAGTATTATTTAATCATCCTTCTTAAAAAAATAAACTTTCACAAGTTATATGGAATATATTCAAAATTAAAATTTCGCATTTCGAATAAATCAAATAGATTAAAGAAAAAAAACACATATAAATACCAATTGCTAGATAAGATTCCAAAACCTGAATATTTAACAGAAATAGATTACTTTAATCTAGATTCTAATTTAACCAGAACAGTCAATAAATTTATTTTTGATAAAAGGCAAAAAGTAATAAATACTATCATTTACAGCTATAGTAAATCATCGTATACTTACTTTTTAAAGTCTGGTAAGTTTAATGCTAAAATAGAACGAGAAACTTAAGTCCATGTCAGACAACAAAAGAAATATAGAGGTTTTTCCAATACAATTAAGTAAAAATAGTTACCAAAAACTTTTTATTAAAGTACACTACTGCGGCCAGAGTCTTTTTAATAAAGATGTTGAAGAGGAATATAAAAATTATTATTCCTTACCTTTGGTACCAGAATATTTTAATCTTTCCCTAAGAGACGAAAAGTTTCTAATTAAAAAAATACCTCAATATAATTGGGGGTACTCAATTTTATTAAATGAATTTAAATCTGCAGATGACTATATCCTAAAACAGTTTAAAAGTAAAAAACGAAGTATCATTAAAAGATATGTAAACCGTCTGGAGGAATGCCTTAACATAGATTATAAATTTTATCATGGAGATATAAATCATGTCGAGTATCTATTCTTAATGGATAATCTTCATAGAATGATTACTAATCGGTTTAATCAATTGAATGAAACTCATAAAAATTTATCCGAATGGAATTATTTAAAAAAAAGCACATTTGCTAAAATACTTTCAAAAGATGCATCATTATTTGTGATTTTCAACAATGATGAGCCAATTGAAATTTCCTTGAATTATCATTACGATAAAATATTATTTAGTTATGTGTCGTCTTTTGATATTGATTACACGAAGTTTGGATTAGGCCATGTAGAAATTTATAAACAAATAGAATGGTGTATTGAAAATGGATACAAATTATTTGAAATGGGGGTTGGAGGAACAGACTACAAGAGAAGATGGAGTAATAATATTTATCAATATTATCATTATTTAGTTTATTCGGAAAAACAAACGTTCTTTATGCATTGTGTTTATATTAAGTACCTAATAAAAGAGTTCTTAAAATCTAAAAAGATAAATGAATTTATACCTAGGATGTTATTTTTAATAAGAAGGGAACGTAAAAATTATACAAATCATAAGTTAGACACTGGACCTATTTCTGATGTGAGAACCATAAACAAAAAAAAGTTAGCCTCTTCTAATATCATAAATATTTTAAGTGATGATTATAAATTTCTGAAAAAAAATATTCTTGATTTTTTGTATTTAACCATTTCTAAAATGGAAGATGTAAAAGTTTATGAAGTAAATGGAAGAGAGTTTTTAATTATTGGTAAAAATTATCATCAAACTGTAAGAATATTAAAATTATAATTAAAAAATATTTCTTAATGCTTCGAATTAGACTTCATAACGTAAAACCATGTATTAGATGGATTAATTCGCTACCATTTTTAATACTTGCTTATATTTGCCTACTAAACTATAGAGGCTATTACTAAAGTTTATGAAAAAGAAAATAATAAGGATTACTACGGTTCCACTATCTCTTTTAGGTCTTTTGCATGGACAACTAAAGTTTATGTCTCAACATTATGAAATTCTTGGTGTTTCTTCTCAAGGAAAAAACAATGAACTAGATAGACTCCCTGCTATAGAAGGCGTCCCCGCATTCGCGATTGAAATGACCAGGAAAATAACTCCATTAAAGGATATCATAGCAGTTTATAAGCTTTATAGATTGTTTAAGAAAGAAAAACCCTTTATTGTACACTCTCATACACCAAAAGCAGGGACTTTGTCTATGTTAGCTGCTAAACTTGCTGGTGTTGAACATAGATTACATACTATCGCTGGATTACCTCTTGTTGAAGCAAAAGGTCTGAAACGATTATTATTAAATTTTGTAGAAAGAGCAACTTATAGCTGGGCTACGAAAATATATCCAAATTCTTTTGGGCTAAAAAATATAATTCTAGAACACAATTTTACAAATAAAAGTAAATTGACGGTTATTGGAAATGGTAGTTCTAATGGAATTGATATACAAAGGTTCGATCCAATCAGGTTTACAGATGAAGATAAAAAAGATAAATTGAGAGAAGAGCTTGGTATTAAAAAATCAGATTTTGTATTTCTTTTTGTTGGTAGACTAGTCTCTGATAAAGGTGTTAATGAGCTCATAGAAGCATTTGATAAAATGTGTAAAAATCACTCTGGAATAAAACTACTACTGGTAGGCGGTTATGAAAATGAATTAGACCCTTTAAAAGTAAAAACAACTGAAATTATAAAAACCAATAAAAATATTGTTAGTTCAGGATGGGTAGAAGACGTATGTCCTTATTTTGTGTTGTCCAACGTTTTAACCTTTGTTAGCTACAGGGAAGGTTTTCCTAATGTAGTGATGCAAGCAGGAGCTATGGGTCTTCCTTGTATTGTTTCAAACATTAATGGTTGTAATGAAATTGTAATAGAAGGTAAAAATGGGACAATTATCCCCGTTAAAGACACAAATACCCTATACAACAAGATGGTTTCAATTTTTAAAGGGGAAATACAGTTTTCTAGTAAAACTTGTAGAGATCTTATTGTTAAAAGATACCAACGCCAAGTAATTTGGGATGCCCTTTTAAACGAATACGATAATTTAAAATAGTATTTTTCTCCGTTTAACCTATCCAACCAATGACAGATCTTCGTTTAGAATTAATTACAAAAGAGAAACTAGAAATTGCTTTGGAACAGAATTTATATTGGGGTTTTTCTAATAAAATGGTTCCGTTTAGTAAAAGCAAAGCAAAATGGTTGTTACAAAATGAACGCTTTGAAGCTAATGATATTTGTGGAGTTATGGGGCTTGAAAAAGAAGAAATAGTTTCATTTGTTTATCTAATACCCGATCTAATTAAAACCAAAAATGGTATCGAAAAGGTGTTTTGGAGTAGTAGATGGTGGGTATGTGATAAATACAAGGATTCCGTATTATCTGCCTATACAAAGAAAGCTTCAACAGATGCTGCTAAAGAAAAAGTAATTATTAAATACTTGGGTGCTGATACTTTAGAGTATTACAAAAAGCAGCCTTATACAGAATTCTCAGAAAGAACGAGATATATTTTTATGTTCAATCTGGATGATGGCCTTCTCACTTCTAAACTCAAGATGCTTAAATTTATTTCTCCCGTTTTAAAAGGCATCAAATGGATTTCTCATTACTCAATAACAAAATTAAATCGTTTAAAATTTAATTTAAATGGTGTTTCCTATGAATACATAAGCTACATAAACGAAAAAAACTGGGAATTTATTGCCCCTTTTGTTAAAAACGATTTAGTTTTCAAAACCAAAAATTATATTAATTGGCAAATAAACAATAATCAATATACCAATGCACCTTTGAACCATAAAAATAACTATACATGCCTTATAAGCAGTATTTCAAACAAAATACACAACAATAGTTTAATGGTATATTTAGATCATCAATTGATTGGTTTTATTTCATTCTTAATAAGAGGAAACGAATTTGTAACAAGATACTTTTTGTGTTCTGAAAAAAATTACAAATTTTGCGCTGATACTTTAATGGAGCACTTTATAAAATCTAAATGTACTTTTCTTTTAACTGAAGATGAAAATTTAGGTAAATACATTAAAAACTCTTTTACAAGTGTGTACGTAAACAAACGTAATATAGTCTCTGTATACAACAATAGCCTAGGCTTCGACTTGAAAAATGAATTTGTTTATCAACAAGATGGTCACTTTGCATAAATTATTTATATGAATTTTCTTGATAGACTCGTAGACAGCTTTACCAAACATTCAGATAAACAAGCTTTGTGTATTGACTCAAAGTTTTACACATACAAAGAGCTGATGGATTGTGTCTTACACATTAGATACATAATAAACAACAAAATAAATGAAGAAAACAAACTAATTGGTCTAATAGCTAATGATGATTTAGAAACCTATGCTACAATTTTTGCCCTCTGGTTCGAAGGCAAAGCCTATATCCCCATTAATCCAGATGCTCCTGTAAAACGTAATAATGAAATATTAAAAAAAATAGATTGCGTAACAGTATTCGATAGCTCTAAAAATTCCGATTACATAAATAATTATAAAATTATTAATATTAAAAGTCACGAACCATCAGAAACATTAGGGAAAATCAAGGCTTTTAATTATTATCAAAATAATATTGCTTACATACTTTTTACTAGTGGAAGTACTGGAACACCAAAGGGCATACCCATACGTTTTTATAATTTAAACGCTTTATTAACTGCTCTTTATAATGACAAAGAGTATAAAATAAATAGCTCTGATAAGTGCTTGCAAATGTACGACTTAACATTTGACGCATCCCTTACCGCTTTTATGCCTGCAATTCTTGCTGGTGCTTGTGTATACACGGTTCCTCCAAAAAGTATAAAATATTTTCAAATATTTAAATTGCTTAAGCAATACGATTTAACAGTCCTGAAAATGGTACCATCCATCATTTATTACCTAAGACCCTATTTTAATGAAATTGATGCCAAAAGTGTTAGGTATTGTGTTTTTGGCGGAGGAAAACTCTATGATAATATTTTGAGGGAGTGGACTAAATGTATTCCAAATAGTACTATATACAATCATTATGGGCCAACAGAATGCACTGTATGTAGTACTTACTATACTTTTAATCCAAACGAATACAAAACTCATGCTGGTGTACTATCCGTTGGAAAGCCTTTAGATGGATTTGATTTTTTAATCGTAGATGAAGAAAATAACGAACAACCAAAAGGGAATCACGGTGAGCTATGTTTGGCAGGTAATCAAGTTACCACTGGTTATTGGAAAAATAATGAATTAAATGCTAAAGCTTTCTTCAATGCAAAAGATAATTTAGGACAAATAAAAAGGTTTTACAAAACAGGGGACATTTGCTATATAGATAACAATGGGGATTTAATGTATGTTGAACGCAAAGATTTTCAAGTAAAGATTAGAGGATTTAGGGTAGAATTAGGAGAAATTGAGCATCAAATAAAAGCATTCATAAAAGATAGAAATATAAGTGTTATTGATGTAAATAATAATAACGGTAATAATGAACTTGCTTTAGTTATGGAAGGTAAAAATATCGATACTAATGTTATTATTGAGTTTCTTCAAGATAAGCTTCCAAACTATATGATTCCTAGTCAATTTCATTTTGTAGATAAGTTGCCACATAACACTAATGGAAAACTTGATAGAAAACAATTAAGACTATTAATTTCAAAATAAAATGAAAAAAGAAGCTATTTTAGAAAAGGTAAAAGAATCTTTTGTTAAGATTCTTGAACACGACAATTTCACTCTAAATGAAACAACAACAGCCAATGATGTAAATGGTTGGGAATCCATTACTCATATGATGATTATTACAGATATTGAGAAAAGTTTTAATATTAAGTTTAAACTTATGGACCTGATGAATATGAATAATATAGGAGATTTATTAAAAACAATTGAGAGAGAACTGAATTTAACGTAGTTAGTCTTAAATAACTTATCTAACAGTATAAAACATTTATATTGGTATGTATCAATTTTGTTTAAAACGTTTTTTAGATGTCATCACAGCTATGCTTGGTCTAATATTAACCTTACCTATATTTATATTACTAATCATGATCCTTGCATTTACTAACAAGGGTAATCCGTTTTTCGTTCAAAAACGCCCTGGAAAGAACGAAAAAATATTCAGTATAATAAAGTTTAAAACCATGAATGATAAAAAGGATAAAAACGGAAAGTTATTACCTGATGAAAAACGCTTAACATCAATAGGCAAAATGATTAGAAAAACATCATTAGATGAATTACCACAACTTATCAATATCGTAAAAGGCGATATGAGTTTCATAGGCCCTAGGCCTTTATTAATAAGATATTTACCTTATTACTCAGATACTGAAAGAAAAAGACATTATATAAGACCAGGTATTACTGGATTAGCTCAAGTTTCTGGTAGAAATTTATTGAATTGGAATGATAGGTTGCAAAAAGATATCGAATATGTTGAGAACTTAAGTTTTAATTTAGACTTTAAAATTTTTACCAAAACAATAAAAAAAGTCATTACCTCTAAAGACGTGGTAGTAAATCCAAATTCCGTTATCCAAGATTTAGATGCAATCAGATCAAAAAATTAAGTGGGCCATTTTAGTAACTGGTTGGGGAAGAAACGCTAAGGACACCCTTAAAGCCTTTGTGAAAGGAAAATTAAATAACTCTAGCATTGATTTGGTTATCTATGAAGAAGAACCTTGTGGAGCTAAAGAATATGCAGAAAAACATAATATCGAAACATTACAAGTCTTTAAAAATGATTATCCAAGTTTATTTTATTATCAAGAACGATTAACTAAAGTGTTAAAGAGTAGGGATATTGATTATATTTTTATGCTAAATTTTAAATATATAATTAAACAACCAATGTTAAAAGCTTTCCCTAATCACATAATAAATATTCACCCTTCTTTGTTTCCAAGCTTCCTAGCAACTAAAACAGCTATTCAAGACGCATTAGATTATGGCGTAAAAATTACAGGAATAACAACCCATATCATTGATGATAAAATCGATGAGGGTATTATATTATGTCAACGCGCTATAAAAGTATCAGAAGACGATACTTTTGAAACACTTTATCCCAGATTTGCTAAAAACGGAAAAAAAATAGTTTTAGAAACCATTTCTAAAATTGAAGAATTACAGGTTAAAGAAAAACAAACATGAATGTTTCTTATCAAAAAATAATAACTTTTAAACGTAAAATATAGGCAAGTATAAAAGCCTATTTTACTTTTACAAATATGAAATATAAAAATATTAAACGTTTATTTGATTTTCTTTTTGCAGCTACTGTTTTCTTGCTGTTATCCCCTGTGTTTATAGTCATCACTTTATGCTTATTATTTACTAATAACGGAAAGCCGTTTTTCTTTCAACTACGTCCAGGTAAAAATGAGCGTGTTTTTAAGATTATAAAGTTTAAAACCATGAAAGATTTGAAACCTGGGGATGAGAAAAATATTCATAGTTTAAATAGAGTGACTAGAATAGGAGCTTTCATTAGAAAATATTCTGTAGACGAAATACCACAATTGATTAATGTGATAAAAGGTGACATGAGTATAGTTGGTCCCAGACCATTATTGGTACATTATTTACCTTTGTACAACCATTTTCAGAAACAAAGGCATAATGTAGCTCCTGGTATAACAGGTTGGGCGCAAGTAATGGGAAGAAATACGTTAACATGGGAAAAAAAATTTGAACTAGATGTTTGGTATGTTAAAAATCAATCGTTTTTATTGGACCTAAAAATTATTCTCCTCACTATCAAAAAAATCATCGTTCCATCTGGGATAAATAATAATGAAGGTACCAATATGCCTGAATTTACTGGATCCAAACCAACATAAAACAAAAAATAATGCCAAGCCTGCCAATATATAGTTTAGAATTTACAACCATTAACTCCGAGGATGATATCAAGAAATACTATGATATTCTTAATAAGTTTGAGAATTATTGTACATTTTATTCTTTAGAATATTGCAACTATCAAGAAAATCACAAACTTAATTACTTTGTTTTAAAGAAGAACCAAGATGTTAAAGTTGTGATGCCGATTTTTTTAAATAAAATAGATTCCCTAAAAGACAAAAGCTATTATGATGCATCATCTCCCTATGGCTACAGCGGCCCCCTAACAAATAAAACGACCCCAGAGGATTTAGATTTTTTTTGGATTAAAGTTGATGAATGGTATAAAAGCAACAACGTAGTCACTGAATTTATAAGGTTTAATTTAGAAGGTAATCACGTAAACTACTCAGGCCATTTAATTCCTACTTTGAGCAATGTAAAAGGTAAATTAATCGCTTTTGAAGAACTTTGGTTAAATTTCAAGCAAAAGGTTAGAAATAATTATAGAAAAGCAGAAAAACGTAATTTACGTTGTATAATTTATGATAGTGGTATTACCCCTCAAGTTATAGATCAATTCTATAATATTTACATAAAAACTATGGAGCGTAATGCTGCTACAAAAAACTATTTTTACCCTCGCTCCTATTTTGAAAACCTAATTGATAACAATGCTGATAATATTCTAATATCCATAGTTTACAAAGATGAAACTCCCATTTCAGCAGAACTAATTATCATAAATGGAGATATTATGTACTCCTATCTTGGAGGTACTCAAGCTGAATATTTTAATGCTAGACCTAATGACTTTTTAAAAATAGAAGTGATCAAATGGGGGTTAAAAAATAATATGAAATATTATATACTTGGTGGTGGAAGAAAAAATAACGATGGTCTTTATCAGTATAAAAAATCTTTTTTCTCAAAAGATGAAGATGTGTATTTTTTTACAGGAAGAAAAATAATTAACGAAAAAGTTTACAATTTATTAATACGAGAAATAGATGTAAATTACACAGATGTTAATACATTGCTAAGCGATTCAAATAATTTTTTTCCTATTTATAAAAAATCTAATAACGTGACTATAACTGCCCCCTCGAAAACTGATATTGTATTAATCACTGAAAGAAGTGAATGGCAAAAAGCATTACAAAGTGTCTCTAATTTTGATTTTTATCATACTTATGATTACCATAATTTATCAATAAAAAAAGACGAAAAAGCGATTCTAATAAAATATACAGAAAATGATTCTTGTATATTATTACCTCTAGTCATTAGACAAATTGAAAACAGTGATTTCTTTGATGCAACTTCAGTATATGGGTACTCTGGTCCTATTCAAAAGAACATTAGTAATAATTTTGATAATGAAAGTTTTATAAAATCTCTTAATGATTTTTTCAATAGACAAAAAATAGTTTCAGTTTTTTCCAGATTAAATCCATTTATTGATAGGCAATCACAAATACTAAATGGTTTAGGAGATATTGTAGAATTGGGCAATGTAGTCAATATCGACTTAACCATCCCAATAGATGAACAACGGATGATCTTTTCGAAAACAACGAAAAGGTATTTAAATAAAGGGAGAAAAGTAATAGATATAGTAAAAAGCGATTCAAAAGAAGATATTGATACTTTTATTGAACTCTATTATGAAAATATGGATAGGGTAAATGCAAAAAAAAGTTACTATTTTCCCAAGGAATATTTTTATAAATTCATTCAGAGTGAAGAATTTAAAACTGATGTATTATTTGCTAAAGACAAAGAAACCTCAGAGATTATATCAGCCGCAATGATGGTTAAAGTAAATAACATTATCCAATACCATATTTCAGGAACAAAAACAGATTTCCTTAATATTTCTCCAATAAGATTACTCATTGACGAAATGAGAATTAATGGCAGCAACGAAAATTATACCTATTTTAACTTAGGCGGTGGATTAGGAAATGAGGATGATGAATTATTTAGATTTAAATCCTCTTTTTCAAAAGATTACAAAATTTTTAAAGTATGGAAATACATTGTCAACAACAATGTTTACGATGAATTAGTTGCAAAAAATAAAGTTGAGGATATTGGTTCCTCTTTCTTTCCCTTGTATAGGTTAAAAGGTAATTAAACTTTACTTTTTAGGTATCTTGTTATTAGTTTAGCTATAATAGCCCTACCTCTATCGTTCCAGTGTTTATCATAGATTAAAGTTGTTGGAAGTTTTGAATTATCCATATCCTCTGAAAAATCTATATATGCAAAGCCATTGGCTTCCAAATACCCTATAAACTTATCTGGGGTTTTCTTTTTATCTAATAAAAGTACATATCGCTCTTTGTCATAACCATATAAACTAACCAAACTTTTAAAGTTATTCAATTTTTTTAGTTGGGTGTCACTCTCCACTATGAACCTCTCCTCTTCTGTTAATTTTTTATCAGTTTTTTTTGACTCTTCCTTAAAAAAGGTTAGCAATCTAACAGGCAAATTTCTCAAAGGGTCTAACGCCCCAATATTCTGAACGTAAGCCAATACTTTTATTTTTCTTAAGTTTTTATAGAGGGTGGATTCCAATTTCATTCTATCATCAACAATTTTATATTCAGCACGATACAGATCGTTTTCAAACTTCAAGCCAAAAGCTACAAAATCTATAAGATCAAATTCTTCTTTGTAAGAATGTACTAAATGTAATTGGTCGGCAAAATCATATCCAGCATACCCAAACTCATATACCTCAACACTATTTAATCGCTTTTCTATTTTTTTCCCAATAGAGTTATAATAATTTTGATGAAATCCCTCAATGAATGAGTCCCCTACTAACCCAATTTCAACTTTATCGTTTGATGGTTGATATTCCCTATAAGAATTAAAGCCTGAATTGTTTATGTGATATTCCGAAAAATTTTGTCTTCGATTACCCGTAACTGAAAAACCTGACTGATTAGGCATCCATTTCTCAACGCCATATTCATCAATATATCGAGATGGATAATCTTTTGTTAAATGAAAAACTCTAATATATAACTCTAAAGCTATTATTACTAGAATGGCATACATAAAACATTTTAAGAATAATTTTTTCATGTCGTCTAAAATTGGAAATAAATAAATGACCTATCAAAACCACTATCATAAAAAAGCAGCATTGCAAAAACTATAAGTGTGTAGATTATAAATCGAATATATCTTGATTTAAAGTTAAATGGCAAGCGTTCGTCTTTTCTAATAACATACTCATAAACAACAAAAACTAGTAAAAGTATGTAATAGTCAACCATTCTATATCCCATAGGATGCATATATTCTAAATAATAAAAATTCTCTGCTATACGCCCAATAAATCTAAACGCATCTGATATCGATTCTGATCTAAAAAATATCCTGGAAAATGTAACTACACTAAATGTAAGCAACACTTGAAAAACTTCGACTAGCGAGGGAAATACTGTGTTTTGTGCAATAACAGAATTTTTGTATTTCGTATTTCTACCCATTAAAAATACTGGTATAAAAGCTAAAGCATGAAATGCTCCCCAGAAAATAAAAGTCCAGTTTGCTCCATGCCAAAATCCACTTACCAAAAATATGATACATATATTCCTAACTGATTTTAATTTACTCACTCTAGAGCCCCCAAGTGGTATGTATACATAATGCCTGAACCAAGTAGATAAAGATACGTGCCAACGTTGCCAATATTCTGCTACATTTCTAGAAAAATGAGGAAACCTGAAATTAGACATTAGTTCTATACCAAACAACTTAGCCGTTCCTATAGCTATATCAGAATACCCACTAAAGTCACCATAAACTTGAAAACTAAATAACGTAACTCCCAAAATTAATGTAGATGCCGGGTAAGTTGTATAATTAGCAAATATATCATCAACTATTGGAGCTAATGAATCTGCTATTACAACTTTTTTAAATAATCCCCATAAAACTAACTTCAACCCTTGTACACATCGCTCGTAGCTAAATTCTCTATTATTTAAAATCTGTGATAATAAATTTGAAGCTCTTTCTATTGGTCCAGCTACCAACTGCGGAAAGAAACTAACAAAGGCTGCAAACCCTAAAAAGTCTTTTGTAGGTTTTAATCTATTGTAGTAGATATCAAAGGAATAGGACATGGTTTGAAACGTATAGAAAGAAATCCCAACAGGAAGTAATACTTTTAATGTCCAAGTACTTTTCATTTCATATCCAAACAGACAAAACATATCTACCCAAGAATCAACAAAAAAATTAAAGTATTTAAAGAAACCTAAAAGTCCAACATTAAAAATGACACTACACCAAAGCCATTCTTTTTTTCGTTTTTCTGTTTTACTATTAAAAATATTAAGGCCTACAATATAATCGACCATCGTACTTAGAAAAATTAGAGACAAGAATCTCCAATCCCACCAGCCATAAAATGAGTAACTAGCAAATATTAAAAAGATGTTTTGAGCCTTTCTTGACCCCTTAAACACTGACCAATAAAGTATAAATACTACAAATAGAAAAATAAAAAATTCTAAAGAGTTAAAAACCATATTTAACTGAGTTCAAAAATTTAATCCTCAAATATGTTTTATATACGCATAAATTGCAAAACTTTTCTGTAAACTACAATTAACTCATTTTAAATACACGTTTAACCATTACAATTTTACTATTTGTATAATTTCCTAATCGTAATATTCTACCATTAATCCAAAAAAAGAAAGGGATACAAATAAATAAGCTAATTTTGAGTATAAATCTGTTAAAAATGAATATAACACCCCGAATTAGACAGAATGCAAGTTCTGTAAAAGAAATTTTTACGATAGATGCCAATACCTTTAAAAGTGATTATTTTTCATCAAAAACTCCAGTTTTAATAAAAGGCCATGCCAAAGATTGGGGAGCTACAAAAAAATGGAATCTAGATTTTTTTCTTGACTTACAAGAAGACAAAGATATTTATTTACTTTCTGAAAACTTTATACAAGATGATAACAGATATTACCAAGCATCTTTGAAAGATTACATACAGAAACTTAAAGATGCAGAATCTAACAACAAAAAAATAACTGATTACCTTACTACCTTAGATATTTTTAATTATTTCCCTCATTTAAAAGAAGATATCGATTTCTCTTTTTTTGAAAAGCACACAAAAGTTAATGATATAAGTGCTTGGATTGGACCTAAGGGAACCATTTCTGGTTTTCATGCTGATACCGCAAACAATGTTTATGCTCAAATAAAAGGGAGAAAAATGTTTATAATCTGCTCACCTAAACATAACCAAACCATGTACCCAAGTAAAAAACATATTTACGGTGCTGTGGCCAGTGAGGTTGATATAAATAATTTTGACGCTAATAAATATCCAGAATTCGAAGATAACCCATTTAAAATTGCCATTTTAGAACCAGGCGATGTTTTGTTCGTCCCTCAAAATTGGTGGCACTATGTACAGTCATTAGACACATCTATTAGTATAAGTAATTTTGGATATACAAAAAAAGAAGTTTTTACATTGAAACTCAAAGAGCGTATAATTCAATCACTTCATAAAAGAGGCTTTTACAAAGCAAACAATTGTTTTTGTTGTGAAAAAAAATCTTAAAAAATAAAAAAAGCTCCACAATGGAGCTTTTTTTGATGCATATTATGAACTACATGCTACATCTCATTAAATATAGAGTGCATTAGTCTTTTCTTATCGTTAATACTTTCTTCAAGAGATATCATGGTTTCTGTACGATATACCCCCTCAATTTCATCAAGCTTAAATATTACCTCTTTGGCATGCTCTGTATTCCTTGCTCTTACTTTACAAAAAATATTAAACTTACCTGTAGTGATATGTGCCACAGTAACAAATGGTATTTCATTTATACGTTCCAAGACAAATTGAGTTTGGGAGGTATTGTTTAGGTACACACCAACATAGGCAATAAAAGAATAACCCAGTTTTTTGTAATCTAGTGTTAGAGATGAACCCCTGATAATACCTGATTCTTCCATTTTCTTTACGCGCACATGTACAGTTCCCGCTGAAATTAAAAGCTTTTTTGCAATATCAGTAAATGGTATTCTTGTATTGTCTATCAACATATCAAGAATTTGATGATCAATTTCGTCTAGTTTAATTTTCCCCATAATGAACTATTCTTAAATAAAACCCAAAAATAATACATTTTTTATAAAGAATACTCATATTTAATGTGCTTTATTTTGAAAATAATGCGATTTCTTTATTATTCAATTTTACGAAAACGTTTTCGCTGTCTATTTCTAATACTTTCCCTTCTAAATTAGATATTACTGAGCCTTCAGCATCAATCTGGTTATGCGCATAATTATCAGATAGCCCATCTATTTTTTTCAATATTGGTATAAATTCTATTTTACCCTCCCGCAAACGCTCCTCAAACTGGAAAGCTAAATCAACAGTCTCTTTGTCGTGTTTTTGAAGGCGAGCTTTTCTTATGATAACATCAAAAAACAACTTTTTGTTTTCAGGAATATCTAAGTACGCCGCATAGTTTTTACCTTCAACATTATTGGTAGAAATATAATACAGAGACGTTAAGTAGGATATAAAAATGAGTTCTCGAGTTATGTCTCTCGCATAATCATCATGAAAATGACCTGCTTCAAATAAAATAGTAGGAACATTTTCAGTTTGAAACGTATCTCCAACACAATTAATGTTAAAGGCATCATCGTATACTCCAACCTGTTCTGGAATAATTTTTTGTAAACAGCTATTCATTTCTGCAATAACTTCCATAGCAATCTTTCTTGTTGGAGTAATAGTACACTCTTTATCTTGTGCTGGGGCTAAAAAGGATATCGTAGCTGATTTATTAGTATTTCCTGCACTAAAAATGGTACGCTGCCCATGCAAGTTGTAACAAAAATGAGGCTTAAAACTCTCAAAAACCTTCCTTAAAATTACACTTTCCGGTTGTGCCCTGCTCTGCGCATCACGATTTAAATCCACAGCATTGGCATTTACACGCGTGTATACCTCGGCACCATCGGGATTTAGAATAGGTATAATACAAAGTGTACAACTATCTAAAATTTTATTAGCAATATCACTTTCAGAAATACATAAATTCAAAAAATCAAAAATAGCTTTAGTTGTGGTAGATTCATTTCCATGCATTTGAGACCACATTAAAATTCGCTTATTACCATTACCAATTTTAATTGAATAAATGTCATTTTCTAAAACCGATTTTCCCACGATTTCCACCTTTGCTTTTGTCTTAAATCTAGATAATAGCGGCACTATTTTTTCATTGGTTATATACCTATGAAAAAGCGATAATTCCTTATGATTTTTAAATAGTAATTGTAAGTCTGAAATTTCCATAACTTTTATTTGGTGTACAAAAGTAAACATTTCGATTTTTACAATTGTAAACACATGTTTTTGACACGTTTGTTTAATTTGGTAAACAAAATGAAATACTTCTTCCAACTGTGTAAGCTAAAATTTAACTATTTTAATTTTTTATATAATAAATATCAATAAATTAGAATATTATAATATTTTAATTAAACAATAAAGTTAATTTAAAACTAAACTACACAACTTGTTTTAAGTACAATTAAAAGCTTTTTGTTACATTTGTAACAACAAATCTATCTTGATATCAATTTACAATGATAAACAGCGAAGAATTTACCAAAAGACTTCAAAAAGTCATGGAATATTACAGCGAATCTGCTTCTTCTTTTGCTGAAAAAATAGGTGTGCAACGCTCCAGTATTTCGCACATATTATCTGGTAGAAATAAGCCAAGTTTAGAGTTTGTTTTAAAAGTACTTTCATCATTTCCTGAGGTAGAATTATATTGGCTGTTAAATGGCAAAGGCACGTTCCCAAAAACACATGAGATAGAAAAACACCCCATACCTACCCCAACCCAACAAAACACCCCAAAACAAATTACAACGCTTAAAACATCTCATGAAAAGAAAATTGAACGTATTGTTATTTTTTATTCTGATGGTAGTTTTGAAAACTTCGAAAAATAAACTTCTAGTTTGTAGCTTTGCAATAAATTGTTCTAAATGAAAAAAATCTTGCTTTGCTTATCTTTGGTTTTAACGGTTTCCTGTTATAAAGTTGAACGTAGTTGTAAAGATTTTAAAACAGGGGAGTTTTATAGCGAATCTACCATTAATGATGTTGTTTATAAATCTTATTTTACCAGAACTGAAAAACTACAAATCGAAACATACAACACCCATACAGATTCATCAGAAATAAGGTGGATAAATGATTGCGAAGTGATTTTTAGGACAATACACCCCAAAAACATGGCAGAACAAAAGGATGTTCATCTAAAAATCCTTGAAACAACTGATTCTTCGTATACGTTTGAATATTCTTATGTAGGAGAGATTAAAAAAGCTAAAGGTATTGCTTACAGGATAGAATAGCTAATCGAAAGGATACAAAAAGGATTCTGTCAATTCAAAATCGATAGTTTTATCATCATTCACATAATAATTAACTAAAACTTCTCCCCAGTATTCCCCATCTGAAAAATCAGCTATAAACCACTTGTGATTCAAAAACTTTACAGTATTTATGAGCATCTTTCTACCTTCTGAAGACGCATAAGGCACTATAGGATGTTGCCCCTTAACCTCATTGGTACTGTAAATCTCATCCTTAATAAGCGGAATTAGTGTACTTATATCGTAACCATCTTTTTCAAAATAGCTAAGCGCATCCTCATTTCGCTCTAGATTAAAATGTGTTAGATTAAGCATTTCATTTTGAAGCACAGACAAGGAATCCGTCAACCTTTCTGTTTTTAATTTATAATTCTCTAATTTCCGATTTTGGTCTTCAAAAACACGTTTAGCATTTGCATATTGAAAAATAACAAGCAAAACAGCAAACACAAACAGGTACATAAAAATTTTTTGCTTCATCTTTTATATTGTAATTTCTAAATTATCATAAGCTAAAAACACATTTTTAGGCAACTGTTTTTCTACTTCAGCATGAAATCCTAACTTATGGCTAATATGCGTTAAATAAGCACGTTCAGGGTTGATTGCGGCAATAAAGATTAAAGCTTCTTCTAGATTAAAATGAGAATAATGCTGTTCTATTCTTAAAGCGTTAACAACAAGTACTTTTACTCCTTTTATTTTTTCCATCTCCTTAGGCTTCATTGATTTTAAATCAGTAGTGTAACAAAAGTCTTTAAATCTAAAACCATAAACACTTAGTTTGTAATGAAAACCTTTTACAGGTATTACCTCTAAATCTTTTAGTTTAAAACTTTTATTCTTTAGTCTATGGATGGATACCGAAGGCGCCCCAGGGTATTTATTTTCGGTTTTAAATATATAGTCAAATCGTTTCTTGAGTGACTTTAGCACTCGTTTTTGTGCATAAATAGAGATATCGCCCTGTTTGAAATAGAAAGGCCTAATATCATCTAATCCTAAAACATGATCAGAATGTTCGTGAGTAAATAAAATACCATCAATTTTTTCGCATCCGCAACGTAACATTTGTTGCCTAAAATCTGGGCCGCAGTCAATTACATAACTACCATTCTCCCATTCTACTAATACCGATGTTCTTAGCCGTTTATCCCTAGCATCTCCACTTAAACAAACAGGATGTTTACTACCTATTACAGGAATACCTTGCGATGTGCCAGTACCTAAAAAAGTGACTTTCAAAACAATGATTTTACCAAACAAAAATAAGGTTATTTTTTTGTAAACTATGGTTATTTGGTATCTTTACCTAAAATTGTATTAACCTATATTGCTTATGGAAATTAGCATACAAGGCGACAGAGAATTTGATGATATTCCTTCATTAAAATCTAAAGCTCTTAGAATAAACCTTAACGAAAACATTTACGGAACATTTGCCGAAATTGGTGCTGGACAGGAAACTGCAAGGCATTTTTTTAGAGCTGGTGGTGCCTCTGGTACAATTGCAAAAGCCATGTCTGCCTATGATAAGGATTTTAGTGACGCCATCTACGGAATAGAAGATGATAGGCGCTATGTTACTGAGTCTAGACTACGGAAAATGCTTACCCATGAGATGGCTCTAATGGAAGAGCGTATCACAAGAGACAGAAACCCAGATAAAATATTTTTTACTTATGCCAATACTGTAGCCACTATAGATTTTGCAAAACAGTTTAAAGGTCATGGTTGGGTTGGCATTAAATACCAAGTAGAAGCTGGTGCAGACTACAACGAGATCATTCTTCATATTAGATTTAAGGAAACTGATGCCCGTTTACAACAAGAAACCCTAGGAGTACTTGGAACAAACCTAATATATGGTGCGTTTTACAAATACAACGAGCCGAAAAAACTCCTAAGGTACCTATACGACCATCTGGACAAAGACCAGTTAGAAATTGATACAATAAATTTTTCAGGACCTGTTTTTAAACATGTCGATAACCGATTAATGAGTTTACAGCTTGTTAAAAATGGTATGACAGATGCTGTTGTTTTCGGACCTGACGGTAATAATGTTTTACCAGCTCGAATTTTCTACAAAAAAAATATTCTTGCGCTCAGAGGAAGTTTTAGGCCTGTTACCAAAGTAAATATGGCCATGTATAAAAAGTCTTATGACATGTTTATACAAGAAAAAAAGGTTGATAAAGATAAAACGGTAGTTGTTTTTGAAATTACCTTATCAAACTTACGTGCTGAAGGAAAAATAGATGAACAGGATTTTATCGATAGAGCTGATTTGTTGTGTGCCCTTGGACAATCTGTAATGATTTCTAATTTCCAGGAATATTACAAAGTTGTAGAGTACTTCTCTAATTATACCAAGGCTAGAATGGGATTAGCTATGGGTGTGAGTAACTTGATAGATATTTTTGATGAGAAATACTACAGGCATATAAGTGGAGGTATCCTTGAAGCATTTGGTAAATTATTCTTTAAAGACTTAAAAGTATACCTATACCCCATGTTTGATCCTAAAACTGGGGAACTCATTAATAGTGAGAATTTAAAAGTATACCCACGTATGAAAGAATTGTACAAATTCTTTAAATACAATGGAAAAGTTATTGATATTGAAGACTATGACGAAAGCATTATGAATATTTTCTCCAGAGAAGCCTTAAAAATGATTGAAAAAGGAGAAACTGGATGGGAAAATATGCTTCCTGAAGGTACCGCAGACTTAATTAAGGATTACAGGTTATTTGGCTACACTAGAAGACCTTTAAAACCACTAACCCTAAAACGTAGAGCTGCTACTAAAAAGAAACCATAAAAAAAAGAGCCAAATGGCTCTTTTTTTTATGCATCTAATATTTGCGCAGCATGTGCTTTGGTTTTTACTTTGGTTATTACCTCCTCTATAATACCATTTTCATCAATAATAAAGGTAGTGCGATGGATACCATCATATTCCTTACCCATAAATTTTTTAGGCCCCCATACACCAAAAGCCTCAATTACGGATTTATCTTCATCTGCAAGTAAGGGATACTTAAAACCATATTTGTTTTTAAAATTAGATTGCCTTTTGGCACTATCTGCACTTACACCTAAAATCTCATAACCTTGGGCTTGAAAACGCTCAAAATTATCATTTAAATCGCATGCCTCAGCTGTACAACCTGGTGTACTTGCCTTAGGATAGAAGAAAACCACTAGCTTCTTCCCACTGTAATCACTTAGTTTTATTGTGTTGCCTTGTTCATCGAGTGCTTTAAAATCGGGTGCTTTATCCCCTGCTTTTAATGTTGTCATACCAATCTTTTTTGTTTAATAATTTATTAACTTCGTTTTACAAAAATACGACCTAATGACTAAACAAGAAAGTGTTGACTTTGTTATAAAAACGTTAAACAAGATTTACCCACACATTCCCATCCCTTTGGACCATAAAGACCCATACACACTTTTAATTGCTGTTTTAATGTCTGCCCAAAGTACAGATGTGCGCGTAAATCAAATCACGCCACTGCTTTTTGAAGTGGCAGACAACCCTTATGATATGATTAAACTTTCGGTTGAAGAAATTAGGGATATCATAAAACCAGTGGGGTTATCTCCCATGAAAAGTAAAGGCATACATGGTTTATCTAAAATTTTAATTGAGGAACACAACGGTAAAGTGCCACAGAGTTTTGAAGCGCTTGAAGCCTTGCCTGCTGTGGGTCATAAAACAGCCAGCGTGGTAATGTCTCAAGCCTTTGGCGTACCTGCTTTTCCTGTAGACACACATATACATCGTTTAATGTACCGTTGGAATTTAAGCTCTGGTAAAAATGTTGTACAGACCGAAAAAGATGCTAAACGCTTATTCCCAAAAGAGTTATGGAACGATTTACACTTACAAATTATTTGGTACGGTCGCGAATATTCTCCAGCTCGTGGTTGGGATTTAGAAAAGGATGTGATCACCAAGACTATTGGTAGGAAATCTGTTATTAAGGAATATTATAAAAATAAAAAATCCTGATTTTAAACAAATCAGGATTTTTTGTTTTAGTTGAGAAGCAACTCATACTTCTTTTGCTTTCCGTTTTCAACCTTTAGAGCCTTTGAGTAATTTAAAAGAAAAGCTATCGTTTCTTCCTTTGGCTCTAGATGTTTGTTTTTTTTAAGTGAATTCTCAGAGTAAATTTTTGCCATTTGATTGTATTAAGGGTTAATTCAAAAACAATAACGCCATAAATTAATTAATATTGTGTTACCCTGAAAAAGCAATATCTAAATATCTATACTTTTTTTAACTACCCTTAAAGAAAATCTTAAATTTTATGTTTTTAATTTACCTGTACCCGCATTAGGGATTGTAGCTAGCTACCGTGTAGCGCGGAAAGCCCGACCCGAGCACGCCTGGTTGTTTTACTAAACCTAAAGTTTAATCGAGGGGAATGCCCTAACTGAAAATATATTTAATTAGTTAAAACAATATTGTGCTTGTCTATTATTTTGCGCAAATTAATAAGTGCATAACGCATTCTTCCTAGCGCTGTATTAATGCTAACTCCTGTTCTTTCTGATATTTCCTTAAAACTCATATCATTATAAATACGCATTAATAGCACTTCCTTTTGATCTTGGGGCAGTTCGTCCACCAATCGTCTAACATCACTCTCAACCTGCTCTTTAATAATGCTTTTCTCTGCATTAAGCGCATTATCACTCAGTACAGAAAAAATACTAAACTCCCCTGTGTTATCGAATTTAGGCATCCTATTACTTTTTCTAAAATAGTCTATTACTAAATTGTGCGCTATACGCATTACCCAGGGCAAAAACTTGCCTTCTTCGTTGTACGAACCTCGTTTTAAAGTGCGTATTACTTTAATAAAGGTATCCTGAAAAATATCTTCGGCGATATCCTTATCATAAACTTTAGAGTAAATAAAACTGTAAATTTTGTGTTTGTGCCTTGTTATTAGGGTTTCAAGCGCATTTTCTTGTCCTTTAATGTAGCTACTTACTAAAACAGCATCGGTTATAAGTTCTCTTTGCATAATAATTACTTTTAATGCACGAAGCTAGACTTCGGGCTTTGGGGTTATTCGTTTTTAAAAGTAATATTATGCTATAGACAAGTATTTTAAAAAAAGTTATTAACAATTCAAATATAACAACAATCATTCCTAAAAAGCAAAAATTAACATCTTTTTTTAATATTTACCCTCGTTATACTTCATTTTTTAAGCTCACTTACTTATAGTATCTTTGCAAAATTATTCCTTTAAAAGCCTATGAATACTGCAATTTCTGAAGTAGACCCCAAAGAAAACATCATTATAAAAGGTGCAAGATTGCATAACCTTAAAAACATTGATGTTGTAATTCCCAGAAATGAGTTGGTAGTGATTACGGGGCTATCTGGTTCTGGAAAATCTAGTTTAGCATTTGACACTTTGTATGCCGAGGGGCAAAGACGCTATGTAGAAAGTTTATCTAGTTATGCGCGGCAGTTTTTAGGAAGATTGAACAAGCCTAAAGTAGACTATATTAAGGGGATTGCGCCCGCTATTGCAATAGAACAGAAGGTAAATTCTACAAATCCGAGATCTACTGTTGGCACTACAACAGAAATTTATGATTATTTAAAACTCCTATTTGCTAGAATAGGAAAGACCTACTCTCCTATTTCGGGCAATGAGGTTAAAAAAAATACTGTTACTGATGTTCTTAATCACATTATGTCTTTTCCTGAACGTGAAAAGCTATTGCTACTAGCCCCTATACATCTCGAAGAGGGACGCGCTTTAGAGGATAAACTAAAGACCTTACAGCAGCAAGGGTATGCTAGAGTAAAAGTTAAAAACGATGTTTTAAGAATAGATGAGATTGCTTCACTTCCCAAAAACGAGAAAAACATTGCTTTGGTAATAGACAGAATAGTTGTTAAACATGAAGAAGATTTTAAAAATCGTTTAGCTGACGCAGTACAAACTGCATTCTTTGAGGGTAAGGGTACATGTTGTGTTGAATCGCTAAATAATAGCAAACAACAAACATTTAGTAATAAATTTGAACTTGATGGCTTATCGTTTTTAGAACCAAACGTACATTTATTTAGTTTTAATAACCCGTATGGTGCATGCCCAAAATGTGAGGGTTATGGAGATATTATTGGTATAGACGAAGATTTAGTGATACCTAACACAGGGCTCTCCGTTTACGAAAGCGCCATTTTTCCTTGGCGAGGGGAAAGCATGAGTTGGTATAAAGACCAGTTGGTAAACAATTCGCATAAATTCAATTTCCCGATTCATAAGCCTTATTTTGAACTGTCTGAGGAACAGAAACAACTTGTGTGGACTGGGAACGAATATTTTGAAGGCTTAAATTCCTTTTTTGCCGAATTAGAGTCCAAAGCCTATAAAATCCAAAATAGAGTAATGTTGTCACGTTACCGTGGTAAAACAAAATGTAAAGCCTGTAATGGCAAACGTTTACGACCTGAAGCTAATTATGTGAAAATTAATGGTGTAACTATTACAGATTTGGTTGAAATGCCAATAAAAAAGCTAGTTCAATTTTTTAAGGAACTGGAATTGAATGATTACGACCTAAAAATTGCTAACCGTTTGTTAAAAGAAATTAATAATAGGCTTTCTTTTTTAGCTAATGTAGGTTTAGATTATTTAACCTTAAACCGAAAATCGAATACGCTTTCTGGTGGAGAAAGTCAGCGTATTAATCTCGCTACTTCACTGGGCAGTAGTTTGGTTGGCTCTATGTATATTCTTGACGAACCCAGTATTGGCTTACACCCAAAGGATACCGAACTGTTAATCTCCGTACTGCAGTCGTTACGAGATTTAGGCAATACGGTAATTGTGGTTGAGCATGATGAGGATATCATGAAGGCTGCAAATAGCATTATAGATATTGGACCTGAAGCAGGTACTTTTGGCGGTAAGGTTGTTGCTAACGGTTCTTACGAAGACATTTTAAAATCTAAATCGTTAACTGCGCAATATTTAAATGAAAGTATAAAAATTGAAGTACCTAAAACAAGAAGAACTTCAAAATATTATATTGACATCAAAGGAGCTAGAGAAAATAACTTAAAAAATATAGATGTACGATTCCCTCTGGAAATGTTAACAGTAGTGACAGGTGTTTCAGGTAGCGGAAAAAGCACATTGGTTAAAAAGATATTATTTCCTGCACTACAAAAACAACTGACTGATTTTAGCGATAAAGCTGGTCAATTTTCTAATTTAGAAGGTAATTTTAGCAATATTAAGCATATTGAGTTCGTGGACCAAAACCCTATTGGAAGGTCCTCTCGCTCTAACCCTGTTACTTACATCAAGGCTTACGACGATATACGTGCATTGTTTGCCAAACAAAAACTTAGTAAAATAAGAAACTACCAAGCAAAACACTTTTCTTTTAATGTTGATGGTGGACGCTGTGAAACCTGCAAGGGCGAGGGAGTAGTTACTATTGAAATGCAATTTATGGCTGATGTACATTTAGAATGTGAGACTTGTGGCGGAAAACGTTTTAAAAAAGAAATATTAGAAGTCACATTCGCTGATAAATCCATCGACGACATTTTAAATCTCACTATTGATGATGCCATAAGTTTTTTTAGTGCCAACCAACAGGATAAAATTAAAAACAAACTACAGCCATTACAAGATGTTGGTCTGGGCTATGTTACCCTAGGGCAAAGCTCTTCTACCCTCTCTGGTGGCGAAGCGCAACGCATTAAACTTGCATCGTTTTTAGGAAAGGGCAACACTAAAGATAAAGCTTTATTTATTTTTGACGAGCCTACCACAGGTTTGCATTTTCATGACATTCAAAAACTCCTAAAATCCTTTAATGCCCTGATTGCAAAAGGCCATTCTATTATTGTGGTTGAGCACAATTTGGAATTAATAAAATGTGCTGACCATATTATTGATTTAGGGCCTGAAGGTGGCGAAGAAGGTGGAAATCTAGTTGCTTCTGGATCTCCTGAGGATATTATAAAATCAAAACTCTCTGAAACTGGCAAGTACTTAGTAGACAAAATTTAATTATTGTAAAAGCTATTAAAATTAAAAGGCATATTTTTATCTTTTATGTTTTGAATTTTTTTATTCACATAGTTTTTCTGCAGCATATTTCTTTCGATTGAAATTGAAAAATGCACTAAATTATCATTGTAAAAATCATCTAAATATGATATTGGTTGAATAAATAAATATAAAGCACTACCTCTTGTATGAAAATCTTTTACTTTACAATTGTAATCAAGAGACAACCTGTAATGATAATTAGGATCAATATAATTAAGGTTATTTGAGTTTAATATTTCTTCCTGTAACAGTGAATTCAACTCTTCCTCATTTAAATCGTAATCTCCCTTTAAATTTTTGCCCTTCTGTAAATCCTCAAATTTTTTACACCAAAAAGCCATTTGATAATGCGCTCTTGCTATATCTATATTACTTGTAGTAACATAATTCACACTAAATATATCATGTGTTTTTATGATCTCATTGCATGCTCCAATAGAATTCAATATTAAAAATTCTTTCTTTAGAAGTCCTTCCAAATTTAAGCTTTTATAATATTCTTTAATTTCGTAACGTAATTCCACTTCTTCTCGCGTTTTAAAATTACTACAAGCACTAACATTCTCAAAAACCCATTTATTATACTCAACAAGTAACGACAGCAAAAGTAACCTGTTGTTTTTTCCTGTAATCGTAGACGTTGTTACAATGTTTTTTGTTACGAAATCTACCAGAGCTTTTTTTAAGGTTCCACTATCCTCCATTATATTTTTGTGCTCTATTTTATTTTCATTCTTTATTATTTTAAAAATAAAATGCCAATAAATCACTACAGATTCTATAGTTTCCAATAAAATTGCACTATTCTTACATATATCATTATAATTACTGCACTCTAATATTTCCTTAACTTTTTTATGTTCAATAAAATAAGTTTCATTATTCGCCGAATAGGATAGCATAATCGTTTCTTCCAGTAATGCTTCTAATTTTGGAACCAAAAACCTTTCCTTTTTTGTATCTGCAAAATCTAAGTTTTCAAGATCAAGGCTATTCAAACTATCAATACTGCACTGATTTAAGATGTAAAAAATTTTTAGTTTTTGAGACCTTGCCAATCTATACTCTTGAATTTCAATATAAATCATACTAGCATAATGATACATATTAAGTATTTCACTAAGTGGCAACCTTAACACTTTAAAAATGAAACTAGGGTTTAAATTGTACTTATAGATATATGTATTGTTATTGTACTTATTAATAAAACTGGTTAAACATTCAACTAAATCTACTATACCATTTGCTATAGAGAATAAATAGTCAATGGCATATCTTTCCTTAAAAGAGCTTGTAGATACCATCTCTTTTACTTTTTCAAAGACCTTATCAAAATTCCTTTTAACGTCATTCTTAAAAAAGCTTTCAAAACATAAACATGTATCATCTTTTATATCCTTAATACCATAATAATCAATAAAATTAATGATTGGTAAATCGTCTCTAGATTTTCTTTCATTACTAACATCATGATTAGGCTTCAATAAAATTGCTAATGATTTAATATAAAACAAAGTAGCATCTATGGGAGTAACTAAAAGCAATTTAGATTCGTCCTTGATATCCTCTTTAACAAACTTAGGATCTATTTCATCTATATTATCAAACAATTTCTTTTTTAAACATTTATTTAAAGTTCCATTTTTGAAATACAAAAGATCTCCAATTTTATTGTAAAATTCCGCAACGATAAGTCGTTTTTCTGTTGTTTTTAAGGTAAACTTCAAAAAGTTAAACTCTTTAATTGCCCTAATAATATCTATATCTTTTAACTTATCTGGACTCGCCTTTTCTATTAAATGCAATTTTGCTACGATGGGTTGATATAAAAGTCGAATATTCTCTCCTGTGGATTGCGCATAAAAGTTTTTTAATGGTTTATAATTAATATCAATATGCTCTAAGTTTTTTGATATATCAGATTCTTTAATACCATATATCTCATCCATATCCTTTAAAGGATATAATATTTTCCAATTTTCTACTCCGTCAATATTGTTGTTATCTAAAGTCTTTACTATTTCTGGTTTTAATCGACCTATAACAACCAGTTCTCGTTTATCATCATTTTTTTCAAATTCTTCTAAACTTCTAATTTGTTCGGACTTGTATTTTGACATTCTTTTTTTCTGATCTTCACTGATTGGTGTCGCCTCATTGTACCACTTTTCATAAAAAAATTCGTTTACATCTTTCTTTTTAATTATAAACCTCGCCAAACCTAGTTTACGAACTGGAATATTACGTTTTCTTATCACTAAATCTGTTAATTCTGAAAATGTCATTAAGGCACTGTCAAACATTTTATTTTTTTCAAATGCCAACCCAAGTTTTAATTGATTTCTTGTAAAAACAATAAACTCATAAAGTGTCATATCCTTTATAGGCTTTTGACGTAATATTTGGATTGCATCCATATAATGGACTATTGCCTCATGAAATTCTTCATCATTAAAATGAAGATCTCCAATCATAATATGGAGTAATGAAACATTATTTATATAATCTTCTATATAACCTTCCTTATTATGAATAATAGTATCAGCTTCCTTTTGTTTAAGAAACTCCAACCTTCTATTAAAATGACGTTTTAATTCAATGGATTCATCTAAAGTAAAATTGAATGCAGCAGCTTCCAATTCATTGATTTTAGATAAAAATTTGATTTCTGCTTCTATTTTGCCGTGAAACTTAAAGTCATAAATCCCACTAACAATTGGTCTTAAATGACTTTTAGTAAGATAACCAATAAGCTTATCAAGAAATTCCCTAAACTGTGGCTCTTTATTGATATCTACAATTTCGGGAGTTAACGATAAATTCCTGTAAGACAACCCAAACTTATGATGCTTAAATATATGGTCCAACATATAACTAATAGACACCAAAAGCTTATCACTATATTCATGAATATAATTTCCTAAACCAAGAAATATTGGAGAAGTTAAATATGAGATTAGGTTAAATTTATACTGATCGTAAAACCCTATTTTTAAAAATAAATTTTCATCATTAGATCCAACAATAATGTTTCTGTCAGCCTCTGAATCAGATAATTCAGATGGTGATACCGGTAATACATATTGCTCTATTAAGCTGGATAGTTTTCTTGGAGCACCATTACTTCTATAGGTTAAATAAACAACAAAATCTTTTAAAGTTGTTATAATTTTTACTATTTCCTCCTTCTCCAATCCCAATGCTTTAGATTTAGCTTGCAGGTAGGTATTATACATCTTGATAGATGGTGTGTGTTTTGATCCTGTTGCTAAATAATAATCAGGTATTAAAAATTGACATAAATACTGTTCAGTAATACTTGAAATATCCGCTAAATTATTATCCTCTCCTTCCGTATAAAAACTGTTTACATAGATTTTATTATCATTAAATATACTATCCAAACTAGATTCTCTATCTGATATACCCGCCAAAGCTGCATCATACATTTCCCGCCCAGCAATAAAAATGAACTTAGCATGGGCAGAATTCAAAAAATGTTTCATACTAGATAGTATTCTACCTATACGTTCTTTTCGTCGTGCCTGATATCTAACCTCGTTATTCTCTACATCAAATTCATCCTCTAAATTTGTTATTGCTGTATTATGATTACTGTTAATTTTATCTAATTCATCAAAAACCACAATAAACCTTACTTTTGTGAAAATGGATAAAATGTTTGAAGTATCATCTAAAATATGTATGAGTCTCTGAGTAATATCTTTTGATTCTAATGGCGCATAACTCGATCTTTTAAGATAGTTAAGAAAGCTGTTTTTTACTCCATTCGCACTACCTCCTTGTTCAACAACTATAGATGCATCAATTTCAGTTTTAAGCCTCTTTAACTCTTTTAATGAATAGTAATGATTTTTAATTATACGAAAACGGCTAGGTATCAGCCTATAGAAAACAAATAATGCTAACATAAAAAAGAAAACAGAAAGCACAGGAATTTTTGGATACAATTTCGACAAACTCAGTAATTTATTATCTTCTACTGTTTTATTTAGTATTGGTCTACTAGCTCTCTCACCCAATAGAGTATATCTAATTTTATACCACAATTTAAAAGTCATGTAATCTAATTGATTACAGAACATACCAAAATACACCAGTGTTTTATTTAATACTGATTGATGCTCTATTTCTTGTTTTCGTAATGAATCATTTCTGTTTGTTATTTCTATTGTCTCTGATAATATACTTTTACTTACTCTTAATCTCTCATAACCAATATTACCATTACCTCCAATAAAAGAATCAATATCCTTGTTATATCCTTTTATTGTGGAATTTCTGGTTTCGTTTTCAAATAAAAATTTGATGTCTGAATTCCATAATTTATTTTCGTTCTTCAATAGTGCCTGACTAGGAAAAAAGTAAGTGATTTTATATTCATCAATGCTAAAATTAGTAAACTCATTACTCAAAAAAGTACGGTATATTATTGTACTTGATAAATAAAAAATTAGAAATAAAACAAAAACATTCAATAATCGTTTAAAACTTTTAAAATTATAATACCATTTTCGGTATTCCCTGTAAAGCTCATTAGTTATATATTTTAAAACATCTTTTTCAGTAAGGTTATCTTTACCTAAATTAATCTTAACTGTAATGTAATGTTGAAAATCTAATAAGTTAATAACTCTATTAAGTGAAACATTGTAGTTTTTACTTTTAGCCTCAGAATTTAACATTTTCAACACGCCTTTGATAACAAAATATAGGAAGACTATAACAAGCTTAAACCAAATACTGTATACAACAGTATCATGATAATGGAGGTATAAAATACCATAGAGAGCAGCTATCAATAAGGTAGCTGAAATTATTTTCGTTACAATAACACACCAATACTTTCTTATAACACTTTTATACTTTTTACCCTTAGCATACTTTATCGATTCAACATAAAGATCAATCAAAAAGTACCAGATAATCACAATATGCACTAAAAACCAAAAAAATTCGAAATAGCTTATACCAGTGCAATGCCTGTCTAAATAAAAAGAGTAGTACAAAACAAAAAATAAGACAACAATTATATAAATGACACACAATCTAGCTATCCTATGAAATACATACTTATGTCGGTAAAACCTGGGATTAAAAAGAGCTTCAAATCCTCTTAAAAATTTTGCCCCAATTTTTTTTACCCACATTTTGTGATGAAATCGTCTTGGAGATCTGTGTCCGAAATAGTAAATTATACTCAAAAAGAGTAAAAAACTAACCATCAATATATATGTTGATGGAAATTCATTATACAACAACACAAAAAAGTCTTCAATACTATTGTTTTCCCATAAATCAGCAAGCCACTTAGTACTAATGAGACTGGACGAAAAATATTTGTAAATAGCTAAAACTGGCTCTAAAAATATTATAAGAGGCAATAAAGAGATAATAAGCAGAAAAAATCTAGAAAACTTTGATTTTGGATTAAGTGAAGTAATAGCTTTGTTTACCACAGACGTTTTCCCCATCCCTCTAAACCCACTAACTAAATATGTGCCCGTATTTTTATTTGTCTCATGGATAAAACTCCTTAAACGATCAATAATAGCTTTTCTCCCCAAAAACCTGTTATTGATGTCATCTCTATCCTCATTCTGAACAGAATGAAAAAAATTGTAATTCTTTAACTCTAAAAGAATTGGTTTTATTTTAAATGAATTTTTGTTTAGGGCATCTCGAAGAGTTTCAGTATTTTTTTCCATTTAAAAAAATAATTATCAGTCATCAAAGTAAGAAAAGTGTGTTTTCATCATAAAAAAAATCTATAAATTACATTTTTAGAAGCTAACATGTAATTTAATTATAAATCGATTTACTATATTCCTATAATTAGCAAAAGCACAGATTATCTGATAATTAAATAATTTCAAAAAGTATAAAAGTATTGTACTATATGTTTGGAAAAAAAGATTAACAAATAGATATATTGAATAATAAAAAAGGGAAGTATCTAGTGCCACTACTTCCCTTTTTTATTCCTTAACGTATTTTGGGTTATAATTTGTAGCCTACCCCAATTAGTAAATTACTTAATTTAACCTTACTAAATGAGCTTTCTGACAAATCAGATAAACCCAAATCGTACCTTACATTTAGGAAAAACTTATCGGTTAAATCATAAGACGCCCCTATATTTGCGCCAAAATTTACTGATTTCAAACCATTTGGTGCATCTAGCAAATAACCCAAACTAGGTCCTGCGTAAGCATTGACTTTTTCTGCTACATTATATTTTATTAATAATGGTACATTAATTTGATTTAAATCCTCCACAATAATAAATCTGGCTTCTGGCTGAAACTTAAAAGTATCAGACAATTCAATGTCAGCGGCAGCTACACCAATGTAAAAACCAGACTTAGTAGTAGTTGTTGTGTTGCTTAATAATGTTGAAGCTTTACTTTCTGTGTTGGATTTTTGTTCAAGCTCAGATGAGGAGGGAACTGAATTACCACTTTCAATACTAAACCTATCTGCAGCACTAGAATAACCTGCATCGAAATGTATTCTACAAGAAGTAAGACTAATAGCAATTAATAAAATTGCCACGAGGGAAATTGATTTTTTCATGATTAAAATTGTTGATTAGCTATGCTAAACTTAATAAATAATTACCTAAAAACCAATTAGTTAAGTTTTTTTGATTTTTTTTAGTAAAATAAAAAAGCAAAAACACTTAATATAAAAAAGGTTAAAGGCGTCACAACAGACAGGAAAACAAAAGAACCAAGACCTGCCTTTAATATACTTTTAAACCACCCTTGCACATAAAATCTCTTTAAGGCTATTATCAGGTAGATAAATGTTGACATTATAATTAAAAAATCAACCCAATTAGGGATATCTATTAAAAAATTTACCGCTAGAACAACACTAAATACGGTAAAAAGGAAAGAGAAATAATAAAAGCTGAATACAAGATGATGCGCATACGTACCTCTTTTAGAATGCAAAACCCTTAATATCAGTGCAAAAATTGGCAATAAGAAAAACATAGCGAAAGGAATAGCATCATAAAACGCCTGGAGTATGCTTCCACCTTTTCTAGATTTATAGAATTTTAACGCTTGTGCATACATACGCTTTTCCCAATACCCTGGATCATTACCCATACCCATCGCCTTATAAACTATACTATCTGCAACTTTAAGCTGTATAAGGGAATCTACTCTTTTGGTGTTAAAATCGAAAGACATTATATCATCTGCATCCATTCTTTCAGCTTTAACTATTGAGTCGATCTGTACATTCGATATGTCTGGAACAAACTTATTATTTTGCAATGTGCGTTTAATGGCGCTAGCTACTACCGAATCTTTAATATGTTTTTGTTCTTTAAGTTCTTGATTAATGGAGTCAATTGTACTTTGATCTATAACACTTTCAACGGTATTACCTTGCTTAAGTGTTTTTGCCAGTCTTTCATCTAACCCCTTAACCTGGCTACGTTGTATAAAAGAAAACAAAAAGAAAAACACAACGGCTATAAACAAATACATTTGCGCTGGGTGTAAGTACCTTAAACGCTTTCCTCTTACAAACTCTCTGGCTATAAATCCTGGTTTTAACAATAAAGGAAAGAAGCTTTTAAAAAAACGAGCATCAAAAGAAAAATAATTACTTATGGTATTGTAGAACAATACCTTTACTGTTAAATCGTCTTTAGCTTGTTGCCCACAATACGGACAAAAATTAAATGCGCTGCTGAATTTTTGATTACAGTTTTTACAGGTTTCTAAAGACTTTGCCATAATTTTTTTGCTTTATAAAATTAAGAAAAAAATAGGAGTAAAAGCAAACACCTATACTGATAACCAAATATTTAAGTTTTTGGCACGCTGTTTGTAAATATCTTATCGAACCCATAAAATTTAACAATTATGAAAAAGTTTATCTTATTTTTTGCAGCTATAATCCTAGGAGGGTTTTCTGCAACCGCTACAACCAATTTAGACAACAATACTGTATCAACATTTTACAGAGGTTATGGCAACTCTTTCATATTTGTTGAGAATGGTATTGAGTTTTCTGTATTCCCTGATGGACAGTTTGATTTTAACATTTTAAGATATCAGCCAGATTTAGCTATCTCTATTGGGAATAGAAATGCAAACATCACGTTTAATTCTGGTTTTAATTATAATGCTTATGTACAATATGATGAGTTTGGTGCTATTATTCAAATTGAAAACACACCCATATTTTATGATTTTTATGGCCGTGTTGTTCAAGCTGGTAATGTAAATATATTTTACAATAATTTTGGACGTATAAATCGTATTGGTGGTTTGTATATACACTACAACAGATTCAATAGATTTTCACATTACACTGGTTTTATAAACAGATTTAACCGTAGTTATGTGTTTAGACCATGGCACAGTTTTTACAGCATTCCAGCAATAGACTACTGTGTTGTATACAATAGACCTTATAGACGTTTTTATAACCCTGTGAGATACGTTTACAACAGACCGTTTAGAAACAATTATAGACCTATAACCGCTATCGCAAGTAGAAGAGGTAACACCATAATAAGAAACAGAACGTATGCTACTGTAAACAGAAGCGCTAGGAATAGAACAAAAGTAAATAACATTGCTAACACAAGAAGAAGTATCTCTAGGGATAATACTATTAGAAAGAATAACTCTAGAAGAATTGCTAACAACAATGATAGAAGTGTTAGAAACAATGATATGAATCGAACGAATTCTAGAATTCAAAATAGAGGCAATAGTACTATGAGACGAGATAACTCTACAAACAATAGAAATTCTCAATATAGAACTCGCGGTAATGGTAACCAAAACGTTATTAAAAAGCGCTCGACAACTACTGTAAGGCAAGCTCCAAAAAGGAATTCGTCTCAGCAAGTAACGAGATACAGAACCACTACTGTTGTAAAAAAACCAAAAGCTAATAGTACTCGTATATATGATAGAAAAAGCACAAATAGAAGCTCTGGACAAACTGTTACCAGATCCTCTAGAAGCACAAAACCTGCTTCACGAGTTGCTAGAAACACAGGACAAGTAAATTCTAGAGCTACACAAGGACGAAGTACCTCTAGAAACAATAATACATCATCTAATTCTACACGTAGAAGAAGATAAATAAATTTTGGTTGGTTAGTTGGGAAGCCCTGCGATATGTATGCCTCAAAGCAACATCGTGGGGTTTTCTTTTACCTTTACTTCTTCTTTAATACTTTATCTATCAATATTGAGATATCTTCTGAAAGTTTTAATTTATAAACTACTAAAGCAAAAATGGAAGTAATGATAATGGACTTTAAAGTAATATTTAAAACAGGATGAAACCAGAAATCCCAAAAATAAAACATTAGGACTATTGCTAATAAAACCAAAGCCGAGGTAATGGTTTTTGATGTAAACGGTAAAATTTTAAATGCCCTGTAAACAAAATAAACCTTTGATGTGTTATAGAGGCACACCGCTATAAAAGTTGCTAAAGCGGCACCGTTTAGCCCGTAAATAGGAATTAGGATAACATTTAACACAACCATTAACACAACAATTACTACCCCCAACACAAGTACTATTCTATAATAATCACTGTTAAACAATATGGCATTATTACTTCCCAACAAAGTGTCATACAATTTAGAAAGGCTTATCAAAATAGCTACATATAAACCAACACGATATTCATCTGCAATTAAATAGTAAAGCTGGTTAATATTTAAAACGATAAGTAAAAAGATAAGCCCACCAACAACAAATAAGTTTAACGAACTACGTTTATATAAATCTGCCAAACTCTCTATATCTTTATCGTTTAAATACTTTGCGGTCATTGGCAATAAAATTTGATGCATGGCCCTTTGGGGAACAGCAATTACAGTAGCTATAAAAACAGCGACATTATAATAAGCTATGTTTTTTACATGAATATACTTACCCAACATTACTTTGTCAATATCAAGGAGTTGAGTAGCAATTAAACCTGCAACAATTATTAGCAATGAGTATTGTAATATCTGTTTTAAGTTATTCACTTTTTTAAATGTTAAAACCGGTAACTGAACACTAAAAGCATATACCATCATTGCTAACATTCGCAAAACATAAACTACTACCAGCCCAGATATAAACTGGTTTACCTTTATAAATTCAAAGTACAAAGCTAATAACAACACCATGGCACCTACCCTATGGAAAACCTCTTTCATAAAATTGCCATAAACTGTTTGTAGGTGTACTTTAACCCAAGCATAAAACACCTCAAAGTAGGCCAAGGCAATAGCCACTATTACTATATGCCACAGGTAATCTTTTAACTTAGGGTTTTCAGTTGACAAAAACCCTGTAATGACATCATAGCCTAAATACCCCACCAAGGCTATAGGCACAATAACCAACAACGGCAGGAATAGCATTAGCGTTAAAAAACTATGTAATGATGTTCTTGTTTTAAATTGCGAGTAAAACTTCACTAGTGTATTATAAACGCCAAATGCTGCCAATGGCATCATAACATAAGCGGCAGACAATACAAAACCTACTAAACCATAATAGGTGTCGCTCATAAAGTTTGTATATAAAAACAATGTATTAATTCCACCAATAGCAAAACCTAAATAGGTAGAAACAATGTTTTTAAACGATTGTGATACTACAATACCCATTATACTAACTTTGATAAAGTTTGTGTGAGCGCCCTTCTATGATACTGTTGCAGCCCGATTGGATTCGTTTTTAAATTACCGCTTTTATATAGCTTATAATACTCTAATATAGTTTTTTTAAGTGATTTTAAATCTTGGTAATTAAAGAAAACCCCTGTATTGGTTTTACTAATAATATGTTCTATATCAGATCCCTTGGGGCCAATTGCAATAATAGGTCTATTGGAAATCATATACTCAAAAAGCTTTCCCGGAACAATACTCCTTGTATCTTCAGAATCTATTTCTATTAAAAGCAATATCTGAGACTTTTTTTGATATTTAATAGATTCTAAATGGGAAATATAACCTACCTTATTTGTATAATTAGTTAAATTATGTTTTTCAATACTTTGGATAACTGTTTCACTAACAAAACCCACAAGATTTAACTGGAAATCTTTTTTAAAATCATCATATTCAGCAGCTAACTCAGAAATAGATTTCCATAAAATTTCTGGGTTCCGCTTTGATAATAAAGACCCTATATGAGACAAGGTAAACTTGGTATCTATTTCTACAGATCCAGATGTTTCATCATCATAACCATTAGTTATCACTTCAATAGGACGCTCTGTTATCTGTTGAAATTCTTGTTTCGTAGCTGATGATGTTACTATAATTTGATCAGTATTGGTTAATACTTGAGCTTCTAAAGATTTATGTTTTCTCTGGGAAGATTTAGTCAGCTTTAACTGTTTATGATACCCAATAGTAGTCCAAGGATCCCTGAAATCAGTCAACCATTTTATGCCAAGTTTTTGTTTTAACTGCAAACCTATTAAGTGCATACTATGTGGTGGTCCAGTAGTGATAACAGTTTCTATATTGTGCTTTGGTATAAAATCCAGCAAAAAAGAAGTAGCAGGTTTTACCCAACCTACCCTAGCATCTGGAATAAAAAAATTACCTCGCACAAAAAGCATCAATTTTTCAACCAGAGACTGCTTTCTAGCTTCACTAATGATACCTTTACTAATAGTATCGGCTCTACCTTTTGAAAAGCTTTTAGCTAGTTTGTAAGGCTCAGAAATTGGGAGTTTAATCACTTCTGTAGTTTCTGAAACTTCAGCTTTAAGACTTTCGTCTATAATTGGATAACTAGCATTTTTTGGGACAAAGACAATGGGTTCGATATTAAAATCCGGTAAATACTTTACAAACTTAAGCCAGCGCTGTACACCTGGACCTCCTGCTGGAGGCCAATAATATGCTATTATGAGTACTTTTTTACGCACTCTTTTTTCGTGTCTTAAACTCGTAAAATATACCCGTTAACAACAAAATCGTTAATAGTGCAGAGCTTGCCAAAGAAATAGAACTTCCTGTTCTTACAACATCAGGATCAAACTTAAACTCTATTACATTTGTGCCAGCTGGTACTTTCATACCACGAAGAATATAATTTACCCTCTGAACATCAGCAGGTTTACCATCAATTGTAGCGTTCCACCCGTGCGGATAATAAATTTCTGAAAATACAGCAAAACCCTCATTTTTATTACTTGCATTATATTTCAAGTAATTTGGTTGCACTTCTACCAAGTTAATAGTTGCCGTAGAATCAACTTCATATTTAGGATACCGCCCAGCCTTTAAAACATTCTTAGGCAAAGTGTAAATCGCTTTTTTCTTATTCTCTAAACTACCTAGAAGCTTTATCTCTTCATTTGCAGAGGCCACTTTAACGACCTCTTCCACAAACCAAGCATTCCCATTGGCTTCATCATTCAAATAAGGAAAAACGTTACCTTTTTCGTCTTGAGCAATAATATACTTTGTGTTAAGCATATTCATCACATTAATGTTGTTTTTGGCTATATACCAATCAAAAACCTCCCTGTAACGCTTTAATTCTGCTGCGTTATAACCATTCAAGGAATTATGGAAATACGAGGGCTTAGAGGGTCCAGATACCAAATCGAAAACCCTAAAGTGTGTTTTATCCTGCTGAATTTGCTTGTCAATTTCATTTGAAGCAAAAGGTTTATTCATTTTAATAGATGACACAAAATCATCTCCGTTCACATAACGCCTATTTACTCCTACCAAATCAAACAGGATTAAAACTGCAAAACCAACAACAACCCATTGTTCTTTAATTTTATGTTTTAAGTAGGCAAAAATCAATCCACCTGAAAGCAACACCAAAACTAAAGTTCTTAGGGCATCTGCCGTGAAAATAGATTTACGGTCTTCCTTTATGGCACGGCTAAATCCCTGACCATAATTTTGGATGTATTGCCCATCTCTTATACCTACAAAATCAAACATTGAGGCTCCAAACAATATAAACAAAAGAACGAGCCCCCCAACAATTCCCGTGGTATACTTCAACGCTTTTAATTTTTCTTCTTCTTTACTAAAATCATTAAACAATCTAGCCAAGCCAAAAATCCCTAAAACAGGAATACACAATTCTAATATCACTTGAATGGAACTTACCGCTCTAAACTTATTATACAGCGGCACATAGTCGATAAAAAAGTTAGTTAAGAAATTTAAATTCTTACCGTAAGAGAGCAATAATGATAACAATACACCTCCCAACAACCACCATTTTAAACGCCCTTTTACCAAAAACAAGGCAAATACAAACAAAAATAAGATGACTGCTCCCACATATGCAGGAGCTTCAACAATGGGCTGATCTCCCCAATAAGTTGGTGCGTTTTCGGCTTGTTCTAGAGCTTGACTAGGTGTTGCTCCTAGTTTTCTAAAAAACTCATATGTTTCAGAATCTTTTCCAACATTGTCATAAGTACCACCTCCCATGAAATTTGGTATTAAGAGATTAAACGTCTCGGTAATACCATAACTAAACTGCGTAATATAATCTTTGTCCAAGCCAGAAGTTACCTCTTTTGGAGAATCATCAGGATTTATCGTTAACTCACTTTTTCCCCTTGTGCTGTACTTTACATACTCCTGTGTTGCCATCACATTAGTCGCATTTAAACCAATAGCCAAAACAACTGCCCCAACCAAAACACCTATCGATTTAAAAAAATGTGGCAACATTTGTTTTCTGTAGGCGTCAACTAAATAGGCTATTCCAAGGACCATAACAAGCAACAATAGATAATAGGTCATTTGAAAATGATTGGCTACTAACTCCAACCCCATTCCGACAGCTGTTACAAGAAAGCCAAGTATGTATCGTTTTTGAAAGACTAATAAGATACCACTTAACACTAATGGCATGTAGGCTATTGCATGCGCTTTACTATTGTGCCCCACTCCAAGAATTATGATTAGGTATGTTGAGAACCCAAACGCCAATGCACCTAGCGCCGCTAGTTTAAAGTCGACTTTTAACACCAAAAGAAGAATATAGAAACTTAACAGATATAGAAACAGATAATCTGCTGGTCTTGGTAAAAAACGTAATACCGAATCTAACTTCTTGATGTAATTATGCGGATATCTTGCCCCTAACTGATATGTAGGCATGCCTCCAAAAGCACTATTTGTCCAGTAGGTTTCTTCTCCCGTTTTGGCTTTAAAGTCTTTTTGTTGTTTGGACATACCAATGTATTGCACAATGTCGCTTTGATATATCTGCTTCCCTTGTAAAACAGGATTAAAATACAGTAATGCAACTACCACAAAACCTAACAAAACAATGAAATGCGAAAGTGATTTCTTTAATAAAAATTGCATGGAAAAAAGTTAAAATGCTAAAGGTTGAAAATTAGTCAATTTCTTCGTAATCTACATAATCTCCTACATTTTTATTTGATGCTTTACGCTTTGGCATCTTATCTATAGTGACTTCTCCTTCTTTTTTAGGTGTTTCATAACCTTGGCTTTTAAACTGACCTCCAAATTTTTCTTCAGCCTTTCTTGAGACATATCTCAATAAAAAAGGCGTTAATAAGCGAGACAGCACTTTTACCCCATAATATACGAGTAAGATAATACCAATAATTTTAATCAATCCAACAACAGATGCTTCTTGTGGCATAATTACTAATTTGTACAAAAATACAATTATAGAGACTTAAAAAATGCTGAAAAAACATAAAAAAAAGATAAAATATCTATATTTGAAATTAATGACAACCAACCCAACCTAACATTTGCAAAAAATCTCACCCTAAATCACACCTATGAAGTTTTTAAAACACATATTTTTTGTTTTGATTTTCATCGTCGGCAATATGCTTTTTGCCCAATATACTGAAGTCATAAACTCAAACAGACCTGGTATGTCCAGGAGCGCTTTTTCCGTGGGCACAAACGTATTACAATTTGAGATAGGCCCGTATTATCTAAAAGAAGAACGCACACCATTGCCCAGATATGAAGTCTCTGGTTTTGGTATTGATTTTTCAGCAAGATACGGTTTGCTTTTTGAAGAATTAGAGATAAACATAGAAGGCAATTATCAAAATGATACATTTACCAGTTTTTCATCATTCACTACCGAAAACAAACGATCAAACTTTAGATATTTAGCAGTTGGTGCCAAATATCTTGTTTTTGACCCCTATAAAAATGCTGAGGAGCAAAAACCAAACCTCTACAGTTGGAAAGCCAACCATAGCTTTAACTGGAAATCTTTAATTCCAGCCGTAGCCGTTTATGTTGGTGCTAATTACGACACCAATGCTAACCCGTATACAGCTCCAGGTATTGAAGGTTTTAGCCCTAAAGTAATGGTAGCCACACAAAATAATTTTAACGGCGGTTGGGTGTTTGTAATGAATTTAATTAAGGACAGAATTGGCACGGATCAATCAGACTTCACTTATATCCTAACCTTGACACACTCATTTAGCCCTAAATGGGTAATCTTTGGGGAAACACAGGGGATTAAAAGTGATTTTTATGCTGATAACCTATTACGCTTTGGAGGTGCTTATTTATGGGACAAAAACTTTCAACTAGACACGGCAGTTACATTTAACACAAAAGACACCCCATCAGTCTTAAACCTAACATTTGGTGCCTCATACAGATTTGATTTTCATAAAGACAAGGAAATTGATAATGGCAACTCTGCCGAAGACGAGTTAGAAAGAAAACTTAGAAGCAAAGGCTCCAAGAAAAAGAAAAAACGCAAAAAAAAGGATGTAAATACAGAAGAAAAGAAAGTTAAAAAACGACAACGAAAAGACGAAGATTTTTAACAACTTAGCTGTTTACTATAAATATATGATTACAATAAAAGAAGTAACTTCTAAAAGAGACTTAAAGGCCTTTATAAAATTTCCGTTTAAGATATACAAGGACTCTAAGTTTTGGACACCCCCAATTATAAGTCAGGAACTAAAGACTTTCGATAAGCGAGAAAATCCTGTTTTTAATGATGCGGATGCCCATTTGTTCTTAGCTTTTAAAGACGATAAAATTGTTGGCCGTGTAGCAGCCATTATAAATTGGCTGGAAGTAAAAAGCCAGGATCAAAAGAAAATGCGTTTTGGTTGGTTTGATTTTGTTGATGACCTTAATGTTTCCAAAGCCCTATTAGATAAAGTTGAAGCCATCGGCAAAGCGCATAACCTAGAATTCGCAGAAGGTCCGGTAGGTTTTTCCAACCTAGACAAAGTTGGAGTTGTTGATGAAGGTTTTAACGCTATGGTGCCCATGGTAACATGGTACAACCATCCATATTACACCAAGCATTATGAAGCTGCTGGATACATAATTGAAAAGCGTTATATTGAAAGTAGGTTTGCTTTTTCTAATGTGAATCCTGATACGTTCATGAAAGCGCAAGAACTTATTAAGAGAAGGTACCAACTAAAAGCACTTAAATTTACTAAGACTGAGGAGGTAATGCCTTACGCTGATAAAATGTTTGACCTCTTTAACGACAGCTATGCTGAATTATCAAGTTTTGTAGCCATAACAGATATTCAAAAAGCATATTTTAAGAAGAAATTTATCAGTTTTATAAATCCAGAATACATAAAGTTTGTTGTAGATAAAGATGACAAACTAATAGGTTTTGCTATAGTGATGCCTGCCTATGCAGAGGCATTAAAAAAAGCCAATGGCAAACTATTCCCATTTGGTTTTACTCATATTTTAAAGGCTAAAAAACAAAGTAAAGATGTTATTTTTTATTTGATAGGTATTCATCCAGATTATCAAAATAAAGGAATCCATGCGGTTATTTTTAATGAATATTACCACACCTTTACTGAAAAAGGTATTGAAACTTGCTACAGAACTCCTGAACTGGAGGAAAATACTGCCATTCAAAACATATGGAAGCATTTTGATCCCAAAGTGTATAGAAAACGGAAAACTTACAGAAAAGATTTATAACAAAAAAGGTTCGAAACAATTTCGAACCTTTTTTTATATTGAATACTGATAGTAATTACTCTCCCATAGCCGACATCACTGCTGCCGACAAACGCTTATAAGTCCCATTTTGCAACCTGTCTCTAATAGCATCAAAAGCATCTAGGGTTTCCCTAACATCTTCCAAAGTATGTGTTGCCGTAGGGATCATTCTTAATAAAATCAATCCTTTAGGTATCACAGGATAAACTACTATAGAACAGAATATTCCATAATTTTCACGTAAATCCTTAACTAAAGCCATAGCTTCTGGAATACTACCTTTTAAATACACTGGAGTTACACAACTTTGCGTAGTTCCAATATCGAAACCTCTATCTTTTAAACCAGATTGAAGTGCATTGACAACCTTCCATAAGTTTTGTTTTAACTCTGGCATTGTTCTTAACATATCCAGTCGTTTTAAAGCTCCTTTCACCAATTGCATTTGCAACGATTTTGCAAACATTTGAGATCGTAAATTGTACTTTAAATAATCTATAATTTCCTGATCTCCAGCAATAAAGGCTCCTGTACTAGCCATAGATTTAGCAAATGTGGCAAAATACACATCTATATCATCTTGAACACCTTGCTCCTCACCAGCTCCTGCTCCTGTTGCTCCAAGAGTACCAAAACCATGAGCATCATCAACAAAAAGCCTAAAATTAAACTTCTTCTTTAAATCTACAATCTCCTTTAATCTTCCTTGCTCTCCACGCATACCGAACACACCCTCAGAAATAACCAGGATACCTCCTCCGGTTTGTTCTGCCATTTTTGTTGCACGCTCTAAGTTTTTCTCTAAGCTGTCTACATCATTATGTTTATAGGTAAAACGTTTACCCATGTGCAAACGCACACCATCTATAATACATGCATGTGCATCAACATCATATACAATAATATCATCCTTAGCTACCAGTGCATCAATTGTAGATACCATTCCTTGATATCCAAAATTAAGCAAATAAGCTGCTTCCTTTTTAACAAACGCAGCTAATTCATTTTGAAGTTGTTCATGAAGATTTGTATGACCAGACATCATCCTAGCTCCCATAGGGTAAGCAGAGCCATACTCTGCGGCTGCTTCCGCATCCACTTTTCTTACCTCTGGATGGTTTGCTAAACCTAAATAATCGTTTATACTCCAGGTAATTACTTCTTTACCTTGAAACTTCATTCTGTTTGAAATTTCCCCTTCAAGTTTCGGAAACACAAAATAACCTTCAGCATGGGAAGCCCATTTCCCTAAAGGTCCCTTATCCTTGTAAATCTTATCAAATAAATCTTTCATCTACTATTAAAAATATATCTCTAAATTAAACATAATGCTTTTGAACTTTTATAGAGTTCCTTTATGTTTGAGGTATGAAGTTTTTCAGTTCTTAGTTAGTTACTGCAAAATTAAATATTTATCTGGTTTAACCACAATTTTTACTCTCCAATTATCGACAAAATAAAAAAAGAAATGGTTTTTTGCGATAAACAAAAAACCATTTTCAAAAAAGTATTTATTTACTTACTATTTTATGTACTGAATTTTTTGTGAGGCTTCTTCGTGAATACTATCAAAAAATCCTTGATCGTTCATCCACTTATCACAATACACTTTACTCATGTATCTAGAACCATGATCTGGAAATATTACTACAACCAAATCTTCCTTTTTAAACCTTTTCTCCTCACCTAGTTGTTTGATGGCTTGGATTGCCGCTCCTGAAGTATACCCTACAAACATACCCTCTGTTCTGGCAATTTCCCTTGCAGTGTGCGCACTATCTTCATCTGTTACTTTAACAAACTCATCAATAGTATCAAAATCTGTAGCTGCCGGTATTAAATTTTTCCCTAAGCCCTCTATACGATAAGGGTAAATTTCTTTTTCATCAAACTCTCTGGTCTCATGGTACTTCTTGATTACAGATCCAAATGCATCCACACCAATAATCTGAATATCTGGATTTTGTTCTTTCAAGTATTTAGCTGTCCCTGAAATTGTACCTCCTGTACCGCTACATGCCACTAAGTGTGTTATTTTGCCCTCTGTTTGTTGCCAAATTTCTGGGCCAGTAGACGCATAATGTGCATCTATGTTGAGCTGATTAAAGTATTGGTTGATATACACAGATCCCTTCATCTCATCATGAAGCCGCTTTGCCACTTGATAGTATGAGCGAGGGTCATCAGCACTTACATGAGCAGGGCAAACATAAACTTTGGCCCCCATGGTTTTTAGCATATCAATTTTATCTGCCGAAGATTTAGAACTAACTGCAAGTATACACTCGTATCCTTTTATGATGCTTACCATAGCTAAACTAAATCCTGTATTACCAGATGTAGTCTCTATAATAGTATCTCCTGGTTTTAATATACCTTGTTTTTCAGCTTGTTCTATAATGTAAAGTGCTATTCTATCTTTGGAAGACTGACCTGGATTGAAAGATTCTACTTTTGCGTAAAATTTCCCTTTTAGCTTTGAAGTGATGCGATTAAGTTTAACAAGCGGTGTATTGCCTACTAAATCTAATACATTGTCAAAAACTTTATTTTGTTGTTTCATAAATGTAATTTATCAACAATTGAAGTAATTCAAAATGATGATTTTAACTCGCCAAAAATAAGCATTTTTTTTGTTAGTGCCTAATCCCCTCTAAATCTAACAAAAAAGCATATTCTAAGGCTACTTCCTTTAAACTCTCAAACCTTCCCGAAGCACCACCATGACCTGAATCCATATCTGTATGCAGCAGAAGCGTATTGCCATCGGTTTTTAAGTCTCTTAACTTTGCTACCCATTTTGCGGGCTCCCAGTATTGCACTTGGGAATCAAGCAGCCCTGTTGTTACCAACAAATTTGGATAGTTTTGCTCTACCACGTTATCATATGGCGAGTAAGATTTCATATAATTATAAAACTCTAACTGATTGGGATTACCCCATTCATCATACTCTCCAGTTGTTAGTGGTATACTATCATCAAGCATTGTAGTTACAACATCTACAAATGGCACTGCTGCCAAAACGCCGTTGTATAGCTCTGGGTTGGTATTAATTATAACCCCCATTAACAAACCTCCTGCTGAACCTCCATAGGCATATAAATGTTTTTTTGATGTGTATCCTTCTGAAATTAAATGTTTTGAACAATCAACAAAATCAGTAAATGTATTTTTTTTAGTGAGTAATTTACCGTTTTCGTACCAGTGTCTTCCTAGGTACTCCCCTCCTCGAATGTGACTTATGGCATAAATAAAACCACGGTCTAACAAACTTAGCCTTATACTGGAAAACGAGGGATCTATAGTTGAACCATAAGAACCATATGCATATTGTAACAATGGGTTAGTGCCATCTAGTTTAATTCCTTTTCTGTAAACAATAGATATGGGGATTTTTACACCATCTCTTGCTGTAGCCCATATTCTTTTGGACTCATAATTGGCTTTATTAAACGCCCCTCCAAGAACCTCTTGCTCTTTCTTTATGTCTTTTAATTTCGTTTTAAAATTATAATCAATGACTGAACTGGGGGTTGTTAAGGAGTTATAACCATAGCGCAAAGTATCACTTTCAAAATCTGGATTGTTACCAATGTAAGCGTTATAGGTTTCATTATCAAAGGGCAAATAGTAATCCTCTGTACCTGCCCAATGCATAATTCTAATACGATTTAATCCGTTCTCTCGTTCATTAACTACCAAATAGTCTTTAAAAATTTCAATATCCTCTACTAACACATCTTCTCTATGCGGCAGGATGTCTTTCCAGTTTTCTTTGGTAGTATTAAATTCAGGGGTTTTACACACTTTAAAGTTTGTAGACTTATTTGCATTGGTAATGATATAGAAATGGTCTTTAAAATGCGCTATGGAATATTCTAAATCTTTTGTTCGTTTTTGAAATATTTTAAAATCTCCATGAGGCTTATCTGCATTAAGAATACGATACTCTGTTGATAAGGTACTAGACGAACCTATTACCAAATATTTTTTTGACTTTGTTTTGTACACAAAGGTGTTAAAGGTATCATCTGTTTCATGATAAACCTCAACATCCTTGGTAGTTTCTGTCCCTAAAACATGCTTTAGTATTTTGTAAGACCGTAATGTTTCCTCGTCCTTTTTGGTGTAAAACAAGGTTTTATTATCGTTTGCCCAAGTAATGCTACCCGTAGTATTCTTTATTTCATCTTGGTATATTTCTCCTGTTTTTAGGTTCTTTATTTTGATAGTATATTGTCTTCTACTAATAATGTCTGTTGAAAAAGCTGCCATGGTATTGTCTGGACTAATTGAAATCCCTCCCAACTTAAAATAAGCATGATTTTTTGCCATTTTATTACAATCAAACATTATTTCCTCTTCAGCCTCCAAGCTTTCTTTTTTTCGGGCATAAATAGGGTAATCTTTTCCTATTTCAAACCTAGTTATATACCAATAACCATTTAGTTTATAGGGTACAGATGTATCATTCTCTTTAATTCTGCCTTTCATTTCCTCAAACAAAGCCCCCTGAAAACCTTCTGTGTGCTTCATCATTGTCTTTGTGTAAGCGTTTTCGGCATTTAGATAATCCAACACTTCTTTATTTTCCCTTTCATTCAACCAATAATAATTATCTATTCTGGTATCGTTATGTATAGTGAGTTTATGCGGTTTTTTGTCTGCAACTGGAGGAGCTATGCTTTCTAATGTGTTTTTCATCTGTCTATCATCTTTACAAGAGGACGCAAAAATAAGGCATAGTATAATAATCTTAAGATGTTTTTCCACTTTAACAATTTTTAAATCAAAAATACCCTGTATTTTAATAGTTTTGTGCTCTACAAATTTATTTAACACAAGATTATGTTTGGAGATATGATGAATATGATGGGAAAACTTAAAGAAACCCAGAAAAAAGTTGAAGAAACAAAAAAGCGTTTAGATACAGTTTTAGTGGATGAACAAAGTAATGATGGCTTGTTAAAGATTACTCTAACTGCTAACAGAACTATAAAGTCTATAGAAATTGACGATTCCTTATTAGAGGATAAAGAGCAACTTCAAGATTATTTAGTTGTCACCCTAAATAAAGCCATAAAAAAGGCAACTGATGTAAACGAAGCTGAACTAGCTGCTGTTGCTAAAGAAGGTATGCCGAATATTCCTGGAATGGATTTTTAAAATAAAGCATTTCTTGAAACCCACCATCCACAGGACAAGTCACAGGGGGATTTCACTGGTTTCATTTTAGCTTTAAGCCAAAAATCGAAATTCTGTATTTTAGATTCTCGTATTCATGAATCTTCGATTTCACAAGAATGACAATTCCAACAGATACCCCAATGCAAGCATACGGGGAATTCTTTTCGATTAAAACGTTTTCATAAAACGTATAAGCTTTTCGTGCATAGCATCGGTATAGTCTAAATGTGTTACCATACGCAATTTACCTCCTCCCATTCCTATAATTAAAATATTATTTGCTCTTAACTTCTCTGTAAATTGTTGCTCATTAACATCTGGATTTAATTCAAAAACAACAATGTTAGTATCTACAGGTTGTACTTGTTTTACTACCGAAAGTTTATTTAATACGCTTTCTATCTCTTTTGCTTTTCTATGGTCTTCGGATAACCTTTCAATGTTATGGTCTAGAGCATATAGTGCTGCTGCTGCCAAATAACCTACTTGCCTCATATTGCCTCCAAATATCTTTCGTATCCTAATTGCCTCTTGCATAATTGTATTATCCCCAACTAAAACAGAGCCTACAGGACAACCTAGTCCTTTACTAAAACAAACAGAAATAGTATCAAATACTTTCCCATACTGCTCAGTAGTTTCATTTTTAGCCACTAGAGCATTCCATAATCTAGCACCATCTAAATGAAAACTTAAATTATTTTTATCACAAACTCTTCTAAGTTTTAAGATTTCATTGAAATCCCAACAAGCTCCACCTCCTTTATTTGTTGTATTTTCAACTTCAACTAAACTTGTTTTACTGTAATAGTACGCATCTGGATTTATTGCTTTTTCAACCTGATTTGCTGTAAACATACCGCGTTGCCCATCAATTAAATTACAAGACACCCCACTATTAAATGCAACACCTCCAGATTCATAATTATAGATATGTGCATACTTATCACAAATTATTTGATCTCCAGGTTGTGTTTGTAACTTTATCGCAGTTTGGTTAGCCATTGTACCACTAGGAAAAAACAAGGCCGTTTCTTTCCCAAACATTTCCGCAACCATCTTTTCTAATTTGTTTACCGTAGCATCTTCTCTAAAAACATCATCACCTACTTCAGCTCTCATCATAGCACCTAACATTTCTTTAGAAGGTTTTGTAACGGTATCACTTCTTAAATCTATTGTCATAAAACAAAAATCGTTAAAAAATCAATACCAGACGTTTCCAACATTAATTCATATTGAAATGTGAACTTGTTTGTAGGTAGTAAATATTGTTCTCACATAAGTGATTAGAACAATACTTCAACACATGATACCTCCGCTTTTTCAATAAAGACATCTTACTTTTTAACCGTAATTTTTTGAATTTCAACTATTCAGCGAATAAAAGAATGATTTATCCATTAAATTTTAAATTTACACGAGCTCTAAGTTTATTTGCAGTAGTTTTAATTAATGCTATTATCCAAAAATCATAAACTTATGAAAAAAACTATTTTAATTTTAACAGGAATATGTTTCATATTCTTTTCATGCCAGATCGAGAAACTTTCTTCTGAAGAAGAAACTCTTACCACTACAGAAAATGAGCTTACAGATAAAAATAAGCGTATTAAAGAACCTAAAGTAATAAAAGAATGCAAGGTTGTAGACTTGGACAGATGTGATTTAACGGGTTACACTGCTAACTTTTGGTGGCCAGAACAAAATGGTAATTGGACCCAAGGACTTTTTCATTCAGACGAAAATAACAATCTTTACTTTAAGGAATACGATAATGGAACTGCTCATATTTCAGGATCTACCATCCTAGGAGATTGTATTGTTAGTGTTGATGTATGGCTAAACAATAGGCTAGATTGGGAAGCATTTAGCAGTGTAGAAAATGGCGGTTCGTTCAAGGATGAAGAAAACGATTGTACTGACGTTGATCCAACTTCATTACATTATTATGTAATAGATTCTAGTAGAAGTACAATTACAGCAACTGGTGGTGATTGTTATCAAGAGGGAACTTTTGGCGTAGAACAAAGACCTGATCCTAATGATGATTCCACTCCTCATTTTGGAGTAATTGTAGGACCTGGTGCTGGTTTATTTGATGATTCTGATATAAACGCTTATGGTTTAAGTACATGGGGATGGCTTACTGACCTAGCCACAGGTGAGCGCCTTTATATTATTGACTTTAATTTTAATTTAGAATGCGAAGAGGACTGTGACACAGCTTATGCTATAGGAAATACACTTTCTGGTGAGGGAGACGATTCTACTTGCTTTATAGAAGATGGATTTAGTAGATGGGGATGGACAATAGGGCCACTTTCAGAAGGCGAATACACTTATGATTTCTACGCAGGTGCTGCGCATTGTGATACTGGAAAAGGCGAATTGGTAGGTACTGTTACCGTGAATTATAGTGCAGGTAACGTTAGTGTTACTTATAATATAGACGAAGACTATTATGAAAATGAAACACATACCTATGCCGGTAAATACGCTTATCCAACAAAAAATGGAGAGAATACTGTAGCTCCGGGACAATACACGATAACTCCTAACTTATCTGGAGAAATTTATATCATTGCTCATGCAGAAGTGTGTAAAAAATAACAGATGAGATAAGAATAAATTATTTATTCTAGTAGAGGCTAAGAAAAATTTCTTAGCCTCTATTTTTTATTAATACTTCCTTTAATTGATTTGATTGTAGTGTCTCAAACTTTCTTGCAAATAGGCAATCAGATTTCTCTATTTCTTGTAAATGTCTCTCCGTAAGAATAGCTGGTAACTGACTATATTTTCCAACTCTAGTTGATTCCCAATCTATATACCTTAAATTATTATTTACCACTCCATCTTTAAACTTGGAATTCATTATAACAGTTTGGAAATAATATTCTTCTGGACAAAAGGTACAAGTTAATCTTTTTATTAAAACAGGAGTGTTTTTAGTGTAAGACACAACATAATTTAATGTTTCCCTAGAAAGGCTCCACCATGTAGAACCTCCATAAAAATTAGGTAATTTAGAGCTAAAGCTCTCTTATATCTTATTTTTTTTTGAATTCTCACAATTCGCCATAACAATTTAATGTACCTTTTGGCATTAATTATGTCGTATAAATGATAATACTCAATTCTATCGAAACCACCATTTTTATTATCCCACGATTTCAATGGGAATATAAAATATTCTAGATAATCTTTTGGCAAAATACTTAAGCCTATAGACTTAAATACTTCTAGTTTTTGGATTGGAAAATCCTGACCGCTTATTAAGTGAAAAAAATGATTTTCATGTTCTTTTAAAGCCTTATTAGCTAAAAACAATATAGCTTTTAAGTGATTTAACCCTCCCCAGTTTACTTTATATTTACTAGATAGAATCTTTACATTATTGATTGTTTTTATTTTACTTAACTGTTCTCTGGAGAGTTTACTTTTTTTATCTATGTGGATATAAAAATTGAAGCTGTTATCAAAAAAACAAATTATATCAACTAAATTATCAAAATCTTTATATGCGGTTATTAAAATAGCCTGCTTCATTTTTATTGTTTGTACAATTGCTTCTATTTAGTAACCATATGATGAATTCTTACCATAGTAAAAAGCAAAAATCTATTATTTAAAATATAATTTAACATCCTATATTTGAACGTATTATACTTATTACACATAAAATATTGTATTGGATAAACCCCAATATTTGTTAATGCGGAAATATTTTTTTTAAATGTATTAATGCCAAACCTAGCCCTAATCATTTTTATTATAGTAAAAAAGACAAATGAATCGCGTCTTGACTTAATATGCTCTATGATAATATCCTTGTGAGCTATTGATAAATGTTCGAGACTAGTTATAAAATTCTCTAAATCAAAAATTAAAGCCAGGAAATATTCTGCAATTCTTTTTTTAAAACTTTGAGTTTTTGTTCGCATTGTAGATTCCGGACTTTGGAAGTATCTATATACAGAAACTGGAGAATAAGCCACTCTTGAAGCAAAAATAAATAAGCGATATGTAAATACTACGTCACCATCATAACCAGTAACTTTTTCATCAAAACAATGTTTTTTTTCAACTAAATAGTCTCTTCTGGCAATATACCACCAAATTTCTAGCCTAAGATCTTTATTTTCTTTAAGATACTGCGACCCTGATATAATTTTAGGCAATTCATAATCAACAAAAGACTTATCTTCACTAAATAAGTTTTCATCATTAGTAACTCGAGTATGAAAACCGAAGACATCTATATTATTGTTTAATGAAAACTCAATTATTTTGCCTAGCATGTTATGGGCGATATAATCATCTGCATCTATAAAATAAACATAGGAACCTTTTGCTAAACTTAAAAGTTTGTTTCTAACCTTTACTACACCTTCATTTTTATTTGAATATAAACGAATATTGTTAAAAGTTTCTGTGAGACCTGTAACAATATCTTTACTCCCATCTGTTGAACCATCATCATAAACTATTATCTCATAGTCACTTTTGGGGATATCTTGTTCCAATACCGATTTTAAACATCTCTCAATGTAAGATTGGGCATTGTACATGGGAATCAAAATACTTAGTCTCATATAATATCTATAAATCTAAATTTATCAATTTTAAACGATAAAGTACTCTAATGGGGTATAATGATAAGTAAAACAAATATTTGTGGTTAAAAACAAATGCGGTTAATTTAAATTTTTTATGGTTGTATTGCTCTCCAATAAAACCCTTCAAAGGATAAACTCCTATTTTTTTTAATTCTGAAAGCATCTTATGAATTCTAAATACAGACAATCTAGACTTTAATATTTTAAAAAACATGAAGTATACACTTACCACACTTTTGTACTTAATACTCTTTGTAATTTCATTAGCATTTGAGTACTGTTTAGCTTTAACTTGATTTGACAAATCATTAAACCTCATAACCAAACTAATATAATCATCAATTACTTTTACTAAATGGTTCTTATCGTTATTGTTCATTATAGAATCATGAGTCTTAACATACCTGTGGGCATCTACGGGTAAAAACATAGTTTTATCTGCTTCTAAAAAAATGTTGAATGTAAATACTGCGTCTTCCATAAACTTCCCCTCTTCAAACTTAAAACCCTTTTTCATCAAATATTCCCTCTTAATTAAATACCACCATGCTTCAAGTCTATGGTATTTATGTTTTACTAGAAAATCTTCCCCCTTTAAAACTTTAGGTTTTCTAAATTCAAGTTTGGATTTGGTTGTATACATACCTGTTTCAGTAGTTGGGATTGTGTTAAAACCTACTATGTCCAAATCAAACTTTTGGGCATAACCCAAAATATTTCCTATTGTATTGTGAGCCAGGTAGTCATCAGAATCAATAAAATAAACATAATTTCCTTTAGCCAATCGCATCCCTATATTTCTAGAAGCACCTAAACCTTTATTTTCCTGACTATAGGTAGAAATATTTTTGTAAGCATGGGCAAAATAATCAGCAATTTTAGATCCGCCATCCACTGAACCATCATCGATAAGTATTATCTCGTAATCTTCGCTATTTATATTTTGATTTAGTAAACTTTTTATACATCTATCTAAGTGGTTTTCGGCATTGTAAAATGGTACTATGATACTTAACTTCATACTATTAGTTCTGTAAAGTAAAACTAAGAAATATGGTATTTACATTCCAAAAAAAACTTATGTTTGAGTAAAATTAATTAGTCAGTCAAAATTATGTCAGTATTGCTTTCTTCTACTTATGGTGTTTCCGCACAAAAATCAAGGTTACTTTTTTTCTACCTGTAGTATTAACCTGTGCAGTAATTTGTTTGTTTATATTTCCAACTAATGAGAAATTTGGTTTTGGCTCATGGAGGAAAATGCACCTGTAGAACTTTTAACATTCATCATTTTTTTAATCTCAGGTGTTTATGGCATTTATACTGTTAGAAAATTTAAAGCAAAAATCACAAACTATACAAATAAGATGAAAATAATATCTACAAACAAAAACAAAGCTAATATCTTTCTATTTTGTCTTAACCAACTGAAAACACAGCCCAATTTCATTTAGTTTTTACTTTTTAGATCAAATCAACAATACTGTTAAAATAATTAATAGTATAGTGTGGCAGATAATTTAAGTTTGGTACTTTTTCTCTATTTTGCCGGTGAATATTTACTCCACGATCCTTCATACATATAGTTGTCCAACCTATACTATTTGGTGTTACAAAATCCTTGTTAAGATTATCACCAACATAAAAAAAATGTCCTTTTCCGAAAACATCTTCAAAGTATTTATAATTTTTTACGTTTGGTTTTTCGCTACCAAACTCTTCAGAGATTATTATTTCTGAAAACCAATTATTTAGTTGTAGAGCATGAATTTTATTTCTCTGTTGATGCCCCCTACCATCTGTTAGCAAACCTACATTAACATGTTCAGTTTTTAACTTATTCAGCACATCTATCCTATCTTGAGGTAATTTTAAATTTGGTTTATGAATCCTGTATGTATTTAACAAATCTTCTTTTTTGAATGAGGAACAGTATTTTTTAATTACACTTTTGAAAACATCCAATCCTTCATTATAAAATTCCAACATTTCTTTATAAATAACATAATAATCTACAGATACCTCCTTGCCAAGAAGTTTTGATATTTCTTTATATGCAGACTTTAAATAATCAATTTCATAGTAAAGTGTATCGTCAAGATCGAAAATAACAACAGGTTTATTCGACATAATTATTTATTATAATTTCATCATCATATCTTAGCATCAATAAGTTTTCTTCCCAATCATCAAAGTATTCTACTGCCTCGTTTAACATATATTCTTTAATAATCCATTTGGGGTAATTGCCTTTTGCCAAATAAGATAATGGGAATCCCCCACCAAACCTTGGGTTTATTTCTATGCCTTTTATTTCGCCACTCTGATTATGTAGAAAAAACTGCGCTGTTAAACATCCTCGCGCCCCATCTAAAACTGAAAAATTTTTATCAATAAATAGCTTTAATGCATTACGCTTAGTAACTCCCTTACTTACCTCTCCTGCCCTTACCTCCAAGCGTTTTCTAGGAATAACACATTTTAAATTACTGTTTTTATCATAATATAGATCACAGGTATATTCATCGTATAATTTAGAATCTAAATATTCAAAAAACCTAAGAGACTTCTTTTTCAATAGATGTTTTGAGAGTTGTGATTTCTTTTTGATTACGAAGTTATTTTTACCTCCACTACCATTCACTGGTTTTATAAAAATTGGAAGTTTATAATCGTCTTTTGCATATTCTTTAGCAACACCTACATTCAATTTTCTAAATAAAGCATGGGTACTTATCTTATCTAAACATATTTTAATTAAGTCTTCATCTGAAACTACAATGTTAATATTGTGATTCAAGAACCTTTGCTTATTTTGGGATAAAATCAATAATTCTGTATCAATTGTGGGTATAACAAGCCTTATATCATTTTTAATACATTCTTTTAGTAAATCATCAATATATCCTTCATCTTGTACTTTGCATGTTTTTATGGATGTATCAACTATATTGGATGCAGGAGATAAACTTGGGTTAAAATCGGCAACAAACACCTTACCTGATGGAAAGAAAGCTTTTAACTCTTTTGCAAAAGCTCTTACCAATGAGACCCTTCTACCTCCTGAAGTTATTAAAATATTGTTCATTCTATAAAACTAGTTTTATTTTTTTAGTTTTAAAATAGGATTGGCTATTAAGAAAAGTAGAAAATAAATATTTTTTATATTAAATAGTCTTACCAAAATAGTATAAAATAAACCACCGTAGTCTTTACCTAAAAAAGCCTTTAGTGGATATGCTTTTATTTTCTCCATACCACTTATTATATCTTTTGCTTCTTTTAATTTAATTGTCGATTTCAACATTCTAACCATCAAAAAAAACACGAATGACTGCTGTCTAGATTTAAGTCTCCTAATACTATCCATTTTGGATGCGTGATTCACTTCAACAAACTCTATTATTCCACTATAAACATAAGCCGCATTGGCATTGTCATGTATTACTTTTAGATAGTGACTAGGTTCTCTACTAGTCATTGCAGAACCTTTAACTTTTACATGTCTGTGCGCATCAAGCGGTAAGTGTCCTATTTTTTTTGTTTTCGTTAAAAGGTTAGCGGTAAAAATAGCATCCTCCATCCACCTTCCTTCAATAAACCTTAAATTTATTTTTTTTACAAAAGCTCTTTTAACAATATACCACCAAACTTCATTTTTAAAACAAAAATCTCCTATGAAATCGATACCTGATTTTTTCTCAACAACAAATTGCTGCTTTGGATGAGTAAAAGACTTACTAAGATTAAATTTTTCTGTTCCTAAGGATACAAATGTTAACACATCTAATTTACTTTTCTCAGCATTTTCCAGTATACTTTTTAAGACATTTGATGCTAAATAATCATCGGGATCGATAAAGTAAATATATTCTCCAATGGCTAAATCTAAACCTTTATTTCTTGCACTTCCAACACCACCATTCTCTTTACTATAAACTTTGATGTTTTTCGAACTAGATGCGATAGATTTAGCAATCTTCAAACTATTGTCAGTACTACCATCATCTATAATAAGTATTTCATAATCGTCTATCAATAAATTCTGATTTAAAAGACTTTCGATACAATGGGTTAGGTAATCTTCTACGTTGTATAGTGGTATAATGATACTTAATCTCAAAAAAACTTTATTAATACTTTATTTAAGAATTTTCAGCATACTAAAAGTGCCATCTCAAATAAAGGGTTTTGGTTTGTATTAGGTTATTGTAATCAAATATAAATTTTTGACTTTTTATCAGACCAAAGAATCCGATAAAAAGTATTAATTATCTATTAAAAAATGAATCAAATTTCGATTTAAACATTTAAATTCTATTTTTGCCCAAAACCTATATTTATGATAACATCAGATAGTATTAAAAACCTTAACACCCGCCTAGACAAACTTAGGCACTATCTTTGACATAGATGCCAAACTTATAGAGATACAGAACGAAGAAGAACAAACCTTTGATCCTAATTTTTGGAACGATCCTAAATCAGCCGAAACTCTAATGAAATCACTTCGTGTGAAGAAAAAGTGGGTTGAGGATTTTAAAAATATAAAAACACTTATTGAAGATTTAGAGGTTATCTATGAATTCTTTAAAGAAGGGGAATCTACTCAAGAGGATGTTGAAAACCGTTATGAAAAAGCAGCTACGCTATTAGAAGATATTGAGTTTAGAAATATGCTTTCTGAAGAAGGCGATAGTCTAAGTGCTGTTCTCCAAATTACAGCTGGAGCAGGTGGTACAGAAAGTTGTGACTGGGCTAGTATGTTAATGCGTATGTACTTAATGTATGCTGAAAAAAGTGGTTTCAAGGTAAAAGAACTAAATTTTCAGGAAGGCGATGTTGCTGGAATAAAAACTGTAACTATAGAGATTGAAGGCGATTTTGCATTTGGATGGCTAAAAGGTGAGAATGGAGTACACCGCTTAGTACGCATCTCTCCTTTTGATAGCAACGCAAAACGTCATACAAGTTTTGCTTCCGTATACGTTTACCCTCTAGTTGATGACACTATAGAAATTGAAATAAATCCTGCAGATATAGAGATTACCACAGCTCGTTCTAGCGGTGCTGGTGGACAAAATGTAAATAAAGTTGAAACTAAAGTTCAGTTAACCCATAAACCTACTGGCATACAGATTTCTTGTTCTGAAACACGATCGCAACATGATAATAGATCCAGAGCTATGCAAATGCTAAAGTCTCAATTATATGAGATTGAATTGCAAAAGCAATTATCTCAAAGAGATGATATTGAAGCTAGTAAAATGAAGATTGAATGGGGAAGCCAAATTAGAAACTATGTAATGCACCCATATAAGCTAGTAAAAGATGTAAGAACCAATCATGAAACAGGGAATGTTGATGCTGTGATGGATGGTAATATTGAAGCATTTTTAAAAGCATATTTGATGATGATGGGGCAGAAAACAGAAGACGACAATCAATTATGACAAAAATAGATACGATTATATTTGATTTAGGAGGCGTTTTAATTGATTGGAATCCAGAATATGTTTTTTTAAAGGCTTTTGATGGTAATCGAGAAAAAATGCAATGGTTTCTGGATAATGTTTGTACCATGAGCTGGAATGAAAATCAAGATGCTGGTTACCCCATAGCTAAAGCTAGTGAAGATTTAATTGAAAAATTCCCAGATTATGAAATGTATATAAGGATGTATTATGGAGAATGGGAAAGCATGCTAAATGGTCCAATTCAAGGCACTGTTGATATCCTTAAATGTTTATTACAATCAAAATCATATAAAATTGTGGCTTTAACAAATTGGAGTGCTGAAACCTTTCCTATAGCACAAAAACATTTTGAATTTTTAAAATGGTTTGAAGGTATTGTTGTTTCTGGAGAGGAAAAAACTAGAAAGCCTTATAAAGATATCTTTGAAATCACTTTAAAAAGGTTCAATATTAAAGCTGAAACATCAATTTTTATTGATGATAATGCAAAAAATATTGAAATGGCAAATACACTTGGGATAAATGGTATACAATTCTCTACCCCTAAACAACTTATCTTAGATTTAAAGAACTATAATATTACTATATAATGATAACTATTTACCACAATAATCGCTGTAGAAAATCAAGAGAAGGGCTTGAGATACTTAAAAATTCGGGAAAAGAATTTGAAGTTGTTACTTATTTAGAAGATATACCTTCAAAAGAAGAGCTAGAGAAAATCATAAGTCTTTTAGATATTCAACCTATTGAATTGGTAAGAAAAAATGAGGCTATATGGAAATCTGATTACAAAGGAAAAGAATTAACCAATGATGAGATTATCACAGCAATGATAGAAAACCCTAAACTTATTGAAAGGCCTATAGTTATTAATAAACAAAAGGCTGTTATAGGAAGACCTCCAGAAACGATTCTAAATATAATTTAATCTACCAGAATACAAGAGATTCAATTAGTATTGATGGTAGTGTATAAAAAAAGGAAGCATAATATGCTTCCTTTAATATTTAAAAATTATGTGTCTTAACTCTGTAGACGCTTCGCTTTCTTTTCTTCTCTAATCTCTTTAAGTCTTTCTATTAAAGAACCTCCAATCCAGTAAGGTATAACGAAAGTTAACAAGAAAATCATTAACCAAAAACCTATGGTTAAAATGGTTAAAAAGGCTAAAAATCCTAAATATTGGTCAAATTCAAACATCATTAGTAAGCGTCTTTAGTAATGTTTTGCAAATTTAGCATAAAGCATTTTGTTTTACAAAATCAAATCAAGATTTATTAACAATTTTTTCAACTAATCTAAATTAGGTTGCGGCGTTGTACGCAAATAAGGCTTCACTACCTTATGCCCTTTTGGAAACATACTTGGTATATCTTCTGTGGCTATAGCTGGAGAAACTACTACATCCTCACCATTATTCCAATTTGCTGGTGTAGCCACTTTGTGGTATGCGGTAAGCTGTAATGAATCGATAACCCTTAGCAACTCATCAAAGTTTCTACCAGTAGAAGCAGGATACGTTATAATTAACTTTACTTTTTTATCATCACCAATAACAAAAACAGAACGTACAGTTAACTTACTATCGGCATTTGGATGGATCATATCATATAACTCAGATACCTTTCTATCTTCATCTGCTATAATCGGAAAGTTAACAGTAGTGTTTTGGGTCTCGTTAATATCTCCTATCCATCCTTTATGAGATTCTAAACCGTCAACACTTAAAGCTACAACTTTTACATTACGCTTATCAAATTCATCTTTATACTTAGCTACTGTACCTAATTCTGTAGTACAAACAGGAGTATAATCAGCTGGATGAGAAAATAATATCCCCCAACTATCTCCTAACCACTTGTGAAAATTTATTTCTCCTTCAGTTGAATTCGCTTTAAAATTTGGAGCTTCGTCTCCTAATCTAATTGTTGCCATAATATTTTAGTTTATATAATTAATTTATAAAATTCTTAATCCTACTAAATTAATAGATTTAAGGTTTTAATCAGAACTAAAATAGTTATTTATATGTTAAAAAAGAACTGCAAAAACTAACAAAAATCATATTCAAAACATCATTAAAAAAACTAACTTTGCAGCTTACTTTTTAATATCCAAATAAGATGAGTTTTAGAATAGAAAAAGACACCATGGGCGAGGTAAAAGTGCCTGCAGATAAACTTTGGGGAGCGCAAACAGAGCGATCTAGAAACAATTTTAAAATTGGACCTAGTGGTTCTATGCCTTTAGAGATTGTATACGGGTTTGCATACTTAAAAAAAGCAGCCGCATATACAAATTGTGAACTTGGGGTACTTCCTATTGAAAAACGTGATTTAATAAGTAAAGTTTGTGATGAGATTTTAGAAGGGAAACACGATGACCAATTTCCTTTAGTAGTATGGCAAACTGGATCTGGCACACAAAGTAACATGAATGTTAATGAAGTAATTGCCAACAGAGCACATCAATTAGCTGGTAAAGTAATTGGAGAGGGAGATAAAACCATCCAACCTAATGATGATGTTAACAAGTCGCAATCCTCAAATGACACCTTCCCCACAGGAATGCATATAGCTGCTTATAAAAAAATTGTAGAGACAACAATTCCTGGAGTAAAACAATTAAGAGAAACCCTAAATAAAAAATCGCAGGATTTTAAAGATGTTGTAAAAATTGGTAGGACACATTTAATGGATGCTACACCATTAACATTAGGACAAGAACTTTCTGGCTATGTAGCGCAATTAGATTATGGGATTAAGGCTTTGGAAAACACGCTTAAGCACTTAAGTGAGTTAGCGCTTGGAGGTACCGCCGTAGGTACAGGTTTAAATACACCTAAGGGCTACAGTACACTAGTAGCAAATTATATTGCAGAGTTTACTGAATTACCTTTTGTTACTGCTCCAAATAAATTCGAAGCCTTAGCTGCTCATGATGCTTTAGTGGAAACCCATGGAGCCCTTAAACAATTAGCCGTTTCACTAAATAAAATTGCGAACGACATTAGAATGATGGCTTCTGGTCCTCGTTCTGGAATTGGAGAAATAATTATTCCTGCTAACGAACCTGGAAGTTCCATAATGCCTGGGAAAGTTAACCCAACCCAATGTGAAGCACTTACCATGGTATGTGCTCAAGTAATTGGAAATGATGTAACTGTTTCTGTGGGTGGTACACAAGGACATTATGAATTAAATGTTTTTAAACCTGTTATGGCTTACAATGTTTTACAATCTGCGCAGTTAATTGGAGATGCATGTGTTAGTTTTGATGTTAATTGTGCTGTTGGAATTGAACCCAATTATACTGTAATTAAAGAGTTATTAAACAACTCTTTAATGCTGGTTACGGCACTAAACACCAAAATAGGCTATTACAAAGCCGCAGAAATAGCTAATACTGCGCACAAAAATGGAACTACCCTTAAAGAAGAAGCAATTAACTTAGGATATGTTACCGCAGAAGATTATGATGAATGGGTAAAACCTGAAGATATGGTTGGAAGCTTAAAATAATTTTAAACTTGAAAATAATATATAAAAAAAGCAGGTAAACACCTGCTTTTTTTGGTCGGTTAGCTATTAATCCTCTAAATGAATCTATCTTAGAAGATATCGATACAAATATATAATTAACAAATATTTTACAAGATAACATTTGTTAATACAACGATTCTTTCAACTTTTTTCTTATTCTACTTAATTGAACAGGGGTTATACTTAAATATGAAGCAATATGATATTGAGGTACTAATTTATCTATATCTGGTATATCTGATTTTAGTTTTAAATAGCGTTGTGAGGCATTTAACGAAATTAGCTCTAATTGTCGTTTTTCATATCGCATAAAAACTTTTTCTAACATAGAGGTATATAAATTACTAACCACTATATCTGTAGCACACATTTCCCTTAATTCCTTGTAGTCTATTTCATAAAGAGTACATTGCGTGATAGTCTCGTATACTATTTCTGAGGGAGCATTCTTTATCAAGGCTGTTAGAGATCCAGCAAAGTCCATTGCAAAGAAAAAACGTTTATTAAACTCTTTTCCTGATTCTGAAGTTACGTAGCAACGCATTACTCCAGATATTAGTAAATATACTTTCGAAGGGACTTTTCCGAGTTCATCTAGTTGCGTATTCGCATCAATTTTTTTAAACTGAGAAATGCCTTTCAATTTCAAAAAAGTGTCTTCAGGTATATGACCAAAAGAGTCTAAAAATTCATCATTATTAAACATTAGGGTTATTTTGGGTTGGTTGGTACCCGCAATATAAAATTTGTTTACAATACAGAGAAAAAAACTCTACATATGGCTCGAATTTCCTATTAAAAAAACAAAAAAGCCCAAAAAGTATAACCTTTGGGCTTTGATAATTAGATGTGTCGGTTTTTACTTAAGCGTAAATTCTGAAGTAGACACTAAGTTTTTCTTATTAAATACATTTACAACATAACGTCCTTTTTCAAAATCACTGCCATTACTTGACGTTACAAACTCACATACATTTAAATTGGAGTTTTCGTAGTTAAATTTACTAACTGTGCTATAGTTAAGTGTTTTCTCTTCGAAAGCAATCTGTTCATTGGCTCCAAGTATGTTATTATTAGGGTCTATAACCTGAACATACAATTCTTGATCTCCTGCCTGCACTAATGGGTTCTTTGCAACAGTAAAACAAACTCTTATTTTGTCTGCTCTTTTTGCTCGCTCTGTAGGAATTAATTTTCCAGAAGTTCTTTCTATGACTCCAAAGCCTTTTAAATCAACAGTATTTAAAATTGATGCATTTTCTACTACTTCTGCTAGAGCTGTATTTTGTACAAGTAATGAGTCTCTAAACATTGCACTCTCCTCTAATCTAACACGCGTACTGTCTAATGATGTTGCCAAATAAGAGTTTTCAATTTTAAGCGAATCGTTTTGCGCTAATAAAACATTCATTTCCTTTTGTAGGTTTTTGTATTTTGTTTTATAACGCCATAAACTTTTCACATTTGTCTCAGAGATTCTTAAAGAATCTATTAAACCTTGTATACGGTCTCTTGCTTCAATTAAATCTTTATTTGCAATGTCATTTTCAGCTATGGCTTCATCGTACTGTTTTGCCATGGCATTTAAATCGTTCATTACCAATTCTTTTTCAGCAGTTAATTCATTTTTAGTATCCTTACTTTCTTTATACAAATTCATTGTGTAAAACCCTGTTGCTAAAAATAATACTAGTGCTATACCCAATCCCACTTTTAAACCTGTGTTACTTTTATTTTCCATAATTATTATTGTTTTTAGTATTAATAGTGAACTATAAAATTTCTAATTTGTTAATTGGTTGAAAGGTACTTTAATTTTTTTAGCCTCTCAAAAACATATACGCTTAACTAGCTCGTTTAGATGTTTTTATACTTAAACCGAAAAGCACATAAATATTAAAACACTGAAAATCAATATTTTAAATTAATAAGATACGGTAATTAAAACTTAATTAAATAATTACATGCATAAAAAAATTTAAAAACGTACAACTTTGTTCTAAAAATTTATATATTTATATAAGTACTTATATAAACATTTATATTAAATGGATGCATTACAGGGTTTTGGAGAATTAGGTATAGGCTCTCGGTTAAAACGCATTAGTGATTATTTAATGAAAGAAACCCAATTGGTATATAATCATTTTAATACTGACTTTGATCCTTATCTATTCCCTGTATTTAAATTAATAAGCCAAAAGAAAGGCATTACTAATACGGAAATTTATAACGCTGTTGGATTAACACAACCTGCTATTACGCAATCTATAAACAAATTGACTAAAAAGAAGTTAATATATTTTGATATTGATGATAAAGATAAACGTAAAAAAATTATTTACTTATCTGAAAAGGGAAATACACTTTTACTTCAATTGCAGCCCATTTGGAAAACTATTGATGCAGTAATAAAAGAATTTACTACAGAAACATCCACATCTTTAATTTCTCATCTCAATAGTTTAGAGCTTAAATTAAAGACTTCTTCATTTAGTGAAAGAATTATAGATAGTGTAGATTCAAATAATCATACAATCAAAATCTCAACGTATCAAAATACCGATGAAGAAAGAAATGCTTTTTATAATTTGAATGTGGAATGGTTGCGAACCTATTTTTATGTTGAATCTTTTGATGAAGAAATATTAAGGCACCCTGATAAATATATTATTGGAGAGGGAGGTCATATATTTTTCGCTAAGCTAAATAATAGTATTATAGGAACAGTTGCTCTAATGCCTCTACCCGACCAAAACACATTTGAATTGACAAAAATGGCTGTTTCTCCAAAGCATAGAGGAAAAAAAATAGGACAACAATTGATGCAATTTTGTTTAGATTTTGCAAAACAACTTGGTTTAAAAAACCTGGTACTATACTCTAATACAAAACTGGAAAATGCAATTTATATTTACAGGAAATTTGGTTTTATAGAAATTCCAGTTGAACCCAACAGCCCTTACCAAAGAAGTGATATTAAAATGGAAATTGTTTTTTAAAACTGCTGGTTCAATAAGTCGTCTAATTGGTCACAATATTTCCCGTCATCAGTACAAAGCGTAGTAAGTGTTTCTGTTAATAATTGATATAATTCTTTGTTGCTAGAATCTATTTGATAGGCAAGTTTAAATTCAGAGTATGCTCCTGTAGCATTATCTTGTTTTAGTCTTGATATACCGGAATTTATCAAAAAATTAAAAGCGACTGAATCCCTTTCTTGCACTTTTGTTTGTACCTCTAAATAATGAGACGCTGTATACCTTTTTACATTATTAACAAAATTAAAAATTAAAAACAGACTTATCAAAACTGCTAGTATCAGGGCTATCCCGTTAACTTTAAGATTTTCTGAAGCTCGCTTTCTTAACTTAAAGACCCTAAGATTGGTATGTAGAGGTACAAAAGCTACAATTTTGCTTCTTTTAGAAAAAGGTTTTCTAGCACGTTTTTTATAAACGTGAGATTGCATTCCAAAACCCATATAACCAAACATGATTGCTTTATTTATTGGTATATGTTTTTGAGAAAATGTTACATTAAAATTATTTTAAAATAAGTCTTAATATGTTCTAATCAAAATCTGAATCGTCACTAGGTTCACGCCTCTTCAAATCTTTGTTTATTTGCTTTTTTATACTTTCGGAAAAGTACCAATAAATCGTATCTGAATTTCTTAATCTAGAATATTGATGCTTTAAATTTTTGTGTTGCATTTTTATTCTAGGAATATAAATTTCATTTAAATTAACTTGGTAATCTTTATAAATACCTAACAACTTCTTTTGCTCATGTATAGAAATCCAGTTAAATGTTTTTGAATAATTTTTTAAGTTTCTAATAAGAAACTGCTTTGCAGGTTTATTATATTCTCCATTTTCTCCTAAATATTTGTTTATTAATAAATGAATTACAAAATAGATATCAGTTTTTCTATCATATATTACTTCTGCTTCTCGTATAGCATTAATAATATCTTTTGAAAGTAAATCTTTTTCTTCATCGAAAGAAACATTGGCCTTTAAACAATAACCTTTGAAATTAAATTTCAAAATATTAAAAAGGTATGATTTTTTGTCTTTAAATAAAGTTACATGAATTTTCTGAGTATTGATTAAGTTAAGAATTGATAAGCAAATTGTTTCATGCAGTATTTTTTTCCATTCATATTTACTTGATATCGCAACATTATTATACTTTAACCTTGGGTATTCGCCTATAATATATAAACCAATATCTTCACAAGGTGTGCTTTCTGTATTGAACTCTAGTTTCTCCTCTGAATATCTATGCCTTTCATAGAGATTAACTCCTAAGAATTTAAACTCAGATACCTTCATATAAAGAAAGCATAAATTAATTAATTAGAATTAGACCTTAAAGAGTCTATCTGTCGTTGAAGCCGTTCAATTTCTTCAGCATTTTTATCAACTACAGGAATGGTTTTGGTAGAATCGATAGTTTGCTGCTGCATATCAATAGTTTTTGTGTCCTCTGCAAAATAATAGCCAATGCCTTCACTAGCCCTCCAGGCTTCATTTAGCTGATTATACACTGTCTTATCCCATTGACTGGGATGCTTCACATCTATCCATACCACATCACGATATTCACTATCAATCAATACTAAATCTGGTGTAGCTGCACCGTCAAATTGTTGTGCATTTTTATCGCTAATAGATGATACTGTTCCCATAAAAAACATACGTTTCTTACCTGCTATATTCTTTATATATGGCCTAAACTCTACTGGTGTATTAGCCGTCCAATCATATTCCTTACGAGATTCCTTTACTTTTAGAGGCATAGCAGAAACTCCTGCATAACCCTGCTTTTTGGCAGCATGATTATAATAATATAATTTATCTGTTCCATCTGCAGGTACAAATACACTAAAGCTTAAACTGGTACGCTCATCTCCCACTGGTTCTAAACCAAACCAATGGTACAAACCGCTGTAAGCTTCCTCTCCTGTTTCAGAAAAATTAAAATCAGTGACATAAGGTTGTTGGTTTTGATCTTTGGGCATTTCAGGAATTTTTACTGCGGTTTCCATATTCCAAGGTAGAGGATCACTGAAACCTCCTAAAAACTTAAGAGATTCTGCTTGTAATCTTGATACTTTTTCAGCTAAGGTATTTTGTCTTGTAAGGTAGCTGTGGTTTTTCATGTTTTCTGGACTTACATAAGTACCTTTCCCTATCAAAATACGCTCCACATAATCATTAAAATCATGCTTACCATTGTCAATTACCATAACACCCCCAAAGGTTGGATAAGGAAATAAAAAGCCTTTCCATTTTATTAAACTTACTACTTGAACCCAAGCTCCTTTATCATTTTTCATATAATAGGTATCACTTGGTTCCAATGTAAACAATTGAAAAAAGTTGAAACGTTGCACTACGGCATTATATGTGTTTCTGCTAAATTTTAGAGACTCTCCAATAGAAAATGTTACTGGGATTCTATTTTCACTTGAAAACCTTGGAAATGGTGTTGTACTAGATACTGCAAATACCTCCTCTGTATTATCGGTCATCCCTTGCCAAACATATTTTTCGGTGGGTTGTATGGCCATGGTCCATTTATTTTCATTTTCAATCCTAACTAAATGAGGTAATGATACATCTTTAGTTTCTCCAACACTTTCATTAGCCATAGAAAACACATTTCTTAAAGGTTGAATACGCTCATTTTGTGTTAATGGTAACTCATTAATCTCTATTTTATTTAAATGATTAAATACATTGTAGGTTTTCATATAATCATACATTTTAAAATGCCAACCAACCACATATAAAATTCCAAAAAACAACAACAAAATTCCAAGGATTCCTAATCTTGCTCCTGTACTCGCCGATTTTCTAAATTTCCTTAGTCCAAAAAATAATACCAATACACTTAGTAAGATGATAAAAATGAACTTTCTAACAAATAATAATGCTGGTTGATAATCATCACGAAGTACAAATAAAGCTACGAGCACAATTAAACTAACACTAATGACAATTGTCTTTTGTTTCCCGCCCTTATTCCAATAATTTTTTATCATGTTAAATTCTGTTAGTTTTCTCCATATTTATTTGCATGCTTTATACTTAGAAGCATAGCTATTATCATTAAAATGGGTACAAGTACATTTAACCCTTCTGTAATGCTGGGAAAAGAAGTATAGTCTAAGTTTAATAAATTTATTAAAAATAAAATACTAAAAATTACTATGAGTATATACCGAAACTTATTTTTAGATGTTTTCATTTTAAATAGCCTTTATCTTTTAAACGTTCTCTAGCACTTTTTTCTTCAGACTTAGAAGTCTTTTTTGTTTCGTTTTTAACCTCTTTTGTCTCTTCTGGTTTTTCAGTTTTCAAATCCTCTATTAAATCTTTTCCTTTTTCAATAGTGTCTTGAACCATATTTTCGATAGAATCTCCTTTTTCCTCAATAACCTTTCCTGATTTTAGTACAAAATTTGCCACATAAGTACCTATTAATATACCCACTGAAATAGATGCAAATGCCGAGATGCCGTAATAACTTGTAAATATTGAAATTGGAGATAAAAATTGAATTATTAATCCTATTAATAATAAAAAGCCTACCACATAAACCATTCGCGGTAAAAACGCCTGTTTGTAGATAAAACCTTTTTTGTTTTCAGGTTTCATCTGCAACTCCTTACTATTAAAAATTTTATTAAAAAAACGATACAGTGTATTACGTTGAGACTCTCTCCAATACACAAAAACCCCTAATAAAATAGCTGCTATAAAAATTACTAAATCTAATCCCATAACGATAATTGTTGGTTGTATAAAATTAGTCTAAAAAACTTAAATATTGTTACTTATGGTATCCACAACCCAATCTTTAAATGAATCATCCCAAGTTTTAAAATTTTCGTAGAAATCTGGTTTATCATACCAATACCAAAACAATACGTCTTTTGGTGCAATATTTACCAGAAGTTTCCAAATTAAATCTTGGTGTTTAGGTTCTAACGAGGAATGTGGTTTATGCAGCGCAAAAAATAATGAGTCATCAATAATATCAGCTATTTTAAATTGATTACTAGTCTCTATCTTTTCCAAATAACGTTCTACACTCATTACTTTTTTTCGAGATGTAATATCCAATTTATTCAAATAACTTTTAAATAATATAGGGTTTTCCAATATCTCTTGAACTGGATGTTGTGTTTTTTTTAGATATTGAAATAGCTCAAATTTCTTAATTCTGTTATACCTATCCGTTTTAACATCTGCTTCTAAATTGTAATCTACTATAGAGTGACTTCTCAACTTGTCCATCAGTTCAGGTTGATTAATATGAAATATCAAAATATCATGGGTTGTGTCTTTTATTGCTTCTTTATGCCATTGTTCATCTTCAAAAACAACAATTGGTACAATAAAATCCCTTAAAATATAAACACCCCCAAAAGCTCTTGTGTAAAATGAATCTGTGGTGTATTGTAGCTCATGTAAATCTAAATCTCTGTCACGCAAATCACCATAAGCTTTAGCTGAATCTAATAACTTTTGGTGCATGGTTTCGCTAATAAAGTTATTCCCTCTATTGAACTCTTCAACAAGCTGCAACTGTTCCTCTTTAACTTTATCTAAGTTATCTATTAAATGAAAATGTATTGTAACTTCTTTGTATTTTAAAACATCTAATGGCTCGTAAAATGCATCAATATGTTGATCAAAATCCAAACAAATCGCGGAATCTCTTGTGATGTCTTTAATCTTTACACCGTGAATTTTAAAGATATATTTCATCATATCTCTATCAAACGTATGAAAAGGTAAATACACTGGTTTTCCTTTCTGTAAAGGAGAAATGATAATACCATGCGGATTTGCCTCTCCGTTGTTTAAATAGGCAGTATCTTCCTTTTCATCAGCAACTTCAGGACTCCAACCAATGCCATCTATATGAAAGGTTTTGAGTTTGGTTTTGGTAAACCCGAGTTTTACCAAGCATTTATTGTAACGCTCTACTAGTTTTCCACTTACAGGGATAAGATCACTTCTGTATAGGTTTGCTTGTTTTAGTTTGTCCATTTCTGTCATTCCTTTGAAAGCAGGAATCTTGTTAATTTTTATTTTCTTTTAGATTTATAGATTCCTGCTTTCACAGGAATGACAACATTTAATCGAGTAACTTATGAATGATAGCATACTGCAACAACACAATCGTTCTAGTGTCTACAATGTCTCCATTATTCAGCATATTAACAGCTTTTTCAAAAGGTATTTCCAATACCTCTATATCCTCAGCTTCACTGTCCAATCCACCGCCTTCGCTTACTTTCATGGCATCGGTATACTCTCCAATGAAAAAATGCATTTTTTCGGTCATTACTCCTGGAGATGAGTATGCCTCATATATTTTTTTCACCTTCTTTAAGCGATACCCTGTTTCTTCTTCGGTTTCTCTTATAATACAAGCTTCAGGATTATCCTTGTCCAACATACCCGCAGCAACTTCTACCAGCATACCATCATCATTATCATTTAAGTAAGTTGGCATTCTAAATTGTTTGGTAAGTATCACAGTTTTCTTCTCTCTATTGTACAAGAGAATTCCAGCCCCATCACCTCTATCATAGACCTCTCGCATTTGGTTTACCCACACACCACTTTTCATCATATAATCAAAAGTGACTTTATTTAGAATATAATAGTTATCTGAAAGTAAGCTTTGCTGTATATCTTTAACCTTATTATTTCTCATTCTCAAACTGTTGTCTCGCTTCCATTTCAATATTTAACTGATTCACTCTAGCATCTACTTTTCGTTTAAAGTCTGTATCTGCGATAGTTGCCACATTATCTAAGTAACGCACTACTTCTTGACGTCGAATCTCTGAAAAATCTAAGCCTTTCATATTACTACGCATCAATTCTTGAAGCATATTAAACTTAGCATTGTACTCCTGTTTAAAGTAAATCTCTGGGTTTTCAAACCAGTCTTCTTCTAAATCAAAATCTGTTAATCGTAAAGAAATAGCAGATTGAATATTACGAACATCGCGCGATGAAAAGAACGGGAATATCGCCTGAATTTCTTTATAGAGATTCGCATAAAACAAATGCTGGTTCGTTTTAAACTGCTTTTCTACTTTATCATAAACAGCATGCACACGTTCTTCTGTTGGCTTTTCAACACTGCTTAATATGTCACCCATATTTTTAGCCAAACCTTGATCTTGTAAATACCTGTAGCTTTCAGGCCCTTGCATATTTACAAAATCTGGCATAGTATCATCAATTTTTCGCCACCATAAATGATCTTGATCTAAAAAGTCATGCTCCGTTCTGGCACCATCAATTTTAAAACGTCCCTGTACACGAGAAATCACAGCTTTATCTAACATCTCTGGGAGGTTGGTAAACAAACCAATAGAGCTGTTACCATAATTCACTGCATAAGCTCCTTCAGTATATCTTAAAAATACACCAATTACTTCTTTTACACCTGCTGAAACACCTTGCGAGGTACGTTCCTGCAAATTATTCTCCGCATCATCAATAGGTGCAAAAATTAATTTTGAAGGATCTTGTAATGGTTTCATCCATTCTACCATTTTTTCAGCAGAACCACCTTGAAAGGTAGATATTAAGGTATCTGGCATAGGATGGAATAGAAACGGAATATCCAACGTATCACAATGCTCTTTCAATCGCGTAGCTATTGCTGCGATAAGCATACTTTTTCCAGTACCTGGTATGCCATACCCCATAAATACTGGCATAAAACCTCCTAATTCTTGAAAAGGGTTTTTCTTAGCTGCAAAATCGTAACTCAACAAACGCTCGGTTAAACGACGCGCAAAATGCTTTGCATCACGGTTACCAACAATTTGTTCAAACTGGATTTTATTAAACTCTACACTTTTAGCAGCCCCTTGAAACACATTATTCCATCCAGAAACGGCAAACTCTGAATTTTCTAATTTATAGGTTCTATCCTCAATAGTTTCGGTATATTCTAATGTACTTTTACGTAATTGAATTTCATCAATTAGAGCTTCATAATAAACTACCGTAAAATCGACAACATCTTTATCAGATTTGATAATTTCTGGATGCCCCAAATACTTATCATAATAGAATAAACTACAGGAAATTCCTTTTATGGGAGACATTAAAGATACCTCAGGAATACCCGCGAACTTTTGTTTCATGACACTCAAGTCATCTGAGGCATGTGGTTTTAAATCGTGTAAAATTTTGTAAGCCTGAGTAAATAGCATAAAAGCCGTAGCGGTATGCATTTTACTCTCAAACTCGCGTTTACCACTATTATCTAAAGCAGACTTATTCTCATTTAAACTTGCCAATCCAGACGCATCGTAATAACTATCTTTAATCCAAATACCAAGTGTTATTCCCTCCTGAACTGCATAGAGCGTCTGATTTAAATAAATAGGTATTGCTACAGAATCTGGTAATAATCGTTTTTTAAGCGCCAAAATAGTTTTAGAAACCGATGTAATAGATGCTGTATTAGAACCATTATTGGCTCTCGACAAATACAGTAAAATAGATTCGTCCTTCGCTTCCTTATCTCTATTTTTAGCACGAGCTCCTTGCTCCCATTGCACACTTTTTAGGTATGAAGAGGCTTCATCACGAAGCATATCGAGTTCTGATAGTTTTATAGGGAATGTTGAGTTATGTTCCATGATTTCAGTATGCAGTTTGCAGTACTCAGTTTGCAGTCATTACTCTGCTTAAAAGTACTTGGTATTCTATCTAAATTTATTTGGATTATTTATCATATAGTTTAAAAGTTTACCAACTACTTCACTTTTATTCAGTAATTCTAATCTTTTTTCTTCTGAAATATATTCGCATGCTAATGCAAAATCCAACCATAATTGGGTTTCCGAGTTTTCACTATCAGCATCAGATATTTTGCTTTTAAAATGCTTTTCATATTGACGTTTTCTATAACCTTCAGCAATATTTGACCATACAGACCTACTTGAACGTACCATTTGAGATGTTAAACCAAATATTTCCGATTTTGGAAAATCTTTAGTCAAATGAAAAATTTCCATAGCCAATTCAAATCCTTTTTGATATGCCAATAATGTTTTAAAACTCATGCTAAAATTCAGTAAACAGTACTCAGTAGGTAGCCAGTAATTAATCTAAAGAATAATATATTTGTGTTAATTCCTCTTCTCATTTTAAAATATCTATCATTTTATATTTCATTTTTTCAATACTGCCCACTGCAGACTGAATACTGCATACTAAATATTACCTACTTATTTAACTCTATTTCCACCCCAGCAATCTCAATAGGTGGTTTTGCCAAGCCATTCATGATGTCTGGTGTTTTATTGTATAATAATTGAATCACACGATGCGGTGCCAGCACATATTTTTGTTGGAATACATCGTCCCAGTTTTGAAAAATCTGTTTATTAAAAAAATTACCTTCCTTAAATTCACTTTTTGAGGCTACCTCAGTAACTTTTAGGGATACCGCATAGGATTCTAAAGGAATGGTTTTTTTACTAATTGCTTCTAAAATTGTATGTGTTAATATATTTTCATCTTTGGTAAACATATTATGTACAGGCCCCAAATCTATACGTTTAATGACTTTTGGAAATACTTTAGGTAATTTCTTATCTATGGCATAAGCCATTGTATCTAAGTTCATATCTCTATCCGCTACATTTTTAAGTACCTCGTAAATTTCACTCTTGTAATCATTAATGCGGTTACCATCATAATTGAAGTACATAAAGCAAATAAACGGTCTATTTTTAACCACATCATAAAAACTCCAACTTGTTAATAAATCTGCTTTAGCACCTTCTGGGGCACTTATAATTTTACCTTGCACAAAGCGATTAAAAATATATGTTTTATTTACCGAAGCATAATACACAATGGATGCTGCCTGAAACAATCTGTTTTTCTTTACATGCTCTTTTTTACGCATCAAAGTATCTAAAAACTCTTCCTTAAGTGTTGCTATTGGTGTTAATCTCCCTAAATATTCCTCCCGTAACTCCAAATCGTTAAATAGGTACCTAAATTCTAAATAATTAGGAAAGCCAGACTCAGTTAAATCCACCTTCATATTATCTTCATCATCGTACATATATTTAATGCGCATAGCTTCAATAGAGTATAACAACAAATCACAATATTGCTTAAACATGGCCACCTCAGCGTTGTTACAGATGTTTTCGCGCTGCACTGCAACTACCAATTCTTTAAACACAAAATCTATCATTTTATGGTAAAATGTATAGTGTGCTTTGGAATCTAAAATAGCAGAATCTAAAGGTGTAACTATTTGGTTAATTGACATATTTCAGTGCTCAGTAATCAGTCGCAGTTTGTAGTAGCAACATGCAGAATTATTTATTCTTTTTGGGCGTTATCACAAGGGTCGGACCTACCGTTAGGCAGGCTTTCACTACTCAATCCCTCCTACGTCGGGGATTTCATCCCGCATGTGCGGGACAATCCCTAACGCAGTTAAAACTTATAGCTTTTTTGTTGAATAATTAAGATAATAAGTCATCATCCTCTGTCTTTGGTTTAGGTGCTTCCGCAGGTTCATCATCGTTACCAGATGGTGTATTAGCATCAGCCTTATAGTACTCTTCAAAAATCTCTTTCATATCTATACCATAACGCTCTGCAAAATTCTTTTGAATATCTACATCTTTTTCACGGATTTCTTGTAGTGCCTCAGCATAACTACTATAAACACCCTGCATTACCTTTTCGTGTACTGGTATGTTATCCATCATATCTTGACGCGCCTTTGCACTGGCCGTGTGCATTGCCGCAAGGGTTTCCCCTATGTGTTCATCGGTTTTTACACCCAAATGCTCTAAAATTGCAGCAAACTCTTGGTCTGTTCTGGCTTTTAACGCCACCACATAACCATCGTAATATTTTAAACGTTCTTCTGTATCACTCTTTAATTTTGCACGGTGTGTTTGTAGATTGCTTCTTAAAGATGTTAATACCTTGATGGTTAAATTGTGTTTATGCACAAAACTATCCTTACTAGCCGCTAAAGTAGTATATGCATTTTTTAGCCCTTCCAGTTCTTCTACTTTTTGCTCCAATTCCGTAACTTTCCCAATAGCTTGCGCATATTCAGCAGATTGCTTGTCAGCAACGTCTTCCAATTCTTGACGCGCTTGCTTAAGCAAAGCATAGCGTTCTTCAAGCTTAGCTTCTACCTCTTTTTTCTTCTCTAATGCTTTAGTGTGATTTTTTGTAGCTTCAACAATGGCATCTTGCAACTTGTCTTCTACTTCTTTTATCTCTACCTCACGATTCTTTAAGCGGGTAACAGCAGCTTGTGATTTATAGGACAACTCCTTTAGAAGGGTTTGTACATCTGCATTTTCTATACGCTCTTGAAACATGGCCTTTGCTTTATTATCTGCCGCTGCTCTTGTTTTTTCCGCATCTTTTAAGGCTTGTTCTGCTTTTGCTATTTTACTCTTCCGTCCCCAAAGGTTATTCCACCATGTATCTGGTTTAGCTTTAGCATCGTCAAGTACTACTCTTGCTCTTTCTAATGCCTTTTGCGCATCATCAATTACCTTTTGCTCGGTAGCATTTAACGATGAAAATTTTTCAAATAATATACCTACTTCGTCCTGATAATCTGTTAAATCTTTAATAGCATCTAAAAGTGTTGTTCTATCTTTTTCCGCCATATTTACCACATCATCCAAGGTGGCATTTAATATTTTTTGTCGAACCTCAGGGTCATCTTCTTGTGCCAATTTAGATTTCATGGTATCAATGGCCTTGCCCCAATTGACATCTACTTTTTCAGTTTTTTCGTTGGAATTGGTTTCTAATAAATCAAAATCATCAGACATGTTATATGTAGTGTTTTAAAGTTGAACATATTTAGGGTAAGCAATTTCGTTAAAAAAGATGACTTTTAAAATTTAATTTACCTTAAAATACAAGTATACCCGTAACCCTATTTGTTACAATAGCGTATAAATTTTTAGAAGTAATAAAAAAAATCTGTCAGATAATACTTCAATAGAAATGATTGAAAACCATTGATTTAAGTAAATTTCTGAGGTTTTTAATTAACATTATGTTAATAAAATTCAGATATTCTATTCATTTTTAGACTTTTAGTGATGAAAAAAGTTTATATTTGTATAGCTATTAACCCAAATCGATTAGTAAATGTTTCTTATAAACATATACACAAATAAAATTCCCTTACTCATAAGTCAAAGCCAAATTGTCACTGTCCTTTCTATAGTGGTCGTGTTTTTTCTGGTGCTTCTTATTCTAGGTGTAAGAAAATCTTATATTTTAAAAAAGGAAAATGACCAATTAGCAAAATCCGGTCCTTTACAAAGTGATGATGATAATAAAACCTACAAAGATTTTAGAGATGGTCATTTATACGACAATAATTAAAATATAACATGATTCTAGTTATTCTCTTGTTTACTCCCATTTTCGTACTTCTTTTTCTTATTTCAAGAAATATAGAAAGGCAAAGTAAATTATTACATAAGTTTGATGTCACAAGGAAGAGTTTTGAAAACATCGATATTTCTGATTATAAATTAGGAGACGGTCATATTTACAAATAGAAAATATATATAAAATTATAAAAGCCCACTTTATAAAAAAGTGGGCTTTTTTAGTTGTACTTCATAATACGTTATTTACCTAACTAACTTTTTATACTTAATACGCTTCGGCATCAAGTCTCCTCCAAGACGTTTCTTTTTATTTTCTTCATAGTCTGAAAAACTACCTTCAAAGAAATATACTTGAGAATCGCCTTCAAATGCCAAAATATGGGTACATATTCTATCTAAGAACCAACGGTCGTGACTAATCACTACAGCGCATCCTGCAAAGTTCTCCAAACCTTCTTCTAAAGCACGTAACGTGTTCACATCAAGATCATTAGTAGGCTCGTCTAAAAGTAACACATTACCTTCTTCTTTAAGCGTCATGGCCAGATGTAAACGGTTACGCTCCCCACCTGAAAGCAGTTTTACTTTTTTGTTTTGCTCACTTCCAGAAAAATTGAATCTACTTAAATATGCTCTAGAATTAACCTGCTTTCCTCCCATCATTACTAACTCTTGCTCATCACTAAAGTTTTGCCATATCGTCTTTTCTGGATCTATATTTGAATGACTTTGGTCGACATAAGCAATTTTAGCAGTATCTCCTACAGCAAAGGCTCCTTTATCTGGAGTTTCCTCTCCCATAATCATTCTGAAAATGGTGGTCTTACCAGCACCATTGGGGCCAATAATACCAACAATTCCTGCTTGTGGAAGGTTAAAATTTAAATCATCGTACAATAATTTATCATCATATCCTTTAGCAACACCTTTAGCTTCAATTACATTGGTACCCAAGCGTGGGCCATTTGGTATATATATCTCAAGCTTTTCATCTAATTGCTTTTGGTCTTGACTCATTAACTTATCGTAGTTTTTTAAACGTGCCTTTTGCTTGGTTTGTCGTCCTTTTGCTCCTTGGCGCACCCATTCTAACTCACGCTCTAAGGTTTTTTGACGCTTAGAAGCTGCTTTACCTTCTTGAGCCATACGCTTAGATTTTTGATCTAACCAAGAGGAATAGTTTCCTTTCCACGGAATACCTTCTCCTCTATCCAGTTCTAAAATCCAGCCTGCAACATTATCTAAGAAATACCTATCGTGTGTTACGGCAATTACGGTGCCTTTGTATTGCGCTAAATGATGCTCTAACCAATGCACCGACTCTGCATCCAAATGGTTTGTAGGCTCATCCAGTAATAATACATCTGGTTCTTTCAATAGTAAACGACATAACGCTACACGCCTGCGTTCTCCTCCAGACAGTACACCTATTTTCTTATCACCATCTGGAGTACGCAGTGCATCCATGGCAATTTCTAGTTTGGTATCTAACTCCCAAGCATTTGCAGCATCAATTTGATCTTGTAATTCTGCCTGTCGGTTCATTAGTTTCTCCATTTTATCAGGATCGCTATACACCTCTTCTAAACCAAATTGATCATTAATCTTATTGTATTCGTCTAGAATAGCAACAGTTTCCGCTGCACCCTCACGTACCACTTCCATTACTGTTTTTTCATTATCAAGCTGAGGTTCTTGCTCTAAATAGCCCACGGAATAATCCTGAGAAAATACAACATCTCCTTGATAGTTTTTATCAACTCCTGCTATAATTTTTAAAAGTGTGGATTTACCAGAACCATTAAGTCCTAAAATTCCAATTTTAGCGCCGTAAAAAAAGCTTAAGTATATATTTTTTAAAACTGGTGTATTTGCACTTTGAAATGTCTTAGTTACTCCAGACATTGAGAAAATTATCTTCTTATCGTCACTCATATTATATGTTTATCCTTTGATAAAGTTTAATCGTTTAATTGTTTATTCGTTTAATCATAAAACTTAAAATCGTTAATTAAGAGTCCTTAAACTCTGCCTTTTAGTGCATTAAACACCCATGCTATTGCAAAAAAACCAATGCCTACGGTTGCAAATCCCCAACCGGCAACATCATCATATCGGTATGCCCCCATTAAAATCAATACAACTCCCATAATAATCATTAAAATTGTAGCCCATGCGAGTACTGTATTTTTATTCATCGCCATAATCTCTTCTTTTTATAAGTTAGTGGAAAAAACAAATATCGTAGTTTTAAATAAAAAAAGCACCTGTTGAAGATGCTTTTTCACTATTAACCTGAATAACTTATTAGTTCATAGGAACTTCTATTATTACAATTTCAGAGTTGTTTTTTGCTAAAATTTCTAAGTCTTCAGTTTCCCAAACACCTATAGCATCTCTTTTTTCCAAAATATTTCCAGAAACATTTACATTACCATCTGTAACAAAAACATAAAAACCATTTGTCCCATCTTTGGGTTTTAAAGTTACAGATTTACCTTCATCCAATTCAGTTCTGTAAATGTATGCCTGTTGGCTAATGGGTAGTGCTTCCCCTTCTAGTTTATCCTTTGGAGATACTACCGTTTGTAATTTATTTTTACGTTGTGATACATCAAATTTTCGTTGCTCGTAATTCGGTTCAACTCCCATTTCCTCTGGAATTATCCATAACTGTAAAAAGTTAACCTCATCTGTTTTGCTATCGTTAAATTCAGAATGCGTCAATCCTGTTCCAGCACTCATTACCTGTACTTCTCCAACTTCAATGGCTCTTTTGTTTCCCATACTATCTTTATGTGATAATGCACCCTTTAGCGGAATCGAAATAATTTCCATATTCTGGTGCGGGTGCGTTCCAAAACCCATTTTAGGTTGCACCACATCATCATTTAATACGCGCAACTTACCAAAATTCATACGCTCTGGATTTTGATAACTTGAAAAACTAAACGTATGGTGTGATTTTAACCAACCGTGATTTACAAATCCTCTTGTGTCTGCTTTGTGAACTATTGTTTTCATAATATAAGCCTCCCTAAATCCCTCCAAAGGAGGAACTTCTTTTTAATTAAACTTTAATTTATATTCTTACTCAAATTTTTATTCTACTTTAAAAACATTCTCCAAACCCACCCCTAGCCCCTCCAAGGAGGGGAATGCTTACTCATACTTTTTCAAACCTACAAGGTTTCAAAAACCTTGCAGGTTATGAGTTTTACCCCTTCGGGGGTTAGGGAGCCTCTTATGGGGCTAGAAACCCCATTTTCCCCATTTGATAATCTCTCATGGCTTCCATAATTTCAGTTTGTGTATTCATTACATAGGGACCATAAGTTTGAATAGGCTCATTAAATGGTTCTCCAGAGAGAAACAATAATTTACTTATCGCATTACCTTCAATAGTAAACCCTTCTCCATCTTGATTGAACTGTATCAATTGATTTTCGTTGAGTTTCAATTGTTCTGAACCATTTATTGTAACATCGCCTTTTAATAAATAAATTATCGATTGATGAGTCTCTGGAACAGCCACATCAAAACTTCCACCTGCTTCAACATCAATCATATATGCGTTAACAGCGGTTTGGGTTTTTATTCGACCGTAAACACCATCCAACACTCCTGCAATAATTTGTATGTTAACTTTACCATCATCAGAAGCTACTACCCTAAAGTCATTATTTTTAACATGCTGATAATTAGCTTCAATCATCTTTTTGTCTGCTGGTAAATTCAACCATAATTGTATCCCTTCTAAAACACCTCCTTTTTGCACAAACGTTTTGGTAGGCGCTTCTGCATGAATAATACCTCTGCCTGCTGTTGTCCATTGTACATCTCCTGCACCAACCACACTTTCATTTCCTAAAGAATCTCTATGTAGTTGTTCTCCTTGGACTAAAAAGGTTATTGGTTCAAATCCACGATGTGGATGTGGTCCCAAATCAAAGGGATTATTGTGCTCTGAAATTTCATAAGGTCCATAATGGTGTAACAATATAAACGGATCTACATTATCAATGGTTCTTGTGGGTATGGGTTGTCTCAATCTTATGGGACCCATATTTACAAAATCACTTCGACCTATCGTTCTTATACTATTTAGTTTCATTTTACAACTCCTTTTATTTTACTTTCCATGGAAAATAATTGGTTAAAAAAATATGCTATCCCGTATGAGATGCTGAAACAAGTTCAGCATGACAAAACTTCGTTTCGTCATCGCATTTTATCAAGCAGATTACTTAATTGTTCTGCTTCGTCTTCATTCAAATTTTTCAACAAAACTGTATTGAAATTATTGGGTATACTATCTAAAAACGTTTTCCCCGCTTTAGTAATGGCTATTTTTACCACACGCCTATCATGTGCAGACGGGCAACGTTCTATATATTCTTTTGCGCATAATTTATCCATCAATCTTGTAGCATTGGGTGCACGCTCTAACATTCTATCTTTTATAGTTTGTACACTCAAAGGCTCATTAGCCCCCCTTAAAATCCTTAGTATATTATACTGTTGAGGCGATATGCCATAGCCTTTAAAAAACTCGTTTTGATGGCTCGTAATCCAATTTGCTGTATAAATAATATTTAACAAAGCTTTTATCTTGTTGTTAGCAAATGTCGAATTGATATCTTTGGATAAATCTCCCATAACTTTTAAAATAATACGTCACTGTATTCCTTTCTCTTTTTAAAAACTGCATTGGCAAAAGGGCATAATGGTAAAATTTTAATATTCTGTTCTCTTGCATAACTCACTGCTGCCTCCACCAGTTTATAACCAATTCCTTGTCCCTTTAGAGACTCTTTTACCTCTGTATGGTCGATAATAATTTTTTCATTACCAGCATATGTGTAAGTCATTTCGGCTACTTTTAAATTTTCTATTTCTATAAAGAAGCGTCCTTTTTTATCTAATTTTTCATGCTTAATTTCCATGGCTTACAATGTTTTTTGAAACGTGGATATCTTTTTCTTTAATTCGATGTCCAAAGACTCATTTACAAGTTTACCTTCAGAAAAATTAGCACTGAATGACGGTAACGAAAATACCTCAACGATATTGGCATCATGTCGTGGAAACCGATTTTGAGCTATTTCCAAAACAGATAGACCTCCTCTTCCCCCTGGGGATGTAGACATTAAAAACATTGGTTTTCCAAAAAAGGTCTTTCCTTCTATTCTAGACATCCAATCAAACAGGTTTTTAAATACTGTAGCGTATGCACCATTATGCTCTGCTAATGATAGTATAATACCATCAGAATCCTTTATTAAGTTTAAAAACTTGTGCGCATTGTCCGGAATACCCTTTTCATTCTCTAAATCAATACCGTATAAAGGCAAATCAAAATCGTCTAAATCTAATATAGAAACGTCTACATTTTCAACTAAACTAGATGCATAAATTGCCAATTGCTTGTTTATTGATGTTTTACTATTACTTCCTGCAAATGCTATTATGTGTTTCATGTTCTATTTTTTTACACCACAAATATATAAATAAAATATTTATATTCCAAGGAATATATTTCCATGTTATATATTTTAACAAATTATTCACTTTTTAGAGCAAAAATGGTTTTGTAACTTCGTTGAAATAAAAATGCACAGATGGATATCAACTTCAATAAAAACGAAGATCATAACAAACTTTTAGTTTCTGAACTTAATAAAAGGTTGGCTAAAGTGAGTCTGGGTGGCGGCAAAAAACGTATTGAAAAGCTCCATAGCAAAGGGAAACTTACAGCTAGGGAGCGTATTGACTATTTGTTGGACGCCAAGGCTAAATCTATTGAAATTGGTGCTTTTGCGGGAGAAGATATGTATGCGGAGCATGGTGGTTGCCCTTCTGGTGGTGTGGTTGTGAAAATTGGGTATATAAAAGGAAAACAGTGTATTGTAGTGGCTAATGATGCTACGGTAAAGGCTGGGGCGTGGTTTCCTATTACTGGGAAAAAGAATTTACGTGCTCAAGAAATTGCTATTGAAAACCGATTGCCAATTATTTATTTGGTGGATTCAGCTGGCGTGTATTTGCCTATGCAAGATGAAATTTTCCCTGATAAGGAGCATTTCGGACGTATTTTTAGAAATAACGCTGTAATGAGCAGTATTGGTATTACCCAAATTGCTGCGGTTATGGGTAGTTGTGTTGCGGGTGGTGCCTACCTCCCTATTATGAGTGATGAAGCGTTGATTGTTGATAAAACTGGAAGTATTTTTCTTGCGGGTAGTTATTTAGTAAAAGCTGCTATTGGAGAAAGTATAGATAATGAAACTTTGGGTGGTGCAACGACGCACTGCGAAATCTCTGGGGTTACGGATTATAAAGCCAAAGACGATAAAGATGCCTTAGACAAAATAAAAAACATCGTTGATAAAATTGGGGATTATGATAAAGCTGGTTTTAACCGTATTGAGGCTAAAAAACCTGCTGATAATCCTGAAGATATATTTGGTATTTTGCCCAAAAGTCGCGCCGATCAATACGATATGTATGAGATTATAAAACGACTGGTGGATAACTCAGAATACGAGGAATATAAAGCGGGTTATGGACAAACTATTATTACATGCTACGCGCGCATTGATGGTTGGGCAGTTGGTATTATTGCCAACCAACGCCAAATTGTAAAAACCACAGGTTCTAAAACCAAACCAACCGAAATGCAATTTGGTGGTGTGATTTATAATGATTCAGCTGATAAAGCCACACGTTTTATTGCCAATTGTAACCAAAAGAAAATTCCGTTAGTGTTTTTGCAGGATGTTACTGGCTTTATGGTAGGCAGTAAAAGTGAGCATTCTGGTATTATAAAAGATGGCGCTAAAATGGTAAACGCGGTTAGTAATTCGGTAGTGCCTAAATTTACTGTGATTATTGGTAATAGCTATGGGGCTGGTAATTATGCCATGTGCGGAAAAGCGTATGACCCGAGATTGATTTTTGCATGGCCTAGTGCAGAACTCGCAGTAATGAGTGGCAACTCTGCTGCTAAAGTTTTATTACAAATTGAAAAAGCGTCTCTTGAAAAACAGGGAGAAACGTTTACCAAAGAAAAGGAAGACGAACTCTACAATAAAATTAAAGCTAGGTACGACAACCAAGTATCTCCCTATTATGCGGCTGCACGTTTATGGACGGACGGTATTATCAATCCTTTAGATACCAGAACATGGATTAGTATGGGGATTGAGGCTGCTAATCATGCACCTATTGATAAACCGTTTAATTTGGGGGTTTTGCAGGTTTAAAGTTTATAATTATCATGGCTTACTCGCTTTTATAAATTCTATTCAAAAATGCAGATATAGTATTTATGTAGAGTGAAACCTACTTCATTTTAAAAAAAATACAAAAAATCCTAAATATTTTTTGGTTTATGATATTTATCATAAAAAGTAGCTCAAAATGTCATCAAATTTGTTCAGCAATTCTAAACAAACTTGAAGATGAGCAAAAACCAACTACTACCAAAGATTTTACTTCTTTTTCTAATTTATTTTTCAATTCAAAACACTTATGCGCAACTAGAAATTGGAGCAGACATCAGACCTCGATTTGAATACCGCCATGGTTTCAACAATCTATTCCCTGATAATACTGAACCTGCAGCCTTTGTAGTACAACGTTCTCGTTTAAATGTGAGCTACATAATGGAAAACTTAGATATTATGGTAAGTATCCAAGATGTAAGTGTTTGGGGAGACACACAACAAATTGATGCTACTGACAGCAATAATTCTTTTTCACTATTTAGAGCTTGGATCGAATACCACATGAATGAAAATTGGTCTGCAAAATTAGGGAGACAAGTCCTCTCCTATGACGATCAAAGAATTTTAGGAGGCTTAGACTGGGCCATGCAAGGACGTTTTCATGATGCAGCATTAATTAAATACAAAAAAGATAACTTTTTAGCGCACTTTGGCTTTGCTTTTAGTCAGCAATCCCAAGCTAGAGAAGGTAATGTATTTACCATAAAAGGCGCATCAACATATAAAGCATTACAATTTGCCTATTTAAAGAAAACATGGGAGAACAGTTCTGCTAGTTTTCTATTATTAAATACAGGGTTTCAAAGTTTAACAGGTCCAGATAATGATATTGCTGATGGTGTATTTTACAAGCACACTGTTGGATCATATTTTACTTTTCCAATACAAAGTGTTAAAATGGCTGGATCTGCATATTATCAATTCGGAAAATCTAACAAAACTACAGATTTAAGTGCTTACCAAGTATCTCTTGAAGCTAGCTATAAACCTAGCAATACATTATTTGCATTGGGGATAGAGATATTAAGTGGTACAGACCAAAGTGGAGACTCTAAAAATAAATCTTTCTTACCCCTATATGGCACCAACCATAAGTTTAATGGATTTATGGATTATTTTTTTGTGGGCAACCATGCAAACAATGTGGGACTAGATGATTTTTACGGAAAGGTGGTGTTTAAAACTGGCAAAACATCTACCCTTCTAGCTAAAGCGCACTACTTTCTGGCTAATGCAGATTTAAGCAATAATGCCGATAAATATCTTGGAACTGAATTTGACATTGTATACACCAATAAAATTGCAAAAAATATAAAAATGAATATTGGTTATTCCCAAATGTTTGCTTCTGATAGTATGAGTTTAATAAAGGGCGGAAGACCTAACGATAATACAAATAACTGGGGATGGATGCAACTTATAGTTAATCCTAGCCTCTTTAAAAGTAAATAAAACATACCATTGAAAACAAAACGAAACATATTACCTCCTAAAACAACACGATGGCGTACAATAGCAGTATTCTTTATTGCGGTTGTTATCGGGTTAGGGTTATTCATGGCAAAAGAATCCCGGGTTGTATCTTACATGTCAGATGATCCGCAAGCTTGTGTAAACTGCCATGTTATGACACCAGTTTACAATAGCTGGATGCATAGCTCCCACAGAGAATGGGCAAATTGTAACGATTGCCATGTGCCACATAACAATGTAGTAAACAAATATTATTTTAAAGCAAAGGATGGTTTATACCATGCTTCTGTGTTTACAGCACGTTTAGAGCCAGATGTTATAGAAATGAAAGAAGCCTCGCAAGAGGTTGTTCAAAATAACTGTATACGTTGCCATGTACAACAAGTAACACAGGCTAAATACGATGGTTATATAGAAGACCATAGAGAAAATAGAACTGGGCGTCAATGCTGGAGTTGCCATAAACAAGTGCCCCACGGCAAAGTACACGGCTTATCAACTATAAAATTTAATGTTGCACCATTACCAACCGACCAACAGGATTTAGTTATTCCAGAGTGGATGGAAGAGCAACTTCAAACTAAAGAATAAACACAAACCAAATGAAAAACAAAGTATTATTTATTGTAACTATTATTGTAGTTTTCTTGCTAGGACTACTAGCTTCAAGCATCGTTAATAGAAAATCTGAAGCAAAATATAAATACACACCTAGTGTAGACATCGCCGAAAATGAACCTAGAAATGTCGTATGGGGCGAAAACTATCCATTGGAGTACCAATCATACCTTCAAACATTAGATACAACTTTTGCGTCTATGCAAGGTGGTTCTGCAATGCGAGATGTTTTAGAAGAAGACCCAAATCTTGTTATTCTCTTTGCTGGATATGGTTTTTCCAAAGACTACAACCAAGGTAGAGGACATGCCTATGCCGTTGAGGATATTCACAACACTTTAAGAACAGGAGGCCCTAAAGGAAAAGGAGACGGTCCAATGCCAGCTACATGCTGGACTTGTAAGAGTCCTGATGTACCCCGTTTAATGAACGAGATTGGTATTGCTGAGTTTTACAGTGGAAAGTGGGCAGATAAAGGAGCTGAAGTAGTAAACCCTATTGGTTGTGCAGATTGTCATGATAATAAAACCATGAAATTAAAAATTACAAGACCAGCTCTTGTTGAAGCCTTTGATGCCATGGGAAAAGATATAAATAATGCAACCCATAATGAGATGCGCTCTTTGGTTTGTGCGCAATGCCATGTTGAATATTACTTTAACAAAAACTTACCAGGGAAAGAAGGGACACCATATCTGGTATTTCCTTGGAAAGACGGTATGACGGTTGAAGATATGGAAAACTACTATGATAATTTAGAGTTTAAAGACTGGACACACAAAATAAGTAAAGCACCAATGCTTAAAGCACAACATCCAGGTTATGAAACATTTACTACTGGGGTGCATGCAGATAGAGGTGTATCCTGCGCAGATTGCCACATGCCATATAAAAGTGAAGGTGGTCAAAAATTTACAGACCATCATATTCAATCGCCTTTAAATAATACGTCAAATGCATGTCAGGTTTGTCATAGAGAAGAATCTAATAAGCTTATTGCTAATGTTTATGAAAGACAACGTAAGGCTACAGAAAACAGATTAAAACTTGAAAAATTGCTTGTAAAAGCACATTTAGAAGCCAAAAAATGTTGGGATTTAGGCGCTACAGAGGCACAAATGAAACCCATATTAACAGATATTCGTCACGGACAGTGGCGTTGGGATTACTCAGCTGCAGCTCATGGCGCATCGTTCCACTCTCCTGTTGAAACAGCAAGAGTTATAGGAAGTGGATTAGTTATCGCTCAAGAAGCACGTGTAAAACTAGCTAGGTTATTAGCAGAGTTAGGTCATAACAATCCAATAGAGATGCCTGATATTTCTACAAAAGAAAAGGCTCAAGAATTTATTGGTCTGGATATGGAAAAACTTGAGGCTGATAAAGAAGCCTTTAAAGAAAATCTATTACCTAAATGGCTTGAGGAAGCTAAAGCTAGAGAAGATGCCATGCCAATACGTACAGTATCTTCTACTGTAGAATAAACACATATAATTTTCCCAAAAGACACCTTATGTCTCAAAATATAAGGTGTCTTTTATTTTAACGAACTATACCATGAATAAATTTGCACGATTTTTTGCTTCTCCCATACTTGCCGTATTATGCCTATTTGCCTTCGCTTTTGCTATGGCTGCTGCAACATTTATAGAGAACGATTATGGCACTGCAACAGCTTGGAAACTTATATATGATGCGTGGTGGTTTGAACTTGTAATGATTGGTTTAGGGGTTTGTTTTATAATGAGCATCTTTAAATACAAACTGTGGCGTAAAGAAAAATGGGCATTATTGCTATTTCATCTGGCATTTATAGTTATTCTTTTAGGAGCTGGTATTACGCGGTATGTATCTTATGGGGGCATCATGAGAATTCGTGAAGGTGCTGCTTCTAATATCGTGATTTCTGATAATAACTATTTGCATGTTCATATTTCAAATGGAAAAACAACCAAAACAATAAAAAAACAATTAGATTTTTCGCCATTAAGTAGTAACAATTTTAGTATTGATACAAAATTTGAAAACATCCCAGTTTCTATAACATATAATGAGTTCATTGCAGATGCCATTCCGCAAATAGAGCATAATGAAAATGAAGGAAAACCTATGCTAGAAATGATTATTTCTGCTGGTAATGGAAGAGAATCTGTTTTTCTTGAAAAAGGAGAAATTGAAGCAATTGGTTCTCATAAACATAAAATTGGTTTTGATGTAGAGCAAGACGGTGTTATAAATATTACTGAGGAAAATGGAAATTTTAGTATACGCTCTCCAAGAAATCTAAGCACCTTTGTAATGGCTACCGAAACCGCCGGAACCATTGCAAAAGACAGTCTACAAAGCATACAACTTAGAACATTGTATCGTGATGGTGATGCTTCTTTTGTGCCCCTAGCCTATTATCCTAAAGGTAAAATTAAAATAGTAAGTGCTTCGGAAAAACCTAAGGATAACGATGCACAAAAAGATGACGCCTTAATCGTTAATGTTAGCGTTGGAAAAGACAAAAAAGAGGTTAATCTTCTTTACAGAGAGGGTTTTTTACCTATATCTAACGAAGCTAATTTTAATGACATCAATGTATCGTTATCATATGGCTCTCAAGCCATTACCGTTCCTTTTTCTATTCAATTAGACGATTTTCAATTAGAGCGCTACCCAGGTTCTACCAGTCCATCTTCCTATGCAAGTGAAGTAAGGGTTATTGATAACAATCAAGAAATACCACATCGCATATTTATGAATAATGTGCTCGACTATAAAGGGTTTAGGTTTTTTCAAGCAAGTTATGATACCGATGAACTAGGAACCGTTTTAGCTGTAAACCATGACGCACTTGGAACCAACATTACCTATATAGGCTATTTATTGATGATGATAGGTATGTTCTTTACACTTTTTGGAAAATCATCTCGCTTTAACCTCATCAATAAAAATTTGAAAAAATTAAAGTTGAAAAGCGCTGGTTTACTATTAATACTCTGCACTATAAGTAATATGAGTTTTGCTCAGGATAAAACACCCGAGATCAACTTAAAATTAGTAGAGCAACTTGAAATAGACCATCAGCATGCTGAACTTTTTGGACGTTTAATGGTTCAAGATTTAGATGGTCGTATAAAACCAATGAATACGTTGGCATCGGAGTTTTTAAGAAAGCTATCAATAAAACCCTATTTTAAGTTTACAGAAAACGGGCAAAGTATTCGCTACAACGCTAACCAAGCCTTTCTTGCAATGCAGTCAGCATCTAACATTTGGCAACACATCCCGTTAATAAAAGTTGATATAAAAAAAGGGGGCGAATTATTCAATCATTTAAATGTTAGTGAAGATGGACTCGTTTCATTTATTGAACTTTTAGGAGATCAAGGAAAGTACATTTTAGCTGATGCTGCTGAAAGTGCAAACCAAAAGAAACCAGCAGAGCGTAGTGAATTAGATAAAGAGATTTTAAAAGTTGATGAACGTTTTAATATTCTCTACAATGTATTTTCTGGAAACTATTTAAAGGTATTTCCAAATAGTAATGATAAAAGTAACAAATGGCACAGCCAAACCCATCATTTTAACGATTTCCCTGCTGCTGATGGTAAGTTTGCTAAACAAATTATACCAGCCTATTATAAGGATGTAAATCAAAAAAAATGGGTTGATGCCAGTGAAAAATTAGGGTATATAAAAACGTTTCAAGATGAATTGGGCAAAGAGATTATACCAAGTAGAAAACGTATTGAGGCTGAACTTTGGTATAACGAACTTAACTTAAATTTTTGGCTGTTTCAAGTATTTTTTACACTTGGTGCCCTACTTCTAGTTTTAGCTATAGTTAAAATATTTACTAAGAAAAAACTCGTGGAATTCCTCTGGAATGCACTAATCATCATTACTTTAATAAGCTTTCTCTTGTTTACAGGAAATATAATCCTGCGTTGGTATGTTTCTCAACATGCGCCCTGGAGTAATGGTTATGAAATGCTCGTATTCGTTTCATGGGTTTTAGTATTATGCGGTTTATTTACGTTTAGAAAATCTGATTTTGCACTACCACTCGCCACACTGTTTTCTGGCGCTTTGTTGTTTGTAAGTTATTTAGATTGGTTAAGCCCAGAAATAACAAATTTAATGCCTGTACTAAAATCGTTTTGGCTAAAAGTACATGTAGCAACTATAGTAAGTAGTTATGCGCCTTTGGCTTTGTCGGCAATCTTAGGTTTTATGGCATTATTACTTACCATCTTTAAAACCAAAAAGACAAAAAAAATAATGGATATAAAGATAAAAGAACTTACATATATCAATGAAATATCTATGACTATTGGGTTGTTCGTCTTAGCCGTAGGTACGTTTTTAGGAGGTATTTGGGCTAATGAATCTTGGGGACGTTATTGGGCCTGGGATCCTAAAGAAACTTGGGCACTTATCAGCATCATAGTATATGCTATTGTATTACATCTTAGACTCATACCAAAATTTAAAAGTAATTATGTACTAAATACAGCGAGTATTTTTGCCTTTGGCTCTATAATCATGACAAGCTTTGGAGTAAACTACTATTTATCAGGGCTACATAGTTATGCAGCTGGCGACCCCTTACCTATTCCAACGTTTATCTATGTATTGGTTGTAGTTGTTATTTTGGTTGCGGTAGTTGCTTATTTTAGAAGAAAATCATTTAAAATGAACTAAAAATCTGAACACTAGTGCATTTAATAAAAAAGAGACTTTCAAAGTGAAAGTCTCTTTTTTATTTTGTCTTTAACAACACCAATGTGATATAAATCATTTTATCTCCGTACTGTAAGGAAACATTAGCTGAACGCCTTTTTTCTGAGATAGACGTTTTACCTCTTTAATTAGCTTGTAGTTTTCTTCCCCTAGTTCTTCAGCTAAAATTTGTTCTTTGGCTTTTGCCAAACCAAAACTTTCTAGCATTTCATCCAAATTCTTTTCAAACACTGGGAATTCTTTAATCTTATAATCTTCAATCTCTGCAGCATCAGCGGCATAATGCAATGCCAAATCTAGTCCTCCTAATTCGTCTACCAAACCTCTATCTAGAGCATCATTACCTGTCCAAACACGTCCTTGAGCTATTTCTTCTACTTGTTCTGCTGTTAAATTACGTCCATCTGCGACGCGTTTTGTAAATAAACTATATACATCAATAATCCCCTCTTCTATATATTTATATTGATTTTTATTCAGTGGTTCAAAAACACTGTAGGTAACCGCATTTGCGTTAGTTGTTACTTGTTCTGCATTTATCCCCATATCATCAGCAAGGTTTTTAAAGTTTGGCAAAGCCCCAAACACCCCTATACTACCAGTAATTGTTGTAGGTTCAGCTATAATCTTATCAGCATTTGCAGCGATATAATAACCACCAGAAGCTGCCAAATTACCCATAGAAACAATAACAGGTTTTACTTTTTTTGTTAACTCTATCTCTCTCCAAATTAATTCACTAGCTAATGCACTTCCTCCTGGGGAATTAATTCTCAACACAATAGCTTTAATACGCTTATCGTCCCTTGCCTTTTTAATGGATTCATTCATCGTTATATGCCCTACAATACCCTTATCTCCTTCTCCATACATAATATCGCCTTCAGCATAAATTACTGCTATTTTATGTTCACTAGACTTAGCTTTTAATTTAGGAGCAGCATATCTCGCATACTCTTCTATGGAAACACTATTTAAATCTTTATCTTCAGCAACACCCATTGCATGTTTTAAACCATTAACAAACTCATCATGATAAGCAATTTTATCTACTAATTTAGAAGATACAGCGAGCTCTGGTGTTCTTGCTAACAAACTATCTGCAATTACATCTAATTGCTCTACCGATACATTTCTAGCCTCCGAAACTTCTTTTTTAATTTCAGACCAAAGTCCATTTAAATACACCGAAATTTGCTCACGATTATTATCGCTCATTTCGTTTTCTAAAAATGGTTCTACGGCACTTTTATATTTTCCATGACGCACCACTTCCATTTTAATTCCAGATTTCTCTTGAAAATCTTTAAAATATAAACGCTCAGTGTATAACCCTTTAAATTCCATCATACCAGCTGGGTTAATATAAATGGTGTCTGCAACTGAGTTTAAGTAATAATCCTTTTGCGTAAGTACATCAGCATACGACACTATAAACTTACCCGACGCCTTAAAGTCTATTAAAGCATCCCGCAATGTTTTTATTTGTGTAATACCAGCCATGACAAAATTATTATCAATGGATATTCCTTTTATTTTTTCATCAGTCTTCGCATATCTTATAGCATCAACTAAATTGAATAAACCGTTTCTTTCATCTTCGTTTAAAAAAGGATATTCTTTAAAGACAGTTTTACCTGCATAATCGTTAATGGGAAAATCTAACTTTAGATCTAATACAGAATTTGACTTTACCTGAACTACTTCTTCTGAAGCCCCACCAAAAAGTGCGCTTATTATTATCAAACCTATAAAACAAAGTGCCAAAAACACAAAAATCCCTACTATTGTAGATAAAACCCTTTTAATAAAACCCATAATGCTTCAATTTTATTCGTTAGTCTAATAAACATCGAATTGTTACAATTTGTAAACAACTCTATTTCCACTTTTGCAAATCTAGGGATTCTTTAAAGAAAAAAATCTACTATATTCTGTAACTTTGCGCTTTTGAAAAAGAATAGTTAAGAGACGAATGATACACATTCACGAGAAAACTTTACAAGATCTGGAATTCCCTACCGTATTGCAACAGATAAGCGAGTTGTGCATTACGCCAATGGGCAATAAATCTGTATTAGAAATTTCTCCCTATAAAACTAAAGAAGATTTGCTTTTTGCACTGCAACTTACCAACGAATATGTATCCTCTTTTTATAATGACAACCGTATTCCCAATCACGGATTTGATACCATTACCAAAGAAATTCAACTTTTAAATATCGAGAATACTTTTTTAGAAGTACATGGTTTAAAAAAAATCGTTTCAATGTCTTTAACGGTAAACACCATTGTTACGTTTTTAAAAAAGTTTGAAGAATACTATCCTAATTTACATCAGTTTGCTTCACATATTGAAGTTACTAAAGTTCTAATAGAAAAGGTTGATGCTATTGTAGATAGGTTTGGAGATATAAAGGATAATGCCTCTGACACCTTGTATGATTTACGAAAATCCATAAGTAAAGTTAAAGGAAAAATAAATCAAAGTTTTGCTTCTGCATTAAATACCTATCACAATTTAGAATATCTGGATGATATTAGAGAATCTGTCGTAGATAACCGGCGTGTTTTAGCTGTTAAGGCCATGTATAGGCGAAAAGTTAAAGGTGCCATTATGGGAGGTAGTAAAACAGGAAGTATTGTATATATTGAACCTGAAACTACCCTACAATACACACGAGAGCTTAATAATTTAGAATACGAAGAGAAAGAAGAAGTAGTTCGTATTTTAAAAGAAGTGACCGATTTTATACGTCCGTTTTTACCGCTTATAAAAGACTACCAAACTTTTTTAATTGATATCGATGTTATTTCTGCGAAAGCGAAGTATGCGAAATCTATGAATGGTATACTTCCAGAACTATCAGAAGATAAAAGTATGTATTTGCGAGATGCATATCATCCGCTTCTCTATTTAAATAATTTAGAAAAAAAGGAAAAAACGTTTCCACAAACCCTATCGCTTAAAGAGGACAGCCGAATAATAGTAATCTCTGGTCCTAATGCCGGCGGTAAAAGTATTACCCTAAAAACCGTTGGGTTATTACAAGTAATGTTGCAAAGCGGTATGTTAATTCCTGTACACGAACGTAGTAAGGTATGCCTGTTCGATAGGATTTTAAGTGATATTGGAGATAATCAGTCTATTGAAAACCATTTAAGCACTTATAGCTATCGTTTAAAACAAATGAACTATTTTTTGCGCAAGTGTAATAAAAATACCCTCTTTTTAATTGATGAATTTGGTACAGGATCTGATCCTGAATTAGGTGGTGCTTTGGCTGAAACGTTTTTAGAGGAGTTTTACCATCGGGAAGCATTTGGAATTATTACCACACACTATTCTAATTTAAAAATTCTTGCTACTGAGCTGCCACACATGATTAATGCCAACATGCTTTTTAATGAACGTACACTAGAACCTATGTTTAAACTGGTGGTAGGACAAGCAGGTAGTAGTTTTACCTTTGAAGTGGCTCAGAAAAACGGCATTCCCTATTCTTTAATAAACAGAGCAAAAAAGAAGATTGAGCGCAGTAAAGTACGTTTTGATGCCACTATTGCTAAACTTCAAAAAGAACGTTCTCGATTAGAGAAAACTGGACAATCTTTAAAACTCAATGAAAAGAAAAAAGGTGAGGAAGCTGATAAACTCGAAGAGATAAATGCCAAAATACAGAAGAAATTAGAAAGCTATCAGGAATTATATGATAGTAATCAGCGCCTAATTTATTTAGGGCAAAAAGTAAACGACATAGCCGAAAAATACTTCGATAACAAAAAGAAACGCGAGTTAATGGCAGAATTATTCAAATTGGTACAAATTGAAAATTCTAAACGCAAAAAAGTATCTGCTAAACAAAAACGTGCCCAAAAAGCTAAAGAAGAACAGGTAAAGAAAGAAGCTGAAAAGAAAGTAAATGTTATTAGAAAAAAGAAAAAGGCTGAAAAGAAAAAAGCAGCTGAAGCTCCACAAAAACCAAAACCTATTTTAAAAGTAGGCGACCGTGTACGCATGCATGATGGTAGAGCTGTTGGTAGTATAGATAGTATTGAAAAAAACAAAGCCAATGTAAATTACGGTATATTTACTACTAATGTTGCTTTGGATTTATTGGAACTGGTTGAGGCAAAAAAGTAGAGTCCGTTATACATGTACTTACTTTAGCAGACAAGTGTGTTAGGGATAGTAGTGATAGCTTTTGGGGAGGCGTGCATCGAGCCAAAACTACAAACGGATAGCCCGACCCGACCTTAGGAGGGGAACACCAAAAAATAACAGCCAGCACCAAGTTGTTGAATCACAACTTAAGGTACCGACTGCATTAACTATTCAAACTAATTAAATAGCCCTAATCTCGCCTCACTTTAACTTCTGTACAAATACCTATAACATTTCGTTTAGAACAATAAGCCTCAAATTTTTTATCGCTATAAAGGTAGCCTTCATGATACTCGCCCATATGCTTCCACGTGAGGTCCCAAACCTCGAACTGTACTTTTACATCGTGAGCACCGTTTGGAGGTCTAATAGCTGGTGGTGCATCATTTTTCTTAACTTTTTTCCAATTAGTATAATCGATCGAGTTTGACCCACGTTTTTTATACTTAAAACGAAAACGAACATCAAGGGTAATATTGTTATCTAAAATTGCATTGGCATGAGAAAATACCTTTGGTGTACAATCTTTGATTTTATAATCGGTAGTATAGCCCATTTTAGCAAAAGAGTTGTCTTTTAGATATCTAACCGTATAAGCAATAGGAACTCCAGGGTTATTTCTACTATACACAGCATTTTCGCCAGTAATAATATGCTTAAGGGATGCAAATCCATCAGCATTTACAGCTTCTGAAGCTACTTCAGCATTTCCGCCAATAGTTACTACGGTAATACTTGATTTTTTAAGTACTTCGTCATATTCAGAATTTACAGAACCTGAACCATTTGCTGCTCCTGTAGCATATTCTAATACTAAATCCAAATCAATGGACTTTCTCATATCCGTTGTCTCCATTCTAAACATGATAATACGTCCGTAAGACACCGAGTTGATGTAAGCTGGTGGTGTATCTGAATCGATAGTACTATCAACGTCATCATACGTTACATCTACCCCAAAAACGCTAGCAGGAGTTTTAGGAGTATCCATTGTTACAGTATAAAACACTTGCTTATATACCATAGCAGCTACACGCTTTGTTGTACTAGATTCATACTCTAATTGAGATGCTACCGAACCATTTGCCCACTCTACATTTAAACCCACATCTAAACTTAATTGTTTTGAAGAATAAGATGTATTAGCTTGGTAGCTGGAATTAGAAGCATTTACATAACCTTCCTCATAGGCATTAGCATTCCACCATTCTAAAGCATTATCTATGCTGCTTTGTACATTTGAGTTTCTTGGATCTTCAACTACTAAAGTGCCTTCCTCCCCTATTCCTGGTAAATCTATACGAAGTGTTACTGGAGACCTGTCTAACGTAATTGGATTTGGCATACCATCGAGCATATCCTGATTTCCATAAACTAATGCCCCAGGCCAAATAATACCATTAGTAGGTCTTAATATAGCCACATCATCAAAATTAGCTTCCAGTGTATAGAATTTTTCTTCGCATGCACTATAATTACCTTTATCTGGAGAAGTTTGGGTATTCTTTGTATTGGTAACCGTTCTTTGTTTTGGTGCTCCACCTGTATTCTTTACATTTAACATGGTGTTTGCATCATAACTTAAGCTTGAAATTAAATCTGAGATTTCTGCTGCTTCAGGGTTTACTGTTGGTACTGATGCTGCTTCCTCGGTACTACATCCAAAAATTGTAAGTAAAGCAAGCATACTTGTTGCTCTAAATAGAGTTCTGATTGTTAATAGCTGTGTTTTCATAATGATATATTTTTTGATTCAACACTTCGAAACTACTCATGAACACATCTTAAATCTAATTTTTTGGGTGGACAAAAAGGGGACATACATATCAAATGCACCTTCAATTTTGATAGGACAAGCTATTTTAAACTTTTAAAATTTATCTTTTAGAAAACTGATAATCAATTGTTTAAATAAATTTTAAAAAATTTAGTGAACATCAAAATCATGGACAAGCTATGGACAAGCACTATTCGGGTAAAGAAGCCCTCTGTAATTTGAACTCATATAATATTTAACTTAGCAACAGCTAATTAACATGAAAGATGAAAACTCCTAACTTATTCCTTATTCAAATTTTGTTGTTTAGTTTCTCTTTTGGTTTTTCACAGAACACTAAATTGATTGACAGTTTAAAAACAGAACTTACCAATAGAAAAGAAAACGATTCAGTTAAAGTGATGATTTTAACACGTCTTCATGAAAAATTGATGTTCTCAAAACCAGAAGAAGCCAAACTATATGCAGAACAAGGACTTAAAATCTCTAAAACCATAAATTATACCAAAGGCATTGCTGTTGGCTATATGCATCGTGCCGACTACTTTGCCAACAAATCCGAGAATGATTCCGCTTTGTTCTATTACAATAAGTCTAAAACACTTTTTAAGGATATTAATAACACACGAGGACTAATTTTTGTTAACCACTCTCTCTCTTCTATAGAAAGCTCTAATGGTAGCCTTGATAACGCTATTGCTATTACTAAGGAAAATATTGAATTGATAAAAACCCATGAAAAAGAAGGAGATGCCAAAACAAAATTCCTAGGTGCTCAATACGTTTCTCTAGCTAATATTTACATTGAAAAAGCCAATTATAAGACGGCACTAATTTATGCATTTCAAGGTTTGGAATGTTTTAAACAAATACATCATGAAACACGTAAGGCAGATGCTTTAAAACAGATAGGAGATATTGAAAGTGGTTTAGAAAATCATGAATCTTCCATACAATATTTTAAAGAAGCCTTGGAAATCTATGAGCGTTTTGAAGAAACATTTTATGTAGCATATACTCAAAACTCTCTTGGTATTTCCTATCAAAATTTAAATGACTACGCTTCCGCAGAAAATTATTTTAATCTAGCCGTTGATAATGCTAAAAAAGTAGAGGATAACTTAGGTCTCAGTAACGCTTTGCATAATCTTGGAGAGATTAAACGTTTACAAGGTAATTACAGTGACGCAAAAATAGTTCTTAAAGAAGCTAAAACCATTGCTGAAAAAGAGCATCTTAAACTAAGTACTATTAATGCTTTGATAAGTCTATCGAAAATTGACTTTGAAAATAAAAACTATAATTCAGCACTAAAACAAAATACTGAAGCCATATCTATTGCAAAATCTTTAGGAGCTATGTCCCACCTTGCAGGTTTGTATAAAAATCGTTCAACTTTCTTGGAAGGAATGAATAAAAATAATGATGCCTTAGAGTTTTTAAAATTATACCAAACTATAAACGATAGCCTATATACCACTAAAAAACTACAACAGATTGAAGAATTAAAGTCCATATACGAGACGGAGCAAAAAGAAAATGAAATTGTATTACAGAAAAAAGAAATTGAAACTTTAAATACGCAAGCAGCAAACGATAAGCTTACCAAAACGCTTTACGGTATAGGTATGGTATCGTTTCTTATAATAGCTGGGTTAATCTATTTTAGTTTCAAACAACGTATAAAGAAAAACCGCATTGAACGCGAAAAGCAGGAAGCCATTTATAAACAAGAAATTGAGTTTAAAAAGAAAGAACTCGCCTCACAAACCTTACACCTGGTACAAAAGAATACATTTATACAAGAATTAAAAGATAATCTAGAAAAGATAAAACGATCTCCAGAACTATTTAAAGTAGAATTTAGACGAATAGTAATGCTTCTTAAAAAAGAGAGTGCAGAAGACAAAGATTGGGAAGTTTTTAAATCGTATTTTTCAGAAGTCCATAATAACTTCGATCATAAAATTAAAGACATCTATCCAGAGATTACCGAAAAAGAGATGCGTTTAGCTTCTTTCTTACGTATGAATTTAGCAACTAAAGAAATAGCTTCAATGCTTAATGTACTACCTGAAAGTGTATTAAAGAGTAAATACCGCTTAAAAAAGAAACTAAATCTTGATAAGGAAACCGACCTCAATCAGTTTTTAAGTGAGTTGTAAAGGGCGTATCTTTGCAACATGACATTTGGTGTACCAAAAGATAAAAAATTGATTCTTTTTGATGGTGTATGTAACCTCTGCAATTCTTCTGTGCAATATGTTATAAGACATGATAAGAACCAGCGTTTTATGTTTACTGCACTGCAAAGTAAAACTGGTAAAAAAATAATTGATCATTTTAATATCGATACTCGCAAGGTAGACTCCATAATCTTATATACTCCCGAAAAGGGTATTACTTACAAGAGTACTGCAGCGTTAAAAGTAGCGGCTCAATTAGGGTTTCCCACCAAAATATTGAGTATATTTCTTATTATTCCATCATTCATTAGCAATTGGGTTTATGATGTTATCGCTAAAAATCGTTATAAATGGTACGGTAAAAGGGATGCATGTATGATTCCTACTCCTGAGCTGAAGAGTAAGTTTTTAGATTAAGTTAAAAAGAAACTCGTTTAAACTAATACTTAACTCATTTATAAGTACAACTTACTCAATACTTATTTTATAACATTTTGATTGGTTATAGTTTTAAAACAAACTTTAAATAACTAATCATGAAAAAGCTTTGTATTCTATTTTTACTATTCACTTCAGTTTTATTAGCCAAAAACACCAATCCTACAACATCATCAATAGAAGCAGTAACAGTTTTTGTTGATGGTGCTCAGGTAACACGTCACGCAAAAATCTCAATACCTCAAGGTACTACAGAGTTTTCTTTTGTTAAACTTTCCCCTTTCATCCAAGAAAATAGCATTCAAATCTCTGGTCTTGATGATGCGTCGATTCTATCTATAAACTATGCGATTAATCATATTACAAAATTTGATAAAACAGAAGCTGTAACAAAACTCCAAAACGAAATTGAAACTATAAATGATGCTATGCAACTGGAGCAAAACCTTATGGAAGGTTATGAACAAGAAATAAAACTTATAGAAGAGAACCGAAAGCTTGGCAATAACACCCAAACTGTAAACTTGGATAAGTTGAAGCAATTTGCAGCATATTATAGAAAACGTATAACTGAGTTGAATACTTTAATCCATCAATCATTAAAAAAGAAGAGAGCATATGACAAACAGATTACAGATATAAAAAAACAACTCGCTGAATTAAATGTTGATGATAAAATACAAACAGGAGAAATAAAAGTAAAGTTAAACTCTAAACTTAGTAAACAACTTAATTTAGTAATAAAATACAATGTAACACATGCTGGTTGGTTTCCTATATACGACTTAAAAGCAAAAAATATAAACAAACCTTTGGAGTTAAACTATAAAGCACATGTATATCAAACTACAGGTGTAAGTTGGGAAGATGTAAAACTAACACTTTCAACAAACGACCCCAATACCAATAATTTAAAGCCAGTAGTAGATACCAAATACTTAAACTTTATAAGTAGAAATAGCAATTATCAATCACAAAACGCAACAAAAAAATACCAATATAAGTTTAATCCTTTTGTAAAAACCATAAGTGGTATTGTTACCGATGCCAGTGGCACCCCTATACCAGGAGTTAATGTGTTGGTTAAGGGTACAGCTAATGGCGTTGCTACTGATTTTGATGGCAATTATAGCCTACAAGTAAATGAAGGGCAAGCTTTAGTATTCTCCTATTTAGGGTTTACAACCGAAACTATTCCTATTCATTCTAGTGTTATAAATCTTAGTCTTGAGGAAGACACAGCGCAACTAGACGAAGTTGTAATAGTAGGTTATGGTACTCAATCTAGTAGTTCTATTTCTGGTAGTGTTTCTACAGTTCCTAGCGAATCAAATATTAAAATTAAAGGTATTGGCACTCTTAAAACCAAAGGCACACCACTGTATGTTATAGATGGAGTTATTAGTAGCCCTAGTGATTTTAGAAAATTAGATGAAGGTATGATTGCATCTGCCGATGTATTAAAAGATTCTTCCGCTACCAACATATACGGCAGCAAAGCTTCCAATGGTGTTATTGTAATAACTACAAAACAAGGCAACTATACATCTAATGGAGATATCATTACTGAAGGTATTTCCAATACAAGCTTTGAAATTCAGAAGTTATCAACCGTAGTATCAGATGGAGATATAACAGTTATTGAAATTGATAATTTTAAATTACCAGCCACATTCTCATACTTTACAGCTCCTGTGATTAATGAAAATGTATTTCTTACTGCAAAAATTGGAGATTGGCAAAAACTAAACTTGCTCCCAGGAGAAGCTAATATTTACTTCGAAGACAGTTATTCTGGTGTTACTCATATTAATCCGTATGCAACAACAGATAGCTTAACCGTATCTTTAGGTGTAGACCCAAATGTGGTTATTACAAGAACATCAAATAACGATTTTAAGAAAACCAATTTTATAGGTAACAATAGAATCGTTGAAAAAGGGTATGATATCCAAATAAAAAACAATAAAACCATGCCTATTGATGTGGTTATTGTAGATAGAATTCCAATAAGTCAAAATAAGGATATTAAAGTAGATGATATCAATTCTGGAAACTCTAATTACAATAGTAAAAAAGGTATTTTAACGTGGAAAGCTAATATTGAATCCAGCGTTACTAAAAACTACAAATTCTCTTATGTTGTAAAATATCCTAGGTATAGGAAGGTTAATTTGTAAACTAAAACATTTAAAAAATAATGATCAAACAAATCCCTGTATGTTAAATTCTAACATGTAAAAATATAAACAAGAAGGCTTTCCTTTTCTGAGAAGCCTTTTTATTCCAGAGATCACAATAGAATTTAACCTGTGACTGTCTCCTTAGAAGCAGATAATATTAAACACTGTACTTCCAATTTATAAAAGTTTTACCAATCTAAATTATAGCAAGACATATTATCCTCCTCTTAACTGCTTAAATGGAAACCAAAAAACAATAATATCAGCACTACATTTATATTTTTCATATAGTTTTAATAGAAATTTATCAGCTCTTATTATATACGAATATTTTACCACTTAACATTGATCTCATTGATAGAATACCACCTGGTTGACTGTTAGCACCATAGAGTTCATAACAATATTCATCGTTATCATCCCTATCGATAGCTTTAAGAAACCATGAATTAATATCATATTCATCACCACATTTATCAGTAATAGAATAATTAAATACAGCTGTCGGTTCATTGTCATAATAGCTCGTATAGGTGCCATCCGTATTAAAAACCAATTTAACTTTGGCATCATCTTCAGATATCCATGTTCCAATGATTTCAGTCGCGATATTTGCTTGTCGTTCTTGCGCTTTACAGTTAAATATTAAACCTAAAAACAGAATTATTAATACTATATTAATTTTTTTCATTTTAAAATTATTTGCATGTTATTGAGTCTTTTGCTTTTTTGAAATGTTTTTTCCGGTCTTCTATACCATTATCTCCACCATTAACTTTTAATGTAACTTTTTTTACAGTCGTAGTGGAATCTACAGTTACCTTATCAAGAACTTTGGTTTTATAAAACCAAAGCGCACTTAGAATGGCTATGGTATCATTATCCTTTAATGTCTCAGGTGATTTTACAAAATCATTGTCTGGTTCATATTTTGCATTATACCATGTCTTAAAATTGGTATAGTTTTCTTTACCAGTCAATTGAAAGATACCTCTCCCTCTATATTTGTATCCATCACCAGTCGATTCTTTTCCATTACCCATTCTACAACAATAAACATAATTAGCCAATTTAGAAGCATTCTTCACATAATCGTCTGGCTTTCTCTTTTTTATGGTGTCAGTTTCTGAAAAATATTTTTTAAAAATACTTAGAAGTCTTGATTTAGTCGTATAATTCAAGTTCTCTTCACTACCCAAATTTTTAAAACCTCCTGTCTCATGCGCAGCTTGGGCTAAAAAGTGCTGTAACTCTTCTTTCGTATCAATACCAAAATCCGCTGCCTTTTCATTCAACACATAAGCCAGAGTTTTCATATCTGCATCACTTGCATTAGGAAATATTTTTTTCAAATCTTCTTTCTTTGTATTACAATCATCAGCTAATCCACTACCGTCTGGATTAACAGGTGTTGTCAATGATGTATTTGGTAAGTTACCGCTACTATTTTCTGAATCTCCTGTTCCGCCAACAGTACTTACTCCTGTATCTCCCGTACCTCCAATATTAGAAATTGGAGCACATTCATAACTATCTTCATAAGTATATCCTGGTTGAGTGTGACAATCACAGTGTTCCCAAGGCCAGTGATGGGGATTACAAAGGCATTGATAAGGTACAGCTATTTGTGTAGTAATAACTATACCATCACAATCTGTAGGATATGTAGAACCAGAACCTGCCCCACCTCCAGTTCCTCCAGATGAACCTCCGTTTTCATTTCCAAAGTCTTCTTTATCTACAGGCTCCTGTAGCCCATCTATTCTTTTTGTTGAGATGCCTGTTAAAGACGAAGTTTTACTTGTTAAAGATGACTTTCCCGTTTTAGTAGAAAAGTTTTTATATTGTGTAACAAACATACCCGTAGAATCTCCATATTCCTCTACAGTTAGGTTATAAAATGTACTTTTATCATCATCTAACGACTTAATTAGCATAGTATATGAACTATAATTTCCTTTGGTAATCTTTTTAACAACATCTGTATAAACGGTTATACCTGAATTGCTTTTTGTTGATTTTGTTTGTATGTTACCTGAATCTCTTAGTCCAATGTGTTTATCTAGATGGTATGTATTTCTCAATCCGCTTAGTATTTCATCCTCATCAGAATAGTCAATAATCTCAATTGAAATTGGCTGTCCTTGAATTTTAACTGGAGTATCAAGTATTTCTTCTTCAACTGAAATACTATTTTTTTCACAATTAGTAAGAAAAACTACAATCCCTAGAATAGAAATCACAATTTTTGTTAGTAAGCTGACTCTAACTTTCACAATTATTTTATTTAAAAATAAATAAATAAAAATATATTTAATTTACTAAAAAGTATACATTTATTTCAAATATAATAAAATAATAACACAAAAATTATAAAATTCTTACAAAAAATAACATATGGGTACTTGAAGGACTAACAAAACAAAAAAAGCCTTTCAATTTCTTGAAAGGCTTGGTATTTTTGGGTGGAAGATCGGTCTCGAACCGACGACCTCCTGAACCACAATCAGGCGCTCTAACCAACTGAGCTACAACCACCATATTTTTTTATAAAACTTTAAAAAAGTTTAGCAGAAGCAATGCTCTAACCAACTAAGCTAAACCGTTGTATAAAACGCATTTTGCAATGCGAGTGCAAATGTAACAGATTTAAGAATTTCTACAAAGGTTTTTTTAATTTTTAAAAGTATATATTCTAAAAAGAAGCTACTTCAAATCAAAAAGACTGTCAACCGCAGGATATCGCTCTACATTAAACCCCTCTCCTGCTTCAGTACCTATTAATCTTCCCAGATCTCTTGCCCGGTATAAAACGCTATCTGTAAAATTTTTACTAGAAATAGGTGTTTCTGGTTCTTTACTTTTTTCACTGTAAAACTGGGTTTCGTAAGCTAAAACTGCTTTCATTTTAGTATCTACAAAACCAGAAACATCAACTACTATATCTGGTTCTAAATTTTTCCATTGCATGTAATGGTATACAAATTTAGGACGCCATGGTTGCTGTACTTTACCATGTTCATCTTTAGTTTCTATTTTAACCAAACCACTTAAAAAACAGGCGTCGCTTACCAGTTTACTACCTTTAGCATGGTCTATATGTCTGTCGTCTATCGCATTACACAACACAATATCAGGTTGGTACTTTCTAAGCTTTGTAATAATGGCTAGTTGATGTGATTTATCGTTTACAAAAAAACCATCAGCAAACCCCATATTTAGTCTAAGTGCCACACCTAGAATTGTTGCTGCATTTACGGCTTCAACCTTTCTCGTCTCAGCGGTACCTCGTGTTCCTAGCTCTCCTTGAGTTAAATCTATAATCCCTACTGTTTTACCATTGGCTACTTCTTTCGCTACTGTTGCTCCACAACCTAACTCTACATCGTCTGGATGCGCCCCAATAGCAAGTATATCTAACTTCATATATTACAATTTTATTCATTTTGGACGATATGCAGCATTAAAAATATCAAGATACACACATTTTTATTCGAATACGCCCAACATACTATCAATAATTACAGTATAAAGATAAGCTTATTTAGTAACCTGATAATACGAAAGCGTTTTCGTGTTATCTTTTCTAATTCTTAATGCTAATAAAACAACAATATCATAAAAATGAAGATGACATGAAAAGAATGACGATAGTCATATTTATTGGACATATGCCAAAGTAATTTTACACCGTAATAACAAGACAAACCCAATAATTTAGAAAACATGATCTATTTAATGCTTGCCATACTAGTAGTAACCATTGCATTATTTGTATGGGGTAAATTTACACCAGATATTGTAGCACTACTGTCAATGATAAGTCTGTTTTTAACAGGAATATTAGACGCCAAAGAAACCTTGAGCGGTTTTAGTAACCCAACCGTTATTATGATTGCCGCATTGTTTATTATTGGTGAAGGCTTATCTCAAACGGGATGGACCGCCTTAGCCGGTAAAAAGTTTGTGGAATGGGCAGGTAAAAGCATTCCTAAACTTTTAGTTATCGTTTCTCTAGGTTCTGGTATACTTTCTGGTTTTGTGAGTAATACAGGTACTGTGGCTACCTTAATGCCACTTACCATATCGTCAGCTTGGAGTATTGGCACTTTACCATCTAAAATGTTAATGCCTGTGGCTTTTGGATCTAACACGGGTGGGTTACTAACACTAACTGGCACACCGCCAAACATTATAGCTAGTAACGCCCTTGTTGAAAGTGGTTATGATGGATTTTCGTTTTTTGAATTTGGATTGATAGGTTTACCATTACTAATTATCGCATTGGTATATTTTAGATATATAGGGTACCGATTGCTACCAAAAAACAAGACCAACAACAAACCCGTAAATATTGAAACTACGTTTCATAAATGGATTGAAGCTTATAAAATTGATGGCGATTATTACAGACTTCGTGTACGTTCGGTTTCCCCACTCTTAAACACCAAAATAGGAATTTGGAATTTTGAAAAAGAGCATGGTATTTCTATAATACGCTTAAAAAGAAGACATCCCAATCCACTAAAAGGCATTCCCCAATTTGTAGAATTTCCAGATCATCAAACCGTTTTTATGTATCATGACATTATTACTGTAAAAGGGAGTACTGAAGATATCAATAAAATCATGATTAAATTCAGATTAGGTTTACTACCTCTAGAACCTGTAACTGATGAGCTAAAAAACAACCTGGTAAACCAAGAGGTGGGAATGACAGAGGTTATTGTTAACCCTAATTCAATCCTAGTTGGTAGAAAATACAAATTAGGCGATTATTTTAAACGCTACGGCATCCAATTGCTAGCTGCTTCCAGAAACAACAAACCTCTTTTAGAGAAAGACATAAAAATAAAGGTTGGAGATGCCTTTTTACTAAGAGGATCATGGGAAAACATAGAAAGCTTAAAACAACAACATGAAAACTTAGTAGTATGTGGTAGCCCAGAAGGCATGGCTAAAAATATAGATAGTTTAAATTCAAAATCATTTATAGCTCTAGGCGCATTATTACTCATGATTGGGCTTCTTGTATTTAAGTTGGTGCCAGGGTCTATGGCTGCTCTAATTTGTGCAGGCATTGTTTTACTTACAGGCTGTGTGCCCATGCAAAAGGCCTATAAAGGTATTAGTTGGACCAGTGTTGTAATGATTGCTGCAATGATCCCCATGGGTGTAGCATTACAAAAAACTGGCACTGCACAATTGGTTGCCAACGCTTTAGTAACCTATCTAGGTTCGGTATCTCCTGTAATGTTACTTGGTGGTATATTTTTACTAACCACAACCTTTAGTCAGGTTATTAATAACTCCGCAACAGCAGTACTTATGGCCCCCATAGCCATTTTAGCTGCAACATCTTTAAACATTTCTCCAGAACCGTTTATGATAGTGGTTGCCATTAGTGCTTCAACTGCATTTTTAACACCAGTAGGCACCACAACAAACGCCATGGTAATGTCTGCAGGAGGCTATAAATTTATGGACTATTTAAAAGTTGGAGCACCCTTACTTTTAATATTCTTTATCATATCCCTACTATTAGTACCAATAATATGGCCTTTTTAGAAAGATGAAAATATTAATAATAAGTTAGTTAATTGTTTTTTGGGCGTTACCCTAAAGGGTCAGGCCTGCCTGCCGGCTCTTAGGTTTGTAAAATGATTTTATATTAATTTTCCAAAAGATAAGGATGGGTGAACTTTCCTGCCGGCTAGATTTAAAGATCCATTGCCTGTATTAGTCCCATCCTCTGCTTTTGGCGCG
>NZ_JAEPJQ010000006.1 GCF_016827605.1 Hyunsoonleella ulvae | reverse complement strand
TTTTTAATTGCGCAATGGCTTTTTTCATATTTTTTTGCCCTTTTTTTAAACTCGTTTTTAAGACCCTTATTACGTGGGGGTTACAGGGAAAAAGTTTTTGTGTTAGTCGCCACATAGATGGTGTGCCTTGTCAAGGCCCTGTGACCTGCACAGGCAACCTGGCATGCTCTGACCTCCCTGACTGACATAGATTAAATAGATTAAATAGATTAACTTATACATATAGATATATGTATATATGGAGCACCGTCCCCGGAACGCCCCCTAGACCTGTCTGATGTCCCAAATGATTACCAATATGACACTCAAACTTATATCGATGTACCGAGAAACACTGTCTGAAAAATTATAGTTAGATATATATTGTGTGGATTTGTTTATATATTATCTTTGCAGCCTATTTTTAATTTGATTTATGATACATATTACATTGCCCGATGGAAGTGTAAAAGCGTTTGAGGAAAACGTTACTCCGATGGATGTTGCGAAAAGCATTAGCGAAGGTTTGGCTAGAAACGTAATTTCGGCCAGTTTCAATGGTACAACTGTTGAGACAGTAACGCCATTGACCACCGATGGATCGCTAGTACTTTACACATGGAGAGATGATGAGGGCAAGAAAGCCTTTTGGCATTCTTCGGCACATGTTTTGGCGCAAGCTATCGAAGAACTGTATCCTGGATCTAAATTAACCATTGGTCCAGCTATTGAAAATGGATTTTATTACGATGTTGATTTTGGAGAACATAGTATTTCTGAAAAAGATGCTAAGACTATTGAGGATAAAATGCTAGAAATAGCTCGTGGTAAGCATAATTTTAAAATGCGTTCTGCGACAAAGGCTGAAGCTCTAGAACTTTATAAGAACAATGCCTTTAAGACTGAACTTATTGAAAACCTTGAGGATGGCACCATTACATTTTGTGATCATAGTACGTTTACAGATTTGTGCCGTGGCGGACATATCCCTAATACAGGTATTATAAAAGCTGTAAAAGTAACCAGTATTGCTGGTGCATATTGGCGTGGTGACGAAACTAAACCTCAACTGACTCGTGTTTATGGTATTTCTTTCCCGAAGCAAAAGGAACTTAAGGAATACTTAGAATTACTTGAAGAGGCTAAAAAACGTGACCATAGAAAACTCGGTAAGGAGTTGGAACTTTTTACGTTTTCTCAAAGGGTTGGACAAGGTTTACCTTTATGGTTACCTAAAGGTGCGGCTTTACGTGAACGTTTAGAGAATTTCTTAAAAACCGCACAAAAGAAAGCTGGTTATGATATGGTAGCGTCTCCACATATTGGACAGAAAGAATTGTACGTAACTTCCGGACACTATGCTAAATATGGTGAGGATAGTTTTCAACCTATTACCACCCCTAAAGATGATGAAGAATTTTTATTGAAACCTATGAATTGCCCTCATCATTGTGAAATGTACAACAGTTTTCAATGGAGTTACAAAGATTTACCTGTGCGTTATGCTGAGTTTGGTACTGTATATAGGTACGAACAAAGCGGAGAACTTCATGGGCTAACACGTGTTAGAGGCTTTACTCAAGATGATGCGCATATTTTTTGTACTCCGGAGCAGCTAGATGACGAATTTAAAAACGTTATAGATTTAGTACTTTATGTATTTACATCTCTAGGTTTTGAAAACTTTACTGCTCAGGTTTCTATTAGAGACCCAAAAAACCCAGACAAATATATTGGTGATGCTGCAAACTGGGAAAAAGCCGAGCAAGCGATTATCAATGCTACTAAGGATAAAGGGTTAGATTATATTATTGAAGAAGGCGAGGCTGCTTTTTATGGCCCTAAACTGGATTTTATGGTAAAAGATGCTTTGGGTAGACAATGGCAGTTAGGTACAATTCAAGTAGATTACAACTTACCTGAACGTTTCGATTTGGTTTACAAAGGCAGTGATAATGAAGAACATCGCCCTGTAATGATACACCGTGCTCCCTTTGGAAGTATGGAGCGTTTTATTGCTATTCTTCTAGAACATACTGGTGGAAACTTCCCTATTTGGTTAATGCCAGTACAAGCTAAAATATTATCGCTCAGTGAGAAATATGAAAATTATTCTGAAAAAGTTTTAAATTTGCTTGAAAATCACGAAATTCGCGCCCTTGTAGACCATAGAAATGAGACTATAGGGAAGAAAATTCGGGAGGCCGAAATACAAAAGTACCCTTATATGCTCATTATTGGCGAGCAAGAGGAAAAAGAAAACAAAATTACTGTGCGCAAGCATGGTGGCGAAGATCTAGGAATGATTTCTATAGATGAATTCGCCACAATAATAAAAGAGGATATTAGTAAAACGTTAAAATCGTTCTAGAATAAAAGTTTAATTAAAAAAAGAAGTAGCCATAGCAATTAGAAGAAGAAGACAGCCGCAAAGAAGGGTTGTTCAAGAAGACAAACACAAAATTAACTCGAAAATTACAGCGCAAAAATTGCGTTTAGTTGGAGACAATGTAGAAGTAGGTATTTATACCAAAGGTGATGCCATGAGGCTTGCCGATGAACTGGGCTTAGATCTAGTAGAAATTTCGCCAAAAGCGGATCCTCCTGTTTGTAAAGTTATGGATTACAAAAAGTTTCTTTACGAGCAAAAGAAACGTGAAAAGGCTTTAAAAGCAAAAGCTTCTAAAGTTGTAGTTAAAGAAATTAGATTTGGACCACAAACTGATGATCATGACTACGAGTTTAAAAAGAAACATGCTGAGAAGTTCTTAAAAGATGGTGCTAAATTAAAAGCATTTGTATTCTTTAAAGGACGCTCAATCATATTTAAAGAGCAAGGTCAAATTTTGTTGCTTCGTCTAGCACAAGATTTAGAAGAGTTTGGTAAAGTGGAGCAAATGCCAAAGCTTGAAGGAAAACGAATGACCATGTTTATTGCTCCAAAGAAAGAAAAAAAATAGATGGCATGCTGAAACAAGTTCAGCATGATAAAAAATATTAAGCGCGATAATTAAAACCTAGGAAAAGAAATGCCTAAAATGAAAACAAAATCTAGTGCCAAAAAACGTTTTAAGTTAACGGGTACTGGTAAGATTAAAAGAAAGCACGCTTTTAAGAGTCATATCTTAACAAAGAAATCTAAAAAGCGTAAGCTAGCGTTAACCCATGACACATTAGTGCATAAGGCTGACGAAGATAATATTAAAACCATGTTACGTTTAAAGTAACACCAGTTTTAATCGGTTAAAACAATTTATAAACCCTGGAGTTAGGCCAATCAAAGAATTCAGAATTGCTGGGTCGCCTACTACAAAACACATTTAAAATTATGCCAAGATCAGTAAATTCTGTAGCAAAAAGAGCCCGAAGAAAAAAGGTTCTTAAACAAGCAAAAGGTTACTTTGGAAGACGTAAAAACGTTTGGACAGTAGCTAAAAATGCGGTTGACAAAGCGATGCAATACTCGTACAGAGACCGTAGAAATAAAAAGAGAACATTCCGCGCTTTATGGATTACGCGTATAAATGCAGGTGCCAGAGAACACGGTTTGTCTTATTCTCAATTTATGGGGAAACTTAAAGCTAACAATATCGAATTGAACCGTAAAGTTCTTGCAGATTTAGCGATGAATAACCCAGAAGCTTTTAAAGCAGTTGTAGATAAAGTAAAATAAGGCGCTTAGCCTATTGTAAAACATATTATTCGCTTAATATAAAATCCGATTCGAAAGAGTCGGATTTTTTTATTTTATTTTTTTGAGCGTTACCCTTCGCTCATACCTACAAGGTTCTTAAAAACCTTGTAGGATCACTACGGGCCGTGCTTTCACTAGTCGCTCTCTACGAGGAGCTCCAACATGCCGTTCAATCACTAACGCGCTTGTCCGCCAAATGCAGTAATGACAATTTTTCTAGAGCCCCCGTGGTTACGATGTTCACATAAATAAATACCTTGCCAAATCCCAAGATTAGGCTTGCCATTGGTTATAGGAATTAGTATAGAAGCACCCAATAACGACGCTTTAATGTGTGCAGGCATATCGTCAGATCCCTCATACGTATGTTGATAATAAGGTGCATTTTCTGGCACTATTTTATCGAAGTGACTTTCAAAATCTGTTCTTACAGTATAATCTGCATTTTCATTAATAGTTAAGCTTGCCGAGGTATGTTTGATGAAGACCTGTAACTGCCCTATTTGAATTTCTTTTATTTCTGGCAAGGCTCGTAACACATCATCGGTAATTAGGTGGAAACCTCTTGGGTAAGGGTTTAATCTTATTTCTTTTTGGAAGAATTTCATGTATTTAGTAATCGTAATTATATTCTTAGCGGATTCTAGCCTTACTGAAACGAGTTCAGTAAATGTCGCAAGAAATTGTTTTAATATACTCCAATTTAAGAAAAAGACTTTTATAAAGTTGTCCCTAATTTGAAGAAAGCATAAAGTTAGCGGATAGTTGCGCTAGGGATAGCAGCGACATCCTTTATGCGAACTTTTTGAAATGATATAATAAACCTTGAGGAATTTGTATTTATTAGACGATAGCTTTAAACAGTATAGATACAACTTCGCATAAAGATATAGCGGATAGCCCGACCCGACAGGATAAATTTTCATGAAACACCCCAGAGTGTTTTAGAGGGGAGCGCCCAAATGGTTTACATTAATTGCTTAATCGTGAACTGGATCTTGCGTACATGGGCAATTGCTAATACCCTGTAAGAAGTTAAGCCCAACGGTAATTACATGTGTTCCAGAATTATATGCGGCTAATTCGTTAGTTGTGATTTGATAGGCATATCCAAAGTAAAATATATTCTTTTGGAAACCAATCATAGGACCTATATTTAGGGGTTTTAATATTTGATCGTTCAAGAAACGGTACGAAATACCTCCCCAATAATAATCTCCATAACGGTTATATTTTCTGAACTTGAAATTTAAATCTGTTGCTGAGCGATTATCACTTCCAAACCATTGGAAAAACAGTGATGGTTCGTACTCCAAACCACTTTTTTTAGGACCTCTAAATGTGTAACCTGAATACACCTGATAGTTAAGTAATAAGCTAGGTTCTGTTCGTCTTATAAATTCATCAAAGTTCTTAGGTAAAATATTGTTTGCATTAAAGCTCAACCAAAAGCCACCAAAACGGTACAAGGCTCCTATATCAAAGTTATTATTTGATGTTCTTCTATCATCAGTTACAAATGGATCTATGGTTGGATTTTCGTAGGTTGTGTTAAAATTATTAATGTCTATTCTAAAATTGTTAATGTTATATGAAATCCCAAAAGATAGATACTGCTTAGAATAATAATCGAGGATTAAGTGATGTGCGAATGAGAACTTTGCTCCTGTTTGTATAGTGTTCCCGTTTCTATCGTTGTAAAAGGATAGCCCTACACCTGTACGGTCTGCAATCCTTACATCTCCATATATAGATTGATTATCTGGGGCACCTTTGATGCCAACCCATTGTGTTAAACCATTTGCCCTAATTTTTAAATTATCCCCTATGCCTGCATAGGTTGGAGATACTACAAAATTATTATCTGCCAGGTATTGTGTAAATACTGGTAAGTTTAACTCCTGTCCATAACTTTTAATTACCAGAAATAGTATAAAAGCCATTGCTGAGTTACGCATCATTTTATATTTTATGTCTTTTATCATCTTCTTGATTTATCTATAAAGGGTAAAATGCCCTACAAACTCTTTATCGTTTCGGCTATCATTTAACTTTACTACATACCAATAATCTCCCGTTGGTAGTTCTCTGCCTTTGTACCTACCATCCCATTTTTCATTTACATTAAGGGTTGCTATTTTTCTACCGTATCGATCAAAAATATCAAAGGTTAAATCGTCGTATTGTGTTGCACAACCTATACCCCATTCATCTAATGTACCATCATCATTTGGTGTAAAATAGTTTTGAATACAGATATCAATAAACTCCATTGGTATGGATGCTTCTACTTGACATCCATTAGTATCAACAACTGTTACTGTATAAGTTCCAGAAGCATAGATTATGAATGTATTTGTATCACCATAAGATTCCCCGTTAAGGAAATATTCATAATTCCCTGTACCCCCTGTTGTTGTGGCTTCTATCTCATTTAATCCACTTTCTCTTAGTGTTAAAGCTAAAGGTTGATAATCATCTATATCAAAAAGGGCACTTCTTTGTACACAGCCGTTTGCGTGTCTCACATCAATATAATGATCTAACCCTGATGCTACATTTGTAAAAACGTTATCGTTTTGATATGTACCACCGTCCAATGCATATTCTAAATCTGCTGGATCTACAGTGTCATTTTCATTTAGATGAACTGTAACTGTGTTAGTTGAAGCATTATTAACACACCCATAATCAATGACTAATTCTGGGGTAAATTGAATTGACTCTGGAAAATCTATTTCAAACTCTGCCTCACAACCTTCATTATCCCTGATATAAACCACATGATTCCCACCAGCTAACCCTGTAAAATCAAAAACTGTTTGTGTATCTGTTCCTGTTGTATATGGCCCATCATAGTTATCCAAACTCACATTGTAAGGTAAACTTCCACCTGATATTTCTACACTAAATGCACCATTTAGTTCTCCTGTACACAATTCTGGAACTGTAGAATTTGGTACTACTGTTAAAAATACTGGAGCAGGTTCATCGATATCAAAATCTATAATTACAAAACATCCTAATTCATCTTGAACCACTGCTTGGTATGTTCCTGGTGCTAAATCTTCAAAAATAGGTTCATCAAAGAATTGATTCATTTGAGGGGATATCGCATATTTAATAGTCCCTGTTCCTCCTGTGGCCAGTATTTCTATTGAGCCATTATTTTCACCTGTACAGGTTACATCGGTTGTATTAAAAGTAACTTCTAGTGGTAATGCAGGTTCTGTAATTGGGATTATTGCTGATGTTGTTAAACAATCTCCACTATCTACCCTCACTTGATAGTTCCCTGCGGGTAACTCGGTAAATATACCTGGAGTGGTTTGTGTTGCTGGAATTGCATTGCCTGAAGTATCTTCTAGGGTATATACATAATTACCTAAACCTCCCTCTGCTTTTGCAATAATTACACCTGTGGCATCTCCCGTACAGTTAATAGTGGCATTCATTGCATCAAGATTTACCGCTAAATCCGGTAATGGATCGATGGTAATTTGATTGGAAATATCTGCAATACAACCATTAGTATCTCTTACATAATATTGATAATCTCCAGCTGGTACTGAGAATGTTGTTGAAGTAGCAAATGTGCCTATTACCGTTGAAAAATTACTGTCTGCACTATAACTGTAAGGCCCGTTTCCTCCTGAAGCACTTAAGGTTAGTGTTGCTTCTGTTAAACAGGTTTGTGATGTTGCTTTTACTAAAGTTGCTTGTACTTCTGTAGGTTCATTAATTACAATATTTGGTGTATTGAACTCACAATTATAGCCATCGGTTACAGTAACGTTATATGTTCCTGCTCCTAAATTATCAAAAACAGTAGATGTTTGCGGTCCTGAACTTGACACTGTTGGCAACACTTGATTAAGGGTATATGTATAATTTGAACCTTGTCCTCCTGTGGTATTTGTTACTGTAATGCTTGCATTAGTATCCCCAAAACAAGACAGTAAGGTTGTATTAGCTGAAATTGTGGCATCTATTGGATTTGGAATAATTAGTGTAACATTATCTGAAGCTATACAACCACCTGCATCTCTTACATTTACAGTATATACACCTGCTTCCAAATTAGCAAATGTACCACTTGAAGTATATGCTACTGTTGCTGCCCCTGTTAATTCATATTCATAAGTGCCATATCCACCACTAGCTACCGCTGTAATTGTTCCTAGATTATTATCACAGGTAACATTAGATGTCTCTGTAGCTACAACTGATAAGGCTTCTGGTGGAGATTGAATGATGACATCAGTAGTTGTGGTACAAAATGGATTTGCATTTTGCGTAATAACTACACTGTAAGTTCCTGCCAACATTCCAGAAACTAATTCAGGATTTGTTGATGTATTGGCATTTACAATACCTGTTACTGATGTAGAAGTACTATCAAACACTTCATAAGTATATGGGCCTGTATAGGCGCTTACGTTAATTTCAAAACTCCCTGTATTATCCCCAAAACAAGTTACTGCGTTTGGAGTAGTGGTTACCACAGGTGGTATAGCTTCTGGTAAAACAACTTCTACTTCTGCAAAACATGTATTGGCATCTGTTACCGTTACGGTATAAGTTCCAGATGGTACACCAGAAAACACATTTCCACTTAAACTAATACTTGCTGGATTTGGACTAATGGTATAGGTATATACTCCTGTTCCCCCATTTCCGTTTATGGTAATTTGTCCATCGTCATTATTACAGGTTGGTAATGTAGTTATACTAGGTGTTAGGTCTACTGGTGGAGCAATATCTATGGATACTAAATTACCACAACCATTAGCATCTTGAATTTCAATGGTATGGGTTCCTGAAGCTAGATTAGAAATACTAAACGGTGCTGTTCTTGTTTGAAATGCACCACCATCAATACTATAACTATAAGGTGCTATTCCTGCACTAGTCAAGGCAACATCAATTTCAAACTCGCCCTCTGCTACAGTACACTGATTATTTAATGTTGCAGAGATAACTGGCTCTGGGTCTTGTGGTAAAACAATTGCTGTTGTTGTTCTTATACAATTATATGCATCTTTTACGTGAACATAATAGGTATTGGCATCAACATTAAACGTATTTGCAGATGCCCATGCAGGATCTACTGCTGTGGGTGCTGTACTTGATGTTGTAATTTGATAGGTATATGGTGGTGTTCCATCTCTTGCTATTGCACTTATTAATCCTGAATTAGGATTACAATTTGCATTTCTATCTACTGTTGCTGTTATACTTAAGTCTATTGCTGATTCTGTAATATTAAAAGGTACGGTTACCACACCACAACCTGCATTTGGCCCTGATGTTTCTGTGATAGAAACAAAGTATGTCCCAAATGGTAATGCGCCTAAATTAGAAATAGGTAAGCTTCCTCCTGCTGGCACTACTCCAGATCCTGTTATCCCTGTGGATACTATAGATAGTGAATTGAAAATCTCATAATCTACATTTGTTGCAACACCATAAACACTATTTATTGTAAATGACACATTACCATCAGCGCTTCCTACACATGTAATATTATTGGAAGTTACGCTTGTTGCCGTTAATGTTGAATTTGTAGGAATTGATGCTGTGGCTGTTTCGTAGTAGCTACATCCTGTTGAGTCATCATACACTATAAACGTATATGTAATTCCTGGTAATAATCCTGTAAATGTTGCGGTTTGGCTACCTGGTGTATCCTCTGCTACCCAAGTTCCTCCTGGAGGCGGTGGTGGAATTACACCTCTATAAATATCAAAGAAAAATGGTCCTGTGCTTACTAAGGAAGTTCCAATACTTACTATTGCTTCTCCTCCTGTTGTACAATTAACTGTTGTATTTACTAAAATATCTAAATCGTTTGGTGGTGAGGCCACCAACACATCTTGAACTAAAATAGAACAACCATTAGCATCAACTACATTGATTTGATACAAACCAAAATCTACTACATCAAAGGTTGTTGATGTAGTTCCTGATGCATTCAATTCTGTTGCTGAATACCCATTTGTTCCTGTTACATAATAGTTATAAGGTGCTGTTCCCCCTGCAACACTTTGTACAATTACAGAACCTTTAGATACACCTCCACTTAAAACATCACAAGTTATAGGTAGTGAACTATGTGTGACACTAATTGGAGATGGTTCGGTAATGGTAATCGTTTCTGTGTCTTCACACGCATTGGCATCTGTTAATGTAATAGTATAATTTCCAGCTGGTAAGCCCGATGTTAGCGTGCCGTAATTTGTTCCTGTTGTATCATTATTAACATTTATAACAAATGGTGGTGTTCCAACTGCATTATTAATGATTATATCAATGGCAGCATTAGCATCTCCATGACATAAATTATCTGCTGTTTGTGTCACAGAGGTAATTTCTGGTAGTGAAATTGCATTTATTGTTTGTACACCCGATTCTACTATACAGTTGTTGGCATCAGTTATCTGGAATTGGTACGTACCATCGCCTGTTACTGTATAATTGAATGTTGTACCTGTAGTTCCTAAACTGGTATATGTGCCTCCATTTACTGAAACTTCATAAGTAAAAGGCGCTACTCCTCCAGAAATTGTGCCTTGAATGTTTCCATCTGGAGATGCTGTACAGTCTAAATTCTTAGTTATTACCGTTCCTACTGTTAATGGTGGTAAAGGGTTAATAGTATATGTCTCAGCATAAGTACATTCATTTGCATCCCTTACTTGAAATGTATATGTGCCTGGAGCTAATCCCGCAAATATATTTGACGGTTGATAAGCTGTTATTGCACTTGTTGGGGCAATTATTTGATATTCTAAAGGAGCTACTCCATTTGTAGCTGTAATAGTAATATCTGAAGTATTTGCCGGACATGTTATTGGCGTGCTACCAAAACTTAAATCTGTAGGTGGATTTAACGCATCTATGGTTATTGGTGCAGATACAAATGTACATACGTTTGCATCTCTTACCGTAACCGTATAAGTACCGCCTGTTAATCCTGTAAATGTTGTTCCTGATTGAAAATTCAAACCATCAATACTATACTCATATGGTGGTGCTCCTCCTGTTGTTCCCGAAACTGTTATAACACCACTAGTTGTACAAGTGTATGGTGTAGTTAGGGATACAGTTCCATTTATTGCAGTTGCGGCAGTTATGGTAACTGTTTGCGGTGTAGTTGTACAAACATCGGTACCAAATGTATACTCTACGATTACATCATAATCTCCAGCTATTAGGTTTGTAAAGTTTGGAGAATTTTGGTAAGTGGTTCCTCCATCTATACTGTAACGTAATGTATTACCATTTGGATTGGTAACGTTAACTGTAATGGTTCCACTATCTGGATCATCAGAACATAAAATATCGGTTTGGGCAACTGTGAAATCTGGTTCTGGAGTGGCACCTATAGAAATGGTTGTCTCTACTTCACAATTATTAAAATCAACTACTCTAATCGTATATGTTGCTGCTGAAGGGGCATTGATTATTGGAGTACTTTGAAATGTTGAACTTCCATTTATAAAATAATAATACGGTGGTGTTCCTCCCGTAGGGTACACTGTAATTTCTCCATCAGTACATGTTATGGGTTTAGTTATTGCCGAGGTTGCTTCGAGTATTGGTGGTTCAATAAATTCAATGTCCCCAGTAAATGTACATCCATCTTCAGTTGAAACATTTATCGTGTATATTCCGGGGTTTAGGTTTTCAAAAGTATAATTGTCGTCTACAATCGGACCAACACTATTTATTAATGTTGCTCCATCAGAGATTGAAAAGAAATACTGTGGACGAACATCATTTGCAGCTACCACTACGCTTCCTAATTCGCCATAGCATATAGGTTGTGTAACTGTGGTTTGTACATTAAAATCCCGTTCCCTAATTTGAACATCCGGAACTGTAAAAATACAAGGGTTAGGTGTAACCCCTAATTGTCTTATATACACAGTATAAATCCCTGATGTATTTACAACAAATGTATTACTCACTTGGTAGTTCACGCCATCTATACTATACTCATAACCACTTGGCACGCCACCTACTACTATCTCTCCTGGTGTAGTACAAATAATATCTTGAGACGTAACATTAGGTACTAATAAATTTTCATAAACATTGAAGTAAAACTGATTGAAACACCCGCCATCATAATTTAACGTTAATCTGTATTGACCTGCAGTATCAGCAGTGTAATTTGCTCCTGTTGCGACTTGATTCCATGTACAAGTATCACTTTCATTCGCACAATCTTGGTTTAAAACTGCTGTACAGCTAGATTCATCTAAAACTTCCCATATCATTGAAGACGTATCCGTGATATTGGTTTGAATAAATCTTGAATCGTTTGCGCCACACAAAAAGATATTTGGTAATTCCTTGCCATCATTAGGACATATTACTACCTCATCAGCATAAGGTATTACTGGATTTGTAACATTAGACCCGAAAAGTGTAACATCAAATTGTTGTGTTATGGATTGACATGGTGCTGTAGCCGCATTGTATACATAATACGTACCTGTTGACGTAACCGTGATAGATTGTCCTGTTCCGATTACCGGTGTACCGCTTGGACTTGTTGACCATGTATATGAGTCGTAACCATTGGCTGCTGTTAAGGTTGTTGAGTCTCCACACAGCACTACATTTTCATCAAATGTACAATTTAAATCTGCTAAAAAATTAGTAGCTCTTGGTGTTATTAAACATCCTGTATTACTATTGTAACTAGGGTCATCTGATATTGTAAAATCTGGGTTTATAGTTCCTTGATATGTGGAATAAGCCTGATTATCAATAATATTTGAACATGCATCAGTTAATAAACTACAATCTGAAACCACCGTTACCCTAAATCGGATGGATTGTACGGGATCATTTTGTTCCACAATTGTACGGTCTACACTAAATACAATTTCCCTTGTTGCTGCATCATAACTTTGCACTGTCACACCAGTAGGTAACGAAACTATATCTGCTGGATAATTAAATACGATATTTGTTGGTAAAACATCTCGAATAGTAAGATTAGTAGCATCATCATTACCGGTATTTTCAAAACCAATCACATAGTTTAGCTCATCACCTAGGTCTACTTCTTGACCTTCTATATTTGTACCAAATTCGTCTTCAACAATTTTGGTTAATACAATGTTTGGAGCAATAATCTCTATGGCAAAAGCACTGAAATAGTAGTAATATATATCCAAATTACTCCCCAAACTAATGGTTGCGGTGGTATCTCCATTGCCTATTAACGTATTACCAGCATTTGGTATGTTGATAATTCCCGCATCAAATCCTAATGTATTGGTTCCTGCTGGGTTTCTATCAAAAAATAATTCTGGCGTATTGGTAACGGGATCAATAATAGATACGGTACTGTTAAAAAAGTTATTCCCTGGACGTATTACTGTTCCTGAGTTATCTGTAGCATCTATAACACTTCCATTTAATTCTAAATAATCACCTGTATAGCGTCTATCACCTTCAATGGTACTAAATGCGAATTTAGCACGAACTGGCCCCACTGGAATGGTTTGGAAACCAGAAACAGGAAAGGTTTCGTTTATGGCACTTGTAATTTTTGTAAAGCCATCAAAAGATGTGATATATTTACTCGGTAATAACGGATCTTCATAAATAACGAAAAGAGACCAACCTGCCGAAAGCCCTTCAGAATTGGGTTTTGCCCCTACTAACGACGATATATTAGCTACACCATAGGTCCCTTCTGGGTTAGGTAGTGCAGTAAGAATATCGGTTACATCGTGATAATAAACATAAGTGTTTGAGTTATTATTATTCGCAGCATTCTGAAAATATATCTGTGTGCCGGTTATATCTTGATAAGCCGCACTTCCAGGTACTCTAAATTTAATATCTGATATTGGTTCAGCACCATTAACTACGGCACTCCAATACAATCCTGCATATACAATTTGATAACAGTTGGTATCGCTTGGTACGTCTAAATCCGCAGTACTAGAGTTAAATGTTGTAGGGTCGCTATCAATATCTACATAAACTGCAGCATTAACCCTATCATTCGTATCGCTTCCATTATAGGGATTGGTAACATGTAATCCTACATTACTATTCCCAATCAAAAGCATATCACCCTTAATGGCCTCGTCATATCTTGGTGAAAAAGGTACTAGATTTTGTGCAAAACACTGCATACCCATTAAGAGCATTAAAGCAAAAATGTAGGTGTTTACATAAGTAGGTGTTTTCATAGTTGTTAGTTTTTCTATTTCAGTTCATTTGGGATTGAGAGAAATAGCAATCAGTTGTTTATCTAATTCTTCTAATTATCAATTTTAACAAGGGACATTTTAGCATTATACGGTTTACTTCCTTTTTGGCTTAAAGCATTTTTAGCTTGGTTTATTGAATTAAACTTTTCATAGTATATAAAATATTTATTGGTGTTTACATCAAAGAAAAAGTTTATATTCTTCTCTCCTGATGCCACCACTTTAGTTACAAAATCATCACGTTTCTCTACACTGTTATGTACTGCAATAACTATATAGTAACCAGGCTCTTCATTCAATACATTTTTAACAATTTGAATATTCTTGGTTTGTTCTTCTCCAAAATCGAAATCTTCCTCTTGTAATGGTACAGCCCTTTCATCAGTAAACTTTTTAATTCTAGCAAGAGTAGCCTTATCTTTATTATATCTATCTTGTTGATTATCATAAGCTGCACGACGTATTCTTCTCTTTCTTTCGAAATCTGTAGCTTCTTTTATTTGTTCTAAATTCAATATCAAATCTCTTTTAGCGCTCAATAAATGCTCTTGTTCAGATTTTAATCGTTCTAGGGCATTTTGGTAAAATTCATTTACTGGGTCATTTTTATCCCTAACTTTTCTCTTACGCTTTAAATACATTGTTTCTAGCTCGATAATCTTTATTTTTTGTTCTTCAAGCGTCTTATCTATTTCATCCTTAATCTTTTCAAGCTCCTGATTTTCTTCCGTTAAACTTTTAAAAGGTTTTGGCTCTAGATAAATTCCTTTTTCACTTAAATCGTTTTCTTCTTTTAAATCATCTAAATCTTTTTGCTTTATAGCAATTTTTTCAGAGAATCGTTTCATTAATTCATCCTGAGTTTTTTTAGCTGCATTAGTTTCACTTACTAAAGCATTCATTGTTTTAGATGCTTCATCATTTGCCACAGGAATATCTTCTTGTTCTATAATAGTTTCATCATTCTCTTCTGCTTCCAACTTCAATCTCGCTTCTTCTTCTTTTCTTTTTCTCTCTGCTTCTTGTTGTAATTGTTCTACTTCTAGGGCTTTGCGTTTCTCCTCTTCAATCTTAGCTTTTTCTATAGCCTCTGCCTTAGCTTTGGCGATAGCTTCTGCTTCTAATCTTTCAGCTTCCTCTTTTTTACGTGCCGCTTCTTCTATTATTCTTTTTCTCTCCTGCTCTTCTCGTAACTTTCTCTCCTCCTCTGCTTTTTTCTCAGCTTCCAACTTCAATCTTGCCTCTTCAATTTTAGCTTTTTCTATTGCTTCTGCCTTAGCTCTAGCCATAGCTTCTGCTTTCAATCTTTCTGCTTCCTTCTTTTTACGCGCTTCTTCTTCTATTATTCTTTTTCTCTCCTGCTCTTCTCGTAATCGTTTTTCCTCTTCTGCTTTTAATCTAGCTTCTTCTAATTTTCTTTGTCGTTCTAATTCCTGTTGTAACTTCTCTTGTTCATCTATAACAGTTTTTTCCTTTATCTCATCTTTAGCTACATTCGTATTACTGTTTTCTACTTTTTTTACCTCTGAAACTTCAGATTGTTCAATTTTTGCATCCGCTTGTTCCTCTTTAGCTTTGGCTTCTTCTAATCTCTCTGCTGCAATTCTTGCTCTTCGTTCTGCTATTCTCGCACGATCTTCGTCGGTTAGGTTATTACGTTTTCTTCTCTTTTTTGTGGAATTAAATACCGATTGTTCCTCATCATCATCTCCATAATTATACCTATAGTTTTTGTTGAAGCGATAGGCTAAGGTAATTTCATGAGAACTTCCAAATTCTGAAAAATCGCCCATAGATTGCTCATAGTTATATTCAATTGCAATATTATTTGTAACGTTGATGCCTACACCTACTGATGCTCCATATAACGTATTATAACCTGCTTGTGCCCATACACCTTTTGGAATATTTAGCATTGCAAGTCCTGAAATAACTGTTTGGTCTTTCTTAAACTCACTTCTTATTAATGTAGAAAACCTACTATTGTCAAAAAAGCCTCTTGAATTCATATAACCCGTGTACATTACATGTGCCTGAAGTCCTTGTTCTGGATTCTCTTCTATGATCTGGGATTCACTTAAATTATAGGATACTAAATTGTTTATGGATACACCAAAATCGAAAAAATCTGTACCATAATTTATACCAGGATTTACTGTTATTAAAAAATTAGATGGTACATTCTGTAGGGATGGATCTGGTGTATTAACAACTACCCTGCCTTGATTCAATCCACTTTGGTAAGCTCCAATATTCAATCCAAAAGTTAAATTGCTTTCTCTACCTATATTTGCATTGTAGGCGAAGTTTAAAATCCCTCCAAAGGTGGTTAAAACACCAAAATTTTGCTGAAATAAACCAACACCCGCTCCAATATTTTCTGAAAAACGACCTGAATAACTAAATAAATAAGACTGCGGCGCATCACTAAATTGAGCCCACTGTCTTTTATTGGTAAAACTTATATACTTATTTTGCTCCCTTACAAAACTAAAGGTTGGGTTAATAGCATATCTATTAAACTTTAAAGAGTTTCTAACGGGTAATGCCAACGCAACAATACCATTGCTCTCTTGAGAATGAAATTGCTGAATAGAACATATTGCTAGAAACATATATAATAGATATTTATTCATTTTACCTTAGAACCGTAATGGACCCTTTTTTTATATTTTGATTTGAGGTTTTTATAATGTAATAGTATACTGGATTTACACCTTTATCATTTAATTCATTTTCAGGCCAATTATTTTGATAGTTATTTGTACTTAATACTACTTTACCTTGGGCACTTATTAATGTAACTTCTGTATTTGTTCCACTTACAAATGCCTGTGGTATTACCCATGTATCGTTGATACCATCTCCATTTGGTGTAATTACATTAGGTATATTTGCAACATCTGGAAATGGTTCTGTAACTTTAAAGCTTATTACTTGTGTTGCATTACAGCCTTGGGTTTGTGTAATATTTACTTTATAATTTCCTTGTTCTGTAACTTCATAATTACTTTCATCAGCCCCCGTAATACGAATATCATTTAAATACCATTCGAATACTGGATTACTTGCTGATGTTGTAACATTTACCATTAATCTTTCTCCTGATTCTAAAATGTTGTCTTCATCGGCATCTATCTCGCTCGTAAAATCTATATTAATTAAATCTATAGAAGCGGATGTAGTACAATCATCCAAATCTACCCTTACCTCATACTTACCGGCTTCATTGGTTTCATACATCTGACTTGTAGCACCATCAATCTCTTTTCCATCTTTAAACCATTGATAAGATGTGCCGTTAATAGCGCTTAAGGTTGTAGGACCATTTGCTTGACAATAGGGGTTACCTAAACTGGAACTGATAGAAGATGATGTTGTACCCGAAGATGCTTCACTTACAGCTACTCTATTTGAAAACGAATCTGATGTACATGTCCCATAATTGGTTTCAACAAAATATGTCCCCTCTGTATTTACCTCTAAACTCTCGCCTGATGCTATAAATACTGATGTTGTAGGACCAGTTTCTTTGTACCAATTAAAAGTTAAGCTAGGATATTGCAATGGGGAATCGTTCATGGCGTCTCCCGGGTTGTCAATTGTGAGCAAGTAGCTTCCACCCGAACAAAACACCCCAGTGTCTATCAAATTATTGATAGTAAATGGACTGTCCTGAATTTTATAATAAGCAGCAAATGCATTTGAGGCACTACTAGTAGCTTGAGGAGACGTACTTTTTACCCTTAATTTGTATCCTTCCCCTGCAGTATCATTTGGTATTGAAAAGCTTAAAGTAGCAGGAGATGTAGTCACACTACCTTCTATTGATGAAAATACAATTGTAGCATTAGAAAAACTACCATTTTCATCAGATAATTCTATAATAAATCTGTTTGATGTTCCTAAATTTTCCACTGGAGAAAATGAAAACGTAACATCATATGTGTTAAAAGAAGAACTGGCGCACGCTTGTGTAAACCCTAAATTGGGCTTACTTATAACTATCTGCGCTTTTAAGGCAGAACTAGCCCATAGCAAGAAAATAAAAAAAGTAAAAAAAGTAAAATTCCGCATGCAGTTCTATCGTTTAATAAAACCCCTAGGAATTAAATTGCACCCATATAAGCTTTGGATGTGTTTGAGATTAAATGCCTAGAGTTATACCATATAAATTATCGATTAATATTTTTTTTAGTCATCCAATGCATCCTTATCAACATTAGATGCTATGATTTTATTTATTCTAAGCCTAAAATCTGGTCGTTTATAATTATCAGACGCAATAAAAGTTTCTGTATTATTACTCTTGGAATAGACATTAAAAAAAGCTCTGTTTCCGTACCAGTTTTCTAAATCATCATTATTACTATTGTTCTCAACAAAAATGTTACCATTACAATTATTAAAGTACATCTCCTTGAACTTAATTTTTTCTAGATTGTCCTGATTGACATAAATATTTTGATCTAAAATCACTGCTGGATTAAAACCAGAGATCACACTTTTAGACATATTTAATTTGGCATCAACCCCTACATAAATAGCCTCATGAACTAAATTCATTTTAATTGCAGACTTTAAATCTTTACTGGTATTTAAAAACGTTAAGTTTGTAGCTTCTATTGATGTTTGACTCTTTTGAAAATCTACCTCTTCTTTTTTATGGTATGAAAGCACTTGTAAGCATCTGTCTCCACTACCGTTAGAGGCATAAGGTGATCTAACTGCTAATGAATTGGATATTATAGATGAAGTACCATAATTAAATTTAAAATCTGTTCCCTTTGTTTTGTATGACACTAAATTTGACAAAGAAAGATTCCCCCCCCAAATTTCAAACCCATCCTCTTCAACGTTACTAACCATAATGTGGTCTACCTCGGTACCTGCTCCAACACTAGCGAGTAAAAGTCCATTAAAATAGGTATCTTGAGATACACGCTTACCTGCATATTCTATACGAACATATCGTATGATTCCTGAAGCACCTAATACTTCGTCTCCTCCGTAATTAGTGTTAGCGTAATCTGAAGGGCTAAGGTTTGGGTAAAACGATGCCACAGAACCTGAACCGTATCTATTTATTGGGGCGTCTCCCAGAAGCATTACACCTCCCCAATCTCCAGCTCTTTTAACACTTCTATTTGAAGTAAAAATAATGGGGTCCGTAGCTCTACCTTCCGCCAAAATTTTAGCACCTCTAGAAATAGTCAAAGATCCCACAGTCTTATAATCTCCAAGAATCACAGAACCTGGCTCTATGGTTAAAGTTACACTTGGGGCTACAAAAACACTTCCTAAAAGTAAATAGACCTCTCCCTTTTTTAATGTAGTATTCTCCTTAATAGTTCCAGCCAGTATTTGTGTGGGCTCGCCATAATCAATTTTATTTGATTGAAACTGGGTCCAATTGTTTAACCAATTATTTTCTCCAATAATGCCTTTTTCCTGTTGCGCAAAACAACCAAAGGTTATCAAAGACACCAAGAGAATTTGAGTTATTTTTTTCATTGTACTAATTTTTTACATCGAGGGTAAATGCTCGCAATTAACATAATCAAAAATAAAAGAATATTCTATGAAATACCAAATATTTCGATAAAATGCACTTTTATTCACTAATTTAAATCTAAAAAATCGATGAAATGCAACTATTTAAGATTTAAAATATAAATGAAAGAATAAGATTATAAAATAAATTCTTTCATAAACATTAAGAAAACAGATACAAAGAAAGAAACCCAATGATGATTGGGTTTCTTTGTAACTAAAAAAAAGTCTTAATGAAATTCGCTATACTCATGTAATGATTTGAGTGTTTCTTCATAAAAAATGATAGCTGAAACTAAATCATTGGTATCGGAGTATGGCAATATTCTTTTTTGAAATTCTGAAGTTTTTTCTATAAACTCATCAGTGGCTTCAAATTGGTCATCCAAAGCTTTCCTATTGTCACTATCATTAGGTATACCTAAAGTAGACATAGTAACTCCTGGTTTAGTGGCAAATGCTATGTAAGGCATTAATTTCACTAAGCTTTCAATTCTCTCTTCATAAAGCACCAATAACTCTCCTTTAGCCATTCTATCCAACTCATCTTTACTATGATATTTTTTTATGGCTACGTCGTCACTAATAATGCTTTTTGGCTGTTTCTTTTTTTGAGAGAAACCAATACTAGAGATTAATATAAAGCAAAAACTAAGAAAGAATAATTTCGTTTTCATGGATTATGATTTGGGTTTAGGCTGCTAAAATATGTAATTTATCGTAAAAAACAATCATTTTATCGATTTTTTTGAAGTATTTTTACTTTGTACTACATTCTTATCTCGATCATATTTGATTTAAAAAAGTAATTTTTTGACAATTAATTAATAAGTAATTTATTTTTCAACCCCATAAATAAAGTATTTTTGCCTTTTAAAATATATACATGAATTTATCACAGGTTAAACTTGTAGTAACTGATATGGATGGTACTTTACTTAATTCTAAACATGAAGTAAGTCCATTATTTTTACAACTTTTTAAAAAATTAATTAAACACGATATCATTTTTGTAGCTGCTAGCGGGAGACCATATTATGGAATGGTTGATAAATTGTCTGAAATTAAGGATGATATAATAATTGTAGCTGAAAATGGTGGCTTAGCCATCCATGAAAATAACGTATTCCTCTCCAACCCTATCCTTGAAAAAAATTTTAAAAGCATCATAAGTATAATTGGTACTGTTGAGAACGCCCACCCAGTATTTTGTACTCAAGATAGAGCGTATGTGATGAGTAAATCTCATCAATTACTAAACCTGTTATCGGAATATTATCATAATTATAAGGTAATAAATCATCCAAGAGAAATTGTAGAAGAGGTGTATAAAGTTGCTTTATTTCATGAGGAAAGTTCTGAAAAACACATATATCCCCATATTAGAGTATTAGAATCTGATTTTAAAGTAAAATTATCTGCAACACATTGGGTTGATATATCTGAAAACATTGCTAATAAAGGTACTGCTATTAAACACATACAAAAGAAGTACAACATTAGTGACGAGGAAACCCTTGCGTTTGGTGATTATAACAACGACTTAGAAATGCTAGAGAACGCTTATTTTAGTTTTGCGATGGCAAATGCTCATCCTCTGGTAAAATCTGTGGCTAGATTTGAGACTAAGAGTAACAACGATTTAGGTGTTGAAATTATTCTTCAAAAACTCTTGATGGAAAAAGAAAAATTGGTTTTCAAACCGTAAATTTTTATTTTTATTACGCAACCTTTATCAATTTTAATCATCTTTTAAGTAAAAACGTATATTTTATTATGAAATTTAAGTTTTTAGCCCCTATCTTATTTTTGTCCTTAATATTCAGTTGTAGTGTTGACAATGCTGATCCAGAAGTTGATACTCTGGAGGCGCAAAGTGTGGAAATATTTCAATGGCACTTAACCAATGTATCTGGTGGTATTGCCGGTGTTGATGTTAATTTTGAGGTGGATACTATCGTATGGGTTTTTAATGTTGATTTTGTAGGAAACGGCACGCTAAAAGTACTAAACAACAATACGGATACATCGTTAGAAGATGGTTTAGATACTGGAACCTACTCTATCTCAATACCCGTATATGGCACCCAATCCATAATTTTTATTGATGGAGAAGAATATGCTGGATTACTTACTCCAACCGAGGAAGATTTAATCATTAATCAGAATATTAAATCGGATGGGGCGGCAGCTACGGATGGTTTTATCTATACCTTTAAACGAAGGATAGTTACCGACGACTAGTTAGGTTTTTTGTTTTTTCTTTTTTGCTGCTGGAAACAAAACGTTGTTTAGTATTAATCGATAACCTGGAGAAGTAGGGTGTAAATCCAATTCTGTTTTAGCATCTCCTACCCTATGTTGATAATCTTCAGGGTCATGTCCGCCATAAAACGTAAAAAAACCTTTTCCTTTAATACCATGGATGTATTTGGCTTCCCCATTAGTGCGGTTTTCTCCCATTACCAAAACATTGGATTTTATCTCATCTCGCGTAAAAGCTGTAGTTTGCCCCATGAAACCTTTTACTAGTGCTGTATGATTTTGACATAGCATAGTTGGTATAGGATCCCATTTGGCCGAAAATTCTAATAAAGAAAAATAGTCTGTTGTTTTAGAAATTGCTCGTTTTCTCGTGGTATCTATAGATGAGAACTCGTATATCTTAGGGTTTCTTTCTAATAGAAAATTTGTGAAAGCAAAAGTTTTACTGTAATCAATTCTATTCTGGTAGGCAGGGTCGCTACCATCACCATCAAACATCGGTTCACATATATCGACCCCTTCTGATGCGAGTGCAATATCAAAACTATCAGTCGCACTACACATGGCGAACATAAAGCCTCCTCCTAAAACATAGTTTCGTATCTTCAATGCTACATCAAGTTTAGCATCAGATACTTTGGCGTATCCCAATTTTGTTGCCAAAGCCTCAGCCTCTTTCTTTTCTTGTATATACCATGATGAGGATCGGTACATACCATAAAATTTGCCGTATTGGCCCGTAAAATCTTCATGGTGTAAATGCAACCAATCAAATAATAAAAGACTATCATTTAAAACTTCTTCATCATAAATCGTCTCATAAGGAATCTCGGCATACTTCAAAACCATAGTAACCGCATCGTCCCAAGGTAATTTACCTTTTGGCGTATACACTGCTATTTTTGGTGCTTTTTCTAAAATTATTGCCTCCATGTTTTTGCTGGGACTAGCAATCTCCTCAAGAATACTTTCGGCTTTTCCATTGGAAACAACTTCAAAAGACACCCCTCTTATTTGACATTCTTGCTGAATTGCCTCGGTATCAGGCAATAAAAAAGAACCGCCTCTATAATTCAATAACCATTTTACTTTCAGTTGTTTCTCTAACGTCCAATAGGTTATCCCATAAGCCTTTAAGTGGTTTTTTTGGCTTTCTGCATCCATTGGGATAAGGACATAAGACGCATGAATTTCAAAGCAAAAAAGAAAAATTATCGAGACTATCAGGGCTTTTTTCATAATCCGAAAGATAAAGAAAAAAACAACCTTAGTGAATTAATCATATGTTAAAAAGGCACATCGTTATCATCATCTTCATTAAACGAACTACCGAAGGCTTGGTCAGGACTTGCTGTAAAGTTATCAGCCTTAAACGTATCATCATTGGCAGCTGCATTCATTTTACTGTGGAATTCAAAAGGAGAATCAAAATCATCCAGATTATCAAACTTACCTAAATGCCCTAGGAATTTTAATCGAATATTTTCTAAACCACCATTTCTGTGTTTGGCTATAATAAATTCTGCTTGTCCTTCGGTTGGTGAACGCTCTTCATCATCCCATTCATCAATTTTATAATACTCAGGCCTGTAAATAAAGCTTACAATATCTGCATCTTGCTCGATTGCTCCAGACTCACGTAAATCTGATAGTAATGGGCGTTTACTTCCCCCACGGGTTTCAACGGCACGTGATAACTGAGATAACGCTATTACTGGTACATTTAATTCTTTTGCAAGTGCTTTTAAGTTCCTGGAAATCATGGAAATTTCTTGTTCACGATTACCTGCATGGCTACTTCCACCTGTCATTAATTGTAAATAATCAATCATAATGAGTTTTATACCATGTTGCGAGGATAAACGGCGTGCTTTCGCCCTTAAATCAAAAATTGATAGTGACGGTGTATCATCAATAAATAATGGTGCTTTTTCTAAATCCTTAACTTTTACATTAAGCTGTTCCCATTCGTGCTTTTCGAGCTTTCCTGTTCTTAGTTTTTCTGAGGACAGTCCAGTTTCACTTGAAATTAAACGTGTAATAAGCTGTACAGAAGCCATTTCTAGAGAAAAGAAAGCTACAGGAATATTTTGGTCTACAGCAATATTTCTGGCCATAGACAAGGTAAGAGCGGTTTTACCCATACCTGGTCTTGCTGCAACGATAATTAAATCTGAAGGTTGCCACCCTGAAGTTAATTTATCTAGTTTATGAAACCCTGTAGGAATACCACTTAAACCTTCCTTATTAGAAATTTCCTCAATCTTCTTTTTAGCTTGAATAACTAATTCCTGAGCTGTTTCACTGGATTTTTTAATATTACCCTGAGTAACTTCATAGAGTTTAGATTCTGCTTTATCCAACAAGTCAAAAACATCCTTAGTTTCATCATATGAATCTTCAATAATTTCATTAGAAATTTTAATTAAACTCCTTTGAATAAACTTTTGAAGTATGATGCGGGCATGAAACTCTATATGTGCTGAAGAAGACACCTTTTGCGTTAAGGAAATAAGGTAAAAATCCCCTCCTATCATTTCCAATTTTCCGTTTTTCTTTAACTGCGTTGAAACGGTTAATAAGTCTATGGGTTCACTCCCTTCAAATAACTGAAAAATAGCTTCAAAAATAAGCTGGTGCGCTTCTTTATAAAATGCATCAGGGCTTAAAATATCAATTACCTCATCAACCCCCTTTTTATCAATCATCATCGCTCCAAGCACAACTTCTTCTAAATCAATAGCTTGGGGTGGTATTTTACCTTTTTCTAAGTTAATAATTGTACTCTTATCAACTTTAAATCCTTTTATTTGGTTAGGTTGTTTCATAGCTACTAAAATATACAAATAAAGAATTGTATTTTAAATTTTTTGAGGTTGGTTGTACACGCTTCATCAACAATATTACTGTTGATAACTTAATTCTCTTGTGAATAACCATAAAAAAAAACCTGAAGCCAAAACTTCAGATTTTTTATCTTTTGGTTTTAAAGAAGTTACCCTTTATACACTCCCATATTGGAGTATTTTTCCATGCGTTGGTTCACTAAATCTATTGGTGATAAGTTTTTTAACTCACTGTAATGTTTTTCTATAGCAGTAATTACAGCCTTAAACGTTTTGTCTCTATCTCTATGTGCACCTCCTAAGGGTTCTTTAATGATACCATCGATTATTTTTAGCTTTTTCATATCTGTAGCGGTAAGCTTTAAAGCTTCTGCAGCTCTCTCTTTATGTTCCCAACTACGCCAAAGAATAGAAGAGCATGATTCTGGGGAGATAACTGAATACCACGTGTTTTCTAACATTAGTACACGATCCCCAACACCTATTCCCAGTGCTCCTCCTGAAGCTCCTTCTCCTATAACTATAGTTATTACTGGTACTTTAAGGCGTGTCATTTCTAAAATATTTCGAGCTATTGCCTCCCCTTGACCTCGCTCTTCGGCTTCTAAGCCAGGATAGGCACCTGGAGTATCTAACAATGTTACTACTGGTATACCAAATTTTTCAGCCGACTTCATTAAGCGCAAAGCTTTTCTATACCCTTCTGGGTTAGCCATTCCAAAATTTCTGTATTGCCGCGTTTTGGTATTATAGCCTTTTTGCTGCCCTATAAACATGTAACTCTGGTCTCCTATTTTTCCTAAACCTCCAATCATAGCTTTATCATCTTTAAAGCTTCTATCTCCATGAAGCTCTAAAAATGTATCTCCACAAATAGCCTTTATATAATCTAAGGTATAAGGTCTATTAGGGTGCCTAGATAATTGTACACGTTGCCATGGGCTGAGGTTTTTGTATATATCAGTGGTAGTCTTTTTAAGTTTTTTTTCTATTTGCTCACAAGTTTCAGAGACATCAACTTCACTTTCCTCTCCAATAACTTTACACTTTTGAAGTTGGTCTTCAAGCTCTTTAATAGGTAATTCAAATTCTAAATATTCCATAAGGATTTAAACTTAGTTTTTGGTTAGCGTACAAAATTAAGGAATTTATTTCGTTTCAATTTTAGAAATTAATGTATTTGTTTTCGTTTAAAAGCTTGTTTATTTTTCAAAATCCCATTAACTACTACAGTTGCTATAATTATCGCTGCCCCATAATAAAAATTAGTACTCATCCTTTCTGATTCTGGGTACAATATCACAGCTAGCAGTATACCGTAAATGGGTTCTAGATTGTATGTAAGCACAACCGAAAATGGGCTTATAAGCTTCATAACATAAACAGCTGCTATAAAAGCATAAGCGGTACATACTGAAGCTAGTATAAACAAATACCAAAAATCTTTGCTGCTAAGTTTAAAAAAATCTAATGAAAAGCCATCTTGAAAACATACCATAAATATCGAGATAAACACAACGCCGCTAATAAACTCATAAAATGATATTACCGTTGCTGAATGTTTTTTGAGAAAAACACCATTTAAGACGGCGAATAACGATGAAAAGAAAGCCGACGATATACCTAATAATATACCTTTTAAATACTTTATCTCGCTTTGTGTAATTATAAATACTCCTAGAATGACCAAAACCCCAAATACTATTTCGTATCCTATAATTTTTCTCTTGTAAAAAATGGGTTCTATAAAAGAAGCAAAAAAAGCACCTGTTGAAAACATGGCCAAGGCTATGGAAATATTAGCGGCATCTATGGCTGCAAAAAACGTAATCCAGTGCAATGCAATAATGATACCTGCACACGATAGCCTTACCAAGGACGATTTATCAATTTTTAATTTTATGTTTCTTATTGATATGAAAAAGAATATCAAAATGGTAGCCATGGACATACGAAACCATACCAAAGGAATTGCTGTTATTGAAATTTCTTTTCCTAGAATAGCTGTAAATCCCGCAATAAAAACTAAAAGATGTAGATGAAGGTAACTTTTAACCCTAGCGTTTGGCATTGTATAATAGATATACAGCTAAAATACCAAAAATGAAATTAGGAAACCATACAGCTATTACTGGCGGGAAGTTTGATTGTTGCGCCATTACACCAAAAATTTTATCAAAAAAGACAAACACCATAGCTATACATATACCTAGTGCTAAGTTTACGCCCATGCCCCCTCTGCGCTTTATAGAGGATACCGCTACTGCTATAATGGTTAAGATGAAGATAGAAACCGGTAAACTCCATTTTCTATACAGCACCAGTTTATAGCGTCCTATGTTGGATGAACCCCTAGCTTCTTCCTTTTTTATAAAATTTACCAACTCTGGATATGATAATGTTTCTGCTATATATATTACTGGTGTTAAGTCTTCAGCTTGAAAAGAAAACAACGTATCTTTTCTTCTTTCTATTTCTAAAGTATCTCCTAATGTCCCTACTTTACGTTTTACATAATCAATTAGTCTATACATTGTATCTTTCTCAATGTATCGGATACTGCGAGCACTAATTTTATACTTTAATTCATTATCTTCCAGATGCTCTAGTGTAAAATCTTGTCCTAATTTATTTTTTGAGTCATAACTACTCACATATATAAAATCGTTATCATTTATCTGTCTGTAAACATTTTTATTATCAACTGCACTTTTCCCCCTTTTAAAATATTTATAATCAAACTCATTAAATCCTTTACTAGCCTCTGGTGCTAAAAACATCCCCAAAACAAGTGCAAAAGCTGCTACAATGATAGCCCCAAATATGTATGGCCTAAGAAATCTGGAGAAAGATACACCTGAGCTTAAAAAAGCGACTATCTCTGTATTATTGGCAAGCTTTGACGTAAACCAAATAACCGATAGAAACAAAAATAAAGGAAACAGTAAGTTGGCAAAATAAATTGTAAAATCTAAATAAAACAATGCCACTTCATTAAAAGGTACATTGTTATCTAAAATCTTACCTATTTTCTCAGCTAAATTTACTGTAATTCCAATGGGAATAAACAGCAATAACATCATTAAAAATGTAAATAAATAACGTTTTAATATGTACCAATCAAGTATCTTCATTCAAACTTAATCTCTCCGGTGTAGAGGGACAATACAATTAATTATGTTAATGAGTTTATAAACCATATTTATAAACGCTTATCCATTTGCTTTACCATAGCATCTTTCCAGACTTTAAAATCTCCAGCTAAAATATGTTTTCTTGCTTCTCTAACCAACCATAAGTAAAATCCTAAATTGTGTATGGTGGCTATTTGTTTTCCTAATAGTTCATTTACCGAAAATAAATGTCTTAAATAAGCTTTGCTATATTCAGTATCTACAAAAGTAATACCCATTTCATCAATAGGAGAAAAATCATCCTCCCACTTCTTATTTTTTATATTTATAGTACCATGAGCTGTAAATAGCATTCCATTTCTGGCATTACGTGTTGGCATAACACAATCAAACATATCAATACCTAACGAAATATTTTCTAAAATATTGATTGGTGTACCAACTCCCATTAAATATCTAGGTTTATCCTCTGGCAAAACATTGCACACAACTTCTGTCATGGCATACATTTCCTCTGCAGGTTCTCCAACTGATAAGCCTCCAATGGCATTACCTACTGCTCCAGCATTTGCAATATATTCTGCTGACTGAATTCGTAAATCTTTATACGTACTGCCTTGAACTATTGGAAAAAATGCTTGATTATAATCATACTTCAAAGGTGTTTTTCCTAAATGCCTGATACATCTGTCCAGCCAACGATGCGTCATATGCATAGAGCGTTTGGCATAATTGTAATCACAGGGATATGGTGTACACTCATCAAAAGCCATAATAATGTCAGCTCCAATTGTACGTTGAATTTCCATGACATTCTCTGGTGTAAAGGTATGGTAACTACCATCAATATGGGATTTAAACTTTACACCCTCTTCTTTAATTTTTCGATTTGCAGAAAGGGAATACACTTGATAGCCTCCAGAATCGGTTAAAATATTTCTATCCCAATTCATAAATTTGTGCAAGCCCCCAGCTTTTTCTATGATATTGGTTTGTGGACGCAAATACAAATGATACGTATTTCCTAATATGATATCTGGATTAATATCATTCTTAAGTTCGCGTTGATGCACACCTTTTACCGTAGCAACAGTTCCTACAGGCATAAAAATAGGGGTTTCAATCACACCGTGGTCTGTAGTAATCGTTCCTGCCCTTGCTTTACTCTGTAAATCTTTATGTTTTAAATTGAATTTCATAACCTTTTCCCAATGCGCAAACCTACATATTTTATGGCAAAAAAAACAAACTATTCAGCACTACTTAACGTTTAAGTAATTTTATAAAAAATAGAATGTTAATACTTTGTAAAACTGTTCTAATCCCCTATTTTTGTCGCGCAAAAAATAATCATTTAACATGCCAAACATTAAACACTTAGAGGATATCTGCACACAAGTAAGAAGAGATATCTTGAGACAGGTGCATAAAGTAAATTCTGGGCATCCAGGAGGCTCTTTAGGTTGTACCGAATTTTTCGTTGCGCTTTATAACGAAATTATGGATAGAAAAGATGAATTTGATATGGATGGGATTGGCGAGGACTTATTCTTTTTATCAAATGGTCATATCTCACCTGTATTCTACAGTGTTTTGGCAAGGGCTGGATATTTCCCTGTTGAAGAATTAAACACTTTTAGATTAATAGATTCTCGTTTACAGGGGCACCCTACGACACATGAAGGTTTGCCTGGAGTAAGAATTGCATCAGGATCTTTAGGTCAAGGTATGTCTGTTGCTATTGGTGCTGCTCAAGCTAAAAAAATGAATAACGATGATAAGATTGTGTATTCGTTGCATGGCGATGGGGAGTTACAAGAAGGACAAAATTGGGAAGCTATCATGTATGCTTCAGCTAAGAAGGTTGATAATTTAATTTCTACTGTAGATTTAAACGGTCAGCAAATTGATGGTTCTACAGACGATGTGTTACCTATGGGTAGTATAAAAGCTAAGTTTGAAGCTTTTGGATGGACTGTTTTAAATATTGAAGATGGTAACAATCTTGAAGCAGTAATAGAAGGCATGGCCAAAGCCAAAGCTGAAACCGGTAAAGGAAAACCCGTTTGTGTTTTACTAAGAACCGTTATGGGCAATGGCGTAGATTTTATGATGCATACGCATGCATGGCATGGTAAAGCACCAAATGATGAGCAGTTAGCTATTGGACTAGAACAAAACCCTGAAACGTTAGGTGACTATTAACCACTTACTAAAAACAAATGAAAACATATACATATACAGAAAAAAAAGATACTAGAAGTGGTTTTGGAGCTGGTTTGGCTGAACTCGGTAGGACTAACCCAAATGTGGTTGCGCTTTGTGCAGACCTTATTGGATCTTTAAAAATGAACGAATTTATTAAAGAAAACCCAGATCGTTTTTTCCAAATAGGTATTGCAGAAGCTAATATGATGGGAATAGCTGCTGGTTTAACCATTGGTGGTAAAATACCGTTTACTGGAACTTTTGCCAACTTTTCTACAGGAAGGGTTTATGACCAAATTCGTCAATCTATTGCTTATTCTGGCAAGAACGTAAAAATATGTGCTTCTCATGCTGGCTTAACTCTAGGAGAAGATGGGGCTACACACCAAATTTTAGAAGATATTGGTTTGATGAAAATGTTACCAGGAATGACGGTAATTAACCCATGTGATTTTAACCAAACCAAGGCTGCAACTATCGCTATTGCAGAGCATCAGGGTCCAGTATATTTACGTTTTGGACGCCCATCGGTGCCGATTTTTACGCCAGCAGATCAAAAATTTGAAATAGGTAAGGCTATTAAATTTACTGAGGGTACTGATGTAACCATCGTTGCTACTGGACATTTAGTTTGGGAAGCTTTAGAAGCATCAAAGGTATTAAATGAAGCTGGAATTTCTGCTGAAGTGATAAATATACATACCATTAAACCTTTAGACGATGCAGCTATTTTAGAATCTGTAGCTAAAACTGGATGTATTGTTACTGCTGAAGAACATAATATCCTTGGAGGATTAGGCGAGAGTGTTGCTAGATTGTTAGCCACTAACACTCCAACACCTCAAGAATTTGTAGGTACTAATGATACTTTTGGGGAGTCTGGCACCCCTGCACAATTAATGGAAAAATATGGGTTAAACAGTGCAACTATTGTAGAAAAAGCTAAAACTGTTATCAACAGGAAGTAACATATATTTTGATTATAGATAAGGGTAATTTCTTAATGTTAGAAATTACCCTTTTTTATTTTTTATCTTTAGTTTGTTAAAATATTTAACGTTTGGCAACGTTTTTGATATTATACTTGACATCAAATCTAAAAACGAATAATTATGAAAAGTACGAGTGAATTACAACGAGAACTAAACAACCAATTTTCTACAGTAAAACTCATTCTATTACTTACAGCAGTTTTGCTTTTATCACTTTCTAGCTATGCGCAAACCCAAACTGGCTTTGGTTTAAAAGGAGGTTTAAACTATAACGCAAATGGAAACTATTTTGATGCTGTTCAAAATAATGCTGAAAATCCAGATAGAAATATTGGCTATCATGTAGGTATCTTTGGAAAAATAGGTAAAGAAGTATATTTAAGACCTGAGTTAGTTTATACCAGAACTAAAAGTGATTACAGAAACGACAGTTTTGAAATGAGTAAACTAGATGTGCCTGTGCTTGTTGGGGTAAAGGTATTAGGTCCTTTAAGTGTATTTGGAGGTCCATCATTTCAATATATCTTGGATTCAGAATTTGATAACATCTCCATTAATAATATTGAAAATGATTTCTCTGTTGGGCTAAACTTTGGCATTGGGTTTAATTTGAAAAAATTAGGAATTGACCTAAGATATGAAAGAGGCTTTAGTAACAACGAAGCTACTTTCCTTCAAAACAATAATATAAATGTCCAAGATAGACTAGATACTAGACCAGACCAACTTATTTTAAGTTTATCCTTAATATTATAATGCAATTATATTTATATAAAACAAAAAAACTTACCAGATTGGTAAGTTTTTTTGTTAGTCTAATTTCGAAATAGCGTCATCAGGATCTAAATAATTTGGAACTCCATCACCATCGGTATCATCATTAGTAGGATCTCCATCATTATCTAAATCTTCGTTAATGGTTAATACTCCGTCACCATCATCATCTATGTCAATGAAATTTGGAGTACCATCTCCATCAGTATCATCATCAAGTTCATTTTCATCCTCAAGTACTATAAATTGATCGTTAAATTCGCCAGTGGTTACAAACTTTTCCAAATGAGAAGGCACCCCATCGGCATCATAATCTGTTTCAATTGATTGTAATAAATCAAATTTGAAGATTAATGGTGAGTACGCTGGAATATCGTTCGAAGGTGCCGCGGCAAAATACGATAGCCCTGACGGTAAAAACATAACACCAGAACCATGATTATTATAGGTAACTGTCCCATCAACTTCCTCAACAAAAGACATGGCAGGTTTAAAATCTACAAGAACTTTCTGCCATCCATTTAATGGAATATCTCCTCTGGCTCCATCCTCACTAACTAAATCAAAATCAACAGGTGTTACGGCATTATCAAAAATAGTTTTATTTAAAAGCATTCCCTCGTATATAACTCTAACTTTATCAGAGAAATTGGTAAAACTCTCTCCGCCTCCAGTATTCAATCTTAAAGTATAAAAGGTGTATTCTGTACTTCTAAAAGTAACAGTTTTAGATTCTACAGCTTTAATTAAAAGAGAATCTGCATCTTCAGCAATATTGTCACTATCTGTTACTTCTACTATTTTCAAATCAGCAATCTTAGCATTTTGATTATTTAAAAAATCACTTTTATTGTAATAGTGGCTCTTTAAAAATTTTTGAATAGAATCATTATCAGCAATTTGCTGTTCCGTTCTATCCCTTAGAATTACCTCAGGAATTGTTACATTGTTATCATCACTACTACATCCTACTAAAAATAAAAGAAAAAATATTGTAAAAAAGAAAAATTTATAATCCAAAATCAGTAATTCCTTAAAATTAATTATAGCCACAAAGATAAGACTATATCTTAATCGAAATCAAAAACTTTAAATTAAAAAAGAAAGATTTAACATATAATAAAGAAAGAAAAAATCTTTAATATAATAAAAATATTACTTTTTTTATAATCTTTATACTATATTTACGTAATAATTTTTAATTTAAAATATATGAAAAATCTCAAATTATTATTTTACCTATTAATTTTTGGTGTTATCTTATCATGCGTAACAGAATCAGATGAATTAACTCCAAAGGAAGATCAACTAATTTCTAATGAAGATAATGAAATAGCTCCTTTAAATTTTTATTACAAAAACCAGACTTACACTTTAAAATTTAAAATAAATACGAATGTCGAAAACAAAAATCAGACAGAACAAATCATCCCAATAAAAGATGCGTCTTTCGATTTCATTAAAGAATTAGATGAAAAAAGTGAAACTTTAATTAGTTATATGATAAATAAAGATAATTATATTCTCTTTGAAAACGATAATGAGTTTTCTAGTTACCTAGCAAAAACTAAAAAATCGTTATCCGGAAAATCCAATAGTTACACTACTCCTTATGACGATCCTACCTCGCTAGAAATATTTACCAATAGCAATTATAATAGTAAAATCTATTGGTGGACTGATAATGATATTAATGGTTATGGTGGTAGCAGCGCTTGTTACTTCAGATATGTTGACAATGAAAATCGTCTAAAACATTTTAACAGCAGTGCCAATTGGACTGTTCACCAAACTAATTCTGTAACAGTTTGTTTCAGCAATGCTCCATTTGGAAATAATCCAAATGATAAAATGAGTTCACTGAAAGTAAAAGATTGTTTAGCTCGCTTTTATGAGCATAGTTACTATGGAGGTAGGTCTCTTGTTATTGATGCTAGAACTACAATAAATCCTTTAGTAATAGCTAATTTACATGACTATAGAATGACCTGGAGACGAACATGGAACGATGACATCAGTTCTGTTAAGCTAACATATTAATTCTACATGAAATATTAAACAAAGAGAACTAAGAAAATTTTTTTCTTAATTCTCTTTGTTATCTTCGCATATAAACCTGTAAGATGCGTTTAGACAAATATTTATGGTGTGTTAGGTACTACAAAACAAGAACTTTAGCCTCTACCGCTTGTAAAAAAGGGCATGTTAGGGTTAACGGTACAGTGGTTAAACCTAGCCGTGAGGTTTATGCTACTGATAAAATTTCTTTACGCAAAAATCAAATCAATTATCAATTAACGGTTAACGACATTCCTCCCAACAGGGTGTCTGCCAAACTTGTTGATATTTACAGGGTAGACACAACACCAAAAACTGAATTTGAGGCCCAAGAATTACTCAAATACTCTAAAGATTACTATAGAAAGAAAGGAACTGGTAGACCAACAAAAAAAGATAGAAGAGACATTGATGATTTTAATGCCGAAAATGATTAATTTAGTTGTTAAATAGTGACTATTATTATGGAAGTAAAAAATAATATTATTTTAAATCATAAAGAAATCCAGCATAAAATAAGGCGTATTGCTTTTCAAATATATGAAACCAATGTAGATGAAAAAGAAGTGATAATTGCTGGTATAGGTAATAATGGCTCTATATTGGCTAAAAAGTTAAAATCTACCCTAGAAAAAATCTCTGATATTACACCTATACTGTGTAAAGTTACTATTAACAAAGAAAACCCTCTAGCCCCCATAACCACATCTTTAAAGCCAGAGGAATACATTAACAAATCCATCGTTTTGGTAGATGATGTTTTAAATTCAGGAACCACACTAATTTATGGTGTAAAACATTTTTTAAATGTGCCTCTAAAAAAATTTAAAACCGCTATTTTAGTAAACAGAAACCATAAAAAATATCCTGTAAAGGCAGATTTTAAAGGCATCTCTTTATCTACTTCTTTGCATGAGCATGTGGAAGTAAACTTAACTGGAAAGAATAATCAAGTTGTTTTAGAATAGTTCCAGAACAATATCCTCAACAATCTCTGGCTTTGTTTTATCATCTGTAATGATATGATGCTCTGCCTGACTATAAAATTGCGAACGCTCAAAAAGATGTTTACCTATAAACTCGGTCATTAACTCTTCGGTTTCTATGTGAGCAATTAAAGGACGCTTAGCCTTTTTCTTAAAGAGTTTTTTAGAAAGAAACGGTAAAGACCCTTTTAAGTATATTGAAACAGCATTGTTTGAAGCTAAAATCGCTTCCATATTACCAGCAAAACATGGTGTTCCTCCTCCTAAGGCCAAAACAGTATTATCTTCAAGTTTAAGTAAGTCTTTTAAATGTTCTGTTTCTTTTTTTCTAAAATAGATTTCTCCTTTGGTTTTAAAAATTTCTTTTACGGTAGCATTTTCCTTTTCTTCTATGTAATCGTCTAAATCAATTAAATTGTAGTTTAATTTTTTTGATAAAATTCTCCCAACTGAGGACTTTCCCGACCCCATATATCCTAATAAAACTATGATCATTTTAGTGCTTGTAATTGATTATTAAAAACATAGATAATTGAGACACAAAAAAACGAAAAATTATATAAAAAAAGCATTGTTTTATTAATTAAACATTATATATTTGCACCCGCTAACAACAAGGATATTTTGTTTTAGTAAGACCGGGTAGCTCAGTTGGTAGAGCATCTCCCTTTTAAGGAGAGGGTCCTGGGTTCGAGCCCCAGCCCGGTCACAAAAAAAGTTAAGCATTATCGCTTAACTTTTTTTATTTTAGCATACCTCAAAAAAAGCACACGTGGCGGAATTGGTAGACGCGCTGCCTTGAGGGGGCAGTGTCCTTATGGACGTGGAAGTTCGAATCTTCTCGTGTGCACTTCGATAAAAAATTACTTTTAAACCTGAAACGCACTCAAATCAAATCTGGTTTGAGTTTTTTATTTATCGAGAAGTATTCAATTGTTGTAAAAACCTTCGATATTGTGGGTTTCTGGGATACAACTCTACCAACTTTGATGCTGTATTTCTTGCCTTATCAAAATTACCCTGCTTTTGAAAAACATAAGCCATAACATATAGTAATCCTTCGTTATTGGGATCTAGTTTTAAGCCTTTTACTGCGATATCCTCAGCGTTCTTTAACTTACCCACTTTATCATAAAGCAAGCTTAAATTATAATAAAACCTTACATTATCAGGCATGTGCTTTATCGCTAATTTCATTTGAGTTATCGCCTCATCTGTCCTGTTTTGCTCCGCTAATAACAATGCATAGGAATAATAGGTCTGCGCAAAATTTGGTTCTTGCTGAATAATCGTTTTAAAGGCTTCTTCTGCTTTTAAAATAGCTTTATTTCTATAGTATAAATTGGCAAGATTAGTGCGAATCATATTATTCATACTATCAATCTCCAAGGCTTTTTCATACCATTTTATAGCATTTTCCACATCTCCCTGTTTAAGAAAATAAAGCGCCTTTTTTGCTCTTCCTCCTGAAAAGTCTGAGGTAACATCTAAATGGGTTTCAAACTCTTTTTTAACCTCTTTATAAATCTCTCTATACGCCTCTGGTAATTGAAATTCGTTAAGACTAGCAATTGCCAAAAATGCTTTTACCCTAACCGTGCGCTTTTCATCTCTAAGAAGAGGCAAGAAGTAGTTAATATAGTCGCCAGAATTGATATCGCTAAACGCATCGATAGTTGCACCTCGAACTAGTGGCGAATCATCATCTAAAAAGGCTAGCATATTTTCTACAACTGTTTCATCTAGATAATTAGGCATTGCCCTTACGGCAGATGCCCTAGCTATTTCTGGATAAATAGTGTCTTTTGATAATTCCAATAGTTTCTCAAAACCATGAACATCACCTGTAAGCGCTGGTGCCAACAACTCGGAAAAATGTTTGTTTTTAGGAGTACCATGCGATTTCTTGTAATTTGCCAATGCCCATTCATCATCTTTATCTGTATGGCATTGAGTACAAGCGTTAGGTGTGCCATATTTTAAGCTTAAATCTGGGCGGGGTATTCTAAAACTATGGTCTCTTCTGTAATCATTACCCATATAGGTCTTTCCCGACATATGGCAATTGATGCACTTTGCACCTTCTGAACCTTCTTGATGAAAATGGTGAGTAGGTACATCGTATGTTTTGGGTTCATGGCATTGGGCACATAATAGATTACCTTGAAACTTTAATTCTAAAGAATGTGGATTATGGCAGTTGGTACACGTTACGTTATTCTGATACATTTTACTTTGAAGAAACGATCCATACACATAAACCTCATCCAAAATTTGTCCATCAGGATGATATAATCCATTGGCTATTAACTGCGGAAAATAATGGTCTAAAAAAGTGCCTTCAAAATTATAAAACTCTGAGTATTGTTCTCTTCTAGCATGGCATCTTGCACACTCGTCTACTAATGTTTTTGGAGATGTTGCAAATGTCATTTTTAAATCTCCTTTTGGCTTATACCTATCCCCTAATGTAGTCACGTTATCAACATGAGTTTTGCCTGGTCCATGACACGTTTCACAGCTTACATTAATTAGAGCATATTTTGTGTTGTAAGCATGGTTCTCTAAATCATAGTTTTTTCTAACATTAGTGGAGTGGCAATCGGCACACATATTATTCCAGTTTAAACCACCACGGGACCAGTGCAACCATTCGGAGTGTACCACTTTAAAATCTGGATACAAATCGAACCATTCTTCTTTTTCAGTATCCCAAGCTGTTCGCAAACATTGATAATGTCCATCTGGAAATTTAACGATATACTGCTGTAAAGGTTCAACGCCAAAGGTATATTCAATTTTAAAATCATGATACATGCCATCCCTACCCTCAGTATTTACATAATAACCTCCTTCTTTTTTAAAAAACCTAGAAGTAATACCCTGGCTTTTGTAAACAGTGTTGTTAAAATTCCCCAGTACTGTTGTATCATTGGCAACCTGCATGGCTTTATCGTGGTGCGATCCTTTCCAATCCTTAAATTGCGCCTTATGACAACTTGCACATGCTTCATCTCCTAAAAAATGTTCATCTGGAATTAAGTGCGTAGAAATAATCTTTTTTTTAGTAAAACTCTGTGTGTCAATATATTCTGATTTACCATTCTTGCAAGACAAAAACAATGAAAATGTTAAAATCAAAACTATCCAACGCATAAGTAAGGGCTATAAAATTTTAAAGTGATATAAAATAGTGAATGACCAAAAATACTTAATAATCTCACAGTGGCAAAGGTTTTTAAGAGGAAAACAAACTAAAATCACACACAAAAAAAGTATAATTAGATTGTAAAGATGTAACCATCTCAATTATTTTCTGTTAATTTTTTAATTTTTTCGTGTCTTTTTTGAGGTTTATTCAAGAGGTATTCGTAATTTTGTTTAACAAAAATTGCTTTTTAATGAACAATTTGCAAGTAAATTTTAGTATTAAAGATCTTGAAAACCTAACGGGTATAAAGGCTCATACTATAAGAATATGGGAAAAGCGATATAATTTATTGCAGCCTAATAGGTCTGAAACAAACATAAGAAATTACAGTTTAGCTAGCCTTCAAAAGCTACTAAATATATCTTTTTTAAATAATAGTGGCTACAAAATTTCTAAAATAGCAAAATTAAGTGAAGAAGAGATTCCTATTAAGGTTAGGGAAATAGCATCCAGAGCAAAAGTAGAAGACCATGCTATAAATGCTTTCAAGCTCTCAATGCTAAATTTTGATCAAGTTTTATTCTACAACACCTATAACAATCTCATTGAAAATAAATCTTTTAATGACATTTTCTACGATATTTTTCTACCCCTATTACATGAAATAGGTCTTTTATGGCAAACAGATACCATAACTCCTGCTCATGAGCACTTTTTAACATCGCACATAAAACAAAAAATATTATTAAACATAGAACGGCTTCAAAGTTTAGAACCTAAACCTGTTTCTACAACCTACATTTTGTTTTTACCAGATAATGAAGTACACGACATTGGTCTACTATTTATAAACTATCAACTTAGAAGCAAAGGTTACCATACTATTTTCTTGGGAGAAAGCGTTCCTATGTCTAGCTTAGTAAGTGTTTTAGAGTTTTTTGATGAAATAACATTCATTACATACTTCACTGTTAAGCCAGAAATTGAAGATATTCCAAACTACCTTAAGGAGTTTAGCCAACTTTTGTTAAACAACTCTAAAATTAACCTAAAGCTTTTAGGTCCTAAATTGGTATCTCTAGATGAAAACATGAGCTTACCCGAGCGCGTTAAAATGTATGATTCCATCGAAAATTTAGTTAAAGATTTATAAATACAGTTCTTTTTGTTTAACTTTTAATTATATTTGTTAAACATGAGAAAAACAATTGCCATAATAGGTTCTGGATTTTCAGCACTTTCTGCCAGTAGTTACTTAAAACAGTACGGCTTTGACGTATCTGTTTTTGAAAAAAACGATACGGTTGGAGGACGTGCTAGACAACTAAAAAAGGAAGGTTTTACTTTTGATATTGGTCCCAGTTGGTATTGGATGCCAGATATATTTGAAAAGTTTTTTAACGATTTTGGCAAGTCAACTTCCGATTATTATCAGTTAGACAAGCTCAGCCCAGCATATAAAATTTTCTTCAAAGATGAAGTGATTACCATAGGGGACACAATGGACAAAATATGTGCAGAATTCGAACGTATTGAACCTGGCAGCTCTAAACCTTTACAGAAATTTATCAACAAAGCAGCCACTAATTATGATATAGCTATAAATAAAGTAGTGCTAAAACCTGGAATATCGCCTTTTGAATTGGTAACGCCAGAAACGGCAACCCGAGTAGACCAGTTTTTTAAAACCATTAGTGGAGATGTTAGAAAAAAATTTAAAAATCCCAAGCTTATTTCTACTCTAGAGTTTCCTGTGCTTTTTCTTGGAGCCAAACCCAGTAACACACCATCATTCTACAGCTTTATGAATTATGCCGATTTTGGTTTAGGCACGTGGCATCCCAAAGGAGGTATGTATCAAGTGATAAAAGCCATGAAAACTCTTGCTGAAAGCTTAGGTGTAAAAATATATACTGATAGTGCTGTAGAAAAAATAAATGTAGCGCAAAAAACTGCTACCTCTATACAAGTAAATGGAGTCATTAAAACCTTTGATATTGTTTTAAGTGGTGCAGACTACCATCACTCTGAAACTTTACTCGATGAAACCTACAGACAATATTCCGAAACCTATTGGTCTAAAAAAACGTTTGCACCTTCATCCCTACTATTTTATGTGGGTTTCAATAAAAAATTAAAAAATATCGATCATCACAATTTATTTTTTGATACGAGCTTTGAAACGCACGCAGAAGAGATTTATGATAACCCTAAATGGCCTAAAGACCCATTATTTTATGCAAATTTCCCCTCTGTAACTGATACATCAATGGCACCTAAGGATTGTGAAACAGGTTTTTTCTTAATACCTATAGCCCCTGGTATTGAAGACACCAATGAAATTAGGGCACAATATTTTGACATCATCATCTCTCGATTTAACAAGTTAACACAACAAGATGTTACAAATAATATTATCTTTAAAGAGTCCTTTTGCGTTAAGGATTTTATCAAGGAATACAACTCTTACAAAGGTAACGCCTACGGCATGGCAAACACACTCTCTCAAACTGCCTTTTTAAGACCTAAGCTTAAAAGTAAAAAAGTAAAGAATTTGTATTTCACCGGTCAACTCACTGTCCCAGGACCTGGAGTGCCACCATCGCTAATTTCTGGAAAGTTAGTAGCGCAACTTATTAATAAACACCATAATCAATAATATGAAAGCATTATTTGATACCGTTTCATACAATTGTAGTAAAGTAGTAACTAAAAGTTATAGTACTTCATTTTCGTTAGCCACTAAAATGCTATCTAATTCCATTAGAATGCATATTTACAATATATATGGATTTGTAAGGTTTGCAGATGAAATTGTAGATTCTTTTCATAGTTACGATAAAGAAGATTTATTTGAGCGTTTTTCTGAAGATTTAGAAAATGCACTTAAAGATAGAATAAGTCTTAACCCCATTTTAAATTCATTCCAGTATACTTATCATAAGTTTAATATTGATAAGAGCATGGTTGATGCTTTTATGAGAAGTATGCGATTAGATTTGCATAAAAGTGATTATCTATCTGACCAAGAATACAAAGACTATATCTATGGTTCTGCTGATGTGGTTGGTTTAATGTGCCTAAAGGTGTTTGTAAAAGGAGATGAAAATAAATTTAATGAGTTAAAAGATACTGCAATGTCGTTAGGGTCGGCGTTTCAAAAAGTAAACTTCTTAAGAGATTTGAAAGCTGATTTTAATGAATTAAATAGAAGCTATTTTCCAAATATTGATTTAGATAATCTGGACGAAAATTCCAAAAAACAAATTATTGATGATATTGAAAGTGATTTTGAAAAAGGGTTAAGCGGCATTAAAAAATTACCAATGGAGGCTAAATTTGGTGTTTTTATGGCATACCGTTACTACAGTCAACTTCTAAAAAAGTTGAAGAAAACACCAGCATTGCGAATAAAAGACACGCGTATCAGGGTCTCTAATCCCAAAAAAATTGAACTCTTGATGCGCAGTTATGTAAAATATCAATTAAATTTAATGTAATTTTATACCATGCAAATTGTATTGTGGATACTCGTTTTTTTAGGAACATTTTGCTTTATGGAATTTATGGCTTGGTTTACACATAAATACATCATGCATGGGTTTTTATGGGGTTTACATAGAGACCACCACCACAAAGACCATGACAGTTGGTTTGAGCGTAATGATGCCTTTTTTATTTTTTATGCAGTTGTAAGCATTGGCTTTTTTTTACTTTGGAAACATAACATCTTATGGGTCGGACTCCCCATAGGTCTTGGTATTTTTGCATATGGCCTGTGCTATTTTTTGGTACATGACATTTTTATTCATCAGCGTTTTAAAATGTTTAGAAATGCCAATAATTGGTACGCACATGGGGTTCGGAGAGCTCATAAAATCCACCATAAACATCTAGGAAAAAGTCACGGCGAATGCTTTGGCATGCTTGTAGTCCCCTTTAAATACTTCAAAAAGAAATAATTAAAGATGCCAATTGGTTCCCATTTTGACTATATCATTATTGGCAATGGTTTAGCAGGTTTGCAACTGGCTTTAAAAATGGCTTCAGATACTTTTTTTTACGATAAGCAAATTGCATTAATAGATCCCTCTGAAAAAAACATCAACGACAAAACTTGGAGTTTTTGGGAAACCGAACCTTCGCAATGGAATTATTTACCAGAGAAAACATGGAAAAGAGCTAATATTATAGCTTTTGAAAAGACTCTTGATTTAAACCTCTCGCCTTACACATATAAATCTATTAAGGCTATTGACTTTTACAATTACGCTAAACAACAATTAAAAAGTCATAATAACATTCACTTTATAATTGATGAAGTTGTCTCCCTATCTGAAAACGGAACTTTAACCATCAATACTAAAAAAAATAGCTTTTCTGCAAATCATGTTTTTGATAGTAGAATACCAGAATCTTTCTATCAAGATTCTAAAAGCATCAAGATAAATCAGCATTTTAAAGGTATTATCATCAAGACCGAAAGAGATGTTTTTGATGTAGATACTTTTACTATGATGGATTACCGTTTAAAAGATGGCAAACAAACTACATTCACTTATGTACTGCCCTTTTCAAAAAATGAGGCCTTGGTGGAGTTTACTTATTTTACAGAAAATACTGTTGATGAGTCAGTATATGATATCTATTTAAAAAAATACATTAAAGGCTACCTAAAAATTGAAAACTATAAAGTTATAGCATCTGAAACGGGAAATATTCCCATGACAACCTTTCTATTTGATCGATATAACACTAAAAATATCACAAAAATTGGTACTGGTGGTGGTTGGGTAAAACCTTCATCAGGATACTCATTTAAACACACAGAACAGAAAGTAGCAAAAATTATAACTAACATTAAAGCAAATAAAAGACCTTCGCATCATCTCTTTAAAAAGAAATATAAGTTTTATGACAAAGTGTTTCTTAAAGTTTTAAAAGATGAAAACCACAAAGGCGAGTGGATATTTAAACAGTTTTATGCCAAAAATGATATTGAAACTATGTTTCGTTTTTTAGATGAAGAATCTAACTTTTTAGAAGAATTAAAAATTATGTTTTCACTTTTTTCTTGGAGTTTTATAAAGGCTTTTTTTAAAACACTATAATTAGCGTTATTGCACTACCTTTTTTTTATAAATTTCCACATTACCTGTAACTTTTTCTAAATAATAATTTTCAACAAAATAAGCATAGATAGTATTACCATAAATTGATACAACCTCACTATTCTCTTTTAGTTTTAATATAAATAATGGAGGACGATTCAATAAATCATCCATAATAACACGTTGTTCCTTAAAACTCTTTACAAACATTAAATTAAAGAATTTACTAGAAGATACCCTATTTGATTCATATAACGCGTGCATCAAACTAATATCGCCACCTAACAAGAATATATTATCTCTTTTAGAAGAGTTATTCTCAATCCAACCTTGCATATCAACATATGGAGCATTTGGATAATCTAAAAATGACTTTCCTATTTTGGCTATTTGGTAGTATGGAAAAAAATAGATAACCACTAAAATCATAAATTTAAAACTATGTAATCCTTTTAGCTTTTTGATGTGGTTTAGCCTAACCTTCAATCTACAAAACACTAAAGCCAATAAAATTGAAAGTACTGGCAACATTTGTTTTAACTGGTGCCCATAGTAATTTCCTGATAGATTTGCCCCTAAAAAATCAAAGAAAAGCCATACTAGAAGAAGCATTAATAGTTCTCTGTTGTATAATTTCCTATCTATCCAAAAAAGAAAAATAAATGGATAAATACATAAGAATCTTGTGGTAAAAAAAACATCAAAAAACCTACTAAAACGTAACTCATTAAAACCTTGCCCCGACCCTTGATTAAATAAAATACTCCAAGCACCTTCTAGATATTCTCTTACCGATACCCCATTTAAATATAAAACCAAATAACAAATTATGTTTATTATAAAAGCACCTAGTATAAGAGTACCAATATCTAAAAACCTACTCTTAAATGATTGTTCTTTATTGATTAGAAAAACGATAACAATTAGAGCTATCAGGCTTAAAATTGCTATTTGCTTAAAAACAATAGAACTTCCAATAAAAATCCCAGCGAGTAGTAAGTAATATATATTTGCACTTATATTTTTATACTTAAAAATAATATAAAATGAAGCTACAGTAAACAAAGACATAAAAACCTCTGTGTAAGAAAGTGCAAGACCATCCATTACATGCCAACTTATCATCAACCCGTATATACACATACATAAAACCCCGCATAACTTACTATCTAATAGTTTTCCTAAAAGATATAATAAGTAGGAAGTCCCAATAATACAAACTGCACCAAAAAGCCTGATAGAAAGCGCATTCCCATGAAACAAAAAACTATTTAATGCATTTAAAAAATAAATTCCTGGAGTTTTATTTTCTACAGCGTTTTTATAGGGAGCCAATCCATTCTCTTCCCATATTCTCCCAATATAAGCCCAGATAATTTCATCATACAGTAAATATGGGTATAACGCAATTACAACTAAAATCAAAAATAATCCTGTGCCAATACACAGTGGAGAAAAGAGTATATTTTCATACTTATTTTTCCTCATGGTACTCTTTTTCCAAGTTAATATCCCATATATTAGCTTTACTCTTAATGTTATTTTTAATATTGTTTACAGCTGTTATAGCTGTCATCATAGAGTGGTCTTGGTTATTATACTTATGCATGCCATTTCTTCCTATTAAAAATAAATTTTCGATTTTATCAGTAAAATCTCTTATTTTATCAAATTCATTATAAGTCCCAAAATAAGCAGGATAAGCTTTAGGCATCTTGATGATTGTACTATCAAGAACGGCATCTCTTTGGATAATATCTATGGAAACTAATTCATCAATTGCAAATTCAATAAATTTTGCATCCTCCATACGCCACAGCTCATCTCCTACATTAGAGAAATACTCAAGTCCTATCCAAACATTATCTGGTTGTGCAACCAAGTATGGAGACCAATTATTAAATATTTGTAACCTACCAACCTTAACTTCTTTTTCTTGAATATATATCCAGTTATCTTTAATAAGGTTCTCTCGATCTCCTATTTTTAAATTCTTAAGAAGCAACCCAACAGTAATAAAATCTCTATACACCAAACCTTCACTAACTCTCTTTACATTATTAGGGACTACCGTGCTAGACATACTTCTAATTAAATGTTTTACAGGCATTGAAGAGAAAAAATAACTCCCTTTTACAGTTGTGTCTTTATTGCTAGAAATATCTTTGTAGGATACACTGTTTATCAATCCATCAGTAAGTTGTATCCCAATAACTTCAGCATTAATTATTACCTGACCTCCTTTTTCTTTTACTAGTTTAGCGACAGTCTCCCACATTTGTCCAGGACCTAACTTAGGATACATAAATTGCTCAATTAAACTTGTATCTAATTTTTTCTGATCAATAGACTGATTACTTGTAAAAAGAGATTTTACAAAATGAATAATGGTTCGAGAGATAGAAAGCTTTTTAATACGTTGAGACCCCCAATTTGCATCAATTTGAGAACAAGGGACGCCCCATACCTTTTCTGTATAATCCTTAAAAAACGTCTCGTAGAGTTCTTTTCCAAATCTACTAATAAAAAATTGTTCTAAGTTTTGGATATTCTTAATTGGAAAAAATCGTATTTGTAGATAAGTCCATCCAATCTTTATAATTTTCTTAAACCCTAGTGAAGATAGCGTCTCCCAGTTTATTGCTATCGGGTAATCAAAAAACTTTCTTAAAAAAAAGATTCTGGATAATCGTGATCTTATTAGCATTACTAAATCTTCCTTTTCTGGGTCTGGACCTCCTTTTTTAAATTTTGATTTATTATTCTTTTTTGTGTTGGCAATTTCATCTTTTGATGGAAATCCTTGGACAGGTAGAATATTTCGCCACCAATCCATAACAGTGTCAGACTTGGAAAAAAACCGATGACCTCCGATATCAATTCTATTTCCCTTATATACCTCGGTTCTTGAAATCCCTCCTATTTTATCAGTCTTTTCCAAAACGATAGGAACAATATCTGTTTTAGTCAAAAATTCATAAGCTGCAGTAAGCCCAGCTGGTCCTGCTCCAATTATTATAGCATATTTGTTCATATCTTCTTGTTGCAACTTCTTACTCTTTATAATTACAAATCATATAGTATTTTTATTTAAACTGCCCTTTAGCTTCCTCCCAAAATACATCCATTTCAGCAAGTGTCATGTCTGTTAGCGATTTATTTAATTCTTTTGCTTTTTCTTCTAGATACTGAAATCGTTTTGAGAATTTTTTATTAGTTCGTTCTAAAGCATTCTCTGGGTTTACATTTAAAAACCTAGCATAGTTTACCATAGAAAACAATACATCTCCAAACTCGCTTTCTATATTATCTGAGTTACCCATTTTAATTTCGGTATTTAGCTCATTTAGTTCTTCTTGTACTTTTTCCCAAACTTGTTCTGGTCGTTCCCAATCAAAACCAACGCCTGCTACTTTTTCTTGAATGCGATTTGCTTTTACTAGAGCTGGTAAACTTTTCGGTACACCTTCTAAAACACTTTTTTTACCTTCTTTTAGTTTTATATTTTCCCAATTACGTTTTACATCATCTTCGTTATCGACAGCCACATCTCCATAAATATGCGGATGCCTATTAATTAATTTTTCACATATGGCATGGCATACATCGGCTATATCAAAATCATTGGTCTCACTCCCTATTTTAGAATAAAATACAATATGTAGTAATACATCTCCTAACTCTTTTTTAACTTCTTCTAAATCCTTATCTAAAATAGCATCGCCTAATTCATAAGTTTCTTCAATGGTAAGGTGCCGTAAAGTTTCCATAGTTTGCATTTTATCCCATGGGCATTGTTCCCTTAACTCATCCATAATGGTTAGCAATCTATCAAAAGCTTTGAGTTGATCTTGTCTAGAATTCATATAAGATATTTTGGTAAAAATACAATTTGATTATGTGTGATAAGGTATAATTTAGTCTTAAAAATTGATTTAAATTGTTAGATTTATAGGCACAAATAGTAAACTGTTTACACTATATATAAGAGTTACAAATAATTACCAAATTATGAATAAACATCTTTTTTTAGTAGTATTTCTTTTTTTAGTATTCAATAATAATGCAAAAGCGCAAAATAATGAAATGACAATAGGCTTTAAAACTGGAGCAAATTATTCATCTTACACACCGAGATATATAATTCCTGGAATTGAAGATGTGCGCTATGACAGAAAATTTGGTTTTTATCTTGGTGGTTTTTTAAGCTTTGAAATATCGAATGATTTTAGAATTCAACCAGAACTCATTTTTGCAATACAAGGTTCAAAATTCGTAAATGAAAATATTGAAATTACTGATTCAAATAACTTCAACTCAATATTCGTTGACTTTGAATCTAACATTAATGAATCTACAATTATAATCCCAATTGTTGCACAGTATATTGTTAGCGAAAATTTTTATCTCGAAGGTGGTCCACAATTTGGATACATAATAAATCGAAAAGAGAAAATTACTAAAGACCCATTTGTTGATATTTCTGGAACACCTACTGAACCAGTTGATTTTAATTATGATAAATTTGACTTTGGATTTACATTTGGAATTGGATTTAAGCTTACAGAAAAAATTAGTATGAATACAAGATACTTTTTTGGATTAATTGAACGAAATAATACTATTAAATCATCTGTATTTAGTTTAGGATTAGAATATAACTACTAAACCACTCTAATTCTTATACTTAAAAAACCGTTAAACTCAACCTTCTACGTCCCAAACAAAGGCCAATATTTTAGAATGTGGTAAAATACTCATCTTAAATACCAAAAACCAGTAATCTAAATTATTAGTGTATCTTTGCCGCTTAAAATCCTCAGGGTGAGGATGTGTTGCTAGAAGTTTAGGTTACGTATGTCGATGCGCTTCTTATGCAACACTGCATAATAAAATCGCATACATAATACACATGAGCACATTCCAAGATTTAGGTCTAAATAACGACCTATTACAAGCTATTACTGATTTAGGTTTTGAAACACCTAGCGAGGTCCAAGAGAAAGCCATCCCCATTTTATTAAATTCCGAAACTGATTTAGTCGCGTTAGCACAAACTGGAACGGGTAAAACTGCGGCATTTGGTTTTCCTATGCTTCAAAAAATCGATGTTAGCAGTCGTACAACACAGGGGTTAATTTTATCACCTACCAGAGAGCTTTGCCTGCAAATTACTAACGAAATGAAGCTTTATGGTAAATACTGTAAAGGTTTAAATGTAGTTGCTGTTTATGGTGGCGCGAGTATTACAGAACAAGCTAGAGAGATAAAACGTGGTGCCCAAATTATTGTAGCCACTCCTGGACGTATGAAAGATATGATTAACAGACGTTTGGTAGATATTTCTAAAATTGGATATTCGGTTTTAGATGAGGCAGACGAGATGTTAAATATGGGATTTAAAGAGGATATTACTTCTATTTTATCGCACACTCCTGAAGACAAAAACACATGGTTATTCTCGGCTACTATGCCACGTGAAGTAGCTGCAATTGCTAAGAACTTTATGTATGACCCTCAAGAGATTACCGTAGGGCGTAAAAATGAAAGTACTAGCCAAGTATCACATGAATATTACCTTGTTAATGCAAGAGACCGTTACCAAGCTTTAAAACGTTTAGCTGATGCTAACCCTGATATTTTTTCTGTAATTTTTTGTAGAACTAAGCGCGATACCCAAAAAGTAGCTGAGCGTTTGATTGAAGATGGGTACAGTGCTGGAGCATTGCACGGTGATTTAAGTCAGAATCAGCGAGATTTGGTTATGAAATCCTTTAGAAATAAGCAAATACAAATGTTAGTTGCCACAGATGTAGCTGCTCGTGGAATTGATGTTGACGATATTACTCATGTGATTAATTATCAATTACCTGATGAGATTGAAACCTATACACATCGCTCTGGACGAACAGGTCGTGCAGGAAAAACTGGGGTTTCTATGGTTATTGTTTCTAAAAGTGAAGTACGGAAAATTAAGGGTATAGAACGTATTATTAAGAGACAGTTTGAAAAGAAAGACATCCCTAATGGAATGCAAATTTGCGAGGTGCAATTAATGTCCCTTGCCAAAAAAGTACACCATACTGAGGTTAATCATGATATTGACACCTATTTAGGGGATATTAATGCTTTATTTGAAGATACAAGTAAAGATGAATTGATTAAAAAATTCTTCTCTGTTGAGTTTTCTAGGTTTTATAATTATTACCAAAAAGCTTTAGACTTAAATATTTCTACATCTAACGACGATCATAAGGATTCTGGAAATTCTGTTCGTTACTTTATTAATGTTGGAAAGAAAGATGGGTTTGACTGGATGAGCTTGAAGGACTTTCTAAAAGAAGTGTTAGAATTGGGACAAGATGATGTGTTTAAGGTGGAAGCAAAGGATACGTTTTCATTTTTTAATACAGAAAAAGAACTGCAAGAGAAAATACTTGGATTTTTTACTGACTTTAAATATAACGGACGTTTTGTAAATGTAGAGATTTCCGAAAATCGTGGACGAGGTAGAAAGCGTGACCGAAACAGAGGCAGACGTAGAGATGACAGAAAAGGAAACTTTAGTTCTGGCAGCAGAAAAGATGATCGCAAACGCGATAATAAATCAAAATCTAGACGCTCTAAGTCTGGAGGAGATTTTGCCAGTTCCAGACCTAGACGTTCCAGAAGATAAGTTTTTTGTGGGCTAATCGACTAACAACACAAAACTACCATTTAGGTATGCTTTTTGTTAATTTTTAGTCAAATTAAAACCATAACACCAACATGTTAGGGTTTTGTTTAGTATTTTTAACATCTCATAACTGTGATTACGCCACTCATGAAACGTATTTTAAGTATCATCATATTACTTTTTGTCAGCAACCTTGCCATGGCTCAGGAAGCTGATACTAAAGCCATTGGTGTTGTGGTAAATGCAGCAGATGACAAGCCTCTTGAAAGCGTTAATATCGTTAACCTAAACCAAGTTAAGGGTACAACAACTAACAATAAAGGGGAATTTGCCATTACTGCCAAAGTTAATGATACTTTACACTTCTCGTATATTGGTTTTAAATCTATAAAAGTTAGGGTTACCAACGACTGGTTAAAATATGGAAGTTCTACCATAGAATTGACAGAACTGGCTTTGGCTTTAGAAGAGGTTGTAGTAAATCAACTAAAACTCACAGGGTATTTAGAGGTTGACATTAAACAAGTTCCGCAAATAAATGATAATTACCGTTATCAAATTGCTGGTTTATCTAAAGGTTATGAGGCTGGTAAAAAATCTGGATTAACCAAGGTTATCGGTTCAATTTTTAACCCGGCTGACTTTTTACACCGTATGTTTGGTAAAAAGCCTAATGAGCTTAGAAAGCTCAAGCAGATGAAGCAGGATGATGAAATACGTAATTTACTCGCCTCTCGTTTTGACAGAGAAATGTTAACAGCGCTTTTAAAAGTTGAACGTGTAGATCTTGATGAAATAGTGAGTCAGTGTAACTATTCTAAAGGCTTTATTCAAACAGCCAATGACTTGCAAATACTGGATGCCATAAGCGAATGCTACGAAGAGTACAAATTACTAAGTAATAGGCGAAAAGACCGTATTTAGTATGAAGTTATATATTTTTAGTGTGATGAAACCGCTCTACAATCTCATCAAAGCTCTTAATCGTTTTTTTACACCAATCAATTCGCTTTACTAACTGTTCATTTTCAGATAATTGCCAAGGTAAATTAGTGCTTTTTAGCTTACTTGTAATATGCTGCAATATAATAGCAGCAGATACTGATATATTTAAACTCTCTGTAAAACCTACCATAGGTATTTTTAAATAACTATCGGCTGCATTTAAAACCTCATCTGATAAGCCTTCGGTTTCACGACCGAAAAAAATACAGGACTTTTTGGTTACATCAAAATCTTGTAAATCACAATCGTTTATATGAGGTGTTGTAGCTACTATTTGATAGCCATTTTGTTTCAAATCAGTAATACAAGACTTTACAGAATTATACCTATTTAAATCTACCCACTTCTGAGCTCCCATGGCTATTTCTCTATCTATGCGTTTGGTATTTTGCTCTTCTATAATATTAACGTCTTGTATCCCAAACACATCACAGCTTCTTATCACAGCACTAGTATTATGCAATTGGTATACATCCTCAATAGCTACTGTAAAATGCTTTGTACGCTGGGCAAGTACTTTTGCAAATTTATTTCTTCTATTTTCGGTTAAATACCCTTCTAAATGATGCAGTAAATCTCGGTCTATCATGTAATTCAACAATATTTAATAGGATAAAGATACAATTTAACACGTGATGCCTATAATTGGTGTTTTTATTGTTAATTATAATTCTACTAAAAACAAATATTATAGATTTTTTAAAGGTTGATGAAAAAAATATTTTAGTAGCTTTAGCATACTTTAAGTTATGTAGTCTATAGAAAAGTAATATGAAGAAAAAACATATAGTTATACTTACCGGCGCTGGTATGAGTGCTGAAAGTGGCGTAAAGACGTTTAGAGATGAAAACGGCTTATGGGAAGGGCATGATGTTATGGAAGTAGCAACTCCTGAAGGGTTTGTAAAAAATCCAGAATTAGTTTTAGATTTTTATAATCAACGGCGACGACAGCTGTTTGAAGTTTCCCCAAATGCTGCACATATAGACATTGCTAAATTGGAAAACGAACATAACGTAACTATAATTACACAAAATGTTGATGACTTGCATGAACGTGCTGGCAGCACAAATGTAATACACTTACATGGCGAATTATTAAAAGTACGTAGCACCTTTGATGCAAATGATATACAAGAATGGAAAACCGATTTGGTTTTAGGCGACCTTTGCAAAAAAGGATATCAATTACGCCCACACATTGTTTGGTTTGGAGAGGATGTCCCACTTATTGAAAAGGCTGCTCAAATTTGTGAAACAGCAGATATTTTATTAATTGTTGGGACATCTATGCAAGTGTATCCTGCTGCTGGATTAATGCATTATGCACCAAGCAATACTCCTATTTATTTTATTGATCCAAAACCCAATATTGAGAGTAACAACCGTATTACTGTAATTGCTAAAACAGCCACAGTTGGTATGCAAGAGTTTATTAGATTATTGAATTAATACTTCCAATATACATATATAAAACCTCATGGGAATATAGCACCGAATCTGCGTTAAGGATTGGAGTGGCATCCTTTTTTAAATTTTGAAAACCAAAGTTTATTTAGAACTCATATCATTGAGGTTAGCACTTACAGCTCCCAATAATGATGTATTCTTTAAAAAAGATATAACGGAAAGCCTGACCCCTTGTGGGTAACGCCCAAAACATCATAAAAATATTATTATTGCTCTGGCACAAGTCTTATAAGTCTTCCTGGACCTTCAACTAGAACATACATGTAGCCATCTTTACCCATATGCACGTCTCTAACGCGACCAATATCGTTTAGCAATTCTTCATGACCAGTAACTACATTTCCATCCATTTTTAAACGGTGTAAATACCTAAATTTTAAGGATCCTACAAAAAGGTCATTTTGCCATTTGCCATAAAAATTACCAGACAAAAAATCCATACCACAAGGCGCAATTGAAGGCACCCAATAGTGAATTGGTTGTTCCATTCCCGCCATTTCAGTTTGATCTGTAATAGGTGTACCATTATAATTAATACCGTAAGTAATTGTGGGCCAACCATAGTTATTTCCAGAATCCAAAATATTAATTTCATCGCCTCCTTGAGGACCATGCTCTCCCTCCCAAATAGCACCAGTAACGGGATGTTTTGTTAAACCTTGAGGGTTTCTTACCCCATAGCTAAAAACAGACCATTCGTGATCTTGCATATTGTAAAAAGGATTATCAGTTGGCACAGTACCATCATCCATTAACCTATGCACCTTGCCTACACCATTATCTAGAGCTTGAGGATACGTATCTCTATTACCACGATCTCCAACTGTTACATAGAGGTAACCTGCATTATCAAATACCAATCTTGAACCAAAATGGTTTCCACTAGTAAGGTATGGTAAGGCAGTAAAAATTTCCTGAACCCCTTCTAAAGTATTGCCAGACAAACGTCCACGCGCTACAGCTGTTGTTCTTTGATTGGAGTTATTTGGGTTTGGGCTAGAATAAGACAAATAGATATAAGTATTGTTCTCAAAATCAGGATGCAACATTACATCTAGTAAACCGCCTTGACCTTGTGCAACAACATTGGGAGTACCACTAATTTCTGATATTACACCTTTGCTGGTAACTCTAAAAAGGTTTCCTTCTCGTTGTGTAACTAAAAAATCTCCGTTTGGTAGCTGTACCATACCCCAAGGCACACCGTCAATTTGATTTGTTATGGTTTCTAATCTAAAAATAAGATCGTCTGATTCTATAGTACCTGAAAGGTTAGGGTTTTCAACCTCAATATCAGCTTTGGTTTTCCCTTCAATTTCTTGAAGAATATAATCAGCCAAATCCTTTATTTCTTGTGGAGAAAACGTGTTTTCGTAAGCAGGCATACCATTGGATTCATATCCAACAGTAATGGAGTTAGCAATATCTACAGAGGCATTACCATATAACCATTGCCTTTCTATAAAAGACTCAAATTTCTGTCCATGACAACCACCACAATGGTTTGTATAATTTATAGCTGCTTTAGTTAAATCAGCTACTACTTCTTCCTCTTCTTCTTGGATATCATCTTGAACAGTAGTCTCTGTTTGATTGGAGCAATTAAACACAAAAGTGATGAGGAGAACACTTAAAAAAGCTAATTTTAAATGGTTAAGATATTTCATAGCAGATAGGTTTTGGGGTTGCCGTAAGCTCTAATATAAGTCCTAAAAACACAAGTTTATACGACTAGTTATCTAATAGTTTTGCAATACTAATATAACGAATTTTATTGTTAAATTATTGCAAGTCAAAATACTATAGTAGTTTTTAGTTAAAAAAAGACTACCACTCTCGTAGCTTATCTAATTCAAGCTGAGCTTTCAACTCTTTTTCAGGAATAACTTTTAGGAAAGATGGATGCTGCTCAATAGCAAATTCTATTTTCTTTACAATTTCATCGGTAGTTTCATTATCGTAATCAATCTCTAAAGGTGCTTTTATTTCCATACTTTGTAGTATGTTTTTCTTTTTTATACGAAGCCCTTTCTTATCGAACGAACGTCTAAAACCATCTATAACAATAGGTACAACCATAGGTTTATAGCGCTTTATAATATGTGCAGTACCTTTTCTTATAGGCTTAAATGGTGTTGTAGTGCCTTGCGGAAAAGTAATTACCCAACCATCATCTAAAGCTTTCCCTATATTAGAAATATCACTCATTTTAACCTGTCGCTGTACATCTTTACCTTCAGAACGCCATGTACGCTCTATACTTACAGAACCTACATACGCCAGAATTTTAGGAAGCAAACCAGCTTTCATGGTTTCCTTAGCAGCAACATAATAAATATTGAGTTTTGGGTTCCACAGGTATCCAATATTTTTTATAGAATCTGTACGCCCACTTAAACTAGCGTTAAATACATGGAACATAGCCACAACATCAGCGAAATACGTTTGATGATTTGATATAAAAAGCACATTTTTATCTGGAAGATTTTTTATGATTTCCGAGCCCTCTATTTGTAGTTCATTAAATCCTCTAAAACGTCTGTGCGTCATCGCTCCTAAAATACGAATGAGCCATAGTTTTAAGAAAAGTATATGTCCGAAAGGATTTTTTTTAAATAATCCCATGTACTGTTATCTTGTTAGGGTTGGACGGCAAAGGTAATAAAACTATTATCTATGTCAATTTTGTAAGCACATCTTTAACCTCACTTAACATCATAGCTGTAGCTCCCCAAACAATAAACTCATTAAGAACAAATGCGGGCACCTCTATACCAATACTATATGAAGTTTTTATTGTAGTTTTAGTAAGGCTATCATCATTCATTAAATCAGATAATTTTACTTCAATTATTTGTTCAACTTCACTTTCCTCTTTTTTAAAAACAGGAGGTTTATCTAAAATACCAACAAAAGGCTGTACACAAAAATTACTTGGTGGTATATACACTTGAGATAATGGTCTTATCACTTCAATATCTGATATTGGTACACCAACTTCCTCAAATGTTTCTCTTAAGGCAGTTTCCTCTATATTTTCGTCATCAGGTTCCAACTTTCCCCCAGGGAAAGACACTTGGGCAGAATGCACGCCTTTATAGGTTTTTCGCAACATAAGCACAAAATATGTTTCATTTATATCATTAGGATAAAATAATGTCAAAACTCCAGCACGTTTGGCTTTTTTTAACTGTGCCTCAGAATACTTTGCAAAAGCCTTTCTTGTTGGTGGTACCATTTTAAAATGTGAAGATTCGGCAGGTAGCTCTATATTTTTTATTTTTGGAATCAGTTTTAAAAATTCATTAAATCTCATTCTTTATGCGCATTGTATTGTTTTTAATGATGTGTTGTTTTTTATTCAACTGTGAAGATAAACAATCTAAAGAGAAGCATTCTTTACAACCTAAAGATACCATAGCGGTAGAAAAGGGTAAAATAAAAACTGATACTACAAAAACTCAAGAATATCCTGTTTTAGATAGTCCTACTGCCATGGAATTCTTCTTACAATACGATAAACATCACAAAGAAAACAAGGTAAGAATTAGCACAGACTTTGGAGATATTGATATCTTATTATTTGAGGAAACTAAATTTCACCGTTCTAACTTTATCTATCTTACAAAACGAAACTATTTTAATGATACCCAGTTTTTTAGAGTGATTAATAATTTTATGATACAAGGCGGTAATGGCGACGATATGGCAACCGCTATTAAGCGTAGAAAGATTGGAAAATATTTACTGCCCAGAGATACCAATCGTGGTTTTAAACACGATCGTGGTACTATTTCCATGCCTAGTAGTGATATAGAGAACCCACACAAATTAGCATCCCCTTATCAGTTTTTTATAGTACAACAAAACGGTGGTGCACATCATTTAAATGGCGACTACACTGTTTTTGGTAAAGTAACAAAAGGAATGGATGTTGTAGATAAAATTGCTGCAGTGAAAACCGATGAAGCAGACTGGCCCCTTAAAAATGTTTATATTAAAAGTGTAGAAATTTTAGAATAAATATTACTTCTCCTCATGATAAATATTTGGTAACATTATTTTAAATTTCACAGCAAGTAACCTACATACAATTACTACCAAGCCAGAAATTATAAACACAAAATCCGTCTTTATTGGGAATTCTATTAAAACAAAATATGCTAAACCACCTAAAATACATGCAGTAGCATAAATTTCTTTTCTAAAAATCACAGGAATTTCATTACACAAAATATCACGTATTACACCTCCAAAACTAGCCGTCATAGTCCCTAAAGCAATACAAATAATTGGATGTAAATTAGCATTTAATCCTTTCTCAATACCAACTACAGTATATAAACCAATACCAATGGTATCAAATAAAAACAAAGAAGTTCTCAAGTAATTTATTTTTTTTCTAAAAATTATGGCAAAAACAGCAGAAGTCAGAATAGCATACGTATAATTCATATCTAACATCCAACTTACAGGTGTATTTCCAATTAATAAATCCCTAAGCGTACCACCACCAACAGCAGTAACAAATGCAATAATAAGTATACCAAACACATCCATTTTCTTGTGGAAAGCAACCAATACACCAGATATGGCAAAAGCAATGGTTCCTAATATGTCTAAAGTGTAAAACATTGTAATTTATTATTATGGCGTTACTTTTTGAGATCACGCCAAAGGCGTGATAAGCGATTCGCATGCTATTCAAGCCAATTGCATTGGCTTGAATAATGGCTCTCTGCTTACATATCTTGGGTATAAAAATTATAATCTTTTAAAATTACATCTATAAACTCAATATCGCTACTTTGCTTTACCTCTTTAATACCTACAACCTCAATAAGCTTAGTTCTAAGCTTTATTAAAGTTGAATAATCTTTAGCCGCTCTAGCCCTTGTAAATGTATCTTTGATAATACGTGCATCATTATCAGAAAGCTTAATAACATTAGGGTATGTAGGCCTATAATTTGTTCTTAATTGCTCTAAAATGGTATGATTTATATTTACCTTATCCTTTAAGCTAATTACTCCCGTTCCAGCTGCCATATCTCCAATGCGTTGTAGCTTTTTACTAAAAATAATTACAAAAAAACCAATGCCAAATATCCAAACATCTACTATCCTAAAAAACCATCGTACTACATAGTCTGAAAATGTAGCTTGAAACCCATCAATTTTTACTACCCTAATTTTTAAAGCCCTCTTCCCAAGGGTTTGTCCATCCATATAGGTCTCTAAAGCCAATGTATAAAACATCACAGGGAAACTCAATACAGTGTTAATACCTATTTGTGACCACTCATCCATTCCCTCAAATACTCCAAAAACTTTATTCAAAATAAGTAAGTAGCCAATTTTTATGGCTGTATCAATAATAAAAGCAACCAATCGTTCTCCAACTCCAGCAGCGGTAAACTTTATTTTTACATTTTGCGTCGTGTTAATTTGTAACTCTGACATTTTATATTTTAATTTATCTCGTATATGAGAGAAGTTGCATTTATTAAGCAAAATAAAGAAAAATGGTTGAGTTTTGAGACTGCTATTTTTAATAATGATTTTAAAGACCCTGACGAACTTGCTTCAAACTACATTCAACTTGTAAACGATTTAGCATACGCACAAACCTACTACCCTAAAAGTAAGGTAATTACCTATTTAAATCAGCTAGCAGCTAAAGCATTTCAAAAAATATACAAGACAAAACGACAAGACACTAACAGAATTATCGGATTTTGGAAAACAGAAGTACCTTTAATTTGCTACCAATACCGTAAATTTATTTATGTAGCTTTTATAATTTTTACAGTTTTCACGTTAATTGGAGTAATTTCCGCAGCTAATAATGCAGAATTTCTAAGATCAGTTGTTGGCGATAATTATGTTGACCAAACCATAGCAAATATTGAAGCTGGCGACCCTGTTGCTGTATACAAAAGTGGCAGTAATTGGGGGAGTTTTATAGGTATTACCATAAATAATCTTCGTGTTGGGATTATTGCATTTGTACTTGGAGTCTTTTTAGGTATCGGAACACTGTATGTTATGTTTAAAAACTGTATCATGCTTGGTTCTTTTCAATATTTCTTCTATGAAAAAGAAGTGTTTTGGGAAAGTGTTCGAGGTATTTGGATACATGGTGCTATGGAAATATTTGCCATAGTTATAGAATCTGCTGCAGGCCTAATTTTAGGTGCAAGTATCCTATTTCCAGCAACGCACTCTCGTTATACGTCATTTAAATCTGGCGCCAAAACAGGTATAAAAATTTTAATTAGCACATTTCCTTTTACGTTTGCTGCCGGTTTTCTAGAAGGCTTCATAACTAGGTACTCTAATATTATGCCCAATTGGCTATCAGTGGGTATTATACTAATTACACTGGCCATTATAAGTTACTACTATTTGGTATACCCATTTAAAGTACAAAAACAGATAACTCAAAACCTTTTATCTACTGTCGCTTAATGAAACAAAAATCAGTAAACATTGTATTGATTTTCATGCTTGTACTATTGAGCTATAAAGGATGGGGTTACCCTGTGGCAACTACTCAAGAACCTGAAGTATATCGTAGTTTTGAAGATGATTTTAAAGAACGCTACTCTAGTGACAGATATAACTACGAAGGTACCAAAGTAGTTAATAAAACAAGACCTGGTTCTGGGCAATACAAAGACTATGAAAAAGAAAAAGTAAAACCCAGAGAACGGGATAACTCTGAAAATGTCGTTATCAATCTTGGTCCGTTTGGGTGGTTATTTATTTTCATTCTTGTTGGTGCAGTTCTTTATTTAGCCTATGTTTTGTTAAATGAAGGTGGTACGGGCTTGTTTGCTAAAGGTAAAAACAAGTCTATAGACCATCATGATGAAATTACAGCAGAAAACATCGAACATGCAGACATTCATGCTTTAATAAAAAAAGCTGAAGACAGTAATGACTACAGGCTCGCTATTCGTTATTATTATCTTCTAACCTTGAAAACCCTTTCACTAAAAAATCATATTAAATTTGAGGATGATAAAACCAATGCAGAATACTTAAATGAAATAAGGGACAAACCGTTTAGTAAAGGATTTTCGTATGCTTCATACCTCTACAACTATATCTGGTATGGTAAATTTAACTTAGAAAAATTACAATATTCTAAGGCTAAAGATAATTTTACATCACTTTTAAATCAGGTAAAATAATGAAGAAACTTTTACCTGTCATATTAGTTATTATAGCTTTAATAGTAGTAATCGCCTTAACATTTAACGTAAAACGAACCCGAACCGTAGATTGGGAAGAATCTTTTAACGAAAAAAGTAACAAACCCTATGGTGTTAGTGTACTTTATAAAGAACTACCAAGACTATTTAAAGACTATAAATTAAGAACTGTTTACCATCAACCCTCTAGTTATCTCACAGCAAATTCTGAGTATGGTTATGGTGATCACGAAGCAAAAGGCAACTATATTATCATAGGAAACTCAGACTATCTTACGGACTTCTCCGTAAATAAGCTTCTAGAATTTGTAGATACTGGTAATACACTTTTTATTTCCGATTATTACTTTGCAGAAAAACTTCATGACACCCTTGATATTGATGTAGATTTTGAATACAACGCTAAGAATGATAGTATATCTTATTTGTCTTTTAAGAATAAAAACTTAAATACTATTAAAATAGATAAAAATGAGGGCGACTACTTTTTTTCGAGTTTTGATAGTATTAACTATACTATTTTAGGGCATTCTAAAACCGATAAAAAACGTGTTAATTTTATAAAAGTGCCTTTTGGAGAGGGCAACATTTTATTACATACCGAACCTAAAGCCTTCACAAATTATCATATTTTAAAAGACGATAGATATCAATATGTTGAAAGTGCTTTATCCTATTTACCAGATGATGATGTGTATTTTGATTCTTATTCCAAAAGACAAACACCCTATGGAGATGCCGAACAAGAATCTAACTTAACTTGGTTTTTAGACCAGTTATCGTTTCGTTGGGCGTGGTATACAGCTATTATTTTTATGATTTTATTCATGATTTTTAATGCCAAACGCCGCCAACGTATTATTAAAATTATTAAACCTCTACAAAACACCTCTTTAGCTTTTGTAAAAACTATTTCTAATTTATACATAGAAACTAAAGATTACAAAAACTTAATAGACAAAAAAGCAACTTACTTTTTAGAAAAAGTGAGAACAGATTTTAATTTAGACACTTCTACTCTAGATGAAGATTTTATAGAAAAACTGTCAGGTAAAGCTGGTAGGAAACAAGAAGATGTAAAGCAACTCATTAATTATATAAAATGGTTGCGAACAAAAGACGAACTTTCTGAGCAAAGTCTCGTAAAATTAAATAGATTTATAGAAGATTTTTACGCACAATAATTATGGACGAAAACAAAGCACAAGAAAACCACGAAGATTTTTTACCCAAACCAGCGCAAGATGTTGTCTCGTCTATAGACGACAGTGCTTTAAAAGATGAATCTAAAGACTTAGAATTTAAAAATCGATTGGATTTATCAGAACTGCAACAGAGCGTTGCTAAAATAAAAGCAGAAGTTGGAAAAGTAATTGTAGGTCAAAAAGATATGGTAGACATGCTGATAGCTTCGCTTTTAGCAAAAGGGCATTCTTTAATTGAAGGGGTTCCTGGTGTAGCAAAAACCGTAACTGCAAAGCTATTAGCAAAATCGTTAAGTGTAGATTTTAGTCGCATTCAATTCACACCAGATTTAATGCCTAGTGATATTTTAGGGACTTCTGTTTTTAACTTAAAAGATTCTGAATTCGAATTTAAAAAAGGGCCTATTTTCTCCAATATGGTATTGATAGATGAGATTAACAGGGCGCCTGCTAAAACACAAGCAGCGTTGTTTGAGGTAATGGAAGAACAACAAATTACTATAGATGGACACAAATATAAATTAGACATTCCGTTTATGGTTTTAGCCACTCAAAACCCTGTAGAACAAGAGGGCACCTACCGTTTGCCAGAAGCGCAGTTAGATAGATTTTTATTTAAGATTGATGTAGATTATCCAAATCTTGAAGAAGAAATAGAAATTTTATCCCGTGAACATGAACTAAAAGAAAACACAAAAACAGAACAGATTACTTCCTTTTTAACAGCAAAACAAATAGCTACATACCAAAGTCTTGTAAGCAAAGTAATAGTTGAAAAACATTTATTAAAATACATAGCAGAATTAATTGTAGCCACGAGAAGCAACCGCTTTTTATATTTAGGCGCATCCCCTAGAGCATCTATTTCAGTGTTAAAAGCCAGTAAAGCATTTGCTGCCATGGCAGGACGAGATTTTGTAACGCCAGAAGATATTAAACGTGCTGTAGTTCCTGTTTTACACCACAGAGTAATTGTAACACCAGAGCGTGAAATGGAGGGAGTAACCAGTAAACAAATCATTCAACAAATTATTGAAACAGTAGAAATTCCAAGGTAAGTTGGTAGTGTTAAGTAGGCAGTCCCAGTAAACAGTTAACGGTAATAATCAATTTATTGAAACTCTTTAAACCCTTTTACATACAACCCCGATTTTTTTATGCAGGTATAGGTATCGTTGTACTTTTTGCTATAAGCTACTTTATACCAGTACTTTTTAATATCGCACAACTCTGTATTTTGGTATTGCTGGGTTTATTTTTTCTTGATGTTTTAATTGTATTTATAGGACATCAAAAAATTGATGCTAGCAGAATTGTTCCTGATAAATTTTCTAATGGAGATGCTAATCGTATTACAGTAAATATTGCTAACAATTACCCTTTTATAGCCCATCTAGAAATTATCGATGAAATCCCAGAACAATTTCAAGTTAGAGATTTTAAACTTATTGATACGGTAAATCCTAGAAAGCAAAAAATAATCACTTACAGTTTAACTCCAAAAGAACGAGGCGAATATCATTTTGGATTTCTAAATGTGTATGCTTCATCTGCTATTCAACTAGTTGCCAAACGCTTTAAGTTTGATAATGGTGTTATGGTGCCTACCTATCCTAGTTTTAAACAGTTAAAGAAATTTGAACTGTTAAACATCAACAAAAATGCCATGGATTACGGACTTAAAAAAGTGCGTAGACTAGGTCATACCATGGAGTTTGAACAAATTAAAGACTATGTTTTAGGGGATGATCTTAGAACCATTAATTGGAAAGCTACTGCAAAGAAAAACCAGTTGATGGTAAATCAGTTTCAAGATGAAAAATCACAACCCGTATATTCCATTATAGACAAAGGACGTATAATGAAAATGCCTTTTGATGGATTAAGCTTATTAGACTATGCTATAAATGCTAGCTTAGTGATTAGCAATATCGTCTTAAAAAAACATGATAAAGCAGGTATGTTTTCATTTTCAAAAAAAATGGACAATATGGTTGTGGCGCAACGCAGAAGCGGACAAATGCAATTAATTCTTGAAGCGCTATACAATGTAAAGACCGATTATTTTGAAAGTGATTTTGGTAGACTTTACGCCAATGTAAAACGTCATATAACACACCGAAGCCTTTTATTAATGTATACCAACTTTGGTACTTTAAACGCATTAAACAGACAGCTTCCTTATTTAAAAGCTATAGCAAAAAACCATTTATTGGTAGTTATATTCTTTAAGAACACAGAAATTGACAAACTTTTAAATACCAAGGCAGAAACAGTACAAGATGTTTATGACAAGGTAATTGCTGAAAAGTTTGATTTTGAAAAACGCCTTATAGTTAATGAACTTAAAAAGTTTGGCATCTATTCCATCTTAACTACTCCAGAAAATCTAACAGTAGATACCATCAATAAGTATTTAGAAATAAAATCTAGAGGATTGCTTTAACAGCTGGTAGTATCAGTTTTCAGTTAAAGATAAAACTATAAATGCACCAAAAATTTGTCATCATCTCCAATTATCTCTTGTCTCTTGTCTCCTATCTTCTATCTCGAAAACTTACAACTCATCCACAAAAATTCATTTTAGTGTAGCATCTTTAAATTGCCTTACCCTTTATATTATAAGACAAAAATTAATTTACAATAAATCTCTATTTCTATAAGTTTAACTGATAGTTTTTATATTTTTATAGCTTAAACTTATACTATGACAATTACCCAATTATATTACGTTTTAGCAGTAGCAGAACATCAAAACTTTACAAAAGCAGCAGAAAAATGTTTTGTTACACAGCCTACTTTAAGTATGCAAATTCAAAAATTAGAAGACGAGCTTGACATTTTAATTTTCGATCGTAGTAAAAAACCTATTGAGCTAACCGATGTGGGTAAAAAAATTGTAACCCAAGCAAAAAATATAGTTAATGAATCTTATCGAATTCAGGATATTGTAGATCAACAAAAGGGATTTATTGGTGGAGAATTCAAACTAGGTATTATACCTACTATAATGCCTACATTGCTACCAATGTTCCTAAATGCTTTTATAAAAAAGTATCCAAAAATTAAACTTAAAATTGAAGAGCTAACTACTGAAGAAATTATACATCGTATTAACGAAGGACATTTAGACGCTGCCATTGCTGCTACACCTTTACAAAGTGAAAACATAAAAGAACGGGTATTATATTTTGAACCATTTGTAGCATTTATTCCCCCAGGACACAAACTACACACGCAAGACAAGATTAAAACCGAAGATTTAGTGATTGAGGATATGCTACTTTTAGAAGATGGGCATTGCTTTAGAGACGGTATTATTAATCTTTGTAAAGCTTTTAAAAATCACGATGATGATAAATTTCAGTTAGAAAGCGGTAGTATTGAAACATTAATAAAACTTTCTAATGAAGGTTTAGGCATGACGCTTTTACCTTATTTGCATACGCTAGATTTAAATGATAAGGATAAAAAAAATCTACATTATTTTGAAGAACCCTCCCCAGCCAGAGAAGTAAGTTTAATATACCACAAAAGTGAACTAAAAATGCAGATTATTGAAGCGATGCAAAGTGTAATCTCTGGAATTATTAGAGGCGCTATTAAGTTTCAGGATGTAAAAATAATAAGCCCCTTACCAAGTAAGTAGAACGCTAAGTAAACTCTAATTTAATCTGATTTCTATAGGGATATCAAAAACAGATAGATCACAAACAGTTTAAATACAACCCTAATGAAATGTCAAGGATTTTTATAAATTAAAAAGCGACCCGTAGGTCGCTTTTTTATGTTTTTAAATAGATTAGACATTGATTTAAGTCTGGGTTCTGCTGTACTAGAGAATTGATATAAATTTTAAGCTCTTCAATCTCGTAAGGCAACAATCTTTTTACCGCCTTTTGTACTTCTTTGCAAAACAATGTGGCGTCAAAACTCACTTTTTCCAGTACGGTTTTTGTGTACTCTAGCATTGCTCTTGCCATTTTTATGTTAGGTATTTTCGGTTTAATAAAATTAAGGTAGATTTTGGCTATATATTATATATGTTTTAATTGTTGTATAAAATTAAGCAAAAATTACACAATTCTATTATTTTAATAGGATTTTAACACAGTTAAAAACTATTATCTCCATCTAACAAATCTCCTAAGCCACCTAAAATACTACCTTCCCCTTTACCTTTTCCTCCAGCTCTTGGTGCAGAAGCTAAAACTCTGCCTGCTAGACGACTAAATGGTAAAGATTGTACAAAAACGGTTCCTGGACCTTGCAACTTGGCAAAAAACAGTCCTTCTCCCCCAAAAACTGTATTTTTAATACCACCTACAAATTCAATATCATAATCTACAGTTTGGTCGAAACCTATAATACATCCCGTATCGACTCTTAGTGTTTCCCCTGCTGCTAATTCTTTTTTAGCCATAGTACCTCCTGCATGTACAAATGCCATACCGTCGCCTTCTAATTTTTGCATGATGAAACCCTCGCCCCCAAATAAACCTCTACCTAATTTTTTAGAAAATTCTATCCCAACGCTTACGCCTTTCGCCGCACATAAAAATGCATCTTTTTGACAGATGAACTTTCCACCAAACTCTGTTAAATCAATCGGGATAATCTTACCAGGATAAGGAGATGCAAAAGACACATTACGTTTACCAACTAAAGTATTGTAAAAAGCTGTCATAAATAAGCTTTCTCCTGTAAGGATACGTTTTCCTGCGCCTAATATTTTACCCAGAAACCCAGTATCTTTTTGGGAACCGTCCCCAAAGATGGTTTCCATTTTAATCCCGTCGTCCATCATCATAAAACTGCCAGATTCAGCTACTACCCCTTCATTAGGATCTAATTCTATTTCTACATATTGCATTTCCTCTCCGTAAATGCGATAGTCTATTTCGTGTGAAGTCATTTTTAATTGATGTTTATATGTTTAACTGTTGATTTGTTTTAGATTCTGTAACTAATATTTATATCAACTTCCATGAACCAGGAAAGTATTTATAAATCCCGTTATCATAAGCATCCCAATACAGCAAATAATTATCATACCAAAATACATCTATAATTTGTCCAATTTTGAAATATCTGCCTGAACTGGTAGCATATTTTAACCTTTCAATTATATAGTCTTCGTCATCTAAATCAATACGCACATAAGGATACTCCAATAAAGTATAATCATTTCTCATTGGGCCTTTTTCTTTCCTATATTCAACAACTTCTGCCTTTATTTTTGTTGCTCTAGATCGAATCTCAATATGTTTAACCTTTGCATTCATAGAATACAAAAGAAATACTAACCCTAGGAATATTATATAAATTAACACAAATATTTAGATCTCATTGCATATAGTTAGTATCAAAAAGTAATTTAAAGTTACATTGAATAACTAACTCTTAATCTTAATACTCCACTCAAAATTAAAGGTAGATACTTCTACTCCTCCCTCATTAACACCAACGGACTTCATCCAAATGGTTTGCCCTGCTCCAGTTTCAATGGTCTTTTTTAGTGCTTCGTCTATTAAATGTCCGTCATTACATGTAAAGGTTATACGTCCTGTTGCTTTTTTTGTAAACGTTGCGTTATTAGTTGTTACTAACATAGATACCTTTTTACCAGATTCTTGGATTTTACCAATCATTAAGGCACCAGTAGATAATTCTGCTGCCATACCCTGTACTGCCCAAAACATGGATTTAAATGGATTTTGATTAATCCATCTGTGTCTTACTTTTATGATGCATTTCTCATCATCTAAATATTTTACACGTACACCACATAGGTATGCAGAGGGTAATTTAAACATGCTAAACGTATTTAATTTACTGGGTGTAAGCTTCATATATCCTATTTTAATTTGTACTAAGTTATGAAATTTAATGCTAGTTTGATATGTTAAAAAAATGTTAATTATAGTACTATGCGTAACAAAGTACCTGATTTTAGACATATATTTGCATAGGAAACTATTATATACTTTTGATACAATGAATAAAAAAGCTTTAAAAATTATACTTTCATTTATAATAATCACAACTTTTAGTTGCTCTCAATTTAGAAAGGAACTTAGCCAAATGAAAGAATTGAAAGAGGAAATATCTAGAGAATATGATATAGAAAATATTAAAATCAACATTACCAATCATCAGGATAAAGAACAAGTTCTAAATATATTGATTGGGGATTCTAAGTTTAACCATTATAACACTAAAAGTAAACAGAAACTAGCTTTTGAGATTGGAAAACTGGCATTTAAAGTATACAACCCATCAGATATTATCTTAGGAAAATTAACTTTTGAAAAAGAAAGCAATTACGGTTTAGTAAAAACATCTAGTTCTAATTCCTATAAAATGAAATAATTAAAAAATCATGTTAGACCAACACCAAAAAAACATCGCCACTTTTATTCATCTATCCTCCTTTAGTAGGTTTGTTGTTCCGTTAGGAAATTTTTTAGGTCCATTAATTTTATGGACCATAAATAAGGATAAGTCGGAATTTGTAGACCAACACGGAAAGCAGATTTTAAATTTTCAGATTAGTATTTTTCTTTATGCTATTATTCTTGGCACACTAACTATTCCGTTTTTTATTTTTAAAATATTTAGCGGTATGGACTTTATTGATTTTCATGGTTTTCATGATTTTCATATTTCTTTAGGCAAACCTTCTCCATTACTTTATGTTGGTGGTGGCTTAGGGGTTTTAGCTGTTATTGCTTTTATAGTAGAGTTGGCTTTAATTGTTATTGCAAGTTTAAAGGCCAGAGATGGCGAATTATATAAATATCCATTTACTATTAAATTTTTAAAATAATACACAACACACCCCTGACTCCCCTCTTAGTAGAGGGGACACTCAAACTTTAAAAAAATGACACATTATAAATACAACTATAAAATTTTTAATAAACAGACGTTACCGCGTTAGGGATTGTAGCGGCATCCTTTTTTGAGGCACGAGAAAAAGATATAGCAGAAAGCCCGACCCTTGTGGTAACGCCCAAATAATAAATTTCATCAAATCAATCAACCTGTGCTGAACTTGTTTCAGTATCAAAAAAATCAATCAAAAAATGAACAGTTTTTACAAAATTAACAGAATGACATTATGAAGATAGAAAACACAAAGGCACAAATGCGTAAAGGCGTTTTAGAATTTTGCATTCTCTCTGTCTTAAAAGACAATGATGCTTATGTTGCAGAGATTTTACAGACGCTAAAAGACGCTAAGTTGCTTGTAGTTGAGGGTACTATATACCCGCTATTAACGCGACTTAAAAATGCAGGACTTTTAAATTACAGATGGGAAGAGAGCACCTCTGGACCTCCAAGAAAATATTATGGATTAACCGAAACAGGTAAACTTTTTTTAAAAGAACTGGACACGACCTGGAACGAATTACGTAACGCAGTAAACATTGTAACTAGCCAAAAAACAACACAAAAATGAATAAAACAGTCAATATAAATTTAGCAGGTATCTTTTTTCATATAGATGAAGACGCATACCTAAAATTACAACGCTATCTTGAGGCTATAAAACGTTCATTTACAGACTCTCAAGGTCGATCTGAAATTATTGCCGACATAGAAGCACGTATAGCCGAACTTTTTAACGAGCGTGTGCAAAACGACAAACAAGTTATACGAATTAAAGAAGTAGACGAAGTAATTGCCATTATGGGACAGCCCGAAGATTATCTTGTGGACGACGAGATTTTTGAGGATGGCCCACAACAAACTTACAATCCTACTTCATCTAGACCAAGCAAAAAGCTATACAGAGATACAGATAACTCTTACGTTGGTGGTGTATCTTCTGGTTTAGGCCACTATTTTGGTGTAGACGCTGTTTGGATTCGTTTAGCTTGGATCATATTATTTAGTGCCGCTGGAACTGGAATTTTACTTTATATTTTACTTTGGATTTTGGTGCCCGAAGCTAAAACTACGGCTGAAAAGATAATGATGACTGGAGAGCCAGTAAACATTAGTAACATCGAAAAAAAAATTAAAGATGGTTTTGATACTGTAACGGAAACCGTGAGTGATGTTGCTAAAAATGTATCAGATTCCGTATCAAACGCAGCCCAAAAAGTAGATGTAAAAAAAGGAGCTAGCTCCATAAAATCATCCTCTAGAACGTTTTTTGAAACTCTTGGAGATGTTATTATGTTCTTCTTTAAAATATTTGCCAAAGTTATAGGTGCAATTTTACTTTTTGTTGGTTCTGTTACCGTAATTGCTCTTATTGTTTCATTATTTACAGTGGGAATTTCGGATGCCGTTAATGTCCCTGGGTTTGATGTTGTTGACGCAGCAAATTCGGCAAATACACCAATATGGTTGGTTTCGTTACTTGTACTTTTTGCCGCAGGTGTGCCTTTCTTTTTCTTAGCGTATTTAGGCTTAAAAATATTGGTAAACAACTTAAAATCTATTGGTAATGTTGCTAAATTCTCTCTGCTCGGATTATGGCTTATTTCTGTTATCGGACTAGTAGTTCTTGGTGTGAAACAAGCGAGTGAACATGCCTTTGATGCCAATGTTGTGGTAAAAGAACAAATAAATATTACAGCCAAGGACACCGTTTTTGTAAAAATGGTTGGTAATGACAATTATTACAGAAACAAGCGAGGCTATTTATACAGAAATGCTAATAGTTTTAAGATAGTACCTGATGAAAACGATGAAAAAATAATCTACTCATCTGATATTAGATTAATTGTTAGATCTACCAAAGACTCGTTAGCTGCATTGAGTATTGAGAAAAAAGCTGAAGGTAGCAGCTATGTAATTGCTAAGAAACGTGCAGAACAAATTAATTACAACTATGCCCTTAGCAATAAAGAATTGTTATTGGATGCATTCTTTACCACTGATTTTGAGAATAAATATAGAGATCAAGAAGTGGAGTTGATATTATATTTACCTGAAGGGTCAGTTTTATACGCTGATGATAATACCTATTCTTTCCACAGAAATACATCGTATTATAACGATATATTGGATAATGGACAGGAAGAGCATTATTTAAAAATTTTACATAACGACACCAAATGCTTGGATTGTAAAGAGGATACTTTTGAAGTAAATGTAGATACCGATGGTGTAAAAATAAATGAAGATGGTATTGAAATTGAAGATGGGGCAGACAAAGTAAAAATTAACGGTAATGGTATAAAAGTAGAGTCTGACGATGTTAAGGTTAATATTGATAGAAATGGTATTGACATAACATCTGACAATTAAAGTAAACTCCCTATTTCATTGAAATTATGGTAGAAACTAACCTCGGCGTATAAACGTCGAGGGGATTTAATTAAAATTAACAATTCATCATTAAAAATATACAGTTCGGTAGTAAAGTTTTAAAAAAATACCAAGTACAAAATATATTTGAACAACAAATAATTAAATAATCATCAATCACTTTAAAAACTAATAATCATGACAACACTAATCAGAATTATTGTTACCTCAATCTTAAGTTTACTTATGCTTTCTTGTGTCAATATCAATTGGAGTACTGGAGTAAAGGGTAATGGTAATGTGGTAATGGAAACCAGAGAGGTAACTGAATCTTTCTCTAAAATTAAAGCTACTGAAGGCTTAAGAGTTTACTTAACGCAGGATAACAAAGAAGCAATTACAGTTGAAGCAGACGAAAACCTCCAAGAACTTATTTTAACTGAAATTAAAGATGGTGTTCTTAAAATACATTGTAAAGAACAAATAGGAAAAGCTTCTTCTAAAAAAATTAACGTGAATTTTAAATCTATTACCAATCTTACATCAACCAGCGGTAGTAGTGTTTACGGTACAAATACTATTGCATCTGAAAATTTGGTTTTAAAATCCAGCAGCGGTAGCAGTATGAGAGTAAAGGTAAATGCTAATGATTTAACCTGCGATGCATCTAGCGGAAGTAGTTTAAAAGTTTCTGGAGAGGCTATTAGTTTAACTGCAGAAGCCAGTAGTGGTAGCAATATTAAAGCAGGGGATTTAAAAGCAGAGTCTTCTGAGGTGTCTGCATCTAGTGGTGCTAACCTAACTGTAAATACTTCCAAAGCACTAATAGCAAAAGCTTCAAGTGGTGGTGGTGTTAAATACTATGGCAATCCTGAAATGATAGATACTGACAAAAGTTCTGGAGGTAGCATTAGTAAAAGATAACCAACTAAACTTTGTGAATTTTTGCCACCTTAAACATTAATTGGTTTAGGGTGGTTTTATTTTATTACATACTACCTTTAATTAAGTGACTTCTTATTACTTAAGTGTGTCTAAATAAACAGAATAACGTGTTGAATGTACGTTATACCTTTTAACCCACTTAACATGAAAAGATATTTTTTAGTACTTACCCTAGCTTTTTTTGCTTCTATAAAAACTCACGCTCAAAACCTAGAAAAGGTTAAAGGTAACCGTCAAGTTACCATTGTAAATACTCAAATTGATGGCTTTCATACTATTGCTTTAGATGAAGATTTTGAAATTGACTTGATTTATAATAAAATCCCTTCTATTGAAATTGAAACAGACGAAAACCTACATGAAATAATTGATTTTATGGTAAGAGACAGTGTACTCTACTTTAACAAGCTAAAACGCATAACCTCAAAAAAGCGATTGCATATTAAAGTAAGTTATGACGATTTTTTACAACATATTGAAGTTACTGATAATGCTGAAATACATGGATTAACGCCTTTACATTTATATAACGCAACATTAAAAACTAGCGGTTCTTCTAAAGTTGGTTTAACTATAAAAACTGATAATTTTAATTTTGAAAGTATTGATAAAGCTAAAGTAAAGTTGAATGTTACAGCAGATACCTGTTTGGTTAATATGAGAGGTTCGGGAAAATTAGAGGCTTTAATAAACGCCCCAAAAGTTAATGCTTCTATATTTGAGAGAGCTAATGCCACTATTGAAGGTAATTGTGATACTGCTAATTTAGAACTAGATAATAATGCCTTATTTAACGGAAAGAATTTTACAATGAATAGCTGTAACGTTATTTGCAACATATCAAGTGATGCCTATTTAGAGGTTATTAAAGATATTACCATTGATGCTAATGGTTCGAGTGCTATATATCTATATCAAAACCCTAAAATTATCATTAATAGTATGACTGATACATCTAAACTTCAAAAGAAAGTTAAATAAAACTATTTTTCTGTGATTACTCTTAAGGCTACTCTATATCTAAATACGTTCCTTTAAAGCTTTGATTAAGTACCATAACTTGTAGCAATTTATCTTCAGAAAATCTTTTTACTTCAATTGAGGCTGCTCCATTAGCCATTTCTATTACCTCACTTCCCTTAGGTGTACCATGGCTTATAATAGCTTGTCCTCCATTTAAACATTGGAAATAAACACGTTCTTCATAATCTAAACACCTTAAACCGTTTCCATCAACTGCTGTAGCAGTTATTAAGTAATTACCATTCTCTAATTTTTTATGTTTTAGTGTCAAGCCTCTTGCTATACCATTTTTAGCAAACCTATAATTTACCTTTAAAGTGTCACTTACCTCCTTACCATCTTGGGTAAACCCAATAGATGTTAATAGGTTTTTACCTTCCTTGAAGTTTACATTCCAATTTAACCCTGCGGCAGGGAAATCTTTAGTATCACGGTTTCTTGTCCCTAAACTTTTGCCGTTTAAAAATAATTCCACTTTAGGGCAGTTGCTATAGACCGAAACATTTCTGGGTTTCCCTTTTGGGCCTTGACGTTCTGTCCACGTATGGGATTCTATATAAGTAAAAGGAGTTTCTCCCCAATAACTCTTGAACACGTAAAACGCATCTTTTGGCGTTCCTGTTCTATCTACCAAACCTTTTTGGTTCATATAAGGAATAGCATTTTCGGGACGAAGTGGCGTTCCAAAATCTTTAAACGCCCATTGTACATTACCCACAAAAGTGGAATCGTTCTCTGAAATTCGTAAATGCCAATCAAATAAATCTACAATATAGTTTTCACTCCAATCGCCTATCTGTGCAATATTAGCAACATCTGTTTGTACGATAGCTTCTTCCCAACCATCAGATTGAATTTTCCCTTCTCCAGTTATCGGGTTTTCAGTATGGCGTCCCACATGACTTGAGCCTCCATACTCGGCATGTAAAAAATGAGGGTATTCGGCTTTATATTGATCTATTGCTTTTTGATAACTTTTATAACTTCCCGAGTACCAACCAGACCATATTGAAGGCGAGAATACATCTACAATATGCGCTCCTTCGTAATACTTTCTAATAGCTGTTTTTCTTGACGGGTCTAGCTTATGTTCCAAATCATTGAGTTCTGTTAAAAATGAATTTATTTCCTGCCTATTATCTCCATTTTCAAAATCTGGCAACCAATAAATTTCATTACCTAAAGACCATAAAATGATACTGGGATGGTTAAAATTTTGAGTAATTATCTCTTCGAGCATGGCTTTAGTATTCGTTTTCCATGTATCATTACCTACCCCTCCTCTACACCAAGGCAATTCATCCCACACCAAAAGTCCCAATTCGTCGCAAGCTTTATAAACTTCTGGATCTTGTGGATAGTGTGCTAACCGCACAAAATTAGCCCCCATATCTTTTATAAGCTCCATATCTACCCTATGCTGTTCATTAGACATTGCTGCCCCAACACCAGCATGCTCTTCATGCCTGTGCGTCCCTCTTAATAAGAGACGTTCTCCGTTTAAATAAAATGCACCATGGTCTTTAAATTCAAACCATCTAAAGCCCACTTTTTCAGATAATGTGTCCTTTACAACATCAGTATCAACTAATTCTACATTTAGAGTATATAAGTTTGGAGCTGATGTATGCCAAAGTTGTGGGTTTTTAATATCTCTAAATATAATATTTGCTGAGTTTTCAGAGACATCAAACAATGATGTTTTAACTGTTACATTATTAGTATCAATTAATGACGCCTTAACTTTTAGGTTGGATTTTTTAGCGCCATTTATTGATACTGTTGCTATTAATTCTGCCTTCTCATAAGAAACGTTTGGTGTATTGATTTTTAAATCTGAAAGGTAAATTGTTGGATATGTTTTAAGCCACACATCCCTAGTAATCCCTCCAAATATGAAAAAATCACTTTTTTGTGATGGTATTACTTCTGGATTATAGCTATTATCTACTCTTACTAATACTTCATTTTTTCCTGATACTATAGCATTAGTGATATCCACAGAAAACCCTATATAACCTCCAACATGTCCTCCTACTTTAGTTCCATTAACATAAACTTCGCTTTCAATATTAACACCTTCAAAATATAGATGATAGGATTGACCATCCACAACTTCAGATATATCTAAATCCTTTTTATACCAACTCGCACTTCTCCTGTAACCAGGAGTTATATCTGTAGCATCTAATGCATTCCAACTATGCGGTAAATTTACTTCTTGCCAATTATTCTGCTTAAGAGCTTCTTTTAAATATTGAGTATTATTTTCTAAATAAAGCCAGTTTAAGTTTATATTAGTCTTATTCCTTGTATTAGTAGTAACATCGTTAACTTCTGAATCGCATGAAAACTGGGAAAGGCAACATAAAAGAACTACTAATATTCCTAAAAACGAGGATTTCAATTTCATCTTTTAAAACTTAAATAATGTAAAAACAATATAAGCAACAACATTGGGTGCTTAATAAATTAATTGCAAATAAAACTATTGGATGTATATAATCAACAACTAAAAATAGATCTTCCCACTTAAGTGAAAACGAGACATTTATTTACGTATCAAATATTCTAGAAATATAATTTCTATTTCTGGAGCGCTTTGAGTCTAAGAAGGGTTTGTAAAAAATAGTAATCTCCGTATACAATTGGCTCATCCATTTCTTTTTTGAGCGACCAATCTCCAAAGCTATGATCTAATATAAAAGGTATATCAATATCTTCGGGAAGTATATATTTTCTTGACTTTAAGCTTTCACAAACTTTTTTACTATAATTCAAAAAATCTTCATTTTTGGTATACTGATATAACTCTATTAGTGCTGACGCCACGATTGCAGCAGCAGATACATCACGAGAGATGTTTGGTATATCAGGATGATCAAAATCCCAATAGGGAATCCCATCTTCTGGCATATTCTTGTGATTAATAAAAAAGTTTGCAGTAGCTATGGCTTGATTTAAATATTTAGCATCCTTAGTATACCTGTAAACAGTAGTAAAACCATTAATTGCCCAACCTTGGCCACGAGCCCATGCCGATTCATCACTAATGCCTTGATGCGTAACACGACCCCTAACTTGACCAGATATTGTATCATAATCTAATACATGCCATGTACTTGCATCTTCTCTAAAATGATTTTTTAAAGTAGTATTGGCATGCTTAACAGCTATTTTATGAAACGTACTATCTCCTGATATTTTGGTAGCTTCAAACAAAAGTTCTAGATTCATCATGTTATCTATAATAACAGGAAACTGCCAAATATCTTCATTAAAATCCCAAGAACGTATACTACCTACGGTATCATCAAACCTTGTAGATAAAGTTTTAGCACTCTTTACTATGATATCCTTGTAATTTTGATTGTCTTTAATTTTTAAGCCATTACCAAAACTACAAAATACCTTAAAGCCCATATCATGGGTTCTATCATTGTACTTTTCTTTCTCTATGTAAGCAGTCCATTCTTCAGCGCTATTTTTAAAATCTTCTTTACCAGTGAGCATATAAATTTGCCAAAAGTTTCCGGCAAAAAAACCGCTGGTCCAATTACTAGAAGGCACCTTTGTTATTGTAGCTGTTTTTGGATTATAGCTTCGTGCAAAAGCTGTGGAATCTACTTTATAATTTAGAAACTTACTGTACCTTGCTTCTAACAAAGCTTCAATAGTTTCTTGACCGTCTACTACTTTATTTTTATCCTCAGATTTACATGATACACATGTAAATCCAAGGATAATAAATAAAAAACTAACTCTAAACATCAAACAAAACTTTGATTTAGTATCCAGGGTTCTGAGGTTCTAAGTTTGGGTTACGCTGTAATTCATCATTAGGAAGCGGATATAAGTAATCCCTAGAGGGCGTAAAATTTGGTCTTTCTTCAAAACCACTAGCCCCGAAAGCATCAATTCCCAATTCACGTCTCTTAATATCATACCATCGTTTAAACTCAAAAGCTAGTTCCCATCGACGTTCTTCAAGAACCATATTTCTGAAGTCTGATTGAGACATTCCAGGTATTACATCTGCTGGGAAGCCAGAACCATTGCCATTTCTTGCCCGAGCCCGTACTCTATTTACATACCCGTCTGCTTCAGTGCTTCCTGGACTTATTTCATTCAATGCTTCTGCGGCTATTAAGAGAACTTCTGCATAACGCATTTGTGCATAATTATGTTCTGATCCGCGACCATTACCGTTTGATGTCTGCCCTGTGAATCTTGCATATTTTGCTATGTATGCACTTTGAATATTTCGAGCATCATATGTTGGGAAATTCATAAAATCATCAACTGCGCCGTTAAAAATACCCGTGGTATCCAAACTAACAGCTTTTCTATAATCTCTACCATCCCATCTGTTATATACTTCTATACTAGGTACGGCTACAGACCATCCCCCACCAATATCACCAAACTGATTCGCTCTAATACCTGTAAGTGCGGGCATGTAGTCCTGTCCGTAATTCCCGCTTCTAAAACCATTGTGATCAATAGTAAACAAAGCTTCCTTTAAACCACTTTGCTTAGTAGCATCGAATAAATCTTGAAAATCTGCAGCAAGCTCTAAATCAAACCTTCCCTCTCCGTCAATTACAAACTTTGCTTCATCATAAGCGTCTTGAAAATTATTCATAGTTAAATGCACTAATGCCAAATAACCTGCTGCTGTAGCTTTAGATGGTAATGCTGATGAAGGTTGTGTATCGGGTAACCATTGTTTGGCGAACTCTAAATCTGCAATAATGTTTGTGTAAACTTCTGCTGCTGATGTTTTAGAAACTTGAGACGCTTCTGCAATATTTTGTATGGGAGCATCAAAATAAGGAATATCGCCAAAAAGTCTTACCAAGTGAAAATATGTATAAGCCCTAACAAAATGTGCTTGAGCAACTACTGGGTTTAAAGTCTCATCTGGTAGACCAAGTCCACTACCGCCAGCAATAGCTTCATTAGCCCCAGCAATTATTTGATAAGTTCTTGGCCAAAATGCCGTAATCATTCCATTATCATCAGCTACAGCAAAGTTATCATGATCTTTTCGACGACCTGCTGTACCTTGATCTCCAATACCAACCATATCACTTCTAAGCATTAATGGTAAGGAAAATTTCCTTCCCCAAAAAGCCTCAGTCCCCATATTTCCATAACTACCGTTTATAGCTGTTTGTACATCTTGGATTGATTTAAAAAACCCATCAGGTGACAACACTGATATTGGTTCTTCTTCTAAATCTGAACATCCCAAAATAGGCATTACCAATAAAAGGAATATATATTTTAATTTTTTCATGTTTTTCTATTTTTTATTTTAAAACTTAAGATTTACACTAAAAGTAACCGATTCTATATTAGGATAATTTCCATAATCAAAGCCTTGATTCACATTGGCATTTTGAGAACCAGACGCCCTATAACTTACCTCTGGATCTGTACCAGGATAATCGGTAATGGTTAATAAATTTTGTCCACTAAGCGAAAACCTAACATTATCCATTCCTAACTTTTCAGTGACATTTTGCGGCAAATTATAGCCAAGTACTAAGTTCTTCAATCGCACATAAGTGCCATCGAAAACAAACCTAGAATTCATACGTTTTTCTCTAGTAGCTGGGGAAGGCACATTAGTGTCAGTATTTGTTGGTGTCCATGCATTTAATGCTTCAGTTGTAGCATTAGAGCCTCCAGATGCAAGCTCAGATAATGTAAAACTATAAATATCGCCACCAACTGCTCCTTGAAAAAAGATGCCCAAATCAAAATTTTTGTATTTAAATGTGTTATTAAAACCAAATGTCCAATCTTGATTTGGATCTCCTATTATTTTTCGGTCAGATGAATTTATCTCACCACTTCCATCTGTATCTGTAAATAATTCTTCTCCTGCTGCTGCACCACTAAATGTAGCTGTACCTACTGGTAAGTCTCCTCCTTGATAAACACCTCTATATTCATAACCAAAAAATTGTCCGAGTGCCTCTCCCTCTCTTAAAATATGTGTTTCATCCTGTAAAAAGTGCCCTGGCGCAGCTGATGGTAAGAAGAAATCTACATCACTACCAAATAGTTTCTCCACTGTATTTCTATTCCTAGACCAGTTTAAATCGGTAGACCATGTAAAATCCTCTGTGCTTATATTTTTTGTAGAAAGTGTAATTTCAACCCCCCTGTTGTTTATCTCCCCGATATTATCTAAAAAATTAGGATTTAAAAAACCTGTATACTCTGGCGTATTGCTATTACCTACTATTAAGTCTTTTGTATCAATATTGTAAATATCAACACTTAAAGAGGCTCTATTTTGCCACAAACCCAAATCTATACCAAAGTTAGTTTGATAAGATGATTCCCATTTTAAGTTTGGGTTTGCAGGTCTACCAGAAACCACAGCGTTTACTGTTTGATCTCCTGTAACTGCATAAATTGACTGTAACGTTGCTAAAGATTGGTAGGGTGCAATAGATGGATTACCCGTAACCCCATAACTCACTCTAAGTTTTAGGTTAGCTATAGTTTCGTTATCCTTTAAAAAGTTCTCATTAGAAATTTTCCAACCTATAGCTCCAGAAGGGAAAAATGCATACTTATTATTTTTGGCAAAGTTTGATGCCCCATCTCTACGTGCAGTAAATGTGATTAAATACTTATCGTCGTAATCATAATTTATACGACCGTACTGTGATTGTATCTCAAACTCCCTTAAAAAGGATTCTGGAAATAAAGGTGTTGATGCCGTATCTAGAGCATAATAGGATACACTATTTGTCACAAAGCCTTCAGCTCCTGATGAATTTGTTACAGTTCTATCTTTTTGATAAGAATATCCTGCTAATACGGTTAAATTTCCTTTCCCTATTTCCTTAGTGTAGGTTAAATAATTTTCACTTAATAAATTTGTATTTTTCAAATTAGCAATACCTGCTATACCTCCTTGACTTCCTGCGGAAGTTATTAGGGTTGAAGGTGTAAACTGCCCTCTAGTTTGGTTTCTTGAACTAAAACCAAATGTTGACTTAAAAGTTAACCCTTCAAGAACCTGATACTCTCCATAAAAATTGGCTCTGTAAATATCTTCGAGTGTTTCATCCACTCTTTCCGTAGCAACAGCAAATGGGTTGTCAATATCATCTCCCACAGAGTTGAATGTATTATTTCCATTTTCATCTAAAACACCTAAATCTGGGGCAAACCTGTAAGCAATGGATATTACATCTCCACTTCCTCTACCTCCAGTACTAGCTTGAGTAGAAACACCATCTTTGGAACTACGGCTTCCAAAAGCGTTAAAGCCTAACTTTAACTTATCATTAATTTGAGCATCTATATTACTTAAAAATGAAAAACGCTCAAATCCAGAATTAACAACTACCCCCTTCTGATCAAAGTAGTTGCCCGACACATAATAATTAATTTTATCTGAACCTCCAGAAAATGATAACTGATGGTTTGTTGTATGCCCTGTAGTATAAATTAAATCTTGCCAGTCTGTATTGGCTGAGCCCTGAGTGTACGAAGGGTTAATGATCCTTGTATAATCTGCAAATTGACCAGCATCCAATAAATCTAACCTGTTAGAGGTAGTTTGTAGTGCATAATTACTATTTAGTTCTATAACCATTTTACCTTTTCTTCCTTTTTTAGTAGTAACTAAAATTACACCATTGGCACCTCGAGACCCATAAATAGCAGTTGCAGAAGCATCTTTTAAGACTTCTACAGATTCTATATCGCCTGGTTGTGGGTATGTAGCTCCTACAAACCCATCAACAACTACGAGTGCAGCACTGCTGGCATTTATAGAGGTATTACCCCTTATGGTTACATTAATTGGCGTACCTGGCTCTCCACCATTATTAGATTGTACAGCAACACCTGCCGCACGTCCTTGTAATGCTTGCTGCGCATCTAAAACAGGAAATGCTGTAACTTCTTCAGACTTCACAGAAGATACGGACCCTGTAATATCACTCTTTTTCCTTGCACCATAGCCTACAACTACCACCTCATCTAAAGCAGCTAAGTCTTCTTCTAGTTTCACATTGAGTTGATTAGAACTACCTACAGAAACTTCTAGAGATTTGTATCCTATATAGCTAAACACCAAAATTGCATTGGCTTCTTTGACAGTTATTGTATAATTTCCATCAAAATCTGTAGATGTACCATTGTTAGTACCTTTAACAATAACGTTTACTCCTGGCAACGTTAATCCATCTGTAGCAGATGTTACAGTTCCTGTTATTGTTTTTTCCTGTGCACTAATATTTAGTACAAAACAAAAACTCAATAAAAGAAAAAGTGTCTTTTTTAATTGTTTAGTTTTTTTCATCAGTTAATTTAGTTTTAAATTATAATTAGTTTAGATAGATTATAACCAACCCTAAAACAACAATTACTGCGATGAGCAAATATTCTAGATATTTTGTTGTTGGTTTAATATTTTTCATGACCTAAAACTAGAATAAATGGAACTGGTAGAAGTACAAAATAGGGAGTAAAATAGTACAACTAACTGATTTACAATAACTTTTACTTAAACAAAAGTTTCTACTCTGAAAATTTAGCTGCGTATTTGGAAGGTGTTTCTCCAAATTTCTTTTGAAAAGATTTACTAAAGTATTTAGGATCTTTATATCCTACTTTATAACTAACCTGAGATATATTGATTTTTCCCTGCTCTAATAATTGTGCAGCTCGCTTCATTCTAAAGTGTAGAATAAACTCATTAGGTGTAAAATTAGACCATGCTTTTATTTTTGTAAATAACATGGTTCTACTAACACCTAATTCTGAACAGAAATAAGCTATATCAAAATCTTCGTTTCCTAAATTATCATTTACTATTTGTAGTGCTTTTTTGTATAGTTTTTCATCATAAGATGAAACTAAAATATCTTCAGGTTTTAAACCCTCACTAGAAACAAACTTCTCTCTTAACTTTTCTCTAGTTTGAAGCAAATTGTTCACTTTTAGCTTAAACTCGTTTATATTGAAGGGTTTACTGATGTAATCATCTGCACCACGTTCTAAGCCATCAATTTTATAAATTAAAGATGATCTTGATGTTAATAATATGATAGGGATATGGCTTGTTTTTAAGTCCCCCTTAACTGCAGAGCAGAGCTCAGTTCCTGTCATTTCTGGCATAATCACATCACTCACAATCAAATCTGGGGCTTCCCTTTTTGCTTTCTTTAGAGCTATTTTTCCATTTTCTGCCTCTAAAATATTGTAATCATTTTTTAAAAGGTCTTTTATAAACTTTCTTAGTTGTTTATTGTCTTCTACAAGTAAAACAGAATACTTTTTTGTGACACTAGGAATTTGAATTTCATCTTCTAAAGTAGGACTATCTTCTTCCAATTGTTTAACGTATTGGGAAAGGTCATCACTAAATTTAAAATCTTTTAAAATTTCAGAATCATCTAAGTGTGCTTTTCCTAATAATAATGTTACTGAAAAAATAGATCCTTTATCATTGCTATTATCTTTTACCTCAATACTCCCCTTATGGAGCTCAACAATATTTTTAGCAATAGATAATCCTATTCCTGTTCCTTTATTATAATCTTTATCTGGCTTGTTATTAACTGCTACTTCAAAAAATCGATCAAATATTTTGGTTTGATATTCTTTTGCTATACCAACACCAGAATCTTCAACATGTACTTTTACATGTTGTTGAAACTTTTCTATTCTAACGATAATATGCCCTCCTTTGGGTGTGTAACGAAATGCATTAGAAATTAAATTATAAAAAACGCGCTCTAGTTTATTACGGTCATAATACACTAAAATTTCTTCTGCTTCTGATATAAACTCAAACGTATACTCTCCATGATTGGCATACTCGGTAAATGACAAGAAAATTTCTCTTAAGAACTTAACAATATTTCCTTCTGCTGCTTTTAGCTTATATAGGTTACTTTCAAATTTCCTAAAATCCATCAATCGGTTTATCAAATGCAATAAATGGCTTGCATTATTTTCAATTACCAACAACTTTTTATACATTTTACTGCTACCTCGATAATCCTCTAAGATTTGATTTAGAGGTCCCAATATTAAAGCCAACGGAGTTCTAAACTCATGGGATATATTGGTAAAAAACTCTAACTTATTTTTATTGGTTTGTTTCGTTCTTTCTGTTTCTAAGTATTCTAATTGTAAATCGTGTTTTAGTTTTGTTCTAGATTTTAAGATATCTAAAAGAAAATACAGCGCAGTAAAAATTAAAAGACCATACAATACAAAAGCCCACCATGTACGCCATGGTGCCGGTGCTACGTTTATAGCTAATTGTGTTGCTGTAGCATTCCATATATTATCATTGTTAGCGCCTTTTACTTCAAAAACATAATTTCCTGGGTTTTGTATGGTATATGATGCTATATTAGTAGTAGTTAAATTCCAATCTTTTTCTAGTCCTTTTAATCTGTACTGATACTTGTTATTACTAGAATTTATAAAATTAGGAATAGAGAACGCTATACTAAAATTACCTTGCTTGTGTGATAAGTTAATAGACTCTGTGTATGCTAACTCTTTATTAAGGTTATTTTTAGCATCGTCAGCCTCTTTATCATTTTCTCGAACTATAAAATCGGTTAATATAACCTGAGGTGCATAATTATTTGTTGTTATTTCCTGCGGATTAAAATACGTTGCTCCTTGGGGACCTCCAAAATAAAACACACCACTTTTTGTTTTAAAACTGGAGTTATTATTAAATTCATTACTAATCAATCCATCCGTCTGGTTGTATAATTGTACATTTTCAGTACTAATATTATACTGCATTAGCCCTTGATTGGTACTTATCCATAATTTATTATCATTTTCCTCGAGAATACTATGAACTGCTGATATCTTCAGTTTATTTATATCTAAATTAATAGCATTGAAATCTGTACCATCATATTTATAAAGTCCCCTAGACTTTGTTCCTACCCACAAATTATTTATGCTATCTTCATAAACACATAAAATATCATCTCCGTATTGCAGCTTTTCATCATAAAAAAATGTGGAAACAATTTCATTTTCATCAATTTTATTCAACCCTTTTTCGGTACCAACCCAAATATTGTGTTTTGAATCTATACATATAGACCTAACTAGATTACTAGATATGGCATTACCGCTATCTGTATCGTAAAATCTTTTAAATTCTTTGGTGGTAGGATTATATTTAAATAAACCTTGTCCAAAAGTACCTATCCAAATATTATTATGCGCATCATTTTTTATCGTATATACGCCAGTATCCTCCAAAAATGCCTTTAGTATTCTTGGTAGACCTTTAGTATTAATCGATCTAGTATCAAGGTTATATACATCTAAGCCTCTTTTAAAAGTCCCTATCCAAAGTTCATTGCCAAGAATTTTTAGTGACTTTATATTATTATCTGATATGTTGGAATTACCTATGGTTATGTACCTGTATGTATTCGTTTTGCTGTTCCAGATATTTACACCCCCGCCTTCTGTACCAAAAAACATATTGTCCCCATATTTTTCGATAGAACTAACTACGGCATAATTTAACCCCTTACCTTTCTGGTTTTGTATTATATTACTGAAGTTTGTATTGGTTTCATCCCATATATTTATACCTCCATAATATGTTCCTACCCAAACTGATCCCTTTTTATCTTTAAACAAACATTTTACAGAGTTTTTACTTAACGAATTTTTTCTATCTATATCTGCTTTTAAAGTGGTAATAACCTTTTCTTGATTAACAACCCTAATTCCATCATAAGAACCTACCCATAGGTTTTTATCATCATCAAAAAGTAGTTGTCTTACGTTACTTGTGTTAGATGTATCAGGGTCTAAAAATCTGGTAAACTCTTTTTGTATTAGATCATAACTAAACACACTATTACTTTGGGTAGCAATTAATAAGTTATTATTTAAACCTTTCACTAAATCTTGAACGAAAAGTGATTCACTCCCCTTTAAACGGTCTAAACCTAACGTATCCTTACCTCTTTCTACCTTATAAATCCCAGCTCCTGTACCTACAAATATGTCATCTTCTGAAGTTTTTAAAATTGACATGACCTGCCTAGCAATTGGCTTGCCATAAGTGTTTAAATACGTACTGAATTTATTAGTTGCTTTATTAAGTATCGATAGTCCTCCTGATGTACCTGCCCAAATCTTACCATTTGAGAATGCTTTTAGTACTAAAACAGTATTATTGGCTAAAGAGGTATTATCCTCATTGTGGAAATAACGGGTAAACTCATCTGTTCTGGGATTATACTTATTAAGCCCATTATATGTACCTATCCACAAAAACCCTTCTTCATCTTCTTCTATAGATAATATATCGTTGTTGCTTATAGATTTTGGGTCATCTTCTTTATTTCTATAAATCGTAAATTTTGTACCATCATATTTGTTTAAACCATCTCTAGTTCCCACCCATATTTGCCCTAATTTATCTTGATGTATTGCTATAACCGTACTTTGCGATAATCCGTCTAATGTAGATAGATGAGAAAAGCTATACGACCGTGTTTGACTAACACAAATCAAACTACATGTAAAAAAAATCAAAAAAGCTAGCCCCCTTAACATTGAATAAAAAAATATGTTATAGAGTCGTAAATATAAATAACTATACTCAGTTTATTATACTCTTCACTTAAAAGATACATAGCTGAAACAAATCATGATAGCGAACTTGAAAACATCAATTTAAATATTGTGGAATGTTTTAAGCTTAATTAAATTCTACAACTTTACTTGGCACAAAACCTATACGATGTGCTTGTACAACTAATTTGGATGCTTCTGGAAGTTTTATAGGCTCTTGATAGATTTCCCAAGATCTCGGAGTTTTTCCATTTTTATCAATTATTTTATAGCCTATTGATGCGCCTTCAGTTGCACAAGCAACACTTACCAATCCATTTTCAAAAGTAACAATTGGTTTTAATGTCGCTGGTTTTGTGGGGCTTTCGTTCCATAATTTTTCAACCAACTTAGCTTCTTTAAGTTTTGGATCATCTCCCACTTCAGCTAACCAACGGTCCATTTCGGCTCTTAACTCGGATAACTTTTCTTTGTAAGCTGGGTCGTCAGCTAAATTATTTAATTCATGAGGATCTTTTTCGCAATCAAATAGCTCTTCTACTGGTTTTTTCTCTCTAAACCATTGCATTTGGATATCGTTTAGCTTTCCTTCTTTTTTTAGCCTTAACAGTTCTTGCATTGTGGGTATCTTTTCTCTGTAAGCCACAGGCAAATAATAGCCTTGTTCTGGCCTATAATTACGAATGTATTTAAAACGACTGTCTCTTACTGCACGTATGGCATCAGTAAACCCATCAAACCGGTCTGCTGCTGCATGAATATAGTTACGTTCTTTTTCAGTACTATTTTCTCCCAAAAAGGCTTGACCTTGCATGTACGCTTTTGGTGCTTCTCCCGTTAATGCTAATAATGTAGGTGCAAAGTCTATAAAACTGATTAACTGGTTGTCTTTTGTTCCTGCGTTTATTTTATTTGGAAAACGGATTATCATTGGCGTATTTAACCCAGAATCATAGATTAAACGTTTCTCTCTCGGTAGTGGCCCACCGTGATCTCCGTAGAAAAATATAATGGTGTTTTCTAACAATCCATCGGCTTCTAATTGTTTTAAAACAGCACCTACTTGGTTATCCATCTCGCCAATATTATTGTAGAGTTTCCACATATCCCTACGCGTTACTTCTGTATCTGGCAAATAAGGAGGAATATTAAATTTTGTGTCTTTTGGCAGATGTACTGGAATTTCTGCTTCGGCCATGCGGTTTTTGGATTGTGAGCTTCCAAAGTTTTTCCATTTATAACTTCTATCTCCGGCATGGTAATGCCTTGTCTCTATGGCTCTGAACCCATAAGGCTCAAATAAACCTGATTCATGAGTTTCTGTAAAGTTAAATACTGCAAAAAAAGGCTGATCTTTAGCTCTATTACGCCAATGAGCATAAGGACTACTTTCATCCCAAGCGGTTACTGGTGCCTTAAACTGATAATCGGTTTTTAAATTATTGGTACAGTAGTAACCTTGTTGACGTAATAACTCACTTATCATCTTAACATTGGGTGGTGGTACTGCTTCATATTTAGGCAACCCCGTAACCTCTGTATAAGAATTGGTGCGCATATGGTTAGCACCTATACTTGACGGATACATACCTGTTGCAATAGCCGCCCTACTTGGTGCACAAACACCAGAAGTTGAATATAAATTGGGATAGATAACACCCTCGGAAGCTAGTTTACTTAAATTTGGTGTAGCTACTGTGCTATCTCCAAAAGGAGGAATGTAAGCCCCCATATCTTCAGTTACTAACCAGAGAATATTCGGGCGCTTGGGTAATTCTAGTTTTGCTATTTCTTCATGTTTTTCACTCTTATTTCCCTTTTTAATTTGGCAATTAGTGAAGCATAAACAGAATACGACTAGTATTTTGAATAATTTCATTTAGGCTAGATTTAAATTACTAAAATTAGTTTTCTAAAGATAAAGCAGTGTCCTGTATTATCCTGATTTACTAAAATTCCACGAATAAAAAACCATTTGATAAAATACTGATTTTTTACTTACTAATGAATAAATCAGCATTTCTTTATAACTCCTAAATAAACTATAGTCTAATCTTTAGGCAAGAAGGAGCAATACATGATAAAGCTAAAATCAATTAAGCATTATCAAAAAACAAAACTACTGTAGATTTAATTATTTGGACAAGTTAGTTTTGAATTAATAAACTACCTATTGAGTCGTAAAACTCCAAATTTGACCTATAGTGGTTCCTCCATTTCCATCTTTTACAACTATTTTAAAATAGTAAGTTGAAGCTGCTGCTAAACCGGTAGCATTATATGTTGTTTCAGATTGATTTTCTGAAACTTTTGTTGTTGGATCACTATCTGTATCTAAATACACATCGTAAATTAAACTATCGTTATCCACATCACTAGCAGACCAACTAAGTGTTGTACTCGTACCATCAATTTCAGCATTCAAAGCAGGCTCAACCAAACTTGGTGCAAATGGTAAATGATTTGAAATACCGTCTCCCTCAGTAAGGAATTGACTAACGGTAGAATATGCACTTTCCTCTCCCTTACTATCTCTGGATTTTAGCCGCCAATAATACGATTTTCCTTTCTCTAAGCTAATAATTCTAGACGTTGACGAACTTGAGACATCATATGCTAACGAAGAGAAGTCACTTTGTTCAGATACTTCAACTCTATAAGTTATCGTATTTCCTTCGTTATCTGTAGAAGCATTCCATTCAAAAATTACGTTATTATCAATACATAAAGTATTGCTCAATGGATATATTTGTACAGGAATAGTGGGAGCAGTGTTAACAAGGTTTGATTCATTGTCATCATCTGCCCCTCCACTATTACATGACAAACAAACATTAGTAATTAATACTAAATATAAATATGACTTTTTCATACTATTTTTTTATTAATTTTATGAATACCGGTTTTTCTAAATTCATCTTAGCAAAATAAATTCCATTGGGTTTATCTTCAATATTTAATTGCAACTTTCCTGCATTTAAGGTATACATCTTAACATCAATTAATTGAGAATGTATATTATAGATGAACATCTCCACTGTTTTTAGGTTACTTGGCATGTAAATCTCAAATACACCATCAGAAGGATTGGGATATGCCTTAACATTATCAAGTAGATTTATTGTTTTTATCATTTCCCCTTGGCAAGCGTCCTTACTTTTTATTTGCAGTTCATCGCCATGACTTACATCAATTGAAAAGTTAGACTGATATGTTTCCATAATTTGAGTTCCATTTTTGTAAACCGTGTAAGGAGCTGCGCCAGATTCAACAGAAACTTGAGCAGATTTTTTAACAACTGCTATCTTACCTGTTAAGGTAACACCTTCTTCTATAGTTACTTGATAACACTGCTGGAAATCTTCCCCATCTACTGTAATGCATAAATCATAAACTCCTGGAGCCAAATCAGTAATCGTATAAGTATCTGTGAAATTATAATTAGTACCATTAATTGAAGCAATATAATTGTAAGTTGCATTAGCATTTATAACAATAGAACCATTGCTCTTGCCTGTACAGGTTTCACCAATAGTTTCAATAGTAAAATTGTCAGCCGGTAATTCTAACGGTCCAGGTACAATTTCAAAAGCGGTAATAGATGCCGAAGCAGATTCCTGTCCAGCCAACATATTAACTACATTAAGTCGAATTTTGCGTGTAACGATGATATCAAAATTAACGGTCTTTTCTGCGCCTATTTCAGAATCTGAAACAAGCTCTATCCACTGGTTGTTATCCCAATATTCTAATGTCCAGTCTTTAATTCCTGAAGAAACTTCTTTTATAGTAATTCCTCTGACCGTTCTATTAATACCTAAATCTAACATTAACCATTCTCCGGTTCCTGCTCCATCGGATTCCCAAAATGTAGTATCGTCATCGTCATTTGCCAATTTAGCTTCAGTGTTTGTTTTAGAGGAGGAAGCAGACATATATGCACCAAATAAGCGTAACTGTAATTGGGCATCAAATAATGAATTCGGATATACTTGCTGTCCATGCAACTCATTTAAACCTTCATTTTGAAATCTTATATTATTCTCTCCTGGACCAGGCTGAAAACCAATAAATAATGGATTAGGAAACGTATGGGTTCTCCGCTCTGTTGTATTAGATATAAACCAAAAATCATAGAGCCTACTGGTAAAATTAGCATCATGCTTAAAATTCCAAAATGTTAAATAAGGACCACTATTAGGGTAAGATAGCTCTGCACCACCATTACCTAGAAGCTTTCCACCCTGAATATCATCCAATAAGTTAGCGTAAGGGTGAGAGCCATGACAATCTATGGATTGATCAGGTTGCATGGGACAGTTTATAAAAACTGAACTTGTTGTACTCCAACGCATTCCTGGCCCATGATGCATTCCTTTTTTATTTGCATCAACCAAACCTTCATCTGCATTATCAAAACAATTTTCGAAAAGTACGCCATAACTATATCTTGAGAAATAGCTAGTATGACCTCTTTTTCCGGAAATGTCAATATTTTTAACTGTTATTGCCATACTTCTATCTATAAAAATATCTTCATTCCAATCTTTAAAATGACAATTTCTAATCCATCCGTTTACAACATTTGTATAGAACAAAGCTTGCCACGCATAATCTACAATGTCATTAGCATGGTGTACAAAGTTTTCAGGATAATCTTTCCAACCACTTGTAAATAAGATGTCCTCGACCCCAACCTCTTCTATGGTTTGAAAAGTTTTAAGTACTGTTGTAGAAGAAACCGGCATATTTAGCTGAACGGGATTCTTAAAAGTGACTGTATTGCCAGATATTTTAGTAATTATATGTTTTTCAAAAGGACGAATACCATCTCTGTTGATAGCAGTCCATCTTGTGTTAGGTGTTAATCCAGGCATATTTGCCTCTAAATTATCTGTTGTTTTTTGAAATAAATCTACATATTGACCAACTGATAGATTAGCAGTACTTGCAACTTGAACTTCAAAATCTCCCTTTTTTATCTCTGCAGTTACCTGCGTGATATCATTTGAATCTGTATTAGATGGTTTAAACATAAATCGGTAATGTGTAGAACCACTTCCAAACTTATTTTCATTAAATTTATCTGCATATATCTCTGTACCTCCAACGCCTGTACCTGCTCCTTTCAAAACAATATTACTCCCACTAATAACTATGGGTTGCGTTTTTGTGGTTTCACTGGAAACGATATACTTTCCTGCTGGAAAAAATACAACTGTTGGTTGATTACTAGCCTCTGCCGCATCAATAGCAGCTTGAATACCTATATCATCATAACCTGTATCATCTGGAATGGCTCCATAATCTGTTACACGTATCGTATTCCAACCAGATACATCTGGCAATTCTTTTTCAGAAAAGTGGTAACCTGTATATGAAAAGTCGCTTAATGTTGCTTCTGCTAAATTTCCTGTAAGCTTTTTTTCTGTAAAGTCAACCCAAGAGGGTGCTTCTACATTTTGTGCATTAATATAACCCGCAATTAAAATTGCGAGATAAAATATTATTCTTTTGTTCATAGCGTTTCATTTTTCTTTGACATTTTTTAACAAATAGCGTTTCTTGTTCATAAACTTAAAACAAAATATCCTTTAAACATGAAACAGTTTGATACTCATGGCATCAAACCGTTTCAATCATTGAAAAAAATTACTTTACGTTTATCTTTTTATAATTTTTTTTGTAAAAGAGAATGTTTCTCCATAAAACTTAACGAGATATAATCCCCTTGATAGTGCATTTGTCTCTATATCTATTGACAATGAGTCTACAGTACTTCTGCTTATCATTAATTCTCCTAGCACATTAAAAACTTCAATTTGGTTTACTTTCCCTTTTAACCCTTTGATTGTCATTTTATCATGTATTGGGTTAGAGATAAAAACAGAACTTTTTTCTAAATCATTCGTACTCAATGGTGGAGACAATCTCTCTAAAATCCACTGTGTTCTTGTAAAATTACCACCTGAATAACCTATGGCATCAGTACTGTTGTTATAAACCAAATACCTAGTTGTACTGGTCAACGGAGTGAGTACATTGTATGCAATTTCTCCGCCTGATCCAGTCGATCCTGAATCAACAACAGACCAAACATTAGGGTTAGACGTGGAAGGTGATCCAGAATAAGCAACTACAGGAATTTCTGAGGTACTATTGGCTCTCAAAATACCATCATTGGTATGTATTACAATATTGTATTGGTCTGCTACCCCTGTGGAAACTAATGTAAATTTTGTAGCATCAGAAGCAGTCGAAGTTGCCCTTATAGCTTTAGAGCCATCATGTGACAAATAAACAGTACCATTAGTAGTAAAATTGTTTCTTAGTCTGTACTCACCAGCTCCAATAAATTGTGCATAAGTGCTAGTTGCAATACACAGAGTGATAACAAAAAATGTAATTTTTTTCATAAAATGTTAGATTTAGTTTATAAATGATTTGGTAACAAAATTAAAGGAGAATCAGGGTAAAAATTTCCTGAAAATGTGTGAAAATTTCCTTTTTTAAAACTACATACACAAACACAATGATTTGATTATCATTATTTTGTAATAAAAAAAAGAGCTAAATAAAAAGAGAACTAAAATTCTGTAAAAGATTGAGCATAATCGCTTGGAGTTTTTCCAAACTTATTTTTAAAGATCTTTGCAAAGTATTTCTGATTTTTAAAACCAGCTTTACGGCTAACTTCATTTATATTCATTTTACCTTGCTCAAGAAGTTGAGCTGCATATTTTAGTCTTAAATGAACTATAAATTGTTTAGGTGTAAAATCTGTCCAAGCTTTTACCTTAATATATAAAACGGACTTACTAACACCTAACTCTTCACAAAAATAAGGAATATCAAAAGTATCGTTACCTAAGTTTTTCTCAACAATATTTAATGCCTTCTTATACAACTCCTCATCCATAGAGGACATTACCATATCTTCTGGTTTTAAGATCTCATTAGCATTTATTTTGTCCTTTAGTCGTTGATTTGATGCCAGTATATTAGATATTCTTAATTTAAATTCTTTAAGATTAAAAGGTTTGCTTATATAGTCGTCAGCACCTGTTTCCAAGCCTTCTAGTTTATAAACCAAAGCAGAACGTGTGGTTAATAAAATTACTGGGATATGGCTTGTTCTTATATCTTCTTTAATCATAGCACATAATTCAGTACCACTAGTTATAGGCATGACTACATCACTAATTATAAGATCTACCTGGTGTTTTATGGCCATTTTATACCCTTCTTTTCCATTTCCAGCCTCATAAACATTGTAATATGAGTTCAAAAGATTGCGTATAAAAGTTCTCAGCTCCTTATTATCTTCTACAATAAGAATTGAAGCTTTATCTTGTGGTGGGGTTTTATTAAAGAAGTTTTCATCCAAATGAGATGCATTTATAGCTTTAAGTTGACTTTGATAATAAGAAACATCCTCTCCTTGCTTAAAGTCTTCAACAATTTCACTACTTTTTAAATGGGTTTTGCCTTTTGGCAGTTCTAGAGTAAAAACAGTACCAGTAGTTTTAGTTTGTTCTGAAATATGAATTGTTCCTTTATGTAAATCTATTATGCTTTTAACTATTGAAAGACCTATTCCAGTACCCTGATTATGCTCATTATTTGATTTATGCTCTGATATTTCAAAAAAACGATCAAAAACTTTACTTCTAAATTGCGTAGGTATACCAATTCCAGTATCCTTTATTAAAATTAGCACAAGTTTCTCCTGTTCTTCTATTTCTACATTTATTTTCCCTCCTTTGGGGGTATATTTGAATGCGTTTGAGATAAGGTTGTAAAATACGCGCTCTAACTTGGCATTATCAAAATATAAATCTATAATCTTTGCAGAGGTAGAGAAGTTATAAGTATATTTTTTTTCTTTAGCATATTCTGAAAATGACAAATAAATCTCTTCAACAAAATTAACAATATCGCCTTTTGCAGCTTCGAGTTTCATTACTCTATTCTCATACTTCCTGAAGTCCATCAATCTATTAATCAGTTTTAACAATTGATTAGAGCTGCTTTCTACTACTTTAAGTTTCTTAAACATTTTACTACTCCCTTGATAATCATCTAAAACTTGTTGTAAAGACCCCAAAATCAGGGTTAAAGGAGTTCTAAACTCATGAGATATATTAGTAAAAAATTCTAGTTTAGATTTATTTATCTTTTCAATCTGCTCTGTCTTAACATGCTCTAATTCTAGTTGATGTTTAAGTTTTGTTTTCGATTTTAAAGTATTATACAAATAGTATAATGTCCCTATAATTAAAAGACCATATAGACTATATGCCCACCATGTTGCCCATGGTGCCGGTTTTACTATGATGTTTAAAGTGGTTGGTATTTTATTTATTACTCCATCGCTATTTACACCCTTTACCTCGAATTTATAATCGCCTGATTTCTGTATGGTATATGACGCTACATTAGTAGAAGTTTCTACCCAATCATTTTCTAAACCTTGCAACCTATACAAATAACTATTACTTGAAGAATTGATAAAGTTTGGCATTGCAAACTTTAGGCTAAAATTACCTTGATTATATGCCAATTCAATGTCTCTTGTATAACTTATAGCGGTCTCAATGATATTTTGATCTTCATTAACATCAACGGAATTGTTTTTAATTTTAAAATCAGTAATGATAACCTGTGGTGCATAATTATTTTTTATTAAGTTTTTTTCATTAAAAAATGTTACACCAGATGGTCCTCCAAAATAGTAGGAGGCTCCAATTTTTAAATACGCATCTCGATTAAATTGGTTACTCGGAAGTCCATCTTTTTTGGTATAGTGGAATACTATTTTTTTTTGAGCAAGATCAAATTTTATTAACCCTTGTGTATAGGTACTTATCCAAACATGGCCTGACTCAGCCTCAACTATACCTCGAATTGCATTTATATCTTCATTATTTACCTTTAAATGAATAGGCTCAAATTGATTGTTTGCAAATTTAAAAAGTCCATCCTCCGCTGTACCAATCCATAATACATCATTTTGACTTTCATAAATTGAAGTGATTTCAAATTTTATTTTGAGGTCCTTAGAATAAATATAATTGGTAACTATTCCGTCTGCTGAAATACAATTTAAACCTCGTAACGTTCCTACTAAAATATCTCCTTTCTTGCTAACATGAATAGTTTTTATATTTCCATTTGTAAGCGCAGAAGTCTTTGAATAACTACTAAAAACCCTATACGTATTTTGTCTTATATTATATTTTATTAAGCCTGAAACATTTGTTCCTATTAGCATATAATTACTATCATACTGTGATAAACTTAATACTCCAACATCTTTTAAAAGCGCTTTTAATTTCTCTGAAAAAGGTAACTCCTCAAATAACTTCGTTTTTAAATTATAAATAGCTACACCATTTTCAAATGTACCTATCCAAAGTTTGTCATCATTTGTTATACATAAAGATTTTATATTGTCACTTTTTAAAGCTCTAGAGTTTTTTGTATTTATGTGCTCTATGGAATTATTCTCATTATTTAAAACAGAAATACCCCCACCTGCAGTACCAATAAATAACAGATTTTTATAATTAACTAAAGAACTTACGACCTTAAAACTAAGACCTGCTTTTGAATATTTTTGAGTAATATTGATAAAATTTTTATTAAAATCACTACAAATATTTACCCCTCCATAATAGGTACCTACCCATAAAACTCCAATATTATCTTTGAATAAGGTTTTTATAAAATTATCATTGATAGATTTTTCATCATTATCATCACTGTAGAGTACCATCAATTTGTTTCTATCACTGGATATTTGAAGTCCATTATAGGTAGCTAACCATAAATGCCCTAGATCATCAAAAAGTAGACTTCTAACATTCTTACTTTTTCCTTTTAATAAAGCCTTATCAAAATAAGGTTTTATACTATTTTTAGTTATTTCAAATTCTAATATACTTTCGTTTTTTGTAGCGATTAAAATATTACCGCTATTACTTTCAACTATATCTTGAATATCTAAATTTTCTGTTCCTGCTACAGTGTGAAAATTAAATAAGCTTCTTGTTTTATCATCTAAAACTAATAGTCCACTAGTAGTCCCAACAATGACTTTCCCTGATTTTGTTTCTAAAACCGAAGTAATATTCTTCTTTTCCAATACACTTTCAAATTCATCCTTTTGTATATTGTAAATTGAAATACCGCTAGCTGAACCTATCCATATTGCATCATTAGCCATTTCTTTGACTACTGAAATCATGTTACTTCCAATAAATGTGCGTTGCTTATTAACAAAATAAGCCTTAAACTCATTTTTTTTTGGATTGTAGCGATTAAGTCCAAAAGACGTCCCTACCCAAATAAAACCATTTCTATCTTCTTCAATACAGAGAATACTATTATTCGTAATTGAATTTGGATTATTTTTTTCATGTTTGAAAACTGTAAATTGCTCACCATCATATTTATTTAAACCATCTCGGGTACCAATCCACATTTGACCAAGTTTATCCTGATGCATAGCTATTACAGAATTTTGAGATAAACCATTGGCATCTGTAATATGATTAAACTTATAAATATCATTTTGTGCTTCCCCAAAAAATATTAGGAATACAATAAACAAAAAGCTTATATCATTAAATTTAATCACTTTCAAAATTCTTTATGTATAAAAACCAAAAACGGGAACATACCGTTCCCGCTTTACATTTTAAATATACATTTTTTTAGTCTAACTTTAAAATCTCACTTCCCGCCATTAAAAAAGCTCCAGTTCCAAAATTTTGCCAAGAATCAGCAGATGCTGGTTCTGGAAACGCTCCAATATTTTGTACCCAACCTACGCGACCGTCTTCATGTTGGCACTTTGCTATAGCATTCCATGCCTTTTTAACTGCTGCTGTATGTTTTTTATCTACCAGACCATTATTGATACCCCATGCCAATGCAAAAGTATGGAACCCACTACCACTTACCTCTCCATGGTCATAAGATTCTGGGCATAGTAAACTTGTGCGCCATAAACCATCTTCTGGTTGAATGGCTAACATTTTTTCAGCCATTTCTTTATAAAGTTTTTCGTAAAAAGGACGGTGCTCATAATCTGCTGGCATATCATCCAAAATCAAAGCTAAACCTGCAATAACCCAACCATTTCCTCTAGACCAAAATACTTTTTTGCCATTTGGTTCTTTTGTGTCATCGTCTTTACCTTGCCAAACAAAACGCATATCTCTTGCGAATAACTGCTCTTCTTCATCATACAGTTGATTATAGGTTTGCATGTAAAATTTATGCATCTCATCTAAATACTTAGGCTGGTTGGTATGTTTTGCATATAAATTTAGTACTGGTGGTGCCATAAATAAGGCATCACACCACCACCATAAAATAGTTTTACCCATTTCACTTTTATCAGTACCTGCTTTCCAATTATCATCATCATATAAATGTGCATCCAAAAACTTCTTTGTTGGTTCTAAATCCACAAAATTTTTCCTACCAGCATATTTATCAATATAAATGTAACTATATGAGATAGCGACATCATCTGCATGGTGCAAACGTTTGTATGTTTGCCAATTATTCCAATACCCTTGATTTTTAAGAGCTGCCATATACATCATATCCTTAGTAGTTTTATGGGCTCTAGCTACACCTACATAATAAGCCCCTGCAGTCCAATCTGTCGGAGATAAAGCGAAAATCGGATGAACTTCTTGCCACTCTAAAGCTTTTATCATTGAAGCTTTTACTGCTTCCTTATTAATTGGTTGCGCTTCTGTTACTTTCTGAGCCGTTGAACAATTAAAGAGTAATACAGCCATAAAAAGTGTTAAAATTGTTTTATTCATTATATCTTATTTTTTTAGTTTAAATGTAGTTTCTAAATACTCTTTTGAAGATGTTCCCAGCATTACGGTATAGTCGCCAGCTTCTAAAACCTTTTCCATAGAGATGCCTGTAAACTCCAACATTTTTGGTGTTATTTTAAAACTAACTGTTTTGCTTTCTCCAGCATCTAACTCAATTTTCTCAAAGCCTTTTAATTCTTTATCTGGTCGAGTTACAGAGCCAATTTCATCTTTAATATAGAGTTGCACCACTTCTTTAGCTTTCATACTACCGCTGTTAGTAACTTTGACGCTAACCTCTAACTCTGTATCTGGTGTGATTTCTTCACTAGAGATTGTAATATCAGAATATTTAAAATCCCCATAACTTAAACCATGCCCAAATGGATATAATGGTCCTTGACCTAAGAATAAATATTCTTTCTTATAGTTAATCTCTTTCATACTGTAATGAAATGGTATCTGCCCGATAGATCGTGGTATCGTAACTGGCGATTTTCCAGACGGCGACACTTCGCCGAAAACGATTTTTGCCGTAGACTCATCTCCAAATTCACTTAAATCCCAAACATCTAGTATGGCATCAGCCTGTTCTGCAATGGTATTAATTGATAATGTTCTTCTATGTTTTAATACAACAATTACTGGTTTTCCTAAAGCTTTAACTTTTTCAACTAACTCATCTTGTGGCCCTACAGGATTAATTGTTGCTCTGTCTCCTAAAGTGCTATTACTAAAATATGCTTCTTTTGAAGTGTACTCATCCCCTCCTAAAAACAAAATAGACACATCAGCAGATCTAGCTTTGTTAACTAAACTCGCTATCGCTTTTGGATTTCTATCTAAAAGTTCTGGTGCACCACCTTTTTGGTTGGTTAATTGAAATCCTTTTTCGGCAATAAACTTTACGTTATTTCCAGCAACAGATTCAAACATCTCTTTTGTATTTTCTTTTAAAAGTGGTCCTATCAAAGCTACTTTTAAAGACTTATCTTTTGAAAGTGGAAGTGCTTTATCTTCATTTTTTAATAGAATGATAGATTCTAAATCTGATTCTTTTGCTAATTCTAAAGAAGAGGCTGCCCTGTTGCCTTTCTCTACATCTTCAATGTTGATGTAAGGATTATCAAAAAGTCCTAAAATGAATTTTGTTCTTAATACACGCCTTACAGACCTGTCAATCAGTTTTTCAAGTTCTGGGTTTTTCTTTACCATTTCTGGCAGATATGCATAAGAATCCTCAGCATATAAATCAATATCAATTCCTGCCTCCAAGCCCATTTGCGCAGCAGCTTCAGGCGATTCTGCAACATTCATAAAATAAAACAAACGTGCAATATCATTAGAATCTGAAACTACATAACCTTCAAATCCCCACTGATCTCTAAGAACCCCTGTCAATAATTCTGGATTACCATGACTTGCTACTCCGTTTAAATCACCATGTGATGCCATAATCCCTAATGTTTTAGCTTCTTTTACAGCAGCTTCAAACGGTGGATAAATTTCATCTATTAAAGTTCTTTCTGAAATCTCTATGGCTGCAAAATTAGAACCTCCCAATACTTGTCCATATCCCGCAAAGTGTTTTGCAACAGCTCCAATATGTGTACCATTTCCAAGACCTTCATAATTACCTTGTACACCAATAATGGCATTTTTAACCATTTGAGTTGTTAAATATGTATCTTCTCCAAAAGCTTCACTCATACGTCCAAAACGTGGATCGCGTACGATATCTGCCTCAGGCGAGTGGCACATATGCATTCCTCTTAAACGTGCTTCCCTTCCAACTACATCCCATTGTCTTCTTACTAAGTCTGGGTTGAATGAAGCCGCTGATGTCATTGGGCGTCCAAACTTAGTACAGCCCTCTGCATCAACACCGTTATAGGATTCTGTAACGAATAATGCAGGTATACCCCAACGGTTATTTTCTATGATATATTTTTGAAGCTCATTATTAAGCTTTGCTGCAGCTACAGCATCGATATGTTCTCCTGGGTTTTTAATCCCCGCAATACCTAACTTTAATTTTTTTATAACTCTATCTGATAATTTTAAGTTGCCGTTCTCATCGGGTTTTGTACCAATATTGGCGTGAAAAATCCGCATTTGTGCCACTTTTTCTTCAATAGAAAGTTTAGGTAATAATGCTTCTACACGCTCCTCTATAGATAGAGAGGTGTCTTTGTAATCTTTAGAACTTGAATCCCCGTCTTTACAGGAAGACAAAATTGCGAGTAATGCTAAAAACAGTAATTTCTTCATTAGTCTTTATTAATAAGTGTTTAGTTTTTAAATTGAAATCTATTTAATTTGAATGATGTCTCATCCAAGTCTTTAAAAACAAAGCAAAGTGATTGCTCGTCTTTAAGGTCTTTTGTTTTAAACGTTCTTTTTTGAAATGTAAAAATTTCATTTTTTGGTATTTCGCAGGTAAATAACAAATTTCCTTGAGGATTATCGTCCCTAACTTCTACTTCTAAGGTTGCCGTTGCCATAACCTCTAATTCTAAGTTACTTTTATCCTTCAATCCTTTAATATTTGGGTATATTAGATAGCTAAACTCCTTTTGGGGTTGTACAGAGAAACCTCCAATGGTATTCTCTTTTTTTACAACTCCTTCTGCTTCAAAATAGTCTTCTGCTTCAATACTGCCATTGGCATTATAGTTACCAACTCCAACACCATCTATTCTTACTGTTGCCATGTCTCCATTGGCTTTATAATGAACGTAGCTTATAAAGCTATCTCTAAAATAACGATTTCCTGTTTGACTAATATCACAATAAATATAATACCATTGGTTATGCCATTCGAAAAAACTACCATGACGCCCTTGTAAAAACCCATTTGGCCATGTAGGCGCATCGAAGCCTTTTACAAAACTACCTTCTTTTATCACAGAATCTTTATAAACGTAAGGTCCATAAAGATTATCGGATATGGCGTAGAAACAGCCCCATGACAAGTAATATCTGTCTTTGTACATGTGTACAAAAGGTTTATCATCGGTTGGCATCTTTGTATTCTTACCATCTGGATTATAGGGACCTCGTGGGTTATTAATTTTAATTTTCTTTGGTGCTTCTGCTAAACTCACCATATCATCATTAAGTTTAGCAATATAATAGTCCCATACCCCAAAAATGATGTAATGCTCGCCATTTTCTTCAAAAAGCGCCATATCATATTCGTGGGTTGGTGTTAAATCTGAATGCAATAGCGGTTTGCCCAATACATCTCTCCAAGGTCCCACAGGTGTATTACCAACCACCACACCTGTTTGTTCATTTCCTTCAGAAAAATACCAGTAATATTTTCCGTTTTTATGGGCTATATCTGTTGCCCAACATCTTGAAAAATCCTTACCAATGTAGGTGTCTTTAGGATCTAAAACACTTCGCTTTGTCCAATTTACCAAATCTGAGGAAGACCATATCCACCAATCTTCCATAGTAAATTTATCATTGTCAATGGATTTATCATGAGACGCATAAACATAAGCAGTATCGTTGAAAATATGAATATGAGGATCGTTTAACCCTTTGTTTGACACTATTGGATTTTGAGTATTTGAAGACATCAAACCAGTTAAAACAAGCACAATACTAAGGCTTAATTTCTTCATTACAAACACACTATAAAAGGTTATACTAATAGAAGTATTACAAAAAAAATAATAGTGTAAATATATTATTTGACACATCCAAATCTGTCCTGCTGTATCATGCAAATACTAACAGAAACAGACCTAATAAATATACCTATAGCTTCATTATATGAATAATTATGTGCAGCCTGTTTATTTAATAACTATCTTTTTAACAAGTCTATTATTTTCATTGGATAATTCTAAAAAATAAATCCCTCTCGCATGGTTAGAAAAATCTACCTTGTTTTGAGAAACCCCACCACTTTGGATAACTTGACCTTGGATATTTACTAAGTTATAATTAAGGTTTTGCAAATTAGATTGAATATTAAAAACACCTTCACTTGGGTTAGGATATACTACTACTTTTTGATTTGTAAAATCGCTAGTACTTAAAGATGATGATTTAAGTTCAAAAACAATTCTATCAGGTTCACTGGATAATGATCTTTGTTGCGTAAGTCTTACTTTATTCTCTCCTTCATTTAAGGTAATATTTGAAATTCTTGTTTCTAAATATATATTCCAATCAAATGTTCTTGTTATTAAAACATTATCATATAAAGTTCCATTAATTTCTATATCCATAATGGAGTCATCCCTATTCCTATTTGCTGCTAAAAGAATAAAGTCATAAGTACCAGCTGTGGTAACTTGAAATTTATGTTCTATAAACTGATTTGAAGAAAAAGCATCTATATATTCTCCTCCAGAAGCCGTAGTGCCAAATCCTACATTAATATCATTACTAGCTGTTGTATAATCTTCAGCTTCTAATGCTATTAAAACTGGGGCATCAACTTCAGATAATGCAAATTCTTGAAAATACAATGGGCGTTTGTCTCCAACTCCTGGTGTATTATTTCCTGTATCTTCCATAAGATAGACGTATAGTTTATTACCTTCAACAAAAGCATTAAAATGAGCAAAGTTTATAGTCTCTGTTCCTGTGTAAACTATTTTCCAATCATTTTGTCCTTCTAATGTTGTTTTTATATTCACTTTACCTCCTAACAGCTCCACCATGAATATATGATTTTTATAACTATAAATTTCCCCACGAACTTGAGGATTAGGAATTAGGCCACCTGCAGCACTTGAAAAATTAGCATCTGAAGCAAGCTTATAATAATGTACATTTATATTATCAACTCTGGTAATAAAATGTATAGCACCATTTTCAGTAACTGTCCATGCTGGATCGAAAGATGATCGAGGTAATGCCGCTGTACCATGATCATCTCCTGGTTGTGCTATCTGAACTGGATCTAAGTTTGGATTTACATTATTTTGTATAGGTAGAGAAATAGGATTATCGTTGACATCAAACCACTGAGTAGATTGACTTTTTGGGACTTCATTAGTATAAGCATAATACAAACCACTATTTATTAGGTAACCATTACTAGTACTACTTTCTTTATTTGTAGCATAACGGATAGAAAAACCAGAATAAAACTTACCATTTATAAAACGTTCTCCTCCATACATATTGTTTCTATTGGGCAATGGTAATGTCCCTTCATGAAATAACCAATTATTAGTCCATACATTACCATCGTAATGCGCCATTAAAATATCTCCATTACCTGAGCCTCCTTCTCTATATCTTACTACAAGACTTCCGTCATCTGCTCTATGGATCATTGGATAAGTTGCTCTTTCGTAACTCTCTCCTAACTTTAAATAGTTTTGCTTTGGATTAAAAATATCCAAAGTAAACTCATTATCAGGCACAAATGCCATATTCGTTTTTGAAACAGAATAGTTAAAGAAATCGTTAGGTAAAGAAGATGAACTATAGGCATGCATATCATATAAAATATGAATGGTATTATCTATGGTACTGACACCTATAGCTGCAGTGTTATGAGAATCTCCTCTTATACCTGTACCATTTAGAAGCTCCCCTCCTTGACCAATATGTTTATGGGGGAACTCAATAGTAACCCAATCGGAATTTGGTACATTAAGGTTTTTTCTTGATAGCATTAGATTTCGAGTATCCATACCACCTTTGTACCAAGTTACAAATGCATAGCCGTTAACAACATCTACACAATCTCCGTGAGGTGAAATTCTTTGAGCAAATCTATAATTTACATCCCTTGTTCCTGCAAAAAACAAGCCTCCTTCTCCATCGCCAGACACTCTAGTTGAACTGTCTAATGTAGCAACTAATTCTTTTTGAGCTTCAACTAAAGAACAAAACACTAACAACAAACATAACACAAAGTAACTCTTTTTCATTTTTCTAATTTTTTAAAGTTTCGTCTTTATTTCTTTAGAAGGCTTACAAAAAAGCCAGTAATAAAATAATCTTACTGGCTTTTTAATTATTTATTCATTCTCCTTTAAAATGAGTTTATTTTAAGTTGAATGGTGTGTTTACCTGGAGGTAATCTTATATAATTGAAAGCAGACGGTACTTTTTCACCATTATGGATTAGGTCTTTTCCTCCTAAGTCATTTAGCGAAAATTCACCAACCATATTTCCTGGAATTTCAATTTCATAAGTTTGCAATCGCGCACCATTATAAGTGTACTTTGCTTTAATGCCCCCCCTAACAGTTGGTACAGTAATCGCACTTGATCTTAATTTACTCATTTGTGGTTTAATAGTAACAATACCAAATCCCGGAGTTTTAGGTTTAATACCCCATAACCCTCTAGGTATCACATTAGCCGGTGCTGCTCCCCAAGCATGATTCCAATCTAAGTTAACTTTATACTCATAATCCCAGGCTTCTAAACTAATTGTTGAGCCTATACGAATCATATTATACCAACTTCTTTTAGCTTTACTGGCTAATAACTCTAAAGCGTAATCCTCCTCACCAGCATTATATAAACCATCCATTAAAAATTGTGCACCATATACACTACAAGCCATTCCTCTGGATTTAACATAGTCTACAACTGAACTAAAGTGTTCTTCTGGCACTAATCCAAATGCTAAAGGCATCATATTAGCATGCAAAGATGCGTGGTCTGTACCAATGCCATCTACATAAATACCACGCTCTTTGTCGAACATTTGTTCATTCACTGCTTTTTTAGCTTTTGCTGCTCTATATTCAAAATCTAAAGCTTCTTGAGTTTTTCCTAATAAAGTAGCAAACTCAGCCATAATTTTCATGTTCTCGTAGAAGAACGCATTAATAACTGTACTGTAAGGCTTAAACACAAAACCATCACGTTCTCCTTTTGTTTTGCTTCCTGCAAAATTCTTTGATGGCCAATCTACAATATCCGTTAATGGTTTTCTATAACCTTTTTCAAACCCTAGCTTATACATAAACTCTTCGGTAACTTTTGTAGATGTTATCAACCCATCTTCATTAGAAAGTTCATAAAGTGTTTTATGTTTTAATGGCTCATAGTAACGTTCTATTAATTCCGTATTTCCGGTATACATATAATCTGCATAAATTAATAACGCTACATGCTGTTGCCACTCTGTTGGCCAAGTAGGATTCTTCATGAAATACTCTATGGTACGTCTCGCTATTGCGTATTCCCTATCTGTGGTGTAATGGCTTAACTGATTAAGATATGCATCAGCTTCGTAAGGAATGCGCTCTCTGTCTCCATCTACATATAAACCAGCAAAAGTGGTTGCTTTAATGGAGTATTTACAGAAATCCCAAACTTGGTTTAAAATATCATTATTACTTTCAAAGCTACTTGCGTTATCATCCCAGTAGCTGGTGTATCGTAATTGTTCGAAATCTTCTGCTTTTAAAGCTGTTTGAGCACCTTCTACTTCCGCATATCTAAACGGCTGTAAAACAGGCCATCCTTCTTGTAAAGGAATTGCTTTGCTTGGCCCTTTAAAACGCTTATCTGGAACAGGATCAATAGGTAATTGGTATTTTGTTTTTCCAGGGGTTACATCAACCTTAATTTCTTGATAACGAATGTTACTTTTTGCTGGTGGTGTTCTGTTTACATTCCCTTCATCATCTAACATCTCGCCAATTCTAACCGTTAATGTGTGCGGTTCTTTAGCTTCATAGTTAAAGTCTATCGTCGCAAAGGCTGCCTTACCAAAATCCATAAAATAGAAATCTCCTCTATTTTCGATTTTGACTGGTTTTACCTTATCTATAAGATATTTGTTTTCTGTTGAAATAATGTAGTTATCTGGCTTTCCTGTTGTGAATTTTTGAGCTTCAGAATAATCGACAAGTCTATTTTCTTGCTCCCAAATTCTAACTTTCCAATAGTATGTTTTTCCTATTTCTAAGGGATTGCCTTCATATTCAACATCTGTAGATCTTGTAGAAGCCACGCGCCCACTATCCCAAATGTTTCCATTATTTTGATCAATATCCTTTTTATTTGATGCTACTAAAATTTGGTAAGCACCTTGAAATTTAGAACCTAATGGTACGGTCCAACCAAATTCTGGTTTCAAATCAAATATTTCAACATCGGTTGAAGGTTCTCTGATTAATTCTACAGTTAAATCGGTTGGTGCTGCTCTGTATTCATTACTATTCTTCTTAATAAGTTCATCAAGCTTAGCTCTTAATTTATTAGCAGTTTCTCTATACTTTTTCTTTCCTATAAGATTTTTAGTTTCTAAAGGATCTTTTTCTAAATTGTATAACTCCTCAATAGATTGATCATTAACATACCTAAAATATTTCCACTTTTTTGTCCTAACACCTTCACTTGGTGGTATTTCACTAAAATTCCAAATATGTTCTATTAAAATAGTATCTCTTTCAATAGATTTTGTTTCTTGCTTTACTATTGGTAATAAACTTTTACCTTGCCAAGTGTCAGGCGCTTTTACACCTGCTATATCTGCTATAGTTTGCGGCACATCAATATTCAATACCATTTCATCAATATCTTGATGCTTGCTTTCCCTTGGATCAAAAACAATTAATGGGACTCTAATCGAATTATCATACATCAACCACTTTCCCGCAAATTGGCGTTCTCCTAAAAAATACCCATTATCTCCCATCAGGATAATTACTGTGTTTTTGTCAACACCCTTTTCTTTAAGTTTTTCTCGAATCTTCTTGATTTCTAAATCTATACCGGAAATCATTCTATAATAGCCTTTTAAACTATGCTGGTACTTTTCAGGGGTATCATAACGCCACGTCCAACGAAGTCTATTAAAACCATCTCTTACAATCTTTGGTTGTGCTAAGAAATACTTGTCATCGCCTAATGCAGGTTCAGGTATTGTTGTACTTTCCAACATTTGGTCCATTTCAGACTGCCAAAAATATTGTTCTGGGGCACCATCATGAGCGTGAGGCGCACTGAAACTTAGCGACAAACAGAACGGTTTATTATTAGAAGCATTTTTGTCAATAAAATCTATGGCTTGTTGTCCAGTATATCGTGTTAAATGTACGGTATCATTATCTATTGTTTTATAGTAATAGCCTCTGCGATCTTTGTAACGATTATTCCTGTCATAAGACTCATATTCATCAAATTGCTTATCTAAATCGTTATATCGCACACCATACTTTCCAAAAAAACCTGTGTAATATCCATTATTTTTAAGTAATGTTGGATATGAATTTGCCATATACTCCTCTCGCACATTCCCTGTTTGGAAATTATAATTATGTGACCTTTCATGTAAACCTGTCCATAAAGATGCTCTACTAGCAGCACAAATAGGCGTCGTTACTATAGCGGTATTAAAATAGGTTCCTGATTTAGCCAAATTATCCATTTCTGGTGTTTCAACAAACTCGTTACCAGCATAACCAATGGCATCAAAGCGCTGGTCGTCAGTTAGAATGAAAATGATGTTTGGTTTTTCGCTATTATTTTGTTGCGCCTTTATTATATTTATACCATAAAATAAGGTAAGTAGTACTAATAAATAACTTTTTTTAAACATAGATTAACGTCTTAAGTATTTTGATTTTTCTAATGAATTATTATGTGAGATTGATAGCTTATAAAATTATAGCATTTTAAACCAGAAGCCATCCTGTTGTATCCTGAAACTTTAGTTAAAACCTCAATAACTATGCCTCGAACTATTTAGGGTATAATTCTACCAATTATCAGTTCTAAATACAGATATGGGTAAACCCGATTTTGTTTTTAGATTACTTTCAAAACAATCTTTAAATCCATACCTTACCGCCACTGGATTTTCTACTTTATCACTATATAAAATTATTCCTTTTTTATCTTTAGAATAAAGCACTTTAGCTGGATAAAATTCTTTATCTGAAGCTGCCACTTCAAATCCTTTTGCGTCTTTATTACCCTCGAAAAGATCATCTTTTTGAAATTTAAATTCTAGAGTTACATATTTGTCTTTAATAGCCATTCGCTTAAACTCTGCACTCTGGTATACTAAGTTTTTTAAACTATACTCTTCAGCTAATGCGATTCGTAATAAGCGTTTGGAAATAATTTCCTTTTTTGAGGGATGGATATCGTTACAATCTCCCGCATCTGTGGTTACTACTATATTTACATTCTTAATATCCTTGGCTATTTTTTGTTGTGCTTCTCGAATTATGTTAGCCTTTTTACCAGAAGAATTCCTATGCTTTGTATAGTTGTACGGTGCAATTTGTACGACATAAAAGGGCAGGTTTTTATCTTGCCATTGCTTTCTCCAAGAGACAATTAAATCTCGCATATAGCCGTAATAAGGCTCTGGTTCATTTCTATTGGATTCCCCCTGGTACCACAAGATACCTTTCACTTTAAAATCTTGAAAAGGATAAATCATCGCATTATACAAAAACGATGGTTTCTTTTGTTTGTTTTGAACTTTTGGGAGAATATTAGAAAACGTAATATCCTTGTATTTAAGCAACACTTCTTTAGGAATCCAACTTTCTATTTTTGTACCACCCCAAGCAGATTCTATAATACCTATAGGGACATTTAGTTTTTCAAATAATTTGGTTCCAAAAATATAGCCAATAGCACTAAATTTTTTAGCGCCGTCTTTATCTGACACACTCCATTTACCATTAACATTAAAACTAGGCGTAACACTAGCTGATCTTGCATTATTATATAATCTGATGTATTTATTATCTGATTTTTGAAGATAGTCTTCTGCATGTAATACTTTAGATTGCCTCAGCCCTTGTAAAGGCATTTCCATATTTGATTGTCCTGAGCAGAACCAAACCTCTCCAATTAAAATATTACGAAGTGTAATAGAAGTACTCCCTTTAATTTGCAATTCTTCTGGATTAAACGAAGCTTTTTTTGTTTTGATTGCGGTTTTCCAAAAGCCATCTGAATTAGCTACTGCTTTAGCTTTTGCATCCCAACTAGAAAGTATCTCTATTTTCGTTCCTGGACTATCTTTACCCCAAATAGAAACATGTTCTTTCTGTTGTAATACCATATTATCCCCAAAAACAGCCGAAATTTCTATCTGACTTTGTAATGATAAAGTACAAAGGATAAAAAATGAAAGCGCTATTTTAATATAGGACAGCATACCTAACCTAATATATTGTTATCCCATTTTACAATTTTATTGTTATACATAGCATCTAAACCCATTTGTACACAAATTGAAGTTTTAGCACCAGTAATTACATTTGACAGTGGATTTGTATTATTGATTATCGCTGTTTTAAAATCCAATAATGCTTGTTTACTTGGATTTAAGTGCTCCAAATTAATACGCATCCCTTTTTCTGCATCCCATTGGGCTGTTGCTCCACTAACACCATCTACATCATCAATTACTCTATTGTCTCGTTTACCCTCTGGATAAAACCATGCATGTTTTGTATCAATTATAATAGTCCCTTTATCTCCTATTACTTTAATTTGATACCCGTCCTTAGCATTATTAGTTAAACATGTAAAAGATGCTTTAACTCCACTTTTGTAACTATATATAAGATGAACATTATCATAAGTTTCTCTGCCATCTTTCCAATAGTTAACGCCTCCAACACCTGTAACTTTTTCAGGTGTTTCATCTAATACCCAATTAGCAAAATCTATTTGATGTGAACACAATTCTGCAAGAAGTCCACCTGAAAACTCTCTATACATTCTCCAGTTAATGGCTCTCTCAAATTTTGGATCAGAAACGGGACGTCTCCAGTTGCCATGTCTGTTCCATTGACATTCAAAAGCTGAAATCCTACCTACTTTTCCATTCTTAATTAAGTCTACCACATGAGTGTACAACCTAGAACTATGATACTGATGACCTGTTTGAAATATGTTATTCGAACTTTCAGCTTTATCCACCAATGCTCCAATACTCTCATATCCTTTTGCTAATGTTTTTTCACAATACACATGTTTTCCAGCGTCAAGCGCATCAATAGCAATTTTAGCATGAGTGCTAAAAGGTGTTGCTACTATTACAGCGTCAATATTCTTATTATCTAAAAGTTTACGATAATCAACATATCCTTTTGAATTTGAGTTTACTCTAGATAATCCTTTTTTTAACCTAAAAGGCAGTACATCGCATAAGCCAACAATGTTTATACCTTCTATTGAATTAATTATAGAACATAAACCAGCACCTCTATTTCCAGTACCAATAACACCAATATTTATGGTATCATTAGCTCCCAAAAAAGATAACGGTTGAGCATACAAATATCCGGCACCAGTGACGCCTAAAGTTGTTAGTCCCGCTTTTTTTATAAACGATCGTCTTTTCAATTTTTATAGTTTTGGTTCCCACCCTGGTTCATAAGCTCTGGACCAAAGTTTCATAGCTTCTCTATCAAAAATCTTTCCAGAATTTTCATCAACATTAAAACCTTTATTAACTCGATAAGAAATATTTGCATAATGTGTCAACATTTGAGAAATAGCTCCTACTTCTATATGTGAATTAAGCTTTTCTTTCCCTCTAATGGCATCAAAAAAGTTAACTACATGCCTCGTAGATAAATCTCCTCCTCCTCCTAGGGCAGTACCACCTTCTTTTCCATCAGATTTATTCTCCTTTATCAGTTTTCCTCTAAGGTCATAAAGTTCATATCCATTTCTGTCTACAATTACAGATCCTTTAGAACCATAAATAATAGTTCCACGTCCTCGTCCGTATTTTGAATATCCATTTCTACTACTCCCATCCCACTGGATCATTTTATTGTCAGCAAATTTATAATTAGCTTCCATGGTATCGTACATCTCCCATCCATCATCAATAAATTGATGTTTTCCTGCAATAACATCCACATATTCTGGATATTTTACATCTAAAGCCCATCTAGCAATGTCCAATTCGTGAGTGGCGTTATTACCCATTTCTGCAGTACCGTAATCCCAACCATACCAATGCCAGTTATAATTCCAAGTATCATGCATATAATCTTTTCGTGGTGCAGGTCCTTGAAATAAGTCCCAATTCAATCCTTCAGGAGGTGCTGATTTTACTGGTTTTGGCACTTTACCACGCCCATTAGTATAAAATGCAATGGCTTTGTAAGCATGCCCAATAATGCCATTATGGATTTCGCTAATAATCTCGATACTTTGTGGAGAAGACCGCTGTTGGTTTCCCATTTGTACCACTTTATTATATTTTTTTTGAGCCTCAACAATAAGTTCACTTTCTCTAGGATTATGACTACAGGGCTTCTCAACATAAACATGTTTTCCTGCTTTCATGGCCATTATAGCACCTGGTGTGTGCCAGTGATCTGGAGTAGCCATAAATATAGCATCAACATCTTTGTCTTCAATAATATTTTGAATATTACCTTCTAATGCTATCTTGTAATCAATCTTTTTTCCAACCTTATTAGCAGCTTTACTCATCTGGCTAGGTAAAACATCACATAGATATTTTAAACGTACATTATTCTCTTTAGAGGCAATACCTCCAATAAATGCACCATATCTTCTACCCAGTCCTTGTATAGCAACATTAATTCTGTCGTTTGCTCCAATAATATTATTGTAACTTTTAGCAGACATAGTATTTACACCTCCCACTACACTGACACCTACACTTGCTAAAGCAGTCTTTTTTATAAAGTCTCTTCGTTTATTTTTCATCCTTCTTATTTTTAGGTGTATGAACTTTAATTTTAATATTCCTAAAGGCTACTCTATCTCCATGATCCTGTAGAAGTATTTGCCCCTTTTCTAATAATCCGAAATTTGGCCATTTAGCATATTTACTTTCTGAAACCAATTTTAAAAACAAATCGCTTCCACGCTCATAATCTAAAACCTTAACGTCATTTACCCAATGTTCTACATGATTATTTATTGATTTAATATATGCTGTATTCCACTCTCCTACTGGGTTAGTGGGTTTATTTGAATCTGCCTTTATTAAATCGTAAAGCGAACAAACCGTTCTACTACCTTCATGAGATCCTCTCTTGGCATCCTCATGTATTTCATCATCCAATATTTGATATTCTAAACCAATTGAAGACCCTGGGCCTTTATTAATTTCAGTATCTACATAATATTTTATGCCACTATTTGCTCCTGGTGTTAACTTAAAATCTACTTGTAATTCAAAATCACTATAATCTTGGGTTGTCACTATATCTCCACCGGCAGCAGATTCTGCACCACCAGATGCTAAAACAATAAGCTCTCCATTTTCTATAACCCAACCTTGTCTTGGGAATTCATCTAATTTTGCTCCACGCCAACCTTTGGTTGTTTTTCCATCCCAAAGCATTTTCCAACCAGACTTCTTCTCGCTATAGGTTAAACTATTTTTAGTGATAACTGGCTCTAAGGGAGATGGCGTGGAATACTTCTCTAAATCTTCAGTTAAAATTTTTGCATTTTTCCACATTACCTGTTTACCTATCTTTTCCTTTTGTCTTATGGAATGTACTTGTAAACCAATAAAGCCAGAGGCTGTTTTATCATCGATTAAATAAGACGCTGGCACTCCATTTATCCAAGTTTTAATAGTATCTGCGATAGCTTCAACACGATAATGATTCCATTCATTTTGTTTAAAAGCTTTTTGCGCCTTGGTGTTATTTTCTAGAGGATGCAGCCATTTACGTCTTTTTTCATCATATATACCTCCACTCCAAGCTCTATTGGAAGGATCTATCTCTATTTGATAACCATGAACTATTCCATCTCTGTAATATGGCAACGTATTGCTTCTTATTTGAATACCAGAATTCATGGTAGAATCTACCTTAAAATCAATCTCAAAAATAAAATCTCCATAGATTTTATCTGTACTTAAAAACGTATTTGGTGTATTTGCAACTGTTGTTCCTATTATAGTCCCATCAACATTATCATAAGTTGCATTACCTCCTTTAATATTCCAACCATCAAGAGTGTTAGCTTGAATTAAATTAACCCATGGTGTCTTCTTTTGCTCTTGTTTACAAGAAGACATGATTCCTGTAAATGCAACAATGGCCATAAAACTTGATATACCTAATTTAAATACTTTCATAAAATTTAATATTATTAAAAAACTTCCCATTATAATACACAAGCAGATAATGGGAAGTATCGACTAACTCAAATACTTATAAATTAAACTAATTAATTTTCTTAAAATTAAATATTCTAATGATTATCCCTATCCTGTCCTGTCCTGAATTTACAAGATAAGTAAATTTTTTATTTACTCTTTTATTATTCATATAGTGCATAAATAAAAAAGGATGAGGTATTTACCTCATCCTTTTCTGTTTCAAATGTCTTATGATAAATTATGGTGTGCCTTCAGTTAATTCTACTGTGAACTCCTCAAATTTAACATCTCTATTTCTAATTACTAGGGTATCTCTAACTGTATGTAATAAATCAACCGTTGTTTGCGAAACTAATTGTCCAAAAACACGTTCTTCTACAACTTGAACATCTCTATACTCATACTCCAAATACATTACATTACGTCTTTCTCCTCCCCATTCATCACCGTCTTCTACCCAACTTCCTGTACCTGTTACAGTGAAATTTTCTCCTTCAACATTTTCAATCGTAATATTGCCACTATTATCAAATGTCATATTTATACTAACCTCGTCATCACTAGGTATATCACCTCTTCTAACACGATTGGTAACCCTGGCAGTATTTCTTCCTGTTGTTGTCACTGGAACAATCTCATCTCGCACAACAAATTCTGCTCTATAAACAGATGTAGTATCAATATTAGTAGTTTCTGTTTCACCAGTTGCAATAGTAACTGTTTCTGAAGTTCCAACAATCCTATCTCCTCCACGGCGTAAATAAACACCTTGATATTCATTCATAAATTTAATACCAAAAAGTGTATAATCTTTGGGTAAGGATACCCAATCCTCATTTATTATCTTTCTTGGGTTATCCACAGCAGGCACTCCTGTTAAAAGAGAATCTAATTCCTCAAAATCTGTAATTCGTAAAGGAATTACATAATGTGTTTCATTTTCTCCAGCGAAAGAAAGCGTATCATTAAAAAATGCCTCTTCCAGTTGAATAGGAATACGACCATTTATAGAACCAGCTGGAATAGTAACAGGACTTTGTTGTTCTATAGTATAATAAGACGAAGGTAATATTTGTACGTTTACAGAATCTGCACCTAATGCAGTTAGATCTATCAATTCTGGAGCTAATTCAAAATGTACTCTCCTATCTGTTTGATTTTCAAATACACCAGACATCACAACACCTATTTCAAACCGGCCATTGTTATCATTATCGTTAAAGCCTAAATCGTACTCACCCAAAACCAAAGTCCTAGCAGGCGTTTGGTATGGAAAGAACACCGAAGTTGAGCCAAAATCATCAGCCACGAATTCTTGATTCTCGCAAGACAATAGACTAAAGGCTATAGCAAATATTATTATTAATTTAATTTTCATGTTTAATATTTTTAATTCTTTAAAAGTATGCAATTATTTTACCAACCCATATTTTGTTCAAGTGCTGGAAATCTCAAGATTTCTGCATTGGGTATAGGCATGTAAGTCGCAAATGATGGGTAATTTCTTATCTCAACAGGGATTCCTAGAGTATAATCGTTTCCATCAAAAAATGCGCCTTCAGCTGTTTCGTTTAAAGGTAAACCCCATCTTCTTAAGTCCCAAAACCTATGTCCTTCAAAACTCAATTCTAAACGTCGTTCATTTCTAATTAATTCCCGCATATCTTCCATTGATGTTATTGATGCTAAATAGCTATCAGGTTGGTCTAGTCCAGCTCTTTCTCTTATTGCTGCAATTACATCTCTAGGTGTCATACCATTTATTTGCTGATCTGGACCACCAATTTCATTAGCAGCTTCAGCAAAAATTAAGAATAACTCTGTATATCTAAAATAAACATTATAATGTCTTTGATTAACTGTAGAACCATCATTATTTAGCCTAACGTCAGGACGTAATGTCTTTTTAAGATAATAACCTGTTTGAGTTGAAAATTCAGGAATAGAATCTAACCTATCAATTCCACCGCCAACACCTGTATTAATAGTTCCGCCACCAAAAGAAGTTCCATTGAGTACTACAAATTTATCTAATCTAGGATCTCTGTTTGCATAAGGATTTTGCGGATCGTAACCATTAGCTGTTGTTGCAGGAAATCCACTTTGCATAGGGAACGCATCAACAAAGTTTTGTGTTGGATTGATAGATCCTCTACCATTTACAGAAGGAGGAAACATATCACGCTCAATTGAAGAGGTTGGAGTATTCTGTATAGAACTTCTCCAAATCATTTCGGCATCATTATTTTCATCATAGTCTACGTAATAATCTACGCCATTAGCCGCTAAACCAGAAACACCTCCAATAGTATTTAACAGTTCACTAGCATCTGTTGCCGCCATATTATAATATCCTTGATCATTTAAGAATGAGGGACTAGCAGCAAAAAGAGCTAAACGCGCCTTTAAAGCTCGTACTATTCTTCCAGACATTCTTAAATCATACAAAGATCCATTAACTACATCATAATTATTAAAGTCGAAACCTGCATATAGCGGGTCTACATCCCCAGCACTTAGTCCATAATCAGTTGGTAACAATGCAAGTGCTGCATCAAAATCAGCCATAATAGCTTCTACTGTGGCTTGAAACGACAAACGAGGTAAGTTAAAATCTCCATCAGCCTCTATAAACTCTGTGATATAGGGCACACCCAATAATTCTCCTGAAGTACCAATACCTGCATGAGCTTGTAATGCATAGAAATGATGCAAGCCTCTTAAAGCTAGCGCTTCTCCTTCCATACGCAAATAAAACATCTCATTTATCTCTTCATCTTGAGACCATACTATTTCTCCAGCTTCAATAACTTCCAAAAATTTATTTAGCCATAATACACTTTCAAAATTATTCCAACGTGCTAACGGGTTATTAAACTGTGAGTTTAACTCCCCAAGAGCCATACGTTTAAAGCTATTACTTAATTGATTAGTTACTGCATCATCAGTTGCAGCTTCACTGAATGAAAACTGACTTGTTAAACGTGAATAACCATTTAACAATAAACCTTCTGCAGATGCAGGGTCACTACTTACAAAGTCAAAGTCTAATCTATTTTCATCAATAGGCTCTAAAATAGTATCACAACTAATTATGCTTATCAAAACAAACATAATTGTTATATATTTTGTTATATTTTTCATTTTATATATCTAATTTTTTATTTTATTAAAATGACATTCTTACACCTAATGTATAGCTTCTAGCCTGAGGATTTCCACCAATACTAAGTTGACGAATGTCTCGGTTTTCAGATATTTCAAAAAGATTAGTCCCTTGAAAATTCACACTAAAATCTTCAACACCTATCTTGTCACACAAGGCATCCGTAAATTCGTATGTTAACTGAGCACGGTTGATTCTGAAAAAACTGTTATCAAATAACCAAAACGTAGACTGTCTAAAGTTATTTTGATTGTCTCCTGATGATAGTCTTGGAAATGTTGCCGTACTTGCTGTTTCTGGTGTCCAGCGACCTAACACTACTTCAGAGTATTTATCAGTACCATTAGGGGCATAATAGTTATTAAAAGTACTAAACAACTTACTACTAACTCCACCTGTTTGTCCTGTACCTAACACAAATAAATTAAATCTTTTATATTTTAAATTTAAATTGATTCCATAGGTCCAAGGACTAAAAGATTCCCCAATCGCTACTTGGTCATCTTGATCAATAACACCATCATTATTTTGATCCGCATACCTTATATCTCCTGGCTGTACTGCACCAAAATTTGGTATTGGCAAACCGTCATTCAAAACTAGATCACCTTCAGTATTGGTTGTAAAATCAGATTCTGAATAGAAACCTAAGTCTTGTAATCCAAATATTGAGGATAAATCAAGTCCTTGTGTATTTTGATACTCAAACTCGTTAGTCTCAGATCGTTTTAATGCTTCTCTTTGTGTATATAGAACGTTAGCTCCGATACCAAATGAAAAATCATTAAAGGTTTTGTTGAAGTTAAGCCCTAATTCTAGCCCAGTATGTAAATTCGCATTAAAATTATTTAATGGTCTAAAATCCTGATAATATGATGGATATTGATCTGCTAAAACCACCAATTGTTTATCAAGCTCTGTTCTAAAATAATTAGCTTCTATCCAAAGTGAATTCATTAAATAAGTTTCTAAGCCAACATTTAAATCAATACGCTCTTCATAACCTAAGTTAAGGTTCTCCCCTTGAGAAATACCTTGTCTAGCATTTGAAAACGTATTATCAGCCCAAGAAAAACCAGGAGCAGCAAAATAGTTTTCATCATATAAAAAGTAACCAAGCCTTTGGTCTGTTTTTATGATACCTCCAGAAGCTTTTAACTTTAAATAATTTACAAAATTAGAATCTTTCAAGAATGATTCATTACTTAAAATATAACCTAAGCCAATTGTTGGAGAGAAACCACCTCTATTTCCTTCAGGTAATTTTATGGAGTGCACATAAGAACCAGAAAAATCAACAAAAAGGTTTTTCTTATAATCATAAGTCATTTGAAATCCTATATGGGAATCTCTATCAGTTTGAATTCTCCCAGATGCTTTCTGTGAATTATAGTACCCCAAAAAGGTTGTATTTATAGAGTGATTAGTAGCAAACGTTTTTTCATAATTTATTAAAGCGTATGCCCCTAATCTGGATAAAAACCCATTAGAATTTACATTCTCTCTAAGGTCTCTTTCATCTACACCGAAAGCTTCCAAAGGCTCAGATAATGGATCAGTACTGTTTAAAAACCTAGTTATATCATAAACTCTAAAATCATTTTCTATTGATATAGTAAATTGATCGTAAAAATCAAAACTTAAATACGTTTTAGCAGATAATCCTTCAGTAATTCCAGAAAGATCAAAATTTATAGCGTTATTAATTTGGGTAACACGAAATCTTCTATCTTGGTATCCACCTGCTATTGCAAGTGCTAAAGGCGCATTATCTTGAATTTGTTGAGCAGTACCTAATAAGTTACCATTAAAAACATTAGCACCAGCTAATAAAGTTGCTAGCTCTGGATTGTTAGTTGTGTCAATGCTACTTACAGGAACTAAAGGTGCATAATCAAAAGGCAAAAATGTAGTTGCCGCACTTAATATGTTAGCTCTAGAACTTTTATTAGTACCTATGATTGCAACACCATCTATACTACTGGTAATCCAATCGTTAACTTTAAAATCTATATTACCTCTAACATTAAAACGATTGTTACCTGCATTTATATCTTCGTTAATATCCACCCAATTCTCTCCATAAATCCAACCTACATTGACATAATATCTTGATTTATCAGTACCTCCAGAAAACTCTGAAACAACATTAGTACTATTAACAAATGGTTGTACAAATTCATACAAGTCAACATCTGGATACTGTATGGGGTTAGTACCACTTCTGGTGTTTTGGATTTGATCTACTCCAAATAAAGGATCTAAACCATCGTTTGCTCTAGCCTCATTACGAAGTATCATAAAGTTTGCTGCATCTAAATAATTAGGTAATGCTATAGGTCGACTAAAACCAGAACGTACATTAACATTTACCTCTTTTTGGTTAGTTTTACCTCGCTTTGTATTAATAACAATAACACCATTTCTACCTTGACTCCCATACAATGCCACAGCATTTGCATCTTTTAGAACGGTTATTTGCTCTACCTCTTCCATGTTTATAAGATCAATACTACGTCCAAAAACACCATCAATTACGATAAGTGCACCTCCTAAACCTCTAATATTTGTTGAACCTATTACACCAGGTGTTAATCCAGTAATATAATTTCTTACAGACTGCGTATTATCATACGTTAAACGGTCTCTAGTATTTGTTGATGATATAGCTCCTACAATGTCTCGCTTATCTTTAGTAGCAACCCCCATATTTATTTCATCATCTTCTGAAGCTAAGAATTCTGATTTTACTAGAGTAATATTACCTGTAATATTAGACAAGCTAACAAGCTGCGATTCGTAGCCTTTTTTCTTTATAACTACCGCTTCATCATCAGGTAAAGTAATATTAAATAGACCAGCACTATTAGTGGATGCGCGAGAACCCTTAGGACCGTAAATATTAACTTCACTTAAGGGGTTTCCTTGTTCATCAACTACGGTTCCTGATACCTCGGTTCCGCCCGATTGAGCTGTTGCCATACCACAAAAGCATAACATGGTAAGGCATACGAGAGTATAAAACCTATATATTTTATTTATCTTCATTTTGTTTTCTTTAGTATTTAGTATTAGTTAAAACGAGTTTATAATTGTTTTACCAACCTGGGTTTTGAGGAAAGCCTTCATAAAACTGTGTTTGATTAGGTTCAAATGGTAACCAGTAATGTTTAGGATACTCACACACTCTGTCTACAAGTACAGCTTCTTCAAAGAAGGTCCAATCCTGATCAAAATTAAATTTTGTCTTAATTCTATATTTATCTTCATGCGCAACTCCCCAACGGCGTATATCAACCCATCTATGCGCTTCCCAGGATAATTCTACAGATCTTTCACGTCTTAACTCATCCATGAACTTATTATTATCTGCAACTATAGCAGGATGTACATTAGGCACCCCAGCTCTGGCTCTAAATATATTGATAACGTCTTCTGCAGTCAATGAGAAAGAGCTAGGGGCCGTTGTAGCTCCTCTAGCAACATGAAGTGCTTCTGCATACATAAGATATACATCTGTTAGTCTCATGTGAAGGCGTATGCCTGTAAAATTTCTGATAATATTATTTCCAGTTTGTGAATGGTATTGGCCATCAACTTCTGGATAAAATTTCTTAAACATGTAACCTGAAAAGGAATAATTATTTCTATCCCGATGCGCACCAGGATTACCACTTGCATCAACTGAATATAATTTTAAAGTTCTGTTTACAGCTGGTATACCTGCTCTTGTACCAAGAGTATCTCTATCAGCAAATATCCATGCGTAAAAACGAGGGTCGCGATTATCAAATGGTCTTAAAGGATTATAAGTTGGTGTACCATATACCCCACTTATATCATCTTGTATGGATAACCCATTAGCCATTCCAAAATTATTGTGTATAAAATTATGGGTTGCACTTGTACATTGTGTACCTCCAGATGCAATAGGTCTTGGTATACCAGTAGACATAAAACTCATAGTTGAGCCAACATGCGATCCTGCAGAACCCGCAAAAATTAACTCTTTGGCCTCTGGCACTAATGCTGGCCAAGTGTTTCTAGGCGTCTCCCACAACACTTTTTTATAATCTTCCATGTTAGCAGCCAAACTATACTCACCCGCTTGTGCCAGTTTAAGTACTTCAGCAAATGCATCAACAGCCATATCAGCTAATTCAGTGTCATACGTATACGTATTGATTCCAGGTTGATTATTAAAAAACATTAATGGACTCGCAGCCAATAATAAATTTTTACCTTGAAATGCATAAGCGGCACCTTTTGTTAACCTACCGGCATTCTGACCTCGAGTAATTTGTCCATAAGGCTCATTATCCCAATTAACAGGTAATAACTCTGCGGCCTTTTTGTAATCTTCATTTATTGATAAAGCTACTTCTCTATAAGTTTCGGGTCGTGGTATATCAATTGATCCTGTGAATACTTCTTGGATATGTGGAAAACGTCCCCAAAACTTCATAACTTCATTGTGAAAGAACGCTCTAAAAAAATAAGCTTGACCAAGAACAACATCCTTTTCGGCCTGAGTTAGTCCAACCATTAAATCTTCGTTAGCAATTACAACATTGGCTTTACGAATACCTAGCATACTAGCTCTCCACACTTTTGGCCTACCTCTACCTTGTTCTTCATTAGTACTACCGGCAGGTCCATTATTTAGATTTGTTTGAAACCTATTATTTTTATGTAAGTAGCTTAAGCTATTTCCATCCCAACGATCTAGTTCTCCTCTATCTATCTGAGTACTATACTTAAAAGTTTGGGTATTGTAACCATCATCTCCATATATATAATCTTGAAAGGACCAACCATTTGTTCCGTAATCAACTACCAAGTTATACATCTCTTCTACAAAACCTTGTGTCGTTTGAAAAGTTCCAAATACATCTTCTCTTTCAATTTGAGCCTCTAAAGGTATGTCTAAATAATCCTCACAGGCTAACGATAATACGAGCCCTAGGGTTAAAACTATTTTTAATACACTATTTTTCATAATTCTATTTTTTTAAAAATCTAAATTAAAACCGAAGTTAAATCGAGCCAAATTAGGATAATCCCCTCTAAATCTAGAATCATCAGTTAGACTACTGTTAAATTCTCTATCATCTGGTAAGTCTGTCCATAAAAACAAGTTATTACCATTAGCAAAAATACTTAACCCTTTAACCCCTAATTTCTCGCAAGTTTCCTTAGGTACAGTATAATTTAAAGCAATAGCTCTTAGTCTCGTTAAAGAACCAGACCAAAAGTTTCGTCTGGGATCACTAGCGCCTTGATCAAAAGAAAAGGTTGGCTGCGTTCGTGTACCTGTTGGATTATCCTTTGTCCAATACCCTAACTCGTGCGCAAAAAATGTATCTGTTTGATTCGTAAACGTTCTACTAAGATAATCTCTATTAGAATTTTGAGCACCATAAAATTGTACAGACAATTTCCATCCTTTATATTGAGCACCTACAGTAGCAGCCCATGTTCTTTGTGGTCTCGTTGGAAAACCAAACGGAATATTATCAAAATTAGCGTTATAAACACCATCGCCATCATAATCATGTAAATTATAGTATCCAGTACGTATAAAATCTTGCCCGTTAACTCTAGGTGTAGAACTATAAAGATCATCTAAACTAGCAAGTATATTACCAGGGATGGCAGATCTTGGTTGACCGATAGGATAACCTGCTGCTTTTTGCCAAAATGGGCGAAATTCAGGATCTTCTCTATCTATTACTAAATCTTTTGCTTGCGTATAATTAACATTACCAAAAATATTTAATCCGTTACCAAAGGTATGATTTGCAGATAACACAAGTTCAAAACCTCTTACCTCTACTTTCCCTCTGTTAAAGGCTGGAGGTCTAGCACCAAACCATTCTGGTACAGCTCTATCATCACTTTGTATCAAAATATCACTTCGATTTTCTCCATAAAAATCAAACTCTGCACTAATTGCGTTTTTAAACAAACCTATTTCTGCACCAAAATTATATTTTATGGCAGTTTCCCATTGAAGGTTGGGGTTACCAACATTGTCTTCTGTGTAAAATACATATCGCTCTCTTACATTAGATTGCTCGGGATTGATAAATGCGCCTCCTCCAATACTAAAGGTTGGTAGATATTCGAATCTTTCTCCTGCTTGATCATCACCAATTAAACCATAAGATCCTCTAATTTTAAGCTTATTTACCCAATCAACTTTCTCCATAAATACCTCATTAGATACCGTCCAACCTGCTCCAACTGCAGGAAAAAGATCGAAACGGAAGCCTGGACCATACTTTTCAGATCCGTTATATGCGCCACTAATATCCAAGAAATATCTCTTATCGTAATCGTAAGTTACCCTTGATGCCCAATCTTCACGGAGTGTTAAAAAACCACTACCTCTACCACGCTCTTGACGTCTTGCCAATAACAACCCTGTAACTGTGTGTTTTTTTGCAAAAGTATTACTATAATTAAAAGAAAAATCATATAATAAATTACGAACAATAGTCCCGTTTTGAATTGCTTCAGGTTCAAGTCGCCATGGAAATGGTACAAAATCAAAGTCATTTACACCATCTGGAGATTCAATAATCTCATTTAAAAAGCGGTCATAAATACGATATGTTACATTTTCCTGTCCATCACGGTTAGGATCCAGAAGTCGCTGTCTACTTTGAGAACTATTATCTAATGAAAAACGCCCTTGAACCGACAAGCCTTTCGTAATAAAATCTAATTTTTGCTTTAAAATAAAATCAGTGTTGATTTGAAAAGTTCTTGTAGTTGTATAACCTGTATTTGTTAGGGTTACTAGAGGGTTTGTATTTGCAAAAACATCTTGAACATCCCTACCAAATGCACCATCAGGAAAAACAGGAGTATAAGCATTTGCAGCAAGCTCGTAAATTGAATTGGTTACTAAATTTAAGCTACCTGGTGTTTGTTGAATAGCATAAAACCCTCCTAAATTTACTGAAAATTCAGTAGTATTTGTAATATCAAAGTCTATATTACTACGAAAGTTAAACCTGTCGTAACTAAATTCACTTTCATAACCTTTACCATTATCAAAACTAGCCCCATCAAAAATATCAGATACTTTTTGATATGCTAAACTACCAAAATATCTAGATTTGTCACCACCTCCACGTACAGATAAATTAACACGATAATCTTGCGCCATATCTTTCAAAAGCACATCTTCCCAATCTACATTAGGAAACAATAGCCTCTCCTCTTCATTTGCAGGGTTTCTATAATTATCAGCAATCTCTATTGGTCTAAATGCAAGCCAAGAAGCTTCCTCATGAGGAAGTTCTCGTAATATGGACGAGTTAGCTTCTAAAATAGCACTATAAGCATCTAACTTTTCTGGTAATCTAGATACTGTTTTTAAAGTTGTATTGGCTTGTAACGACAACTGCGCTTTACCTTTCTTTCCTCTTTTTGTAGTAATTAAAATAACACCATTTGCACCTTGTACACCAAAAACTGCTGTAGCAGATGCATCTTTTAAAACCGAGAGGTTTTCAATATCATTAAAATCAATATTATCTAAAGGCCTAGGAACACCATCTACAAGAATTAGAGGACCACCTGTACCGTTAAATGTTGCAAGACCACGAACAAAAATTTGTACATCGTTACGTCCAGGTACACCACTACCTTGTATTGTGGTAACTCCAGGTAAATTACCTTGAAGTGCCTCAGCTACATTTGTGATACCTGAAGTTAATTCCTGTAAATCTTCTCCTTTTATTTGAGTAATGGCTGCTACTACACTTTCTTTCTTTTGAGTACCATAACCTACTACTACTACTTCATCTAAACCTTCAACATCGTCTTCTAAAACAACATTAACGCTAGTCTTCCCACTAACGTCAACCTCCTGTGTTTTGTAACCAATGTAAGAAAAGACTAATATTTTACTTCCAGCCCGGAGAACTATATTATATTCTCCATCAAAATCGGTAACAGCTCCATTATTTGTACCTTTTTGAAGAACGTTTACCCCGGGAATTGGAAATCCGTCAGGACCACTAACTGTTCCTGAAACCCTTTCCTGAGTTTGAGCACTAATACTTACGTTACTAGAAAATAACAGCATAAGCATCAACACAAACCCAAAGACTGGGGATTGCCTTTTAAATTTTTGTTTCATTTTGAGTTTAAGTTTTAACATTTAAATTGTTTTATTTAGTTTGTATATCTAAGTACTGAATGAAGTGACTTTAGTCTTAAATATATGTTAACAATTTTACAACATATTAGCAGTTTAACTATCCTGTACTATACTGTAACGTTGGGTATTTGGGTAATAACGCCGTTTTAAGAACTCTAAATTAAAAGTAAGAAATTATTTATAATAATACCATTTATGAGACTAAATTTTACTTTTATTTACACAACCCTCTATACATTTTGAATGTTCTGAGTTGAAGTTTTGTTATTTTTAGACAGAGAATAAATTAATCCCATTATAATATTTGTTTAAATATTATAATGGGATTAATTATTGAAATTTATATAGATAAAACTCTACTTATTTATAAGAATTAGCAGACTTAAAGTACTTTAACATAAGTAAGCTCAGAATAGAGAGTGAAAAGTACAGCCTACAGACTTGGTTAGATAATTACAACTCAAATAATCCAGGTAACCACATAGAAATTTCTGGAATATATGTTATTAAAAACAGAACTATTACCATAATTAGTAAAAATGGTAATAACGGTTTCACAACTTGAGATACCGAAACCTTGGCTATACCACTTCCCACAAAAAGTATAGTTCCCACTGGTGGCGTACATAAGCCAATACATAAATTAAGCACCAAAACAATACCAAAATGTACCGGATCCATGCCCAATGCCATAACCACTGGTAAGAAAATAGGCGTAAATATTAACACTGCTGGAGTCATATCCATAAAAGTTCCTATAACTAATAATGTTAAATTGATAACAAGAAATATAGCAAACTTACTACTAAATTGTTCTAATAAGAAGTTACTCATTAACGCAGGAATACTTTCAAATGAAAACAACCAACTCATTGCCATAGATGTACAAATTAAAAACATTACTACTGCGGTAGTCTTGGCACTATTCAATAATATATTAGGAAAACTTTTTAAAGTCACATCTTTATAAATAAGTGCAAGTATGGCTGCGTATAAAACTGCTATCACTGAAGCTTCTGTAGCTGTAAAAACACCTGCCACAATACCCCCTACAACAATAACAAGCATTAATAAACTAAAGAATGCTTTTCTGAAATGGCTCCATACCTCTCTTAATGTAGCACGTTGGCCTTTTGCAAATTTACGTTTTATGGCTACAAAAACGATATATCCAATAAGCGCTAAACCTAACAAAATCCCCGGCAGGTAACCAGCAATGAATAAAGCCGCTACAGAGGCAGTACCTCCACTAGCTAAAGCATAAACTATTAAAATATTACTTGGTGGAATTAACAATCCTGTTGTTGATGATGTAATATTTACTGAAGCGCTAAATTCTCTTGGATAGCCTTCTTCTTCCATCCTATCGGTCATGATACTACCAATAGCTGAAGTAGCTGCAATTGCACTTCCTGAAATAGCTCCAAACAACATAGAAGCCAATACATTTACGTAGGCCAAACCTCCTGGTAAGCTAGCTACCAACGATTTTGCAAAATTAATGAGTCTATTGGCGATACCGCCTTGTTTCATGATTTCTCCCGCTAACACAAAAAACGGAATTGCTAAAAGCGCAAAACTATCTATGCCCGTTGTCATTCGTTGGGCAATAGTAGTAAGACCTGGTAGCTTATCTATATTTAATAACAAACTAAGTGTTGTTGAAATACCAATGCTGTACGCCACTGGCACTTTAAGCATTAAAAGCACAAAAAAACTAGCAAACAGAACTATTATACTTATTACTTCTATACTCATGATTAGTCGGTTAATTGGTTTTTAGAAATTTGTGTTATATGGATAATTGAAAACCACATAATTAGTAAACCACTAAATGGTAAAATGGCATAAATATATCCTAGAGGGATGCGCAACGTCCCTGATAATTGTCCTAAATGCAACGTGGTATATACAAGGTTTAAACCTCCTATTACCATAACAATTAATGCAAACAAAAAGATAAATACTTCTATGAGGATGGATACTTTCTTTTTCGTCTTGTCTGAAAATTTCCTGTAAAGAAAATCCATTGATAAATGCTCTCTTTTAGCATTTAGGTATGCTGCGCCTAAAATAGACATCCAGATTAATGAAAACCTAGCCAACTCTTCTGTCCATGAAAACGAAGCTTTTAATACGTATCTTGAAAACACTTGAAACAACACATCAAAAACCAGAAGCGTGAATATGATAATCAAGAATACTTCCATAAACTTGACTACTTTACTAAATATAGATGTAGACGTGCTCATATTTTAATTAGATTTTATATCCTTAACCAGTTGAATTAGCTCTGGATGTTCTTTTTTAAACTCTTCCAAGACTGATTTTGACTTTTCTGCAAATAAAGATTTTTCAGGAATTATAATCTCCACACCAGCTTCTCTAGCTATTTTCATACTTTCATCAACCGATGCTTTCCAGAACTGTTTTTGAGCTTGAGCAGACTCATTAGCTGCGTCTTGCACCCAAGTTTTCTCTTGATCGGATAATTTTTCCCATTGTTTTGTCCCTATCAATAAAACATCTGGCACTGAGGAATGTTCGTCCAGTGTATAGTACTTACTAATTTCGTAATGATTGGATGACACAAATGATGGCGGATTATTTTCGGCTCCGTCTACAACACCTTGTTGTATTGCCGTATACAACTCACCATAAGCCATTGGTGTGGCTGCACCTCCCAATGAGTTTACCATATTTATAGCCATTTGATTGTTCATAACACGAATTTTTAACCCTTTTAAATCCTCAGGGGTTCTTACCGCTTTGTTAGAAGTGTAAAAACTTCTACTTCCTGCATCATAATAACATAAACCACGTAGCCAAAATTTCTCCCCTTTTTCTAATATGGATTTACCAACTGGCCCTTCTAAAATATCAAACATATGTTGTTTATCTCTAAACAGATACGGAATTCCCAACACATGGTATTCTGGCACAAAATTAGATAATGTTGCCGCACTTACTTTAGTAATAGCCACGCTACCAATTTGTAACAGTTCTAAAACTTCTCGCTCTGAACCTAATTGTGCATCAGGAAATATTTTAATTGTTAGCTCGCCATTAGATTTCTTATTTAATATCTTTTGGAATTCTACAATCCCTTTATGAACAGGATGTGTTTGAGGCAAGGTATGGGCCAGATAGAGTACCTTTTTGTTTTCATCCTTCTTACAGGATAAAACCACTAAAAAAAGTAAACAGATTGCAAGTGTTTTTCTCATGTCTTATTTATTTTCGGTAATTACTAAAACCGAAGTAGTTTTTTGCATTGTAATAACATATATCCTGTACCATCTTTCCTAAAAATTCCAAATCGTTAGGTATGAGTCCTTGTTTGACATCTTCGCCAAGAATATTACACAAGATACGTCTAAAATACTCATGTCTAGGAAAAGATAAAAAGCTTCGACTATCGGTTAGCATTCCTACAAATCGACTTAACAACCCCATATTAGATAAACAGTTGATCTGTTTTTCCATGCCGTCTTTTTGATCTAAAAACCACCAGCCAGACCCCCATTGCATTTTTCCTGGTGTACCCCCTTCACTATAATTGCCCATCATGGTAGCAAACACTTCATTTTGCGAAGGGTTTAAATTATATGAAATTGTTTTTGCTAATTGATTTGTGCTATCTAATCTATTAAATAATTTAGACATAGACTTAGCCGCTGGAAAATCCCCAATAGAATCTACACCCGCATCTAAACCTATTTGGTTTAATAACCTATCATTATTATTTCTTATGGCTCCCACATGAAACTGTTGTGTCCATCCCTTAGCATGGTACATTTTACATAACTTATCCAAAACACATGATGCGTATAGCTTAACATCATCTTTTGAAATTTTATTTCCTGATAGTCGTTTCTTAAATATGGTATCTGCTTCTGCTTCTGTAAAATCTGCTGCATATATTTCTTCCATCCCATAATCAGACAAACGGCAACCTGCTGCATCAAAATACGAAACCCTATTTTCTATAGCTTTTAATAAATCATCTAATGACTCTATGGAAAACCCAACACACCCCGATAATTTACTTATGTAGGCACTAAAGTTTTCTTTTTCTATAAATAATAACGCATCTGGTCTGAACGTTGGAAACACCTTAGTATAAAACCCTTTTTCTGATATTTCTTTATGATATCTTAAATCATCAATAGGATCATCTGTAGTACAGATTACTTCAACTTTCATATCTTCCAAAAGCTGAGCTGGTGTTTTATTTTCTAGAACTGCATTTGCTGTTTCATAAATAGTCTCTGCTGTGTTTGGTTGCAGCACATCATCTATCCCAAAATAACGTTCAAGCTCTAAATGTGTCCAATGAAACAAAGGATTTCTTAAGGTATAAGGAACAGTTTCTGCCCATTTTAAAAACTTTTCTTTTTTTGAAGTAGCAGAACCTGTGATAAAAATTTCTTCGACACCATTGGCTCGCATTGCCCTCCACTTATAATGATCTCCTTCTAACCATGCATCCGTAATATTTTTAACAGGCTGGTTTTCTGCAATTTTTTGTGGTGATAAATGATTGTGATAATCTATAATTGGTAAATCTTTAGCATACTCATGATACAGTTGTACTGCAATATCTGATTGTAATATAAAATTATCTGTTATAAATTTAGTTGATTTCATTTAGTGCTTTATTTCAAGGTAACCACCAACGGGTTATTTGCTTTTTTTGCAAATGTTTCTAAATAATTATTCCATGTTGCTTCGGTAGTAAACTCTTTTGCTTTTTTCCAACCAAATCCAGCGTAGTAAACTACTTTACCTTCATCTATTTTTATGTTTGCATATAAGTTGCTCCAATCTTTAACTGGAGTATCAAACAATTCTGAAGATATCATATTTCCATTAGGTACAACTATCGCTGTCCCTAATTCAGAATCGCCATGTGGCTCCCAGTAAGAAATGTAGCCTGCCTTGGTGTTTTGAGTATCATTACCATCTTTTTCATGCAGTGTTAACCCCGCATAAATAGTTTCAACACCGGATAGTTCTACCTCAAATTTAGATAAATTACTTCCATAATCTAAAGAAATATGCTTGGTCTCTGAAATAGGACTACCATTCGCATTCCAATTAGCATATTCTAATATAAAGCTTGTACGTATTGGTCCAGTTGCAATGGTTGTCCATTTTGTGAAATTCTTAGACACATAATAAGTGGTGTCTATTTTTGCTGCCAAACCACCTACGCCTCTACTTACACCTACATGAAAGTTATCTAAACCTTCTCCTATATCATAATGGTAAGCTCCTAATTTTTCATCATTACGCTTGTACCATTTATTGATTATAGGATACTCTACACGTTTTAACCAAGCATCAATACCACTAGAAAGCGTACCTCCTTTAACACCATCTTCCTTCATTTTTTGCGCTACAGGCCCAAAGGTTCTAAATGCCACCTTATTGTTTTCCCACGCGTAATCATCAGTACGTTCTGGTACAAATCTAGAATAACAATATTCTTTTACATCTGGTCTGGATGATGCTTCAACTTGTAATAGTTTAAATCTTTTTTCTGAATTGGCATCAATGTCTGTTTGAAACAATAACGCATCAGCACTCCCATCTTGATCTTCATCAATGAGCTGGGAAACTAACACATTACCTGTTTCAACATCTACAACTCCAATACCCTCAATACTTTCATCTTGCGATAAAATTATATCAGATACATTAATCTCAACAGTTTCAAAACTCCGTGATATATCTAAAGTGTTCTTTACAGTTACAATCTGTCCCGACTCGCTTTTACAATTAAAAAACGCTAAGCAAAGTGTAAGTAATGCGAATATTGGTGTTGTTTTCATATTAATCTTCGTTAGATGGTTTTCCTATGGTCGCTAAAATACCGCCATCTACATATACTACTTGACCATTTACAAAGTCACTAGCCTTAGATGACAAAAATATGGCTGCCCCAGCTAAATCATCTGGGTCTCCCCATTTGGCTGCTGGTGTTCTGTTTACTATGAAATCATTAAATGGGTGTCCATCTACACGTATTGGTGCGGTTTGCGATGTGGCAAAATACCCTGGCCCTATACCATTTACTTGGATATTATGCTTTGCCCATTCTGTAGCCATATTTTGTGTGAGCATTTTTAAACCACCTTTTGCAGCTGCATAAGCGCCTACGCTGTTACGCCCTAATTCACTCATCATGGAGCAAATATTTATAACCTTACCTGCTTTTCGCTCTATCATAGCTGGCACAACATGTTTAGACACTATAAAAGGACTTACCAAATCTACATCTATAACTTGTTTAAAGTCGGCAACCTCCATATCTATTAGAGGAGTTCTTTTTATAATCCCCGCATTGTTGATTAGTATATCAATACGCCCTACTTCTTCTTGAATTTTAGATATAGCTGCACTTACTTCTGCTTCGTTGGTTACATTAAATTTATAACCTACAGCATTAATACCTTCGCTTTTGTATTGCGCTACGGCTTTATCTATTTTTTCTTGAGATGAGTTTCCGTTAACAACTATAGTTGCTCCTGCCAAACCTAAGCCTCTTGCCATCGCCATACCAAGACCGTGTGTGCTTCCCGTTACTAAGGCTATTTTGCCTTTTATATCAAATAAAGAGATACTCATAGCCTATCGTAATTCTGTTATTTTAGCAACATCCATATCGCCATAATCTAAATTCTCTCCTGCCATTCCCCAGATAAAGGTATAGTTTGAAGTTCCTGATCCTGAGTGGATAGACCATGGTGGAGAAATTACTGCTTCGTGATTTTGCATCCATATATGACGTGTCTCCTGTGGTTCTCCCATAAAGTGACAAACTGCCTGTTCATCCATAATATCTAAATAATAGTAAATCTCCATTCTTCTATCATGAACATGTGATGGCATTGTATTCCAAACAGAGCCTGTTTTAAGTTCTGTCATCCCCATTTGCAATTGGCAAGTTGTTACAATACCACCGATAATCATTTGACTTACGGTTCTATGATTCGCAGTCTCTAAACTTCCAAGTTCAATTTTGTTAGCATCTACTTTAGCTACATGTTTTGTTGGGTAAGATGTATGTGCTGGTGCCGAATTCATGTAAAATTTTGCTGGTTTATTAGCATCATCACTTTTAAAAACTACATCTTTTACGCCTTTACCAAGGTACAAGGCATCTTTGTGTGCCATAGTAAACGTTTCTCCATCTGCTACAATAGTTCCTGCACCACCTACATTTATAATCCCCAATTCTCTTCGTTCTAAAAAGAATTCAGATTTTAAAGGATCTATTGTTTCTAGAGACAATGCTTCGGCTGTTGGCATTGCACCTCCTGCCATGTACCTATCATAATGTGTGTATACCCATTTAATGTTATCTTTCTGCATTAAATCTGGTATTAAAAACTCATCTCTTAACTCCTGTGTATCATATTTTTTTACTGCTTGTGGGCTCGATGCGTATCTCGTTTCGTAATTTGTGCTCATAACTCTAGTGATTATCGTTTATATAATGTGTTTTAGTCCGTATTCTAAACCGCGTATTTCTGCCAAACCTCTTAATCTACCTATACCTGAATATCCTGGGTTGGTTTTCTTATTTAGATCATCTAACATTTGATGTCCATGGTCTGGTCTTACTGGTATCGCAGTATCTGTTCTACCTTCTGCCCTTCTTCGTTTTTCTTCTTCTAAAACAGCTCTTACTACACCATACATATCTACATCACCATCTAAATGATCTGCTTCATAAAAATTACCTGCTTCATCACGTTTTGTACTTCTTAGATGCAAGAAATGTGTTCTATCAGCAAAGCGCTGAAAAATCTTAACTAAATCATTATCTGCCCTAACACCTAAAGACCCTGTACAGAACGTAATACCATTAGCATAATCTGGCACGTTATCAAATAAGTATGCATAATCGGCCTCTGTACTTACTACTCTTGGTAATCCTAAAATTGGATATGGAGGGTCATCAGGGTGTATGCACATCAACACATCATTTTTTGATGCTACTGGTATAATTTCTTTAAGGAAGGCTACCAAATTCCCTCTTAATGTTTGCGCATCGATGTCTTTATAGGTATCTAAGATACCCTGAAACTGTTCTAATGTATATCCTTCTTCTGCTCCTGGTAAGCCAGCGATAATGTTATTTACTAATTTGGTTTTTTCCTCTTCAGACAATCCATCCGCATAAGCTTTAGCTGCCAATTGTTGTGCTTCTGTATAATCACTTTCTGCTCCTGGTCGCTTTAACAAAAACAACTCAAATGCTGCAAATGCGGTAACATCAAAACGTAATGCTTCAGAACCATCCTCTACTTTAAAGGCTAAATCTGTTCTTGTCCAGTCTAGTACTGGCATAAAGTTATAGCATACAATATTAATCCCACATTTGGCTAAATTTTCTATACTTTGCTTATAAGTTTCTATGTAAGTTTTAAAATCTCCCGAACGGGTTTTAATATTTTCGTGTACTGGTATACTTTCTACTACACTCCAGGTTAAACCAGCATTTTCTATGATTTCTTTTCGCTTTTGTATTTCTTCTACAGTCCATACCTGACCATTAGGTATATGGTGTAATGCAGAAACCACACCTGTTGCTCCCGCTTGTTTTACATCTGATAAAGATACTGGGTCGTTTGGCCCGTACCATCTCCATGTTTGCTCCATTTTTTATTGTTTACTTTTTTGTAAATTCTTGCATTAATTTTGTGACCAATTTTCCATCTTCAACAGGACATGGGTTACTGCGCTTACCTAGAAAATAATTAACTGTTTCCTGTATCATGGGCTGCTGAATGTTCTCTGGATTATTAAATTCGAAAGTTTTATTTATTTTACTCGAGTTCAACACAAGTTTTTCCTTATAGAAGGAAATTTCAATTGTTCCCTTGTCTCCATAAATAGTGCAGCGATCTTCTTCTAAATACTCAGGAATAGCAAAAGACCACATCCCTCTAAATTGAACACCATTACTAAAATCTATAACACCGTTAACAGTATCATCAACATTATTAATCTTTGATTGGTTTACAGCCAATCCTGTTGCTCTTTTATATGCTCCAAAAAAATAGTACATTAAATCTATTTGATGTGGGGCTATATCATGAAAATAACCTCCTCCTGAAACTTCTGCGTCTAATCTCCATGTGGCTTTATCATTAAAGTTATAAGGCTGTAAAAATCTTAAATCTACAAACTTTATATCCCCTATGGCATTGGTATTTATGAGTTCTTTTACCTTAGCATACATTGGTAAAAATCTGCGATAATGCGCTACCACTAGCTTTTGATTGCTATTGCCAACTGCCTCTTCTAATTGAATTGCCTCTGCATCATTTAATACCATTGGCTTTTCAATATATACATGTTTACCAGCATTCAGAGCCTTTATTGCATATTCTAAATGTGTAGAAGGAGGTGTTGCTATATAAACCGCATTAACATCTGGATTTGCTAAAAGTTTATCAGCATCGCTATACCAAAAAGGCACGTAATGACGCTTAGCAAAGTCTTCAGCTAAACTGGCATTTCTACGCATCACTGCCAGTAGTTTAGAATTTTCACATTTTTGAAATGCTGGCCCACTCTTAACTTCGGCTACGTCGCCGCAACCAATAATTCCCCAAATTACTGTATCGTTAATCACTATGCGTTTTAAAATTTTAAATTACACTCCACTATAAGCGCTAAATCCACCATCAATTGGGATGACTACCCCAGTCACAAATGAGGCGCCTTCTCCACACAGCCATAACGTAGTTCCAATAAGGTCTTCAGGCTCACCAAACTTACCCATGGGGGTTTGGTCTATAATTTGATTTCCACGTGGGGTTAAACTTCCATCTGAGTTTGTTAATAGAGATCTATTTTGATCAGTTAAAAAGAAACCTGGAGCCAAAGCATTCACTCGAATACCTACCTTTGAGAAGTGAACCGCTAACCATTGGGTAAAATTAGATATTGCTGCTTTTGCACCACTGTATGCTGGAATTTTGGTTAAAGGCGTAAAGGCATTCATCGAGGAAATATTTAATATACTACAACCTTCTTTACCTATCATATCTTCTGCAAACACCTGAGTTGGCAATAATGTCCCAATAAAATTTAAATCAAATACGAATTTTATTCCGCTAGTATCTAAATCAAAAAATGTTTTAAAGCCTTCAGCCTTATTTTCTAAATCACTTTCCAAAAAATGAGTATTTGAAGTGGTACCTAACGGATGATTACCCCCAGCGCCGTTAATAAGAATATCGCAATCCCCAAATGCGCCATTAACTTCCTTTTTAGCATTTTGTAATGATTCTTTTTCAAGTACATTAGCAGCAACGCCTATGGCCTTGCCTCCGCTTGAATTAATTTCGTTTGCAATTTCATCTGCGGCCTCTTTCCTAAGATCCAACAAAGCCACATTGTGTCCTTGTTTTGCTAGTGCCTTTGCTAATGTGCCACAAAGTACACCTCCTGCACCTGTTAATACTATTGTTTTAGTCATTTAGTTATGGTTTGATCAGTTATTTAATTTAATATTTAAAGCTGTTTTAATCCTCGTTTAAAACTCCAGAACAAAAAAAAGCATTACTTTATTACTTATTTAAAACGCTTAAGAAAAATGTACTATCAACTACCTTTTTCGTACTTTAAAGCTAGAGAAATACACTTGGCATCAAGTCATTTTATCTACAAACAAAAATAGTTAAGAAAGCAAATGAACCTGTCCTGCTCTGTCCTGCTTTGCAATATATTAAAAAACATCTTTATAAGGGTAAGATTTGGGATTGTAATGTAGTTAACAACTAAAAGAATCTAAGTAAGATGATTTTACAAAGAGTCTCTTATTATTAATTTTGTAGGTAAAAATTTTCTAATGGCGTTATCTGTTTTAACAAACTCTGCTGCTATTGCACCAAACTCTTTAAAGTCTATTGATACTACTGTAATACCTTTGTAAATAAACCTCTTGATTGGAGTTTCATTATATGAAAGCAAGCCAACATCCTTACCAAGTTCCAAGTCTTCAGTAATACATTGGTCGAGTAAATCATATAACATTCTATCATTCACAGTTATATATGCGGTATGACGTTTCACTTTCAAGTCTTTAGAGTTTTTGGTAATACTACACTTAATACCATAGGTATCACAAAACTTTTTAAAATACTCTACACTCTCCCACGGGTGATAAGTATACTCAGGATAAACAAAGTTGATTTCATTGTATTTCTTAAATAAATGTAACCCTTGCTCTAAACAGTTATAAAACCCTTGTCCGAAATCTTGAAGAAGGTAGTTTTTAGTTTTTTCAGAACCCAGATCCCAATCTATTAATAAAAGCCTATTCCTATCAATTTTAGAAATAGCTCTTTTTACTTCAGGATGGTCAAAACCCATAATAATGTATTTATAATATTCCCCTTCCTCAATATCTAGCATAGACTTAAAATTCTTTACATTGTAATGATGAAATTGAAAATCAACAATAACGTTACTTGGTAAATTCTGCATGAACGAGTGATACAATACCTCTTTATAGGCTTTAAATGTACTTATGAGTAAAAGTACTTTTATTTTACTATCAGCAACATAGTAACCTTTATTTGGTGTAGACTTTATAAATCCTTTTTGTTTTAATAAAGTATAGGCCTTAAAAACAGTATCTCTAGATAATCTATAATCTTTACTAAACTCATTAATGGAAGGTATACTATCTCCAGGTTTAAAAGCATTGGTTTCTATAGATTCTTTAAAAGCATTAAAGATTTTTTTATACTTAGGAACATCATTATTACCTATATTTTTCAGCTTTACCTTGCTGTCAACCATAATTTACAACATTAAAAAAAGTTTGTAAAATAAAACAAACTGAAGAATCAGATTTGTTAAAAACACCTACAAAATTAAAGGATATAAGACAAATTAACATCAATAAAACAAACAACTGTCCTGCTGTGTCTGGTAATTATACTTCTAAAACACATCTCTCTTTAAATAATTCCCCATATTTTCCAATACTTCTAACTTAGTTTATCTCACTACTTTTGAGCTATTAATATTTACTTGGAATGGTATAAGTTTTAAACTACAAAATTGTAAGAATAATAAAATTTTTATCAATCCAGATTAATTTTTTTTCACTCTTATCTAATATTGTATTTTTTATCTTACAACACATATTTATAAACACCTAATCAATTGATTTACAGAAATAAAAAATATAATTTGACAGCTAAAAAACAAGATTTAAATATAAGAAAAACAATTTTAAAAATGTATTTCATCGATTTTTTTTGCCTTTCATGGAGTTTTGAATTGTAAAATACTATATTAGCCCCTGTAATTCATTAACCCCTAAATCTGATGAAAAAAACTACCTGCCAGAAAATTGTTTTGCTAGCAATTTTCAATTTACTTATTAATTATGGTTTCTCTCAGGTAATAAATCAAACGCCAAAAAGAATCTCCATACCTAACCCTTCAGTTAGCACATTACAAAACATCCAAAAGGCTGGAATAGCTTTATCTTGTGGACCTAAGTTCGTTAACAATAATTTGCAAATGGAACTTAGTTATGCTGAATTACAGCTTCTAGACAATCAAGGCATTTCCTATAATGTCTTAATTGATGATCTCACTACTTACTATAGTGAAAGAAATGCAATTGAATTACCAATTGCCCAAGCCGAACTAAGACTATCCCAACAGATCGCAGCTCAAAAGAGGGCAAGCAAAACGTTAAGCAAAAAGAGTAGCTTAGTTGATAACCCAACGCAACATGATGATTGTGAAGAAATTGATTGGATAGAGCCTACAAACTTTAAGTTAGGTAGTATGGGTGGAGCACTAACATTAAGTGAGGCTTATGCTGAATTAGATTTGATGCGTAGTATGTATCCAAATTTAATATCCGTGAGAACAGATGCTTCTACTTCAGGAACAGTAACTCACGGAAATTCTACGGGTAGTACAACATGGGCTGGACAACCTGTGTACTATGTTAGAATTTCAGATAACCCTGATACAGATGAAGCAAATGAGCCTGAAACACTAATTACTGGTGCAATGCATGCCCGTGAGATTAGTAGTGTTATGAACACTTTCTATTTTATGTGGTATTTACTTGAAAACTATAGTACAGACCCTTTTGTAAAAAACATAGTAGACAATCAAGAAATCTACATCATACCAATCAGTAACCCTGATGGATATCGTTGGAATGAGGTTATAGCCCCATCTGGTGGAGGATTACAGCGTAAAAATTTAAGACCTGGAGTTGCAGATAATGGCACTACGAGTTCATCTAATAATGTTAGAGGGGTTGATTTAAATAGAAACTTTAACTATTACTGGGGATGGGACAATACTGGTTCCTCACCCACAACAAGTAGTAATACATATAGAGGGCCCTCGGCAGGATCAGAGCCTGAAACACAAATTGTACAAGAATTCATTGCCGCACATGATATTAAAGTAGCTGTAAACCATCACGGTGGTTTAAATTCCATCGTGACTTCTTCTTATAATGGTAATGCATCAGCAATCGACTCCGGAAGAGAAGATGAATATGCAAAAATATGTACTGATTTAACACATCATAATAGGTATATTTTTGGGTCGGCACCAAACACATTATACGAAGCTAACGGAGATGTTAACGACTGGATGCTAGGTGGACCATCTGTAACTTCTGGCGGACAAACAAGCTCAGGTTCCGGAAAAGATGTATTGGCTTTCGCTCCAGAAAATGGAGATGATTTTTGGCCTACTACTACATTGATTATAGATATCGCTAGACGTGCTTTACGTATGAATTATTTATCAGTTATTCACTCTGGAAAATATGCTAAATTTCACGACCTAAATACAAGTGACATATCATCTACATCGGGAAACTTAACCTTTGGTGTAGAATATTTAGGTAAGACTTACGACGATATTACACTTACGGTTACACCAGTTTCTGCAAACATTACCTCAATAACCTCTCCTTCTGTACAATCTGGATGGACAAAATTGGAGCAACGAAATTTAAATGTACCTTATACATTAGATGCTGGAATTCAACCAAATGATGAAATTGAGTTTCAAGTTACTTTAAGTAATAATGATTTTATTATCTATCGCGCAAATTATATAAAATATTACCAACCTACTGTTCTGTTCCAAGACAATGATACAGACACTTCAAACTGGACAACATCAGGAGGTACATGGGGAACCACAGGAGACTCCCATATTGGTTCTACAGCTATTACAGATTCGCCCTCAGGCGCTTATAGTAATAATGAAAACAAAACCATTACATTAAATTCCACGATAGATTTATCATCTTCTTCTCAAGCATTAGTACAATTTTATGCGAAATGGGATTTAGAGAGAAATTTTGACTTGGTACAACTAGAAGCAAGTACAGATGGAGGTAGTAATTGGACTGCTTTATGTGGTAGATATAATAAACCTGCAGCAACATCACTAACTAATTTCCACATCTCTAAAAGGTCTGATTCTTTCAGTATTTATGGTAACAACAATACACTTGCACAACACCAATCAACCAATGGAGAAACCATTTATGATGGAGATAGCATGGATAAATGGGTAATGGAAGAAATTCTTATCAATAATGAAGACAATAGCTTTCTACTAGGACAAAGTAACATAGAATTCAGATTCAGATTTAAATCAGACGATACCAATAGAGAGGACGATTTAACCACTACATTCGATGGTTTTATTTTTGATGATTTTAAAATTTTAGATATTCAAATCCCATGTAATAATTCCATTGCACCCGTTGGACTTACAGCAGATACAACAACAACAGCATTATCAGCTATACTTAGCTGGGATAATATACCATCAGCTACTTATGACGTAAGATACAGAGAAACTGGTGCTCCAACTTGGACAACCGTAACAGATATTGTTACTAATACTTATACAATAAACGGTTTAATAGACGGAACAGATTATGAAGCTCAAGTCGCTACAAGGTGCGGTGTCTCCACATCAAGCTATTCTTCATCAGTAAACTTTACTGGAACCGCTTGTACAGGAACTATTATCTCTTCATATCCTTATGCTGAAAATTTTGATTCAGGTTCAACAGATTGGGAACAAGACCCTAATGACGATACCATAAACCCTGGTACTGATAGCTCTTATTGGGCCTTGAATTCTGGAAGCACACCTTCTACTAATACAGGTCCGTCAGGAGATTATAATGGTGGTGGAAATTACTACTATGCTGAAGCTTCCACCCCTCCTGGAACCAATAGAATTGGAGCAAATGTTAATGTAAATTTCATCAGTCCATGTTTTGATCTAAATGGATACCAAAATGCTAGTTTTTCATTTTATTATCATATGTACGGAGGGGATATGGGAACATTGTCTGTTGATGTAAGCACAGATAATGGAGTCACGTGGAGTCAACTTAATGCAGCTGGAAATGTAGTAACTAATACACCTATCTTAAGTGGACAACAACAAGCAAACAGTGGAGCAGCATGGTCACAACAAACTATAGATTTAGGTAATTACGACGGGCAAGTTATTAGACTCAGATTTTCAGGAACAACAGGAAATGGATTTAATAGTGATATTGCTATTGATGAATTAGCCTTAACTGCAAATGTGGGTTGTTCTAAGCCTGCAGATGACGTGACCAATGCCACCATCTGTTCGGGAGAGACCTATACATGGGCAGCCAATGGCCAAGATTATACAACAGCTCAATCTGGACTTACCATTACCAACGATGGATGTACGGCGGATGACGTACTGAACCTTACGGTAACACCTAAGCCTGCAGATGACGTGACCAATGCCACCATCTGTTCAGGAGAGACCTATACATGGGCGGCCAACGGACAGGACTATACGACCAGCCAGTCAGGGCTTACCATTACCAACGATGGATGTACAGCGGATGATGTACTTAACTTAACCGTGACACCTAAGCCTGCAGATGACGTGACCAATGCCACCATCTGTTCGGGGGAGACCTATACATGGGCAGCCAATGGGCAGGACTATACGACCAACCAGTCAGGGCTTACCATTACCAACGATGGATGTACGGCTAACGATGTACTGAACCTTACGGTAACACCAAAACCTGCAGATGACGTGACCAATGCCACCATCTGTTCGGGAGAAACATACACATGGGTGGCCAACGGACAGGACTATACCACGTCACAATCCGGGCTTACCATTACCAATGATGGATGTACGGCTAACGATGTGCTGAACCTTACGGTAACACCAAAACCTGCAGATGACGTAACAAACGCAACCATCTGTTCGGGAGAAACATACACATGGGTGGCCAACGGACAGGACTATACGACCAGCCAGTCAGGGCTTACCATTACCAATGATGGATGTACGGCTAACGATGTGCTGAACCTTACGGTAACACCAAAACCTGCAGATGACGTAACAAACGCAACCATCTGTTCGGGGGAGACCTACACATGGGCAGCCAATGGACAGGACTATACCACGTCACAATCCGGGCTTACCATTACCAATGATGGATGTACGGCTAACGATGTGCTGAACCTTACGGTAACACCTAAACCTGCAGATGACGTGACCAATGCCACCATCTGTTCGGGAGAGACCTATACATGGGCGGCCAACGGACAGGACTATACGACCAGCCAGTCAGGGCTTACCATTACCAACGATGGATGTACAGCGGATGATGTACTTAACTTAACCGTGACACCTAAGCCTGCAGATGACGTGACCAATGCCACCATCTGTTCGGGAGAGACCTATACATGGGCAGCCAATGGACAGGACTATACAACAAGCCAGTCAGGGCTTACCATTACCAACGATGGATGTACGGCTAACGATGTACTGAACCTTACGGTAACACCAAAACCTGCAGATGACGTAACAAACGCAACCATCTGTTCGGGAGAGACCTATACATGGGCAGCCAACGGGCAGGACTATACGACCAACCAGTCAGGGCTTACCATTACCAACGATGGATGTACGGCTAACGATGTACTGAACCTTACGGTAACACCAAAACCTGCAGATGACGTAACAAACGCAACCATCTGTTCGGGAGAAACATACACATGGGTGGCCAACGGACAGGACTATACGACCAACCAGTCAGGGCTTACCATTACCAACGATGGATGTACGGCTAACGATGTGCTGAACCTTACGGTAACACCAAAACCTGCAGATGACGTAACAAACGCAACCATCTGTTCGGGAGAAACATACACATGGGTGGCCAACGGACAGGACTATACGACCAGCCAGTCAGGGCTTACCATTACCAATGATGGATGTACGGCTAACGATGTGCTGAACCTTACGGTAACACCAAAACCTGCAGATGACGTAACAAACGCAACCATCTGTTCGGGGGAGACCTACACATGGGCAGCCAATGGACAGGACTATACCACGTCACAATCCGGGCTTACCATTACCAATGATGGATGTACGGCTAACGATGTGCTGAACCTTACGGTAACACCTAAACCTGCAGATGACGTGACCAATGCCACCATCTGTTCGGGAGAGACCTATACATGGGCAGCCAATGGGCAGGATTATACAACAAGCCAGTCAGGGCTTACCATTACCAACGATGGATGTACGGCGGATGACGTACTGAACCTTACGGTAACACCAAAACCTGCAGATGACGTGACCAATGCCACCATCTGTTCGGGAGAGACCTATACATGGGCAGCCAATGGACAGGATTATACAACAAGCCAGTCAGGGCTTACCATTACCAACGATGGATGTACGGCGGATGACGTACTGAACCTTACGGTAACACCTAAGCCTGCAGATGACGTGACCAATGCCACCATCTGTTCAGGAGAGACCTACACATGGGCAGCCAATGGACAGGATTATACAACAAGCCAGTCAGGGCTTACCATTACCAACGATGGATGTACGGCGGATGACGTACTGAACCTTACGGTAACACCTAAGCCTGCAGATGACGTGACCAATGCCACCATCTGTTCAGGAGAGACCTACACATGGGCAGCCAATGGACAGGATTATACAACAAGCCAGTCAGGGCTTACCATTACCAACGATGGATGTACGGCTAACGATGTACTGAACCTTACGGTAACACCAAAACCTGCAGATGACGTAACAAACGCAACCATCTGTTCGGGAGAGACCTATACATGGGCAGCCAATGGGCAGGACTATACAACAAGCCAGTCTGGGCTTACCATTACCAACGATGGGTGTACGGCGGATGACGTGCTTAACTTAACAGTAACGCCTAAACCTGCAGATGACGTGACCAATGCAACCATCTGTTCAGGAGAAACATACACATGGGCAGCCAACGGGCAGGACTATACAACAAGCCAGTCTGGGCTTACCATTACCAATGATGGGTGTACGGCTAACGATGTACTGAACCTTACGGTAACACCAAAACCTGCAGATGACGTGACCAATGCCACCATCTGTTCGGGAGAGACCTATACATGGGCAGCCAATGGGCAGGACTATACAACAAGCCAGTCTGGGCTTACCATTACCAACGATGGGTGTACGGCGGATGACGTGCTTAACTTAACAGTAACGCCTAAACCTGCAGATGACGTGACCAATGCCACCATCTGTTCAGGAGAAACATACACATGGGCAGCTAATGGCCAAGATTATACAACAGCGCAATCTGGACTTACCATTACTAACGATGGATGTACAGCTGATGATGTACTAAACTTAACTGTTACGCCAAAACCTGCAGATGACGTGACCAATGCCACCATCTGTTCAGGAGAGACCTATACATGGGCAGCCAACGGGCAGGACTATACAACAAGCCAGTCTGGGCTTACCATTACCAACGATGGGTGTACGGCAAACGATGTGCTGAACCTTACGGTAACGCCTAAACCTGCAGATGACGTGACCAATGCCACCATCTGTTCGGGGGAGACCTACACATGGGCAGCCAATGGACAGGACTATACCACGTCACAATCCGGGCTTACCATTACCAATGATGGATGTACGGCTAACGATGTGCTGAACCTTACGGTAACACCAAAACCTGCAGATGACGTGACCAATGCCACCATCTGTTCGGGAGAGACCTACACTTGGGCAGCCAATGGACAGGATTATACAACAAGCCAGTCAGGGCTTACCATTACCAACGATGGATGTACGGCGGATGATGTGCTGAACCTTACGGTAACACCTAAACCTGCAGATGACGTGACCAATGCCACTATCTGTTCAGGAGAGACCTACACATGGGCAGCCAATGGACAGGATTATACAACAAGCCAGTCAGGGCTTACCATTACCAATGATGGATGTACGGCGGATGATGTACTGAACCTTACGGTAACACCTAAACCTGCAGATGACGTGACCAATGCCACCATCTGTTCAGGAGAGACCTACACTTGGGCAGCCAATGGACAGGATTATACAACAAGCCAGTCTGGGCTTACCATTACCAATGATGGATGTACGGCGGATGACGTGCTTAACTTAACAGTGACGCCTAAACCTGCAGATGACGTGACCAATGCCACCATCTGTTCAGGAGAGACCTACACTTGGGCAGCCAATGGACAGGACTATACAACAAGCCAGTCTGGGCTTACCATTACCAACGATGGATGTACGGCTAACGATGTGCTGAACCTTACAGTGACGCCTCAAACTATTTGGTATTTAGATGCTGATGGTGATGGTTACGCAATATCAACGGTTTCTGATTGTTCATCTCCAGGAATAGAATACACGTCTAGCGTACTTCCTGTAACTGATTGTGATGACACGCCGGGTAGCGGAGCTAGTATACACCCCGGAGCACCAGAAATCACAGATGATGGTATTGATCAAGATTGTGACGGGTTTGACCAAACCACGCTTGATAGAGACAAATTAGAATTCAGAAATATTTCTGTACTACCAAATCCATTTGGTAATACTATTAACATTGATTTACCTTCAAGTTATAATAGTGTAGAGTTTGGTATACAGATATTTGATATGAATGGTAGATTAGTTATTGACAGACAGTATTCAAGTACTAATAGAAAAATAAGAGTAAGCGGTTTAGATCAACTAGACCAAGCTCCATATGTCGTAAAAATCATAAATATTGAAACTGGATTCTCTATGATGAGACAGTTAATAAAGTTTTAATCAAAAATAAATAGACTCATAAGAGGTTGAGCTTTGTAAAAGTTCAACCTCTTATTTTATATGGTTGCCCCACTAAAAACATATAAATCCAAAAAAATTAATTAACTGATTATCAATAATATACAATATATATTATGTATTTCATCGATTATTTTTGTATTTCATGGAGTTGTATTTTATATTTGGAGCTTAAATAATTAGTCCCAAGCTAAATTTAACCTCTCATGAAAAAAGTTACTTTTTTATTAAAGTTTACTATACTTATAGTAGGTATTCTATTTTCCTCGAATGTATTTTCCCAAAGTCAAACTTACACCTCAAGCGGTACTTTTGTAGTTCCCTCTGGAGTTACATCTGTAAATGTATCGGCCTGGGGGGCCGGTGGTGGTGGTGCAGACGAAGGCAGTAACGATGGCGGCGGCGGAGGAGGAGGAGGCGGATTCCGAGGAGGAACGCTAGCTGTGACACCAGGAGATAATATTACAGTAACGATTGGCTCAGGTGGTATTGGAGCAACTTCGAACGGAAATGATGGAGGTAATGGTGGTAATACAATTGTTTCACACACCATAGGTACAATAACTGCTAATGGAGGTAGTGGTGGTTTTACATCAACAAGTAGTGGAGGAGCTGGTGGTGCTGGTGGAGGTGGTTCTTTTACAGGCACTGTTACCAGTCAAGTAGCCTTTTCTGGAGGAAGTGGTGGTAATGGCGATCTAGACGAAGGAGGAGCTGGCGGTGGGGCTGCAGGTGATAGTGGTAACGGAAGCGACGGTCAAGATGCTACAGGTACTTTCACACCAAGTGGTGGTGCTGGTGGCACAAACAACGGTAATGGCGGAACTGGAAACGGTGGTAATGGTGGAAACGATAACGACGGACAAAACGGTGAGGACTATGGCGGTGGCGGTGGTGCTTCTGGAGATGGAAATGGCGTTGGTGGAAATGGTGCCCCAGGTTTAGTTATTCTTACATGGACTGCAATAGCTCCAGATATAAACATACAAGGTAATGGAACAGATATTACTGATGGGGATACTTCTCCAGATGTAAGCGACGATACAGATTTTGGTAGTGTGAATATTACTGGTGCTACAGATGCAAATATATTTACCATCCAAAATACAGGTACTATAACATTAAACCTTACTGGTGGTCCTCTAGTAAGCATCTCAGGTACTCATGCAGCCGATTTTACAGTTACGGCTAATCCAGCATCAACAGTAGCTGCTAGCGGTAGTACAACATTTACAATTACTTTTGATCCTAGTGCTACAGGCCTTAGAACTGCATCCGTAAGTATTGCAAATGATGATTCTGATGAAAATCCTTACACGTTTGATATTCAAGGCACAGGGGTAGATCCTTGTGGTTCAACAGTTAGTAGTTTTCCATACACTGAAGATTTTGAAACCAACACAGTTGGTGCATGGATTCAAGATACAACTGATAATTTTGATTGGACCGTTAATAGTGGTGGAACCACTTCATCAGCAACTGGTCCTACTGGTGCTGGCGGTGGAACATATTATATTTATACGGAAGCAAGTTCAAATTACAATAATACTAGTAATCTTTTTAGTCCTTGTTTTGACCTTACTGGCCTAACAAATCCAGAACTGTCCTTTAGCTACCACATGTATGGAGCAGATATGGGAACCCTTAATGTAGACATTAGTACTGATAGTGGAGTTACCTACCCTACAAATCTTTGGTCGCAAACTGGACAAGTTCAAACAACCAATGGAGACGCTTGGATTACCGTTACGTTAAACCTTGCTGCTTATGCTGGGCAAACTATCAAATTAAGAATTCAAGGTATTACAGGAAGTAGCTTTAACAGTGATATGTCCGTAGATGATATCTCTCTTTACAACACAGCACCAGAACCAGAAATAAATCTTATTGGTAATGCAACCACAATTACAGATGGAGATACTACACCAGATGTATCTGATGACACTGATTTTGGAAATGTTGACGTGACAATTGGTACTAACGCCAATACGTTTACCATCCAAAATACAGGTACTGCAACCTTAAATTTAACAGCCCCATCCCCTTACATTACAATTAGCGGAACCCATGCAGCCGACTTTACACTAACAGCAAATCCTTCAGCTACTGTAGCTGCCAGTGGCAGTACAACATTTACCATTACATTTAACCCAAGCGCAACAGGCTTAAGAACCGCTACAGTAAGTATCGCTAATGATGATTCTGATGAAAACCCATATAATTTTAATATTCAAGGTACGGGGATAACCACAGTACAAGAAATAAATATTCAAGGTAATAGCGTTGATATCGCTGATGGTGATACCACACCAGATACAAGCGACGACACAGATTTTGGTAGCATTGTAGTTACTAGTGGTAATAATGCTAACACCTTTACCATTCAAAACCTAGGTACAGTATCTAGTTTAAATCTTACAGGAGCTTCTCCATATATAACTATTGGTGGTGCTCACCCAGGAGATTTTACTGTAACAAGTATCCCTTCAGCTACTATAGCAGCTAGCAGCAGCACTACTTTTGAAATTACATTCGACCCTAGCGCTCTAGGTACTAGAACTGCAACTGTATCTATAGCAAATGACGATGGAGATGAAAACCCTTATACTTTTGATATTCAAGGTACAGGAATTAGCGGCCCACCAACATACACCATTTACTACGAAAATTTTGACAACAACGATGGAGGATGGACTATGACTAACAGTGGCTCTGGCTCAACATGGACACACGGTACAAACACTACTGATATATGTGAAGCAAATTACTGGTATACTGATAGCTACAACAACTATTTAACAAATACCGATACATACGCAACAAGCCCAGTAATAGATTTAACTGGTTTCTACAATTTAAAGTTTAGTATAGACATACGTTATAATACAGATGCTAATGATGGTGCTCTAATAGAATATTCAACTAATGGATCTACTTGGACCACTTTGGGAGCTATGGGTGATGGAACGCAATGGTACAACTCGGCTAGTGTAAACGCATTAGGAGCAGTAAATGGCTGGAGCGGAAATAATAGTTCTGAGTCTTTCTCTCCGATAAGAAATTTATCCGAACAAGCAAGCATTGATTTACCTTCGGCTCTTGATAATGTAGCTACTGTTCAATTTAGAATACGTTTTGCATCCCAAACCGCAAATGGTGATGGGTTTAACTTTGATAATGTGTTTATACATGGAGATCCTTACACGCCTTTTGCTGATCCAAGTTACGCACCAGGAGGTGTTACCAATAACCTGAAACTCTGGCTAAAAGCTGATTCTGAAATTGGCGTAGTAACAGATGGATCAGATATTGCAACATGGACAGATCAAGCTCAAGATAATGATGCTGTAAGTGTTACTGCAACAAGTCCTGTATTTTATAATAGTGCGACCAATAACATCAACTTTAATCCCTATGTTGACTTTGTTAAGGCTAACCAAGACGTTATGAAAGGTAAAGGTGGGTATTTTGCAAGAGAATATTTTATTGTAATACAAACTGATGGCGTAATAGACGACCAACTATCTAATACACAAGCACCTTTATCTGGAAGACATGCTGTAGAAACAATGCATAGTGATGGTAGTGGCTTATATTTTGGTGCAGGTTCACAAAGGTTCAGCCAGCATAATTCTATGGTAAACCACATGGTAAGTACAGTTCCAACAAGTTTAGCTGGCTTAGGATCTCAAGGCTCCTGGGGTAGAACGTATTCCAGCGCAACAGATTCTTATGATAATGAAGTTATTGTTTTCAATATTAAAAACAACGCCACCAATACGTCTACAGAAATTTACAAAAATGGAATTAGAATAGATAATGCTACCGGTCATGTTTCAAGTTCCCCTTATGACATTCTTCCATTCGTAGAATACCTAAATTCATATTATTGTTTAGGTAGTGGGCGTATTTCTATAAACGGACACCCTTTCGACACCTTCTTCGATGGGAAAATAGGTGAGGTTTTAAGTTACTCTCAGGCCAACTCATCAACAGACCAACATAAAATTCTATCTGCGCTTTGTATTAAATATGGTATCACACTTCATGATACAGCTAGTACTACAGCAGTTAACCTCAATGATAGAGATTATATTGACTCACAAGATACAGTAATATGGGATACAAGCGCCAACAGTGGTTATAATTACGATGTTGCAGGTATAGGTAGAGATGATGCCTCTGAATTAACACAAAAACAATCTAGTAGTTCTAATGATGCTACTGACGGTACAGGACTCATTGAAGGCATATTAACCATTGGGTTATCTGATATTTATGATACAAATAGTGATAATACCACAAGTAATCCGACAAATTTTAATGATAGGGAATTCCTAATGTGGGGTAATAATGGTGCTGATTTAAACCTTGCGGCATCATCAGTTGCTGTAGATATGAGTGATGGTATTTCTGGATTATCTACACCAGTATCATTTGTAGCAATGCAACGTATATGGAAAGTAGTAGAAACAGGTGGAGACATTCCATCCTGTAGCGTAAGAATACCTCAAAATGCGATAAGAAACATAACGCCTCCAGGGAATTATTACATGTTTATCTCAGACACAGGTGTATTTGACCCTACTGCAGATTACAGAGTTATGACTCCAGATGGCAGTGGTAACTTGGAAGCCGACTATAATTTTAACGGCACCAAATACATTACGTTTGGATATGCGCCACAGATAGTGGTAGAACGTTCTGTGTATTTTGATGGTGTTGTGGATTATGTAGATATGGAAAATAACTTAGATTTAAATACCACAGAGTTCACTATGTCTGCATGGATTAAAAGAGATACAGGTACAATAAACGCCTCTATCATGTCTAAGAGAAATGCTGCAGATTCTGAAGGGTACGATCTTAGAATTAATGGCTCTGGACAATTAGAATTCTCAGTGAACGGAGGAGCAGGTACCGTTAATACTACTGTCGTCATTCCTGAAAATAAATGGCACCATGTTGCTGTAATTTATGAGAGTGGAACTGCACGACTGTATATAGATGGTGTAGAAGCTGCTTCAAATGCTTTACCAGCACCAGTAGCTACCTCACAAAAATTCTTAGTGGCTGCTGCTGACGGTTTCGACCCGAATACAACAGATTATTTTGCTGGAAATATTGATGAAGTAAGAGTTTGGGATGTAGCACTTTCCGTGGATCAATTAAGGTATGTTATGAATCAAGAAATCATTGATGATAGTACCTTAGCATTAGAATATGGAGATGTTATCCCAACAACTATTACAAAATGTGAAATTAGCAGTATACCATGGACAGATTTGGCTGGCTATTACCCAATGTCAGTATACACATATACAAACACAGATGATATGTCTGGTAATAATATTCAAGGCGCATTACGAAATTTAAATACAGTGGATTACCAAACTGCTCCTTTACCTTATGAAACACAAGCTACTGGTTCATGGGATGCAACAGGAACTTGGTTAAACAATTCGGTAGTAGATTTACCTAATGCCTTATCAATTGTAGATGGCGTTACACCAATAAGTTGGAATATAGTAGAAATAAACCATGACACTTATCTTGGTGCCTCACCTACGGCTACTAGGACAAGAGATTGTTCTGTACAAGCTTTAATTATAAATAGCGGCGATTTACAAGTGAATGGAGACACAGCTGCTAATGAAGGTATAGGCTTAACCGTAACACATTATTTAAAAATCGATGGAACTCTTGATCTAGAAGGAGAATCACAATTAGTACAATCAGACCGTAGTGATTTTGATACTACTAGTACAGGTACTCTAGAAAGAGACCAACAAGGTGTACCAAGCACTTACATTTACAATTACTGGTGTTCTCCTGTATCTCCTACAAGTAATGCGGATTACACAGTAGCAAGCGTGTTTAATAATGTTGGTTTTATAACTTCAGGGTATAATGGAACGACATCTCCATTACAAAATGCAGATTACTGGATATGGACCTATGCCAATTTACCAAACGACGATTATTCGCAATGGCAACACACACGAAGCTCAAATACCATATCGGTAGGACAAGGATTTACAATGAAAGGTCCTGGTGTACTTACTCCTGAACAGAATTATGAATTTTTAGGACAACCCAATAATGGCGATTTTAGTTTACTGATAAATGTTGATAACGATTACTTAATTGGTAACCCATACCCTTCTGCCTTAGATGCCAATGCCTTTATTTTAGATAACCTAAGTGCTGCAGATGGAGGAACCAATACGCAAAACGTAATTAATGGTGCCCTATATTTCTGGGATCATTTTTCAGACAACACACACAACCTTAGTTCTTACGAAGGTGGTTATGCCACTTTAACCTTAATTGGTGGAACTCTGGCTATATCAGACGATGCTAGAATTAATGTAACTTATGCAACAGGAACAAAACGTCCTGAAAGGTACATACCTGTAGGACAAGGGTTCTTTGCTTCAGCTGTAAACGACCCAACCTTAACTGGGTTATCACAACCAATTGTTGGCGGAAACATTTTAATTAGAAATAGCCAAAGGGTATTCCAGAGAGAAACTGTATCTGGATCAAATACAGGCTCTATTTTTGTAAAAAGTAATAACAATAAAAAATCATCTACTGCAAACAACACAGAAAAAGATAAAAGACAAAAAATTAGATTAATGTTTGATTCTCCTGACGGGTACCATCGTGAACTCCTTGTTGGTGTTGATGAGAGAACTACAAATGATTTTGATCTTGGATATGATGCCATTTTGTTAGATGTTGGAAATGAAGACATGTATTGGAATTTTAACGATACACCTCTGGTTATCCAAGGAGTAAATAATTTTGAAGAAAACCAACAATTACCTCTTGGGCTAAAAATTTCAAAATCAGGTATGGCAACGATAAGGATTAATGAGTTGATAAACATTGAAAGCAGTACAAACATCTATCTACATGATAAAGAATTAAATACATATCATGATTTAAAACAAAGTGACTATTCTATCAACTTATCGCCAGGAGAATATAAGGATAGATTTGAAATAACCTTTAGTAGTGATAGTACACTACTTGGAACAGATGATTTTGAGTTTAATGATGTACAAATTCGTTACCACAATGATGCAAATACACTAATCATTCAAAACCCAAAAGAACGAACTGTTAATTCAATAGAGATATTCAATTTGCTAAGCCAGTCCTTAAAACATTTTGATGAAGCATCAAATAAAAGCGAAATTGAACATGAGGTAGATGGCGTTTCAACAGGTGTATATCTTGTAAAAGTGCATCTAGATAACGACAAAGCTATTTCTCAAAAAGTCATTATAGAATAATAACCTATATATGAGGTAAATTATATTAAAAGTTAGGATATTTTAGTTACTACTAAAAGTCCTAACTTTTTTATTATAAGCTAAAATAAAAACTAGAATAGTTTGTGTTTGCAAATGTTCTTTAAACATTGAAATGTTTTTTATCGATATTTTTATACGTTTTATCGATATTATGAAAAGAAATATTTATATTAGCCCAGTGTTATTTAATACACAAACAAATATTTAGCTCCAAACTAAATAACCTACAACATGAAGCATATTGCTATTATCGTTTCGATGATATTCTCTCTCTGTTTTTGGACTTCAAAAACATTTGCACAGCTCCACAATACTCCAGAATGTGGCAATAATTTTACATTAAATTGGTCAACCTACCCAGAAAATTCAAATGAGTATGGCTGGCCCTCTGGTGCCCTATCAAATGTGCTTACCAATGTTGACAATTCTAATGTAGATATCACAATAGCATTTGCTGGAGAAACAAGCACTTTAGGATTTTGGGCAGGGCAAACCCCAAAAGTAGGAACAAAATCAAGTTACCTACACAAAGGCATCGATTTGTTAAGCAATGGCTTCGTTAACGAAGGCATTACCTGCACCATAACTTTTAGTAAACCCATATATGCTTTATCATTCGATATACATCATATCAACGTATACGAAGTAAACGGTGATAAATATACCATTACAGGGAAAAACTCAAAAGGAGATACAATTTACCCCAAGTTTACGCATTCCCCTTCCCCTTCATATACCACTGATGAAACAACAGGAATTGTGAATGCGGTTTCTAATTTAACCTCTGGAGAAAATCCCATTGTAGGCGTAAACTTTGCTGACCCAAACTATATAACAAGTATAAGCATTCTCTGGGAAGATTGTGAAAGCTGTTCACCCGAAAAAGCACATGCCACAGGCATTGGGAATTTTAGTTTCTGCACACCACAAACATTAGACTTTGATGGAGAAGATGACTATATAAGCACTCCTGCGTTTCTAGGAGGCCATGATCAAATAACAATGATGTCTTGGATTAAAGCAGATAGCCACCCAAATGCAAGTGAAATTATAGGGCAACGTAATTTTAGATTATATATAGATAACAACAATAAGCTAAGAGCTTTTATAAAAACTGATAATGGCTTAGAAATAGTTTCTCCCGATCTTACCGAAGCACTAATTGAAGCTAATGTATGGCAACATGTAGCTGTAGTGTATGATGGAGGCACCGGTATTATTCTTTTATATTTAAATGGCAATAGTATTTGGAGTTATTCCGATGCTACACTTACCAATACAACAATTAACAACACCCCTGATTGGAATACGAACCACGATTTTGAAATAGGCAGAAACACCGAAATTAAAAAAAATTATTTTAAAGGATCTATTAATGAGTCAAGGATCTATAAAACAGTATTAAATACCAACCAATTACACCAACAAATAAATCAAAAAATAAAAAACAATAGTGGATATGTAAGAGGAGAAACAATCCCTAAGGATATTGCTGACTTAGCTTGGAACGATTTAATACTCTATTACAAAATGGACATCTTAGATACAGGTTATGCTTTTGATAGTTCTCTTAGCAATAGAAATGGAATACTACACAATATGACTACGTTCCAAGAGTATACAGCACCACTACCCTACATTACAAATACTACCGATAATACCGATTGGAAAGATGCCAATAGTTGGTTACATGGAGATGTTTGGAACATTCACAACTATGTTCCCGAACACGCCATTGTTGAGATACAAAGCAATATAGAGACCAAGGAAAATATAAAAACCACAGGATTAATAGTAAACCAAGGAAAAAACCTTACCGTAAACAACAATACAGGTTTATTTAACTCTTGGTATTTAAAACTAAATGGAACCATAAAATTAAAGGGAGGAGGGCAACTCATACAAACCAAAAATAGTACGTTAGACCCAAACAGTGGTGGGGTTTTAGAACAAGACATTAAAGGTACCGCTGATAAGTATACCTATAATTATTGGGCCTCACCAGTAAGCAAACAAAGCACTACAACAAATAATGTCAATTACACTGTTAAAGATATTTTTGATGGTGTGGAATTTATAACCAATGGCTATGATGGCTCTGAGATTCCTTTGGGCATTGCTGATTATTGGATATGGAAATTTAGTAATAAGCTAAGTGATGATTACGCTTCGTGGCAACAAATTAGAAGTACGGGAGAGATTATACCTGGGGAAGGTTTTACCATGAAAGGTCCGGGCTCAGTCGCAAATGATAATGAACAAGGATATATACTTAAAGGCAAACCCAATAATGCAAATATTAATTTAGTAGTAAATGCTGGAAATGACTACTTGGTAGGCAACCCCTACCCTTCAGCTATAGATGCCGTACAATTTCTTTTAGATAATAAACCCGATTCAGGTTCAGGAGCCATTAATGGTACATTGTACTTCTGGAAACATTGGGGAGGAGGCTCGCATGTTGCTAACGATTACCAAGGAGGTTATGCTACATTTTCACTATCTGGAGGTATTCCTGCCGTAACCAAAGGCATTATTAATACCACAGCAACAACAGAGAACGTATCTATAAGGATTCCCGAAAGATATATTCCTGTTGGCCAAGGGTTTTATGTAACCGCTAAAACCGATGGGGAAATACAATTCAATAATAGCCAACGTGTTTTCTATAATAAAAATGACACCAACGCAATTGCATTTAAAAATAGCTCAACAAATAAAGCGCGTACTACTGAAGACCCAAGGATGAAGCTTAGAATTGGATTTCATTCCGTAAACAACCTAAACAGACAGCTCCTTGTAACTATAGATGAACATGCAACATCTGGAATAGACTGGGGCTACGATTCAAAATATATTGATACGCAAATTGACGATATGTATTGGATATTAAACAATGAAAAATATCTAATTCAAGCCATAGACAATATTATAACTGATGAAACTATAATTCCATTAGGTATCCATACAGATAAAGCCGGCTTAAACAGCATTAAAATAGATGCCATAGAGAATTCTACAAAAAACCTAGACATTTATTTACATGATAAAGAACTTAACCTCTACCACGATTTACAACAATCTAAATTTGAAACTTACTTAGAAGCTGGAGAGCATTTAAACAGATTTGAAATTACATTCTCCAAGGCTCAAACTTTAAGTACAGAAGAGCACAATAACCAAACAGGGATTGACATCTATTATTCAAACGAAAATAATTGCATCATAATTAATAATAGTAAATCCCAAACCATAAAATCAGTTGAAATGTTCAATATCCTTGGACAATCATTATTCAATTTAAATACAAATTCCAACAAAAATTACTTAGAGTATCGTATCCCAGGAAACATTTCAGGGAATTTTATTCTAAATGTTGAAACCGATTTGGGGAAAATCTCAAAAAAAGTACTCATAAATTAAGTTTATTAATACAAATTATACTTTTTATCGATATTTTATGCTTTTTATCGTAGTTTTATGAATAAAAAAATTATATTTGTCTAGACCAAATATAAGCATTAGCCAACCTAAGTATTTAGTCCCCAACTAAATAACCTACATTATGAAGAATTTTACTATCGTCATTGTATTGGTGGCATTTCTCTTGTTTTATTCTCAAAAAGTTTTTGCACAACTTCACTCTCCCCCCAGTTGCGGAGAGAACTTTACATTAGATTGGGCCTCTACCCCGTCAGCCAGTAATGAATATAATTGGACTCCTGATGGTGCTATTACAAATACTTTTTCCAATGTAGACAATTCAGGTATTGACTTCACAGTAACATTTACTGGAGAAACAAGTACACTTGGCAGCTGGGGAGGACAGACACCTAGAGTTGGAACATCTGCAAGTGGAGGTACAACTGAAAATTTAGACCTATATACTACTGGCTTTTCATCCACAGGAATTACATGTACTATTACATTTAGTTCCCCCATTTATGCTCTATCTTTTGATCTTTTACATGTTAATGCAGGAGGAGGACACGGAGATATGTACACGATAAGTGCTACAACAGTTTCAGGAGGAACTATTTATCCAACTTTTACAAATTCTGCAACACCATCTTATACCTCAGATAACACTACTGGCGTAGTTGACGCCAATGCTTCCTCTACAACAGGAACAAACGCTATGGTAGGGGTTAACTTTTCTGATTCAGATTATATAACTAGTGTTAGTTTTTTATGGGAAGATTGTAGTTCTTGTTCTACATCTAGAATCCACGGTTCTGGTTTAGGCGACTTTAGTTTTTGTATTCCACAAACATTAGATTTTGATGGTGTAAACGATTATATCAGCAGAAGTGCTTTTTTAGGAGGTAAATCTGAAGTTACTATGATGACATGGTTTAAAATGGATACAGGGTCAGATGGTGGCGAAATTATGGGGCAACGTAATTTTAGGTTGTATGTAGATGCCAATAAGAGACTTAAGGGGTTTATGAAGACCAATCTTGGGTCGGATATAGATTCTCCGGATATCCCAGACGCATTATTAAATGATAACATATGGTATCATGCCACTTTAATGTTTAATAACGCAACAGGAACTTTTGAGTTGTTCTTAAACGGCTCTAGTATATACAACTACACGACTCCAAGTTTAGTAGGTTTATCAATAAATAACCTAGATGACTGGAATACAGACCATGATTTTGAAATTGGAAGGAATACTTATAATGACAATAATTATTTTGAGGGATCCATATATGAATGTAGGGTTTATGATAAAGCACTTAATCAAGAGCAATTGCACAGACAAATAAATCAAGAGATTGAAAACAACAGTGGAAATGTAAGAGGAACTGTAATACCCAAAGACATTGAAGATTTATCTTGGAGTGACCTAATTTTATACTACAAAATGGGCATTATTGATACTGGATACACGCCTGACGACTCTGATTCCAATGTAGACGGACAGTTACATAATATGAGGACATATCAAGAATACACTGCTCCATTACCATATATTACCACTTCGTCCTGTAGTGGAGATTGGAGTAATTCAAGTAATTGGGAACATGGAAGTGTATGGGACATACACAATATAATACCAGACTGTGCTATAGTACAGATAAACGGCGATCTAGAAATTGACAAGGATATAAATACGGTAGGAATACTATTAAATAGTGGATCTTCACTACATGTTACAAATAACTCTGGTCTTTTTAATAGTTGGTACATAAAACTAAATGGAGATATAGATTTAGAAGGCGAGTCTCAACTCATACAAAATCAAGATAGCACATTAGATCCTGTAAGTGCTGGCACCTTAGAAAAAGACCAACAAGGTACCGCAGATACATATACCTATAATTATTGGTCCTCACCAGTAGGCATGAGTAACAATTCCACAAACAATAATGATTTTAGCGTTACTGATATTTTTGAGAATGTCAACTTTTTAAGCTCAGGATATAACGGTGCAGCATCTCCATTAGGAATTGCAGATTATTGGATTTGGAAGTTCAGTAACCGATTGAGTGACGATTATGCCTCATGGCAACACGTAAGGGAATCTGGAACCCTTAAGGTTGGAGAAGGTTTTACCATGAAAGGTCCCGGAAGCGGCTCTATTAGCGACGAGCAGAATTATGTATTAAAAGGCAAACCAAATAATGGCGATATAAACCTAACCATAAATGCAGGTAACGACTATTTAGTAGGTAACCCTTACCCATCTGCAATAGACGCCGAACAATTTATATTAGATAATGGTGCTACCATTGCAGGCCCAGGCTCTACCACAGGAACATTATATTTCTGGGAGCACTGGGGAGGCGGATCGCATATAGCCAATGAATACCAAGGCGGTTATGCCACCTATTCCTTGGCTGGAGGCGTACCAGCTGCCGCCATAGGCACTACAGACCCAGATGTAGCCTCTGGTGGCACACCAACCAAAATTCCTGGAAGATATATCCCCGTAGGACAAGGTTTTTTCGTTACTGCTGAGACGGGTGGTACCATTAAATTTAATAATGCCCAACGTGTGTTTCAAATCGAGGATGGCTCAAGTTCACTCTTTGTTAAAGGTAAAAATTCCAAAAAGTCCAGTAAAAACTTAGCACCTAAAACAGAAGATACAAGAACTAGAATTAGATTAGGATTTAACTCTATAAATACACTCAGAAGGCAATTATTGGTTACCGTAGATAAAAAAGCCACCACAGGTGTAGATTGGGGTTACGATTCTAAATACATAGATACGCAAATGGATGACATGTATTGGATGATTGGCAATGAAAAGTACATCATTCAGGCCATAGATACTATTACCGAAGACACTAAGATCCCTCTAGGTATACACACAAAAACCACTGGTTTTAACAGCATTACACTCGATAAACTGGAAAATGTCCCTGATAACCTTGAGATATTTTTACACGATAAAGAACTTGGTATATACCATGACCTGCTACAAACAAAATATGAAACCAATATACCAGCTGGTTCCCATTTAAACAGGTTTGAAATTACCTTTGCAAAAGCGCAGACATTAGGTAATGATGAATTAGAGTTGGAAAATGATATTGAAGTATTCTTTGTTAGTGAAAAGCAAGCTATTATCATTAAAAACCCTAAAACCAAAACCATAAAAAAGGTAGAAATGTTTAATATTCTCGGGCAGTCCCTATTTCAATTACAACTTAATTCTAACCAAGAGAATATTGAGTACAAAATCCCAAAAAACATTGCCGGAAATTATATTATCAGCGTAGAAGCCGAATCTGGAAAAATATCAAAAAAGATAGTGATACAATAGTTTATTTGAGTTAGTCATAATACCCCAAATCTAATTTCGAAAATAACTATTTCAAGTCCTGAACTGACCTTCAGGACTTCTTTTTTACGCTAGAAATTAACGCCTCTATTGAAAGCTTTTCCTGTGTACCAGATACCATATCTTTAAGCGCATAGGTATTAGAGCTCATCTCTTCCTCCCCAACCAATACTACATAAGGTATGTGTCGCCTATTCGCATGCGTCATTTGCTTTTTCATCTTAGCTGCATCTGGATATAGCTCTGCGTTTATTCCAGCTTCACGTAACTGCTTAATGGCTTTCATACTAAACAAAGCCTCCTTGTTGCCAAAATTAATAAACAATACCTCAACGTTTTTAGAAACAGTTTCAGGGAACAAGTTCAATTCTTCCAACACTAGATAAATACGGTCTAAACCAAAACTAATACCTACACCACTTATATTAGGCATACCAAAAATTCCGGTTAAGTCATCGTAACGACCACCGCCACCAATAGATCCCATTTTTACACCCTCTGGTGCTGCAACTTCAAAAATTGCACCCGTGTAGTAGTTGAGTCCTCTTGCCAGAGTAACATCTAATTGCAGTACTGCCGTTTTTAAGCCTAACTCAGAAATGGCATTATTTATAAATTCTAATTCCTCAATCCCTTTTTTTCCTTCTTCAGAGACAGATAAAATAGCTTTTAAACTATCAATTTGAGATTCAAAATTACCAGAGATAGAAAATAAAGGTGCCAATTTATCTATTCCAGATTGTGGGATACCTTTACCCAACATCTCTTGTTTTACCTTCTCCTCTCCTATTTTATCAAGCTTATCTAGAGCAACAGTAAAATCAATCAATTTATCGCTTGCTCCAATAACTTCTGCAATGCCTGAAAGTATTTTACGATTATTAATTTTAATCACAACACCTTCTAATTTCAGACTAGAAAATACGGTATCATAAAGCTGAATAAATTCTACCTCTTGCCACAAAGCATCGCTTCCTACCACATCAGCATCGCATTGGTAAAACTCTCTAAAACGTCCCTTTTGTGGTCTGTCGGCACGCCAAACAGGTTGTATTTGGTAGCGTTTAAAAGGAAATTCTATATCGTTTTGGTGTTGTACAACATAACGGGCAAATGGCACTGTTAAGTCGTAACGAAGCGCCTTTTCTGAAATACTTGGAGTTAATGCATTGGAGTCTTTATCAGAATAAGCTTTTTCATTAGCTTTTGATAAATAATCCCCAGAATTCAAAATCTTAAAAATTAAACGGTCGCCTTCATCTCCATATTTTCCCATTAACGTACTAGAATTTTCAAAACTCGGCGTTTCAATCGGCTGAAATCCAAAAGTTTCAAAAGTGCTTCTAATGGTATTAAAAATATAGTTGCGCTTCGCTACCTGCTCTGGATTAAAATCTCTTGTACCTTTTGGGATAGATGGTTTTTGTGCCATATTACAGCCTGCTACCGCAGGTATTTGTTTTAGGTGTTACTCCGCATCATACTACCATAATAGTTAATTTATGATGAAGAGCAACAAAAATAATAGATTATCTTGAAATAGATTCCTGCCTAAGCAGGAATGACGGAACTAATTAATTAAATTATCAAAATAATGATATAACTCGCCTTTGGTTATGGATGCACCTTGTTCAATCATCATAAATTTATCCAGATTTTTATCTTCTGAATAATCTTTGTCTGCCTGTAAAAACTCCACACTATCGTCCATTAAGTTTTCACGCAACCAATTATAACCTTCTTTTGTTGTAATATCTACAGCATCGTTCTTAACATTAACCACTATGGCGTGCATTTTTTCTTCCCCTAAATTAAATAGATACATATGTTGCGGGGCAAAATGCTCTAAATATTCTGCTTTGTTTAGTACACCTTCCCAAATTAAATCGCTAAACACATCTAGTTCCATTTCTGCTACTTCAGGCTTATTTTCCTTTAAATTAGCCCATTCATCAGCTGTTATAGATTGTGTTGCCAAAAAGTTGATGAATTCTTGGTGCAACTCTTCAAATTGTTCTTTTGTAAGTCTTCTATACTTCATATACCTAATTAATTATTCTATCTAGAAAAATTATACTATTGGTTAAACTTTTAATTTTTAATGGCAGTTGCTGCTGCAAAAGGCCTATCGGTAGCTATAATATCTATGCCTTTACTAACCCATACCCTATAAAGAGAATCTCCTCTAGCTTCTGCACGTTTATCTAAGTTTCCTAACGTACCAAGCATAGTTTTAATACCATTTTTGTGAATCTTATGGTAAAGACTGTCTGGCGATAAGCGTGTACCAGTAAAAGCTAACATATTTTCGGTAGGAATACCAGAATGCAACAACCATTCAAATTCTTTATTATTTCTAGCGGAAACCGAGAGCAATAGCTCTGGCGCAATTGCATTAGCCCGTTCTGCCTGCTTTAAATCGTAAGTGATAATTACAGAAATATCCTGTGCTTTTGCGTCCCTAATTAATGCAACTACGTTTTCTACTGCAACACTTTGTTTAATATCAATGGTTAAAATTACGTTATGGTCCCTAGCCCATTTTAATACATCACTAAATAAAGGTATTGTATATATTGTTATATTTCCAAAATCGTCCTTTAAATTAAAGTTTTGCAATTCTGCAAATGTATAATCTGTAATTTTTCCCTTTCCTGTTGATGTACGCTCTAGTGTATTGTCGTGCATCAATACCAAAATACCATCTTTCGTTTTTGCTACATCAATCTCAAAAATAGCATCATGTATACTATCACTTATATATGTTAAAGTTTCTAAACAATTCTCTGGATAATGCTTAATGCCCTTTCCCCCTCGATGTACACTTATTAAAGGTTTTGCGTTTGGAGTATATTTAAAAGTTTCTAGTAAAACAGACGGTGTATTGTAATTTTTTACAACAATCCCTTCTTGTTTTTGCGTTTCACTTTTACATGAAACACAAAGAAATACTAAAAAAACAATACATATTCTCTTCATCATTAAATTTAAATTTGATGCTCATTTTTTAGAATGCACCATTAGCTTTAATAAAAAAACCGTTTAGAGTATCTCCAAACGGTTTTAAATGTATTAAGAATTTTGAAATTAGTTAGCCTGCGCTACAACTTCAAATGGTAATTCTACAGATACTTCTCTGTGTAAACGGATAGTAGCATTGTACTGCCCTAAACGTTTTACATTTCCACCAGCAACAGAGATGAATTTTTTATCTATCGCATGACCTTCTTTTTCAAGAGCAGCAGCAACATCTATATTGTTTACAGAACCAAATAATTTGTCTCCTGCACCAACTTTAGACGCTATTTTAATCTCTAATGCCTTGATTGCTTCTGCAGCCTTATTAGCATCTTCAACTATTTTCTTCTCTTTAAAAGCTCTCTGCTTTAAATTTTCTGCCAATACCTTTTTTGCAGAAGGCGTTGCGATAACAGCATGCCCTTGAGGAATTAAGTAATTTCTACCATAACCGTTCTTAACTGTTACAATGTCGTCTTTAAATCCTAAATTTTCAACGTCTTGTTTTAATATAAGTTCCATTGTTATGATTGTTTTATTTTAATAAATCTGCAACGTATGGCATTAATGCTAAATGGCGTGCTCTTTTTACAGCAACAGACACTTTACGTTGGTACTTTAATGATGTTCCTGTTAAACGTCTTGGTAAAATTTTACCTTGCTCGTTTACAAACTTTAATAAGAAATCTGGATCTTTATAGTCGATATACTTAATACCAGACTTTTTAAAACGACAGTATTTCTTTTGCTTATTCGTCTCTATATTAAGCGGAGTTAAATATCTAATTTCTCCGTCTTTTTTTCCTTTTGCTTGTTGATCTATTGATGCCATAATTAAGCTTTAGCGTTAAGTTTTTCTCTTCTTCTTTCTGCCCAAGCCACAGCGTGCTTGTCTAATTTCACTGTTAAGTAACGCATGAAACGCTCATCACGTCTAAACTCAACCTCTAATTGCTCGATAGCTTCTCCAGCAACTTGATACTCAAATAAGTGATAAAAACCACTTTTTTTGTTCTGGATTGGATAAGCTAATTTTTTAAGCCCCCAATCTTCTTTTGATATCATCTTAGCACCTTTAGAAACGAGATAATCCTCGTATTTCTTTACTGTTTCCTTTATCTGATCTTCAGATAAAACGGGATTTAAGATGAAAACAGTTTCATAATGATTCATAAAAATCTATTTTATTGTTAAAAATTGGCTGCAAAAATAACCATTTTTTACTATATTACAACACTTTCCAAGCATTAAATTGATAGTAGCAAAAAACTGTTAAAATTATGTTAAAACAAACAGTTTACCGATGATTTTTGGTTTTTAGCGGAAATTATCGTACTATTGTCGATATCTTAACCGAAATAATATAAAATGTTATGACTTTAAACTGTGTAGTAGTAGACGATTCAGCGATACAACGTCTCTCTATTGTTAAGTTAGTCGAAAATCACCCTTCACTAAACTTAATAGCGGAGTACAGTAGCGCACTCGAAACAAAAAATGGTTTAAATACGCATCAAGTAGACTTAATCTTTTTAGACATTGAAATGCCAGTGCTAAATGGTTTTGAACTTTTAGACGTATTAAACAAAAAACCCCAAATTATTTTTGTAACCGGTAAAACTGAATATGCTTTTAAAGCATTTAATTATGATGCTACCGATTATTTACACAAACCAATTACCAAAGAACGTTTTAACACATCTGTTGAAAAAGCTCTTGAACAACATAAATTAACGCTTGATTTCCATGAAGAAGAAGGTGAGCATATTTTTGTGAAGAGTAACCTTAAAAAACGTAAAGTATACATTAAGGACATTAAATGGATTGAAGCACTTGGTGATTATGTAAAATTAGTTACAGAAGAAACAAGCCTAGTAGTATTATCTACTATGAAAGCTTTTGAAGCTGAATTACCCGAAAACAAATTTTTAAGAATTCACAAATCTTATATTGTAAATCTTGATAAGATTGATAGATTTAACAGTAAAAATGTGGAAGTTGGCGCTTACGAAATACCGTTAAGCCGCAACAAAAAGACACAATTGGTTGATGCTTTAAATAATATTTAGACCTTAATTAGGTTATTGTCAAACTGAACTAACAATTACAGTTTATAAAAATTATTTTAACTCATATTTTCTGAAAGAACCTTCAGAATGATATACTACTAATAATTATCGACATTTAAAATTATTTTAACCGACCGAAAATCTTTAACGCTAAAGAAGCTATTGTTAATTTTAATAATAGCTTCTTTAGTTTTTGATAAAGACTGTTTTTTTGGAATCTTAACTAAGATATTTTTGTGGAACTGATTTCGTATTCTTGAGATTGGTGGCGACTCTGGCCCCAAAACGTTATCTCCAAATATTTGACGTAGCGATTTACCCAGCCAAATAGAGGCCTGCTCTACCCTATTATAGTCTTTATGCTTTAATGTTATTTTTATTTGTTTGTAAACAGGTGGATATTTGTAGTTAAAACGGTCGTCCATTTGTTCCTTATACATAGCATCGTAATTATTGGAAGATACTTGCTGTAAGATATTGTGATATGGATTATAAGTTTGCACCAACACTTTTCCTCTTTTATCTGTTCTACCAGCCCTACCTGATACTTGCGTAATAAGTTGAAAACTACGCTCGTGTGCTCTAAAATCAGGGAAATTCAACATATTGTCAGCATTCATTACACCTACCAACCTTACATTTCTAAAATCCAAACCTTTGGTAAGCATTTGTGTGCCTACCAAAATATCTACTTCTTGTTGCTCAAACGCTGTGATAATTTTTTCATAACCATATTTCCCCCTTGTGGTATCTAAATCCATGCGGGCTACTTTACGCTCTGGAAACAATAGTTTTACTTCCTGTTCTATTTGCTGCGTACCAAAACCTTTATTATCTAATTCTGGGCTTCCGCAGGCACTACAGGTCTTTAGCATAGGGGTATTATAGCCACAATAATGGCAGCGCAACTGGTTTCTGTATTGATGGTATGTTAAACTCACATCGCAGTTAGGACATTGTGGTGCATGCCCACAAGTATTACACTCTATTATTGGGGAATACCCTCTACGGTTTTGAAACAAAATAATTTGATGTCCCTCTGAGAGCGTTTCTGTCATTTCTTCAATGAGTCTGTCACTAAAGTGCCCTTTCATGAGTTTTCGCTTATGCTTGTCCTTTATATCTACAAGCTCTATATCTGGCATTAATACGTTATTGTAACGGTACTTTAATTCTACAAAACCATAACGTTGTTGCTTTGCATTAAAAAAACTCTCTAAACTTGGTGTTGCAGACCCTAAAAGTGTTTTTGTATGGTGCTTGTGCGCTAATACTATAGCTGCATCTCTGGCGTGATAACGCGGTGCGGGATCAAACTGCTTAAAGGATTGTTCATGTTCTTCATCTACGATAATGAGTCCTAAGTTTGTAAATGGTAAGAATATCGACGAACGGGCACCTAAAACTATTTGTGCTTTTTCAACGTTTTTTAAAACATTATTCCATACTTCAACACGTTCATGGGAAGAATATTTAGAATGGAATATCGCTACTCTTTCCCCAAAATAGTTCTGCAACCTACTTACCAATTGTGTAGTTAATGCTATTTCTGGTAGTAAGTACAACACCTGCGCTCCTTTTGCCAATACATCTTCTATAAGCTTAACGTATATCTCCGTCTTACCTGAAGAGGTTACACCATGTAACAGAACCGTATGATGATGCTCAAACTCTGATTTTATTTCTGACAAAGCATGCTCTTGATGCGCATTTAACGTTTTAGAAGCAGAAGCTACTTCTCCAGAAAACTCAATCCTATCTGTTTGAATATGATATTCCTCTAAAACAGCTTTTTCTATTAATGCTTTTATGATTGAAGATGAGGCTCCACTTTCATTAACCAGATCTGAAACCTTAATAGGTTTTTTGGTTTTTGAAGAAAGCATAAATAAAGTCATAACCACTTGCCGTTGTTTTGGTGCTCTATTTAAATCTTCTAGTAATGTTTCAATACCTTCTTCCGAAGAAAAATTTGATCCCAGCTTTACATAGCGTACCAGCTTTGGTTTATATTTTTCAAAAATTTCCTCCTCTACAGAAATGGCATCTTTATCAATTAATCGCTTAATTACTGGTAAAACAGTTTTCTTATCCAAAATGCTCATCACATCTTGAATTTTAAGAGAAGATTGATGATGTAAGGCTTCGTACACCAAAAACTCGTCGTCTTTTAAATCCTCATCGTTAAGCTGTTCCTTTGTTTTTGTGATTATGGTTTCACTTTCTAAAATAAAAGCACTTGGTAAAGCTGCGCGCATAACGTCACCTAACGTACACATATAGTAGTTAGCAATCCATTCCCAAAATTCTAATTGGATTTTGTTTACTATAGGGGTTTCATCTAAAATTTGATGAATGTCTTTGGCTTCATAAACTAAAGGCGCTTCAGTATGAATTCTAGAAACAATTCCTGTATATATTTTAGATTTACCAAAAGGCACTGAAACTCGCATCCCTACACTTAAATATGTAGCTTCAGCAGAAGTTATCCTATAAGTAAATAATTTCTGTAATGGAATGGGTAATATAACATCTATAAAATGTGACAAGCTGAGAAATTCTTATTTTTAGATTTAGGTCTTTATGCGCTGCCAATATTGCGTTGCGTAGAAAAAAGCTATGTAACCACGTACTTGCAATACATCTTTATCATCTTTGTCTAAACCAAGCCGGCACTTGTATTCTTTCCCCTTTTGCGGATCAAAAATAGTACCTCCCTCGTAATAATAACCGTCTTTTTCCATATCGCGTATCAGTACAAAACCAATAACGGGTTTTCCTTTATCTTCTCCTTCACATTTATCGCAAATTGCATTACGCCTTTCTGGATTTAGAATATCTATAATCTTACCGAAAACCTTACCATTTTCTTCATAAATTTCAACTATGGATTTTGCCTCTCCTGTTTCATCATCAATGGTTTTCCATGTTCCAAAAATGTCTTGAGCAGAAACAGCGCATGATACCAAACACAATATCAAAATAAAATACCTATTTTTCATCTCTATTCACTTTTCTTAAAATATTTAATGAAGCATTTAATTCGTATCCTAACAGTAGAATATTAGAGTTAAGCCATAAATATAACAACAGGATCAACAAAGCTCCTATTGAACCATATAACTCATTATATTTTGAAAAATTATCTATATAGACACCGAACAGATACGATGTTAAAATAATAAGCAAGGTGGTTAATAAGGCACCAATAGAAAAAAATCGCGCATTCCTCCCCTCTTTCGTTCCAAAATAATAAAGGGTTGCCGTTGCCAAATACACCATGATTACAAAAAACGTATACTTTGCAAAAACTACCCAACCCAAACCATTGTTGTCATCGGTTAAAACTTCTCCACTCAGGCTTTCATAAATAGGGCTTAAAATATAAATTTGAAAATACCCAAAAACGGCAACAGTAAGCAATACCAAAAATGCCAATATTAATGCAATGCCCAAAGCATATAAATATTGTTGAAACACATTGCGCGTAAGCTGTTGATGGTATGAGTTTTCAAAACCAGAAAACACAGCATTAACACCATTAGCCATTAATAGCATCGATAACAAAAACACCGAAGAGATCAACCCTGCCCCACCACTACCACTGATGTTATCAAAAATATTAGAGAAGAAAAAATCTGAGGTTTGGGGTGGTAAAAAAGAATTCAAAAATTCTAGAAATTCAGCTTGAAAATTATCTATTGGTATGTACGGAATAAGGATAATTACAAACAGTAAAAACGGAAAAATAGCGGTAAAAAAACTAAAAGCTATGGCACTGGCTCTAGTAGTGAGTGCCCCTTTTACAATCCCTAAAGCATAAAGCTCCAATAAATCGTAAACAGACAAACCTTCAAAACCGGGTAGTTTAATTTGCTTTAAAAACCTAACCAAGAGATTAACTACTGGGATGCTATCTAGCTTGTCTTCAATAGGTTTTGTCATTAACTGCTAAAATTTTTCTTTTTTGCCTTACAGTATGCAAGTTAAAAAATTAGTAGCACTAAGTTTAAGTAATAGTATAAAAAAACAACAAGCTTATTTAACAGCTTTTAAACTGAGATCCATATTATGGACAGAATGTGTTAAAGCGCCGCAAGATATATAATCTACACCGCACTCTGCATAATGCCTAATGGTAGTTTCATTGATGTTTCCTGAAGACTCCGTAAGGCACTTATCGCCTATAAGCTCAACAGCTTTTCTGGTATCTTCATAATCAAAATTGTCTAAAAGTATACGATATATACCATCACTCTGCAGAATTTCTTCTACCTCAACCAAATCTCTCGCCTCTACCATGATTTGCAAATCTTTTCCCGTTTCGGCTAGATAATTTTTAGTCATGTTTATAGCCTTGGTTATACCGCCTGCAAAATCTATGTGATTATCCTTTAGCATTATCATATCGTAGAGTGCAAAACGGTGGTTTTTACCTCCTCCAATTTGTACTGCCCACTTTTCAAGAACCCTAATGCCAGGGGTGGTTTTTCTGGTATCTAAAATCTTGGTATTTGTTCCTTTTAGAAGCTCAACAAAAGAGTGCGTTTTAGTAGCAATGGCACTCATACGCTGCATTGCATTTAATAGTGTTCGCTCTGCTTTCAATATAGATTGCGAAGGCCCTTCAACATAAAGCACTACGTCTCCATAAGATACAGGAGTACCATCTTCAATTTTAACTTCTACCCTAAGTTTTTTATCAACATAGTCAAAAACACGTCTCGCAAAATTAACACCTGCTATTACACCTTTATCCTTTACTAAAAGCTTAGCTCTTCCTCTGGCGTTCTCTGGAATACATGCTAGTGAACTGTGGTCTCCATCTCCAACATCCTCTCTTATAGCATTTTCGATAATATAAGCTACTTCTTTTTCAAAATACTCTTTCGTAATCATATTAGGGAATTTGCGCTAAAATAATAAATGGAACTTTAATTTGCGAATTTTTTAGTTTTAATGGTAAAAAATGCTAATCTGATAAATTAAGGAAATCGTAATTTTGCAATATGACTATAAAACTATTAGCTATTGGCAAAACGGACAATAAAGAACTTATTGCCTTAATTGATATTTATAAAAAACGCCTCTCCCATTACATCTCTTTTGATTTTGAAATAATTCCTGATTTGAAAAAGGTTAAAAACCTGAGCCAAATAGAACAGAAACAAAAAGAAGGCGAACTTATTTTAAAAAAGGTATCACCTCATGATGTTTTAATACTTTTGGATGAACATGGGAAACAATATTCTTCGGTAGATTTTTCTGGTTACCTTCAAAAGCATATGAATTCTGGAAAAAAACAATTAGTTTTTGTGATTGGTGGGCCTTATGGATTCTCTGAGGACGTATACAAAATAGCAAATAGGAAAATATCACTTTCAAAAATGACATTTTCCCATCAAATGGTACGTTTATTTTTTATCGAACAATTATACAGAGGGTTTACTATCTTAAGAAACGAACCCTACCATCATCGATAGTTTAGTACGCATTAAAAACTTGTTTACGCTTTTTTAGTTGTCGGTCTAGGTCTTTAATTGTTTCCCGTACTGACACCTCGAAATTATGCTCGTTAGATGTGGCATAGATTCTTGGCCCTGGTAGACTTAATTCTATATTACATATTTTTCCAGCATCATGGTCTTTTTCATCCTGCTTAAAGTACACCATGGCACTTATCAAAAATTCATATTTATTAAACAATTTACCTAACTTTTCCTCGGTAAACGCCGAAAGTGTTTTACTTACGTCTACATCTACATATTGAAAATTTACTGTCATAATCCATTTACTTTTTAATTGTTAATACATAGTCTAAGATACAAATTTCGTCTCTTATGATTGATGACCTAAATCATAAAAAAAATTAAAAATTTATAATCCTCTGAAAGCTAGCTCCACATTTTTCGTCTACAATAAAAGACATTTGATACATCATGAAAAAAGACATTATTATTTTTGACGGCGAGTGTAACCTATGCAACGGTGTTGTGGGCTGGTTATTAAAATTTGCTCCAGCTAATTTATTTCAATTTGTAGCCTTTCAATCGCCTTACGGCCAACAACTCCTCAAAACGTACGGTTATCCTACCCATCAGTTAGATACTGTTATCTTAATTGATGAGGCTGGTGTAAAAACACACTCTGATGGCTTTTTAAAAATTGTATCTAAAATACCTAAATGGCAACGCGTAGCTGCACTTTTGGCCTTTATTCCAAGATTAATTAGAGATGGTATTTACAAAATGGCATCAAAAAACCGTGTGGCCTGGTTCGGAAAATCTAAAAGTTGCACTATCAGTTTTTAATCTAAATACATTTAGTATTCCACTGCTATGGCAACGTTAAAATAGGTTTTTCCACCTACCTTATAATCATTTTCAAACACCAATATTTCTTTATAGTTGCCGTTAAAAACCCTTCTATAATAATCAAATTCTTCTACAGATTTCGCTGTGTAATGCACCTGCTTGGTTTTTCCATTTGCTTTCCCATAAATAGAAATTTGATATAAATTTTCTTTATCTCTTCCCTTATAATTTGTTGAATACACAATTCTATCAATAAAAAAAGGACTTGTTGTCTCTCCAGGATTCCTATATTTTACATTTTCATACTTAGGCTTTTTTGCCTTTAATTTAACGGTTTGACTTTGCCCAAATGAAAAGCAAAACAAAACTATGCATATGGTTAATAATATTTTTTTCATATCTAATAAATTTTGATTTGTTTTATTGCTCATAAAGCTAATTAAAATAATGACACACCTCGTATTCGCTACCAACAACCTTAATAAGCTCAAAGAAGTTCAAGTTTTAATTCCTAAAACCATAAAACTTCTAAGTTTAAAAGATATTGGATGTTTTGAAGATATCCCAGAAACTAAGGAAACTATAGAAGGTAATGCCTTTGAAAAAGCACAATTTGTAAAAACAAATTACGGCTATGATTGTTTTGCTGATGATACAGGTTTAGAGGTCGATGCACTTAATGGTGCTCCCGGAGTTTATTCAGCACGGTATGCTGGTCCACAAAGAGATGCAGTAAACAATATGGATTTATTACTTAAAAACTTGAAGTTTGCTGACAGTAGGAGTGCCCAATTTAAAACCGTAATTGCACTTTCATTAAACAGCAAGCTATCTAATTTCACTGGAATCTGCAAAGGTCACATTACCAGAGAAAAGTATGGTAGTAAGGGATTTGGTTACGACCCTATTTTTAAGCCTACAGGCTATGATGAAACCTTCGCTGAAATGGATTTATCTATAAAAAATCAAATAGGACATCGTGGAAAAGCAGTAAAACAGCTTGTTAATTTTCTAAATACACTTTCTTAAAAAAAAGAGAAAAACTGTATTGGCTATTAAAGTGGTTTATCTTATTTTTATTCGATGTCTGAAGAAGAAATTGAAAAAGAGAATAAGGAAATAGCCAAAGCGTATAAAAACCTTTTAAAGGTTAGTTATACCACCCTGTCTGACGATGATAAAAAACTCATCAGAAAAGCGTTTGAAGTGGCTTTGGATGGGCATAAAGACCAGCGTAGAAAGTCTGGGGAAGCTTATATTTTCCATCCTTTGGCTGTGGCAAGAATTGTGGCGCAAGAAATTGGCTTGGATGCCACCTCTATTGCTGCCGCATTACTTCATGATGTAGTTGAAGACTGCGAAGAGTATTCCATTGATGATATAGAGCAATTATTTGGCGAAACGGTTGCCAGAATTGTTGATGGGCTCACAAAAATATCCTCCTTAAGTAAGGAACAGGATATGGATGTCTCGTTACAAGCCGAAAATTTTAGGAAAATGCTGCTAACCTTAAATGATGATGTACGCGTTATCATAATAAAAATAGCAGATCGTTTGCACAACATGCAAACCATGGACGCCATGCGCCCTGATAAACAGGTAAAAATTGCCTCAGAAACCCTATATATTTATGCGCCGTTAGCTCATAGAATAGGGCTTTATAATATTAAAACCGAACTTGAGGATTTAGCTTTAAAATATACCGAACCTGAAGTATACAATGACATACTTCTAAAAACTAAGGAAAGTAAGGAGGAGCAGGATAAATATATTGAACAGTTTAGTGCCGTTATCAAAAAATCACTAGATAAAGAAGATTTTAATTATACTATAAAAGGACGACCAAAATCCATTTTTTCCATTAGAAAGAAAATGGTAACCCAAGGCGTGTCTTTTGATGAGGTTTATGACAAATTTGCCATTAGAATTATTTACAAGAGCGATAAACAAAATGAAAAGTTTTTAGCTTGGAAAATATATTCAATAGTTACCGATCATTTTAGACCCAACCCACTACGCCTTAGAGATTGGATTACATCCCCAAAAGGAACAGGTTACGAAGCACTACATATTACCGTGATGGGCCCCAAAGGCAATTGGGTTGAAGTACAAATACGTAGTGAGCGCATGAATGAAATTGCAGAAAAAGGGTATGCAGCACACTACAAATATAAACAAGGCGCTGAAAAAACAGATAACTTAGAAAACTGGATTAACAGACTGCAAGAAGCTCTTGAAAATCCAAGTTTAAACGCGGTTGATTTTGTAGAGCAATTTAAACTTAATCTATACGCACAAGAAATATTTGTGTTTACACCCGCTGGGGAATTAAAATCATTACCAAAAGGGGCTACTTCTCTAGATTTTGCGTTCCATATCCATACAGAAGTGGGAATGCACACCCGTGGTGCACGTGTTAATGGAAAACTTGTACCGCTAAGCCATGAATTAAAAAGTGGGGATCAGGTTGAGATTATTACATCAGAAAGCTCAAAACCCAATGCTAACTGGTTAAATTATACTACCACAGCTAGGGCAAGAGCAAAAATAAAATCTGCGCTTAGGGAAGATAGAAAACTTATTGCAGAAGAAGGTAAAGAGGTTTTAAGACGTAAACTTAAACAGCTTAAAATAACACTAAACGAATCTTCAGTAAACCATTTAGTAAGGCATTTTAAACTCAAAACCAGTTTAGACTTATTTTACAGGGTTGGTATTGGCTCTATAGACAACGCTATGCTTAAGGATTTTGCTGCTTCACGAAACAATGTACTTGTTAGTTTCATAAAGAACAAAATCACAAGAAAGCAAACCATTTCAAAAGAACAAATAGATAAGGATGAGATTACCTCTAACTACGATTCTTTGGTATTTGGTAAAGAAGGAGAAAAGCTAGACTATAAACTATCAAACTGTTGCAACCCTATACCTGGCGATGACGTTTTTGGGTTCTTAACAGTTTCAGAAGGTATTAAAGTACACAAGCACAATTGTCCAAATGCCTTAAGTCTTCAATCCAATTATGCTTACAGGATTATGCAAGCAAAATGGATTGATTCGAGCCAACAGGAATATGCCACTGAGATTAGAATTTCTGGTATTGATCACATGGGACTTGTTAACGACATTACTAAAGTTATTTCTAACAACTTACACATTAATATGAAAAGCTTAAGCTTTGAAACCGATGATGGTATTTTCTCCGGTAAAATTAAGCTTGTAGTTAAGAACAAAGCATTGTTAAAAAAAATATTGGATAATCTTAAAAAAATTAATGGTATTGATAAGGTTTCCAGAGTTTAAAGTGTAAATTTGCAGCGCATTTATGAATTCAAATACAGATAACAAAAACCAAGAGATTGTAAAAAGTGTATTTACTACCTTTTTAGAAGAAAACGGACATAGAAAAACGCCCGAACGCTACGCTATACTTCAAGAAATATATGATAGTAATGAGCATTTTGATATTGAGTCTTTATACCTCAATATGAAAAATAAAAATTATCGCGTTTCTCGTGCAACACTATACAACACCATAGAACTACTTTTGGAATGTAAACTGGTAAGAAAGCACCAATTTGGACAAAACCAAGCGCATTACGAAAAATCATATTTTGACAGGCAACACGACCACGTCATTTTAACAGATACTGGTGAGGTTATAGAATTTTGCGATCCAAGAATTCAATCCATCAAAAAAACTATCGAAGAGGTTTTTAATATTGAAATTAACAACCACTCGTTATATTTCTACGGAAACAGAAAAACTTCAAAAACTAACGACGAGGACAACTAACTAATTTACTTTTAAAATGGCAGTAGATTTACTACTAGGATTACAATGGGGAGACGAAGGCAAGGGAAAAATTGTTGACGTATTAACAAAAAACTACAATATTATAGCACGTTTTCAAGGAGGTCCAAATGCAGGACACACCTTAGTATTTAATGGCAGAAAACATGTATTACACACAATACCTTCTGGAATTTTTCATGACGATGCAATTAATTTAGTAGGCAATGGCGTAGTAATAGATCCTGTAATTTTTAAAAAAGAGTTAGATAAACTTGAGGAACAAAACATAGATTACAGAAAATCGTTGTTAATTTCAAGAAAAGCACACATCATACTACCTACACACCGCCTTTTAGATGCAGCTAGTGAAGCATCAAAAGGTAAAGCTAAAATAGGTTCTACACTAAAAGGTATAGGTCCAACATATATGGATAAAACTGGTAGAAATGGTATTCGTGTAGGAGATTTAGAGCTTGCAGATTGGAAGGAACGCTACCAAAGTTTGGCTGACAAACATCAATCTATGATAGACTATTATGATGCATCCATAGAATATGACTTAAAAGAATTAGAAACTGAATTTTTTGAAGCTATTGAAGTATTAAAGTCTCTTACATTTATTGATTCTGAGGAATATGTATATCGAGCTCAAAAAAGTGAGAAATCAATACTAGCAGAAGGTGCGCAAGGTTCGTTGTTGGATATAGATTTTGGAACCTATCCTTTTGTAACGTCAAGTAATACAACAGCAGCTGGAGCGTGTACAGGTTTAGGTGTTGCGCCTAACCAGATAGGAGAGGTATTTGGAATTTTTAAGGCCTACACAACCAGAGTTGGCTCTGGCCCCTTCCCTACAGAATTATTTGATGAAGATGGCGCTACTATGGCAAAAGTAGGTCATGAGTTTGGGGCCACTACAGGCCGACCAAGACGTTGTGGCTGGTTAGATTTAGTAGCACTAAAATACGCATGCCAGGTAAACGGTGTTACCCAGTTAAATATGATGAAAGGCGATGTACTTTCCGGTTTTAAAACCCTTAAAGTATGTACAGCATATAACTATAAAGGCGAAGAAATTAAACATTTACCTTATAACATAGAGCCAGAAAACGTTACTCCTGTATATACTGAATTTAAAGGATGGAGTGAAGATTTAACCACTATGACGGAGGCTTCACAATTTCCTGAGGAGCTGAATACATACATAGATTTCTTAGAAAAAGAATTGGAGATACCAATTACCATTGTTTCTGTAGGGCCAGATAGGAAACAGACTATTTTTAGAGGTTAAACATCTGACTTAAGTCAGTTTTTGCTTTCGTTTATTTTGTTAGATTTGTAACCACCAAAAAATCTAAACATAAATGAAAAAATCTCTCTTACTGCTTTTTTTTATCTCAATAAGCACAATACTTTATTCTCAAGATGTTTCTATAACTAAAAGCGAAATATTTAAGGATAAGAAAAAAAACTCCAGGTTGTCATTCACACTGGAAAGTGAAAATGGGGGCATAGTTACTATCAGATCATATTACGGAGGTATGATGCAAAAGCTTAAGGGCTACTATATCCAATGTTTTGATCAGGATTTAAACGAAATCAAAACATTAGACTACGAAGTTAAAAATAAGACCATTAAGAACGCTTTTTTAAAAAATGACAAACTTCACTTAATAGAAATTGAAGAGTTAAAGAAAGAAAAAGCTATTGCCATTAATGTCTCTTCATCCAATATATCTACACTAGATTTCTCTACCGAAAATTTACTCAAATTCTCTGAGGAGAATATCAAAGAATATTTTGGAGTATTTCTATTTCCTTTTTTTATAAATAATGGATGGGGACAAATTGATGGCAATCACATGGGAGAAGTTATCTTTTCTTCTAATAATAAATTCTTCGCTATTAATTTTGACATTAAAAACAAGGATCAAGAAACTCATAAAGTGTTTGTTTTTAATGATGAATTCGAATTAGTATTTGATAAGCTTATTACAAAAGATATAAAGGACAACCTTTTTGAATACAATAGCTTTGAAGTTGATGATACTGATGGCACCGTATACTTTTTAGGAAAATCATACGAAAAAGGTACTAAACGAGATAAAAAAGATGGTAAAGTAAATTATCATTTTGAGCTTTACAAAGTCAGTGCAACAAACACAGAAAACACCAGCTTTAAAACGACAGGTAAATTAATTGAATCTTTACATTTATTAAAAAATAACAACAGGTTAGTTTGTACAGGTTTTTTTGGTAATGATAAAGAGAGTAAAATTAATGGGGTTTGCGTATATGATTTGGATCCCAATAGCCTTGAAATAAATTACAGCAAATTCAATAATTTTTCTGATAAATTTTTAAATGACAAATACGGAAACAAACAAAATAAGAAAAAACGTAAAAAAGACAAGGGGATAAAAAACATTGACTTTAAGGGGGTTTACCTCATGGCCAATGGGGACATCGTAATAAATGCTGAAGAATTTTTCATATCAACTTATACAACAATGAATGCTAATGGAGGATGGAATACTTATACGGTCTATCACTTTAACGATATAATGGCTGTCCGTTTGGATGCAGATGGAAATTTAAAATGGGCTAGAAATATTAACAAAGCCCAAACTGGCTTTACTACTAGTTCTTTTACGACGCTTCCTATTGAAAACTCAACCTTTTTCTTTATCAACTGTTCAGACAACATTACTAAACTAAATAATGGTAGAATAGCGTTTAGACAAACCTCGTCAAAAAAATCTAATCTTTATATCGTATCAGTTAATGAAGAAGGAAACTTTGATTATAAGAAATTAATTGACGATAAAGACTCAAAAGTATACTATAAAGTAAATAACGGCATCGCTAATTTAAATAACCAAACGGTATTTCTTTTAGGAGAAAAAAAGAAAAATGGCAGGATTGTTAAACTAAAAGTAAATTAAACATATTAGATTTGTTGGAGATCGCTACGGCGGTCTCTTTTTTTTACACTATTACTCTACACTAACCTCAATATGTTTAGTTTCTATTTTAGATATTAATTTAAGTTTTCCCTCTTGAAATAAATCATCCAGTATAATTAACTCTATATTTAAATTATCTGGCTTATAATTATTGTAATCCATAAATGTAATGCCATTTACAACTCTTTTATTGTAAGCTTCCCTAAATCTTATACCTCCGCCATTCACTGCGTAACTATAAGCTAAGTAATCTAATGCAAAATCATCTTTGCCTATCCAATATACAAATACATCTTCAAAATCTTTCCCCCCACCCTCTTCATCAAAAGTTACTTCAATTTCATAATACTGCTTTCCTTTTATTGTGGCTTCTCCCAACAATAATTTATTAGCTGCTGGCGCATTTAAGCCATAAGGCAATTGGGCAAAATAATGCACACTATTTACACTATTGGCATATTTAAATTTTTCGTCATCATTCAGTACAACCAAAGTATCATTAACATAACGTTTAAAACCATCGTTGGTCAAGACATCCCTTACAGCAAGTAAGCTATCTTTATATGTGCGCTCATATTCGTATATCCCCTTGTTTTTAAACGCTTTATATGTTTTATTTCTAAAACTAAAAGTAATAGTGCTGTTCTCACAATTCCCATTACAATGTTTAGCAATAGCATTGTTAACGATATCTTGAGCAGTTAATACTTTTTTAGATGCGTTGCAGGCGTATAAAAAACTAACGAAAACAAAAATGTAGAATAATTTCATTGAAATATAAAGTTTAAGTTTTAAAAACAAAAACCATAAAAACACTATAAGCCAGTACTAAAAAAAAGCCTTTAAACCTGCTTATTTGCATTTGCTTAGGGATAAAAATAAGAGGAATCAGTACCGCTGCAAAACCTAACATCCAAAAAATATCGTTGTTTAGAATTTGGGATGCAGTAACTTCAATTGGTTTTACAAGTGATGTCAAACCCAAAACCGATGCTATATTAAAAATATTAGATCCAATTAAATTTCCCAGAGAAATAGCCTTTTCTTGTTTAGCAGCAGCAATTACTGATGCTGCTAACTCTGGTACACTAGTGCCTATGGCTATTAAAGATACGCCTATTACAGCTTCACTAACACCTACTGAGCGTGCTATTTCCTTAGAACCATCTACAAGCCACTCGCTACCAAAATACAATGCTACTGCTCCTATCAACAGCCAAATGATAATTTTAAAATTTGAAACTGTGGCCAATGTATCATCCACCTCATCTGGTATAGAATCCTTTTTGGCATGTTTAATTAATACCACTATAAAGAGTATTAATCCTGAAAATAAGACGCCGCCTTCAATAGCCGACAATACGTTATCGTTTTTTAAAAAGTAATACAGTAAGATTGAAAATACCATCATTACAGGCCAATTCAACTTATAGAACGACCTATCTACAACTATAGGCCCCACCAAAGCGGTAACCCCTAATACTAGACCTATATTTGCAATATTAGATCCTACCACATTATTAATGGCTATAGCAGGAGAACCAGAAAATGCTGCTTGCAAACTCACTAACAGCTCTGGGGCAGAGGTTGCAAAGGACACAACCGTCATACCTATTACCATTTTAGAAATATTGAATTTAAACGACAATGCCACGGAAGAACGTACCAAATACTCCCCTCCTACAACAAGCAAAATAAAACCAAAAATTACCCAAAGGATACTCATACACTTTTTTTTACGAAGATACTATTTAGATTCAAATCGTATTACATTAAGAAAAGCATATTATTGATGTAATACCGATAAACTACAACCTGTAATTGTTATTTATCGAATAAACTATAATTGAATAAGTAAATGAAAAATCTATAGTTAGATTTAAAAAACCAAATTAAAAACTTAACCTTATGGAAAAATTGATTAAAATTAAACTTTACTCAGTGTTGGGCTTTATCTTAATACTCCTGTATTCCTGCACAAACGAACCAGATAGGGTTATTGCCCTAGAAATTAGTGGCACTAGTAGTCTTAATGGGACTTACACCATAGATGAAACCCATACTAAAGGCCCTAAGTATGTAAACGATGAAGACAGCTCTAAACGTTTAATTACGTATAATGATGATGGTGTTGAGATGTGGGGGTTAATGAACAAAAATTACTTAGTTTACAAAATTGAGAAAGAAGAAGGAGGAGTACCTCCAGAACGTGATTGGGAATGCGGTGTAGGTGTCGATAAAGATAAATTTAGATGTTTTCCTATATATGGAAATTAAGTAACCTAATTATAAAATATGTTAAAGCAGCACATAACTAAGTGCTGCTTTTTTTATGCAAAAAACTAAAAATTTCGTTAAATAACTATATTTTTAGTTTTATAACTATAAAAATAGTTATATTTGTACTATCCTAGTTTATCAAAGTATTACGTCTAATTTTAAATACATGGAGAAATTAACAAACAAAGAAGAAGAAATAATGCATATACTATGGAAGCTAAAAAAAGCTTTTGTAAAAGATGTACTTGCCGAAATTAAAGGAGAGAAACCGCATTACAATACTCTCTCTACTATAATAAGGAACCTAGAGGATAAAGGATATGTAGCTTATAACGCCTATGGAAAGACACACCAGTATTATCCTATCGTAAAAAAAGAGGAATATAGAAAAGGATTTATGACGGCGGCTATTGATAATTATTTTAATAACTCCTACAAAAACGTAGTATCGTTTTTTGCAAAGGAGGAAAAAATAAGTGTTTCCGATTTAAAAGAAATTATCGATCTAATTGAAAAAGGAAAATAGCCATGTGTTATATACTAAAAGCCTGCGGTATCATTACAATTTTCTTTATGTTTTATATTGTCTTTTTAAGAAAAGACACATTTTTTAAATGGAACAGGGTGTTTTTACTAATTGGTTTAGCAGCAACCTTTATATTGCCAGTTGTAGTAATTCCAATTTATATAGAATATACCCCAGTGGATGTTTCCAACTTTGCTCTTGAAACTGTCGAAGTTGCACAAGTTGAAACATCAAATACTAATTTAAATTATGTATTGGTCATTTACTGTATAGGTTTAGTACTATTTTTAGCCCGGTTTACATTACAGTTGTGCACTTTACTCTGTATTTTTTGGGGTAATAAGCAAAAACAAGTAGGTAGGTTTATATATATAGAAACCCAAAAAAGCATTTCTCCATTTTCATTCTTCAAATGGATAGTTTACAACCCCAATCAATTTAACTCTGAAGAACTAGAACAAATTTTATCACATGAAAAAGTGCATGTAAAGGAGCACCATTCTATTGATGTTTTGCTCATGCAATTAGCATGTATCTCATTGTGGTTTAATCCTTTTGTATGGTTTTATGCTAGAAGTTTAAAACAAAATTTAGAGTTTTTGGCTGATAGAACTGCCGTTGTAAACGCTACATGTAAAAAATCATACCAATATACATTACTAAAAACAAGTATGCCAACTCATCAATTGGCATCAAATAATAACTTTTATAATTCATTCATCAAAAAACGAATCGTTATGTTACACAAATCGAAATCAAAAAAATCAAATCAACTAAAGCTTTTACTTATCCTACCTCTATTAACAGTATTTCTGATGAGTTTTAGCACAAAAGAAGTTTTTATCGAAGCAGAAGTACCCAATTCTGAATCCAAAACTAAAACCTACAACACTCAAGAAACAGAACCTTTAAATAAAGGCACCGATATTTTTTTAATAACTAAAAACTATACAGATATCGCTATAAGTAAATTAGCACAGAAACTAGAAAAGATAGGGGTTAGTTCTAAATTTGAAGCTTTAAAGCGCAACAATAATGATGAGATAATTGCTATTAAAATTGAACTAAATTCACCATATTCGAGTGTTAGGTATCAAGCAGATTCAAAAGACCCAATTAAAACCATAAATATCATAGTAGAGGGGAAAGGTAAAGATCGAGTCTTATCTGTAGGCACTACTTCAGGCCATAAGGAAACACATTATTATGACGGTAAACTTACATTACATATTGAAACAGATGACACAACGAATAATAAAGAGGGTGTCGTTTTTAAACAAGGAAAGCGTATTATTAGTACAGATTCAATTATTTTTGAGTCTTCTGGTAAAACGGGAAATCATGCTATTATCAAAGACAATCATGTAAAAATTATCTCTGATGATGGGGATGAAAAGAAATTTGAAATGTTAATAGAGGAGGAAAAGAATAGTAATGAGAAAAACGTAGTTTTTTTAAGTAAGAATGATTTAGCCCCCCTTTATATAGTTAACGGAAAAGAAATAGGGAAAAATAAATTTAAAAACATTGACCCTAAACATATAAAGAGTATAAAAGTCCTGAAAGGCAAAAAGGCTATTAAAAAATATGGGAAGAAAGGAGAAAACGGTGTAATTGAGATTACTACTAAAAAGAAAAAATAATAGTATTAAACTTATTACTAAATATTTAGCAAAGGCTGTCTTAAAGGACAGTCTTTTTTGTTAAATTTTTTAAGATAAAAAAGATAAAACTATATAAAAACAAAGATTTCAAGATAAAATCCCCCTTGGTTTTAAAAATACGCTCTCAAAAACCCCTACAATTATTACAAAATGAAATAAAAATTGAAATAAAAATTTCATTTTAATACATATCTATAGAGAGTCACATAAATATCGAAATCAATATCATTTTTTTACTTACAAATCACTATTCAAATTCATCGATTTTACGTAAAACGTTTGGTAAACAATATCGCCAATCTATATATTGAGAAAACATTGATAATTATTAACCTTAAAACCGAATAAAATGATAACTCTTGCCAAATTTTTAGTTGATGTAATACTATTAATTATTTCTAGTATTTAACTTAAAAAAGTAAAACTTAGTCTAGAATAAGTTTTACTATTTTTGTTGTACAACAATTTTAAGTGAAAAAGCAAGTTTTTAAATTTTTAGCTAAGGTTAACAAAACTATTCTACCAAGCTACTCCAAACAAAAATTAGACTTAGCCAAGGCCAATAAACTACAGTTGGCTATAATTGGTTGGCGTTGGTATGTAACTAAGAATGTGTTGGATTAATAAAAGACCAATATATTCATGCATCCTAAATCAATATCTTCTTCCATATTTGTGTCATTCTCAATATTTACTACTTACAAAAAACCTCATCACTAAAGCTTAATAAATATTATGTTATGAACTAAAATAAATTATTAGCTACAATACTGTGATAGAATATATGGTAGTTAACACTTTAACAGGAAAAGGACACTATTAACTAAGCATATTACATGTCTAACTCCTATATGAATTTACTTTTCTTTATTACTAAAAAACTTCTGTAGATAATTTATCTTTTTATTAATTTAAAGTAGGTGACATTAAGCATTATAGAATGATATCATTTTAAAAAAAATTCATAATACAATTCTTCAAAATTTAACTTTAGTAAACACAAATGCTATAATCTTATAGCGTGCAAGTTAAGCTACCTTAGTTAAAGCCTTAAACTGACAAGCTTCGTAAAAGCCCTTAAAAAAGCCCTGAGATGATATATCGAAACCCAGCTTAAAAATCTGTAGCGATATTTCAGAACTAGACATCACATGCCATCATGAAATTAAAGAGAGGTAGATACTGTATATGTACGGTATGTTGTGCTTTTTGTAGTTCTGCTTAAACCTAAAATAATCATAACTTTCTGAAAAAGAATAACTTAAATTAAATCACGATTTTGGCACATGTTTGGTTTATTCTAGTGTAGTATACTTTTCTTAATCTAAATGAATTCATCCTGATAATCAATAAGATGAAATAAAATAGCAACTAAATGAGTGTGTTATTAACTATTAAATAGAACGCCGAAAAAAGAAAAGTATTCATGAAGACATTATACTAAATAACCATAATTAAAATGAAAAGAATAGCAATAAACGGCATGGGGCGAATAGGAAGGGCCTCATTAAAAATAATATTAGAAAATCCTGAATTAGAAATAGTAGCAGTCAATGATATTGCTTCTATCGACAATATTGCTTATCTGTTAAAATACGATAGTGTCCATGGCGTTTTTGAAAAAGAAGTAACAGTTGTTGAAGACACTTTAGTAGTGAGTGGCAAATCTATTCCTTTCTATTCCGAAAGAAATCCAGCTGACCTGCCTTGGAAAAAACTGGACGTAGATATCGTTATCGAAAGCACAGGCTTTTTTACCAAAGAAGAAGACGCCCTAAAACATGTGGATGCGGGCGCAAAAATAGTGGTCATTTCCGGACCAACTTCAAGTGGTGGTGTACCAACCGTAGTGCATGGAGTAAACACAAAAGATGGAAAAAGCACCATATTTTCCTGTGCCAGTTGTACAACTAATAATATTAGTCCAGTTATCGAAATTTTGGGGAGAAGGATTGGTGTTAAAAAAGCTATCATGACTACAATTCATGCCAACACCTCATCTAATAGTATGGTAGACGCACCTTCTAAAAAAACTAGGATGGGAAGAACGGGGATGAATAATCTAATTCCCACTACTACAGGTGCTGCGACTGCCACTACCAAAGCAATGCCCGAATATGCGGGTATCTTTGATGGAATGGCAATAAGAGTACCGCTAGCGATTGGTTCAATTTCGGATATTACCCTTGTGATGGACAGGAATACCTCTAAAGAAGAATTGAACCAAATATTTAGAGAAGAAGCAGAAACAGACCGCTACAGAAATGTGATACGAGCAACCAAAGATGCTATCGTCTCAAGTGATATTATCAAAGACCCTCATGCGGCCATTATTGATTTAGAAATGACGAAGGTTGTGGACGGAGATTTGGTAAAAGTATTGGCGTGGTATGATAATGAATGGGGATTTGCCAACCAAATGATTCGCCAGATCTTAGAAAACATTTAACCAAATTTAACAATAAAAAAATGGTAGAATACGATTTAATTGTGATTGGGGCAGGTTCAGGAGGACTAGTAGCAGCTACTACTGGGCATCGTAAAGGACTGAAAACTGCTTTGATTGAAAAAAATAAAATCGGAGGCGAATGTACTCACTATGGCTGTGTGCCAAGTAAAGCCTTACTGAATGCTGCAAAAGCCTACAAAAGCATCTCTAAAATGAAGGACTTGGGAATAGATATCCAACAACCTCAAGTAGATTTCAAAAAAATTATGGAGCAGGTAGATAAGGTCGTGCAAGGTATTTATGCTCATGAGACACCTGATGTTTTTGAAAAAATGGGTATTGATGTTTATGTAAATACATCAGGAGCCATGTTTTTAGACCAAAATACTGTAAGTGTTGGAGACAAAACATTAAAAGCAAAAAACTTTATTATTTGTACAGGTTCGTCACCTAGAATATTACCTATTGAAGGGATTGAAAAGGTACAACTATTGCATAATGAAAACTTTTGGGAATTAAGGAAGCAACCTAAAAAAATTGTATTTATTGGAGGAGGCGTAATCTCTGTAGAATTAGGACAAGCCCTAGCACAATTGGGTTCTGAAGTTGTTTTTATTGAGAGGAATGAACGTATTTTAAAGGTAACTGATCCTGAAATAGGAGCGCATCTTACTAAAGCCTTAGAAAAGGACGGCATTCAATCAATTTTAAATGCCAATATTAAGGCATTTAAAAATAAAAACACTTTAATCTACGAAGTCGATGGAGTTCAAAAAAACATTCAAGCAGACTATTTCTTTTCAGCCGCAGGTCGGTCTGCCAATGTTAAGGGGTTAGACTTGGAAAATGCAAACATAGCATACTTACCGCATGGCATTTCAACCAATAAATACTTGCAAACTTCGGTACCTCACATTTATGCCTGCGGTGATGTTACAACACGATTTAAATTTACGCATACCGCCTCCCATCAGGCCAATATTGCTATTCATAATATTTTGAAACCTCAATCTAAAGAGGATGACTTGAGTGTATTGCCCTGGGCAATTTTTACTACGCCTCAGATTGGACATGTAGGCTTAAACGAAGCAGAAGCTATTGCAAAAATTGGAAAAAGCAATATAAGAGTCTTTACAGTAAATGCTTCAATAGATAGATTTATTACAGATCGAAATACTGGTGGATTTTTAAAAGTAATTTTTGATACAGATCATTTAGTCATTGGAGCAGAAGCAGTCGGCGCCCATGCAGGTGAATGGATTCAAATTTTAACCATAGCCATAAAAAATAGAATTCCCGCTACAAAAATGGCAGATACTATTTTCGCTTACCCCACTTATACAGAAATCGTAAAAAAAGCATTTACCCGATACTTAAGAACCTTACCATGAGCAGTCAATTAAAAATATCTGCTATTATTTTGGCTTATAATGAAGAGCTGCTGATAAATAAAATTATCACTGAGCTAAAAAAACAATATTACGATGGTAAGGTAGAAATTATTTTGGCAGATGGAGGTAGCACAGACAGTACAGTGACTTTGGCTTTACTTCAATCGGTCAATGTTGTTGCTACTAAGAAGAAAGGAAAAGCTAGTCAAATGAACAAAGCTGCTTCTGTAGCAACTGGTGACTTATTATTTTTTGTTCATGCAGATATGCAACTTAGTGAAAACACGTTTTCGTCAATCGCTCAAGTTTGTAGAGAAGGCTTTGATGGAGGTGGTTTTGCTAATATTTTCGATAGTCATAATGCTAAAATTAAACGGTTAGGTAATATTTTAAACTTGAGAATATTTGATAAACGGGAACAATCGGATAAAGGAATTTTTTATGGAGACAACGGTATCTTTGTGAAACGAAACGTTTTTGATAAATTAAATGGATTCAACGAAATACCTATTATGGAGGATTATGATTTTTCCAAAAGGATGAGTGAAAGTTTTCAAACGATAAAGATAAGAGAGCCCAAAATTGTTGTTTCTGCAAGACGACATATCAAGGCTGGCTTTACTAAAACAAGACTCCAATGGGTTTTTATACGAATACTTTTTAAAATGGGAGTGTCACCACATACTCTTGTGAAGTTGTATAAAGATGTGCGTTGAGAAGCATTAATCCTAAAAGAAATCAAACAGAATTGGGTTCTACGCCATAAAGTCTAAATTACTTTCGAAAAAATTAAACGAACTACGCGCTAAACAACGAATATTCTAAACAGATACTCAAGATTTTCATTGGAATACAATGGGTAATAAACCTAGGGCTGGATATATATCATTTAAATAACTCTTAGATAAATACACTTGACCAGCACCTTCATTAACTAAGTTGTTATCAGACTATAATAATAACTTCACTTGCCATTATAAAATTTCAGAGTAGTAGATACTGTATATATTTAATATGTTGTGCTTTTTGTAGTTGTATTTAAATCTAAAAATATACATAAATAACTGAAAATTAATAATTTAAAAACATAATACGCTTTTGGCACGTGTTTAGTTTATTCTAATGTTGTATACTTTTCTTAATCTAAGCCCCTAATGATTAAGAGGATAAAAAAAACAGCACCTAAAGCTAGTTTTGAACTATTAAATAGAACTCAAAAAAAATGATTCATGGAACAAAAACCACCACTGCCACCTTTTACCGAAGACACGGCAAAACAAAAAGTTCAATTGGCAGAGGATGCTTGGAATAGTAAAGACCCTGTAAAGGTGTCGAAAGCATATACCGTAGATACGGAATGGCGTAACAGAGATACATTTATTAACGGCAGGGAAGAAGTTCAAAACTTTTTGTCAGACAAATGGAAAAACGAATTGCATTATAAGCTCAAAAAAGAATTATGGGCATTTAAGGATAATAGAATTGCCGTTAGGTTTGAGTATGAATATCAGAACAAAGAAGGCCAATGGTATCGTGCTTATGGAAATGAAAATTGGGAATTTGATGCCAATGGTCTTATGCAAAAAAGGTATGCTAGTATTAACGATCTAAGAATTAATGCATCTGAAAGAAAACTATAAAATAAAAATAGAATAACCAAAATAAAAAAATACATCAATACTATGGACAGTTTAAAACAAAGTAGATGCCCAGTGACGCATGGGGCTAATTCTAAATCACAAAACAATACTATGGACAGTTTAGAACAAGGTAAATGCCCTGTAATGCATGGGGCTAATTCTGAATCACAAAACAATGTGATGGACTGGTGGCCAAAAGCATTGAACTTAGATATACTTCACCAACATGATACAAAAACAAATCCTTTCGGAGAAGATTTTAATTATGCAGATGAATTTAAAAAATTAGATTTAGAAGCATTGAAATTAGACCTAAAAAAGTTAATGACTGACAGCCAAGATTGGTGGCCAGCTGATTGGGGACATTACGGAGGATTAATGATTCGTATGGCGTGGCATGCAGCAGGAACGTATCGAATTGCAGATGGTCGCGGTGGTGCAGGAACTGGAAATCAAAGATTTGCACCTCTCAATAGTTGGCCAGATAACGCCAACCTTGATAAAGCGCGAAGGTTACTTTGGCCCATTAAAAAGAAATATGGAAATAAAATTTCTTGGGCAGACCTAATAATCTTAGCAGGCAATATGGCTTATGAATCTATGGGTTTTAAAACCTTTGGTTTTGCTGGAGGAAGAGAAGATATTTGGCACCCAGAAAAAGATGCTTACTGGGGTTCGGAAAAAGAGTGGTTAGCGGCTACCCATAATCGTTATGAAGATGATACGAATAGAGAATCACTAGATAATCCTTTAGCTGCTGTACAAATGGGGTTGATTTATGTAAACCCAGAAGGTGTTGATGGAAACCCAGATCCTATAAAAACAGCACACGACATTCGATTGACTTTCAAACGAATGGCTATGAATGATGAAGAAACCGTGGCCTTAACCGCTGGTGGGCATACGGTAGGAAAATGTCATGGAAATGGTGATGCAGACATATTAGGAGAAAGTCCAGAGGGTGCTCATCTTTATGAACAAGGTTTAGGATGGAGCAATCCAACCAAAAAAGGAAATGCAGAAGATACAGTAACAAGTGGTCTTGAGGGTGCTTGGACTTCTACACCTGATAGATGGAATCATACTTATTTTCATTTACTGCTTAACCACGATTGGGAATTGAAAAAAAGTCCTGCTGGTGCATGGCAATGGGAACCTATCAATATTAAAGAAGAAGACAAACCCTTTGATGCTCATATTAAAGGTGTTCGTAGAAACCCCATTATGACAGATGCCGATATGGCAATGAAAATGGATGCAAAGTATCGTGAAATTTCAGAAAAATTTCATAAAGACCCTTCATATTTTGAAGAAGTTTTTGCCAAAGCATGGTTCAAATTAACGCATAGAGATTTAGGGCCTAAAGAAAGATACTTAGGAGCAGATGTTCCAGAAGTAGATTTAATATGGCAAGACCCTATTCCTTCTGTAAATTACACCTTATCAGAATCTGAAATTGCAGATTTAAAAACACAAATACTGAATGCAGGTTTAAGTACTTCAGATTTGATTGCCACAGCTTGGGATAGTGCACGAACTTTTAGAAACTCAGATTTTAGAGGAGGCGCAAATGGAGCACGTATCAGATTAGCTCCCCAAAAGGATTGGGAAGGAAATGAACCCGAAAGATTACAACAGGTTTTAAGTAAATTAACCTCAATTCAAACTTCATTCTCAAAAGATATCAGTTTAGCAGATCTTATTGTGCTAGCTGGTTCCGCTGCTATTGAAAAAGCAGCAAAAGATGCAGATATAACTATTACCGTTCCTTTTAGTCCAGGAAGAGGAGATGCTTTGCAGGAGCATACTGATAAAGAATCTTTTGAAGTACTAGAGCCTCTCCATGATGGATTTAGAAATTGGCTAAAAAAAGATTATGACGTAGAGCCTGAAAAATTGATGTTAGATAAAGCTCAATTACTTGGATTGTCCGCTATTGAAATGACTGCTTTAGTTGGTGGAATGAGAGTTCTAGGAGTAAATTACGAGAATCAAAATCATGGTGTATTCACAGAAAATATAGGACAACTAAGTAATGACTTCTTTATAAATATTACAGACATGAAATATACATGGAAGCCTGTCTCTAAAAATTTATATGACATTGTAGACCGAAAAACAGGAGCTACTAAATGGAAAGCTACAAGGGTTGATTTGGTTTTTGGTTCAAATTCCGTATTGCGTTCTTATTGCGAAATGTATGCCCAGGATGACAATAAAGAAAAATTTGTGAAGGACTTTGTTAAAGCATGGACGAAGATTATGAATGCGGACCGATTTGATTTAAAAAACTAACCTAGCTACTAACATTGCATATAAGTATTTTAAATACTGATTTGATAATCACAGAATTATGTATTATGGAACAAAAATTTCCATTACCACCTTTTATCGAAGAAACTGCAAAACAAAAAGTGCAATTATCAGAAGATTCTTGGAACAGCAAAGACCCGCTAAAAGTATCTAAGAATTATGCCGTTAATACGGAATGGCATATTGTAGGTACAATTATCAAAAATAGAACTGAAGTTAAAAACTTTCTAATCAAAAAATGGAACAATGAATTTAATTTCAAACTCAAAAAAGAATTGGCAGTATTTACTGATCATATAATAGCGGGACACTTTGAGTATGAATATCAAAATAGTGAGAATGAATGGTATAGAGCAAATGGTAATGAAATTTGTGAATATGATACCAACGGTCTAATCCTAAGAAGATACACTAGTATTATTGATGAAAAAATTACAGCATCAGAAAGAAAACTTTAGAAGACCTATATGTTAACACCCAAATCATTTAACAATGTAATATAAACTATAAAAATCAGTAAATATGAAAAATTTAATTAGAACGATTTTAGCAATCCTTACAGGAATTACAAGTGTGTATGCACAATTACCAGAACCTGGTTTTGTAATAGACGAAACCACAGCTATAGTGATTACTGACCCTCAAAACGATTTTCTTAGTCCTAGTGGCGTAGCTTGGGGCGCAGTTGGAGAAAGCGTAAAAGAAAACAATACTATTGAAAACTTAGAAACAATCTTTAAACTTGCAGAACAGTATGATATACCGGTTTTTGTATCTCCTCATTATTACTATGTACACGACCATGTATGGAAATTTGAAGGGGTATTGGAAAAATTGATGCACAATATAAGCATGTTTGATAGAGGAGATCAATTAAAAATTGAAGGTTTTGAAGGCTCTGGAGCAGATTGGTTACCACGTTATAAAAAATATATTGCCAAAGACAGAGTTGTAGTAACAGGTCCGCATAAAGTTTTCGGGCCAGAATCTAATGATTTGGCTTTACAACTTAGAAAGCAAAAAATTGATAAGATAATATTAGCTGGTATGTCTGGTAATCTTTGTGCAGAATCGCATATGAGAGAACTTGGGGAAAACGGATTTGAAGTTGCTGTTGTAGGCGATGCTACAGCTTCGGCTAAACTTCCTGGATTAGATGGAAACCAAGCAGCACAAACCAATTACAAAATGATAGCCAGTAAAGTGTATACCACTGAAGAGTTAGTTACAGATTTAAAAGATTTTAAGATGATGAAAAAAAATTAAAGTATAGGGTTTTTAGTTAGTTGATCAACCCGTTGAACATTTTGGTACAACATTAAAGTAAAGTATAACCAAAATGCGCAACGGGTTTAGTTTAATCATGTTAACCTAACTATCAATACGCTGTAAATCTTTTTTGATTACCTTAGAAGCACCTGAAGCTTAGTTTAAAAAGTATATCCTTTTTATTATAAACTAATTAGTTAATTATGAATCCTTACAAATGCTTTTTTTGCGTATTTGCTATTCTATTACTTCCTTCCTATGGTTTTACACAAACCAAAGCCAATACAAAAACTTTAGACAGCTTACATAACATAGTAAATAAGGCCAATGATACACAAGAAAAAGTAACCTCGCTACTGGCCTTATGCAGTTATTATAAAAAGTATAGCACTAGAAATTATGATAGTTTATCGCATTATGCCCATAAAATTTTAAAACTCACTCAAGATGAAAACACCTTACCAAAGCAACGAATTGATGCCTTGGACCATTTGGCTTTTAAGCACTTGGAATTACAAGAGATTGATAGTGCAAAAGTTTTTATTGATGAAATTAAGAAGATTTCTGAACGTTTGGATTACGGAGAGGGATTGAGTTTATTAAACTTTCGCTATTCTAGCATCAGTTATTTAGAATATGATGATGACATGCATATTTATCATCTAGAAAATGCCTATAAAGTGGCAAAGTCTTATAAAATATCCGAGCCTATTCTGTTTGATAGAGCCGTAGATTTAACGTCATGGTACATTGAATACAATTATGGTACAGATATTATCACCAAAGTGTTGCTTGAAGTGTTACCCCTAGCGGAGAACCCTAATATTTCCTTAGAAAGTAAAGGACTATTTTATTTGAATTTAGGGCAGGCCTATGAAGCTAATAATCAGCCTGAAAAAGCGATACCTAACTATGAAAAATCAGTAGCGCTATTTTACCAAGATAATAATACAGCATTCGTCTATGCACCTTTAATAAATTTAGCCAATTGTTATACTCATTTTTACAATCATTCTGAATCTATTAAATATTACCAAGAAGCTTTAGCTCTTGATATAAAAAACTCTAAATCAAATATTTATTATGGTCTTGCACTTTGTCACTATCGATTAAAGAATTATGATAATGCTGAATTGTATCATAAGAAAGCTTTAGATCACTATAAGAAAGTTACAGACTATTTTGGAGAGGGAGCTTGTTTGATGGGGTTGGGGAATGTCTATCTAGGAAAAGGTTTAAAAAAACAATCCAACATATTTTATGATGCAGCAATAAAAAAATACCAAAAATATTTAGCAAAAAATGAGGCGAATGGGTTTATCAACACTGATATTACCCAGGCTTACCTTCGTATAGCTGAGATGTTTGAACTTCAAAATAAGCATAAAAAAAGTATTGAATACTACAAATTATACACTAAAAATCTAAAAATATTATATAATGAGCAAAATTTAAAAGTTACAGAACGTTTTGATTTTTTTAAAAATACCGCAGCTAAAAACAAAGAGATAGAAAACTTAGAAAATGAAAATAAACTACAAGAGCTAAGAACTAAAAAAGACAATAACATCAAACTGGCTTTGGTTTTGTTTTTAATACTCATTGCCACACTTTTAGCTGTTATGTTCAATAGGTACCGCTTAAAACAAAAAGCCTTAAAGATAATTAGGGAAAAAAATGCAGAAAACAAATTATTAATGCGAGAAATTCATCATCGTGTAAAGAATAATCTACAAATTATTTTAAGTCTTCTCGGAGCACAAATCAATAATAGTAGTAATAAGGAATTAAAAAATATACTAACGGAGAGCCATAATAAAATAAAATCTATGGCCATTATACACCAAAACCTATATAACAGCAATCAATTCTCTAAAGTTGCAGTATATTCTTATATTAAAGAGTTAGTTGCTAACATTCAAAAGAGTCTTGATGTAGGTAAAAATTCTATTCAATTTGAATTTAACTTGTTAAAGAAAGATATCCAAATAGCACTTGCTGTTCCATTAGGTCTCATTATTAACGAGATAATAACAAATTCATACAAATATGCATTTACAGATATTAAAGACCAGGATAACACCATTACAATTGGATTTCATCAAATTGAAAACACCACTAAATACAAGCTTATTATTGCGGACAATGGCAAAGGACTTCCCGCTGATTTTGACTTGGAGAATGTAACTTCTTATGGTCTTCAATTGGTACATGGTCTGGTGTCGCAATTACATGGTAATATAGAAATTACAAAGGATAATGGAACTCGTTTTAATATAATATTAGAAGAACCCAATACCTAGCCTAAATACACAGTATATAGTAACTTCCATTAAATATTGTGTTTATTTTCAATTAAAATCTAAATTAAACCAAATAAAAAGTCTTTTAACACACTGATTTTTAGAAACATAAATTAAATAAGTTTTTACCATTATGTGGCATGTCTATTGCATCTTTATGTGTGGATAGTAGCAATACAAAATCTATTACCAATTAATAGCTAAAAGGATGAGCATAGAGTTTAAAAGAATTTTAAATAATATAGGTTTAAAAAAACTAATAAAAAGTAATGATCTTGAAGTTGAGAATATAGAAAATTCATTTGGTACAAGAGTAAATGCTAAAATAGATTTAACTAATATTGGCAATGAAGATATAACTAAACTAAAAACTTTATTAATGGATAAAGGCATGTTAGTTATACCATCTCACCGCATATTAAATGAAGAAGAACAAATTAAAATCACTAATTTTTTTGGTCGAGCAAATAAAAATGTAAGCTACATTAGCCCTCATACTATTATTAACGAACAAGTAGTAACTAACAATAATACATATCTATCTAGTGCCTTATGGCATTGTGATCATCCAAATTTAAAAAACCCTCCGCACATAAGTGTTTTCCAAATATTAGATGATGTAAATTCCAACTGGGAAACTGCATTTATTAGCTTACATGAAGTTTGTTCTAATATTAGTGAAGAACAAAAAAAAGACTGGTTGGGTATTAATGTTATGTACTCTGGAGAAGATATTGTGCATCCATTATTACGCGTTCATCCTTTTACCGGAAAACAAAGTCTTTATTTTGATTTTAGATTTGTGAAAGAAGTATTTAATATTTGTGAGGCAACTGGAGAAATTATGCTTAAAAACAGTAATGAAATTGTTTTTAAATTAAATGAATTGTTCTCAAAACACATCTCAGTATACAATCATAAATGGTGCTCGGGTGATATTGTTATCATAGATAACTATACTATATCGCGCAGGGAAGTTTCTACACCAGATACAACTAAAACCTCATTAGCAAGACGCAGCACAACAGAAGGTATTTATTTTTAATACTTACTTGTAATCGCTATCTTTTTTAATATCAAGCTTTTTAATCCTAAAATCAAGAGTACTTGGGTGTAGTTTAAGAATTTCTGCAGCACCGCCTGCACCACGTATTTTACCTTTGCAAAACTTTAAAGTTTGAATAATTTGATCTCGTTCTACATCTTGAAGTGATTTTAGTTCGAACGATTTCTCTGAATTATCAGAGTGCGTTGTACCTTTAGTAGTTAATGAGTTAAATAATATATTATCCTCCGCCAATAAAATACCACGTTCTACAAAATGCTGCAGCTCTCTTACATTACCTGGCCAATTATAATTCATTATATGTTTAAGATTATCTTTTCCCAATTCCGGACGTGGTCTATTAATTTTTTTTGAAAAACGATCCATGAAATAATTGGCTAATAATTCAATATCTTTTCCACGCTCTCTTAAAGGAGGCACAGCTATTGGAAAAATACTTAATCTAAAAAACAAATCTGCTCTAAAGTTTCCTTTAGTTACTTCTTCTTCTAAAGTTCTATTGGTAGCAGCAATGATACGAACATCAATTTTTTTAGACATAATACCGCCTACTGTTTCAATTTCTTTTTCTTGAATACAACGCAGTAACTTAGATTGACTACTTAAAGGCAGTTCTCCAATTTCGTCTAAAAATAAAGTACCACCATTGGCCTGTTCAAACTTTCCAATTTTTTTTTCGGTAGCTCCAGTAAAACTTCCCTTTTCATGACCAAATAACACAGATTCTATTAAATCAGCAGGTAAGGCGGCACAGTTTACTTTTATCAATGGCTTATTTTTTCTTGGTGAACTTTTATGAATGGCTTCCATAATTAGTTCTTTACCAGTTCCTGTCTCACCATGAATAAGTACAGTTACATCAGTAAATGCAACTTTTTGTACTTGTTTTAATGTATTTGTTATAACATTGCTTTCTCCTATAATATGTGTAGCATCTAGATCTGTATAGATTTCAGATGAGGAAGAGGCGTCTTGTTTTGGCTTCTTTACTACAGATACTTCGGCATCCATTTTACTAAAACCTAATTCTAAAGCAACCCTAATATCACGATCATCAAATGGCTTAAGTATATAACCTAACGGATCTGTTTGCATCATTTCATGAAGGGTTTCCGAGTCTGAGAACGAAGTAATGTATATAAAATTTAGTCCATATTGCTCCTTTAGTGTTATTGCTAGATCTGTACCCTTAACGTCTCCAATTAAATTAATATCAAGTAAAACTAAATCGGGACGTTCGTTTTCTATTTTCGCGATGGCTTCTTTTGCTGACTTTGCCATGCCCATTACTGCATAACCCAAACCGGAAACTATACCTCGTAAATCTTGAGCTATTATAAATTCGTCTTCTACAATAAGAACTTTCCCCATTATACGTTTCTATCTTAAAATAAACAGCAGAATACTATACTGATGTTTCTATATCAAACTTTTGGAAGTTAACCAATAACCTAATAAATATAAAGTATTTTTACCTATTTGATTGTTAAATAATGTATTATGCGCTTATTTTTCTTAAAAGAATTAGTTTTAGTTTCGCTTTGTTTAATCTTTCAAAAAAAACTTAACCATTCAGCCATTTCTTAAAAGCAAAGGTTTTGTTTTTCCCTACAATAATTAGATTTTCAGATGACGGATGTGTTTCAACTTTTAGTCCACTACCCATTTTAATTATCCTTTTTATAGCTGAAACTCTTACTATAATTTGTCTATTTACCCTAAAGAAAAAATGATGGTCTAATACTTCAAACAAACTATCTAAACTATCATTGGTAATGCTTCGTTTACCGTCAAGAGTTACAACATAGGTAATAGCATTTTCTTTGTAAATAAAAGCTATGTCAGAGGCATTTACAACTAAGAGGTCATTACGGTAACATGTTAAAATACGTCCTTTACAATTTATGGGTTCTACAGAAGTATCACTATTTTGATCAACTTCTTCCTCTAAAGCATTAGTGTCGGCATTAATTTTATTTGCAGATACTTCTTCATAGAGATAGTTAATATTATCCACGATAGACATGAATGTATAAATTGGTGCTTGGTAATTAAATGATAACATAGCCTTATCAGTTTTAAGTTAATAATATTTCAAAAAGTTAAAGATCCAAAGCTATCATTAGTTCTTTTCTAGACTTACTTATGTAACCCCAAAACGCATCTTCGGTAATACCCAAATCTTTACAAATAAAAGCTGTTTTATATTGCGCAAACGTTTTCATTTTAAATGCTTTTCTTTGGATCGTTGGCATGTTATCAAGGCATTCATTGAATTTCGAATATTTGTCATCAACACTATATAAGTTTGTTGAAGCTGAGGCTCTATTAAAATTCCTAGTGTTTATATTCTCATTACTTACTGGATTTTTTAAAACTTTTAATTCTGTTTTTCTGAATGAAAGTTTTTTTAATAAAAATTGCATTTTTAAAGTAAGTCTATCAATACTATTCTTGATAATACTACTATTTAAATCTAAGTTTTTCGTAATTTCCATATCCGTACTAATATTTAAGTTTTCCATATTTTGTTTAATCATTGTTCTTAATGATTTATAGATAAGCCAAAGCTATGCCATTAACAAATAATTAATACAAATAACTAAAAAACAACATGTTACAAACTACAAAAACATTAATTATTTAAATAGAAAATACAAAATATGAGATTCATACAATATATAAGGTTAAACAAAAAATCTAAATGCTTTGATTCTTGTAGTTTTATTAAGACAAAAAACACATTGAATCATATATTGGTAGTAAAAGACTGCTCACTGGTTTGATATTTTAAAATAAATTCAGTTTTCCAAATAAAAAAAATCATACCATGCATATTAATCTACTACTTTGGAGAATTTCCAGCATCAACAAAAGATTTGAGACAAAAAAACGAAACAATCTTAATTTTAAGAATTTGTCCCGTTTCGTGACCTCGGCAGGATAATATATCCTAACAAAGCTCCGCTTTGAAAAACAAAAATCCCAGCTTATAAATTCAAGCAAGCTTGATTTAACACTGGGATTTTGTTTTATTCGTGACCTCGGCAGGATTCAAACCTGCAACCGCCTGAGCCGTAATCAGGTATTCTATTCAGTTGAACTACGAGGCCTTTTTTAGTGGCTGCAAATATACATTTTTTATTAAATCTTAACCAAACTTTTATTTCAAAATTCGAAATGATTATTTTTGACTATGACTTCCACACTACTACAACAAAAATTTAGTCACGTTCTAGACCATACGCTTTTACAAGAAATAGAAAGTATAGGCAAAATAGCCACGTACACTGCTAATGATATTATTATTGACATTAACCAACCACTACTACATATCCCTTTACTATTAGAAGGAAACATTAAAATATTACGTGAGGACCATCTAGGTAACGAACTTTTAATTTATTTTCTAGAAGCTGGGGAAACCTGTACCATGTCACTTACCTGCTGTATGGGCACCACAAAAAGTAAAATACGAGCAGTGGCCGAAAAAGATTCTAAACTACTACTTATTCCCGTTGAAAACATGCAAAAATGGTTTCACAATAATGCCAGCTGGCGAAATTTTATTTTGGAAAGTTACCAATCCCGTTTTGACGAAATGTTAGAAGCCATAGATAATATAGCATTCATGAAAATGGATGAACGCCTTTACAAGTACCTCATCAACAAAACCCAACTCTACAACTCTAGCACCATTATTGTAAAACACCAGGACATTGCTGAAGATTTGCACACCTCGCGTGTAGTAGTGTCACGTATACTAAAACAGTTAGAAAACCAAAACAAAATAAAACTAAGCCGAAACAAAATAGAAGTGTTTTAATTTTTTTGAGTCTACTTACCGACAAGTATGACAACAACAACTTCTATCCAACATGTGCGAAGATTCCATTCCCAACTCCCCCATCCACCAACTTCATTATAAAATTATCACTTGTAACTTCTTGTTATGTAACATGTATTACAAGAACTTACAAGTTCTCATCATAAATTCGCATAAAAACTCTAAACATGGAAACTATTTTAAATCCTTGGCCTTGGTATATTTCAGGTCCACTAATTGCCTTAGTCATGGCGCTACTGCTATACTTTGGAAAAACATTTGGTATGTCCTCAAACCTACGAACCCTGTGTACTATAGCCGGAGCAGGGAAGTTTGCCGACTTTTTCAATTTTAAATGGAAAGAACAAATATGGAATCTTACCGTTGTTTTAGGTGCCATTATTGGTGGTTTTATTGCAATACAATTTTTGTCAAACAACTCAAATACAGATTTAAACCCAACCACAATAACAGAACTCAAAACTATGGGGTTTAACAACCCGGGACAAACATTAGTACCCAACGAAATGTATAGCCTAGATGTTTTGGCATCTCCAAAAGCAATTTTACTATTGGTAATAGGGGGCTTATTAGTTGGCTTCGGAACCAGATATGCAGGAGGTTGTACCTCTGGTCATGCCATTACTGGCTTGAGCAGTTTACAAAAACCATCACTAATAGCCGTTATCGGTTTTTTTATTGGTGGACTAATCATGACAAACTTTATTTTACCCTTAATTTTTTAACCTTATGAAAGCATTAAAATTTCTATTGGTTGGTATCTTTTTCGGCATAGTTCTAGTAAAATCAGAAGCCGTATCATGGTATCGCATCTACGAGATGTTTCGTTTCCAATCTTTTCATATGTATGGCATCATAGGTACTGCTATAGCATCAGGTATTTTGTTTTTACAGATTTCTAAAAGAGGTTACATAAAAAGCATAAAGGGTGCAGCTATTTTTGTACCAAAAAAGGAGAACGGATTTATACGCTACATAATTGGTGGGACAATTTTTGGTTTTGGCTGGGCGCTTATCGGTGCTTGTCCTGGCCCCATGTATATTCTTTTAGGTACAGGAGTGTGGAGTATGCTAATCGTTATAACAGCTGCCATATTTGGAACCTTTATTTACGGACTCCTAAAAAACAAATTGCCCCATTAAATGAATTCCGTACACATTGTAGGATATATTGGTGCTCTAATTGTAGGTTTGGTTTTAGGGCTAATTGGCGGTGGTGGCTCCATATTGACCGTTCCCTTACTGGTATACCTACTAGGCTATAACCCAGTGTTAGCAACAGCTTATTCGTTATTTGTGGTGGGGACATCGTCCTTGGTAGGTACATATCAAAAACACAAAAAAGGATTGGTAGATTTTAAAACAGGATTAGCATTCTCATTCCCATCGTTTGTTGCGGTATATCTATCAAGGCGTTATTTAGTACCCGGGATTCCAGACACATTATTCGGCATAGGAAGTTTCAACCTTACAAAGGATATGGGTATGATGATATTTTTCGCCATCATCATGATAATTGCCTCTTATTCCATGATAAAAAATGGAAAAAACAAGATAACAAATTCTAAAAGTCAACCTTATTATAAAACATTTGCACAAGGTTTAGTTATTGGTACAATTACAGGAATTATAGGAGCTGGTGGCGGTTTTTTATACGTACCAGCACTTGTACTTTGGGCAAATATTCCCATGAAAAAAGCAGTAGGTACATCTTTAATTATAGTAACCATAAATTCCTTAATAGGCTTTATTGGAGATGTACAAACTTTAAATATAGAATGGGGATTTCTTTTAACATTCACAGGTATAGCAATATTAGGTATTATTTTAGGTGTGTATCTATCAAAATTTATCAGTGGAGAAAAACTCAAAAAAAGTTTTGGGTATTTCATACTCATTATGGCTACCTATATTATTTACAGAGAGTTAAAATAAATTTAAATGTGATAATAGTTACATACCATAACAAGCAGGATTAGTAATTTTATAATGTATTATTTAAAAGATTCCCTCCTTCGAGGGAATGACAAAATAGTTTTGTAATGAAAATAGAACAAATCTACACAGGTTGTTTGGCGCAAGGAGCATACTACATAGAATCTAATGGGGAAGTAGCCATAATAGATCCTCTTAGAGAAACACAACAATATATAGATAAAGCAGAAAAAGAAAATGCTAAAATCAAGTATATTTTTGAAACACATTTCCATGCAGATTTTGTTTCTGGTCATGTAGATTTAGCAAAAAAAACTGGTGCTGCAATAATTTTTGGACCTGGTGCTAAAACAGAGTATGACATTCACGAAGCTAGAGACAACGAAGAATTCCAATTAGGTAATGTTACCATCAAGGTACTGCATACACCTGGGCATACATTAGAATCTGCTACGTTTTTACTCATAGACGAAAACGGGAAAGAACATGCTATTTTTTCAGGAGACACCCTGTTTCTAGGCGATGTTGGTCGCCCAGATTTAGCCATTAAATCTGATTTAACCAAAGAAGACTTAGCTGGAATGTTATATGATTCACTACGAAATAAAATCATGACCTTATCTGATGATGTTATTGTATATCCAGCTCATGGTGCCGGCTCTGCCTGTGGTAAAAATTTAAGTAAGGAGACCATAGGTGTTTTAGGAGAGCAAAAACAGAGCAATTATGCTTTACGAGCAGATATGACCAAAGAGGAATTTATTAAAGAAGTTTTAGATGGCATCACGCCTCCTCCGCAATATTTCGCAAAAAATGCAATGATGAATAAAGTAGGCTATGATACATTCGAAACTATATTAAAACAAGGTAACACCCCTTTGTTACCTGAAGATTTTGAGAACATAGCCAATCAAGAAGGTGCTTTGGTATTAGATGTTCGCAACGAAAAGGAATTTGTTAAAGCCCATATCCCAAATTCTATTTTTATTGGGATTCATGGTGGTTTTGCACCTTGGGTTGGCGCCTTAATTACAGATTTAAAACAGCCTATTTTATTGATAACACCAGAAGGACGCGAGAAGGAAACCGTTACAAGATTATCTCGTGTAGGCTACGATAACACCTTAGGGTATTTGCAAGGAGGTATTGAAGCGTGGAAAAATGCTGGTAAGGACATAGAAACTATTACTTCAATCTCTGCCGAAGCCTTCTCAAATCAGTTTAATAATGAAACAATTCATGTTTTAGATGTGAGAAAGGAGGGCGAGTATATTGCAGAACATCTTAAAGGAAATAGTGTGCAACATTTTGCTTTAGATTATATTAATGACAACATGAATGTTATTGATAAGGACAAAACCTATTATGTACACTGTGCTGGCGGGTATCGGTCTGTAATTGCTGCATCTATTTTAAAAGCACGTGGATTTGATAAACTGGTTGACATTGCAGGTGGTTTTGCTGCCATTAAAAAAACAAGTTTACCTACTACTGATTTTGTTTGTCCTTCATCCTTATAAATAAAAAAAGACCTACCAGATTCTAAAATCCAGTAGGTCAGCATATATTTTAATAAAAATATCTAAACGATTTCAGCACTCAGTCCAGCTTCAAGAAGTTTAGAACAGCGTGGTTTTAAATCATCATATTCTCCTGTTTTAACGGTACATTTTCCTTTATAATGAACAATTAAAGAACATTGTTCTGCTTGTTCTGCAGTATGGTCACAAGCATGAATTAATGTATCGATAACATGATCAAATGTATTTACATCGTCATTGTACAATACAATTTCGTTTTGTTTTAAAACGTCTTCTTCGAGTAATAACTCTTCGGATACTTTTTCTTTTGAACTCATTTTTAATCTTTAGGGAGCAATTTTTACACTAATTTAAAAATTTTAATGACACCCAATTGTTCTTCTCCAATTTTTCTTCAAATTTTAACAGATGCTTTTCGCATTCTGCCTTAATCATCGGTATATCATTGTTGTAGAATCCACTTAAAAACAACATTCCCTTTTTATTGAGGCATGATATGTAAGTTTCCATATCCTGCATCAAAATATTACGATTAATGTTCGCTATAATGATGTCATACTTATTTTTACCCAATACAGATGCATCTCCTTCTATCACTGTAATGTGTTTACATTGGTTACGCTCTACATTTTCTATACTGTTTAAATAGCACCAATTATCGTAATCTACAGCATCTATAGGTTTTGCTCCTTTTTGTTCTGCTAATATTGCTAAAACGCCTGTACCACAGCCCATATCTAAGACTGTTTTGTCTTTAAAATCGTTCTTTAAAATATGCTGAATCATCATGTGTGTAGTTTCATGATGCCCTGTACCAAAACTCATTTTGGGCTCAATAATAATATCATATTCAGTATTGAAAGACTCATGAAACGGTGCACGTACTGCACACATACCATCAACAATAATAGGATTAAAATTCTTTTCCCATTCTGCATTCCAATTGGTTTGTTCTATTTCTTCAAAAGTGAATGTTATATTAAATTCTTCAGAATTCAATATTTGAATATCTTCTAAAATATCTGCTCTCCACTCTTCTTTTTGAATGTATGCTGTTACGCCTTCTTCTGTTTCCACAAAACTCTCAAAACCTGCATATCCTAATTCTGCAATTAGAATTTCTACTGCTGGCTGCAATGGTTTTACTTTGAAATAGTAGCCAATGTAAATAATGTTTGACATGTAACAATTTTAGACTGCAAAGTTACACGTAATTTTCTCAAATTAGTATTTAACGACCTTCAATACAGAAATGATTTTATTTTCGGTCATTATCTTAACCATATATATTCCTTTTGGTTGGTAAAATTCTAACTGAATTGATTTTGAGTTTAGATATGTTTTAGAAATAATTTTTTGCCCTAAAATATTACTTACATGAATAGTAGCATTAGCATAATACATTCCTAAATCAAGATTAAGCATTTCTTTAATTGGGTTTGGGTAAGCCCTAATGTTAGAATTAGCATCTTTATCAACTATGCTTAACGTAGCTAATGAACTTAAAGTATTAGGCTCATTAACATCAAATAGGTATGCTGCACCTGCCTGCGATAATGGATTTAATTCCATATTATCTTCATCTTGCTCAAAAGCCCCAACTATTGCAAAACCGCCACTAATCGCAACATCATATCCAAAATCATCTCCAGAATTTACTGCATCATCATACATGACAGCAGTTTGATTCCAATCCCCATTAGTATCTTTTTCGAATATAAAAGCTGCACCTCCAAAGGATACACTTCCTATATCCATAAAATGAGCTCCAACAATCATACGATTACCATCTATGTCTACAGAATGTCCAAATTTTGATTGATGTATTAATGCATCTGGTTTAATTTTTTGAGTTTCAATATAAACGCCATTTACATCCCTTTCAAACACATATACAGCACCATATTGTGTGCTTAAATTACCTTGTAAATATTCGTTAGCAGCACCAATTACTAATGTGTTCCCATACAGGTCGACTGACCGACCAAACCATTCTCCTTGTTCTCTACCTGACGCTACAATTTTTTGAATTTGGTTCCAAACACCATTAGTATCGCGCTGAAAAAGATACACTGCTCCTGCACTGGGAATTTCATTTTCTCCTAGAACATCTGTATCGTCCCTAAATGCACCAACAGCAATAATATCCCCTAAAACAGCAAGAGATGTATCTCCCCAACGCTCATTTACACCTCTAAAACTCGATACTATTTTCTGCACTTCATTCCAAACACCATTGGTATCCCGTTCATATATATAGCATGCTCCTGATTTATCAATATCCTCCTGCCCTGCAAGTCCTTTATCTTCCAAAGGAGCATTAACTACAGCATAATTACCATTTATAGCAACCGTTTCTCCTAAAAGTGGTTGAAATGTTTCTCTATCTGAAGCTACAAGTTTTTGGATTTCATTCCAATTACCATTGTTATCTCTTTCAAAAATATAAGCAGCACCTGAAGAATCTATAAAATTATTTCCATTCTCATCAAAATCTTGACTGCGCGCACCAATAATCATATAATTACCGTCTATAGCTATAGATTGCCCGAATCTATCAAACTGTCTTACATCAGAATTACGGAATTTTTGAGTTTGCACCCAATTACCTGTAGCATCTTTTTCAAAAATATAAACTGCGCCATAATCACTACTTGAACCATCTTCAGATTTAGCTCCAATTGCAACTAAATCTCCTTGCATGACAACAGACCAACCAAATTCATCTCCTATAGCTCTGTCATCAGGTGTAAGTTTTTGTATTTCTCCCCAACCTTGTGCATTTAAATAATTTGAAATAACGAGTAATCCAGTAAAAAGTAATAAACGAAACATAGTATAATTTTATAATTAAAAACCTTAATAAAATTACTTTGTCTGCATCGATAATAGTTAAGGGCATTCCTTGATTTGTAAAAAATCAGGGAATACCCTTAGATTATAATTTTAATATTGAAAAACTATTTTTAGATTCTACTTAACGAGGCATTCTAAATCAATCCATTTTCAATTGCTGCCTTAATAATTCCAACACTATTTTTTGCACCAAGTTTACTCATAATATTCATACGGTGTGTTTCCACCGTTTTTGGGCTGATGAAGAGTTTTTCAGATATTTCTTGGGTTGTCAATTCTTCAGCAATAGCAAGTAAAACTTCATTTTCCCGTCTTGTCAATTTTACCAAAAGTGGGTTTTTTGATGTTTTCCCAATGGAAAGATCAAGCAGTTTCTTTTCTATATCTCTTTGTAAATATTGCTCGCCATTTAACACCGCTTTAAAGGCTGTTAATAATTCTAGCTTATCAGTGTTTTTTAACAAATAGCCATCTGCTCCATGGCTGAGCATTCTTTTAATAAATGACACATCATCGTAATTAGATATGGCTATTATTTTTAAATTTTTGTTAGATGATTTTAATTCTTTACAAAGATTAATGCCGTTAATATCTGGAAGGTTAATATCTAATAATAATATATCTGGATTATCTTTTTGAACATTATCCAGTGTTTGTTTTCCACTATTATAAAGTCCCACAATACTAATCTCTTTAGTTTCTGCAAGCATAGTTTCAATGCCTTTTAAAACCATTTGATGATCATCAGTTATTGCTATCTTGGTTATCATATAATTTCTTTTGCATCTATATCTATAACATAAGACGTCCCTTTATTATCAGAAGTAACATCTAACTTGGCATTAAGATATTTTATTCTAGAGTAAACATTTTGAAGTCCAATACCATGATTTCCTTCTTGGTTGATGTTGAATCCCTTTCCGTTATCCTCTATTGTTAATTGAATACTATCATCCTGATGGCTTATTTGCACATCAATCTCTGTAGCTTCAGCATGTTTAATACTATTATTTACCAATTCTTGTACTATCCTAAATACGTTTGCTTCTGCCTTTTTAGAGAGCGCTATTGCATTACCCAGGTGTTGAAACCTAATATGGATATTATGAATAGCATTTGATGTACTGCAATAGTCTTCAATAGCTTCAACTAAACTAAAATTCTTGAGTGCAGGTGGTACCAAATTATGTGAAATGGCACGTACTTGTTTACAAGATTTATCAATCATGGATACAGCTTCGTTTATCACTTGGTTATTCTTTTCTAAAAGCGAGGTAAGTTTATACTTTATAGCTGATAAATCTACATTAACACCATCATGCAACTCCTGAGCAATGCGTAAACGCTCTTTTTCTTCGCCTTCCATAAGTAGTTCCAATGTTTTCACTTGCTTTTCACGTTTTAAACTTATGATTTCCTGATCTTTCCGTTTTTGACGTTGTTGGTATAAAAACCAAATTAAAATTGATGTTAGCAAAAGTGCTATAACCAACACTATCATAATTTTTTGTTGGAAGTTTTTCCTTTGAATTTCTAGTTCTTGTTGCTCAATATTTAGCTGTTGTTCTGCAATCTCTTTGTCTTTTTTAGCTGTTTCAAATTTTACTTGCAATGCATTTAAACTTTCCTCGCTTTCTTTGTTAAAAATTGAGTCTCGGGCAGTTTCATATTGTAATCTGTATGCATAAGCTTTTTTAAAATTTGATTCTTTAGAATAAATATCTGCTAAAATTTTTGTTACTATTTTTATCTCAGACAAAACTTCGCTCTCAATAGCCAATTCTAGAGCTTCATTCAAATATGATTTTGCCTTGGAATATTGATTATTTTTGAAGTATAAATAACCTATTTCTCTATTGATATTGATATATTCTCTTGAATAATTAGATTCAAAAAGGATTTCCCTTGCATCAAGCAAATACTTTATCCCCTTATCAACATCAAATAAAGCATGTATACTCCCTAAGGAATGCAGGGATTTCCCTATCAAGTTCTTATGCTGAATCTTTTTAGCTACCTCTAGTGCACTATTAGCATATTCTAAAGCACTTTTATAATCTCCTTTTTTAGAATACATCTCAGAAATATTACTATCTGTATTGGCAATATCCCGTTCAACGTTTTTGGCAATAAAAAGTGCTTTGGCATTTTTAAAATTAGAAATTGCTTTATCATAGCTTTCCATTTCCCCGTACAATACAGCTATACTATTTAAAGTAGATGCTATTGCAAAAGTATCTTTACGTGTTTGAAAAATACTTAGTATCTCTAAATAAGTACTTAAACTTTTTTCTAAATCCCCTAAATTTCTATGTATAACTCCAACCTGAAACATTGCATAAGGTTTCATTAAAGAGTCGTTTTCAAAATAGTTTATATTTTTGTGTAAATGAGATAATGCTTTAGAATAATTGCCGGCCAATCGCTCTAAAACACCATATGCAAAATGATTCTTTGCCTCTAAATCCTTATGACCAGAACGCAATGCATAATACATTGAACTGTCTGTGTATAATCGCATTAGTTTAAGATCAGATAATTTTTGAGCACTATATGCTGCAGCATCATAATATTTACTTGCCTTTAAACTATCAGACTTTTGCTCTACGATAACTTTTGCAATGCTATCATAAAAATTTTCATTTTGGGAATAACTGCTACCGGCAATTACAATTAGGGTTATATACAGAACGCAATTTTTCAATTAAAAGTTTTTATAGTTACTTACAAGATACCTAATTTCATATTAATTCTTTTAAATGACTAATTTGAAACTTTAGACAATTGTAAAACTTCTGGTGTGTTGTTACTATAAAGTTCTCTAAAGCTTATAACAGTAGCATCGCTATTAACCTCTGTAACTAACCAATCCTCAACTAAATCGTCTAAATCAGCATTACCAAGATCGTCCAGATCAAAATCAGTATAAACCACCCACATATCTTCTCCTTCAATGTCTTGTTGAAACACCTCAACCAAAGTTGATTGAGATGCCCCGTTATAAGACACAATAGCAGTTTCCTGCTCAACATTAAAAGTAAATTCATAGCCATTAAACTCTGAAGTTCGGTTACTACTTTCATCGGTAAATAAACTAATGCGCCAAGTTCCGTTAAGAAGCTCTGGCGAGAATCCCATAGTTGTAATGTCATTATCATCTTTACTACAACTTAAAATTGTAGCAACCATTATTACTATAGCTAAACATCTGCATAAAATTTTCATATCTTATTTGTATTAATATTTATAGTTGCAAGCTATTGTATATCAATATAAAACAGTTAAGGGCATTCCTTGATTTGTAAAAAATCAGGGAATACCCTTAAGCCTGTAGTATTTTTTATTTGGGGCATTACCCACAAGGGGTCAGGCCTGCCGGCTGGCAGGCTTTCACTACTCAATCCCTAATGCGGAAGTACCAGCAAAAAACAGTCTTTTAAAACAAAAGTTCCTCTCTATTTTGGTACTTTTTTGAAAATAAAAAAACCTGAAAGGTATTACCTGACAGGTTTTTTATTATAAGATGCTGAAATACTGAAACAAATTCAGTACAGGCAAGTTCAGCATGACAAAATATATTATTCCTTAGAATGCGTTTACAATAGCAAAGAAATCTTCTGCTTTTAGCGAAGCCCCTCCTATTAAGCCACCATCTACATCAGGTTTAGAGAAAATCTCTTGCGCATTAGCTGGTTTTACACTTCCACCGTAAAGGATAGACACTTCATCAGCAACTTCAGCACCATACTTGGCTGCTAGCGTTTTTCTGATAAAGGCATGCATATCTTGTGCTTGCTCTGGTGTTGCTGTTTCTCCTGTACCTATAGCCCAAACTGGTTCGTAAGCCAAAACTATATTTTTAAATGCGCTTGCTTCTAAATGAAATAACGCATTTTTAATTTGACTTTCTACAACAGCTTCTTCATTTCCTGCTTTTCTATCAGCCAATTCTTCTCCAAAGCAAAAAATAGTGCGCATACCATTGGCTAATGCCGCATCTACTTTTTGAGCTAATGACGCATCTGTTTCGTTGAAATATTCGCGACGCTCACTATGTCCTAAAATTACAGTATTTATACCAACACTCTTTAGCATATCTGCGCTTACCTCGCCCGTGTAGGCACCATTTGACGCAAAATGCATGTTTTGTGCTATAACTTCTATCCCTGAACCTTCTAAAGCTTTTGTTGCTAATGCTAAGTTTGTAAATGTTGGTGCTACCATTACCTCTGCATCGCCAGAGTTGGTTTGTTGTTTTAAATCTGAAATTAACGCTTCGGTTTGCACCAAATCATTATTCATTTTCCAGTTTCCAGCTACGATATGTTTTCTCATAATATTGTTTTAAAACTTCTGTAAAAAATGTTTTTTAGTAATTGAATATTTACTGCAAAACTACTTAATTTTTCAGAGCTTTTATCAACTTATCGTCATCAGCTTCAATAACATTAAATACAACGATTTCGCTAGCCTTATTTATTACCATATATCGTGGAATCCAACTAATATTTACAAAGTCTCCAAAGGCTGATTTTTTGGCTTTTGGCAAATAATAGTGCTCGCCTACAACATCGTAACGTTTTATTCCGCGTTTCCAAGCTTCTATTCCTTTATCTAATGAAAAGAATAGATATACCACATCTGTATATTCTTTTTGAAGTGCTTTTACCTTAGGCATACCTCTTATACAATCACCACACCAAGATGCCCAAATATCTATAACTATAGTTTTACCTTTATGCTTCTCTAAGATTGATTGTAAAGAGACTTCGTTTCCCTCTAAATCTATAAATGTATCGTTTAATGCGGCTTCATTAAATTGTGTTGGTGGTTCTGCGCAACTTAAGTAGCTTAACACCATTAATAATAAATAACTTATCTTTTTCATATTATACTTTTAGTGTAATTTAACTTTTGGATCTAACCAAACATAGATTAAGTCGACTAAAATATTAATCATTACAAATAAGGTAGCTATTACTAAAACGGATCCCATTATTACAGGCAAATCCAATGTATTTAATGCATTTACTATTTCTTTACCTAATCCGTTCCAACCAAAAATAAATTCCACAAAAACGGCACCTGCCAACATAGATGCAAACCAACCAGAAATAGCTGTAACTACAGGGTTTAATGCATTTTTGACAGCATGACGTTTTATAATTTGAAATTCGCTTAGTCCTTTCGCCCTAGCAGTTCTGATATAATCCTGATTAAAAACTTCTAGTAGTGAATTACGCATTAACTGAATAACTACAGCCAGCGGACGAATACCTAAAACTATAGCTGGTAAAATGAGATTTTTCCATTTAATATGCATGGCTTCTCCAAAGTCGTCTAACTCATATAAACTACCTGTCATTTCTAAATTAGTGAATTCATGCAGCACATATCCAAATAACCATGCAAACAGAATTGCACTAAAAAAAGAGGGAACACTCATACCAAGGGTACTAAAGATTTGAATGGTTTTATCCAACCACCTATCTTTATAAAGCGCTGAGACTATTCCCAATAAAATCCCTAAAATTATAGCAATAATAATTGCTGATACTGCCAAGACGAATGTATTAGGCAATGTTTCTCCTAAAACTTGTGTTACTTTTTTACCTTGTTTGGTAAATGACTCTCGTAAATATGGAAATTTTATTACTGTGGTTGTATTCCCTAAAGAAAACAACGGTGTAGCACTATATTTATTTTCTCCCAAATACGTGTAATCCTCTTTGTTTTTAGAATGAAATGACAATGGAGACAAATCATTAATGTAATAGGCATACTGCATTAAAACTGGCTTATCAAAACCATATTTTGCTTTTACTTTGGCAAGTTGTTCACTATCTTCATTTTGCCCCATCATCATTTGTGCAGGGTCACCCGGAAGCACATTGAACAAAAAGAATATGACGGTTACCACTCCGAATAGTGTGAGTATAGCGTAGAGGGTTTTATTTAGGAAGTAGTTTATCAGAACAACTTATTTTACTTCGATCACGACTAAGGATTTATAATTGCTGTTATTAACTGAATTAATTGAATCTAATTCTTTTTTTGCCGAACCATCTTTCGAAACCGAAATTGACTCAATAGTATCTGGGTTTAATTTGTCTGCATCCTCCTTTGTTGAAACTACACCATCTATCAAATACAAAATGGATTCATGCTCTTTAACATTTTCAGGTCTCTTCTCTACTTCAGGCAACTCCAAATACTCAATATCATTCCAATGTACTTTTTGCATTACAGTACCTTTATCTAACTCAATAATTCCAGGATTAGAACGCACCACGGTTTTTAAGGCCTTTTCATCACATAAGTACCATTCAAAATCTATAGTGTAAGCCTCATTTATTCGCTCTTTGGCATCTGCCCCTGAAGCTGTTAAACCAATAATATGATAATTATTGACTCTGGCCTTATCCTGCAATTTCTTTAATTTAGAAGCACCGTCTGGATCTATTTTTTCTAGACTATATGATATCACAACTATTAGATTGTCTTGATCCAAAAAGTGAGTGGTTAAATCTTCATCTTCACTTTCAATTGAAAAATCTACTACAGGAGGCGTATAACCTTCTTGAATTACTTTGGTTTCGACACCAACAAATTCGCCTTTAACATCAGGGTAAGCACCTTTAGTTTTTATAACTTGCTCTTCTCCGTTTACATTAAACTTCCAGCTATACTCTTGTATTGGTTTGGGCGCATCATCTGGAATTGTCATACCTTCTTTAATATTCTTACCAATGGCATAAGCTCTAAAATCTATAGAAGGTAAATGCATGAGCACATGATACCCAAACCACAAGCTTACAATAAAACCTAATAAAGCCATTACTGTTGTAGGTAATTTTGAAAACACTGGTTTTATGTATTTAACACCAAAGAAAAGAATCAGGATAAATAGCAATAACACTACATCTTTACCAAAAGATTCCCAAGGCTCTAATTTTAAAAAGTCTCCAAAACAGCCACAATCTTTTACTTTTTCAAAATAAGCAGCATAAAACGTTAAAAAAGTGAAGAATACAATCATGAGTAACAAACTCCAAACTGTAAATTTAGGTTTGTAACCTATTAGTAAAAACACCCCTAAAACTACTTCAAAAACGACTACAAAAACTGATATTAGAAGTACATAAGGTTCTAGAAATGAAATATTTAATACATCTGGACTAAAATACTCCTGAAGTTTATACGAAAACCCTATAGGATCGTTCAATTTTATAAACCCAGAAAAGATAAATAATACTCCTACTAAGATTCTACTTATTGCTACTAATACTTTCATAATTTTATAAATTCCAAGTTCCAAAAACTAAATTCCAAAGCCCACTCAAATTCTTTATAAATTCCAAGTTCCAAAAAACTAAATTCCAAAGCTCACTCAAATTCTATATAAATCCCTAATTAAAAACTCAACTATCATAAGTTATTAAACTTTACTTAGTACTATAAAAGTGCTAAAATCATCCAAGTTTATTGATAATGGCTGATAATATTTTACGTAATTCATTTGCTTCTAATTGTAACATTTCAATCCTTTCCTGATCCTTTTTATTAAGTGATTTAAGCAGTTTCAGCCAATATTCACTCTCTTTAGCTTCTTTTCTGGCAATTTTTAATCTGAATTTCAAATCTTTGTCTCCCAATTTCTCATTGCCTTCAATATAATTAGCACCTACTGAACCAGACGACCTTACCAACTGTTTCCCATCTTCAATATTAGAAATTGTCGGTTTTAAGTCTTTTATCAAAAACCTACAATCTTTAGCAAATTCAAAAGTTCTTTCTTCTAGATTGTATGCTCTTTTACTTTCTAACACTTTTGGAATTTAGAGTTTTATTTTTTGGAATTTTATTTTTGATTTAGTTCTGCCCAAGCAGAATTAAAGCAAAAACTGCGTAATTAATCATATCCTGATAATTAGCATCAATACCCTCACTTACCAATGTTTTACCTTGGTTATCTTCAATTTGTTTTACACGCAATAACTTTTGCAAAATCAAATCTGTTAAACTACTCACTCGCATATCTCTCCATGCCTCACCATAATCATGGTTTTTATCTTCCATTAGCTTTTTAGTAATGGCTACTTGTTTTTCGTATAACGCTTTGGCCTCATCAGTAGACATATCGGGTTGCTCCACAACACCTTTCTCTAACTGAATTAATGCCATAATACAGTAATTTATAATACCTATAAATTCACTTTCTTGTCCTTCATCTACTTTTTGCACGTCATTTTGTTGCAAACCTCTTATGCGTTGTGCCTTTATAAATATCTGATCTGTTAATGACGGTAATCTCAATATACGCCATGCACTACCGTAATCGCTCATTTTTTTCACAAATAAACTTTTACAGGTATCTATTACCGCATCATATTGTTTTGAAGTATCTTGCATCTGGGATATTTAGCATTAAATTTGCGTAAATTTCGCATAAATAATTAGAATGTTCAAAGTTTAGGGTTTAAAGTTTTAAACCAGATACAAACACTACACCATACCTAATAATGACCATAAATTGTAAAGGCCAACTTGTTGATGTATCAACCCCAAAAGTAATGGGTGTTTTAAATGTAACACCAGATTCTTTTTACGATGGCAGGAAATACAAGGATGAAGCTTCTATTTTAAAACAAGTAGCACAAATATTAAATGAAGGTGCTACTTTTATTGACGTAGGTGCTTATAGCTCCAGACCTGGTGCAGATCATGTTACCGAAAATGAAGAACTAAGTAGAATTCTACCAATTGTAAACTTAATTTTAAACGAATTTCCGGAAACATTACTTTCTATTGATACATTTAGAAGTACTATTGCGAAACGATCTATAGAAGCAGGCGCCGCTTTAATTAATGATATTTCGGCAGGACAATTGGATAACAACATGTTACCAACTATAGCTGAATTGCAAGTACCGTACATTATGATGCACATGCGCGGCACTCCACAAACTATGCAAGGATTAACGCAATATGAAGATTTGGTAAAAGACATCCTTTTCTATTTTTCTGAAAGAATTGCAGCAGCGAGGAATCTGGGTGTTATTGATATTATCATTGATCCTGGATTTGGATTTGCTAAAACTTTGGAACAAAATTTTGAGCTTTTAAATAAACTGGAATTATTTAAAATAATTGAAAAACCTTTACTAGTTGGTGTTTCAAGAAAATCTATGATTTACAAAACTTTAGAAACCTCAGCTAAAGACGCTTTAAATGGCACTACTGTTTTAAATACCATCGGTTTACAAAAAGGAGCTTCTATTTTACGTGTACATGATGTTAAGGAGGCTGTGGAAGCTATAAAATTGGTAGAGGCTTTACATTAAAAAACACCTCCCTTACTCCTTCCCTAAATAGAAAAGACACTCAAACTCTTAAAACTACAGACTTATTATATTGTAGCACAAAAAAGTAAAAGTAACAGTTTCCCCTCTAAAAAGAGGAGAATAAGGGGTGTGTAAAACGCAAAAAATGAAAATCTATTACAATCCAAAACTTAAGGAGCTCGCCAGACAACTTCGAAATAACTCCACCAAGTCTGAAATTAGACTTTGGACTTACCTAAGAAGAAAGCAAATGTATGGTTATGATTTTCATAGACAAAAACCAATTGACAATTACATTGTTGATTTCTTTTGCAATAAACTACAGCTAGTTATTGAATGTGATGGTTATTTGCATGAATTAATTGAAGTTTACGAAAAAGATGTAAAGAAAACCAGACGCTTAAATGAATTAGAGATTCATGTTCTAAGATTTTCAGATTATCAAATAATGAATGATATTGACAATGTTATAAGGGCTATAGAGGATTATATTTTTAAATTTGAAGAAAATGGATTTACACCTCCCTGACTCCCTCCTTCCGAGGAGGGACACTCATATTTTCAAAAATAAAAATATATATGATATTGAAAATCCATTAATGGTAAATTATTCGCAACAGTTTCCCCTCTAGAAAGAGGGGATTAAGGGGTGTGTAAAAATAAAAACACGTATTTAAAAAATGAAGTATAACATTATATCTCTAGTATTAGTAGTATTGTTTTATTCCTGCGGAAACGAAAGAGAACTGCAACTACCACAAATTAACAAGGCTGCTATTACCGAAATACAAGACGTCTCAGCTGCTTATTTATTTTACGATGAGACGCAACCTGATAGTGTTTTACTAAACCGTAAAAATCTAATAAGTACTACCAATTGGTTGGTAAATGTAGATAAGCGGTTAACTTTAAAACAAGCTATTCCTCACATCAAATTCTTACAAGACAAAAAGAAATCTTCCAGCCATAAAAATGAAAAGGCTAAAAATTATTTTACCTGTCATGACTTAAGTATTAACAACTTGGGTTTTTTGGAGTTTACAAGTACAAATTACAATGTTGAAAAGCCTAAAATAATTCCATCTGATATTTCAGATCTTAAACATTCAGGAAACATTCATACGGTTAATTTCGAACCTAATGAAGATATTTTCATTTCCCCAGGACACTCTCCAGGCATCAACATAGCAACAGATAAGAAAGAATTGACAAATGAAATTAAAAAACTAGACACTGTAAGGGGAAGAATCACTTTAAATTTCCATAAAAATTTAAAATTTGGAGATTATATACTATATAAATCGTTGTTATCTAATATAAATTTAAATCATTTATCAATCTCAAATCAAGAGTATCTGTATAATTAACCACAATTCCTTAAATTTACAAAAACCCATCAGCTATTGGATATCTTTAAAGACATTCTCAATTTTGAATTTGTAGATTACCTTGATGTCGTACTTGTGGCCCTTCTCCTCTACTACCTTTATAAACTAGTAAAAGGTACAGTAGCCATCAATATTTTTATAGGTATAATTATCATTTATGCCGCTTGGAAACTCACAGAATTTCTTGAAATGCAATTACTTTCAGGTATTTTTGGAGGATTTATGCGTGTTGGTATTATTGCCTTAATAGTAGTATTCCAACCAGAAATAAGGAAATTTTTATTAATGGTAGGTTCTACTAATTTTAGTAGGCGTCGTAAGTTTTTAAAACAACTTAAATTCCTAAAAACTGAAGCTACCAATGAAAGTGATGTGGACGCTATTATTTCTGCGTGTAATAAAATGAGTATGTCTAAAACAGGAGCTTTAATCGTTTTTGAACGCAATAATAATCTGGATTTCCTTTCAGAATCGGGAGACGAAATGAATATTAAAGTAACGCAGCCTATTATAGAAAGTATCTTCTTTAAAAATAGTCCGCTTCATGATGGCGCCATCATCATTAGTAATAATATCGTAAAAGCTACACGGGTAATATTGCCAGTAAATAACGAAAAAAGCATTCCGCAACGCTTTGGATTACGCCATCGCGCTGCTATTGGAGTAACCGAAAAAACAGATGCTTTGGCCTTAGCTGTAAGTGAAGAAACCGGACATATTTCCTATTTTAAAGATGGCGAATTTGTGGTATTTGAAGATACCATGGAGTTAACTAATATAATTAAGAAGGATTTAGCTTAATGGAGTGTAAAAACTGTGGTGTACCCTTAGTAGAAGAAAGTGATTTTTGCCATAACTGTGGTGCAAAAATTATTAGAAAACGGTTAACCCTAAAAAACCTGTTACAACATATTAGTGAAACTTTTTTTAACTATGACAACAAACTTTTAAAAACCATAGTTGATTTACTAAAACGACCTGAATTTGTTATTGATAGTTATGTAAAAGGTATTAGAAAACGTTACATAAACCCAATTAGCTTCTTTGGTATATCTTTAACATTAACAGGGTTTAGCATTTTTGTTATTAGAAAATTTTATAAAAACGCATTGGATGCTAGCCAATTCATGAAAGGCTCTGAAATGTACAACAATAAGGCATCTCAACAAATAATGGCTTCTTCTGGTGATTTCTCTTTAGATTATTCTTCTTTGATCTACTCGATAATGATTCCTGTTTTTGCATTTATTTCATGGGTGCTGTTCCTCAATAAACGCTACAATTATACAGAACATCTAGTTTCTTATATGTACAGTATGTCATTATATTCAATTTCATCGGTACTATTAGGTTTAATTGTTTTAGTAATACATGCCAATTTCTATATCACTTTTGGAATGTTATTTTATGTAGTAGCCATAAGTTATCATTGCTTTTTATTGAAGCGCTTGTTTAAACTTAGCATTGGAGAGTTGGCTCTAAAAACACTGTTATTTTTAATATGCTTGGCATTTCTTTTTGTAATATTTTCAGTAATCATTACTGTTTTCATTTTTGTAAGTGCTTATTTGGATGGAAGCTTAGAACAGATGATAGAAGCGCAAAAGGCAGCAAAAGGAGGTTAAGCTTACCTTTTTTATGTATTAAAGCATGTATTTAAAGCATCACTCCTTGAGAGTTTTGCAAGGTTTGTATCTCTAATCTTTGTTGATGTAGTTGGAGGTTATATTTTTGGTTATTTAATGAAATAAAAATGAATTGTAAAAACTGTAATAATACCTTAAGAACAGATTACAGCTATTGCCCTGATTGTGGAGGCAAGGTTGTAAGACAAAGAATTACTAATAAAAGTTTAGTTTACGATTTTTTAGAACGTTATTTTAATTTAGATAATACGTTTTTAAAAACCATTTCCCACATGCTTACAAAACCTGAGGAAGTTTGTGGTGGCTATATAAGCGGTTTACGAAAAAAGTATTTAAATCCAGTAAGTATGTTGGCTATTTCATTAACCTCTTCTGGATTTATTTTATTCTTAATGAAAAAAATAGCCTGGGAAAATATTGATTTCTCTAAAGTTAGTTATGCGCAGACAAGTTCTGGAGGTGCTGGAACAGAAAAAATTATGGCATCTACTATGGAATATAGTTCATTGTTGTTTCTATTCTACATTCCTGTTTTGGCTTTTGCGAGTTATGTGTTCTTTAATAAGAAAAATTATAATCTAGCCGAACATATTGTTACCGCAATATATGCGCTAACAACGTTTAGCATTATCTCTTCTATTTATGCCGTAATAATGCTACTTGCAAATCCTCAGTTTTATATTGATACAGCACTTATTTACTCCGTAGTTATGGTACTATTTTGTGTTTATGTAGCCTATAAAAATTCTCAAGACAAAAAAACGTCTTTACTTTGGCGCGTACCGCTATTCTTATTGTTTTTCTTAGTAGGTTACTTTGGTATATCTATACTAACCATAGGTGGATTATTACTAACTGGGGAAATCTCATTCCAAGATTTTATACCTAAAACCTAGTTAAGCCACCTCAGCTTCCTTCAAAAATTGTACCTCATATAAATTCTTGTAATACCCATCTTTCTTTTTAAGTAATTCATCATGAGAACCTTGCTCCACAATTTCGCCAGCATCCATAACAAGAATTTTATCTGCTTTTTTTACAGTAGCTAATCTATGGGCTATTACTATTGAAGTACGATCTTTTGTTATTTTATCAGTTGCATTTTGAATGAGCTGTTCAGAATAGGAATCCACAGAAGATGTTGCTTCATCCAACACTAAAATACTCGGATTGGTAACATACGCCCTCAAGAATGAAATTAATTGCCGCTGACCCGAAGATAACATCACACCACGCTCTTTAACATTATAGTGATACCCTCCAGGCAAACTACTTATAAATTCATGTACACCGATAGATTTAGCAGCTTCAATAACTTCTTCTTCAGAAACATCAGGATTGTTAAGCGTTATATTATTCAAAATCGTATCAGCAAACAAGAACACATCTTGTAACACTACTGCAATTTGCGTACGTAACGACGCTAAAGTAACATTACTTATGGCAATACCATCAATGCATATAGTTCCGTCTTTAATTTCATAAAAACGGTTCAATAAATTAATAATCGTAGATTTTCCGGCACCAGTTGCACCAACTATAGCAATGGTTTGCCCAGCTTTAACATCAAAAGAAATCCCTTTTAAAACAGGTTCGTCTTCAACATAATTAAACCATACATTTTTAAAAGCAATATCGCCTTTAAAATGTTCCGCTTTATGCGTACCGTTATCATCAATTTGTGAAGTAGTATCCAGCACTTTAAATACTCGTGTTGCTGCTACCATTCCCATCTGTAGCGTATTAAACTTATCAGCTATTTGGCGTAACGGACGAAATAGCTTTGGAATTAAAATGATAAATGCCATAAGCACTCCAATAGACACACTTTTATCGGCGATTTGTATCACACCAACATACCAAGCCACCAAACCAATAGTAACCGAAATGATAAATTCAGGAATTGGAAAATAAATAGAGTTGTACCAAATTGTTTTTAACCATCCTTTTTTATGGCGTTCGTTAATTTGTCTAAACTTTTCGTTTTCGATATCCTCACGAGCAAATAACTGTAGAATTTTCATTCCCGTTAAACGTTCCTGCACAAAGGAATTTAAGTTAGACACCTCAGTACGCACTTCTTCAAAGGCTTTCTTCATATACTTTTGAAACAACCTTGTAGCATAAAGCACAATAGGTAACATTACAAAAACAATCAAACTCAGTTTCCAACTTTTAAAAAGCATAAAACCACACACCACTAGCATGGCAAGCAAATCTTTGAATATTTGAAACAGCCCCTGACCAAAAATATCAGCAATACGCTCCATATCAGTTACCGAACGTGTAATTAACACCCCAACCGAAGAATTATCATAATACTTCATTTTAAAGCGTAATAAATGGTCAAACAATTTTACACGTACATCCTTTACCACATGTTGGCCTAACCAACTCGCATAGTATATAAAAACCAACTGAAACAGGAATTCCAAAATCAATGCCCCAATCATAATTACGATGTAGGTTAAAAACCCTTCGCTAATTTTGTCAGTTAATTTGGTATCTATGGCACGTTGTAACAATTCTGGTGTTGCTATCCCCAAAATGGCAATAATAATTACCGAAACAAAAACGATGGTAAACGTAACCTTATAAGGTTTTATAAATTTAAACAAGCGTTTAAACAGCGTAAAATCAAATATATTTTCTTTTTTCTTCTCCATTTAAAGCTTAATCGTTTCAGGATACACTACTTCTGTTAAATATAACCCATGTGCTGGTACAGAATACCCTGCTTCACTCCTATTTTTAGATTTTATAATGGTATGCAAATCCTCTACTGCAATCTTGCCCAACCCGATGTTTATCATAGTACCCACAATGGCACGTACCATGTTGCGTAAAAAACGGTCTGCCGTAATGGTAAATTGCACCTCGCCATCCCGTAAAAACCACTTGGCTTTCATAATATTACAATAATACGTTTTTACGTCGGTATGCGTTTTAGAAAAGCATTGAAAATCCTTATACTCAAATAAAATTTTAGCCGCAGCATTCATTTTATCCACATCTAGCGGTTGCTTTAAATAATAGGCATTACGGTTTGTAAACACATTTTTTTTTAAACTAATGCGATACAAATAACTACGTCTTGTGGCATCAAACCGTGCGTGAGCATAAGGTTTTACCTTAAAAATTGTGGTAATTGCAATATTAAACGGTAAAAACGAATTGAGTTTATACACTAAATCGTCGGTATCAAACAGCCTATCCGTATCAAAATGCGCAAACATTTGGGTAGCGTGTACGCCAGTATCTGTTCTACCAGCTCCCACCACCGAAATTTTGTCGCTCAACACCTTAGACAACCCATCCTCTAAAACCTCTTGTACCGTTGTAGCTTTAGGTTGTATTTGCCACCCGTGGTATCCGCTCCCGTTGTATGAAAGTTCTATAAAATATCGCAAAACACAATAATATATAATTGATGTTGAGATTCTGAAACAAGTTCAGAATGACAAAAAAGTGTCACTTTTCTAAAGCTGCAAAGATAGAGAGATTTATAGTTGTGATAAAGCGTGTTGTCTTAATTAAATATTAAAAAGTGGGCGTTACCCTCCTAAGGTCGGGTCAGGCTTTCACTAGTCGCTCTCTGCGAGGAGCTCCAACATGCCGTTCAATCCTTAACGCGGGTGTGTTTGCTAACTTATCGTTAAATCTGCTTAATCAACTTCTATCTTAGTTTTTAAAAACTCAAAGTATTTAGAATCCTCATCTTCAAAAATTTCCTCTCCAGCCATAGCATAAGCTTTAGTTAATTCATCAGCAGCCTTTTGTAAATTTCCATTTTCGTATTGGCATTGCCCTAATCTTAAATGTAAAAAAGGATTTCCTATTCCACCCGGACAATTCATTGCACTTCTAAAATTATCAGCACCATCTTTAAAATCCGAACTCAAGAAGTTAGCATCACCAATCGCTACTAACAACCAAGTGGTGGTTTCCCACTCAGTTTTGGGTTCTGGGATTAAATTATAAGCTTCCCAATATTTCTCCAAAGCTTTTTTGTAATTACCTATTTCGACATATTTATCTCCCTTTTTTGAAAGTTTTTCAATTTTGGAATACGTTTTATCGTCTAACTCAATTTCATTTTGTCCATAGACACTTAGTGAAAAAATGAATGCAATTATTATAAAAAGTTTGTGCATCTCTGTTCTATCTTTTTAGAAAATAAATTTACTCCTGTTTTTAGAGGCATATTTAAAATATAAGTCTTTCATAAAACCATCAGGATAATCCGAGAATTCACTATCCAATTTTTCCATTAGTTTTTCTGAATCTTCATTTGAAGTTTCGAAAAACCAACTTCCATCCTCAGGGAGTAATTCTATAGCTTGTTTTATAATTTCTGCCGATTTAATTGCTCCAATTTCATTAAAAGACGTTACCACTTGCTCTTGGTACTCTGGAAAACATTCTTGTAAAAAACTAAGGATATGATCTGCTTGCCCGGCATTTTCTATATGCATACAAAGAAATAAATTTAATTGTACAGTATTTAAAGACTGAGCATTTTTATTATACTGCTTCATAAGAATTTCATGCAATCCAACAGAAAAATCAGACCTATCATTCAATAAAAATAAACCTTCAACATCTCCATCTCTAACAATTTTGTCTCTTTTTGCGATTCTTTCAGTGACTTCATCAGTCATCCATGAAATATTATTTGTAGATTTCTTTTTGAATAGTTTGAAAATGTTTTTTATTACTTTCATTCATTAAAGATTCCCTGCAATGAGAAATTTCAAACTCCGTAAAGCATCTGAATTTACAAATTGTACTTTTCAATAAATTGATTCACTTTATCCTCAGGCCCAAAAAGAGTTTGAACGGTTTGATCTCCAGTATCAATAAAAACATACCGTTCCACAAGATTTGCATCTTTTGCAATAGTGTTCATCAAATTCAATACAACCTCAACATCATACCAATCTCCAATATCTTCGGGATAAATAATGTACACTCTATCATTTGCAGAAACATAAATTTTGTAATTAATGTTGTGACTTTTATCTACATCCGCATCCATCCATACATCAATTTCATTTAGTTTCCCATTACTATTTTTTATAAATTTAAGAATTAAATCATCATAGTCTACAGGTAGAATTCCTGGCTCTGCATCAAACCATAGATACAAATTAGAAACTGATAAAAGATCATAAGCATAATCAATAGAATCTTCAGTATTAGATAGTTTTTTTGCCTTTTCAATAATTTTGTTAGAAATAGGATCTGAAATAATTCCAAACTTATATAAATCATTGGCAACTGTTTCAATTGAGCCTTTGGTCAAATCATACTGTTTCAAAATAGACTCAACTAATAGCTTATTTTCAATGATATTATCAAGTTCAGAAAAATATTCAGTAGCATCCATAGAAACTAAGGTTGAAACAATCCTTTCTATTGAATAGTCATCATGTACTTCTCTTCCCTCAAACTCTGTTAATATTGTCTTTACTAAATTCTGACTTTTCGAAATTTTAAACAGTTCAGCCGCTGGTTGTAAAGCATCAAAAAACTTATCTTTATTTCTGAGAAATTTATAGACTAATTCTTTATGAGTTTTACCTTCAAGTTTTATTAGAGCAATTAATGCTTTTTCTTCTCTAACTTCATTCTTAATGAATCTTTTTGCGATTGGTATGAGTTTTTTGTTAGTCGATTCAAGTAATATTTCAGTTAGGCCAATCGCAGGATTTGTAGAAGACCAAGAGGTTTTCATTTCTTCAAATTTTTCTCTGGGAATAAGTTCTTGATTGTATATTGATAATGCAATTTCAAAAGCTTTTGATTTAGTCTCCAGTGTCCCGTTCTTAGCAAAACCAACTAAACCAGACATAACATAGTCATTTTCTTCAAAATCGAAATAGTCATCAAATATCAGTTTTTCAATATATTCCAATGTTTTCAAACTCTTCCCTTCCTTACCAAGCCAATATATCAATCTATTTTTATCCTTTGATTTTTTTAAAAGTAATTGTTCTTCAAAGACTTCAGGATATCCTTTTAAACCCATAAAACCAGACAATTGAATTACTGCTTTTTCATCTTCTGGTTTAGAAATATTGTTCAAAATTATTTTTATTAATTCGGGTTCGACTATTTGATACTGATCTGATTCATCATACCTTCTACTTAAATTAAGATATATCTCTTTCTTTGCCTGAGAATCTTGACTTTTTAAGGTTTTTATAATTAGTGGAACAACAGATTTATCTCCTGCCTTATACCTTTCAGGTAATGTTTTACTTTGACTTTCAGCTAACGCTTTTTTTCTTCTTTCAGAGTTTTTTTCAGATATGTAACTTTTAAGACTTTGAAGTTCATCAGAATTTGTAATTATTTCAATTTTTGAATTGCTCCCACCATATTTAGCTCGCTCTTCATTTTTCTTTTCTCTTTCGAAGAGTTCTTCCAATTCTTTATCGGAAATATTCCTTTTTTTTTGACTATTGCACGATAACACAAGAAATAAAAAAGTTATAAATAGAAGTCTTATTTGTCTCATTATTTGTCTCTAAATTATTTTTTAAATTTTTAGGTATATCTCCTATTAATCACTTTTAGAGTAGCTTAAGCTATAGCAGCCAAAAATTTTCATAAACTAGAAACCAAAATTAGTTCATGAAAATTTAACTCTAGAATTTACGACTCTTCCAATACTGTTTTCTAATTAAATATAACATAAATATTGTTACTTTTCGGCACCCAAAGTTACATCGACAATATCATTTCAAAACAAAAAGACTAACCCAACACCATTGAACTAGCCTTTTCACTCAAATTTTATACTGTAATTCTACATAGCAACCACCGTATCCCAAATACCTGTTTCAGCTGTGTTTTCAGCATAGGTTTCAAAATCAATAGCAGGTCGTCCTAAAACACGCTCCACATCATGAGATACCTCTTGGTTTTCTGGGTTACCTAGCACTTCTTTAAACAGATAGCCAAATAACCAAACATAAGAATCTGGCAGGCCTGCTTCTCGCATACCATCCTTAAAGGCTTCTATAGAAATTGGCACATATTGTATCTGTCTCCCACTCGCTTTTGCCATGATAGTTACCAATTCTTCAAAGGTGCGTTTTTTAGGGCCTGTAACCGTTATGGTTTTACTGTTATAGGTATCATCTGTTAAAACTTTGGTTACCACATCTGCGATATCATTAGCATCCACAAATGGAATTTTAGCTTCTGGCATTGGTAATGCTACCACACCGTTTAATACAAATTCTAAAAATGCACCTTCACTAAAGTTTTGATTAAACCATGAGGCTCTAACCAACGTATAATTTAACCCTGAGTTTGCTACTATGTCTTCACAGGCTTCAGCTTCTGTTTCGCCTTTACCCGAAAGTAATACCACTTTTTCTAAGCCTGCTTTTAAAGCTTTTTCTGTTAATGTAGTAATTGCGTCTCTAGATCCTGGCACTGCTAAATCTGGATAATACACAATATAAGCTCTATCCATATCCTTTAATACTGCATCATAAGTATCTGGATTTTCCCAATCGAATACAGGGTTTGTTTTGCGACCTACAACTCTAACGTTATGGCCTAATTGAGTTAAATTTTCTGCTACTCGGCGACCAGTCTTACCAGTACCTCCGATGACTAAAATGTTCTGTTTCATAATATTTGTTTTTAATGTTTCTATATATGTATTGTGTTTAAAAATCAGTTAATTGCTTTTAGTGTTCTTACATAGATTTTGGTATACCAATACAATACAGTAATGGTTATAAATTCTACCCCTATAATCCAAAACCCTAAATCGGTAAAAAACTCATAGTAACTACCACCATTGGGTATTATAAATACCAGTACGGTAATTACAGCATCTAAAACCATTGCTGTTAAGAAAAAGGCTTGTCCTACCCAATACCCATGAGTGTGTTTGTCTTTTCGGTAATAAAATCTTGCGCCATACCAAACCAGAGGCATAACCATAAGAAACAAAACCATATTAGCCTGTTGTTGTGCATCTTCTAATATTGGGATATAAAAAGATAGGTTGAACAAGCTCACACCAAAACCCCAAATAATTGTGCCGATAGTAATTGCTCTTAATAGTTTCATAATATTTGTTTTTAATAATGTTTATTTATTTGTTATAAAGTATACCTACTAGTAATAATGTAAATGCTGTGAAAGAGGTTATTGTACGTATCATGTGCCAAAAGTTCCAAGGACTTTCAAATGTTTCTCTTAAGCGCTTTACTTCTATAGATGATAAATCTTCTAATACCGCGTTTTCTAAAATAGTATTCAGTGGTACATTTTTAAATACCGTTATAAGCCCCACACCAATAAAAAATATAACTGCTGCACTAAGAAATAGCCAAAAAGTTGTTGTATTTGCTTTCCTGTATAAGTAAGTATTTAAAAATAATAGTACTACTGGCGCAAAGAATACTATGAGAAAACGAGGGTTTATAATTGCTCTATTCATGGCTTGAAACGATTTTAAGAAGCTTAAATCGTCTAATCTTCCTATACCTGGTGTTATGGCGTTAGACCATGTAAAACAAAGTCCTGCAGTTAGTCCTGTAAACAGTACACCTAAAACTAACACGATGAGTTTAAATTTTATTTCCATAAGTTTCATTTTGTGTGGTGCTAATCCACGTTAATAATTGTTGATATTCTGTACTATTGAGTTTTATTTTATTGCCTTTGGGCATGCGTCGTTTTATAAACACCTGCTTATAAATAGCATCCTTAAAAGCATTCATGTTTTCAGCGGTAAAAATACGTTTACGATTGCGCTTTGTATGGCAGATATTGCACTTGTTTTCAAGAATTGAAAATGCGTTGTTTGAAGTAGAATCTAGTTTGGTTTTTACCAAGTAGTTCGTATAAGCACGGTCTTGTTTGTAATCTTTTGATTTGATTGTAATGGACAGTATGAATACTAGCAACCATTTTAATAGTGTTATCATCTTTTTACAATGTTATTGTTTTGATGATACAAAGGTGCGAAGTGCTTACACTAGATTTTTGACACTATAAGACAACCTTTTGACATTTTAAGCCAAAGTGAGTTTTTTAATGTTTACTTCTAAATTCTGAAGGGGTTTGGTCTGTCCATTTCTTAAAAGCGCGATTGAAAGCACTCTGTTCGGAAAAACCCGTTAAAAAGGCTATCTCGCCTACACTATTATTGTGATCTTGCAGCAGTGTTTTAGCTATATGCTCTTGAGTTTTTTTAATTAAATCGCGATATGTAACACCTGCATCTGCTAAACGTCTGGTAAGTGTTCTATTACTCATAGCTAGGAGGCTGCTAATATTTTGAATACTAGGTATACCTGTTGGAAGCCCATCTTTAATAAGAGCTTCTACATCCTGAACGAATCTATTTCCTGGAATTTTAATCCCCTTGGTTTTTTCGTCAACTTGCATTAATAAGTAATTATTAATACTACTATCTGCTTTGGCGGTTCTTAATTGTAAGTCTGCTGTTTCATATGTAATAGCGTAATGTGGTGCATAAAACTCAATTGGACAATTAAAAGCAGCTGTATAACTGGTTAAATCTTTAGGAGGTCCATGTTTAAATGCCACTTTAATTGGTGCTATATCTTTTTCAGACATCGCTTGCAGTACTACTACAGTGGCTGACAAACTTGCTTCTGTAGATAATTCCATACCACGACGTTTGGCTTCTCTATTAAGATGTACATGGGATAGGTTTCCCTCTACTTCCACATGCCACATAAAGGTGTTGGATAGTAGTTTAAAATACCGCTCACTACGTTCAAAAATCTCTCCAACTCTAGAGCATGTACGCCATGAGAGTCCTAAAACGCCATAGTCTTCTATTTTCATTTGCTGGCCTACTCTTACTCCAAATCCCGGGCCGAGTTTATCATCTAACAATTCGTGTAATGCTAAAAATTCATCAGCTGAAATTACTTGTAATCCATCAATAGCATTAATAGGCGTGGGTAGATTCATAAAATCATCTCGAGACATACCCTCTCCAATGGCACAATTGAGCATTTTACGATATAGATGTATTGAAAAGTATTTCATTAATATAGAGATACAGAAAATTAGATACATTGTCTTATAAAGACTTATCTACATTTATAAAAATATTTCATTTTTTTATATTGAAAGACAACTCTTTGTGTTTTTTTAAAATTATAAGAAGATTATATATCAATATACTATGCTTCATTTAAATTTTGAATCTTTGTAACACTTATTAAGCACTTTAAAATGACGAAAATATTACTCCTTTCTGATACTCACAGTTACATAGACAATGACATACTAAAATATGTAAAACAGGCTGATGAAGTATGGCACGCTGGAGATATTGGCGATTTAAAAGTTACCGACGCTATAAAGGCTTTAAAACCGTTACGTGGCGTATATGGTAATATTGATGATGCAGAAATACGAGCAGAGTTTCCAGAACACAACCGCTTTATGTGCGAAGATGTTGATGTTTGGATGACACATATTGGTGGCTACCCTCCAAAATATAATATGCGAGTTTTTGAAGCTATAAAACTAAATCCACCACGGTTATTTATTTGTGGACATTCGCATATTTTAAAGGTAATGCCCGATAAAAAACTAAACCTTATACATATGAATCCTGGTGCGGTTGGCAAACATGGGTTTCACAAAGTGCGTACAATGTTACGTTTTACAATTGATGGTAAAAAAATTGATAATTTAGAAGTTATTGAGTTTAGCCGACGATAAAAAAAAGCCTTTCCCTACCCCCTTACCAGTTGGGAAGGGAACACTCTTATTCTGAGCAACTTTACTTAAAAACACCTCCCTCAATCCCTCCCTTTTAGGAGGGAAACACTTCAGTTTCCCCTCTAAAAAAAGAGGATTAAGGGGTATGCAAACATTAGCAAGTATGCTTCTACCATTTTCTAAACACTTACTTATGCGGATTAGCCCGCGTTAGGGATTGCAGCGGCATCCTTTTTGAGGCACGAGAAAAGATATAGCGGAAAGCCCGACCCGACCTTAGGAGGGTAACGTCCAACTTCTCAATACGATGCTCCTGCCCAGCATCACTGGAAGCAATACTCATTATAATTTACCTAAAATTTGTTTTAAGAGTTTGAGTATTTCCCTCCTTTGGAGGGAGTAAGGGAGGCTTTATATCCCGCTTTACAGCGGGATTAGTTCAACTTTCAATTTTTAATACGCTTTTCAAGCTTTTAAAAATTGAGTTTCACTAAAAAAGCCCAAGATCTTCACCTTGGGCTTACGCACTAATACTACTAAGATGTTAGGTTTAACGTAATCGATCTACAGATTTTACAAGATCTTCATCCTTTTTAATGGCTTTATTGGCCAAGGCCAAAAACACGATAGAAATAATAGGAAGAAACATCCCAATACCTTTCTCTGAAACCTCGGTTTCTCCAGATAAATTTAGAGATAGATACACGAAAAATCCTAGTAAAAAAAAGTTTAATATGATGTTAAGGCGCCCCAAAACAAATTGAAGCTTCCTGTTTTTAAACAAAAATATTGTGATGAGCGATAAGGCTCCTGATACTAAAAACGCTGCAAAATAAGGTAATTGATCTTTAGCAAAAACTGTAGCACCATCATTTGTAATCCATAAATGAAATACAAATATTAGCCCCAAAGCATTGGCTGCTGCTAATAATAAATATACCGTTTGTATGCGTTGTAACATGCTAATTTAATAATCTGGATGGCAAAAATAATAGTTTCTTTATTAATTTGACAGGTTAAATTAAAATAAAGTTGTATTATTGCAGTAATAATTCTCAACAATCGCTAGTTCAGATTGTTAATTCTTCAGAATAAAAAATCTATTTTTTTTCAGAGACTCAAATTTTATATTCAATACAATAGCATTCAATTAAACTTTCATGTTTGAAATTTCACAATTAAAAGAAAAAAAGCTTACAGATTTACAAGACATTGCTAAGCAATTAAGTATTCCCAAATTCCGTTCGATGAAGAAACTGGATTTGGTATATCAAATTCTAGACTATCAAGCTGCGAACCCAAAAGCAACAAAAGAAGCAGCGCCCACGCAAGATAAAAAAGCGGAACAACCTACTAGAAAACCTAGACAACGCGTACAAAGAGAGCAAAATAACGATGCTAAGCAAGAGCAAAGCTCCTCTGATAGCGCAAAAGAAAAAACGGTAGACGCTAAAACCCCTAGCGATAACCAAAAGCAGAATAACAATAATCAACAAAACAGAGGACAACGCGATAATAAACAGCGTAACCAAAGGAGAGATAATAACCACCAGCATAAAAACCAAAATCATAAAAACCAAGGTAATAATGGTAACAAGGATAATAGAAACCGTTATCGTGAGCCAGATTTTGAATTTGATGCCATTATTGAAAGTGAAGGTGTTTTAGACATTATGCAAGATGGTTATGGATTTTTAAGATCTTCAGATTACAACTATTTATCTTCTCCCGATGATATTTATGTATCTCAATCGCAAATTAGATTGTTTGGCCTTAAAAAAGGAGACACTGTTTTAGGACATGTACGCCCACCAAAAGAAGGCGAGAAATACTTTCCATTAATTAAGGTTAGTAAAATTAACGGTCAGGACCCTAATGTAGTGAGAGATCGTGTAGCTTTTGAGCACTTAACACCGCTATTCCCAGAAGAAAAATTTAACATTGCTGAACGCCAAAGTACAATTTCTACAAGAATTATGGACTTGTTTGCGCCTATAGGAAAAGGCCAGCGTGGTATGATTGTTTCTCAACCAAAAACGGGTAAAACAATGCTACTTAAAGACGTGGCTAATGCTATTGCAGCGAATCACCCTGAGGTGTATCAAATGATTTTATTGATTGATGAGCGTCCTGAGGAAGTTACAGATATGCAGCGTAATGTACGTGGGGAAGTAATTGCTTCAACTTTTGATAAGGAAGCGCATGAACACGTTAAAATAGCCGACATTGTTCTTGAAAAAGCAAAACGACTTGTAGAATGTGGCCATGATGTTGTGATTCTTTTAGATTCTATAACGCGTTTAGCAAGAGCTTACAATACTGTACAACCTGCTTCTGGTAAAATATTATCTGGTGGTGTTGATGCTAACGCATTACATAGGCCAAAACGTTTCTTTGGTGCTGCGCGTAACATTGAAAACGGTGGTTCATTAACCATTATAGCTACTGCGCTTACTGAAACTGGATCTAAAATGGACGAAGTTATTTTTGAAGAATTTAAAGGAACTGGTAACATGGAACTGCAGTTGGATAGAAAAATATCTAACCGTAGAATTTTCCCTGCTATTGATTTAACATCTTCAAGTACGCGTCGTGACGATAAATTATTAGATGATAATACCGTACAACGTATGTGGGTAATGCGTAAATATTTAGCAGACATGAACCCTGTTGAAGCTATGGAGTTCATTAATGACCGATTTAAACAAACTAGAAATAATGAAGAATTTTTAATTTCCATGAATGGATAATTAAGAAGCTGACTAACTCAAATTAACTATGGCCTCAACAAATTGTTGAGGCTTTTTTTGTGAGAAAAAAAATTAATTAAACCAACTTACTACTAATTCTAACTAATAGTTTTTCTTACATTTACACACGTTTAACTTTTTTAATAAACCACTATGGATTGGAAACCCATAGTTTTTAATCTATAACATAGTCAGGTTTCTCTCTATGTTAGAAATGACAATCAGTATTAAAAAAGATTTATAGAAACTAAAAGTAACTGCAATGAAAATGCGAGCTTTTAACCTTCAATCAAGTAATAAAACGAGTGTAAATTCTAAACTATTATTAAAATATGTTAAAAAACATTTTAACGACCATTGTATTTGGATTATTTATAATTATTAATTCTCATTCGCAAATAACATATGAAAAAGGTTATTTTATCAATAATCTTGATGATAAAGTAGAATGCTTAATTAAAAACTTAGATTGGGTAAATAATCCTTCAAAATTTACATACAAAATATCCGAAAATGACAAAGAGAAAGAGATAGGTATTGATTTGGTTAAAGAATTTGGTATCTATGATGTTTGTAAATATGTAAAAACTCAAGTAAATATAGATAGATCTGATGACAAAAAAAACAACTTGAGTTATACCAAAAAACCATCTTTTAGCAAGGAAACATTGCTTTTAAAAGTTCTACTTGATGGTAAAGCTAGTTTATATTTATACAGGAAAAGCAATATAGAAAAATTCTTTTTTTCCATTGAAAATGATGAAATAAAACAATTGGTACACAAACAATATTACACTTCACAACGTGAAATTGGCACAAATAACCAATTCAAACAGCAAATTAGAAACGCTCTAAAATGTTCTGAAATTAGTATCAGCACTATTAAAAACCTTAATTATAATACTAAAAGCTTATTAAATATTTTCAAAAAATTTAATAATTGTACACACTCAGAGTATATAGATTTTAATGAAAAGAAACAATCAAAAGATAATTTTAATTTATCTATAAGACCTCGAATAAATAGTTCTAAGCTTGTTAATTTTGAAGATTTAATCCCAGATTTTGAGGAGCATAATTTTGAGAAAAATCAAAACCTTGGAGTCGGTATTGAATTGGAGTATATTTTGGGGTTCAATAGTAATAAATGGGCTTTATTTATAGAACCTACATACCGTTTTTCTAGCTATGAGGGCAGGATAATTGTAAATCCATTCGACCTTATCATAGGTCAAGAAATATTGATAAATTTAGACTACTCCTCCATTGAAATACCACTAGGTTTAAGGCACTATTTCTTCTTCAATGAAAAGTCAAAACTTTTTCTAAATGCTGCTGTAGTCTTTGATGTAAATTTAAACTCCAAAGCATTTATTAACAACACTGAAACAGAAGTTAACAGTAGCCCTAATCTCGCTCTTGGTTTAGGCTATAAATTCAAAAATAAATACAGTTTGGAACTAAGGTATAATACACCTAGGCGTTTAAGCTTTCCTAATGAAACAGATGTTTTATTAGATCACAAAACAGTTTCTTTAATTCTGGGGTATTCTATATTCTAAGTTGTACAGAGTTACTTTAAGCTTCTTAGAATAAAATCCACCTTTTTGTTAGTATTCTTATTTTCTGCATAAGCATCCGTAATATGCTTTGGGGTAACAGCATAGCCTTTTTTGATTAACGATTGAATTTCTTCCACATATTCTAACGACACTTTTCCAGTAAGTAAAAGGCTTAAATCCTTTCCCGAATGGTAGTAATCGTAAATCTTTTTGAGTCCAGATAGGTATAAATAATCTTTGGTAAACCCTCCACCACGATGTGCTCTAAGCGTTATGTAAAATGCGCTTTCCCTCTCTAAATCGTAATTGTTATGTAATAATCTAAATGTCCTAGAGAAAGGATAACCTTTTGCTAAACTATCCACAGCAATAACACGATACGCTAATTCTTTAAGCCTTGTAACCGTTAAATTATTGCTCATATATTCTGAAAATACTGCTAATCCTTCTTGGGTTTCTTCGTTATTTGGAAAACCGTGGGAAAATATTTTTAGAGGGTGTAACAATCCATTCATAGTCGTTACCATATGCACTCCAATTTCATGATTGGTTAATACAGCAATCTCATTATCTGAATAGGTGTGGTTGGTATTTAAAACTAAGGTTTTAACATTATTCAACACCATGGCAATGGCTGAAATTTTATTTGAGAACTCTATAGTGTAACTGAAATCGTATTTCTTTGAAAACGCTTTAAAAAAGACTTCTGAATCTTTAGCGGAATACTTTGGTAAAAAACGGTCTTCGCCCCTGTTTTCATCTTCAAAATGTAAAATGAATTTAGCATTCTCTACGTCATTCTCTGTTGGTGTACCAAAACAATGCAAACTATTAAAATAAAAATGCTTGCCGTTACCAATGTTTTCAATACACTGAATTAAGCCTGAGTAGGCATAAATAATATCTTCATAAAGATTACGAATATCCTTATCTGTAATTTGCTCTAATGGTTGTGTAAATAGCTCACGATGCAGTTTAAACTTATCGAAATTGATATTTGGATATTGAAAAATAGGATCTGTTAAATACTTAGAGGCAAAAAAACGTTCTTTTTCTTCTTCAATATTTATGGGGTTTACGTAGCTTAACAATTCGATTTGCTTTACCAACATATCGATATTCTTATCAATTTCTAATAATACTTTTTGACTTGTGCTATTATCCACCATCATAATTTACGCTTTAAAAGCATTATAAACATATTGCGCATGTTTTGGAATTCGGGTTCTCAATTCTTCTTCTACAGTTTTAACTACTTCAGGAAAAATAACTTGCTCATATTCATCGCAATACACCTTAGCTATTTCGGTTGCCAAAACTAACGTGTTTTTAAAGTTTTTGGTAATATATTTCAAGAAATATCCGTTGCCTTGAAAAGTATCATTAATTTTTGAAGTAGATTTTATGCCATGAGGAAACTCAATTTCTGATAAACTATGCCTCCAATCCTCTATAACGCTTCCAAACCGTTCATTATCCACATTACTGGTACCTAAATTCCAAGTTGGTACTTCTCTATCCCAACGTTTCCAGTTGTAACTATGTATATCGTAAACCGTGCAAAATCCAAATTTTCTCTCTAGAGTTTCTATTAAAGCATGCGTCACCTTATAGAAGTTTGCATGTTTCCTTAAACTTTTAGTCTTCATGGCTTCAGAAAGAGATGCTCGCCATAATTTCTTACCCCAAGCAGTTTCAAAAACTGCAGCTTCTGGTGTACGATTTAAATCATATTCAAAACGAGAATCACAACCCGCAATAACAATAGGATGAGACTGTATCATGGTTTTCGTTTCAGGATCCTCTTCATACCAACGTTCATATTCTGTATGAATACAATTGTCCCAGAGTTCTTTTCTAAATTGATGCCCATCATGAATTGCAGCACAAGCATAAGGCACATACCCATCAATTTTTATGGTAAACGAATAATCGGAAGCTACAGCTTCAAAAGTGTCTCCTAACTTAATTTTTGATAATATTTCTGAAACTGATAACCTAAGCATCTTTTAAAATCCTTTTCAAGTTAGAATACACCGCTTTTTCCATGTCATCATACTTCCCATCCGCAAAAGCCATTAGTTTGATATCCGCAAATAGATCTGCAAAATCATTTCTGTAATAATCGTGTGCTCTAACTGCTTTTATAATATTTTGAATGCTCTTATAATCGTTATCTTTTTCAAATTGCTCGTAAACACGATGGTAAACATCCTTTTCAACTCTGCTCAAAATATATTCTTTCTCTTTCCAAGTATCGTTTAAATCAGAATGCGAAACATAAATCAATACATAAGCCAGCAACTCATCTTTCGTCCATGTTTCTGGTTGTTCCATGTTACCAGAAGTTAAAGCCCCATATTCCGTCCAAGAACCGTCATATACCGAAATATTTTTATATCCTGACATTTCAGCACCCAAAGCTAATACACAAGCTGTAATACCAGAGCCACAAGAAAAAATAATAGCATCGTCTTTTTCTGCGACCATGTACAATGCCTTTTCTATCTCTTTTTTTGACTTTAATTTACCATCTTCTAATAAATTTGTGAATGGTAAATTAACAGAATTTGGAATGGTACCACGTCTCAACCCTTCTCTAGGCTCTGGTACTTCACAATTAAATCGCTTTGAGGAACGTGCATCAATTATTTTATGACTTTGTGTTTTAGAAGCGGTAACTATATCATCAAAAAATTGCATGTAATCTGACTGAAGTTCCGCTTTAAAATTGCCCAAACTACCCTCATAGGGCTGCATATACTGCGTAGGTAAGTTGGATTTTTGCCACTCTGGAAATCCACCATTTAAAATTGCTATGTTTTTAAAACCAAAGGCTTTAAATAACCACCATACGCGAGCACTGGAATAAATACCTTTATCATCATAAACTACAATAGCACTATTATTATTTATACCTAAATTTCTAGACTCATTTTGGAATTGTTCCTCTGAAGGAAAAGCACTTGGGAACGGATTTGATGTATCACTAAATTTTGTCTTGATATTAAAAAAACGTGCTTTTGAAATCTGTAATGATAATGCATCAAATGTCTTGGCAATAGTACCATCCAGTACTATTAAATTTTCTGCTTCTAAATTATCATGAAGCCATTGTACTGAGACTACGGGTGTGGTTAGGGTAATATTCATTTTTTATCTTACAAAACCTGATTGGAAAAACCGCTGAAAAAGTTAATTTGCTATTTAAGCTTGTTTAAGCATCTTGAACCGCCTTACGCAATCGCGTTCGCCTATCAAAAGCTTGGAGTTTATCTAATACTTTCATTTCCAAAAAGTCAACAACCTTCTCTTCAATTTTAGTTTTCAGCTTGTATACCTTGTTTATATAGGTAATACCTCCTGGAGACATTACATTTACCTCTACTAATTTTCCTCCTATCACATCTATACCAACAAAATAAAGGCCATCATTAACCAATTTAGGTCCTATTTGCTTGCACAATGCTTTTTCTTCTTTGGTTAGCGTATGTTTTTGCACACTCCCCCCTGCAGAAACATTAGAGCGATGGTCATCACTTCCTGGAACGCGTTTCATAGCTCCTACTGGTTCTCCATTTAAAATTAAAATCCTCACATCACCTGCATCTGCCCCTTCTATATAATCTTGTAAAATCACATAACTCGATGAGCCATCTCTATTGGTTATATAAAAATCAAGTAAGGAGTTAATATTACTCATCGCCGATTTTTCAATAAGAATAACCCCAGATCCTCCAAAACCATTGAGTGGTTTCAAAATCATCTTGTCAGCCGCAGATTCCTTAATCTGTTTGATTAAATAACGTTTGCTTTTAGAAACATGGGTGGCAGGAATAATATTGCTATGTGCATCTCCAAAAGCTGCTGTGTATAATTTATTATTTGCTTCACGCATCCCTTGTAATGAATTCATAATAAAAACATCATCTTTAACAGAATCCAAAAAATTAAGCATGATAGGGTCTAGGGGTGGATTCGCCCTAAAAAATATTACATCAAAGCCAGCTAACGGCAACATCTCTTCCCTAATCTTCACTTTATTATAAAATGATTTTAAAGAAGATGGTGTTTTCTCCATACGACTTATCACTGAGCAATTTGCAGTAGTCACACTATTACGTATCGTTAAATCTGCGGGAACACACATGGCTACACCATGATTTCGTTTTACACATTCCTTAATAAGCGCAAGCGTTGTATCATTATCAGGATCAATATTTTCCCATGGATACATAATGAAACAAATATTCATGCTTTACTATTTTAAAAGTTATTAGTTCATTTAAAAATAACGAAAAAAAGCCGAGTATAAAACCTAGTACTGATTATTTAACCTCCTCGTAATGGTCGTCCCATTCCTTAGGCTTTGGTGTATGTAGCTTACCTAAAGATTTTGCCACTAGCATAGATACTGTAGCATCTCCAGTAACATTTACAACAGTTCTACACATATCTAAAGGTCTGTCTACAGCAAAAATTAGTGCCAATCCTATAGGTAATAACTCTGAAGGAAATCCAACGGACTCTAAAACGATAACCAGCATTACCATTCCAGCACTTGGCACAGCAGCACTTCCTATAGATGCTAGCAAAGCCGTGAGAATTATAACCATCTGGTTTGTAAATGTTAAACCTTCGGGCCAAATAACCTGCATGATAAATACCGCAGCAATCCCTTGATATAAACTTGTACCATCCATATTTACTGTGGCACCAACTGGTAAAACAAAACCAGAAACTTCTTTATCAACCCCTAAATGTTCTTCTACACGTTCCATAGTTACTGGTAAAGTTGCGGCACTACTACTAGTAGAAAACGCTAAAAGTTGAGCAGGACTTATTTGCTTTAAAAACCACATTGGTGATTTTTTAACAAAAGTACCCACTAACAATAAGTAAAAACATATCATTAAAATAAGACCAGCCAAAACGCAAAATGCATAAAACAGTAGCTTTATTAAAATCTCTGTATCATCAAATGCAATAATAACGTTTGCCAATAATGCGAATACTGCATAAGGTGCAAACAACATAATTAAGTCTACCATTTTCATGACGACTTCATTTAAAGTATCAAAAAAGTCTACTAGTGGTTTTGCTTTTTTCTCTCCAATTAACAACAAACAAATCCCCAAAAAAAGTGCAAAGAAAATAACTTGTAGCATTGAAGCTTCTGCAAAGGATTTGAATATATTACTTGGAAAAATATCCACTAAAGCTTGTAATGGTCCTGCATCTTTTTGCGCAGCAGCTTTTGTTAATTTATCTGTAACGCCTGCATCATTTGCATACTTAAGTTTTATCTTCTCAATAGTATCTTCAGGCATTCCCGTTCCGGGTTTTACAATGTTTACAATGCTTAACCCTATAATAATGGCAACCAACGTTGTACCAACATAAACAACGATGGTACGCAAGCCCATAGATTTAATTTTTGAAATATCCTTTAAATCTGATATGCCTTTTATAAGAGAAGCTAAAATTAAAGGCACTGCTATAAGTTTAAGAAGGTTTATAAAAATAGTGCCAAATGGAGATACCCAATCTGTAATAAAACCTTTTCCGCCATCTACACCATTCATTATAAAACCAAAAATGATTCCAAGAACCATTCCTATAATAATTTTCCAATGTAATGCTAGTTTCTTCATAAAATAACAGATTATAACTTATAAATATTAATCACTAAAAATCCATCACAATATATATAATTCCACACATTATTTACAACTTAACAAACCCTTTATTGTAATAATTTAAAATTTTAAAAAGAAAGAACACAATAGCACTACACCACATTGGGATTTACAGTGACCAAAGTTGCACACCTACTATAATTAATAAAAGAAATGATAAAACTATTTATAGGTTTTATTGATGAGATAAAAATCTGCTAACACCAATGCAGCCATAGCTTCTACGATAGGCACTGCTCTTGGCACTACACAAGGATCATGTCGCCCCTTACCCTGCATTTGCACTACTTTACCTTCTTTATCGATGGTTTCATATTTCTGGATTAAGGTGGCTACTGGTTTAAACGCTACATTAAAATATATATCCATACCATTACTTATACCGCCTTGTATACCTCCCGAATGGTTGGTTTTTGTAGAACCATCTGTATTAAAAGCATCATTATGATCGCTTCCATACATCGTGCTTCCGTGAAACCCACTTCCATACTCAAAACCTTTAACAGCATTTATGGATAACATCGCTTTTCCTAATTCGGCATGAAGCTTGTCAAAAACAGGTTCTCCTAATCCTACTGGAACATTTTTAATCACACAACTTACCACACCACCAACAGTATCTCCTTTACCACGAACCTCTTTAATGTATTGCTCCATTTTAGCCGCCATCTCTTGGTCTGGGCAACGTACAATGTTAGATTCTATTTGAGATAAATCGATATCCGTGTACGGTTTATCTAACTTCATAGTACCAACGCTAGATACATAAGCATAAATCTCTATACCTTTTAGCATTTGTTTTGCTATTGCACCTGCAACAACTCTACAAGCTGTTTCCCGTGCAGAACTACGTCCACCTCCACGATAATCACGAGTACCATATTTTTTATCATATGTGTAATCTGCATGACTTGGTCTGTAGCTATCCTTTATATGTGAGTAATCGTGTGATTTCTGATTGGTATTTTCTATCACAAAACCTATGGGTGTCCCCGTAGTTTTTCCTTCAAAAATACCTGAATAAAATTTTACACTGTCTGGTTCCTTTCGTTGTGTAACAATTGCAGATTGCCCTGGCTTACGGCGATTCATTTCATGTTGGATCTCATCTAAATCCAGCTCAACTCCCGGAGGACAACCATCAATTACGCCTCCTAAAGCAGGTCCGTGTGATTCTCCATAAGTTGTTACATTAAATAGTTTTCCGAAGGAATTTCCAGCCATTTCAAAAATTTTTTGCTAAAATAAGCCTTAGCCTTCAATTACGCTAATTTTCAATGGAATGAAAACACATCAATACATAACATTAAGGTAACATAAAGCTGATAATTAGTTAATTGATTCATAATCATTAGATAATACTAGAGTTTGTTATTTGTAGCGTAATAAATGTTGCATTTTTAGTAATCCTAACTCCCTTTGAAAACAAAACGTAAAGTTGAAGTTGCGGTAATCTCCGATGTGCATTTAGGCACCTATGGCTGTCATGCCAAACAACTACTTACTTATTTAAATAGTATAAATCCTAAGAAATTAATACTTAACGGAGACATCATTGATATTTGGCAATTTAGTAAACGCTATTTTCCTAAATCGCATCTAAAAGTGATTAAAAAAATCATGGATTTTTCTGCTGAGGGTGTTGAAGTCTATTACATTACAGGTAATCATGATGAAATGCTGCGCAAGTTTAGTAACACCACTATTGGTAATATTTCCATTGTTGATAAATTGGTTTTAGATTTAGATGGCAAAAAGGGATGGTTTTTTCATGGTGATGTATTTGATATTTCTATACAGAATGCCAAATTACTCGCAAAACTAGGAGGTTACGGATATGATGTGTTGATACTATTAAACCGACTAACAAATTGGGTTTTACTAAAACTAGGCAAGGAACGGTACTCTCTTTCTAAAAAAATAAAAAACAGCGTAAAAGGGGCGGTGAAATTTATTAATAATTACGAAAATGTAATTACAGATTTAGCTATTGATAATGGTTATGATTATGTAGTTTGTGGCCATATCCACCAACCCAAAATGGAAATTCGTGAAAACAAACATGGAAAAACCATGTACTTAAACTCTGGAGATTGGGTAGAAAATTTCACAGCGTTAGAGTACCAATTTAAACGTTGGAAAATCTATAACTACAACAATGATAAACTCTCTCCTTTCTTTGCTGATGAAGATGTAAAAGAGATGGAAATTAAAGATTTAATTGCTGCCATTACTATTGTAGATAAGAAAGCCACCTAGCCCTAAGAGGAACTCTTACGCTTATGAGCCGACATTGACTAAACACACAGCCCTACGCATTAAATACTAAATATTTTTTCTGAATACTGCCAGTGCCTACTGAGCACCGAACACTGCTCATTTCAAAAGCGCCTCTCTTAAAATAGTTACAGGATGTTTTGCCTCCCTACCCGTGCCATCCTTAATTTGATGTCTACAACTTGTACCATTAGCTGAAATAATTATATGCTCTGATGCTTTTCTTACTGCAGGAAACAAAGTTTGCTCCCCAATTTGCATGCTAACACTAAAATGCTCTTTTTCGTACCCAAAGCTGCCTGCCATACCACAACATCCACTTGGAATTATGGTAACTTTATAATTCTTGGGTAAATTCAATATTGAAAAACTAGATAATTGATTGCCCATTGCCTTTTGATGACAATGCCCATGGAATTTGATGTCTTTACTTTCTAATGTGAATTGATCTGATGTTATATTTCCTAAATCAATTTCTTGTTGAATAAATTCTTCCACCAAATAGGTATGTTGGGCTACCCTTTTAGCGGTAGTCTTATCTTCTACTAATTTTAAATATTCATCCTTGAAAGTTAAAATAGCTGAAGGCTCTATACCAATAAGAGGTGTCTCTTCTGAAATTTTACTTTCAAAATAAGACACATTCTTTTTTGAAATAGCCTTTGCTTCTTCTAAAAAGCCTTTGGAAATGTAGGATCTTGCGGATTCTAAATGATGGACTGGGATAACTTTATAGTTTAAAGCTTCCAATAACATCATACAATCCAGAGCTATTTCAGATTCTAAATAATTGATAAATTCATCTATATAGAGGTATACTGTTTTTATTGGATTATTTACTTTATTAGTCACTCTTCCAGCATTTCTGAAACTAAAAGATCTAGACACTTTTGGCAAGCTCCTGTCTTTGTGAATTCCTAGGGCTTGTTTAATTAATTTTGACGTTAAAGCATTTTGAGTTAAAAAATTATTAATCCCAGAACCTTTGGACAGCCACTTATTTAACGATGTAGATCTAGCAAAAACCTTGTCTTTAAATTTAAACCTATTCTCTTTCTGATATTGATATTGAAACTCAGCCTTTAAACTCGCAACATCAACACTACTTGGGCATTCACTAGCACATGCTTTACAACTTAAACATAAATCAAAAACCTCTTTTAACTCTTTATGATTAAATTTATTTGCTTTTTCAGAATTCGTCAAAAACTCACGTAATGCATTGGCTCTAGCTCTTGTGGTGTCTTTTTCATCTTTAGTTGCTCTATAACTTGGACACATGGTACCTCCAAATTCTGGCAATTTTCTACAGTCTCCAGAACCATTACACTTTTCAGCTTCACGTAGAATACCCTGAGATTCAGAAAAATCTAGAAATGTCTCTATTTTTGGCTCTTTTCTATCAGGGCTGTAGCGTAAAGATGTATCCATAGAATAAGCATCTACTATTTTTCCAGGATTGAAAATAGCATCAGGGTCAAACGTATCTTTAATGCGCTTTAAAAGCTGATAATTTTGCTCTCCAATTAAAAAAGGAATGAATTCAGCACGCACAATCCCGTCACCATGTTCTCCACTAAACGATCCACCATATCTCTTTACCAAATGTGCTACATCTGTAGTTATTTTTCTAAATAATGAGACGCCTTCATTTGTCTTTAAATTTAAAACAGGGCGCAGATGCAATTCCCCAGCTCCGGCATGCGCATAATAAATAGCTTTTTGGTTATATCCCTTCATTAAACTGGTAAACTCAGAAATGTAGTTTTCTAGATCTGATAACGTAACAGCTGTATCTTCAATACATGCCGCCGATTTTTCGTCTCCAATAATATTTCCTAATAGCCCTAACCCTGCACTTCTTAAGTTATTGGCTTTATTAATATCATCCCCTATTAATATGGGGTTTGCATAACTTAAACCAGAGGTCTCCAATGTTTTAACCAGTTCTTGAGATTGTTTTTTGGCTTCATTCAAATCATCCGATTTTACTTCACACATCAAAATCGCTTCTGGATCACCTACTAAAATCTTTCTATTCTCTTGTTGGGTTTTATTGCGTTTTGTACAATCTAAAATGGTTTTATCCATCATTTCACAGGTGTACAATTTATGTTGCATTACTGGAACGACAGCCTCTAAACATTCTGAAATTGTCTTAAAATGGGCAGCCACCATAATACTGTGTTCAGGAGGTAAATCATCGAGCTGTAATGTAATCTCTATTGTTATGGCTAATGTACCTTCACTTCCAGAGAGCAACTTACACATATTGAATGTTTTTTCTTCCCCTGCAAAAACTTCAGATTTTAATAATTCATCTACGGCATAACCTGTATTTCGCCTATGGATTTCTGGTTTTGGAAATTCTTTCTGTATTTCTTTTTGTACCGATTCCTGTTTTAGCTCCTCATATAAAGTATGATAAATCCTTCCTTCTAACGACTTTAGTTTTGTTTTTTCGATAAAGTCTTCAGAAGATATTTCCTCGAAAGTTACTTCACTACCATCACTTAAAATGGTTTTTAACCGTGTAACTTTATCCCTAGTAACGCCATATTGTATGGATGTAGTTCCAGAAGAATTATTACCAACCATCCCCCCAATCATACAACGATTAGAGGTTGAAGTATTAGGCCCAAAAAACAAACCATAAGGTTTTAAATAATTGTTTAGCTTATCCCTGACTACTCCAGGTTGTACAGTTACGGTTTTGTGGGCTTCATCAACTTTAATAATCTTAGTAAAATATTTGGATACATCAACCACTATGCCCTTACCCACACATTGTCCTGCTAAAGATGTTCCCGCTGTTCTAGGAATTAATGATGTATTATGTGCTTTAGCAAATCTAACCAATTGCATAATATCGTTTTCATCCTTGGGAAAAGCCACCGCTAAAGGTAACATACGATATACCGATGCATCCGTGGCGTAGAGTGCTTTTATTAAATCATCAAAAAGTAATTCTCCAGATAGTTTTGATTCTAAGGATTTTAATTGATGTTGCATCGATTATATTGAGAATATTAAGAAAACGATAAATATAAATACAATTTTGGTGTTATTTTTGTAAAGTTAACCAGAAAAATACACATGATCTATTTTAACATTTAGGTCGTATATTTATTAATAAATAAAAACTAAAAACTTATGAAAAAATTATTCGTATTAGTAGTTGCCTTATTAGGATTTACGTTCACATCAAATGCACAAGAGATAGCTGATAATGCTATCGGGCTACGTTTGGGGGATAGTAATGGTTTGGGAGCCGAAATATCTTATCAACGTGCCCTAGGGCAAGCAAACAGACTTGAAGTAGACTTAGGTTGGAGAAATAGTAATGACTATAATGCTTTTCAACTTACTGGTTTGTATCAATGGGTTTGGTTGCTAGACGGTAACTTTAACTGGTATGCTGGTGCTGGTGGAGGATTGGCTGCTTTTGATGGAAAAAACAGATTAATGGGAGTTGACGAAACGGCTATTTTTGTTGCGGGCGACATAGGTATAGAATATAATTTTGATATACCGTTGTTGTTATCACTAGATTTTAGACCTACACTAGGTTTTGGCGATTTTACAGATGATTTAGATTTTGATATCGCTTTAGGTATCCGCTACCAATTCTAATCTTACCACCCTCTAATATTAAAAAAAGCACCTTTTGGTGCTTTTTTTAATTACAAATAGTTTTACTACTCAATAAGTTTTATCTTAACGATCTCTTAATTCACAACACAATCTATGGTATCATTACGATTCACTATTCCCATACTCATTCTATTGCTGTCTTTTAGTTGCAAACAAGATCAACAAAAAAATCCCGAAAAGCCTACTAAACTAAAAGCCTTGATCATTGATGGGGAAAATAGTCATGGAATTTGGCCCAAAAGTACATTTATGATTAAGAGCTACCTTGAAGAAACTGGGCTTTTTGATGTGGACATCAAACGGAAAAAATACCTTTGGATAGGACCGCATCACAACGAGGTAAAAGAAACAGATAACATTCAAGAGTTGATAAACATATACCCTTTTGAAGATGGTATAGAAAGAACTGTTTTAGACTCCACTAGATTCGATGCTGATTTTAACCCAAATTTTGATGAATATGATGTTGTAATTAACAATTTGGGATGGAAATCTTCCGAATGGCCAGATAAAACTAAGCAAAACTTTGAAAACTATATGACCAATGGTGGCGGTTTAGTGGTAATTCATAGTGCAAATAATGCCTGGGGACAATGGGAGGAGTATAATAAAATGATAGGCCTTGGTGGCTGGGGTGGTAGAACTATAGAATCCGGACCCTACGTGTATTATGATAATGAAAACAAATGCATTACTGACACATCTAAAGGCCCTTGTGCATCGCACGGCCCCCAGCATAATTACATTATTAAAACCAGAGCTCCAGAGCACCCCATAATGAAAGGCTTACCATTGGAATGGCTACATAATAAAGACGAACTTTACGAACGTTTAAGAGGTCCCGCAGAAAACATGACAATCCTTGCTACAGCATATTCAGACTCTAAATACAGTAAAAAAATGACCAACAGGCACGAACCGCTACTCATGGCAATAAATTATGGAAAAGGCAGAACATTCCATACTGCATTGGGTCACATGGACTACTCTATGGAATGTGTTGGTTTTATAACTACATTACAGCGTGGAACAGAATGGGCAGCAACCGGAAAAGTAACCCAACCTATTCCTGAAGATTTCCCAAGTGTCAAAGCAACACGCATCAGAACATGGCATCATGAATAAAACATTGTTATTCCGAAAATTACCCAACATCAAAAAAAATTGAAATTTTAAATTGAAACAAAAAAATATTTTTTCACTTCAATTGATAATAAATACTTCCCCATATAGACATTTTTACATCATTTAATTTCATTTAACATTTTAAATTATAATCTAAAGTGTTTAATACTTAACTTTAGCTCGACTAATTCATTGAATGTAAATATTATTAATTCCAAAAATTTGTAATGAAGACTAAATCTTTATATCAATTAAAAGCAATCGCTATGCTTTTAATTTTCTCTTCGATCATTTCCCTCAACACTAATGCTCAAAACAAACGAAAAGACAAAAAAAATAAAAACAAAACTGAAGTTGTAGCTCCAGCAAAAAAACCATCCAAAAAAAAGACTATATCTGCATTAACCAAATCCAGTAAAAAACTAGAGGGACTTTTTACTTTATACCAAGATACTATTACGGGTGCGCTTCAAATGCTAATTTCTGAAAAGGATTTAGGAAAAGAATACGTTCATTTTGCACAAATAGCAGATGGTGTTCTAGAGGCAGGCAGATTTAGAGGCGCTTACAATCCAACTCAAATCATAAAAATTGACAAATATTTTAATAAAATTGAATTTATTAAACAAAACACATCTTTCTATTTTGACCCAAACAGTCCTTTATCAAAAGCTAAAGATGCTAATATTTCTAATGCTAATATTGCTAGTATAAAAATTGAAGCTTACGATAAGAAAAAAGGGGTATATCTTATTAAAGCAAGTGACTTATTTTTAAAAGAAACATTCGGGCAGATAAAACGACCTAGATTTCCAGGCAGCTCCCCAATGTCTTTTTCGCTTGGTAATTTAGATAAAAACAAAACTAAAATAAATTCCCTCAAGAATTACCCAGACAATATTAATATTACAGCAGAGTATGTATATTCAAAATCTTCTGTTTTAAATGGTGGATCTACTGCTGTAACAGATGGCAGAAACGTTAGCATAAAAGTAAACCATAGCTTAATAGCTATGCCTGACAATGACTACGAAATAAGATTTGACGATCCTAGAGTAGGCTATTTTACAAGACAGGTTGATGATCAAACTAGTACGAGTACAACACCTTATAGAGATTTAATACACCGATGGCACTTAAAGAAAAAAAATCCTGATGAAGAGTTATCAGAGCCTGTAGAGCCTATTACATGGTGGATTGAAAATACAACGCCTCACGAGTGGAGAGAAACTATTAAAGATGGTGTATTACAATGGAATAAGGCGTTTGAAAAAGCTGGTTTTAAAAATGCCTTAGTAGTAAAAGTACAACCTGATGATGCAGAATGGGATGCTGGGGATATTAGGTATAATGTGTTACGATGGACATCATCTCCTCGTCCGCCATTTGGTGGCTATGGCCCCAGTTTTGTTAACCCAAGAACTGGACAAATAATGGGTGCAGATATTATGTTGGAATATGTTCATTTTACCAATAGGGTACTTTACGATAAAATCTACAACACTGCTAGTTTGGAAGAATATCACAAGGATTTTCAATACTGTAGTCTTGGGCATGAAATGCACAAAGAACTTATGTTTGCTAATGCCGTGGTTGCTGCAACAGGTGCTTCTGACTTAGAGATGGAGCGCATCAAAAAAGAATCAATGTTAGCATTAATTATGCATGAAGTTGGTCATACTCTAGGTTTAAACCATAATATGAAAGCGAGCCAGCTTTTCTCAAGAGCGCAGTTAAATGATGCTAGTTTTATAGAAGGCAAATGTTTAACAGCTTCAGTTATGGATTATGCTGCTCTAAACATTACAAAGGATAGAAGTAAGCAAGGGCAATACGATGATGTAGCTGTGGGACCTTACGATGTATGGGCAATTCAACTTGGATATACACCATTTAAATCAGAAAGTGAAAGACAAGCATTATTGAATGAATCTACAAAACCTGAGCATATTTTTGGAAATGATGCAGATGACATGCGTAGTCCAGGAAAAGCTATAGACCCAAGAGTAAATGTGTCAGACCAGTCTAATGAACAAATAGATTGGGCTATAGACAGAATACAACTGTCTGACCAACTTTTAAAAGATGCTAAAACTAATTTTTCTAAAGAAGGTAACTTTTACGAAGAATTAAAACGTGTATACTATATTTTATCTGGTCAGCAAGGTAGTGCTGCTAATACTATCTCTAGGTTTATTGGTGGGGTTTATGTAGATAGAGCCATGGCAGGACAAGATAGAGCTACCCAACCTTACACTCCTGTGAGTCTTGAAGATCAACAAAAAGCCATGAATGCATTAAGTAAATATGTATTTGCTCCCAATGCGTTTGATGCCCCTAACGATTTATATAATTATTTAGCAAGCCAACGTAGAGGATTTAATTTTAGATTACCAGAAGATCCCAAAATTCATAGTCGAGTGCTAGGAATGCAAAAACGAGTTTTAAGTCATTTACTCCATTACAACACTTTACAAAGAATTACTGATTCTGAATTATATGGTAATACTTATAAATTAGCATCAATGATGACCGACTTAAACAATGCGATTTTTAAAGCTGATATTTATGGCAGTGTAAATACCTTTAGGCAAAATTTACAGCTGGAATATACTAGTATGCTGCTTAATATGTTAACAGGAAAAATAAGTTCACAATATACCCATAATGCAAAATCTATGGCACTCTACAACTTAAAGCGCATTAAAACCATGGCTGCCCCATCAGGAAACATAGCTTCTAGAGCACATAAAGAGCACTTGAGAACCCTTATAGACAATGGATTAAAAGAATTGAAATAGAAAAAAAACTTCAAATTAAAAAAGCTACTTCATACGAAGTAGCTTTTTTAGTTGTGTGGCTAATGTTTCTTTTTAGTGACAAGGAACTGTTTACTTTATGTTTCATGAACCATCAATATATCGTAATCAAAACTTATGCCAAGTTTTAATTATTTCTATGAATATTCTGGTATTCTACCTTTGACACCTTTGTAAAACCCTCTTATAAGTTTTAGATCTTTTTCCATATCATTACCTGTATAAAATGGCTTTGAAAACGTATTCCTCTTATGTTTAAAATCTAACGTAAACATAATAATAGGCACATTTGCTTCTTTTGCTATGTGATAAAATCCTGTACGCCATTTATCTACTTTTTGGCGGGTACCTTCAGGAGCTAGAGCCAATCTAAACACTTCTTTTTCTCTAAAAAATTCTGCAATTACCTTAACTTTATTTTGGTGTTTTTGGCGATTCACAGGCTGTCCTCCCAAAGCCTTGAAGAGATACCCAAAAGGGAAAACAAACAGTTCTTTCTTTCCAAGAAAATTAACTTTTACCCCTATTATAGTACGCACCAAGATACCAATTAAAAAATCGTACCAGCTAGTGTGGGGTGCTGCTATAATTACTACTTTTTTTAAATCGTTTTGAAGAATTTTGTAATGCCCATCAATTTGCCAGCCCATTAACTTATAATAGATAAATTTAGCTAGCCATTGTCTCATATTACATTTTTAAATAGAGTTCTTTAAGCTTCTTGGGAGTAACCGTTTTTTTCCATTTTTTCCCTACAGCATTCTCCCAAAGTGGCTCCAAACTTAAAGCTATGTTTATCATAGTATCTAAATCTTTATCACTTAAGTCCTTACAAATGCCTGTTGGTAATGTAATATTGTTGGCATCTATCATGCTTCTAAACAGCTTTACATCTTCTGGGTAAAACTCCTCTAAATGATTAAATACTATACAGTTACCTACTCCATGTTTGGTACCTAATAAGTATGAAAGACCATAACTCATCGCATGTGCTACACCTACTTGAGAGTAGGCTATACTCATTCCTCCATGCCATGAAGCCATCATTAACTTATCTTGAGCCTCCTTTTTTGATAAGCTCCCATCCAAGTAAATTTCTTTACATATTTGGTAGGCCATATCGCCATAAGTCTTACTAAATGCATTTAAATATGTTCCATTTAACGACTCTACACTATGAATAAAACAATCCATACCCGTGTAAAACCATTGTTGTTTTGGCACACCATTAGCGAGTTCAGGATCTAAAAGCACTTGATCAAAAGGTGTAAAATCTGAATTTATTCCCAACTTTCGTTTTGGACCTGTTAAAACTGTAGTTCTTGAAACCTCGGCACCTGTACCAGAGATTGTTGGAATACCTACGTGATACACAGCTTTATTTTTAACCAAATCCCATCCTTGATAATCTTCTGAGCTACCTTCATTGTTTAACATGATAGCTACGGCTTTTGCCAAATCTAAAATAGAGCCGCCTCCAATACCGATGATACCTGAAGGGTTTTCCTTTGAAGTTAAAATAATATCCTCTACAAGGGCATCAACTTGAGAGGTTTTAGGTTCTTCCTTTGTTGAAACATAAATAATTTTATCGTCGTAGGAAATAGGAATTCTGGATGTTATATTGATTTCTGTACGAAAAACATCATCCACCAAATATATAAATGGGGCTTTATTGTTTAAGCGATTTGGAGCTAACAATTCACTTAATTGATCGAAACTACCTCTACCAAAAATTACTCTTGGTACCATTGGAAAGTTTTTATAACTCATCTAGTGTATTTTCTTTTACAGTATGTAAAAATAGTATTATTTTACTTTTAGTTAATTAATTTGACTGAAACTTTATGGTACTATCCTTAAAAGTTCCCTAAGAGTCTGTATGGTCTTATATTGTTTGCCATTGGTTTCTTTTTCAGTAACCATTTCATGAGCCCATGTGGTATGAAATGGGACGTGAATAGCCTTTGCCTTAATATTAATTAAAGGCAAAATATCAGATTTTAAAGAATTACCTATCATTAAAAATTCAAACGGATTAACATCTAAATGATTTAAAAGTTTGCTGTAATTGGCTTCTTTCTTATCACTCAACACTTCAATATGATGGAAATAAGATGTGAGTCCTGACTTTTCCAATTTCCGTTCTTGATCTAGTAAATCTCCTTTGGTTGCTAGAATTAATCTGTACTTTTTCGATAATTTTTCTAAAACTTCCTCAACACCGTCCAGTAAAACTACTGGCTCATTCAACATATTTTTACCAATATTTAAAATGCTTTCAATCTTTCTATTTGAAATGGTGTAATTAGATAATTCTAATGCACATTCTACCATAGACAAGGTAAAAGCCTTAACCCCATAACCATAGAGGGGCAGATTACCTATTTCTTTTTTAAACAATTCTTGATCTATCTTATTAGGCGTCTCATACTCTGATAATAACTTAGCAAATTCTTCCTCTGCTTTACGGAAATACGTTTCGTTTACCCATAACGTATCATCAGCATCAAAGCCTATTACCTTTATGCCACTGTAATCTATTTCCATAGTTTTTTTGCTCGTGCTAAATCTTCAGGCGTATCAATCTCCACACCTTCAACTGTAGTTTCTACCATTTTAATACGTTTACCGTACTCTAAATACCTTAATTGCTCTAGTTTTTCGGAAGCCTCAAGTGTTAACATAGGTAATCTGTAAAAATCCAAGAGTGCTTGCTTTCTAAATGCATATACTCCTTTGTGCTTATAATATTTTACATTTATACCTTCATCCCTAGGGTAAGGAATGGGGCTTCGCGAAAAGTACAATGCAAAATTAAAATTGTCTAAAACGACCTTAACCGTATTAGGATTGTTTATCTCATCTTTATCTGTGATATGCACCATTAGTGAAGCCAAATCTACTTCATTGTTTGTGTCCTCTTTAAAAACACCTATCAATTTACGTAATGATTCAGTATCTGTAAATGGTTCATCTCCTTGTACGTTTACTACAACATCAATATCCAAATCTTTAACTGCTTCTGCAATTCTATCACTACCACACTCATGCTCTTTTTTGCTCATCATTACCTTTCCGCCATGACTTTCTATTTCATTATAAATAATAGTGCTATCGGTCACTACAATCACATCATCAAATAACTTAGTTGCTACTGTAGCCTCGTAAGTTCTAAGAATAACTGTTTTACCATTTAAATCTTGCATGAGTTTCCCTGGAAAGCGGGAAGCACTGTAACGTGCAGGAATCATCGAAATTATTTTCATTGACTAACTATGGATTTGAAATCAAAAATACCAAATATTTATGCAACAGTACTCTTCTTCTTTGTGATTCGTTTATAAATTTTAAAAATGATAAACAGAATAACTACAACGACAACAACAGCAATAATTGGTGCAAATACTGAAAGTGCAGACATAACTATTGAAGTACCTGTTTCTACAGTAGATACTACTGGATTAGCCACACCACCTGTTGAAGCTGTTGAAGCTAATCTTGTAGCTCCTGAGGATCCAGCAACTGCCGCAGCAGTACCGCCACCTGCTATTATTGCCAAAGCCCAAGTAGTTACAGGACTTAAATCTGCCACAGTGGAAAGCATTACCGCAGTGCCCGCTATAGCTGCTAATGGTACTGCAATACTGTCTAGCAAATTATCAATATAAGGAATAAAATACGCTAATATCTCAACTATAGTTGCAACGCCTAAGGTAATTAAAGCTGGCAAACTCCCCACCCATTCCCAAGATGTATTAAGTGACCAAACATCGAAATACGCTGCCAAACTTAACGCAAAAAGTGGTACAAAAACACGGAAACCTACCGAGGCAGACAACCCTATACCCAAACAAATACTAATGATGGTTTCTGGTGTCATGTTAAATAGAATCTTAAATTACGTTTCAAAAAAATCGTCTTTAAAACCGATAAGGTACAATTTTTCTTTGGCTCTTGTTACTGCTGTATAAAGCCACCTTATATAATCAACATCTATACCATTTGGCAAATACGGCTGTTCTACAAATACCGTATGCCACTGCCCACCTTGTGATTTATGGCATGTAACTGCATACGAAAACTTAACCTGCAACGCATTAAAATGCCTATTATTCTTCACTTTTAGGAATTTTTTATAATTACTGGTTTCACTCTCAAAATCTTTCATCACTTCTTGGTATAACCTATTGGAGTCTTCATAGGACAGTGATGGTGTTTCAGCATGTATGGTATCCAATAACAACACCGTTTCAAAAGGTCGCATTCTAGGGTAATCTACCATGCGCACTTTTACTTCTGCAAAGCGAAACCCATATAATTCTATAATCTTAAAAATTTCAAGCACCTCAATAATATCGCCGTTGGCAATAAATCCAGCTTCTGTTGTTGGCTTAATCCAAAAGTAATTGTTCTTAACTACCATTAGATAATCGCCTGCCGTTAACTCATTTTCGTTAAATAAAATCCGGCTTCTAATTTGTTGATTGTATGTGTTAGCACGTTTATTACTTCTAACGATAATTGCGGTCTCCTCATTTCCCAATGAACTATATGCATCGTTAATCGCATCCATAATCTCGTAACCATCAATCAATCTTACTATATCCTTAAACCCATCTAGATTAAACTTAAAAGCATCAAAAAACTCGTTAAGTAAAGTTTCTCTAAGTAGTGTGGCATTTGCCAAAATACCAGAATCTTGTTCTTGACGCACTACTTCGTCCAACTCCATTACCGTAACCTCTTTATTGTAGTTTAAGGCTAATTTATTTTCATCCAGAGCAGGACTAATATCCAGCTTTACTGGTGGCAGTTGCGCTGTATCTCCAATTAGTAATAATTTACACCTAAATCCAGAATACACATATTGCACCAAATCATCTAAAAGCGAACCGTTTTCAAACAACTTAGAATCTCCTGGTGTATCGGGAATCATAGAAGCTTCATCTACAATAAAAACAGTGTTCTTATGCTTGTTAGGTTGCAAAACAAACTTTACCCCTCCTCCCGAATTCTTCTTAGGAAAATAAATTTTCTTGTGAATCGTAAATGCTTCTTTTTTAGAGTAGTTAGCTATTACCTTTGCAGCACGCCCTGTTGGCGCCAATAATACCGCACTCATTTTTGCCTTCCATAAATTATTAACTATAGTGCTAACTATGGTTGTTTTTCCGGTACCTGCATACCCTTTTAGCAAATATGCTGAATTAACAGATTTACTAAATATAAACTGGGAGAGCTGTTGTATTACAATGTCTTGTTTTAAGGTAGGTTGAAATGGAAAATGGTGCTTTACAAGCCCATAAAATTCAGCTGAAGTCATTGTAAAAATGAATCGTTTTATAAATTAATCAAATATAAAAATGATTTTTATTAAGATAGTTTTAACCATTAAAAAAAAATTGTAGATTTGCGAAAGACCAATAAAAAACTTTAAATAAATTTAAGACTATGTTGATAATAGGAGTTATCGTTGTTATACTTGTTACTATAGGTTTAGTTAAACTCATTGACAAATTTATACCTAACAAATTAAGACCTGTTTTAATGATTGTATTATGGATAGGGATTTTCGCTCTTGGATATTTAACGTTTATGTCTATATACAACCCCATTCTTTTTAACCAAGAAAAAGAAAAGCGATATGCTAAGGTTATAAGTAGTTTAGAAGATATAAGAGATGCACAGTTAGCACATAAAACCGTGACAGGAAAATTTGCTGGCAAATGGGATAACTTAGTTAAATTTATTGATACTGCACAGTTTACCCTTACCCAACGTAGAGACTCTAGTGTTGTGGATGAGGAGTTAACCAGACGTTATGGAGGTGTTGAAACTTTCAAAGACATTGTTATCATTGACACTTTAGGATTTAAATCAGTTAAAGATTCTCTTTTTAAAGATTCTGACTCTTACAAAACTATGATGAATGTTCCTGTTGGAGAAGAAGGTGCCAAGTTTAAATTACAGGCTGGATATCTTATACAAAACGATATAAATATTCCTGTTTTTGAAGCCTCTGTAAAAAAAGATGTTATTTTATTCGATCAGCCTAGAGAACTAGTAATGCAAGAAAACCAAGTACTTTCTGTTGAAGGTGTTAACGGAGATGAAATTAAAGTAGGCTCTATGGATGAGGTAAAAACTATAGGTAACTGGCCTAAAACTTATGGCTCAAAAAAAGACTAAAGATTTAGCTACAATTACCAATCAAAAACTGTCCATTCAAATTAGTTTGAGTGGACTTTCTTTTTGTATCCTAAATACTAATACAAATGCTATTTCCAATTTTGAGCACATTAGGTTTAACAAAAAGGCAAACCCTTTTGAAGCATTAGAACGCTTAATCCATTTTTTTGAAACCAAACCCTACCTTCAAAATACAACGTTTGATGATATACTTGTAATTCATGAAAACGATCTATCTACCTTAGTACCTAAATCTTTATTCAATGAGGATTACTTGGCAGATTATTTAAAGTTTAATTCAAAAATATTAAAGTCTGACTATATAAGTTTCGACATATTAAATAATAATGAAAGTATCAACGTTTATGTGCCCTATGTAAACATCAATAACTATATCTATGAAGCGTTTGGCGAATTTACTTTTAAACATTTTTCTACAATTTTAATTGAAAAGGTTTTAAAGAAAGAGATAGGTTCAACATCAACAAAAGTATATATACACATAGAACAAGAGCACTTTGAAATAATTGCCGTAGACCATGGGAAACTAGTGCTTTACAATACGTTTGAATATAATAATGCCGAAGATTTTATCTATTACATATTATTTATCTTAGAACAGCTGGATTATGATCCAGAAAGTATCGATACAGTCTTAATAGGAAATATCCCAGAAGAGCACATGTTATATAAGATAGCTTACAAATACATCAGGAATGTAAGTTTTGGCACACTTGGTAAAGAGGCTGTTAAAGATTTAGGTTCAACCCATTCAAGTCATATTATTGTAAATAGTTTTTAATGCGTATTATTTCAGGAACTTATAAAAGTAGAAAAATTGTTGCGCCAAAACACTTGCCGGTTCGCCCTACAACTGATATGGCTAAAGAATCGTTATTCAATATCCTAAATAACCATTATTATTTTGACGACATTTCAGTGTTGGATTTGTTTGCGGGTACTGGAAATATAAGTTACGAATTTGCGTCTAGAGGCACTGCACACTTAACTTGTGTAGACCAGCATTTTGGTTGTATAAAATTCATCAACCAAACATCTGAAAAATTTGAAATGCCAATTGACACTATAAAGAGTGATGTCTTTAAATTTTTAGAAAACACCAAGCAACAGGTAGATCTCGTTTTTGCCGATCCACCTTACAACTTCTCAGACGAACAATTTGCAAAAATTCCAGAACTAGTTTTTCAAAACAATATCTTACTAGATGATGGCATGTTAATTATAGAGCATTCCAAACATACAAACCTCTCGCAATTACTAAATTTCTCCTATCTTAAAAGTTACGGAGGTAGTGTATTTAGTTTCTTCGAAAATAACAATTAACAATTGTTAATATTTAAATGCTTTTTTTTCAGTACTTTAGAAACCTTCCTTAGAGTCCCAAGCTCTATTTGACACTTCTCTCAAATTCTAAAAAAACATATTTTTTAGTAATCTTATTTATGGTTTGTTTTGAATACTAACTCTTAAAACCATAACTAATTATGAAACATCAAAGAACCTTATCACTAACATGTTTATTGCTATGCTTAGCGATTACAGTATCATTCGCACAACAAGCGTTTTTAATACATCAGGATAACGTAAAACCCTCTAAAGTAATGCAATATGAAAAAATTGCTAAAGAATTTCATGAAGCTTGCTTAGAACATAAACCTGAAACTAACTGGATGGCAGCCATGACCTACGATTTTAAATATTTTTACATAACGCCTATAGAAAACATGGCTGAAATGGATGAACGCCCAATGGCTAAAATGGCAGAAGCTATGGGAGATAAATTTGGCGATATGTTTGAAGAATTTGATAAATGCTACGACTCACATGGATCCTATATCGTTGTAAGCGATAAAGAATTATCCTATATGCCAGAAGACGGCAAAATCCCAGAAGGACATAATTACAGAAAGTGGTTTTACATTTATTACACACCAGAAAATGCAAAAGCAATAAGGGATGGCATGAAAGCTGTAAAAGCATTGTATGAAACAAAGAATTCCACAGCATATTACAGAATTTATAGAAATGGGTTTGGACAAGTTGGAAATTACTACCTCGTATCTGTTGCAGCTAAGGATGAAGTAGACTATGCGCAAACTAGCAAGGACAACGAAAAAGCACTAGGCACATTTGAAGAGCGATGGGAAGCCTTTAGTCAAGTTATGGATTACGCAACAGAAATGGAGGAATACAGTGGAGAAATGCGTCCAGACTTATCTTATTCACATAAAAAAGACGAATAATATTTTTTAATAGCCAACCAATATTTTAACGATAAACCCTTCCTTGATATAATCTTGGAAGGGTTTATATTATAACAAAGTAAATCTATAAGCCGAATTCTGTTCATCCTGAACTTGTTTCAGTATCTCCTAAAACAACTACAAAAATTCCTTATCATTTATCTCGGTGTTTTGTTACCAAAAACACTCTAGCTGCCTACCCTCCAGCAATCAAACGTGCCGCCTTCAAGCGCTGGTATACATGGCATTGCACCACACAGAGTTTACCTGGTTTCACTACGGCATTACCCGTACATACTTTCTGTTGCACTTTTCCTAACCTTTCGGCCGGTGGCTGTTAACCACTGCGTTGCACTATGGTGTTCGGACTTTCCTCCCAAGTACTGAACTTGTTTCAGCACAAGAGCGATAAGGCGATTTACTCGCAAGCAAAAATACAATTACTATCTTAAAAAACTAACGGAATTATTATTTGGCGTTTCCCTATCGGGTCAGGCTTTCGGCAGTCGCTCCCTCCTATCGTCGGGGAGCTTCAACAAATGCCTCAATCCTTAACGCGGGCACACTTGCTAACATTAAGCCTTAACATAAAAGAAAGTAATTATTTAGAGGGGTAATTTAAAGATGTTCATAATACGCCTTCAAAACCCTATCTATAGTATCTACAACCCTTTTGGCATTAGCCTTAGTAAAACAAAGCGCAGGTTTCGTTTTAAGTACATTATCAAATTGCCCATCGGTACTAATCAAAACATGTAAACCTTTCAATTCATTTTTAATGAGATGTGCCAAATCCGTATTGGGTAGCTTAGTACCATCCTTCACAATCTCAATACCCAAAAACAAACCAGCACCTCTTACATCACCAATACAAGGATATTTATGCATCAAATCCCTAAACAAAGACGCATAATAATCTCCTGTTTCCTTAGCATTTTGTTGTAGCTCCTCTTCCTCTATAACCTCTAAAACCGCTTCAGCAATGGCACAAGACACAGGATTACCGCCAAACGAACTAAAAAACTCCACCCCTTTTTCAAAAGACGCCGCAATTTCGTCTGTACATACTACAGCACCCATGGGATGCCCATTCGCAATGGGTTTCCCTAAAACAACCATATCTGGTATAACACCATGCATTTCATATCCCCAAAAATAATTCCCAAGCCTACCAAAGCCCGTTTGCACCTCATCACTTATACACACACCTCCCTGCTTACGTATGGCTGGGTAAACCGCTTTTAAGTAACCATCAGCCAATGGAACTTGTCCTGCACATCCTACAATAGGTTCTGCAATAAATGCTGCAACATTGTTCTTAAAAGGCTCCATATCATTAAGGGCATCGCTAGCATAACTTGCCCCAATGGTATCGTTATCGCCAGCATACTTACCCTTGTAAGCATCTGGTAATGCTGTTTTTAATATATAAGGCTTTTGTCCTTGCCCTTTTGGGTTATTAAACTTATAATCGCTAATATCTATAGATGTTTGTGTATTGCCATGGTACCCTTGTTCCACAACCATAACATGCGATTTTCCAGTATGGAATTTAGCCATGCGTATTGCCAAATCGCTCGCTGCACTACCAGAATTCACAAAAAACACCTTATTTAAACTGGGTGGAAATTTAGACAACAAACGCTCTGCATAACTTGCCAAATTATCGTAAAGGTATCGTGTATTCGTATTGAGAATAGCCATTTGTTGCTGTCCGGCAGCGACTACTTTAGGGTGCGAATGTCCCACATGTGGAATGTTATTATAAGCATCTAAAAACGTGGTACCATCATTAGCATACATATACTGAAATGCCGAACGTTCCATATATATCGGCGTATCATAACTCATCGATAATATACTGCTAATATGCTGGTGTCGTCTAGTAATAACCTTATCAATTGGTAATAGTGTAGTTAACTCAAACCCAACAGCCTCCTTAAAACTATTGGTAGCCTTTATAGGCCCAATGGCTAACCAACGGTATAACATACCCCAGGCAGAAACCTCACTTACAGATGCATAAGTATTTGTTGGATTTTCCTGTTTTGCATAAGCCGAATTACAAACACTAATACACAATCGTGCTGCAATAAGGTAATACAGTAACTCAATTTCCAAGGGTTTAAGCGGTAAAACCTTATGATAAGCTTTTAGAAATACACTTGCCCATCGTAACGGATCTTCTTTATCGTAACAAACATAGGTTAACGCTACTGCTACTTCATTTATTAAAAACGATTGGGCAATATCTCCAAAATCTATAATGCCAGAAACAGCATGTTCCGTTACCAAAACGTTCCACTCGTTAGCATCGTTATGGATAATTTGTTGCCGCAACTCAGGAAAATGTGGGCGCACCATGGCCTCAAATTGCTGAAAAAAATAAAGCACTACATGCCTATCTTTAGCCAAAGGAATAGCCTCCATATAGGCTTTATTCAACTCAAAACACTTAATGTCCCAAGGCCAACTTCTGGATTGTATCGTGTAGTTATTTACCAATTGCAACTCTACATCTAGTTTGGCTAAAAACGTTCCAAAAGCCGTAATTAAAGGTTCAGTATGCGTAACATCCCCTAAAAAAGAGCCATCCACATAGGTTAGCAAGCGGCATATTTTATCGCCATTCTCTGCAGGCATTCGTGTAGCATAGGCTCCATTTTTTGCTTTTAATGGTTGCGGAGATTTAGTATTTAAAGACTTAGCTACATGTAGGAGCGCTTCGTTTTCTGCTTGTACTAAATCAAACAATGCTGTAGTATAGCCGTATGTTTTAAAAATATAGTTAGTATTATCAGCAACTATCAAATAATTAGAATTATCATAACCATCAAGTTGCTTTGCTTGCGTTACGGTAATACCAAACACCTCTTGTATATATTGTTTTAATGCAGTATTCATAATTTCAGCAACCTAAAATCTATATTTAAGATATATGTGAGATAAAAATACAACTCTTGAAATTTAAAACAGTAATAAAGTGGATAATTTGGTTGTCTGCAGATAGATGGGTAGATAAACTTAACTCAGACACGTTTATCGGCTTGAGTTCTAAATTAAAACCATTTGTCTTTTTTGGAAAATCAGTTTTATTATCTAGAATATTGAAAAACTATTTGGTTCAGCCATTAATTCAGTAAGCATAACCTAACTAGAGGAAAAATCTTCAAGATATTTCTAATGAGAACAGACTAAGTAATTATTTATATCAATAGATAAACATAATTATTTACATATAAATTCTTTGACAATATTGAATAAGGGAGTTATTTGGAATTCTTGTTCAGAAATTGGAGCATTTTGAGTGTGTTCCTTAATAATTAAACTATTTTTTAATAATCGCAAAAGACCAAATAATATAAACTCCTCCTTAAATTCTTTTTCGAGTTTAGAAAAAGAACTAGAACTAAAAACTTTACGAGAATTTACCTTGTCAACATTTTCCAGTTCCAAATATTCCGATACTACCTTAATTAGCTTGATATCGTTTTCAGTTAGTCCCTCAATAATATTTAACACATCTTCAGCTTTTATACCATTCTGATATTCTGAAACTGCAAAAGATATTAAAATATTGGCATACGCTTTGATTTTTTGACGTAATCGTGTTCTAAGTGCCAAATTTGAAGTCTGTAGAAAAAGGTCATAAAACTCTTCTGATCCTAAATAGTTATAATTTAATTTGTCTTCATCAATTCTATTCAATTGTGTTTCAAGTTCATTTAGGAAATTTAGAAACCTTTCTTCAGATTTCTTCTGAATACCAGAAGATAAAATAACATCCAGAGCTCCTCCTATATAAGGTATTGCATTCACTCCAGCTCGTAAAGTAGAACTATCCGAATATTTTTTTAGTAAATTATCAATTTTGATTTTTGCAGTCATTTAGTTGTTATCTAACAATTTCGAATATGCACTATTTTCGTATCCGAGGTTAAACGAAGGTAGTTGAAAATTTCTACAAAATCAAGAAACGCATATTCGGGTTTTGTTAATAACTCCTATCAAATTCTGAATTCTGAATTCTAAATTCTGAATTGAGATAATTAAATTTGTTTACTTTAGTAAATGGCATCATGAGATGCTGAAATAAATTCAGCAAAATTGGAACACTTTGTAGTATCTGCCCGTAAGTACCGCCCGCAAACCTTTAAGGATGTTGTGGGACAACAGGCTATTACTAATACACTACTAAATGCCATAGAAAACAATCATTTAGCACAGGCCTTATTGTTTACAGGGCCACGTGGTGTAGGTAAAACTACCTGTGCCCGTATTTTGGCTAAAATGATAAACAGCGACGGCACTGAGAAAGAGGATGAAGACTTCGCTTTCAATATTTTTGAGCTAGATGCAGCATCTAATAACTCGGTAGACGATATTAGAAGCTTAACCGACCAAGTGCGTATTCCTCCACAAGTAGGAAAATACAAAGTGTATATTATAGATGAGGTACATATGCTCTCGCAAGCAGCATTTAATGCATTTTTAAAAACATTAGAAGAGCCGCCTAAGCATTGTATTTTTATTTTAGCAACCACTGAGAAACACAAAATAATTCCTACTATTTTATCGCGTTGTCAAATTTTTGACTTTAAACGTATTACGGTAAAAGATGCTAAAGAATATCTAAAATATATTGCCGAAGAACAAGGGATAACAGCTGAAGACGATGCATTGCACATCATTGCACAAAAGGCAGATGGTGCTATGCGAGACGCCCTTTCTATCTTTGACCGTGTGGTAAGCTTTTCAGGTAAAAACCTTACCCGACAGGCTGTAACCGAAAATCTAAATGTACTGGATTACGAAACGTATTTTACCAGTACCGACCTAATTCTAGAGAACAAAATACCTGAGTTACTACTTCAATTTAACACCACGCTTGCAAAAGGTTTTGATGGGCATCATTACATCGCAGGTTTAGCATCACATTTTAGAGATCTATTGGTAAGCAAAACAGAAAGTACTATTGAGCTTTTAGAAGTAGGAGATCAAATTAAACAGAACTATTTGGAACAATCTAGAAAAGCATCTCAAGAGTTTCTACTTCAAGGTATACATCTCGCTAATGAATGCGATTTAAAATACAAAACCAGCAAAAATCAACGTTTATTAGTTGAATTATGCCTCATGCAGCTTGCCTCTATCACTTTTGATGGAGAAAAAAAAAATTCTAGAAACTTCATAATTCCTGCCTCCTATTTTCAGAAAAAAGGCATTACACCAATAGCTGTTTCTAAACCCGAAACACCACCAAAACGTGTTGAGCAAACCCCAGTAGTAGAGGATACACCTAAAAACCAACCTGTTACTGGCACATCTGATGTTATTGAGAAGTTTCAGGTAAAAACTCCTCCAAAAATTGAGTTAAAGCAAAACACAAAACGCACTTCTGGTTTATCTTTAAGTAGTATTCGTGCTAAAAAGGAACATCAAATAAAACAAATGGAGGTGGTTATTGATGAAAAAGAACTACCAAAAGAAGAGTTTACCGAAAAAGAGTTGATTGCACACTGGAAAGCTTTTACAGAAAAAACCCAAAAACAGGGCAAGCATAATTTAGCCTCAATTCTTGCTATAGACACACCAAAAGTTAAAGGCACAACTGTACATCTCGAATTCCCTAACGAAACCAATAAGGTAGAACTAGAGCGCCAACAATATGATTTGATGGGATATTTAAGAAAATCCCTCAATAATTTTGACATCAACCTTTCCATCACGGTAAACGAACAAGTAAGTAAAAAATACGCTTATACCACCCGTGAAAAATTTGAGAAACTAAAAGAGAAAAATGCTGCCATAGAAGCGCTTCGCAAAACGTTTGATTTAGATATATAATTATGAAATATTTCTTTTTAATACTTCTAGCTGGAGTTGTAATTTTTTCTAGCTGCGATGGAAGAACCACAAAATATGATGCATTAAAAAAATCTGTTGAAAAATTTAAAAATGATACCAAATTAACAGACTTTACTAATTACTTCCCTAAAACCTATGCTGAAGTTGAAACCGACACTATTTTAAGCAATGGCTATCGTGTAAAAATTAAAAATTTTACAAACATGAACAGATTAGTAGAAGTGTCTCAATCCGCTAACATTAATGAAACACAATATCTAAGGCAAATAGATTCTGAAATTACCGTCTACAAAGACGATAAGCTAATTTTTAAAGACGTATTCAGTAATGCGTTTACAGAGTATTACAATAACCAAAAAATTGATGTAAAATCTTACCTAAACAATGGGATTAGTATAGATGAAATGGCTTCTCTATATGAAAATAAAGTTGTATTGATTACCACCAATACCGTCCCACAAAATAACCAAGACGCATACTACGAATTAAGTATTGATGAATACGGAAATTCTAAGATTAAAAAAATAGAAGATGCTAGGACTTAAACTCCCAACAGACCCCCGTTGGGTTAATATTGTTGAAAAAAACATAGAAGAAATATTAACCGACCATGCATTTTGTGAGCAAAAAGCAACGAGTACTGCTATTTCTTTAATTGTAAGCTTCCCAGAATACACCGATCTTGTGCAAGAGATGACAGCGTTGGTTAAAGAAGAAATTAGCCATTTTAAAATGGTTCATGATAAGATTATTGAGCGTGGTTGGACTTTAGGGAGAGACAGAAAGGATGAATATGTAATACAACTGATGAAGTTTTTTCCAAAAGGAGGTAGTAGAACCACGCAATTAGTGCACAGATTGCTCTATGCAGCATTAATTGAAGCAAGAAGCTGTGAGCGTTTTAGATTATTATCCGAAGAACTTGAAGACGAAGAACTACGTACCTTCTATAGAAACTTAATGGTAAGTGAAGCTAACCATTACACTATGTTTTTAGGCTTTGCGAGACAATACGGCAATAAAAAAGAAGTTGACACCAAATGGCAGCAACTTCTTGATTATGAAGCTAAAATTATGTCTAACTTAGGCACTTCAGAAACTATACACGGTTAGAATTGATAACCAATACCTAGTTGTATATTAGTGTTTATAGCTTCTACACCTAAGTTATCATCAAATATGTTTGATAGTCCGTAGCTATATCTTAAATCCACAAAAACCATCTGATTCAATCTATATTCCAAACCTCCAATTGCTGAGTAATGGAAATTTTTTATGCCGTCATCTGTCTTATGGGATTTTAAAGCCACTTGTGGGCCAGCACCTAAACGCCATTTTTCATTCAGCCTAAATTTAAAAAATACAGGTACCTGAATTAAATCTAAATGCAATACTTCTGCTTTTGCACCTTCAGGAGAAAATTGAAGTTCTGGTACTAAAGAAATTGCATTAGATAATCTAAAATCGCCATAAGCACCTATATAAAAACTGTTTCTATGTTGGTTATCCATACTTGGAGCATCTTTAAAATCTAAATTAGAGATGGTGTAACCAGCACGAATACCATAAGTTCCTGATTGCGAAAATGCTTGAAATGATAGGCTAAGTATAAAAGCTATGAATGCTAATCTTTTCATTTTTAATAGTTTTGGGTTTATATTTTGTATTAATATACGCCCACGAATATATATTATAAATTTAAAACTCAGTAGAAATTGTAGTTGAATTGCAGAATTTTACTGTGTATTACTAGATACCGTATTATGGTAAATACTTTTTATGATACCATCTGCAAGTCCAATTTTAGGTACATAAATATGTTTAGCTCCACTCCATTTCATGGCAAATAAGTATATGCGCATTGCCGGAATAATAACATCTGCCCTATCTTGATTTAATGAAAGTTCGGTAATTCTTTCTTCATAAGAATAACTTTGAAGCGTGTTATAATATGTAGTAAGGTAAAAGTAAGTAAGCGGTTTACCCAATGCTTTTCCTGAGACTTTAAATATCTTATTGATGTTTCCTCCAGAGCCAATAACACTAATTTTTTCGTAATGGCTTGTATGCTCCTTTATCCATTGATTAAGATCCGACCATGATTCTTTCTTAACCATATCATTCAATAAACGAACGGTACCAATTTTAAAAGAACGAGATACAATACGTTCTCCTTTACTAATTACTGAAAATTCCGTACTACCACCTCCTACATCTACATACAAGTATACTTTTTCAGGATCTATAAACTTATTTAAATCTGTGGCTGCTATGATGGCAGCCTCTTCTTCTCCATCAATAACATCAATACGTATTCCTGCATGTTCTAAAACAGCATCAACAACTTCGTTGCCATTTTTAGATTCTCGCATAGCGGAAGTAGCACACGCCTTATACTTTACAACCTTGTGCGATTTCATGAGTAACTTAAAAGCCAACATAGTATCTAACATTCTTTGGGTATTCTCTTTTGAAATACACCCTTTTATAAAAACATCTGCCCCTAAACGAATGGGAACCCTCACTAAAGAGTTCTTTTTAAACACAACTGGCTTATCTTTTTCTTCTATAACGTTAGATATTAACAGCCTCACTGCATTGGAGCCAATATCTATAGCGGCATATTTTTTTATTGAAAGCATACTAATTTTTTAACTTTTCTAAATAATAATCATACAGGGCTATTTGCGATCTTACCTTAAAATTATCATCCACGCGGTATTCATTTTCATTTTCTGTATTTATTAACCTGGCTTTTACATTATCACTCCAACATATATTAAAGTTATCTATTATCTCTTGCTTTATACCTTCATTGTATATTGGGCAACTTACCTCTACTCTATTCTCTATATTTCTTGTCATCCAATCTGCTGAGGATATATATATTTTTACATTTTCATCCTTGCCAAACATGTAAACGCGGGGGTGCTCTAAAAATTTGTCTACCACGCTTATAACTTTAATGTTTTCGCTCATACCCTTAATACCGGGAATTAAGCAGCAGAGTCCTCTCACAATCATATCGATTTGCACACCTGCATTACTAGCCTCATAAAGCTTATCTACCATATCGTAACTCGAAAGACTATTCATTTTTAGCCTTATATAACCTTGATCTCCACTTTTACTAAGTTTTATTTGTTCATCTATAAGTTTAAAGAACGCTTTCTTTGTATAATGGGGAGATACTATTAAGTGCTTGTATTGATAGACTCTATAATTAGCTTCGAAGAAATTAAATATTTTATTTACCTCTTTTAATATGGGTTGATTTGAAGTAAACAATGTATAGTCTGTGTATATTTTTGCTGTAGACTCATTGAAATTACCAGTACTAATAAAACCATAACGCTTTAACTTTTTCCCCTCTTCCCGTTCGATGACACACATCTTACTATGAACCTTAAGTCCTGGCACCCCGAAAATTAGGTTTACGCCTTCTTTTTTCATCTGTTGTGCATAATAGATATTGGCCTCTTCGTCAAACCTAGCTCGAAGTTCGATAGATACAGTCACTGTTTTACCATTAATGGCTGCATTTATCAAAGAACTGGCAACATGTGATATTTGAGCTAACCTGTAAATGGTAATTTTTATAGTTTTTACCTTAGGGTCTAAAGCTGCCTCCCTTAAGAACTTTACAACATAGGAAAACGTATGGTAAGGTGTATGAAGCATGTAATCTTTTGCAGCTATAGCTTCAAATATGCTGGTTTCTAAACTTAATCCTTTAACTGGTAACGCAGAAATTTTATCATAAAGCAAATGCTTTATCCCTAGACTTGGAAAGCCCATGTAATCCCGCTTGTTGTGATACCTCCCTCCTGGTATTATACTATCAGTATTATCAATACCCATTTTCTCCATAAGATACTCGAGAGTATCTACATCTATCGTTTTATCATAAACAAATCTTACAGGCTCACCAACTTCTCTGTGCTTAACACTATCTGATATTTTTTCAATAAAGCTCTTACTTAAATCACTATCAAAATCCAACTCTCCATCTCTGGTGATTTTTATCATATGTGCCGAAATAGACTTATAATCAAAAATGTTAAAAATATCTCCTAAACAATAGCGTAACAAATCATCAACCATTATGATGAAGTTTTTATCCCCTCTTCTTGGAAGCACAACAAAACGGTCTACTGTTTTTGGAATTTCAACAAGCGCAAATTGCTTCGACCCATCATTCATTTGCATTTTTACGGCTAAGTATGCTGCACTATCCTTCAAATTAGGAAGCACAACCAAATCATTCAATATAATGGTAACTAAAGCTGTACTTATATTTTGAAAGTAGTAGTCCTTTATAAATTCTTTTTGCTTATCGTCTATTTCAGACTCATTTATCACAAAAATATTCTCGTCCTTCAGTGCTTTATCTATTTCATCTAGCACCCTAATACTCTCAGCTTGTTGATCAATTACAATCTTAGTAATAATTTCAAGTAGTTCTTTAGCTTTAATACCTCCAAGTTCGTTTTTACCTCCTTTGCCTGCTTCAACAATACGCTTTACTGTGGCATATCTTACCTTAAAAAATTCATCTAGATTATTTGAAAAAATACCAAGAAACCTTAACCTCTCAATTAACGGAACACTTTCATCTGTTGCTTCCTGTAGTACACGTGCATTAAACTGCAACCAGCTAATTTCTCTATTTATATACCTATTTTCAGTAGGGTCGGGTTTTGTCATTTTCATCAAGTTATATCACTAACAAATATATTCCATTTAGGGTAAATAAGCCCTTACTGTATATAAAAATTTAGTTAAACTTATACCTCCCAGAAAACGTTAAACATAAACGCTTAAAATAACAATTACATACCATAATTATTTTAAATCTCTTGGAAAAAGAGTGTATACATTTTTTCCTGAACTTATGTTAGACCATTCATTTACATTGAATTCTAAAATTACCACACCACAAGTAGGGACATTATCAATATACCTGTCGCCATAAGTATTAACACATGCGGTAATAGCATGATTATGTCCAAACACCATTAAAGTATCAACAGCATTATCACAACTCTTTATAACATCTATCAAATCCCTTCCTGCAAAATCATATAACTTATGTTCAAATGAAATCTTGTTTTCAGGTACATTAAGTGCTGGCAAAATAATTTTAGCGGTTAGTTTGGTTCTTTCCGCATCACTTACTAACACCCCGTCTGGTTTGATGTTTTGTAATTTTAGCTCTGATGCTATGAGATGAGCATCATCAATACCTCTTTTTTTAAGTGGTCTTTCATGGTCAATAACATCAAATTCCCAGGACGATTTAGCATGTCTTACCAAAATAAGTTTTTTCATAACCTCTCGATTAAAAGCGTTTTTTATCGATAAAATGTTGTTTTTGTCGATAAAATTCAATTTATTTGCTTAATTAAACCGAAGTTAAACCAATAAAAATTAACATGAATCGTTAAATGTCAGGTTTTGAATAATTTAAAACACTTTTATCCGATGAATGGTATATAATACCGATTATTAAAAAAACTGAATCTTTTCGTCGAATAAAATAGTGTTTTGGCATTTTTTTTTGAAAAACATTGAAGATATGTGTCTATTTGCAAGACCTACAAACTAAGAGAAAATGACCCCAAATCAAATTTCAAATAGTAAAATGGCTGTGTCAGCTTCATTTACTTCTAACTGTTTTTCCCTCAAAAACTTTACGATTTTTGTTTTGCATTCAAGCCAAAATTGATTGGTTTGGTCTATTTAGTTTGTTTGATAATTACAAATTAAAATGAATTATATATTAAGATAACTATATCGTCATCATGAGAAACACTAGCTTTTTTTCTAATAACCATTTTTATTTACTCTTAATTTTCCTGTTCTTATTTTCGAGCTCGTTTGCTCAGGACAGAGGGATTTTTGAAATAGGTAAAACAACCAATAAGTCTACTTCTAAGTCCAAATCTAAATCAGTAGAAAAAAACAATAGAGATGATTTCTATGAGCTAGCTTTCAAGCTACATCCTACTATCTACTTAGAAAAAAACAAGATAAGTAAAATCAATGATGAAAAACACGATCCCGTTAAAATAAAACTCAATGGATCAGACTCATTTTCTAAATTAAATAATCTTAACAGTAAAGCTAATAAAGTTGAACTTATATACATAACGCTCAACAATTTTAGCGAATTGAATACTGTTTTAGATCTAGATAGTTTAAAAGGTTTTAATCACTTAAAGTACATCTATATAAAGTGTCTTTTTAAGTGTAATTCAAATGATATTAAAAACTTCATAAAAAATAATTCCAGTGCTCGTTATAGGATTTTTTATAAAATTGAAATCCCCTCATAATCAAGGAATTCTAATTCTGTAAACAATGAAAAAACTTTACAATACTAAAACGGAAATGAAAATTCGATCAAAGCACTTGATGATATTTGTGCTGTTGCTATCTTTCTGTTCAATTTACGCTCAAGTTAGGGTTCCTTTTACACCTAGAACTTCTAGTGCTACGCCTACACAAACATCCTATACCGTAAAGGGTGATTTTTCCATGATAGGGAATACCAATCTCACGTTGGCTGTTTATGGAGATGGTACTGGTAACAACAATGACATGCAGTATGTTGACGTTGATAGTGACCCTACAACCATGAATTCGTCATCTGCAACATTAACCTTTTCTACTGAAAATGGGGCAATACCTGAATGTTCCAATATTGTATATGCAGGTTTGTATTGGTCTGGTAGGGCATTTGGAGATGGGGAAACAGATTCTCAAACATTTACAGTTACTAAAGGCGGATTGACAACTACATTTGACAAACAAAAAGTTAAATTGAGGGGGCCAGGAGCATCTGGTTATACTGAATTTAATGCAAATGGTGAGATAGCATTCCCAACTAATGGAGATGACAGAAATATGTATTCTGCTTACGCTGAAATTACGTCTTACGTACAACAATTTGGTTTAGGTGAGTACTTTGTTGCAGATGTTGCTACCCGTGAAGGTGCTACAGATGGTACTGGGTACTATGGAGGCTGGGGAATGGTAGTTGTTTATGAAAATTCAAAAATGAAGTATAGAGATATAACTGTTTTTGATGGACATGCTTATGTTGTTAGTGGAATTGCTAGCCATGAAATCCCAATAAGTGGATTTAATGCAACTCAAAATGGAGATGTCAACTTAAAAATTGGACTGATGGCCGGTGAGGGAGATGTTCCTTGGACAGGGGATTACTTTGAAATGCTAAGACAAGATACAAATACTTTTGAAAGATTATCTCATTCAGGCAATACTACAGGCAACTTTTTTAATTCATCTATTGTTACTGCTGGGACAAGAAATCCAAGTATTTTGAATAATACTGGATTAGACATTGTAATGTTTGACATTGATAACGGTAATAATAATGCAAATCCAACTGATGACAATAAATTTATAGACAATAACCAGACATCTACAACATTAAGATATGGTACTACATTAGATACATATATCATTTTCAATGTAACATTTGCTGTTGATGCTTATGTTCCTGAACCTGAAGGTTTACTAACAAATACATCAATAAATGGTAACCCTCCAGGGCCTACAAATGACTCCTTAGAACCCGGCGAAGATGCTATTTTCGATATTGAAATAAGAAATACAGGAACAGAAGCAATAGATAATACTATTCTAACAATTCCTGTCCCTCCTTCTATCGATCCTAGTAACTTTAGTATTGTATTTAATACTTACCCACCATTTTCAACTCCCAATGTGCCCACTTATGATAGCAGTATAGGACCGAATGGCTCTATTGTTTGGAATTTAGGAACTTTACCTATTCCTTCGGATCCAGATTTTGTTTTAGCTGATATATCTTTTTCCCTAACAGTCACTCGAGATTGTGCGATACTTGCAGACAATAGTTTTGATCCTACTGTTACTTTAAATGGTACTATGAGTGGTACTGGTGCCATATCAAACATATCTTTTGTAGCAGACTTAATTCAAGGTTATGAAACAGATGGTCCTTGTATTGGAGAACCGATTCCTATTCCAGCCGTTATTGACATAGATTACATAGATTACATCAATGAACCTCCAACAGCTAGCAATCCAAGTCCTGTAAATATTCAATGTATCTCAGATCTACCCTCTCCAGATGTTAATGTAGTTACAGATGAAGCTGACAATTCTGGTTTAACACCTGTCGTAGCATTTGTTTCTGATGCATCTGATAATGGTAGTAACCCAGAAGTTATAACTCGTACTTACAGTGTTACCGATGATTGTGGAAACTCGATTAATGTCTTACAAACAATAACGATAAATGATACTACAGATCCAACCATATCTTGTTCATCCAATGTAACAGCTAATACTTCGGAAGACGGTATTGGTAATTGTTCCACAATTGTAAATTTAGGATCTCCAACTACATCTGATAATTGTTCTGTAGCATCAGTTGTTGCTCAAGTAAATGGCTCTGACATTGATCCTGCTACTTTTGAATTTGGAACTGGAGATACTACAGTTACTTGGATTGTAACCGACGATTCTGGTAATACAGCTAATTGTAATCAAACAGTCACAATAACTGATGACGAAGACCCTACGATCAGTTGCCCTGCATCCATCAACGTAGACGTAGACGCTGGTACAGATGGGGCCATAGTAACATACACTGCACCTACAGGTACAGATAATTGCCCAAATCCTTCAACAACACAGATTGCTGGATTACCTTCTGGTTCTTTATTCCCAGTAGGAACTACAACTAATACCTTCGAAGTCACTGATGCTGCCGGTAACACCGCTACCTGTAGCTTTGACGTAACGGTAACAGATAACGAGGACCCGACCATTACCTGTCCCACGCCTATTAACGTAAATGTTGATGGAGGTACGGATGGTGCCGTGGTAACATATACCGCGCCGGTGGGTACAGATAATAATGCTTCGGGAACAGTAACAACTACTCAAATTGCTGGATTACCTTCTGGTTCTTTATTCCCAGTAGGAACTACAACTAATACCTTCGAAGTTACTGATGCTGCCGGTAACACCGCTACCTGTAGCTTTGACGTAACGGTAACAGATAACGAGGACCCGACCATTACCTGTCCCGCGCCTATTAACGTAAATGTTGATGGAGGTACGGATGGTGCCGTGGTAACATATACCGCGCCGGTGGGCACTGACAATAACGCATCTGGTACGGTAACAACAACACAGATTGCTGGATTACCTTCTGGTTCTTTATTCCCAGTAGGAACTACAACTAATACCTTCGAAGTTACTGATGCTGCCGGTAACACAGCCACCTGTAGCTTTGACGTAACGGTAACAGATAACGAGGACCCAACGATAAACTGTCCCGCGCCTATTAACGTAAATGTTGATGGAGGTACGGATGGTGCCGTGGTAACATATACCGCGCCGGTGGGTACAGATAATAATGCTTCGGGAACAGTAACAACTACTCAAATTGCTGGATTACCTTCTGGTTCTTTATTCCCAGTAGGAACTACAACTAATACCTTCGAAGTTACTGATGCTGCCGGTAACACAGCCACCTGTAGCTTTGACGTAACGGTAACAGATAACGAGGACCCAACGATAAACTGTCCCGCGCCTATTAACGTAAATGTTGATGGAGGTACGGATGGTGCCGTGGTAACATATACCGCGCCGGTGGGCACTGACAATAACGCATCTGGTACGGTAACAACAACACAGATTGCTGGATTACCTTCTGGTTCTTTATTCCCAGTAGGAACTACAACTAATACCTTCGAAGTTACTGATGCTGCCGGGAACACCGCTACCTGTAGCTTTGACGTAACGGTAACAGATAACGAGGACCCGACCATTACCTGTCCCACGCCTATTAACGTAAATGTTGATGGAGGTACGGATGGTGCCGTGGTAACATATACCGCGCCGGTGGGCACTGACAATAACGCATCTGGTACGGTAACAACAACACAGATTGCTGGATTACCTTCTGGTTCTTTATTCCCAGTAGGAACTACAACTAATACCTTCGAAGTTACTGATGCTGCCGGTAACACAGCCACCTGTAGCTTTGACGTAACGGTAACAGATAACGAGGACCCGACCATTACCTGTCCCGCGCCTATTAACGTAAATGTTGATGGAGGTACGGATGGTGCCGTGGTAACATATACCGCGCCGGTGGGTACAGATAATAATGCTTCGGGAACAGTAACAACTACTCAAATTGCTGGATTACCTTCTGGTTCTTTATTCCCAGTAGGAACTACAACTAATACCTTCGAAGTTACTGATGCTGCCGGGAACACCGCTACCTGTAGCTTTGACGTAACGGTAACAGATAACGAGGA
>NZ_JAEPJQ010000005.1 GCF_016827605.1 Hyunsoonleella ulvae | reverse complement strand
TCAAAAAAGGACGGAGACTAATACGCAGCATGGCTCTTTTGTAGCTAGCTAGGGATATAAGTTCACTCTGTCCTTTTTAAATTTAACTACAATTAATAGTATTTGCTAATCTAAAGGTTAGGGATAGAAGTGGCATCCTTTTGCTTTCTTGGTGTTTTGAAAGAGTTTTGGAAGCTAGAATTGAGTTAATGATAGATTCCTGCCTTCGCAGGAATGACAGAAAGCAAAAGATATAACGGATAGCCCGACCCTTGCGGTAGCGCCCAAATATTTAAAACAGCGTACTTTCTTAAAATCCTTTAACATCTTCATTTTTATTTAACATAATTTAAGTTAAATATATCTTAACGACGTTAAACCCTGTTAAAGCGCTTGACAAAACTGCTATGGCCTATATATTGAAAGTGAGTTTAATTTAAAAACAAAAAATATATTATGAGCTATTTGAACATGAATGATGATGAATTAATGCCTGTGGTGGTTGAATTAAATGTTTTATTAGCTGACTACCATGTGTATTATCAAAAATTAAGAAGTAAGCATTGGAACATTATCGGGAAGAATTTTTTCGATTTGCATGAGCAATTTGAAACCATGTACAACGATGCAAAAGTTAAAATTGATGAAATTGCAGAACGTATTTTAACATTGCGTTTTCATCCGATGAGTAAGTTGGAGGATTATTTAAAGACTTCGGCTATACTGGAAGAAGCACCGCTAAAGGAAGATCAAGATATGGTAATAGATACCTTGAACGACCATAAATTATTACTGGCACAGATGAGTAAGGTTATTGAAAAGGCCGAAGCTATTAGTGATGAAGGTACGATTGACCTGATGGGAGCTTACATTAGAGAACTAGAGAAAACAAGTTGGATGCTAAATGCATGGACCAAAAAAACGTCTGAAAGTTTAAAGGAAAGTGTTGTTGAGGCGTAATAGATGTTATTAACGCTACAATAAAACAATATTAACCTTTAAAATTTTAAGAACATGGAAAGTACAATGTCTACGGCATTTGATAACTTATTAGATAAACTACAAGGCTGGGTAAGTGCCATAATAGAAAACATACCAAATTTAGTTCTGGCCATTTTGGTAATGACAGCCGCTTATTTTGTGGCCAGATATACGCGGAAATTAGTTTTAAAACTAGTTAATAACAGAGTACCTCAAAAATCTATAGCGAACATTATTGCCAAAATTTCGGCAGTAGTAGTTGTAGCTGCTGGATTGTTTTTAGCCTTAGGAATTATGAATCTTGGTAAAATGCTAACCTCTTTGTTGGCAGGTGCAGGTGTTGCAGGTTTAGCTATTGGTTTAGCATTGCAAGGTACATTATCTAACACCTTTGCTGGTGTAGTAATTTCATTTAGAAAACGCATACAATTAGGCAATTGGGTGGAAACCAATGGATATTCTGGAGAGGTAATTGATGTGAATTTGAAAGAATTTGTATTGAAGGAAGCAGATAACAATGTTGTTGTGATTCCTAACAAGATGATTCTCGAAAATCCGTTAAAAAACTATTCTCTAACAACACGAATGCGTGTGTTTTTAGAATGTGGTGTTGGCTACGAATCTGATTTGGAAGAAGTACAGCAATTAACTAAAGACGTTATAGCGAATACTTTTGATCAGGTGGAAAGCGCTGATGATGTTGAGTTTTATTATACCGAATTTGGAGATAGCTCTATTAACTACTTATGTAGATTCTGGATTGATGCCGAAAGCATGCTAGAAAAGCTAAAGGCAAAAACCACAGCTATTATTGAGATTAAAAAAGCTTACGATAAAGCAGGAATTAATATTCCATTCCCTATCCGTACTTTGGAATTTAACAATAAACTAGCGTTTGATGACGCTGTTATGGAAAACCAATTCTCTAACAACTAGAGTAGATTTATCGATCCTGGTAAATTATTAAGTCAAATTTTTTAAAACTATCGATTATGTTACGTTGGACTATAACGTTCGTAATAATCGCTTTAATCGCCGGAGTACTAGGTTTTGGTGGTATTGCAGGAGCATCAGCTGGAATAGCTAAAATATGTTTCTACATTTTCATCATACTATTTGTAGTCTCCTTGGTTAAGGGATTAGTGAAGAAATAAAAATTAATTAACCTATAAAATTTAAAATCATGAAAAAAACCATATTAATATTAGCCTTATTATTTACAGTAACTACTGTATTTACAGGCTGTAGAGAAAAGAAAACAGAAGATAAAATTGAAGAAGCTGTAGAAGAAGTAAAAGATGAAGCTGGAGATGCTGTTGAAGAGATTAAAGACGAAATTGATGATGCTACGCATTAACTAGTAGCACACTATAGCAAGTATTAAAGAAAAGATTAACAAAATAAAAACAACAAAAATGAAAAATTACATATATATAATGGCTTTATTAATTTGTGTACCAATCATGGCACAAGAAAAGCCAACAGAAATTAAAAAAGAAACAAAAGTAAAGGAAGTGAAGTATACTGATGGTGACAAAACCAAAGAAGGAAAAATAAAGGTAGTTACCAAAGAAACTTCAAAAGTAAAGCTAGATGCTGATGATAAACATAAGTTAAACCAAGAAAGAGTTCCTGCCGATAAAAAGGTAACAACTACTGTAATGATTGATAATGATGCAGACAAAGCTTATGATGTTTTAACTTCTGAAACCTATTACATAAGCGCAGATAAGGATTATAAATTTAGTCCGAATACATCTGGGTTTATGATGGCATTAGCAAACGATAAGAATGAGTTTGTAGAAATTGGAAAAGCATGGAACACGCACAGTCCAGGAAGTTATATTATTAAAGGCGAAACCTTTAACGGTATTGGTTACTTTGATAAAGACGGTAGTTTTATTGTAGAATACTATGATGAAGATTCTGAAAGCATTAAAACCATGACGTATAACGAAAAGAAAGACGCCATGTAAAACCACACATCGTGTTAAGATATTTACAAAGTCTCGGGGCAACTCGAGACTTTTTGTGTTTTAAAAGCCTATACAGTATAAATAGTTTTAGATACTGTTATTTGGGCGTTACCCTCCGCTCATACCTACAAGGTTTTTAGAAACCTTGCAGGATCGGTTCAGGTCGGGCTTTCCGTTAAAAGTTTTGGCTCGATGTGCGCCTCGCCAAAAGCTACCACTGCAATCCCTAACGCACTAATCCATAATATTTAAGGTGTAATTATGAGTAAGTAGAACGAATTAAGTCACTAACATCACATACTTTTTTGTAATTTAGAAACCACTTAAAAAATAACAATGAGCATTACCGTACCAAAATCCGTATTCACATTTTTTAAAAAACTAGAAAAGAACAACAACCGCGATTGGTTTAACGAAAACAAACCAGAGTTTAAAGCTATAGAAGCAGAAGTAAAGCAGTTTTATAATGCGATTTTTGAAAACTTGAACGTTCATGACGACATTGATAAACTTAAAATTTTTAGAATTTATCGAGATGTACGCTTTTCAAAAAACAAGTTACCCTACAAAACCCATTTTGGTGGCTCGTTTCATAGAACAAAACCGCGGTTACGAGGTGGTTACTATTTACATATCCAACCAAATAACGAAAGTTTTATTGCTACAGGCTTTTGGGAACCAGCCAAAGAAGATTTACTAAGAATACGTAAAGAATTTGAAATGGACGATGCTGAAATACGGGATATATTAGCGGATAAAAAATTCAATTCCGTTTGGGGAGATAAATTTGTAGGAGATGAAGTAAAAACAGCACCTAAAGGATTTAGTAAAGAACATAAAGCAATTGACCTCATTAAAAAGAAACAGTATATCTTCACTAAAAAGTACACGGATAATGAAGTTTTGGATGCTGGGTTTTTAGAAGAAGTGGATAATGCTTTTAAGGCGATCCGCCCATTTTTTGATTATATGAGTGATGTATTAACTACCGATTTGAATGGGGTGTCTTTGATTGATAATATCTAAAAACTCAATTTACTTCATTTATTATATTTTGCGCTAGTTTGAATATGTGAATTAATATTTTAACTGTTTATAAAAATAACTTGAAACTTGGAAGCTTTGCGTACAAAGATTGATTTTATTTCGAATGATTATTAGCTAAAAGCCATTATTAATCTTATGTATTAATTATTTTTGTTTAAAATTATACAATAGGAAACTTTATGAAAATATTTTTAAAATCATTACTTATTATATTCTTGAACGGCATATTTTTATCATGTGATTCTTCTGATAACTCAAACGATTTTGACGGAATAAAACCAGATTTTTTCACTTATGTTGGTATTGTTCAGGATTTGGCTTATTTGAATACAGAACAATATTACATTCAATTAGATAAAAAAATTGATGAAAATCAAATTGAAAGATTGGTTATTAAACTTAATAAAATATCAGCTGATGGATCATTGATGAACTTAAACAGTGATTTGCCCCCTAATAAATTTAACTCATCAAGAGATGTTGGTATTGCTGTATCCAATAATAATACACCTTTATGTGTGTCTGATAGCTCTATAAATGGGAATGAAATTTTAACATTTTCAGAAGATTTTAGCTCTATACTTATTGATAAAGTAAACTCTAATGTTCCAGGGGTTATTTCGCAGATAAATTCAATAGCTCACTTAGGAAATGATGTTTATGTGTTTTATGATATTTCAGCTAGAGAGTTAAGAGAATATAATATAGTAACGCGCAGAACTTCTTTGATTGCTGGTCATTACGAAAATTTATCTATTGAAGATGGTATTGGAATAAATGTGGGTTTTAAAAAAGTGACAAAAATATATGTTAATAATGGTTCTATATATGTTGTTGATAATGGTACGCACCTACGTAAATTAGAGGATACCCCATCAGGATATAAAATAAATACGATTTTAGATGTTTCAGAAATTGGAACAATTAATAGTATGGCATATGATTCATCAACAGAAGAATTTTTATTATCGATTAGAGAGGTTCAAAATCAACTAGTTTTAGGACATTTATATCTATTTGATGAACAAAACCAGTCTTTAGATACTCTAACATCAGATTACAGTATATCTCTAGATTTAAGTGATTTAGATTCTGATGAAGAAGATTTTATAGGATTTGGTGCTTGGGGAAGTATAGAGCATATGAACATATATGATGGAGATCTTTATTTTATTCAACATAATAGAGCCATCAAAATTTCAAATTATAGATCAAAAATTTATTAGTATATTAATATCAAAAGCTTTTTTTAAATTTTGAAATAATTATATGCTTAAATCGCAGCTAAATACTCTGGTTTTTCAAATAGCTGAATTTGACTTAATAAACGCTCCTTGACAATATTCATCATACGTTTATTCAAAGCAGAGGAATTTTGGATATAAATCTCGTATTCTTCAACCGTAAATAATCCAATAATCATCCCTTTCATAGAATTACGCAGTTTCATATCCTTATGTATAGCATTTTCAATATACAGTATGCGCTTCTCTAAAGACAAATCATAAAAAACAGATTTGTGCTTGGTAATGTAGTTTCTAAACACTTCAATCAATAAATCGTTTTGAAATTTGATGATAGGGCGCAGGGTAACGTTCTGGAAACGTTCGTCTTTACTCATGTTTTCGGTAATAGAAACATTTAAAAGTTCTGGTCTAAGATTTTTTAAAGATGTTTGTCTAGTGCTCATGTGAAGTAGATTTGGACTTAAAATTATCGAAATAAAAACACTGGCTATTAACAATTACCTGATAGTTGTTAACCAGTTTATTAACAAAAAGGGGTTGGTATTCCCTATACCAACCCCAAATTATTAGAAATAAGTAAACTTAAACCTGGCTTAAACCACCATCAACTTCCAGTTCTACACCATTTATGTATGAAGCCTCATCAGAAGCAAGGAATAATGCAGTATTGGCAACTTCTTCAGATGTTCCAAAGCGTCCTAATGGTACTTGTTGCGCAAAACCTTTGCCCATTTCTTCCAAAACCTCTTCAGGTAATCCCATTTTTCCATAAATGGGTGTCTCTATTGGCCCTGGAGCAATCGAGTTTACACGTATTCCTCTGGATTTTACTTCTGAAGTTAATACACGTGCATAAGCACGTAATGCGCCTTTACTTGCGGAATATACCCCCAAACCATCAAAGCCTTTTTGATGCACAACCGAGTTTGTAAATAGAATAGAACCACCATCATTAATCACGGGCAACGCTTCCTTTACAGCTAAAATACGTCCCTTTACATTGATATCGAAAATTTCATCGTAGTGGGCTTCAGATATATCTGTGGTTGGAGTAAGAGGCGCAATACCAGCGTTTAGAAACAATATATCGATGTTTCCATAATGTGCTGTTGCCTTTTCAATTAGCCTTTTATTGTCTTCTGGTTTACTTACATCAGCTAATACGGTAATATAATCGCCATTCAAATCCTTAGCCACTTCATCCAACGCTTCTTGTCTTCTACCAGACAACACGACTTTAGCTCCTTCTTTTAGGTACAATTTTGCGGTGGCTAAACCAATGCCACTATTAGCTCCTGTAATTACTGCTACTTTGTTTTCTAGTTTTCCCATGATAAAAATATTTATTTAAAACAATCGTTTCAAATTAGATTAAAAAAAAATTAAATTAATGTTTGTATAATAGTATTTTTGATACTTTTCAATTCTGATGTATTTGATATTAGTATCCCCGTCATTCTAAAACCCTGCATGTTAGAGTAGAGGTATAAGGCATATTCTTTAGCCGTTTTTTTGTGATTTATTAAATTGTTGCGCTGGCCTTCTGCAACCAAATCCTCAAGAAACTGTAAGGTGTCGTTTTGGTTTTTACATAAAAACGTACTGATAGCATCATCTTGATTTGCCATTTCAGAGGTGCAATTTACCAACAAACAACCTTTGTCTTTATTGTCCTTACTAATTTCCTGCAAATAGAAGTCAAAAATCAGCTCAATTGATTCTAGTGGACTGGTAGCCACACCGAGTTCTTCTGATAAAATAGCATTAAACCTTTCTTTATACGTTTTTAAACATTCTAAAAACAAATTGTGTTTACTACCAAAAGAATTGTAGATACTGGACCTGTTTAAACCAGTAGCATCAACAATATCCTGCATAGAAGTAGCATTAAAGCCCTTGTTATGAAATACATCAGTAACTTGAGCAATAACTAAATCTTTATCAAATGTTTCTACTTTTGGCATTTTATTTGAAATGAACGTTTCAAAATTAAAACTTTTTCTGAAACCGCAATGTTAAAATTTAGTTATTTTTGAAAAAAAGACCTGTTTCATGAAATTTGGAAGCGTTGATAATCCCCAAGATATAGATTTTACATTACCAATAGATCATCCAAAAACAGAGGGAGTATTACATAAAGCAAAAGAAGATAGTAGTCCTGAAATATATGTGGGTTGCGCTAAATGGAATAGAGCAGACTTAAAAGGATTTTATCCCAGAGGTACTAAGGATGAATTAGGATATTATTCGTCTCAGTTCAATTCTATCGAAATGAATGCTACGTTTTACCGCATATTTTCTGCGGAACAATTTTCAAAATGGTATGATAAAACACCTGATGGGTTTAAATTTTTCCCTAAGTTAAATCAGGAAATTAGCCATTGGAAACGTTTAAATGAAACTCAGGCTGTAGTTGATAATTATTTATACAACGCTTCAAATTTAAAAGAGAAATTAGGCACTATCTTTTTACAGATGCATACTAATTTTGCACCAAAGGATTTTGATAGAGTAGTACAATTTGTGGAAGCGTGGCCCAAAGAAATTCCGTTAGCTGTTGAATTTAGACATACCAATTGGTATAATGACAAAACTGTTGCAGAAGAATTATATCAACTTTTAGAAGTCAATAATATATCCAACGTTATTGTTGATACGGCTGGCAGGCGTGATTTAATGCACATGCGGTTGACCAATGCCACAGCTTTTGTGCGCTACGTTGGTGCAAATCACGAAAGCGATTATACCCGTTTAGATGATTGGGTGGAGCGCTTAAAATTATGGAAAGATCAAGGCATTAAAGAAATAAACTTTTTTATCCATCAGAACATAGAAAAAGAGTCCCCGTTATTATCAGCCTATTTTATTAAAAAATTAAATGCCGCTTTGGGGTGTGATCTTACCATTCCAAATGAAGACCCTCAAAAAACATTATTTTAAACATAAAACCATATTATGCGATTTCATACCAGAAAATGGATTAAACCTGAAGATTTAAATGCTAACGGCACCCTTTTTGGAGGGCGATTATTAGAATGGATAGACGAAGAGGCTGCTTTGTATAGTATTGTTCAGCTGGAAAACCAAAAGGTGGTTACCAAATATATAAGCGAAATAGATTTTAAAGCCTCTGCTAAACAGGGCGATGTTATTGAAATTGGTATTAAAGCTATAAAATTTGGAAAGGCTTCCCTCACTTTGAGTTGCGAAGTGAGAAACATGATGACTAGAGAAACCATAATTACAATATCTAATATAGTTATGGTAAACGTGGGGCAAGATGGAAAGCCCTTAGCTCACGGAAAAACAAAAGTTGAGTACGTAAAAGATAGATTGTAAATTAGGGTTAAAAATCTACTTCAAAAATTATAACCAAATTTTTAGTTTCATTGCATAAAATGCAATTTATATGGTGTTCATTATATATTTTATAAAAATAAAATAACAATGTACTCTTATCTTTGGAATAAATGTAATTAAACATAAATTTGTATGCTGTTATAACTCTATAATCTGCTTTTAGATACTTTAGAGTTGTTTCATTCTGAAAAACCTTTATTATTTATGAGTAAGACATTATTTGACAAAGTGTGGGATTCACACGTTGTTAGAAACATAGAAGATGGACCAGACGTGTTTTTTATAGACCGTCATTTTATACATGAAGTTACAAGTCCAGTAGCTTTTGTTGGGTTAAAACAACGTGGTATAGGTGTAATGTACCCAGAACGTACATTTGCAACCGCAGACCATAATACACCAACATGGGATCAACATTTACCAGTTGCAGATCCGTTATCAGCAAATCAATTAGAGGCTTTAGCTAATAATGCTGCTGAATATGGTATTTCGCATTGGGGATTAGGACACAGAAATAATGGTATTGTTCATATTGTAGGGCCTGAAAATGGTATTACATTACCAGGATCTACCATTGTATGTGGAGATTCACATACGTCTACACATGGAGCTTTTGGTGCTATTGCGTTTGGTATTGGAACCTCTGAGGTGGAAATGGTTTTATCTACACAATGTATCATGCAACCTAAGCCAAAGAAAATGCGTATTAACGTAAATGGCGAATTAGGTTTTGGGGTAACACCTAAAGATGTGGCATTATATATCATTTCACAGCAAACTACTTCTGGTGCTACAGGTTATTTTGTAGAGTATGCAGGCGATGTATTTGAAAACATGTCCATGGAAGGAAGAATGACTGTGTGTAACCTTTCTATAGAGATGGGTGCCCGTGGTGGTATGATTGCGCCAGATGAAAAGACTTATGAGTATATTAAAGGAAGAAAACATACACCAAAAGGTGCAGATTGGGATAAAGCGATGGCCTATTGGAAAACGCTTAAAACTGATGATGATGCAGTATTTGATGTTGAGTTTACTTATGATGCTGCTGATATTGAGCCAATGATTACTTATGGTACTAACCCAGGAATGGGAATGGGTGTAACACAATCTATTCCAATGGCGGAAGATGTACAAGGTGGTGTTGCTACGTATAAGAAGTCTTTAGGGTATATGAAGTTTGATGAAGGCGATGATATGATTGGGAAACAAGTGGATTATGTATTCCTTGGATCTTGTACAAACGGACGTATTGAAGATTTTAGAGCGTTTTGTTCTATAATTGAAGGAAGACAAAAGGCAGATAATATTACGGCTTGGTTGGTGCCAGGATCCCATAAAGTGGTAGATCAAATTAAAGAAGAAGGCTTAGACAAAATATTGGAAGCAGCCGGATTTGTATTAAGAGAACCAGGATGTTCTGCATGTTTAGCGATGAATGATGATAAAGTGCCTGCTGGTAAATTAGCAGTATCTACATCAAACAGAAACTTTGAAGGTCGTCAAGGACCAGGTTCAAGAACCTTATTAGCATCACCTCTTGTTGCAGCAGCAACAGCGGTTACAGGTGTAGTAACAGATCCGAGAACAATACTAGAGCAAGTTAGTGCTTAACGATTAAAATTTAAGAATAATACTGCCAACTGATACTGGCAAACTGAATACTGAATATATGGCTTACGATAAATTTGAAGTATTAACAAGTACAGCATATCCACTACCAATAGAAAACGTGGATACAGATCAAATCATACCAGCTCGTTTCTTAAAAGCAACAGAGCGCAAAGGGTTTGGAGACAACTTTTTTCGTGATTGGAGATATGATTCCGAAGGAAATCCAATAGCAGATTTCCCATTAAACGATGCAAAATATGCAGGTTCTAAGATTTTAGTAGGAGGGAAGAACTTTGGTTCTGGATCATCTAGAGAACATGCGGCATGGTCGGTCTATGATTTTGGTTTACGTTGTGTAATCTCGTCGTTTTTTGCAGATATTTTTAGAAATAACTGTTTAAATATTGGTGTGTTACCAGTACAAGTGTCAGCAGAATTTGCTCAAAAATTATTTGATGCCATTGATGCGGATCCAAAAACAGAAATCAAGGTAGATTTACCAAACCAGACCGTAACTTTAGTAGCAACGGGAGAATCTGAATCTTTTGACATCAACGGCTACAAGAAAGGAAATATGCTCAATGGTTTTGATGATATAGACTATCTTCAAAACATGAAAGATGAAGTAAAAGCTTTTGCTGAAACAAGACCATTTTAAGTATATTAGCAAAAAATATAACAATACATTAAAAAAAGCATTCCATTTAACTAATGAAATGCTTTTTGTGAATATAAAAACTGGCAATGTCTAAGCGAAGAATAGAAATAATGGATACGACTTTAAGGGATGGGGAGCAAACCTCTACCGTGTCGTTTTCTGCATCTGAGAAACTAACGATAGCTAAACTTTTACTAGAAGAATTAAAGGTTGATCGTATTGAGATTGCTTCGGCTAGGGTTTCAGAAGGTGAGTTTCAAGCGGTAAAAGACATTACAGATTGGGCATCAGAACACAATTACTTAGATAAGGTAGAAGTGTTGACTTTTGTTGACAAAGGTGTGTCTATTGACTGGATGGTTAAGGCTGGAGCAAAGGTTCAAAACTTATTAACTAAAGGTTCATTAAACCATTTAACACATCAGCTTAAAAAGACTTCTAATCAGCATTTTAAAGAAATTGAAGATACTATAGCATTAGCTTCGAAACATGACATTGTTACTAATGTTTATTTGGAAGATTGGAGCAATGGCATGCGCAATTCTAAAGATTATGTGTATGAGTTTTTAGAGTTTTTAAGCACTCAGAATGTGGCTAGAATAATGCTCCCTGATACCTTAGGGGTTTTAACTCCTGAAGAATCGTATACTTTTGTTAAGGAGATAAAGGATAAGTATCCAAGCTTGCATTTTGATTTTCATGCACACAATGATTATGATTTGGGTGTGGCTAACGCTATTGAAGGTTTAAAGGCTGGTGCTGATGGCTTACATTTAACCGTGAATGGTATGGGAGAGCGTGCAGGAAATGCTCCTATGAGTAGTACTATTGCTGTTATTAATGATTTTATGCCAGATATTGAAATGGGTGTAAATGAAAAAGTACTTTATACGGTAAGTAAGCTAGTAGAGAACTTTTCTGGTGTTATGATTCCTGCCAATAAACCAATTGTTGGTGCAAACGTATTTACACAAACAGCTGGTATACATGCTGATGGAGACAATAAAAACAACCTGTATTTTAGTGATTTAATGCCAGAGCGTTTTGGTAGGAAACGTCAGTATGCTTTAGGTAAATCATCAGGTAAGGCAAATATTCAAAAGAATTTGCAGCAGTTAGGTTTGCAATTGAATGATGAAGATTTAAAGAAAGTTACGCAGCGTATTATAGAGCTTGGAGATAAAAAACAAGTGGTTACCAAAGAGGATTTGCCATACATCATCTCGGATGTGCTGGATAGAACTTATGAAGAAAAGATAACGGTAAACTCTTATGTGTTAACTCATTCTAAAGGGTTGAAACCTTCTACAACGGTATCCATTACCATAGAAGATGAAACGTTTGAAGAAAATGCTCAGGGTGATGGTCAATACGATGCATTTATGAATGCTGTTAAAACGATATTTAAAAGAAAAAAAATAGAGCTTCCAAATTTAATTGATTACGCGGTTAGGATTCCTCCAGGGAGTAACTCTGATGCCTTATGTGAAACGATTATCACTTGGAAAAATGCTGAAAAAGAATTTAAAACGCGTGGTTTAGATAGTGATCAAACGGTTTCTGCCATTAAAGCTACGGAGAAGATGTTGAATATTATTGTGAGTTAATACAATGTTGTTTAACTGTTGATTTGTTGAGCCGTTTAATCGTTGTATTAGAACGAAATGAAATGGTTTTAGTAAGTGTACCATTAGCAAAGGTTTAAAAAAAAGCTAATAAACACACCCCGCGTTAGGGATTGCAGAGGAAAGCCCACAGCGAGCCCGAAGGAGCGAGTGAGGACTTGTAACGGAAAGCCCGACCCCTTGTGGGTAACGCCCAAATAGAAATAAAAATAATTACAAAAGATAAAATTTAAATTAAATGAAATTAAATATAGCTCTATTAGCCGGAGACGGTATAGGACCTGAAGTGATAGACCAAGCGGTAAAAGTAAGTGATGCTGTTGCTGCTAAATTTGGACATGAGATTAATTGGAAACCTGCCTTAACGGGTGCTGCCGCTATTGACGCTGTTGGGGAGCCTTACCCTGATGAAACGCACGAGATTTGTAAAAGTAGTGATGCGGTGTTATTTGGTGCTATTGGGCATCCAAAGTTTGATAATGATCCTTCGGCGAAGGTGCGTCCGGAGCAAGGTTTGTTGAAAATGCGTAAGGCTTTAGGTTTGTTTGCTAATGTGCGCCCTACGTTTACATTTCCGTCGTTATTAGACAAATCGCCTTTGAAAAAAGAGCGTATTGAAGGTACGGATTTAGTGTTTTTACGTGAATTAACTGGTGGTATTTACTTTGGAGAAAAGGGTAGAAGAGAAGAAGGCGAAACGGCTTTTGATAACTGTGTGTACACCAGAGCGGAAGTACAGCGTTTGGCTAAAAAAGGGTTTGAATTGGCGATGACTCGTGGTAAAAAATTATGCTGCGTGGACAAAGCGAATGTATTAGAAACATCTAGACTATGGAGAGAAACGGTACAGGCTATGGAAACCGATTATCCTGAAGTTGAAGTAAGTTACGAGTTTGTTGATGCTGTAGCCATGCGTTTGGTACAATGGCCAAATAGCTACGATGTATTGATTACTGAAAACTTGTTTGGAGATATTTTAACAGATGAGGCTTCTGTGATTTCAGGGTCTATGGGATTAATGCCTTCAGCATCTCTAGGATCGGATATTGGTTTGTTTGAGCCTATTCACGGATCGTACCCACAGGCTGCTGGAAAAAATATTGCTAACCCAATGGCAACGGTACTTTCTGCTGCTATGATGTTTGAAAACTTTGGTCTGCAAGACGAAGGTAAAGCCATTAGAGAGGTGGTTAACAAAGCTTTAAATGAAGGTATGGTAACTGAAGATTTAGCTGATGGCGGTACCTCGTATGGTACTAGCGAAGTTGGCGATTGGTTGGCTGCTAACATTTAAACTTTACTAAGATAAATATATTTAGACCTGTCAGGTTTTTGAAACCCGACAGGTCTTTTTTTGTTATTTATTTTTGTTTATGAAGGCGATTACTGTTTTAGAAAATAGTTGGGGCTCTGAAAACATTGGGGAATGACCGGATTGTTCAAAAATTACCAATTCTTTTTCGGTTGAACCTAAGTTATCAAAAGATTCTTGCGCAAATGCTATTGGCACTATCATATCATGTTTTCCCCAAATGGTTAGGGAAGGAATTGTTATTTCTGAAAACTGATCTGTGAGATCTATATTTTCAAATAAGTCTTCATCTAGAATGGATTGTGTTTTTAGCATATTCCAAATTAACGTTAAAACGTTATACTTATAAATAGTTTTGCCATCTAGATTTTCCTGTTTGTTGATAAGCCCTGAGTCTTCAAGTTTTTCTTCGGCGATAAATGCTTCACTATTCAACCTATATGCATCATCAATATTCTTGTATTCTTGAGGTACATTGTTTGCAAGATCAATAACAGAATTCCAATATTCAACATGGTTTCCCAATGCTATTTGTTCGTTGCCCACTCTTTTAAAATTATCAATATAGCCCTTGTATAAACCTTTGGTGTTACCAGAGCCGTCTACATTAATCCACCCTAAAAAGGTGCTTTGGTCTTTAAGCAAGGTCGCTGGTCCTAATGTACCACCCCAACTATGTCCCATTAGAAATAATTTAGAATCCTTTCCATATTTATGTTGAATCACTTTTACAAGTGCTAAAACATCTTGAGCCATGATATCAATACTGATTCCGCTTTCTGAATAGTTACTTTGCGACATCCCTGATCCTCTTTGATCAAAATATACTACTGCGCATTCTTTTTCTATTTCACTTTTAATTGTAGAGTTTCTGTAGCTTAATCCAAAGCCTCCAGGACCTCCATGAAGGATTATAAGAAAAACTTTTTCTGAGGCATTGCCATGAATATAAGCAGGCATATCTGCATTTTCATGACGTACAAATATGGTTTCATTTAAGTTGTTCAAATTCTCATCATTAGAACATGAAAAGGAGGTACATATAATAACTATTAGTACTAATGTATATCTATTTATTATTTTTTTCATCTCTTTTTTTTCTTTTTGAAATTAAACCGGTATCCATATTGGAAATTAAAACTTGGTAAAGCTCCAGCGTTGTATGGAGTTCGTAGCATAAAGTTTATGTTAAAATAGCGTCCTGTTATTTTTTTACCAGGTCTTTGTTTTCCAATTCCTATAGAAATAGATGGCGCATAATATCCTCTTCCTGGAAGAAAAACTTTTGATACATTGTCTCCATTAACTTCATACGTTTCAGGTAAAAAAGAGCGGTAGTACCCAAAAGGGTTGAATTCAATATTGAATTCTTTACCTTTTTTATTGATACGTCTCCAGGTAAGTCCATAGTTTGTAAAAACTCCTGTATCTGTAGAAGTAGAAAAATTAGTAGTAAAACCCAAATTACCATTTAACAAAAACTGATGTGTATTTGTTCTTTCTTTTCCTCGTCTATTTTTTGTTTTTAGTGTTTCTTTTAGAAGGTATTCTGAACCAAAATTTAAACCGTTGTTCCAAAAGATATTTCCAGAATAGGCTATCTTAAATTCAGTTCTTTCTAAAAATGATTTTGAAGAGAGTTTAGGTGGTTCTTTAGTAGTTTCTAGGTTTTGTGTAAATCCTATTCTCCAGAATAGTATTAAACACATGCCGAGTAATCGTAGTTTTAATTGCATATATATAAGTTATGATTGATGGCGTAAAACTATCTTTATAACTTATCTTTATCTGTTAAAGTATGCGTAATTAAAAACTAATGAAATCACAAAAAACCTTACTATATCATAGTTTTATTATGATAACATTAACTTAATAGTGTTTTCTATGCACTTGGGAACTTAGTGGGCAACTCAAAAATCTCTAAATCAAAATATGATACTGAAGCAAGTACATGGTCGAAAATATCAGCCATGATATATTCGTAGTTTACCCAACGTTTGTCACTACTAAAGGCATAAATTTCGATGGGCAAGCCTTGTGCTGTTGGGGCTAATTGGCGCACCATAATCGTCATATCTTTATTGATGGCCGAATGGTTTTCAATATACGTTTGAATGTATTTTCTAAAAACCCCTATGTTCGTCAGGTTTCTACCATTTAAAGCGATATCCTTATTGATATGGTGTTCAGCGTTGTATTTGTCAATATCCCTTTGTCTTTGCTCTAGATAAGGTTTTATTAATTCGATGCTCTTTAATTTGTTGATATCATCCTCATTAAGGCATTTAATGGTATCTTGTTTTATATTAAGAGCTCTTTTAATTCGGCGTCCTTCAGAACTAGACATGCCTCTCCAATTTTTAAACGATTCGGAGATAAGTGCATAAGTTGGAATAGTGGTAATGGTTTTGTCAAAATTCTGCACTTTTACCGTTGCTAGAGTAATTTCTATAACGTCTCCATCTGCTCCATACTTTTCAAAAGTAATCCAATCCCCAATGCGCACCATATCGTTAATTGATACCTGAATACTTGCAACAAAACCGAGAATTGTGTCTTTAAAGACTAAAATAATAACAGCAGAAATGGCGCCTAGTCCAGTTAAGAATTTTAAGAAAGGAATTCCTGTTACAATTGCAATTGCAGACATTATACCGCCTAACCAAGCAAAAATCATGAATACTTGAATATAGCTATCAATTGGTTTATCCTTAAATCTAGGTAAGGTTTTTAAATAGTCTTTTAGTGTGTTTAGCAAACTTCTAGCTATCCAAAGTGTTAATAGGATTGCAAATACTTTTAGACCCTTTTCTATGATAATTTCAAAATTCCCAAAATCTACAAATACATCAGGAACAAATTCAATAGCAACTAAAAGCGGTATAATATGCGCTATATTAGTCGGTACCTTATTGGATATGAGTAAATCATCAAAATTGGTTTTTGATTTTTTTGCAAACTGGGAGAATGTACCAATAAGTAATTTTTTTATAATAATATCTATAAGGAAAATTATCAATAACAATCCTACAAGTAACACTAGCATATTGAGATACTCAGCAGATTGCTCTGAGATACCAAGCTCAATAAGTTTTTTGTAAAGCCAGTGTTTTATGCCTGTTTCACTTTCAAAAGCATTCTCTTGTATCATTTTACTGCTTTTAGATATTTTCTATCAATATAAAATGTTCCAAATGGAACTATGGCGGCTAACAGCACATAGCTAAATTCTTTATTAGTCCATTTAAAATCTGGTTTAATAAGAAAGGCTAATGCTATATAAGCAACAAACAATAACCCATGTGGCATACCGAGTAACTTTACATATTGCGGATCATCTGCAAGGTATTTAATGGGGGTAGCAATAAATAGTAAAAGTATATAAGAGAGTCCCTCTAAAAAAGCAACAACTCTAAATATATTTATAAATGAAAACATAAGATATAGTTTTCAGCAAAAGTAGTATAGAAGTGCTATAAATACTAGGTTTTAAGATTTTTTTAAAGCACATTAAAAATAATTAGCCCATAGATTACAAAGCGCAATAAACGTAACGATCCATAAACCACAACATTTTTAAAAGGGAAATTAATAATTCCTGCAGCTATGCAGGAAATTGAAAAAGGTAGTGGTAACAAAGCTCCAACTATTATTAAAAAGCCTCCCCATTTACGGGAGTTTTTTAACTGCTTTTCCATTTTTACCTCTAAGTATTTATGTACTGATGGAATTTTAGTAATCATTTGTCCGATCCAATATGATAATAAACCACCTGTATAAGATAACACAGCTAATACGCTTAAATATGACCAGGGACTAGGCATTTTTCCTGACCATGCAATAAAAATTTCTGGAGGGATAAGGCCTAACAATGTCTCAGAGACAAAAAAGAAACTTAATATACCGTAAGCGGGTAGTATTTCAGTAAGTTTTACTAAAGCTCCATTAATATCTAGAAAATAATCTAATAGATAGATTAAGGCAACAGCACCAATGATGTATGGTAACGCTTTTTTTACGGCATTCCACACAAAACCATAAAACCCAGTATAACTATAATATTGATGTAATAGTTCTAGTTTAGACTTGCTGGACTTAGTTTTTCTTTTTTCTTTCATAGCAAAAGCAAAGATAGATTTATGGGCTTAATTTTTAAATTCTAAAAGTGTTAATTAAGTTTTGTTTAACATGTATTGAAAAAAAATCCAATTGAAACCCAATTGGATTTGAGATTATATGTTGTTTATAATTTAACAAACCGTTTCGTAAAATTGATTGTTGCGGTATCTTTAAGGGATAGGGTATAGACACCGCTTTTTAAATCGCTAATGTTTATTAAGGTCTTATTATTTTGAAGCTTAACTTCACGAATATTAGCTCCTAAAACGTTTCGTATAATTAATGTTCCGCTAATATTGGATGGGTTACTCAATTTTAGTGTATTGGTGGCGGGGTTAGGAAATAATTTTACTTCTGCAAGTTTTGAATTTTCATCAATTGATAATGTAGTGCATGAGGATTCGCTGTTTGTAAGGCTAAATGCATTACTGTCGCTTACGTTAGTACGACGTAATACCATTTTATCCATAAAAAAGAAACTAGATCTGGCATCAACAATAATGGAATAGTTACCAGGATTATTAAATGTCGCCCAGATAAATCTAAAAGAGTCTCCATCATTTGTATTAGTAACAAACCCCCAACGTTGATCTATTGGTAAATTTACGGGATGTCTATTCATAAAAGCTTTGAAATATCCGGATGTACTTGAGCCTTCTGGACAATCTCTATCAGGATTACTAGTACAACTTGGTCTAGGCTCCACAGCTTGAGTAGAAGTTGCACTATTTTGTTTTGTAGCATAAAAGTCATCGGCAACTATACGTAACCAAGCATCATTATGCTCACCTCCAGAAGTTCCTGTGCCTATACGTCCTCGCCATGCAAATCTGTAAGTGCCAGTGGTATTGATTTTTATGTTGTATGTTATTTGCGCATTGGAAAGCGCATTAAATGATTGAGGCCCATCCCAATAAATATAAGTAATTGTTGACCCGGATAAATTTGGATCAGCCTCACTTCCTGTTTTCCAGTTTGATCCAGAAGGTAAAATACCAGACTCCATTTCAATGGTTAGCAATCCATTTTGTTCCTCAAAAGGTAGTGAGCCATCACATGGCGAGGTTTGTGCGTGTAATTGCACACTAATAATTGAGAGGATTAATAAAAAATTTAGTTTAAATGTATTTTTTTTCATTGCACAAATTTTATGTTACAATTTCTAAAAAAAAGAGCTTTAAACCGTCATGAGGTATCCTGTAGTTTTTGGTTTTAGTATATGGGCTTACAAAAGATAATCCTTTAAATCATCATAAGTAGAAATTACTGTTGCTTCCTTTTCCTTCCCCATTACTGATTGAATCTGTTTTGGCAAAGATTGTTTGGTTTTAATAACATCTTCTACTACATCTAAAAACTTAGTAGGGTGTGCGGTTTCTAGAAAAACACAGTGCGCATTAGGGTTTTCTTTCAAATACGATTTACAGCCTAAATATCCAACAGCCCCATGAGGATCGGCAACATAATTGTAATTATTATACATTTCTAACATTGCTTCTTTAGTTTCTTCATCAGTAAAACTATAAGAAGACAAGTTGTGCTTTAACGTTTCAAACTGATTTTTATAAATCTCTTGAATTCGTATAAAATTACTAGGCGCACCAACATCCATAGCATTACTTATGGTTTGTATAGATGGTTTTGGTTCGTATAATTGAGATATTAAATAACGTGTTACAACATTATTTGCATTATTTGATGCTATAAAGTGCTTAATGGGAAGCCCTAATTGCTGTGCCATCATACCTGCGCAAATATTACCAAAGTTCCCACTGGGAACGGAGAATACAATATCATCATATTGTTTGTGTAACTGTTTATAGGCAAACATAAAATAGAATAGTTGTGGTAACCAACGTGCTACATTAATAGAGTTTGCTGAAGTTAATTGCATTTTGCTTGTTAGTTCTTCGTCAAGAAATGCAGTTTTTACCATGGCTTGACAATCGTCAAACGTACCATTTACTTCCAGTGCTTTTATATTTTGGCCTAGCGTTGTTAGTTGCTTTTCTTGTATATCGCTAACTTTTCCACTTGGGTATAAAATCACAACATTAACACCTTTAACTCCCAAAAATCCATTAGCAACAGCACCGCCAGTATCACCAGAAGTTGCAACCAAAACTGTAACTTCTTTGTCATTGTCTTGGTTAAAATAGCCTAAACAACGTGCCATAAAACGTGCACCTACATCTTTAAATGCCATGGTTGGTCCATGGAATAACTCTAATGTTGAGATATGGTCGTTTAGCTTTACTACAGGAAAATCAAAAGACAAGGTTTCTTCAACAATAGTTTTTAAAACTTCCTTAGGAATTTCAGGAGAAACAAATTGCTTTATAGCTTCAAACGCTATTTCTGTATAAGATAAACTATCAAAATTATCCCAGAATGATTGTGGTAATGGCGTGATGCTTTCAGGAAAATACAAGCCTTTATCTGGTGCTAAGCCTTTTATAACCGCATTTTTAAATGTTGAATTTGGTGCTTGTTTATTTAGTGAATAGTAGTTCATGGTTTAAATTGACCGAAGACTAAAGACCGAAGACCGATCAATGGTTACGGAAACTTTCTTTTATTTAATGTTTTTTCTAAAAGCGATCATCATATTCATTAAATGATGGGCTTCTTTATATAATTTAGTGAAATTTAATTCTGTTATATAGTTTCTTCTTTTTGCTTTAAATAAACAGGTTACTACTTCTGCTAGTGAACGAATTGCATACCCTAAGAATTTCTTTTGCTCAGGATTGGACTGACCTATTGAACCTTCTGAAATGTTTAAAGCAATTGAATCAGCAGCTCTACATATCTGGGAGGATAAATTGAATTTTTCCCTTTCTGGGAATGACAAACTCAATTGGTAGAGAACCTCTCCTATATCCATGGCTTTTTGCCAAATATCAAGTTTTTCAAATTTAAACTTATTCATTTTTAAGCTATTGTTGAAGACGTCAATCTTCCGTCTTCAGTCACCTGTCTTTTAAGCAATAATCTTTACCCCTTCAGTGTTTATTTTTGAAATGTGTATATCAAAATCAATATCAGAATTTGCATAAACACCTAGCATGGCTTCTTTTATCTTGTTTGCCTGTTCTAAACCTTTACTTAGTGCAAAAATTGATGGTCCTGAGCCAGAAATGCCAGCGCCTAATGCTCCTGCATTTAATGATGCTTGTTTTACTTCAGTAAATAGAGGAATCAATTTGCTTCTGTAAGGTTCTACCACAACATCTGTTAAAGCGCTTTTAATTAAATCGTAATTGCTAGTATGTAGAGCATGTACTAAACTCCCTAAGTTGGCCCATTGTGTTATGGCTTTGCTCAAAGGTACTTTGTTAGGCAGTATGGCTCTGGATTCAGAGGTCTTTATTTCTATTTGAGGATGAATTATAGTTGCGTATAAATCATCAGGAGAAGGGATTTCTAATATTTGTAACGGTGCTACACTTTTTACCAAAGTAAAGCCACCAAAAAGAGCAGGAGCTAAATTATCCGCATGTTCACATTTGCTTGCTAAAGCTTCTCCCTTTAAAGCGAACTCTGTTAATTGGGTTTTGTTAAAGGGTCTACCGATTAGCTCATTCATGCCAAAAACACTCCCTACTGCACTTGCAGCACTACTGCCAATACCACTACCTGGTTTGATATTTTTATAGATCTCAATTTCAAAACCAAAATCAACATCCAAAGCGTCATACATAGCTAATGCGGAAACACCAGCAACATTCAATTCCGCTTCTTTAGGGAGATTAAAACCTTCAACTCGGGAAATAAAAATACCTTTTTTATCAATTTTCCGGACTACCATTTCATCTCCCACATTATCTAAGCAGAATCCCATAACGTCAAAACCGCAGGAAACATTGGCTACTGTAGCTGGCGAAAATAGTTTTATTTCATTCATTTTTTCTATTAAATATTGTTCGGCTGCACTGCTGCAGGTAATATCACTTTCTATGTGTAACTCCATTACATTTAGTTGTTACCTAATCTTATAATGTCTGCAAACAATCCTGAAGCTGTAACATCTGCACCGGCACCTGCACCTTTTATAATCATAGGCTGCTGTGAATAGCGCTCTGTATAAAACATCACAATATTATCACTGCCCTCCAAATTATAAAAAGGATGACCTACAGGGATTTCTTGTAAACTCACACTAGCTTTGCCATCATCAAATTTTGCAACATATTTTAATTGGCAGTTATTTGCTTTTGCTGAAGCATATAAACTTTGGTAATGGGCTTCATCTGCTATTAGTGTTTTATAAAACTCTTCTACAGAACCGCTTTTTAAACCTGATGGAGATAAAAAGGATGTATTTTCTATATCGTCCAAATTTAATTCAACTCCACTTTCTCTTGCGAGTATTAAAATTTTACGTGCTACATCAACACCGCTTAAATCAATCCTAGGATCTGGCTCTGTATACCCTTCGGCTGCTGCTTGTTTTACTACATCGTAAAACTTGGTAGAGTCATTAAAATTATTAAATACAAAGTTTAGGCTTCCTGAAAGTACAGCCTGTATGGATGTAATTTTATCTCCAGAAGCTACCAAATTATTTAAGGTGTCAATAATTGGTAAACCTGCGCCAACATTAGTTTCAAATAAAAATGGTGCATTATATTTTAACGATAGACGTTTTAGTTCTTTATAATTGGAAAAATCACTAGAACACGCAATTTTATTACAAGCCACAACCGCAATGCTTTCTCTTAAATAGTTATTGTAAAGTGAAGCAACATCGGCATTTGCCGTAACATCTACAAAAATACTATTGCGAAGGTTTAAAGATTTTGCTTTTTCAAAAAAGCCTTTTAATGAGGCGGTTTCGCCATTGTTTAAATCTGTTTTCCAATCTTTAAGATTTAATCCAGAGCCATCAAAAATCATTTTACGAGAATTAGATAATCCCGCAACTCTCAAATTAATTTTTAAATGTTCTTTAAGATACTTTTTCTGTTGTTTTATTTGTTCCACTAATCGTTCTCCTACGTTACCAACTCCGGTAATAAAAACATTTAACTGTTTAGTAATGCTTTCAAAAAACGCCTCGTGTAGCGTGTTTAAGGCCTTGTTGACATCGTTTTCGTTTATGACAATGGAAATATTACGCTCTGAAGCACCCTGAGCAATAGCCCTGATGTTGATGTTGTTTTTCCCTAAAGACGAAAACATCTTACCACTAATACCTTGATGGTTTTTCATGTTATCTCCAACCAGAGCTACAATAGATAAATTCTTTTCTACAATTAAAGGTTCAATTTTGTGTAACGCTATTTCATTTTCAAACGTAATATCGATAGACGTTTTTGCTATTTCAATATCTTTTTCTTCAATACCTATACAAATAGAATGTTCTGAAGAGGCTTGCGTAATTAAAATAACATTTACTTTTTCATTAGAAAGCGTCTCAAATAAACGCTTAGAAAACCCCGGGATTCCTACCATGCCACTTCCTTGAAGCGTTAATAATGCAATGTTTGAAATATTACTAATGCCCTTAACAGGTGTACTTATACCATTTGTATCTTTGGAAATAATTGTTCCTACAGCTTCTGGTTCCATAGTATTTTTAATATGGATAGGTATGTTTAAATCTAGTACAGGCTGTACTGTTGGAGGGTATAATACCTTAGCACCGAAATGAGACAATTCCATGGCCTCTTGATACGATATGGTTGTAATAGGATAGGCTTGTTTTACTATTTTAGGATTTGTAGTATACATACCGCTTACATCTGTCCAAATTTCAAGCTGTTCAACATGTAATGCAGCAGCAACTATAGCTGCCGTAAAATCTGAACCACCACGCCCTAGAGTAGTCTGTTCCCCAAAAGTGGAATTTGCAATAAAACCGGGTAGGATAGTAATATTTTCTTTAGTAGACTCGAAATATGTTTTAATATTAGCATTGGTAACTTTGTAGTCTACTTCGGCTTTAGTGAAATTAGAATTTGTAATTACCAATTCTTGAGAGTTCTTTCTACTAGCCAAAATAGTTCTGTTTTTCATAGTTTCGGCTATAATAAAAGAAGACAACAATTCGCCAAAGCTTACTAATTTATCTGATGTTTTGGGGGAGATTTCATTAATTAGAAAAATACCCTCTAATAAACTATACAGTTCATTTAATTTTTCTTCAGCGTAAGCTAAAATAGAAGTATTGTTATCTGGGTTTAACTCTTTAATAATAGAGTGGTGTGTGTCTTGTATAGTTTTAAAAGTATCTTTAAAACTTTCATCCTTGCCTTGGGCTTGTCTCCCTGCTAATAACAATTTATCAGTAATACCTCCAACAGCAGAAACTACACATATTACTTTACTATTCTGCGCATAAGAGTTTAAGATATTTATAACTTTATTTATATTTTTTGAAGAACCTACAGAAGTTCCTCCGAATTTTAAAACTTTCATTTTATGTAATGAATTGAAATTGTAACTTAAAATTTAAAAAGATGTAATTGTAGAAATTACACGTAAGCCTGAAATAATATATAACTAATAACCCCAAAGGGTTGTTGTGTTTGTAGTTGTAGCTAAAATAATAGTTGTGTTTGAAGACTGAGTAAACACGATTGTAAATTTATTTTGGCTTGAATGATTCATTTTCGTTATATAAAACATTTCAAAAGTATTACTTTTAGCCTAATAAAAAAACTAAACTTATTTTTTTGCAAGATTCTTATCATCGTTAATTTTTCATTTAAAAAAAACGACTAATTGCGAAAAGAATTGAAAGATTGATAATAGACGTTTTATGAAGATATTTTCTAAAGAACAAATATATGCGGGAGATAAACTTACCGCAGAACGGCAAAACATTACATCTACTGAATTAATGGAGCGTGCAGGTACCCAAATTTTTAATTGGATGCACGCACGCATGCAAGGTGCTCAAGTGCCTGTACACGTATTTTGTGGTATTGGCAATAATGGTGGGGACGGATTGGTATTAGCTAGGCATTTGGTAACACATGGTTATAATGTACATACTTACGTTATTAATTACAGTGATAAACGTTCTAAAGATTTTTTGATAAATTATGATAGGATAAAAAACGTTACTAAAAAATGGCCCACACTTTTAAAATGTACAGAGGATTTTCCACAAATACATCCAGATGATATTATAGTTGATGCAGTTTTTGGTATTGGGCTAAACCGACCTGTAGATGATTGGGTAAAAAAACTATTTCAGCACTTTAGAGCTACAAAGGCATTTACGTTATCTATTGATATCCCTTCTGGATTGTACACTGATAAAGCTGTAGAAGATCCTGACGCTGTTGTTTATGCAGGGTTTACTTTAAGCTTTGCTTCTCCAAAATTAGTGTTCTTTCTGCCAGAAACAGCCAAATATACGGTGCAATGGGAAATTTTAGATATTGGATTGGATCCAGAATATTTATATACTACCCAAACTGAAGTTGAACTTATAGGTAAACATGAGGTTTTGCCAAATTATATCCCTAGAGATAAGTTTTCGCATAAGGGACAATTTGGACATGCATTAATTATTGGAGGGTGTTATGGGAAAATTGGAGCTGTAACATTAACAAGTAGGGCTGCATTATCAGTTGGAGCTGGATTGGTAACTGCCTATGTGCCTAAATGCGGTTATGTACCTTTACAGTCCAGTCTTCCTGAAGTCATGGTGATTACAGATACTGAAGAAGAAAAAATCACCGCGATTGATTTTGAAATAGAACCTACTGTAGTTGGTTTTGGAATAGGAGCAGGAACAGATACAAAGACTGTGGCTGCTTTCGAGGAGTTCTTAAAATCTAATAAAGTTCCTTTGGTTATTGATGCTGATGGACTTAACATACTGGCTAAAAAGAAGGCATTGTTAAAACTATTACCAGAACATACAATTTTAACACCACACCCGAAAGAGTTAGAACGGTTAATTGGTTCTTGGAAGGACGACTTTGAAAAGCTTAAAAAAGTAAAAGCTTTTTCAAAAAAACACAAGATTATTGTAATTGTAAAGGGAGCCAATACCATTACAGTGTTTAACGAACGCTTTTTTGTAAATACTACAGGTAATCCAGGTTTGGCAACTGCGGGTAGCGGTGATGTATTAACAGGTATTGTAACTGGATTGATAGCTCAAGGGTATCACCCATCAGTTGCTGCTATTTTTGGGGTGTATTTACATGGGAAATCTGCTGATATTGCTGTAGAGGATTTTGGATACCAGAGTTTGATAGCAAGCCATGTTATTGAATACTTAGGGGAGGCGTTTATAGATTTGTTTAAACAACCTGAACCACCTCAAACTCAGGAAGAATCTGAAGCGAATGCGTAATAATTACAAACGACAATAAAAAAAGCCGCAATTTGCGGCTTTTTTTATGGAATATTTTTTAAATATTAAGAAGGTCCTTAAATAAGTCTCTTAATTTTGGATTTGATGGTCTAGGAGCATTAGCATCTACAATGTTTCCGTTTGGATCAATGAGAATAAATCTTGGAATACCTTGAATTTGGTAGTCTTTTACGAACTGGGAATTCCAGTCGTTATCTGCAAATAGCTGTACACCACCTAATTCTTTATCGTTTACCATGGTTTCCCATTTAGAGAAGTCTTTTTCTTTATCAATGGAAACACTTACAAATTCAATATTTTTATCATGAAAATCGGTTTCAACTTTCTTTAATGACGGAATTTCTCTAACACAAGGCCCACACCAAGTAGCCCAAACGTCTATATAAACATATTTGCCTTTTAGATCATCTAAAGATGTTGTTTCTCCATTATGGTTTCTGTAATCTGTAAACTTTGGAGAAGGCTTACCTTTAGATAATGCAGTTAACTTTGTATACTTCTCTTTTACAAAAGCATTGTTTTTTTCATTGCTGGAATTTTCAATGAACAAATTATAAAACTTCTCTAAGTCCTTTGAATGACTCATGTTGTTGGCAGCAAAAGCATAAAGCATATCTTCTTTTACTTTTTTGTTTTCAATACTGCTTACTGCTTTAATATAAGCTATGTCATTATCAATACTATCTTTTTCTGAAATTGTTGATGCTTTATCTCTAAATTTACTTGTTAACAGTAATTTATAATTTTCAGAGAAAAAATAATCGTCTTCATTTATAACATCAAAACCTTGCACTTCTTTTAAGAAATCATCAGATACCTTGAAGTCATTATTCTTAGTAACATATTTATGATAACTTTCATATTCGTTTATTCTCGCCAGATAGTTATAATTTAAATTACGTTTTTCTAGATACGTAAATTCATCGGGCAGAGTTTTGTAAAGCTCTAGTAGGCTATCACTGGATTTTTTAATTGTTTTAAACTTATTTTTAAATTCCGTTTCGTTTAGCTTGTATAACTCCCATCGGTTTGCAAGTAGGGTCTTTTCGTATTTTCGTTTTTCATATAAATATGTATTCACTTTATCGCCGTCTCCAGTAAAGGTAAGTGTATTGTCAAGGTCTTTTACATCATAACTCACATTTAAGTTATATCCTGGCTTAACATATACAAACACTGGGTTTGTACCATCAAAAATTATATAAGAGTTTTTGTCCGTATCTAGTGTGTCTGTAAAAGTACCATCGGCTTTTATATCCAGAGGTTCGCTAAAAGTTCTATCATAACTATTTATGGTTACAGCTCCTTTTTTGTTGGTAATTTTCCCTGAAATAACAGCATAATCCACTGTTTTGTCTCCTTTTTTATCACAGGCAAGAAACGCAATTAAGCTCAAGGTAATTAGAATTTTCTTCATATTTTGATATTTTTGTTTTACGAAAATATACATTTAGTTTAATTATAAGGCTTTTATTAACAATTGTTTAAGGTTGGAATTTTAAGGGTTACAGTTTGTGGGTTATATCCTGATATTTTACAGTTTTTGGAATAATATCTAGAAGCTTAAGTTGTTTTTGTACGTTCATAATGGTGGATTCATCAATAAGTTCTTGCGACCACTCCGTAATGGCTATCCAATCCTGAACATCTTCAATTTTTTGGTCATATTCATTTGCTATCATTCTATCAATACTCGGTATGTCTTTAAATTCTGAGGTTGTGGTATTAATAATTCTTAAAATCGTTTTTAAATCTTCGCTATTATTTTTAATATAATCTTCATGTGCCGCTATTACAAAGCAAGGCCAGGGGGAAGGGCAGTCATCAATGCGTCTAAAAGTACCATCATCAACTAATGGTTTTGTTGTGTATTTTTCCCAAAGAAAATAATCAGCTTTCCCATCCGTTAGTCCTTCTACGGCACCATCTAAGTTTTTTATCACTTCAAAATCTAAATCTTTCTCTAAATCCCAATTGTTATGCTCTGCATTGATATATGCCATTAAATGAGACCCAGAGCCATATCTGCTAATAGCGGCTTTAGTGCCCTTTAAATCTTTAGTAGTTTTGTATTTAGAATGATGCGCTACATGTACTCCCCAAATAAGTGGAGTTTCAACAAATGTCTGCACAATTTTGCTAGGATTTCCTGCAATAATATCTTTAATAATGCCTTCTGTTAAAATAACAGCAACATCAATCTCTTTTTCTCGAAGCGCCTTACACATAGCCCCTGTACCTCCATGGTAATCATGCCAGCAGAGGTTTATGCCTTCAGTTTTATACTCTTCATTTTTAAGTGTTAGGTGCCACGCTAAATTGAAATGCTCGGGCACTCCGCCAATATTTACGTTCTTCATCTAAATTCTTTCTAAGGTATAAGTGATTAAATTTTCTATGGTTTTAAGCGGGTTTTTACTAAATGTACCGTTTGCTCTGTTAGCAATAATAGCATTAAGCGATATGGCATTGTGCCCTAATAAATTAGATAAACCGTAGATGCCTGAAGTCTCCATTTCCAAGTTGGTAATTTTGGTGCCCTTGTAATTAAAGCTATCCATTTTTTTATTTAATAAAGGGGTTTCTAGCGGTAATCTTAAAGTGCGTCCTTGTGGGCCATAAAAACCATTTGCTGTAGCTGTTAGTCCCTTTAATGTAGAAGTGCTCTCAAATTTGGATATTAGAGATTTTGCTCCCTTAACTACAATAGGCCTTGCTTTAGCGATACTCCAGTTTGTATGGTTTATAAATGCTGTTTCTATGTCTTTATGCGAAATGCTTTCTATTTGATAGGAGTGGAGCATGCCATTTAAGTCCATGGCATATTCACTTATTAAAAAAGTATCTATGGGAATCTCAGGTTGTAGTGCGCCAGAAGTACCGATCCTAATGATATTTAAACTTTTAACCGTCTTGTTTACAGTTCTGGTTTTAAAATCGATATTAACTAAGGCATCCAACTCATTTAATACTATATCTATATTATCGGTACCTATGCCTGTAGATATTACAGAAACTTTTTTATCGTTAATGATCCCTGTTTGGGTTTTAAACTCTCTCTTCTGGGCTTCAAATTCTATGCTGTTAAAATGCTTTGTTACTAAATCTACCCTATCTTGATCTCCCACCAGTATTATTGTATCTGCAATATCATTGGGTTTAAGATTTAGATGATAAATACTGCCATCTGGATTTAGGATAAGTTCTGAAGCTTTAATTGGCATGCAATGGCGACTTAATAAGTTTGTTTTCTGATTTGCTAAATTGAAAATCTAGATTTTTTACACCACCAAATACCATCTCGTTTTTTAATGTTTTTAGGGCATTGTGTTGGCCATGGATTGTTTCATGTCCTTTTCTGTTGAGTTCTATACTATTATCTGAAATCGTGTAAAAGGGGTCTAGATAGTCAATAATGCGTTTCATTTGCAAATCGCCATAACCATAAAACCCTTGGTAATTTAATGCATAACCTAACAAATGGTGTTTAGATTTTATATCGTTCTTTTCAATAAGTTTTAAAATATTAGTTTCTAGAATATTGAGACCTGTAATAGAATCAGGGAAACGTTCTAAATGCGCTTTTAAGCAGTTGCTTAAATATTTAAAGGAGGACGACTTTACTATATATGGTTTAAATAAATTGTGATCTACACCACAATAGATATTCCATAATGTACGTGCGAGTTCTAAGTCTGTATCCAATAATTGTATCTTGTTCTTAAAATGCTTCATGAGCTGTCCTGAACTTAATTCTGATAACCCTTTAAGTTCTTTAGCTCCTGAAACCCTTCCGCTACATACTAAATAAACAGGAAGCGTAATATTTTTTTCATTCAGCAGGTTGATTACTGCTAGCATGTTGATATGACAAAACAAATCATATTCAAACCACAACACAACTTCAGTATATCTTTTATTCGCCTCATTTAGTTGGGATAACGCTACTTCAATCTTATTGGGGTCTAAATCAATATCGTAATAAGCTTTTAAAAATTTACGTCTTGCTGCAATCAAATCATCAGAGTGCACTACCTCCTTAGTAGGGCCTTCGCATAACATTTCCTGCCATGTTACAATTTCCCCTTCTATTTTCAGTTCATTAAGATATGCCGTTAATACGCCTCCGTTGGTAATATGTAAAACCTCTTTACCCATAAATTATCCGCCTACACGTTTTACGTTAAATCCTTTTTCTTTTAGAATGTGCATGATTTTATCTCTATAATCGCCCTGGATTATAATTTTGTCATCTTTAAAGCTACCACCAACACTTAGTTTGGTTTTTATCTCTTTTGCTAAAGCTTTAAAATCTTCGGTAGCTCCTGTGTAACCTTCAAGAATTGTTGTGGGCTTTCCTTTTCGCTTTTCGTATTTACAAATTATCGGGTCATCCTGCATCCAGATATTTGAATCTTCAGAAGTGTTATCGTCTGTAGTTTCTGGTTCGTGGTCAGGAAAGAGTTTTTTTAGTTGATCTTGTAAATCCATGTTTTAAGTTTGCGGTTTGCAATTTAGTAAGCAATAAGTTTTATTTAGAAATATTTGACTGAATACTGCTACTGCGAATTGTTTACTTTTTAATAAGTCCTAATTCAATTAAACGTTCTGTTAAAAATTCTCCCGCTGTAATATCCTCAAATTGTTTTGGAGTGTTTTCGTCAATACAATTCTCGAGTACATCAAGCTTCATGTCGCTTACTGGGTGCATAAAAAACGGAATGGAATATCGGGAAGTTCCCCAAAGTTCTTTTGGAGGGTTTACCACTCGGTGTATGGTAGATTTTAATTTGTTATTGGTATGTCTAGATAGCATATCCCCAACATTAATCATTACTTCGTCTGGCTGGGCAATAGCATCTATCCATTCGCCTTTATGGTTTTGTACCTGTAAACCACGACCTTGTGCTCCCATTAACAAAGTTATTAGATTAATGTCGCCATGTGCAGCAGCACGAACAGCTTCTTTAGGCTCTTCTTTAATAGGCGGGTAGTGAATTGGTCTTAAGATGGAGTTGCCATTTTGTATGTAATCATCAAAATATGTTTCATTCAAGTTGAGATGTAAAGCCAAAGCTCGTAGTACATATTTTGCTGTTTTTTCAAGCATTTGGTATGTTTTTTTACCTACTTCATTAAAACGGGGGAGCTCTTTAACCTCAACATTTTCAGGGTAATCGTATTTATCTCTTTCATTTTCGTCAATATATTGGCCAAAGTGCCAAAACTCTTTTAAATCCCCTTCCTTTTTGCCTTTAGCACTTTCTTTTCCAAAAGAAACGTATCCGCGTTGTCCTGCAATTTCAGGAATTTCGTATTTCTGTTTTATTTCTACAGGTAAATCAAAAAAGTTTTTTACTTCATTATATAAATTTTCAACTAAGGTATCATCTAAAAAGTGTCCTTTAAGTGCTACAAAACCAATCTCCTCGTATGCCTTGCCGATGGCATTCACAAACTTTTGCTTTTTTATGGTATCGCTAGAAATAAAGTCGCGTAAATCTACACTAGGGATGCTATTCATTCTTTTAAGTTTGAATTGTGATATAAACAAATGTACAAAAACAATCTGTTGTTTATTTATTGAAATATGTGCAATTTTTATATTAATAAAATGAGATTAAGTTATATTTGATAAAGTTTAACCGCTCTTTTTATGAAAAGCTCAAAGCCTGTATCTAAAATGAAGTTTTCAACATTGGAATTAGATGCCGAAATACTTTTAGATTTATACATGAATATGCTTAAGCCTAGGCTTATTGAGGAAAAGATGTTGGTGCTTTTAAGGCAGGGTAAAATAAGTAAGTGGTTTTCTGGCATAGGGCAAGAAGCTATAGCTGTAGGTGTGACAATGGCTCTAGATAACCATGAATATATTTTACCAATGCACAGAAATCTTGGGGTATTTACCACTAGAAAGGTGCCGTTGTACCGTTTGTTTGCACAGTGGCAAGGTAAGGCTTCAGGGTTTACAAAAGGCAGGGATCGTTCATTTCACTTTGGCACTCAACAGTATAAAATTGTTGGTATGATTTCGCATTTGGGACCACAATTAGGTGTTGCTGATGGAATTGCCTTGGCAGCAAAACTGAAAGATAAAAATGAGGTAACAGCTGTGTTTACCGGAGAAGGAGGAACTAGCGAAGGCGATTTTCATGAGGCGTTAAATGTGGCTTCTGTATGGCAACTACCCGTTTTGTTTTGTATTGAAAATAATGGTTACGGACTTTCTACACCAACTTCTGAGCAGTACAATTGTGAGAATTTAGCTGACAGGAGCTTAGGGTATGGTATGGAATCGCACCGTATTGATGGTAATAACATTATAGAGGTTTTCACAAAAGTAAAGGCGTTAGCTGAAAGTATACGTAAAACACCTAGACCAATTTTACTAGAGTTTAAGACTTTTAGAATGCGAGGGCACGAAGAATCCAGTGGCACAAAATATGTTCCAGATGCGCTTTTAGAAGAATGGAAAGGAAAAGATCCTATTTCGAATTTTGAAAGCTTTTTGGAAGCCGAAGGTATTTTAAACGCCTCGCAAAAGGCAGATATTATTTCAAATATTACTTCAGAGATTAACCAGCACTTAGAGGTCGCCTTTAATGAAAATGAAATAGATATTAATGCAACTAATGAGTTAAGTGATGTATTTAAAAAGCATGATTATAAACAAGTTACATCAAATTCAAACACTGAAGAGATTAGGTTTATTGATGCTGTTTCCGAAGGGTTGAGACAAAGTATGGAACGTCACGAAGATCTTGTAATTATGGGGCAAGATGTAGCGGAGTACGGTGGAGTTTTTAAAATTACTGAAGGTTTTGTTGAACAATTTGGGAAAGAACGGGTGCGCAATACACCCATTTGTGAATCAGCAATTGTTGAAACAGCTATGGGCTTATCCATAGCAGGAATGAAAAGCGTTGTAGAAATGCAATTTGCCGATTTTGTGTCTTCAGGATTTAATCCAATCGTGAATTATTTAGCCAAGTCGCATTATCGTTGGGGGCAGCATGCGGATGTTGTGATACGGATGCCTTGTGGTGGTGGAGTTGGTGCTGGCCCGTTTCACTCACAAACTAATGAAGCCTGGTTTACTAAAACACCAGGTTTAAAGGTAGTATATCCTGCTTTTCCATATGATGCTAAAGGCTTATTACATACAGCTATTAATGATCCTAATCCCGTATTGTTTTTTGAGCATAAAGGATTATATAGAAGTATTAAGCAAGAGGTGCCAGCAGACTATTACACATTGCCGTTTGGAAAAGCTAACTTAATAAAGACCGGAAATGAAATTACAATTATTAGTTATGGTGCAGGTGTGCATTGGGTATTGGATACTATAAATAAATATCCAGAGTTATCTGCTGATGTTATCGATTTAAGAACGCTTCAACCTCTAGATACAGAAACCATTTATAACTCTATTAGAAAAACAGGCAAGGTAATTATCCTTCAAGAGGACTCTTTGTTTGGTGGACTTGCCAGTGATATCTCTGCAGGTATTATGGAAAATTGTTTTGAATATCTAGATGCTCCGGTAAAAAGAGTAGCGAGTTTAGAAACTCCAATTCCCTTTGCCAAAGCACTAGAAGATCAATATTTACCTAAAGATAGGTTTGAAAAAGCACTAAATGCACTTTTGTCGTATTAATGTGTTCTGGTTTCTGCTTCAGAAAGAATAAAGGGGTAGGCATCCTTAACTTCTTGTAATTCTAATTTTGTTAATTTATCAAGAGGACGTTTTAAAACGTTGTCGCAATACGCTTTCCTGAGTTCAAAGTAAGCTTTGGTTAATTCGTCTTGTACTTCAATAAATTGATTGTAATTCGCATTTCTATCAGATTGTAAAGAAATTATGGCTTTACTTGGGTTGTCTGATAAGGTAGCTATTTTACTACCATTACAATAAGTACAACTGCCATCTCCATTATTATCAATAAAAGTTCTGGCTATATCTTTAACCTCGGCTACCTTAACAATTTTATCATCCATCATTACTTCGTTTTTTGAGTTGATGGCAATTTTTAAGATGTTCCTATCAGGAATGGGGATATTGCAATCTTCCCCTGGAGGGCATTCTTTTGGTAATTTTCTGTAAATACCTTGATCTTTGGGAATTACTGCTGTTACTAAGAAAAAAATTAATAATAAAAATGCGATATCTGCCATAGATCCCGCATTTACTTCTGGGTGTTCTTTTGTTCGTCTCATGATTTTTGCGTTATTGTTAAGTAATCTTAAATCACAAAAACAATACCATAAAACGATGCCATACTTCTAGCGCATGTTGTGGTGCACATGTTTCCATGTGTTTTGATTAGCCTTAAAACTTAGCATACGCTTGTGTATAAACAAATTTTCTTCTGTAATGTTTTTAAGGTGGTTTGGTATTTTAATAACTGTTCGCATTTTGATTGTTTTTTTGATGACAGGTGGAGTAGAGGCACTACTTATCTATAGCGCCTTTTACTGTTCCACAGTTTAATTTTTGTTCCATTAAAAGTTTCTGTTACTTGATTCGTGTTTAAAGTTCTCATAATTGATGTTTTTTTTGATTGATAAATTAATTTGATGAATTAAGAGTTATCTGTAACGTCTTTTGTTGTTCCATTTGTTAGACTTTGTATTGCTTAAAGTTTCTGTTAATTGGTTACTGTTTAAAGTTCTCATGATTTTTCGTTTTTTGATTGATTTATACTTAATAGACGACATGAGATTATTTTTGTTACAGTACTATGTATAACAAAGTAATAAATTAACAAATTTTAACAGATTTATATGTTTTAAGAAAGGATAAGGGGTGTAAAAAGACTATTTAGGTATAGTTATTGTTAAATAGTTATAAAATATAAGGTTATTGAATTACGTTTTAAGATATTAAATATCTTTGGGGTATAGTTTTAGGATGTATGGCTTTATATTGAAGCTAATTTGTAATATGAGATTTGTAATTACTTTTATAATATGTGTTGTTTTTGCAGCAACTGCAAATGCCCAAATTGATTCTAGAAAGAAATCAGGGACAATTATTCCTGCTATTGAAGCACCAAAGGATTCTACGGATAGTAAAAAAATAGCTCCTGAAAAAATAAAGCCTAACGATCAGTTAAGCGGTGTTAAATCTCCAAAAATAGTTGGTAAACTAGAATTGCCTAAAAAAGAATTCTCTATGTTTCCACAAGAGGAGTTTGGTAATCCTGGGGAATTGCATACAAAAAAGCTAGAAAAGATAGAAAAGACATTATTGCCAGAAGGTCATGGTGAGAATGCTGGTTTAAAAGAAGATGCTTACTGGGGGGATTACAAAACAACATCAAAATTTTTGAGAATTCTCTACAGGGATTATTCTGCGATTGATGGGGATCTATTACGTGTTTATGTGAATGGAGATATTATAGAACAAAGAGCATATTTAACGCAAGGTTTTAGCGGATTTAAACTGGATTTAAAAGATGGTTTAAACGAAATTGTCTTCCAAGCTATAAATACGGGGGCTTCTGGGCCAAATACTGCCGAATACCGTATTCTAGATGAGAACGATAAAAGAATTTCAAGTAAAGTTTGGGCGCTTGCAGCTGGTATTAAGGTTACGGTTGTAATTGTTAAGGAGTGATTTTACTATTTATAATATCTGTCTCTTTTTTACAATTTTTGATTTATCTTTTATTTGAAAAGCTTAAAGTTCGAATTCCAATTATTCTCATTTTCTTGCTTATTCTAGGAGGTCACTATTTTATATTTCCAGATTTTTTTTACCCAGAAAAAACAGAAACGATTAAAAACTGTGGATTACCAATCTTAGGAATTCTTTTGATATTTTGGATGTTTGGAACTTTTATGACTCTCATTACTCATATTGTTTGGATGATAAGAAAGCTAAAAAAGAATGAGAATAATTTTTTCCATTCAAACTAGCCAATAGCCTCATCAATTAATTTCAGCTCCTCATCCGTAAAACTCAAATTATCCAAGGCCTTTACATTTTCTTTTAATTGATTTGCTGAACTCGCACCAATTAAAACGGAAGCTACTTGTTTATGCCTTAAAATCCAAGCAATCGCCATTTGCGATAGTTTTTGCCTCCTTTTTTGCGCAATCTCATTTAATTTCTTAATCTTATCAAGGTTGTTTTTTACGGTTTCAGCATCCAAGTATGTCATGTTTTTGGCTGCCCTAGAATCTTTGGGGATACCATTTAAATATTTATCAGTTAGCATACCTTGCGCTAGAGGAGAGAACGTTATACATCCTACGCCATTAGCTTCAAGAGTATTTAAAAGGTCATCTTCAATCCAGCGATCAAGCATTGAATATCGTGCTTGATGTAATATAAATGGTGTGTTGGATGCTTTTAAAAGTTCTGCAGCCCTTTGCGTTTCTTTAGGTTTGTAGTTAGAGATGGCCACATATAAAGCCTTGCCTTGACGAACAATATCGGTTAGGGCTCCCATGGTTTCTTCTAGAGGTGTTTCAGGATCTGGCCTATGGTGGTAAAATACATCAACATAGTCCAATGCCATTCGCTTTAAGCTCTGGTCTAAGCTTGCCATTAAGTACTTTCTTGAACCCCAATTGCCATAAGGTCCTGGCCACATATCAAAACCAGCTTTAGTGGCTATAAACAATTCATCTCTGTAAGATCTAAAATCTTTTTTGAAAATGGTGCCAAAATTTTCTTCAGCAGAACCATAAGGCGGCCCATAGTTATTTGCTAAATCAAAATGCGTAATACCTAAATCAAAAGCACAATGCAAGATATCCCTAGCATTTTGAATGCTGTCTACAAAACCAAAATTATGCCATAAACCCAGTGAAATAGCAGGTAGGAGCACACCGCTATCACCTGTTCTTTTATAAGTCATGGTTTCATATCGCTTAGGTGCGGCTTGGTAGTCTATTGAGCCAGATTTGTCGTTGATTTGCATGAGAACAATTTTTGTTTAAATGTACTATAAATCTATTGCAAATAAAAAGCCATTTACCTCTGTAAATGACTTTTTATATTTTATTTTACCCTTATTTAATCTTTAATGGGTTGCTTTATTTTTGGTTTTAAGTGTTTTGCATAAAAACCCATCATAGCTTCGTACAATTCTATTCTATTTTCTTCTTTAGCAAAACCATGTCCTTCATCATACTTAACCATATAAGGTACATCCACATCTCTCGCTCTTAACGCTGAAACTATTTGATCGGATTCATTAATATTTACCCTAGGGTCATTAGCTCCTTGAACTACGAATAGTGGTTTTTTAATTTTATCGATATGATTTACAGGAGACACTTCTTCCATAATTGCTTTTTCTTCTGGCACATCAGGATCGTACCAAATTTCTTTTATAATCTTTAAATAAGGTTTCCAATATTCTGGCATACTATCCATGAATGTAAACAAGTTGGCAACACCTACATAGTCCACACCACAAGCATATAAATCAGGTGTTTTTGTTAAACCTCGTAATACGGCATATCCGCCATGGCTTCCTCCGTAAATGGCAGCATTATCTTTGTCAACCCAACCTTGGTCTATTGCATATTGTAAGCCATCTTCAACATCATCCATGGCTTTTCTTCCTATTTGTTTAAATCCAGATTCAAGAAATTCCCTGCCATAACCACCAGAGATTCTAAAGTTTACTTGTAATGTAGCATAACCACGACTTGCAAATAATTGTGCTTCTGGGTTAAAGCCCCAAGAGTCTCTCACACCTTGCGGGCCACCATGTACATTTACTATAACTGGTACTTTTTCTCCTTTTAAAGCAGCTTTTGGTAGTGTAATGTAACCATGTATGGTTTTTCCATCCCTACTCTTAAATGAAATAGGGCGCATTTCTGCCATGTCGCTCTCAATAAGATTAGGCATTAAGTTGTATAGTAACTTAAATTCTTTGGTTTTGGCATCATAAGAATAATACGTCCCGTATAGTTTGTCGCTTTGAATAAAGATCAAATACTTACTTTCATCATCCGTTTTATCAGTTATGGAGTAGTTGTATCCAGCAAATTTATCAGTTATTTTTTTGTGCAATTTTTTATAATATTTACTAACTGGCACAATAACTTGTTTGTCGCCTTCGTAAGAGAAATAATCTAATTCATAACCTCTTTTTCTAGATAAACTTAAACCAGAAACATCGTAGTCCTCATTAGAAAACAATTTTTCTATAACTTTATCTTCTTTTAAATCATACAAATACACTTGTGATTTGTCGCTGTCTAGGTTAGATACAACATAAGCATCATGGGGATACTCTGTAGCATAGTTAAAACTAGATATGCTAAAGCTATCTTTCCAGCTTAATTGCTTAAAAACGTTATAGTTTTCGCCATCTAATGTGTAGTAGAAATCTATATCAACACCATCACGAAGCTTAGCAAAACCTCTTAGGTTCCCGTCTTTATCAAATTCATAGCCAGTAATAGGATTTGCAGCATCTTCATTTTTGTATAATTGTTTTAATTCTCCTGTTACGATATTAATTTTGTATGGTTCAAATATTTGAGGATTGTTTTTGTTCATAGAAATAATCATATGGTTTTTATCCTCTTTTAAACCATTTAGAATATTTACTTTAACACCTTCAAAAGGAGTTAATTCTTTTTGGTTAGCCCCATCAATATCTACAGCAAATAAATGGTAATCTTCATTACCACCTTTATCCATCACATAAATTAATCTACTATCATTTGCCCAACCATAACCTCTTATAAGTTCCTCTTTCTCTTCAATAACCTTGGTTACTGCATCTGTTTGTGTGTTTTTTACATATACATGATTTTTTGCATTTTCGTCTTTTTCTCTGTAGGACAAGTACATCCCATTTGGAGAGAATTGAAATGATCTAGCTTTAGGCCTTGCAAAATAATCAGCTACAGAATATTTGTAATTAGTAGGATTCCAGTTGGCTAACTTTTTAAGATCCGTGTCTGATGTCGGTAAATCTGTATCCCCAGGAAGTGTCTTTACGGTTTTTTCTAAGTTTAAAGGCAATTCCATGCCGCCTTGATAAAATGTACCGTTTAAAGAATTATCATTTAAAGTAGCTACGTACTTGATACCAGCTTTGGTAAATTTGATGGTTAATGTATTCTCATCAAAAGTTGTAACATCCATTGGGATGCCTGTAGCTCCTTGAGACGGACTGTCCATAGTAGAGGAAAGGCTATCGCCGTCGTTTTTAATATCAAAAATCAAAGGCATTTCCATGCCTTGTACAGATAGTGTTCCTTTCCAGGAACCCTCAATGTTTTGTGCGTTAACATGCATAGTCATACCCATAAATAAAAAAAGAGCACTGCTTAATTTTAAAATAGAAGTTTTCATTTACAATAATAAGTTTTTTTAACAATTCACTAAGATAATTCTTTATTCTAGGGCATTAGAGTGTTAGCGTATTGTTTTGTTACATTTTTCATTAAATTTTGTGATTTTTTAACATTTGAGGCTAAAATTATTATCAACAACGGGTTGAATAACTTTAGAAAAAACAACTTTAATAAACCCAATAAAGGTGTTATTTTTGCATTTTACCAAACTACACTTATGTCAATTTCGAAAACTGAACTGTTAGAAAGGAAAACTGGGAAGGAATTATACAGCTATCAAAAAGGTGCGATAGATAAAATTTTTACTGCTTTTGAGGAGTCTCCATCAGACTATCATTTGTTATACCAATTGCCTACTGGAGGTGGGAAAACAGTAATATTCTCAGAGATTGTTCGTCAATATCTTAACATTAAGAAGAAAAAGGTTTTGGTAATGACACACCGTATAGAATTGTGTAAGCAAACGTCTAATATGCTTACAGAATTTGGTGTTGTAAATAAGGTGGTAGATAGTAAAGCGGATTTAAGTGATCAAGCAGAATATAGTTGCTTTGTGGCTATGGTTGAAACACTAAATAATCGTTTGAATGACGATAAGTTAGATATTTCTGATATTGGTTTGGTAATTATTGATGAGGCACATTACAATTCATTTACCAAACTGTTCAAGTTCTTTAGTCAATCTTTTGTTCTAGGTGTTACTGCAACACCTTTAAGTTCTAGCATGGAGCTGCCTATGACTGATAATTATGATGAACTTATAGTAGGTGAATCTATTGAATCTTTGATAAGTCGTGGGTTTTTGGCAAGAGCGGAGATGTTTAGTTATAACGTTGGTTTAACCAGTCTTGTTGTTGGGGCCAATGGTGACTATACGGTAAAATCTTCTGAGGATTTGTATACCGATGATAATATGCTTACCAAATTATTGCGCGCTTATGAGGAGCGGTCAAAAGGTAAAAAAACATTAATCTTTAACAACGGAATAAACACATCTTTACATGTGTATGATACGTTTAGAAGAGCAGGATATCCCATAGCTCATTTAGACAACACGAATACAAAGAAAGAGCGTGCCATGATTTTAAAATGGTTTAAGAATACGCCAGATGCAATTTTAACCTCAGTTAGTATTTTAACTACAGGTTTTGATGAACCTACTGTTGAAAGTATAATTTTAAATAGAGCAACAAAATCGTTGACGCTCTATTATCAGATGATTGGCCGTGGTTCTCGTGTTTTAGAAAATAAAGATACCTTCCAGGTTATCGATTTAGGGAATAACTTTCATAGATTCGGGCCATGGGGCGATAATCTAGACTGGCAACGTATTTTTAAATCTCCTAATTATTATTTGGATTCTTTATTGAGTGATGAGGAATTAGAAAGCAATTTTAGATATGAAATGCCAGATGACTTACGCGAAGAGTTTAAAAACTCTGAAGATGTACATTTCGATGTGCAAAAAACTTACGTAGATGCAGTAAGGAGCGGGGAATCCACAAAGGTGGTGTTGGAGCGATCTATTGCGCAACACGCTAAAATATGTATCGAAAATAGTGAGGATGTTTATGATGCTATTGCACTAGCAAAAAAATTAGGGGATGATATTGACTTTAGGATTAAACGTTATACTAAATGCATCAGTAAAAGCACCCATAATTTTGTGGAATGGCTTCGTGGAGATTACCGTAAAAAATTAAATTCTTACTTAAGGGCAAATTTTGACGAGGTATTTGAAGAGGTTCATGGTTATGCACCAAAAGAATAACGTATTACTTTAGTTTTTGGAGCTTAAAAAAGCGATAACATTCATGATTATAAGCACGTTGTCCTTTGCGTGTATGAATGCTATTGTTAAGCATTTAGTGCATATGAGCGCCTTTCAAATCGTTTTTTTTAGGTCGTTTAGTTGTCTTTTTTTTACGTTTACATTCCTCATTAAAAATAAGATACCTCTGCTAGGTAATAATCAAGGTTTATTAGTTTTACGAGGCATTGTTGGGGTTATTTCTATGACTTTGTTTTTTATGTCTACAAAATACTTACCCATTGGTACAGCTGTATCCTTACGCTATATGGCTCCCATATTTGCAGGGGTTTTTGCAGTGTTATTACTAAAAGAAAAGATGAAATCCATACAGTGGTTGTTTTTCTTGGTTGCGTTTTCAGGAGTAATTATCCTAAAAGGTTTTGATACCTCTCTTAGTGCTTATGGTTTACTATTAATTTTTATTTCTGCAATTTTTAGCGGATTGGTATATGTCGTTATCAGCAAAATAGGGAAGAGTGATCACCCAGTAGTTGTGGTTAACTATTTTATGGTAATAGCATCTATTGTAGGAGGTGTTTTGTCAATTAATGATTGGATAATACCTGTAGGTAAAGATTGGTTTTTGGTTTTTGGTCTTGGTTGTTTTGGGTATTTTGGGCAAGTGTATATGACCAAAGCATTTCAAATCGCCAAAACCAATCAAATAGCGCCTTTTAAATACATGGAGGTTGTCTTCACTTTGCTGTTGGGCGTTACTGTTTTCAGTGAGGTATATACATTTTATAGTTTGTTTGGTATCGCTTTAATAATTGCTGGATTGGTACTAAACGTAACACATAAACCAAAACCTAAATAGAAGTTATTGATAAGTGGTACATGCTAATCCTCCTCATATTTATTTCAAAATATTTAAAATACCTTGTTTTTCTATTATCATTAAAAGCTTTTCAATCAAAATTAAGTAATGGTAAACTATTCGTAAAAGTTATTTTCCAGTATAAATAGTACCATCATTTAGCTATATTTGTTTCTTAATTTTTTGTTAAAGCTGATGAGGCTTAGTTTTCAAATTAATTTGACAAACCATAAGCTTTATATAGTTTAAAGAATTATACAAACTAAAAACTAACTATAAACCAACATGAAAATTGGTATTTTAAAAGAAACCCAAGCGGGAGAAAACCGGGTTTCACTATCTCCTAATATTACAAAACAACTTACAGACAAAGGATTTCAAGTTATTGTAGAGGAATCTGCAGGAACAAATTCTTCTTATCAGGACACTGATTTCACTAGTGCTGGGGCTTCAATTGAAAAGCGAGGCGTGGTATTTAAAGAGGCTGATTTGCTAATTAAGATAAATGCCTTTGATGAGGAAGATTTAAAATTGGTCGATGAAGGTCAGATTTTAATAAGCCAACTGTATCATAAATCCAATCCAGATTTAATAGAAGCCATAGCCAAAAAAGGGGCTACAGCATTTTCTATGGATGCCATGCCAAGGATTTCTAGGGCACAAGACATGGATGTATTAAGTTCCCAGAATAATTTGGCGGGATACAAAGCCGTTATTTTGGGGGCTTATGAGATGACTAAAATTTTCCCGTTAATGATGACGGCAGCAGGCACCATAACCCCGTCTAAAGTTTTAATATATGGTGTTGGTGTTGCTGGATTACAGGCCATTGCAACAGCAAAACGATTGGGTGCTGTAGTTGAAGCTACAGATATTAGAAGTGAAACCAAAGAACAAGCAGAATCTTTAGGGGCAAAGTTTATTTCGGTAGATAATGAAGGAGAAACATCTGAAGGAGGTTATGCCAAAGAAGCATCCGACGATTACGTGCAAAAGCAAAAAGACGCTGTAAATAAATCGTTGTTTCAAGCAGATTTGGTAATTACCACGGCAAATATACCTGGTAGAAAGGCACCCGTTTTAATAACCAAAGAACAGGTGGAGCAAATGAAAAATGGCGCTGTAATTATTGATTTGGCGGCTGCTCAAGGTGGTAATTGTGAATTGAGTCAACTCAATAAAAAAGTAGTAGTTAATGGTGTGAAAATAATAGGAACCACCATAGCTCCAGAGAGCGTATCTACTAATGCCAGTGAGTTATATGCTAAAAACATATACAATTTTATTATGCATTTAACCGAAGATGCCAAATTTAAATGGGATTTGGAGGAAGAAATAACGAATGATACACTAATTGTAAAAGACGGGACCATCCGAAATACATAGAACCATGAACGAATTTATTCAATTTATTAGCGATAATCTTCAAATTGTTTACATACTAATTCTAGCCATATTTGTTGGTATTGAAGTTATTAAGAGTATACCAGCTGTATTACATACGCCATTGATGTCGGGAGCTAATGCTTTAAGTGGGGTGGTAATTGTGGGAGCTATTTTGGTTATGCTACATTCAGATCCAGATAATTATTTGGCATTAGCACTAGGTTTTATTGCTGTTGTTTTAGGAATTATAAATGTTGTTGGTGGTTTTGCTGTTACCAACAGAATGTTACAAATGTTTAAAAAGAGAAAATAATGAGTGTATTGTTAAGTATAATTTATTTGATAGCTACAGTAACATTTGTTGTAGGATTAAAAAGACTTGGGCACCCAGATACTGCTAAAAGTGGTAATACAATAGCTGCAGTAGGCATGGTGTTGGCTATTTTGGGTACTATCTTTGTCCATGATTTAAAGGTAGCTCCTATCATTTACATTCTAATAGGTACAGCCATAGCTTTAGGTGCTATAATAGGCTATTTAATAGCTATAAAAGTAGAGATGACTAAAATGCCAGAACTTGTTTCTTTGTTTAACGGTTTTGGTGGTGCAAGTGCTGCTTTAATTGGTTTGGTAGAACTTAGTAAAAGTGTTGCAGATGCTTTACAAGCAACAACTATTGTCTCGGGTATAGTTATTGGGGCTATAACCTTTTCTGGAAGTTTAGTGGCTTGGGGAAAACTTAATGGTTCTCTTAAAAGTGTGGTAAAAATTCCTCAGTATAATCTTGTTAATAATGTTTTCTTTTTAGCCATCATAGCATTGGCGGTATTTATGATTGTTTCTGGTAATTATAGTACGTTGTTTACCTATGGTATTTTGGTAGGAGGGTTAGTTTATGGTATTCTATTTGTTTTACCAATTGGAGGGGCAGATATGCCAGTTGTAATTTCATTGCTAAACTCTCTTACGGGTATTGCGGCAGCTATAACGGGTATTTTATATGATAATATGGTAATGCTTGTTGGTGGTATTTTAGTAGGATCGGCAGGTATTATATTAACTGTAGCTATGTGTAAGGCTATGAACAGAACACTTGCTTCGGTAATATTTGGTGCATTTGGTGGCGATGCTGCTGTAGAAGGTGGCAGTAAAACCCAAGGCACCATAAAAAAGACCACTGCCAGTGATGCAGCTATTATGATGAATTATGCTGCTAATGTTATTATTGTACCAGGTTATGGATTAGCTGTAGCACAGGCGCAACATGTGATTCATGAATTAGAAGAAATCTTAGTAGATAAGGGGGTTAATGTAAAATATGCGGTACACCCTGTAGCAGGAAGAATGCCTGGACATATGAATGTGTTGCTAGCTGAATCTAATGTTGATTATGATTTATTGGTTGAAATGGAAGATATTAACCCTCAGTTTACTAATGCCGACGTGGTTTTAGTGGTTGGTGCTAATGATGTTGTAAACCCTGCAGCTCACAACGATCCATCCAGTCCTATTTACGGAATGCCTATATTGGATGTTGAGAATGCAAAGCATATCATTGTAAATAAAAGGAGTATGAATGCTGGTTATGCTGGTATCCAAAACGAATTATTTTTTAATTCTAAAACATCTATGTTGTTTGGGGATGCTAAAGCAGCCCTAACGGAATTGGTTGGCGAACTTAAGAACATGTAATGGGGTTTAACGGTTGGATTAATCAAAAGCGCCGTAAAATAATGGGCGCTATTACCAAAAGTGTTGGGAGTTCTTATTCCGAACCCTCTCCAGATGAAGTAAAACATCTTCAAATAAAAAAAGTGTTGATTGTAAGACCCAATCATCGGTTGGGTAATCAACTATTAACTACTCCGTTAGTACAAGAAGTAGAATACACATTTCCAGATAGTACTATAGATGTATTCGCCAAGGGAGGTGTGGCTTTTCCCGTATTAAAAAATTACACTTCAATAGGTAAAATTTATCAATTGCCAAGAAAGCCTTTTAGTAACCTATTTAAGTATGTGATGTGCTGGGTTTCCATAAAAAGGCAAAAGTATGATTTGGTAATTAATGCAGATGGGAATTCTTCATCAGGAAAATTGCTTACAAATTTAGCTAGAGCACCAATCAAGGTTTTTGGGGATTTACATGAGGATATTCAAAAGAATCATGAAGACTATCTACATATTTCCAAATACCCCATTTATAATTTAAGACGTTATCTGTTTAAGTTAGGTTTTCCAGAAACCAACCATGCACTGCCGGTTTTAAATTTAAAATTATCAGATACTGAGATAAGCATTGGTAAACAAATATTAGATGATTTGAATAAGAACGAAAAACCAACCATCTGTATTTATACTAATGCCACGGGGAATAAGTGCTATTCTGAGGAATGGTGGGAAGCATTTTATGTGAAATTAAAAGATAGTTTTGCCGAAGACTACAATATTATAGAAATGTTGCCTATTGAAAATATTTCTAAGATAAACTTTAAAGCGCCTCATTTTTACAGTAAAGATATCCGGGAAATGGCAGGGATTATTGCTAACACTTCTGTATTTATAGCAGCAGATAATGGAGTGATGCATTTGGCAAGCGCTGCTTTAACACCAACTGTAGGCTTGTTTTCTAGGGACAATCAAGCTATTTATGAACCTTATGGTAATGGTAGTTTAGCGCTGCATACCAAAGTAAAATCCCAACAGGATTGTATTGAAGCGGTAAGGCATATTCTTAAATAAACACAGTAATTTTTTTGAAAAACCCTAATAGATTCTCCTTTATCAATCCCCAAAAAACTCCTTTTTTTTATGGGTATGTAGTTTTGGTTTTTGGTAGTATTGGGGTTTTGGCCAGTATACCAGGGCAAACCGTGGGAGTTTCTGTATTTACTGACCCTGTAAAAGATGCTTTGGGGTTAACAAGAAATCAGTTTAGTAATGCGTACATGTTTGGTACACTTTTAAGTGCTTTTTTCGTGTCTAAGGCAGGGGTGTTGTTCGATAGGTTTGGGGCACGTTATGTCGCATTTTTTTCAGCATTTTTATTAGGGGTTTCTTTGTTATTATGTTCAAAATCAGTTACGATTAGCAATAGTATTGGAGGTGTGTTCGGTACAAACTCTTGGGTAATACCTTTTATTGTAATCACGATTTTATTCTTTTTAATACGTTTTTTTGGTCAAGGAGTTTTAACCATGTCATCACGTAATATGATCATGATGTGGTTCGATAAGAATAGGGGTAAAATAAATGCCATTAGTAGCATTACAGTGTCTTTAGGGTTTTCTGTTGCGCCACTATTGATAAATTACCTTATAGATGGCTATGGATGGAAGATGTCTTGGCAAATATTAGCCGTTTGTCTTATTATTTTCAGTTTCTGTATTATTCAGTTTTATAGAAATAACCCTGAAGATTTTGGTTTCAAGCCAGATGGTATATTAAAAAAGGCTAAAACTTTAAAAGAGGAAAGGGTTGAAAAGCATTTTACTTTAAAAGAGGCCAAGCAAACCCGTGCTTTTTGGGTAATAGGATTAATCTTGGCGTTTAATAGCTTTTTTGTAACTGGTTTTACATTTCACGTGGTTTCTATTTTCGAAACTCAAGACTATTCCAAAACCCAAGCTATAGCTGTGTTTTTACCAATATCAATTATAGCTGTTATCGTTTCTGCCCTAGGTAATGTTCTCAGTGATTATATACACCATAAGATATATCTGTACATTATGCTTTTCTCAGGAGTTCTGGCATCTTTCGGCTTATATTTCTTAAGCTATACCATTGGCGTTTATGCCTTGATTTTAGGTTTGGGTGTGTTAGGGGGGCTTTTCGCTGTGGTTAATGCGGTAACATGGCCCCGTTATTTTGGCAGAAAGCATCTAGGTGCAATAACAGGAAAGGTAATGAGTTTTTTAGTAATAGCCAGTGCTGTTGCACCAAGCTTATTTAGTTATTGTTATACTACTTTAGGCTCTTATGCTAACATAAGCTATATTACGGGTGGTTTTCTGCTTTTTTTAGTATTAGCTTCTACAAAGGTCAAGAATCCGCAATAGCATTGTGTTACCATACTATTTTTAACGAATTTTTATAAGTACACTGTTCATCTTTTTTGTAATTTGAGAGTTAGTTATGAAAAAGATTTATTTACTACTACTATTTGTAATGTTGATTACAGTGTCTTGCAAGACCTCTAAAGCAACAACAACCGATGAGCAGCACGAGGCTTTTAAAACACTAATAGCATCCCAAGAGTTTACTATAGAGTCAGATTGGGCCTACCCACAGCTCACTAATGCCATGACGCAAGTACTCAATTCCCTAAATACATGGACAAACAATAATGGAGGTTCCGTCAACTTAATAGGTAATGCTAATTTTTTAACAATAAAAGGAGATAGTGTTACATCCTACTTGCCGTATTTTGGAGAGCGGCAAATGCAAGTTGGTTATGGAGGAACAGATAGTGCCATCCAGTTTAATGGATTAATGGAAAATCTAAAAATAGAGGATGGTAAAAAAGGAAGCAAAATTATGTCCTTTATGGCTAAAAGTAATTCTGAAAACTTCAACGTTATTATTACGATGTTTCCAAACCATGAAAGCCAAATTACGCTTAACGGTAATTCACGCTTCTTTATTCGATATAGTGGGCAAGTAATGAAGATACCCAAAGTAGCGGAAGAATCTTAACTCCTTTTAGTTTACTTTAAAAAACTCATAAAATTTAAATACGCCAAAACGTCATTTATTTTGGATGATAATATGACGTTTTGGCATTTTTATGTTTATAATGAATGTAAGTACTGTCAAAAACCTCTTAGTTTTTATTTTGGTATTTCATTTGCTCTATAGTGCGTGAAGCTTACAAATGGCTTTTTAAATAAGAGAAATTTAAAGTTTAACTAAAAAATTATAGTAGTATGAGTTCATTAATGAATGTTTCGAAAAATGGAACGCACAAAAATTCTGGATTAAGTCACAATGGGTGGTCTAATTGGATTGACGATTTATTTAACGTGGATACTTTTCCTGGGGTAGTGTCAAGTAATTTCAACACCAGCGTTTCCTTACCTAAAGTAAATATCAGGGAGACCAATGATGAGTATTTTATAGAGATGGCAGTGCCTGGAATGAAAAAAAGTGATTTTAATATAGATATTGATAATGAAGTTTTATCTATTTCTGCAGAGCACAACGTAGAAGAAGAAAACACGGAAGGGAATTTTACACGCAGAGAGTTTGGTTACAATTCGTTTAAACGAACATTTACTTTGCCAGATTCTATAGACGATCAAAAAATTAAAGCTAAGTATGAAGATGGTATTTTAAGTATTAAATTACCAAAACTAGAGGAAGCTAAGCCTAAGCCTGTGAGAACAATTAAAATTTCATAGTAGAAAGGCACAGCATTAATTAAATAAAAAAGAGGTTAAAAAACCTCTTTTTTATTTACATTATTACTTATCCAATAGCTTTATTAATTTTCCTGTAACATTTAAGCCAAACAAAACTTGGGCTCCAGAAAACCCAGGAATATTCAAATCTTTTTTCTTATTCGAAGAATATTGTACATATAAATGTACTGAGTTTAAATACGTGTTAACCGAAAAATCAATTCCATTATAACTTTTTCCTGTAATTTCATTGCCTGCAATATTTTGTGTTTTATTTTTAAAGTCTCCCAAAATATTTCTGTGAGTAAAATGCAAATTAAATGTTAGATCTAGTTTATTATCGTTTTCAAGATTAAAATCAAACGGTCTAAAATATACTCCTAAGCGTGCAATTAAAGGAGAAGCATCAATTTCAGTATCCTCATCTATTTTCCATAAATTATCTGAAATTTGAAAGCTTCCACTAAATCCAAAAAGTTGACTAACTTGTGCTAAGGTTGAAAAGGTAAATGACTGCCCATCTATATTAGGATTCATTAAGGAATTTCCAAATTGACTTAGAGTATTCATCTCTATAGATTGCCTTCCGTTATAGGAAAAGTACATATTACAAGACAGCCTTTCACTAGCAAAATTAACACCTAGGCTTCCTGAAGGAGAAGTAGCATCTTCAATATCGCTATCCGCTGTTACAAGCCCTAATAGGGATCCACCTCCATAAAGATTTATTGATTTTATTTTAAGCCAAGCATCATGCTTTCTTTGTTTTTTTATAAACTTTTCTAAATCATCGTCACTAACTTGGCCAAGAGTATCATTTAAAATATTAAAAGATTTATAATCACTTACATCAATGTCTGTCTGGTTAATATTTTTAAAATCCCTTACAGAATTTGGTATGTAGTCTTGTGAAAAGATTTTTATTGGTAAGATAATTAACAAAAAGGTTGCAACTAAAGCTTTCATTTTATATGTTTTATTGTTTGTGTAAACTTCAATAAAACATTGTGATGGTTCAATACCCAGTATTGGGTATATTCTAGAACTTATACTTTTTCTCTAGGGCATATCGCATTAGTTCTCCCTTACCCTGCAAACCAAGAATACGTGCCATATTTTTACGGTGGGTATCTACGGTATGAATGCCAATAAACAATGTATCTGCGATTTCACGAGATGTTTTACCTTGACCAATCAATTCTAAAATTTCAATTTGTCGTTTTGTTAAAATGCCTTTAGACTTATTTGATGGCTCTGACTGTAAGACATTGGTGTTTATGTTCGCATCAAAGTAAGTGTTGCCTTTATGGACAGTCAAAATTGCTGTATGCACTTCTTTTAATGTTGAATTTTTGAGTATATATCCAGAGGCTCCAGCATCAAGCATTTGTTGAATGGCTTCGGTTTGGTCAAACATAGTAAAGGCAAGAACTTTTACATGTGGATGTTTTTTCTTTATTTCTTTTGTAGCTTCAATACCATTTATTTTGGGCATCCTAATATCCATTAAAATAACATTAGGGTACTTTTTGTCTACGATTTCTAATAAAGCTTTGCCATCATTGGCAGTGCCTACTATAGAAATATCGTCTTCATATTCCAAAAGTAATTTTATCCCGTCGATGAGAGATTGGTGATCTTCAGCTATAACTAATCTAATCATATGGGTATATCAATTATTATAGTTGTTCCTATGCTTTTTTCAGATTCTATGGTCATTTTGCCATTTAAGTGTTCCACACGTTTATCAATACTGCTAATGCCCATGCCTTTGTGGCTTTTTGTTACTTGTTTGGGATTAAACCCTACACCATTATCTTCAATCATAATGTTTAAAACATCATCATGATTGGTAAGATGAATTGTAGCTTCAGTAGCTTCAGCATGTTTTATAACGTTTGTGATTAATTCTTGTATGATCCTAAAAATTGTGAGTTCCAAACTGTTTTCCAGTCTGTTTTCCAAACCATGATGAGTAACTTCAACTGAAATTGTATTCGCCATAGAAATTTTATCAGCCATGTTTTTTACAGCAACAAGAAGCCCTTGTTTTGCTATAACTCCAGAATTTTTTACATGAGCAATGGAACGAATTTTTTGGTAAGCATCATCAAGAAGGGTAGTGGTTTTATCAAACAATTCAGGGGTCTGCTTGTCTTTTAATGCATTAAAGTGTAGTTTTACTGTAGCCATGAGTCCACCTAAATCGTCGTGCAGATCGTTAGCAATACGCTGGCGTTCTTTTTCTTGGCCTTCAATCATGGCATCTATACTAACTAACTCTTGCTCTTTTAAAACTGTTGCTAGTCTTTGACTTTCCAAAACTTTGGCTTGTTCTGCTAATTTTTGTTTTTTTCGGGTGTTTTTTTGGATGAGCAACATAATGGTACCGCCCAATATTATAAAAGCAATTGCACCTATCAGCAAGTTTACGCTTTGTTTACGTTTATTTTCGCTTTCCAGGTTGTCGGCACGTAGTTTTTCGTTATCGTATTTCTCTTTTATTTCTGATATAGCTATGTTTTGTTTAACGTCATTAATACTATCCTTGAGTCTGTTTAATTTATCAAGATAAATGGCGGCATTTTTGAAGTCTTTATTTAGTAAATAGGCATCGGAAAGATTGGTATAGAAAATGACTTTAGTTTTTGCCACATTATCACTTAGAATAATAGAATCGGCTTTTTTGTAAAATCGAATTGCTTTAGGATATTCTTTTAAATGTTTATACTGTTGAGCTTGATTATTGTAGTTATAGGCTAGATTCTTATAATCTTTAAACTTTAAAAGAATAGGAGTTGCTATTTTAGTGTAGTGCAGTGCAGAATCTGCGTTTTCAAATAATGAATAGTGAACTGTACCTATATTCATAAAATTATGAGCTTCTTTAAGTGAATTTCCTTGTGCTCGGTATATGGTATTTATTTTTTTAAAATATTCTAGCGCTTTAAACCCATTCTTAGTATCTAAAAAACCTACAGCTATGTTATGGTAAGCTCCTATTAGTGCTGTAGTATCTTTGTTGGATTTTGCAAATGATTCAATTTCTTTAATTAGATCTGATTTTCGAGAATTTAATTCATTTTGATGACTTAGAATGTTTAGTAATAGAAAGTTGCAGTCTAAAACATCTTTTTGTTTACCTAAAGCATTAAATATTATTTTCGATTGTTGTGCAGCTTCATATGCTATATGTTGATTATCTAACTTAGAATTATATTTAGCTAAATAGTATAACCATGTGGCTTTATCGTAAGGTAATATTTTAGAGGTATCAATATTTTTAAGTTGTAAACCTGCCTCAATATAGTTTTTTACGTTATAAGCGTCTAAGAATTTTGAAAAATCATGGTTTTGACCAATGCAAAAACCAGCAATTAAAAAAATTGCTGGTATAATAAAATATTTTATTTTTATTATCACTAAGGGTTAGCTACAATTATATTGCCTTTAGATGTATCTGGATGTACTTGAAATCCACCTATTTTTATACTCTTGGGATGATCTAATTCTTCATTAGAAAGTTTACCACAGACAAGATAATGTTTTTCAGAGTTTGCGAGATCGTTATTATAAACGAGTATATCAATTTCATAGATATGATCTAAATCAAGTTTTTTAAATTTAAAGTTATCTTTTTTTGCCTCTGTATAATGTAGGGTATGATTTTGAGGAGATACCGCTTCATCAACATTTTCTACATGAATTTCTAAGGCCTTTTTTTGTTTGCAAAAATTACATTTAGACATATGATAATATTTGTCATCTGGTATATTGATTAGATTCAACTCAATGTCTGAGGGATATTCTTTTTTATTATCCCAACCTTTAAAAGTTCCAATTATATTAAATAATGCGTCTGTGGTTCTCGTAAACAATACAATAGGTAGTGTTGACTGTCTGTCTATTTCTACTACTTTTCTACTCATAATAATTAGTTTTAAATAAATTTAACAAAATTCATATCAGGCAAGTTTTTATAAGGGTTTTTATTGTTAAATATAAACCTCATTTGATTAGCAATGGAATAGTTTTTATTATCTCCTCCCATTAATAAACCTATAGCTTTTATATCATTGTTTACTGACTTTAATACTAAGCTACCTGAATCACCATTTTTACTTATATCATCAAAAAGAAGCTGTTTTTTAAAAATTACCTTCTTTGCAGATGTTTTATATGGTCTAGTTTTTACATAAGCGTTTTTTGATCTAATTACTCCCGTTGTTTTACCAGTAGTAGCTCCAATTTTATATATTTTATCTCCAACTTTGATCTTTTTATCCTGTTCGATTCCAACAGGTGGTTTTTCTCCAGAAATGTACATTTCATGACTATGGTCTATATCAAATAATTTTGCAAATGCCACATCTACTTCGTCTCCAATATGACCATATTTAACTTGAGCAATTATGTCTCTTGGTTGATACCCATCAATAGAAAAACCCCGATGTGGTTGGCTTATAAATCTATCAGGTACAAATTTTGCCCCACAGAGCACATGATGATTAGATAAGATAAATTTACTTTTAGATTTCCTTTTTCCGAATGATACTTCAACAATTGCACCAAGTGTTCCGTATCCTAAGTATTGATTAGCTATGTTGACGCCATATTTCAAAGGTCTTTCTTTGATATTATGAAATTGGAAGCTAAAGTGATTAACGTATTTATGTTGAGTGTGATGCTTTTTATCTATTTTTAAATTCTTATTTTTTAAAATACAGCTTCCATCATTGCAGATTACAGGTATGTAATCTGAGGAAGAATCAACCAATCCAATTTCAATAAAATATTCAGAATCATTAGGGTTTTCAATAGATTTTGGAACTGAGGCTATGTATTCAACATCGGGTCTAGACTCAAAAATTGAATTATAATTATCATCAATTATCTCATTAATCAAGATTTTTGGTGCGTATTTAAAATCTTCCATTTTTTTACACTAAAGGATTAAACAAATACACCAAAACAAACACTGCAATAGCTCCAGAAGCACTAATAGTTGGTTCTTTTTCTAAAAGAGACATTGTGTTAGGCTCCACTGTGCCATCTGAGTTTTTTCGCATTAATTGATTACCGTCAGGTTTATGGTTTAATGAAATCATTCCGGGAATAGAAATACTAATTGAAGCTGCCGCTAAAGCAATTAAGACTCTACAAAACCAAAAGTAGGTGTCTTCAAAATCTAACTGCATTTTGTGGGTTACCAGCATGATTACTGCAAAAGCAATAACACCAAATAAAAACATGGTAACAGGAGAAACTAATTTTTTCATGAGGGATGATGGTTTAATTAATTGATGTTACAAATATGAAGACTTGGGAATAATAAAAACATACCCAATACTGGGTATATTTTATCCTTCAAAGTATAAAGAAAAGTGGTGCAAGAAAGAAATGCTAGATAAAAAGCAAAAAAAACAGATATAGTGTTTTTACTACAATAAAAACTTTATCGCACTAATAAGTAAGATAAACGCTATAAAAGCAATAAGTATCCAGATGCTACCTTTGTAAAAGCGTTTATGTAGCTTTAAATCCTTACGATAAGTAAAGCCAATGATGATTGCGAAGACTATAAAAAAGATAATTCCAAAAATGATTTGACCTTTACTAAACATATGGCTATTTTTATGCAAATTTAAGCAAAACACCATACATGAAAAATAAAATTGAAGCAGTTAAAGCATTTCACACGGCATTTAAAATAGGGCATAGAGAAAGCCCAAAGGCAGATTTAGGTAGGGATAAAAACAAATTACGTTTTAACTTGATGAAAGAAGAAAATGAAGAATATCTTGATGCTGCCAATGATAACGATTTGGTAGAAGTTGCTGATGCGCTTGGGGATATGCTTTATATTTTATGTGGTACAATTATAGAACATGGTTTGCAGTATAAAATAGAGGAGGTTTTTGATGAGATTCAACGCAGTAATATGAGTAAATTAGGTGAGGATGGACAACCTATTTACAGAGAGGATGGCAAAGTACTAAAAGGCCCTAATTACTTTAAACCAAATATTCAGGAGATTCTAGAAAAATAGATTTTTCAAATAATTTTATAACAACAAAAAAGAGAAGCTATTTTTTGCTTCTCTTTTTTTATTTATAAGTTGAGTATCACTCTCTCTTTGGGAGAGGATAGGAGAGGTCTTTTAACTGTTATACTTTATACCTCCATCCAAAAGGGTCTTCAGTTTTATTTGTTTGTATATCGGTAATACGTTGCTTTAAAAAGTCTGCATAAGTACTTTCCAATTTAGGCAAACCATAATCCGTACCCTTATATCCAAAGGCAGCAATAGGCGATACTACTGCGGCTGTACCAGCCCCAAACATTTCTTTAAGAGAGCCATTTTTTGCAGCTTCAACAACTTCGGTAACTGTAATTTTTCTAACCTCAACAGGAATGTTTTCACTTTCAGCTAGTTCAATAATACTCTTACGGGTAATACCATCTAAAATTCTATCGCTGGTAGGCCCAGTAATAAGCGTATCGTTAATACGAATAAAAATATTCATTGCTCCAGCTTCTTCAATATATTCGTGCTTATGGTCGTCTGTCCATATAACTTGTTGGTAGCCTTTGGCCTTTGCCAACTGTGTTGGGTAAAACTGGCCAGCATAATTACCACCTGCTTTGGCAAAACCTACACCACCATTGGCAGAACGGGAATATTTTTCTTCAATTAAAACTTTAACCTCTCCAGAGAAATAAGACCCTGAAGGTGCCGTACATATAATGAATTTATATTCATCAGCAGGAGAGGCATGAAAGCCTTGCCCTGAGGCAAATACAAACGGACGAATATACAGTGAACTTCCTTCATTAGTAGGAATCCAATCTTTGTCTAATTTAAGTAACGCTATTAAACCATCCATGAAATAAGCTTTTGGCAACTCTGGAATAGATAATCGCTTCGACGAAATATTTAGGCGCTCACAGTTATCCTCAGGTCTAAAAAGCCAGACATTTTCATCAACATCCTTATACGCTTTCATGCCTTCAAAGACCGATTGCCCATAATGAAAAATCTTAGCCGATGGATCTAAAGTTAAAGGTTGGTATGGCATAATTTTAGGCGCGTGCCATTTACCATCTTTGTAATCGCATACGAGCATGTGGTCTGAAAAAACACTTCCAAACTTTAAATTGTCAAAATCTACTTCATTTATTTTGCTGGACTTTGTTTTTACAATCTCAATGTCGTTGATTATAGTGCTCATGTCATATTAATTTAGCTTACAAATTTATAAAATTCATTCTCAAAAAAGCGGTATCTTTACATAAATGCATTAAAATTCTAAATTAAAAATCATGAGAGTAGCGATCGTATTGTTTATCTGTGCTTTAGGCTTTACTTCTTGTAAAAACAAATCGAAAGTAACAAACGCTGATACACATCAAAACGAAGCGCTAACATATACTTCTTTTGGAAAAGAGATTTTAGCAAATGATGCTGTAATCGCTAAGTCTATGGCAAACCATTATGATGCGATGCAAGAGGGCGATAGTATAGATGCAAAGATAAGAGCGACAGTAAACAATGTATGTCGAGCAAAAGGCTGTTGGATGACCTTAGACCTTGGGAATAACAGGGAAGTTATGGTAAAATTTAAGGATTACGGTTTTTTTGTTCCAAAAGATATTTCAGGTAAAGAAGTTGTGATAAATGGTAAAGCTTTTGTACAAGAAGTTTCAATAGATGAGCAACGCCATTACGCTGAAGATGCTGGTAAATCTTCAGAAGAAATTGCAGCTATTACACAACCAAAACGCACATATTCCTTCGAGGCCGATGGTGTTTTAGTAGCCCAATAAATTTTGAGCTCTAGTGTTTATCTACATGCCACTTTATTCACAGTGTGGAAGAAAAGCTGGATGATTTTATACTAATTGACAATGAAACAAAAAAAGCCCAACTTTTCAGTCGAGCTTTCATAATATTTTTAAAGAACTTATTAGTTGCCTCCAGCTTCTAGGTTTTTCATTTCTTTTTCAACCAATTCGTAGAACTGGTCTAATTTTGGAAGTACTACAATTCTTGTACGCCTGTTAGTGGCTCTGTTTTCAGCAGTTTCATTGTCTACCAATGGCACATAAGAGCTACGACCTGCAGCAATTAAACGTCCTGGATTTACACCTAAACTTTCTAAAACCCTAACTACAGAAGTAGCTCGTTTTACACTTAAATCCCAGTTATCTAGTAGTACGCCACTTTGGTAAGATCTGCTATCGGTATGTCCTTCAACCATACACTCAAAATCTGGCTTGGCATTTACTACTTTAGCCACTTTCGCTAAAACTTCTTGGGCTCTTGTGGTTACGTTGTAACTTCCACTTTTAAATAATAACTTATCTGATATAGAGATAAATACAACACCTTTTTCAACATTTACTTCAATATCAGGATCGTTTATTCCAACCTCGCGTTTAAAGCTTGTTACTAAGGCAAGAGTAACACTGTCCTTCTTGGTTAAAGCATCTTGAAGACGTGTAATCTTAAGATCTTTCTCCTTTAAACTTTCCAAAGTCTTTTCTACATTGCTAGCACCTTTTGCAGATATAATCTGTAAGTTATCATTGTATTTTTTTAAGTCGTCTACTTGTCCTTCTAAAAGCGTTACTTTGGCTGTTGCCGAAGCTCTTTCCTCTAAACAGGAGTTTAATTTCACTGTAGCAGAGTTAAGTAAATCTTGAGTTTCTTTTTGTTTTTCCTCTAATGCCAAAAATTCTTTTTTGGGAACACAAGAACTTAAAATGAATAAGGATGATAAACTAAGTATTAGTATTTTCTTCATAATTGATAAATAAGGTTTTTGTATGGAATTAATTATTGCCTCTTTGTCCCGACAAAAGTATATAAAAAACGGTTGAAACCAGAACAGTTAACAAAACTTTTACTAACCGACTTATAAACTTTTATAGTGTTTTTTTCTATTTACGAAATACGACCAAACTATAGATGTTTTTTGGTAGTATCTTATTTTAAGTGTTGCTGTTTTTCGTTTTCTAAGAAGACCGTAAAAATGGGCATAGAAACTAAAGTGCGCTTTAAAGATCGCTAGAATATGGTTAAACTTTAATTCTACAAGGAATTTTAAGCCAGCTATCCCATCTAAAACTAACCGTATAAAGACTAAAAATAGAATATTACCCTTAGCATTTTTCACGAGGGTAAATAGGCTATTACGAAAATTAAGAAACGTTTTTCTAGGGTTAGAATTGTTTAATGTAGCCCCACCTACATGATAAACTTCAGAATTACCATTATATACTACATCATAACCTAAGTTTTTTGCACGCCAACATAAATCTATCTCTTCCATGTGTGCAAAAAACGATTCATCAAAGCCACCAAGTGCTTCATACACATGTTTTCGTATAAATAAGCAAGCTCCAGAAGCCCAGAAAATGGATTGCATATCGTTGTATTGCCCATAATCTTCTTCTAAGGTATTAAAGATGCGCCCTCTGCAATATGGATAGCCAAATTTATCTATAAAACCTCCAGCTGCTCCAGCATACTCAAAAAACTGCCTTTGCTTAAAGTCCAAGAGTTTGGGTTGTACTATGGCTGTGTTTTCGTTGTTAATAAAGGTTTGTTGTATGGGTAACAACCATCCTTTGGTTACTTCTACATCACTATTTAGAAGGCAAAAAACATCTGCATCAACATTTTTTAAAGCATCATTATAACCTTTAGCAAAACCACCATTAATAGTATTTCTTATAATATTTACTTGCGGGAAAGTAGATTTTAAAAACAAAACCGAATCATCTGTAGACGCATTATCTGCTACATAAATAGCAGCAGTTTTGGAGTGTGCTATCACTGAGGGCAAAAACTGTTCTAAGAGTTTTTTGCCATTCCAATTTAATATAACTACAGCAATTTTCATTTTGTATAACTTGGAATATCTCTTAAAAATTGATAGCGTTCGTTGTTAAAATCCATCTCACAATAATAATGATTTAATCCGTTAGTAACCATCAAGTAGTCCGAGTTAAGCACTAAATTATATCTAGCAATTTGATCAAACACCTTTTGGTTTATGGCAATGGTAGGTGATTTGCATTCCACTACAAGTTGAATATCGCCATTGGGCTTAAACACAATAATATCGTAACGTTTTTTTAAATCATTAATTTTTAGCTCCTTTTCAACATTAATTAATGATTTAGGATAATTTTTGTCTTCAATTAAAAAATGAATGCAATTTTGCCGTACCCATTCCTCTGGTTGTAAAACCACAAACTTTTTGCGAATAATGTCAAAAATTAAAACTTTATTTTCGCTATTTTTGAAACGAAATCGATATGATGGGAAATTCAATTTGTGCACCTCACAAATGTATTATTATAATGATACAATTAATGTATTTCCCCAAAAATTTTCTATAGGAATTTGGACGAGGTTAAGCAATTAGTTACCGATATTAAAAATAGAAATCTCAAGCCCATTTATTTTTTAATGGGAGAAGAAGCTTATTACATAGATAAAATTTCTGATTTTATAGAGGACACTATCCTCACAGAAGAAGAACGCGGTTTTAACCAAATGGTATTGTATGGCAGGGATATCTCTGTAGAAGATATCGTTAGTAATGCTAAGCGTTACCCAATGATGGCAGAATACCAAGTGGTAATTGTAAAGGAAGCTCAAGATTTATCCAGAACTATTGAAAAATTGTCTCAATATGCTGAAAACCCACAAACTACAACGGTTTTAGTAATTAATTATAAATACAAAAAAATAGACAAGCGAAAAAGCTTATATAAAGCCTTAAAAAAGACTGGTGTGGTTTATGAAAGTAAAAAGCTCTACGAAAATCAAGTTGCAGATTGGATAAGGCGTGTGTTATCACCAAAAGGTTATACCATTACTCCCAAATCAGCACAGATGCTAGTAGAATTTTTAGGTACAGACTTAAGTAAGATTAATAATGAGTTGGAAAAACTCCAAATAATCTTACCCAAAAACAGCCAAATTACACCAGAAGTTATAGAGGAAAACATAGGCATTAGTAAAGATTATAACAATTTTGAATTACGAAAAGCCATTGGTAATAGAAATACTGTAAAGGCACACCAAATTATTAATTACTTTGCAGAAAACCCAAAGGATAATCCTATGGTAGTAACAGTATCCCTTCTTTTTAATTTCTTTTCACAATTGTTACATTTTCATGGACTCAAGGATAAATCGCCAAGAAATATAGCTTCTGCTTTAAAAATCAATCCTTATTTTGTTAATGAGTATACTGTAGCCGCAAGACACTATCCTATGCGTAAAGTTAGTGATGTGGTAGCTACATTGCGTAGTTTTGATGTTAAAAGCAAGGGGGTAGGGGCTAATGCCGTGCCTCAAGGTGATTTATTAAAAGAATTATTGGTTAGAATATTAAATTAATGGAAGTAGATATCCATAAAAGTTGGAAGCCTTATCTAAAGCATGAGTTTGAAAAGCCATACTTTAAAAATTTAGTAGACTTTGTAAAGCGGGAATATGGAAGCTACCGTTGTTTTCCGCCTGGAAGGGAAATTTTTAATGCCTTTAATTATTGTGCTTTTAATGCTGTAAAAGTAGTTATAATTGGTCAAGACCCCTATCATGGGCCAGGACAAGCCAATGGCTTGTGTTTTTCGGTAAAAGAGGGTATATCCCACCCACCTTCATTAGTAAATATATTTAAGGAAATAGAAAATGATGCAGGGAAGCCATATCCCAATAGTGGAGATTTATCCCGTTGGGCCAAACAAGGTGTGTTACTTCTTAACGCTACATTAACTGTACGAGCGCATCAAGCTGGAAGCCACCAAAAACAAGGCTGGGAAACCTTTACAGATGCTGTTATACATACTATAAGCACTAAAAATAACAATGTGATATTTTTACTCTGGGGTGGTTATGCAAAGCAAAAGGTAAAACTAATCGATAAGACGAAACATGAGGTCCTAACGTCAGGACACCCATCACCTTTAAGTGCCAATAGGGGGTATTGGTTTGGGAATAGACATTTTAGCAAAACAAATGAATTGCTAGTTAGATATAATAAAACCCCAATAAATTGGTAATGTAAAATTAGCTTCCAGTGGGAGCTAATTCTTCATCGTAATCTAATGAGATTTTTTGTGATTTTAGTACAATTGGCTTCGAATCACTTTTATTTACTTTATTAGTTTTATTACAACTAAATATTAAGAGTAAAAAATTGATAGCTACCAAGCATAAAAGAACGATAGTAGTTGTTAATATCATGGGCAAATTTAGATTTAGTCGCTAAAAGTATTAAAAAAATCGTTAAAATGCAATTTTTTGATTTTTTATGTAAAAACTATATGGCAAATTTAGAAAAAAATACTACAAAACTTACATCACATAGCATACTGATATTAATTTTTACTAATTCTTTAAAAAAAGACCTTCTATTTTCAGGTCTTTTAAATTTTTGTCTGTTGAATTTATTATTTATTCAACTTTAGAGTTATTTTTAAAATAAAATTTATTTTTGAGGCAAACTTTATACTATGAGCGAACCAAAATGGGTTATTGCTAAGGAATACGAAGACATCACGTATAAGAAATATAATGGTGTGGCCCGAATTGCATTTAACAGGCCCAATGTAAGAAATGCATTTAGACCAAAAACCACAAGTGAACTTTATGATGCGTTTTATGATGCCAATGAAGATACCTCCATTGGAGTAGTTTTGCTCTCTGCAGAAGGGCCTTCAACCAAAGACGGTGTATATTCATTTTGTAGTGGAGGAGACCAAAAGGCTAGGGGACATCAAGGTTATGTAGGAGAGGATGGCTACCACCGCTTAAATATTCTTGAAGTGCAACGTTTAATCCGCTTTATGCCAAAAGCAGTTATTGCGGTAGTACCTGGTTGGGCAGTTGGCGGGGGCCATAGTTTACATGTAGTTTGTGACTTAACCTTGGCGAGTAAAGAACATGCCATTTTTAAGCAAACCGATGCTGATGTAACGAGTTTTGATGGTGGCTATGGTTCTGCTTATTTAGCTAAAATGGTTGGACAAAAGAAAGCTAGGGAGATTTTCTTTTTAGGAAGAAATTATTCAGCACAGGAAGCCTATGATATGGGTATGGTTAATGCAGTAATACCCCATAATGAATTAGAAAGTACAGCATATGAATGGGCCCAAGAAATATTAGTAAAATCTCCTACATCCATTAAAATGCTTAAGTTTGCTATGAATCTTACAGATGACGGTATGGTAGGACAACAAGTATTTGCAGGGGAGGCTACACGATTAGCTTATATGACCGATGAGGCTAAAGAAGGACGCAACGCATTCTTAGAAAAACGTAAGCCGAACTTCGAAAAAAAATGGATACCATAATGCAAAATCTTTCTATTTGGATTTCAGCAATGCGTTTGCGAACATTGCCTTTATCTATTTCTGGTATCATAATAGCATCAAGTTTTGCAGCTTACAATGGTTGTTTTGAATGGACTGTGTTTATTCTGGCTATTTTAACAACTATTAGCTTACAAATACTTTCAAACTTAGCTAACGACTACGGAGACGGTGTAAAAGGTACTGACAACAATGATAGGATAGGTCCTGAACGCGCCATACAAAGTGGAAAAATTACACCAGATGCGATGCTCGAGGTAATTAAATTAAATATCCTAATCTGTATTGTTTTTGCTTTTCTACTAATATTTAGAGCCTTTGGTTCCCAGCATTTTTTATTAACGCTTTTATTCTTCATTTTGGGCATAAGCTCTGTTATAGCTGCAATGCGATATACAGTAGGACATAAAGCTTATGGTTATCGCGGCTTGGGAGATGTTTTTGTATTTATATTTTTTGGACTTGTTAGTGTTATAGGGTGTTATGTGCTTTATGCGAAAACAGTAGATCATGTTGTGTTTTTACCGGCGATAACAATAGGTTTATTATCCGTGGCCGTACTTAACCTCAACAATATGAGGGATATAAAGTCTGACGCTGCATCTGGCAAATTAACTTTGGCAGTAAAACTAGGTATTGATAAAGCTAAAAAATACCACTACGCCTTAATTGTTTCAGCCATAATTATTTCGGCCATATTTGGTATATTATACTATACTTCTATATATAATTTAATTTACGTTTTCGCTTATATTCCGCTTCTAAAACATCTTAAAACAGTTAAAAATAATACAGATCCCAAAGATTTAGATGCAGAATTAAAAAAAGTAGCACTGTCTACATTTTTCCTTTCAGTGCTTTTAGCTGTGGGGCATTTGTTATAAGTACATGTTTAATAGTTTTAGTGGTATTCCTAAAATCATTAATTTAGTATCATAAAGATTTAAAGATGAAAATAACATTTTTTGGACATGCAAGTCTAGGAATAGAAATTGGGGAGTTTAATATTCTGATAGACCCTTTTATCACAGGAAATCCTAAAGCAAATACCATAGACACCGATGCTTTAAAAGCAGATTATATACTGGTAACACATGCGCATCAAGATCACGTACTGGATGTTGAGGCTATAGCAAAACGAACAGGAGCCACAATAGTATCAAATTACGAAATTGTTACATATTACGAACAAAAGGGGCTTAGTGGACACCCCATGAACCACGGTGGCTCATGGCAATTTGACTTTGGAAAAGTAAAATATGTAAATGCGATACACACTTCCTCATTTCCTGACGGGAGTTACGGAGGACAACCAGGAGGGTTTATTATAGAAACAGAAAACAAGTGCATTTATATTGCAGGAGATACAGCCCTAACTTACGATATGAAACTTATTGGTAAATCGCATGATTTAGATTTAGCAGTATTGCCAATTGGGGATAATTTTACGATGGGAGTAGATGATGCCATTATTGCATCTGATTTTATAAAGTGTGATAACATATTGGGATACCATTATGACACATTTGGATATATTGAGATTGACAAAGTAAAAGCAAAAGCGAAGTTTGATACAGAGCTTAAATCCCTAACTTTATTGGATATTGGAGCTTCCATTGAAATATAATGTAAATGAAGAAATACTTTTTTCTACTCTCTATCACTATTTATTGTTCCATTAACGTATCTGCCCAAATAGATCAATCTAAAACAGGGGCTTGGTATATGTACTTTTATAAGCATCAGTTTAAAAATAGCCAATTCGGAATTCAGGGAGATCTACAATACAGAAACTGGAATACCATAGGCGATTTAGAGCAACTATTAATACGTTCAGGGATTACTTTCTCACCAAAACAGGCAACCATTTTACTTACTTTAGGCTATGCCAATATAACCACTGGACAATTTGGGGACAGTAACGCTACTGTTTCAGAAAACCGAATATACCAAGAAGCCTTTATACCTCAAAAACTAGGTAACAGATTGCATCTAGCACATCGATTTAGATATGAGCAACGTTTTGTTGAAAATCAGGACTTTAGAACTAGGTATCGGTATAATCTGTTCTTAAATATTCCCATCAATCAAAAAACATTAACCGATAAAACCTTCTATGTAGCTCTGTACAATGAATTGTTTATAAATGGTGAGACCAATATAGGAAATAGCAATAGCGTACAATTATTCGATAGAAATAGAACCTATTTAGGTTTAGGCTATGTTTTAAAACCTAGTATGAAATTTCAATTTGGTTGGATGAATCAAAAAACCGTTACTTGGGGAAAAGGTCAGTTGCAATTTAGTTTTCATCATAGCTTCTAGGCAAATATGAAAGCATCATTTCAGCACTACATTTTAAATTTTAAAACCCCAAGTGGTACATCACGAGGTGTCCTAAAAACTAAAGATACTTGGATAATTAAGATAGATTCACAAGGAAAAACAGGAATAGGGGAGTGTGGTATGTTTAAAGGATTATCAGCAGATGACAGACCAGATTTTCTTGAGACATTAGCATGGGCTTGCGCAAATGTTAATAAAGGACAGGCGTATTTAATTTCAAAATTAAAAGCCTTTCCAAGCATCCAGTTTGGATTAGAAATGGCCTTTACATCTCTAGAAGCACAATATCCTTTTGAGTTATTCCCATCTGATTTTACAAAAGGTAACACTCCAATACCTATCAACGGTTTGATTTGGATGGGAAACAAAGCCTTTATGCAACAACAAATTGCAGAAAAAATTGATGCTGGCTTTAATTGTATAAAAATGAAGATTGGAGCTATTGATTTTCAAACCGAAGTAGAACTTCTAAAGGGTGTTAGGCAACAGTTTACATCCAAAGATATTGAATTGCGAGTAGATGCCAATGGTGCCTTTCATCCAAATGAAGCATTAGAAAAACTAAAAATACTCTCCGACTTTGATTTACACTCTATAGAGCAACCTATAAAACAAGGTCAAATTGAAGACATGGCTCGTCTTTGTGAAATTACACCTTTGCCCATTGCCTTAGATGAAGAACTTATAGGTGTTTTTGATGTAACAAAAAAGGAGGAATTACTACAAACTATTCGTCCACAATATATTATATTAAAACCTACTTTAGTAGGCGGCTATCAAGGAAGTGATACGTGGATTGGCATCGCAGAAAAAAATAGTATAGGATGGTGGATAACTAGTGCTTTAGAAAGTAATATTGGCCTTAATGCAATCGCCCAATATACCTTTAAAAAGCAAAATCCGCTTCCACAAGGTTTAGGTACAGGAGGTTTATTTACCAATAATTTTGATTCACCACTGTATGTAAACCAAGGAGGTTTACACTATGATAAAGATAAAAATTGGAACATTAAATTATAGATTATGTATATAGAGCAAGCTTACAAAGGGTTAACAGATGTATGGAGATATATTGTTGGGGGTGCTATCATTTTTTTTGCATGGCAAATTATAGGGTCTATTCCCCTAATAGCCGGATTATTTTTGAAAATGGATGGATTTGCTAATTTCCCATCTAATATTTCTGGTATGATAGAGCTCTTAGGTAGTAATCTTTTTCTGTTTTTGATGCTTATTTCTTTCGCAATTGGACTTGTTGGAGTTTTTGTTTCATCAAAATATCTTCATAATTTATCCATAAAAAAATTAACAACGACTAGAACTAAAATTGATTGGAAACGATTTTGGTTTATCTTTTTGTTGTGGGGAGGCATTACAAGTGTAATGATGTTAATCGACTATTTTTATATTAGTCCTGAAAGTTATGTTTGGAATTTTAAACTAGAGCCTTTTTTAATTCTTTTAGTTTTAGGTCTATTCCTTTTACCATTACAAACCAGTTTTGAGGAGTATGCATTTAGGGGGTATGGGATGCATTTTTTGGGTACTTTATTTAAAAATAGGTGGTTACCTTTAATTGTGACCTCTGTTGCTTTTGGTTTAATGCATATTTTAAATCCTGAAGTAGAAAAGTTAGGCTATATAATCATGGTATATTATATAGGTACAGGATTTTTCCTAGGTATTATAACACTAATGGATGATGGTTTAGAATTAGCATTAGGTTTTCATTTTGCAAATAATTTATTTACGGCACTTCTGGTTACCACAGATTGGACAGTATTACAAACTGACAGTATACTTAAAGATATAAGTGATCCTTCAGAAATGGGGATTTCAGAAATAATTATCCCTGTACTAGTAATCTTTCCAATACTTTTATTTATTTTGTCTAAGAAATACAAATGGACCAATTGGAAGGATAAATTATTTGGTCCCGTTGTAGAGCCAACTAAAGACGATTATAAGATTTTAGAAGACTAAAACTAGGATATGATTCCAGATTACACCAAAGTACACAACAGATTTATGTTAGAAGGATACCATTATAATCGTGAAGATTTAATGGACGTAGCTTACAGTTTTGTAAAAGAAGGACAGCCCTTCCAACAAGAATTAGGGCTTTTTTTGTTAGATTGGTTAGACAACAAGGATTATATAAAAGTTAAAACCTCAGGTTCTACAGGAAAACCCAAAACACTCAAAATTAAAAAGCAGGCTATGGTAAACTCTGCTATTACCACTGGGGACTTTTTTAATTTAACTCCTGGAAAAAAAGTGCTAAACTGCCTGCCATCTAATTTTATTGCAGGAAAAATGATGATGGTAAGGGCTATAATCCTAGGGTTAGAAGTAGATATGGTAGTACCTTCTGCTTTACCCAGAATAGATTACGAGAAAGATTACGACTTTTGCGCTTTTACGCCCATGCAATTAAAAAACTTCGCAAAATATTTAAAATCCATAAAAACCGTTATTGTAGGAGGGGGGCGTGTTTCTAATCACATTAAAGATTTAATTAAAAACAAGAAACCACAGGTATACGAAACTTATGGTATGACAGAAACAGTGTCGCATATCGCCGTAAAAAAACTAAATAATTTTACTGATACTGATAATGGGAACCATTTCATGACCTTACCAGGAGTACAAATTTCAACAGATGATAGAGGTTGTTTAGTGATTGAAGCACCTAAACTTTCTGACGAAACTATTGTGACTAACGATTTGGTTAAGATTTATTCAGAAAACCAATTTGAGTGGATTGGGCGTTTTGATAATATGATTAATACTGGAGGTATTAAAGTATTCCCAGAAAAAATAGAAGAGAAGCTACAAGATAAAATGAATGGACGACAATTTTTTGTTCACGGTATTGAAGACGATACTCTTGGAGAAAAAATAGTGATGGTTGTAGAGGGCTCTAAAAACGATCTAGACAGTAATCTATTTGATGTTTTAGATAAATATGAAAAGCCAAAAGAAGTGTTTTTCACAAGAAAGTTTAAAGAAACAGCATCTGGTAAAATTCACAGGGCTAAGACGATTGAATCCGTTATAACATCATAAAAAGTTTCCTATCCATGGTCTTAATAATAGTAAAGATGGATTTGGTATCATACATACTTCGGTTGTAGTAACTAAGGAGGAATAGCATCTTTATGTGATTTCTCGTCGCTCGTTCCTCGCTCCGTCGAAATGACAAACACATTACATTAATACATTACTTTTTATAAACTGGAGTATCAACCATGAAATTACAGGGGATAATCTATATAGACAAAGCCTTTCTTAAAAAGAGAATTATTTTACGAGTGTGCTACTGAATAACTAATCTGCTGTTTCTTGCATCGTGTGATACACATTTTGTACATCATCATCCTCTTCAAGTTTTTCAAGGAGTTTTTCAACATCAGCCGCTTGCTCTTCTGACAGGAGCTTTGTAACTTGTGGGATACGTTCAAAACCTGATGATAAAATTTCAATACTATTTTCTTCTAAATACGATTGAATTTTTCCGAAACTTTCAAAAGGGGCGTAAACCATAACACTGTTAATTTCGTTGCCGTCTGCATCTTCATCGGTATCTTCAAAAATTTCTTCAACACCAAAATCTATCAGTTCTAGTTCTAGCTCTTCCAAATCAAGGTCTTCGCCTTTTATTTTAAAATTACACGTATGGTCAAACATAAAAACCACAGAGCCAGAGGTGCCTAAACTTCCATCACATTTATTAAAATAGCTTCTTACATTGGCCACGGTTCTCGTGTTATTATCAGTTGCGGTTTCTACTAAAACTGCAATGCCATGAGGTGCATAACCTTCAAAAACCACCTCTTTATAATCGCCTTGACTTTTATCTGACGCACGTTTTATAGCACGTTCTATATTATCTTTAGGCATGTTTACAGACTTGGCATTCTGTATCACAGCACGTAAACGGGAGTTGCTATCAGGATCTGGACCGCCTTCTTTTACGGCCATTACAATGTCTTTACCTATACGAGTAAAGGCTTTACTCATGGCAGACCAACGTTTCATTTTTCTTGCTTTCCTAAATTCAAAAGCTCTTCCCATAATTTTTAGTTAAAAGTTACTAGTATTTAAAGTACCTAAAGTAAAGGCACGCAAATTTATAAAAATATTGTTTTTGTGTTGTTAAAATTACAGCTTTAAAAACTAATCGTCAATAGGCTCTACAATAGTTTCAATAGCTTCTGCTAACTTAAAATCTTTATGCGTAACTCCACCAGCATCATGAGTAGATAACGAAATGGTTAATACGTTGTATACATTAGACCAATTGGGATGATGGTTTAGCGCTTCACACTCAAAGGCAATACGGCTCATGGCACTAAAACAGTCCTTGAAATTTTCAAATTCAAATTCGGCATGTATAGCATTGTCATAGTATTCCCAATCTGGAAAACGCAATAATTTTGCTTCTATTTCTTCTTCTGAAAGTGTATTCATGTTACATTAGTTTATCATCTTTAAACTATAATTGTTTGACTGATACTAATGTAAAGAATTTCATTAAGTAAAAGCGGGTATTTTAACAAGTTTTCAGGTCTTTAAACGAATATCATTTTAATTCTTTTAATAAGTCCTGACTCTGAATTTGGAGGTGTTTTGGGAGCTTGTTAAATTTTGGCAATACTGCAAGATACCTATCATCATTAGTGGTATATACCCTTTTATAATGTGGGGTTTCGCTTAGCTCTAAGGAGGATACCATTTCTTTTATAAACTCATCATGATGTACTAAGTCTGTGCTTCCTAAATGAAAAACACCATATTTATTTCTGTTAATAATGTAATGCACTTGTTGCGTTACTTTAGACTCTGTAGTAACGTTCATGATAAGATTAGGAAATATTTCTACTGGTGCTTTTTCCTTGATGTTTTGCAAGATTTCTTGTAATCTTGGGGATGTACTGCCAAAAACCATAGGTAAACGTAATATGGCCACTTGCTTTTTGGGCAGACGTAAAAGCATATTTTCAATTTTTATCTTAAAATGCCCATACACACTATTGCTTAGTGTTTTGTCTTCCTCGTAACTTGGATATTTACTATAGGCATCAAATACATTGGCAGACGACAGGAATAGTAGTTTTATCTTTTGGGTAAACACATATTCTGCTAGGTGCATGTGTAGCAACACTTGCTTTGAAAAATCGCCCCTAAGTGCAGAAATTATTAAGGTGGGTTTCACTATATCTAAAATCTCATAGATATCATCCTCCTCAAAATTATACTGAAAAAAATGATGGTTCTTTTCAAATTGTTTGTTAGATGTATTATAGGTCGCAAATGTCCTAAAATAGGAGCAGAGTTCCCCATAGATAGCATTACCTAAAAAACCACTACCACCTAATATGAGAATTTTATGTTTATCTTTACCTTTCATCATGAACTCAAACGTCTAAAAAGAACTTAAAATATAGATAATCGTGTTTTTGTAGTAAATTGTTCTAAAGCATACATACCAAGTTTAGAATTCCCTCTGGCATTTAATCCGGGGGACCAAACGGATATTACAAAATGTTCTGGCAACAAGGCTACAATACCGCCACCAACACCACTTTTACCGGGTAAACCAACCTCAAAAGCAAATTCTCCAGCTTCATCGTAAAAACCACAGGTTAGCATAATGGCGTTAATACGCTTAACTTTTTGTTCTGTAAGTCTTGGGATATTAGACATACATTTACCACGATTGGCAAACATGTAGAATGCATTTGATACCTGCTCGCAGGTCATACTCAAGGAACATTGTACAAAGTAAAAATCCAGCACTTCGTAAACATCATTTTTTAAGTTGCCAAAGGATTTTAATAAATGTGCTGCAGCATAATTTCTGTACCCAGTTTCTTTTTCAGATTTAGCTACCTTTAAATCGTAATCAATAGAGTTATCTCCTGTAATATCCCTTACATAGCTTAAAAAATCTTGTTTTGGATTTTTAAGTTGGGAAACTAAAATATCAGAAATTACTATGGCTCCGGAATTTATAAAAGGATTTCGGGGAATGCCTTTTTCAACTTCTAAAAGCGCTAATTGATTAAATGGATGGCCAGAAGGCTCAACATCTAAACGTTTTAATATATCATTATTATCAACAGAAGCGGCAAGTGCCAATGCTAAAACTTTGGTAATACTTTGTACAGAAAATGCTGTTTTAAACTGTCCAACACCATAAGTGTCCCCACTATTCATTTTAAGGTGTAATGCAAAGTTATGGATATCAACATCTGCCAATTCTGGAATATAGGAAGCAGGAACACCTCTGTCTTTTATAGACATCACATCCTGATAAATACCGTTTAAAACCTCCTGATAATCTGTCATTTCTTATAAAAGGGCAGTTTTACGACGGTTGCAGGGATTGCTTTTTTTCTAATCTGAATATGGATGTTACTACCAGGAGCTGCAAAAATAGGGGTGACGTAGCCCATACCAATACCCTTACCTAAAGATGGGGCCATGGTCCCAGAAGTTACATTTCCAATGATATTCCCATTGCCATCTACAATATCATAACCTTGGCGTGGAATACCACGATCGTTTAATTCAAAACCAACGAGTTTACGTTCGGGGCCACGTTCTTTTTCGGCTTTTAGAGCTTCGGAATTTGTAAAATCCTTCGTGAATTTGGTAATCCAACCCAAACCGGCCTCAATAGGAGAGGTAGTATCATCTATATCGTTACCGTACAGGCAATATCCCATTTCTAAACGTAGGGTGTCGCGTGCCGCCAATCCTATAGGTTTTATGCCATAATCGGCCCCAGCTTCTAGCACGTTGTTCCAAATTTGCTCTACTTCGCTATTTTTACAATAAATCTCAAAACCACCGCTACCAGTGTATCCCGTGGCGGAGATAATTACATGATCTATCCCTGCAAAATCGCCAACAACAAAATTGTAGAATTTGATTGCCGATAAATCGTGACTAGTCAAGGATTGCATGGCTTCTACAGCTTTTGGACCTTGAATAGCGAGTAGGGAATAATCCTCACTTAAATCTCGCATGGTAGCGCCCACATCGTTTTTAGATTGTATCCAATTCCAATCTTTTTCGATATTACTGGCATTTACTACTAATAAATACGTGTTTTCTTTAATGTAATATATAATTAAATCGTCAACGATACCACCATCATCGTTGGGCAAACAGCTGTATTGTGCTTTACCAATGGTTAATTTTGAAGCGTCGTTACTAGACACTTTTTGTATTAGCTTTAAAGCATGTGGGCCTTCAACCAAAAACTCTCCCATGTGTGATACATCGAAAACACCAACAGCGTTTCTAACCGTTTCGTGTTCTATAGTTACACCTTCGTACTGTACAGGCATATTATATCCAGCAAAAGGCACCATTTTGGCACCAAGGGTTTCGTGTATATGGTTTAAAGCAGTATTTTTCATTATCAATGATTTTCAATCAATATATAGACGATTATAAAACAAACTATTAGAAGTGTAAATGCAATTATAATTGTATATTTAGTTTTAATTGATTCTACAAAATCTAAAAAGAAATTAGCGATAAACTTGATAACTCCAATTAAAAAATCTTCCATAGTTTGAACGTTAGCAAAAATATTGAAATTAATATAACTTCTAGTACTAAGAAATAGAGAAGTGTTATATTGGATGTAAAATACTCTATTTTACATAATGTAAATTATAGTGCAAATACCATATTTCGATTATATCTTGTTGTTATGTCATTTGTAAGCTATAATTCCATATTATGTAAAATATCCCAGAAAGTCTTGAACATACAATAAACTGCAGTACTTGGGTCATTAAATATTTGGCTCTTGGGTTTGTTGCTAAATAAGAAACATTCTGCTGTTTGTACTATAATTAGCCGTTATGTAAAATTGCCGCGCCCAACCGCTAGATTGTTTTTTAAAAATTTAAATGCCTCAATGGCATTTATTTTTAAACACAATTTGCCACCGCTTGGCCACACCAAAAAAAGCTAAACCTTTTGCTATTAATTATAATTCTCGTATTCGAGGAAAATCCTGCAAGATTTTTTTCTACGACATTCTCGTAAGCTTGCCACAAGAGTATAAAATTTTTCCTGGCTCTAATCCACGCTCTAAAATTTCTATACACTTGTTCTAATTGTGCTTTTATTTAAACTTTTAAGTGTTTGCATATCTTTTTGTCTTGATACAAAAAGAAACAAAAAAATCAAGGCTGCAGAAACCTTTGGAAACAATGTACGGCTCAATCACTATATTTTAGAAAACATTGTAACTCATTAAGATTGCTTAGAACTAGCTTAAAAATTCTGTTATTATTAAGAATATGTATTGCTAGCCCTCTAAAATATGTACGCTCATTCACCTATTGTTTTCACCAAAGTTTTCTGAGGCCGTTTTGCCAACGCTTCATCTGGGTAAAAACGCACGATCTATTTTACATAATATTATAAAACTAAGCTTTTAGTTTAACAGCCATATTCTTTAAAGCATACTTTTCTAGTTCTTCAACAGTTTTACTTGATATTATAATTTCCCAATTAGATAAACTAGGCATTAAACTCACTTCGTTATTTATAAAGTAATTGTTAATAGAATCTCGTAATTGCTTAGATGGGATTAAATAGACAACTCTTGGTTGTTGCTCTATGATTAAAACTAAAGCGATAAACAAGTTATCGTTGAGTTTTCCTAAATCTTGTTTTGAAACCTTAACACTTTGTTTTACAGTATCTAAATCTAGTGGTTGTAAGTATATTTGATAGTTTCCAATAAAAAAGTCTACTCCTTCCCTCCCATCTGTTTTGGCAACTAATTCTAAGCTATAGTTTTTTAATTCTGATTTTAGGAATTCTGAGGCAATCATTTTGTAGACACTGATAACTCTTTAATATACAAATTCAAGATTTCTACTATCTTTTTTTTAATATTATTTTTTTTAGCCAAAATTTTATATTTTCTGTTAAATACATTCAAGGTAAGGTACTAATGCTTTGTGAATTTCAAAACGATTAGAATTATATTTGTTAGCTAGCACTTTTATCTTTTTTGCATTATTTATATCATACTCAAAGCTAAAAGTATCTTTTCCAATTTCTCTACCTAAAATTGTTAAGCTAACTAAATGGTCTACGAATTTATCTACATCATTATCACCTTGATTATATATCTTTGAATTTGACATTTTTTCGCTAATATCTGCTTTAGTTAAAACCCTATTACTAGCCATTAATTCATACATAAATTCTTCCATTTGATTATATGTAATCCCATTTTCAACAAGTACAGATTTAAACACCCAACTTGAATAATCTTTTAACGAATCAATTACATCTTTTTCTTCAATTATGGCATGACCTCTAGATATCGCAGTATCCTTACATGTTTTAAAAAAATAAATAATATCTCTTGGTCTTGGGAATATATTTTGCGTTATAAAATCTTTTGTTCTCTGGCCTTTAATATGAGAAACAAAGAATCTTTCCCATAAATCTTCAGCTGAATATTTCCCATTACTTAAAGCAATAAATCTATCTTCAATAATTCTAAAAAGTATTTCTGGGTCTTCCCATTTTAAACGTGAAACTTCTATTTTATCTGGCTCTCTAGCAAATGAAATAACTTGTTTGAATATATCACTTCTTAAAAATATTGTTAAATGAAAATCAATTTTCTTATCCTTAGATTTAACATAAGATAACTCTCTAAATATTCTACCAGAAACGCCTAATAATCCTAAAATATATTTACTTAAGATATTAATCTTTGAGTCTTTTCTCCAAGATTTATCTAAATTATCGATTAAAACAATTAGCTTATGTTTCTTAGGCATTAATTCACCAAAATAATCTTTCATTTTATGAATTGAACCTTCATGAAGTAACTCGGAAACTTTAAGCCTAAATTCCTTGTTGTTTCCTGCACCAATTTCTTTTATATCATTTTCTCTTAGTACTTTTATCTGTTCTTCTAGCCTAGTAGAGAAGTCAGTTAAATATACAGCTCTATATGATTCTATATATTCAAGAAATTCAGTTTCAATTTCCTTTAATGCGTATAAAGGCTTTTCTTTTGTCTTATAGTACAGATATTTAGCAATTTCAGTATAAATTAGAAATTTCCAAATAGTTTCGATTAAAAAGCCCTTTTCAAAATCACTGTTAGATTCTTCCATTAATGAAATCAGACCATCAACTTCAAAATTTATAGGTTTGATTAGTATAATATTGTTTCTTACATCTTGTGATAAATCTTCTTTCAAATAATATAAAGTTGCAGTTTTACCAGACCCTTTTCTTCCAACTACAATATTATACTCATTTTTAATTAACTGTTGTGTATGATTAGTGTCAACATAATAATCATATAAGTTATTACTTTCATGTTCGGCTATAGCTTCACCGAAATTCACATTTTGTAATTCAGTTCTTTTTCTTTTATCCTTGGCTCTTTTATCTCTATTTATTAGTAACTCAGCTATTTCTCCATGAAGGTTCATTAAGAAATCGCTAACAAATAAAGAACACTCTTTTCTATTGCTAAATTTCTTTAGAAGCTCCTTAAAATCTATAGGAATACTATAGGGTTTTTCAGCTATAATTTGAAGTTTTAACCCTAATCCTAATGCAATTCCAGAAACTAGTGAACATTTTGAATTATGAATTTCAAACCCTGCTCTTGCTTGTGATGAAAATTGTACTAGAACAGCAGGTACAGAATGTAATTGTTCTAAATACCAACTTATAGGTTGCACAATATTTTCACTTGCATCATCTATAACACTGGGTAATTTATAAAAATTTAGCAGGTTATTAATCTCCAAATTATAATTAGTTTCAACTTGACTATTTAAAACGAGTAAAGCTTTTCTATCAAAACTATTTGGTAACGTAGCTGTTAAGTTATCCCAATATTTATCTACTGGGTCATTTGGGGCCATTTTATAAAAGCCTTCTACTATTTGATTTGTATTGGTATATGGGTAGTAACCAACGGTTGTTAATAGACCTAATTCATTAAATTTTCTTAACGAGTCTTCATGAGAAGTATCATTTATTAAATAAAGAGGTTTCTTTTTTGCTAATGCATAACCGATTTCAAATAGAACATTATCATTTAATCCTGTTAAATCAGCGCATAAAAAGTCAGCATTATCTATTGCGCTTAGGATATTAGATATAATTAATGAACCTGATACTTTTAAATTAATCCAAGATTCAATTTTAACATCTTCATTAGCTTCATTTATTATTTTTATTGCTTCTTCTATACTCTCACCGCTCGATGGTATTTGGGAACCATAAGCAAAAAAACCTGTTTGCATACTTTAATTTTATAAAAGCAATTTACTAAAAATTTAGGGTTGTAATTACAAATATGTAGGAAACTTTGTCATTACATACACATTCCCACTTCACTCCTATCGTCGCTTCGGGCAAAGCGTATTCCATTACATTTTTAAAGAAACTTTTTAGAAGGAAAAAAATCCAAGAAAATTGGGTTAAAGAACTTCGCTTTTACCAAAGCAAAGTTACATAACGCAGAACATTATAGTACAAATATCATATTTCGTTTATATCTTATTGTTATGCCATTTGTAAGCTATAATTCCATATTATGTAAAATATCCCAGAAGCTGCTGTAATTCTTATTAATATTCAGTACTTGGGTCATTAAAATTTCAAATACGCGATTCTCACGGATTACGATTTTATTTTATAAGGAAAGTCATTTGTAGCTATAATTTGCCGTTATGTAAAATATCCGCTGCCAAGCGCTTTATTGCTAAATAAAATCAAATTGCTTTTCCCAGCTGCATCTACTCGCAGATTCACAAAATTGATACTTAATCAATTTTACTCCCTCGTATTTTAACCATAATTTGCCAACGCTTGCCAGCGCATAATAAAAGCTTCGTTTTGGTGACCAATTATAATTCTCGTAAACGGGATTTGGGATAGGAAAAAAATCTAATATGTTTGTCGTTTATCCATATTTTAATCACTAATAATAATTTTTGAACTTTCATTATTACCATCTAAAAAATGAACTTTAATTATATAAATACCTTTTGAAAATTTGCTTAGATTATATGTCATTTCACTTGATAATGGGTTGTTTTCTTCTCTAATAAGACTTTTACCATAAATATCGAACAACTCAAAACTTTGTATTTGATTATTGTGTATTGATTTTAAATTAATAAATTCAGTAGTCGGGTTTGGATAAATATTAATCAGTTTTTTTGAGGTGTTAGCTTGTAATGCATCATAATTATTAAAACTAAGACTAGAAAAATTTGGTGTCGTTACATACATCTCGCTTCCACTTATATCATTTCTAGCTTCAAAATATAATTTATCACCATTTGCTGCCATATAACCAATGTTATCATATCCTTGTAAATTAGGTCCATTACTTACCTGAATACCTAGTTGAATGGCCTGATTAGGAACTCCATTGGTAGCCCATATATTCTTAGAAGAGATTTCAGCAATATAAAGAAGATACTCTTTAAAACAAGTAAAATTCCTAAAATATGAGAAGTCTTCAGTTTCAGATCCAGCAACCTGTAAAGTTCCACTTATTGTACCATCTGTTCTCCATAATTCATCAATTGCTGAAAAACCTTCTCGAATTCCAAAATACAAATAGTCTCCACATATCATTAACTGTTTAATATCATTATTATGTTCAGCTTGGAATATTTGAGTTGCAGTTATTCCGTCCGTTTTAAATAGTATATCTTCACTATTACCTCCAACAAAATAAAAATCATTTTCTCCTGCAACACTGGTTCTAATACCTCCACCAATATTTGCTAAATTTACTGTGCCAGCTTGTGTTCCATCGGATGCAACTAAAGTACCATTAAGACTTAATAACATCTTATTATTAATTACCCCGGTAATGCCTGCCTCACTTAAAAAATCAATTTCAATAGTTCCTTGACTAGTTCCATCGCTTTTCCAGAATCCTCTTTGGCTACCATTTTTTAATCCATTAAAAAATATATAGTCATCTACATAACCAAAATGACTTCCATAACCATCATTTGGTCCTTCAAATAGATCTTTTATCATATAAGTGCCTTCTTCTGTACCATCACTTACCCAAGGTTCAAAACCATGAATGCCATCATCTGCAGAAAAATAAATTTTATCTTTTATTATAGTGAATTCTTGATAGTCACCCATGCTACTATTCTTGCCTTCAAAAATATCTTTTATCATGTAAGTCCCATTGTCTGTGCCATCACTAATCCATAATTCATAGCCGTTAACACCATCATTTGCATTAACTATAAGCTTGCCATTAAAATCAATGAATTTAGACCTTTTATATATTCCTCCTTCATTCGATCCAATATTAAGATACCTAGTTCCTTTAATAGTTCCATCTGAAGTACAAAGTCCAAAAGTGCCGTATTTGTTTCCTCTGAAAAATAATTTATCTCCTACAGCCGTCAATAATGAAGGATTAACTCCATAACTATGGTTTACATCATAAAACAGTTTAGTTCCTTCGGGAGTGCCATCAGTTACCCATAATTCATTACCATTGAGTTTGTTTTTTCCGTTAAAAAACATACGATTATCGTAAGCAAGAAAGTCTTGCTCTGAAACAGATATATTAGTAACTTCAATATCCTCTGAAAGGACGCTAGTACCTTCTGGGGTGCCATCACTTTTCCAAAACAAACTTTTTCCTTTTTCGCTATTATAAGCAAAGTAATACGCAACAGTTCCGATTTCATTTCCTTCTATTATTTGAGGCCATGATGCATTTATAAAAATTGTACCTAGATCTGTCCCATCACTTACCCATAAACCAGATTGCTCTGCGCCATCAGTAGCTGTAAAAAACACTTTATCTCCTACTACTTGTAATTTTGCATCAAACTGAAATCCATTTCCTGGACCAGGATAAAAATCTTTAAATATTGCAGTACCCTCCGAAGTACCATCTGTAGACCAAAGCTCATTTCCATCAACTCCGTCATTAGCAATAAACAGCAATTTATTATTTAAAACCACTCCAATCATGCCATAACTACTATTATTGTATTTCCCAGGATAAATATCTTTAACTAATTGTGTGCCTTCTGTTGTGCCGTTGCTTTTCCATAACTCATAGCCTGTTTCTCCATTATCTGCAAAAAAATAGAAATCTCCATTATAAATAACTTGTCCTTCTGTAAGACCACCAAAACTGTTATCTTCCTGAATATATTTTAAAAGTACAGTACCGGTTTCTGTTCCATCCGTAGTCCAATACCCATAAGCACTTCCATCCACCGAAGCCTGAAATATTAACTTATCATTAAAAATAAAAAAACCTCTAGGGTTGCTATTGCCACTCTCTGTAATATCTTTTAATACAACTGTACCATCAGAAGTACCATCACTTACCCAGAGCTCATTGCCATAGGTTTCACTGTAGGCGCCAAAATATATTTTTCCATGATACTCAATTATTTGATTAATACCTTCAGTACTAAAACCTACATTTCTGTCTGTTAGCTGAATTGTTCCTTCCTCAGTACCATCAGACACCCACAACTCTCTATTATCTCTACCGATTTGAGCAACAAAAAAAACGCTATTTCCAACAGCAGTAATAGATGTAATATCATCGTACAATCCTGATTCAAAATCTTTTACTAAGTATGTGTTTTCAACGGAACCATCTGAAAACCATAATTGGTCATCTTCTGAACTAAAGAAAAACCCATTATCAACTTTCGTGAATTTTTCCGGGTAACCATCATTAGAGAATTTTAGTTCTAGAAGTGTTGCATCTAAAGTTTGTGATTGAAGTAGAGTTTGAAAAAAAAATACAAAATAGATAAAAAAAGAAATGTGTTTCATTTTTAGTGGAAAGAAATATATTAAAATTAAGTACTAAAAAAACTTACAAATAAAGGTATGCTTAATATTTTATATAATTTAGAGAAACAGGATAATCAACAAATAATTTCGACCAAAAGTTTAAAGGAAAATCCTTTGTTTATAGCTTATAAGTTATTTTCTTAATGTAGAAACGAATAAAAGCAACCAAACCAAAATTTGACCTTAAATAACTAAACCCATTCCACACACATTTTACCTCCCCACCCCTACCTCAAATAAAACCCAGACTTTGTGTTAGCATTCGTTTAATCCCCGTAAAAAAATAGGGGTATTACCTACAAAAAACAGTTAAAACACTCTTTTTAAGAATATTAGTACAGAGTACTTTTGAGACTATATATTAATCATAAAACTTAACACAAAATGGGATTTATTTTAAAAGGAAATCTTTTTGCAGAAATATGCAAAGATTGTAAGGAACCATTATTTGGTTCTATTGTACGCTTTTACAGGGTAGCAGATATAAACCTTGATGTGGTAACACATGTTACGGCACATCCTAAAGACACGTTACAAATTTTAGACGAAAAACAAATCAAAGCGAAATCTAAACTGCTATTAGCAGAAGCAGAAATTGATGAAAACGGCAATTATGAGACCGAATTAAAGGGTAAATATGCAGAATATGATGGCCCTATCATGATTGATATAGTAACAAAACGGGTTTACAATCAAACAAGTAAAGAACGTAGACCTATCCAGTTTACGCTTACTACCTTACAGCCAAGATGGAGACAGACGAAACTAGGTATTGTATTTTACTGGAAATATTGTATTAACAGTCGTTTTTGGTGTAGAATACGCGAGTTATTTGATGCCTGGGTAATTTGTGGTGTATTACTTGACTGTAAAAATGACTACATTCCAATTCCTGGCTTAAAAGTAATTGCAATGGATGATGACTGGATTCATGATGACGAACTGGGCTCTGATACTACTGATGCTAATGGACACTTTAGAATAGATTATAGTAGTAGCGATTTTAAACAAACCTTTCTTTCTCCGTTAATTAATATAGAAACGCCTTTTCCTCCATTTAATAGTGGACCGGATGTATATTTTAGGTTAGAATTCAATGGAAGTCCAATAGAATTTGAAAAACCATCTGATAAAAGAAATAACGTAGGGCCGTGCCTTTGCGTAAAGCTTTGTTTGGACGATATAGTAATTCCTGATATTCCAATTCCAGCATCATTTACCAATTTTGGGCTGACTAGAAAAATTAAAATACAGGACGAAATTAATTCTGCAAGCGGTAAAACATTACGTCCCGGATTTGATGGTTATGCTTTTTATAGAACGATTAATCTTATTGGTACCATTACACAAACATTAAATGGAAATCCAATGGAATATATGTTTGAATACCAAGAGGTAGGCGCCCCCAATAGTATTCCCGCACCAGCAGGATGGCTTCCGGTAACACCAGATATGGTGCCTCCCACAACAATTGGGAATCATATTTTCCTTACTGGAGATCCTATGAATCCCGTATCAAAAATACCATATATTACAGATGGTATTGCTCCAGATATTAATTTTAACGGCAATTGGATTCCTGTACCACAGGATGGTAATTTTGAGCCTCATCAAGATGCTGAAATCCTAAAACTTAATACTGTTGCATTAACTAATTTATTAGCTTTGGATATGGCAGCACCTCCATCTAATATTGGTACTGCAACCGTTTCGCCAGCAAGACCACATACTACCAATCGTTATTTTGCCATTAGAATGAAGCAACGTGAATTAAACAATGCAGCTACAGAAGTTATAGCAGGAACATCCAAACCTATTGCCATTTTTAATGTTGAATATGACAATGTAAACAAACACGGCAATTGGGCTCCAGAAATAGTACAAAATCAACTGGCTGCTGTTTCTGTAAATATTGATGAAATTGTTTCTGTGACTACAGGTTGTAATAAAATCACTAATGCATTACATGTAAAGTACCATGCTAGAAATGAAAACCTTTCTTCTATATCATTATCTATAACAGGGCCAAAAAAACCTGGCCAAAGTTTTGGTTTTGCTTCCATCCCAGTAGCAACGGCACCAGAGACATTTGGAACTGCCCAGCTTATTAATCCTGATTCAAGCCCAATTGGTCCTTTTGATGTTAATGATTTGCTACCTTGTGCTTATACTATACACTTAAATGCAAGAGTGAAACTCACTACAGGAGATGGTGAGCCTGGGGTAATACAGGATTTTATTTCGTTCTGTAAAGTGTAAAACTTTATAGTGCCTACATATTAAATTTTAAAGGGTGTCTTAAAATGTTAAGACGCCCTTTTATGTTTTTATCTTTGGTGTAAAAAATATAAATACTTGGCTGTTGGGTATTATTACTAATTTATTCCTAGAATTGCGCAGATTAAATCCACAATCAGTCTTCTTGTAAAAGAATTTATAAGTAAAAGAATAATTGCACCTATTACTTTAACTGCCCAATCTGTAGCTGAACCAATTGCGGCTCCTATGGCTGCACCAATAGCTCCAACTATTAAAGCTACAAGCCAATCTCCGTTTTCGGAACCTATAATTGCTCCTGTTAAAAAACCAAAAACCCCAAAAATACCTTGGAAAGGTCCAATCTTTGTTTCCTTGTTTCCCATTTGAACTAATTTTAGAATACCATAAAATAAATTTAAAATGATGCTATTTGAAATACCTACATGAGTACATTCCTGTAGAGTGTAAATATCAAAGAAATTAAAAGGGAGAACTTAATTTTAAACACTCACAGTAAAAATATAACTATTGATAAACAAAGATTTACGGGAACCAGTAATTAACACCTATAAAATATTCTGATATAATAAAACCTTCTATTTAAAACACTTAAATTAAAGATAATAGTTAACTAAATTTTATTTATCTAACTGTCATTTCCATTTACTTTTAAGCTGAAGCCTCCAACAAATCTAATTGAGAATTGAAATTGTGTATCGGTTAAACCATCTATTGATGTTTTTGAAGAACCAAGCAAAAACGGCATTGTAAACTCTGCAATTATGTTATTTAAACGAAAACCAAATGAGGGTTCCAATCCACTAAAATTTAAATCTTTTGTTCCTAAGAACAATTCTCTGGTAGTATCATTTCTGGAAGATGAAATATCCCCCCTTATATGTCGTGACCCATAGTGCAAACCTAAGCTCACACTAAATTTTCGTTTGTTTTTGTCATCTCTTATTTTATCATTAGGCAAAAACTCATGAAATAAACCAAATCTAAAACTTATTGCACCAGCATTTCTACTAAAGTTAGTGTCTACGCCATCACTATAATTCCAAAGTACATTTGAAGCATTAATTCTAACATTAGCGCCACTAAATACTTTTGTAAACCAACTCCCCTTTTCCCAGGCAATCTCTGGATTAAAAAAGATGTTAGTATTAATGAAGATAGATTGTTTAGGACTTACAGGATTAAGCAAATATGTACCAAATAGCCTTTGATTTGTGATTCCATCAGATTCTACATCTGCTCTTAGGGAATCAATACTAGATGCTACATTAATATATGCCTCCATATCGATACTTTCTATAAATTTATTTTTAGACTCATCTTTTAAAACTCCATTATTTGTTCGTTTTAAAAAATACCTTTCAAAAATCACTCCCAATCCAGCCGAACCCTGTACACCTTCGTTTGCTTCATTTATGTTCTGTTGTAAATTTGCAGTTCCCACAAAATCAATATGAAATTGATTGGGAGCATTTGTTGGAACAGACGAAGGATTCTGTGAAAATAAACTTGTAGAAAAAAGAAATAAAATGATACTTTTTTTCATAATTAAATGGTTTTGTTATTGAGTGACATGTTATGGTTTTAGTTAAAACCACGACATACCCAATACTGGTTAATTAATAAAAACTATGCTATTTCTTCGTTAAAAGGGAGGTTGAAATGTATCTCACATATTGTGGGTCAAGACTTAATGAGTTCAGGTTTGCTGTAGGTATTATCAAGCATTAGAGGATACTTTAGTTTTTATTCGAAATCTAATACTAAATGTGCTTAAGATGTACTGCTATAGATTTTTCCCTGTCTTTCAAATGGGGTATATCCCCTATTATAAATATTATTTTTCCTCTTTTACAGACTACTTTTTTCGTATAATTTTAACTACAAATTATTAACCTTATTATTAAATTAAATTATGGACAAAGCACCAAAACTTAGCATAGGCGCTATAAATCCCTATGCTTTAACCGAAACACTACTCGGAAGAAAAATTGATTGGAGTAAGAAAAATTCAATCAAAATTATGGAAGACACTCTGGAAACAGATTATAGTGAACTTTTTGATATGAAATTTAATTCGCCAATTTATGCTGGATTAAAATTAAACAAGGATAATATGCCTGAACCATTAAAGGCATCAGAAATTAAAATTAGAACTCTTGAGGATGCCGAAACTCCAGATATTTCCAGACTTAAAAAACTAAGTGAATTAGAAAAACTTGGCATTAAAAAGCTTAGTGATGTAAAAATAAAATCTGGACTTATTAATAAAGATACTTTAGAGCTTAAATTAGATATTCCCAATATAAACCGTACATTATCCAAATCAGTGTTAAGTGAGGCTTTAGCTTCTATTGTACTTAACAAATCTGGATCTTCTAAAAAAGATTGGACGCCGCAAAATGGTGTTTGGGTAGATAAGGGCGATTTTTTTAATGATGTGGTAGAGTATTCAGACCCAATTCAAGGAGCTGTGGCGAACTGCTACTTTATAGCTGCTTTAAATGCTGTGGCTTGGGCTGATCCTTACAGGATTGTACACAGAAATAGAGCTACCGCTACTGGCGAAACCGATAGGGTTAATGCTATTAAGTTTTACTCTAAAGGAGGTGGTAAGGATGCCCCAACCAAACTTGTGGAGGTTACTGATAAAACCGTAGTTAATACTTCTAATAGTAATTGGATTTATTGTCGCTCTAACGATAATAATGAGATTTACCCTGCACTATACGAAAAAGCTTTTGCTAAGTGGGTTACAAAAACCAATTCTGATAAGCCGGATATTACCAAAACTGCATGGGGAAATTGCGTGAAAGCTACAGCGCAGCTAAATAATAAAACCCCTCATTATTATAATACCAACAGTAGAACAGGAAGTGAATTGTATTCTATTGTAAGAGCAAACTCTATGTCTAGAAAAACGATTCATCCTATGACCGCATGGACCTATGGATCTTCGGACAAAAGCTACACGGGTACAAATGTTGTTGGTAGCCATTGTTATGCAGTATTGGGCTGGGCTTATAAAAACCGTAAAAAGTATATAGTATTGCGTAACCCCTGGGGAGTTACAGAACCTGCTGGACTTAACACTTACCAAGGCTTAATTTCATTTTTTGATGAAAGCTTTTGGCGCCCTATAAATACTATTGGTAATGATGGTGTTTTTGCACTTGAGGCCAATTCCTTTAAAACACTTTTTGCAGGAATAGGAGTGGCTAAGTAATAAAAGCTATTAGTCTACCCAAAAAAGCCGAACAACTTTTTTATTAAGGTTGTTCGGCTTAACCAACTAAACTATTTAACTAACACTATTCTCTAAACTGCTGCGCTAAGAGAAAATCCTTTAAGACGTTTATCTATTTTACGTTTTTTTATTGTTACCAATTTCATAATATCCATTAGTTTTGGATCTTTTGTTTTCTTGTAAATATTATTGATGGCCAACACTATGGCTTTAGCTTCTCGTGATGCTAACACTCTATCGCTAGTAGTCATTCGTGCCATACTTCTTTTTTCAAATTCTAGTGCTTTTTCTATTAATTTCATAACTTATTTAATTTAAAGGTTTAACCTATTATTCATCAGTTTCAATTAAAAATGGTGTTTTACCATCGGTAATAATAATTTTACTGTTGGGAGAGTTAGATAATTTATTAAAGGCTTCAATGCTTCGTATTTTTATTATCTCTTGTGTTAAGCCTTCTGATAAAATCTTTTGGGCATCTCTTTCGCCTTTGGCATTAATTATTTTTCGTTCAGCTTCTAACTTTTCCTGTTGGATTACAAATTCCATGCGCATTGCATCTTGTTCTGCTTGTAGTTTGCGCTCAATTGAACTTGCCAACCCACTGGGTAGCTGGATACTTTTCATCAATACGGCTATAAGTTCTATCCCATCTGCTTGTTTTTCTAAGTTTATCATCATTTTTTGCTTGATTTCTTCTTCAATATTAGCTCGCATCCCTGAATGCATATCTTTTGCAAAAAATTGGGCACAAACATCTGATGAAGCTGATCTGAATACACTCGTTATGATAGATTCATAATCACGTCCTAGGTTTTCTAAAACTGATGGGATTTTTTCTTGTTCTAAACGATAAAGAATTGAAATTTCAGATTTTACACTAAGGCCTTCTTTACTTGGTAGATTTAAGATAAGTTTTATGTTGTTAGTTTGGGTAGACTCTTTTATTACCTTACTGTTAAAAGGATTGTAGAATATAGTACCCTGCGTGACAACTTCGTTAGATAATTTACCTAATGTTTGTTTTACCCCTGCCTCTCCAGGTCTAATTACCGCACAACTTGTAAAAAGTAGAAGTGATGGAATTAATAATATGATTTTTGCTTTCATAACTGTTTAATTTTTTATTAAAATTACGAAACAAAAATCATATATTATTATTTATATTTTTTATGATTTATATAATATAAATTTATATTTTATCGCCTTTATACTTAGCTCAAATAATATTTTTTTTGATGAAATATGATGCACTACTAAAATTGATGATATCTAATAATAGTTTATAAAAAAACACGCTCCACATCATAATGATATGAAACGTGTTAGCTAATAACAGTTCAACGTGATTTATTTTACTAGTACACCATTACTTTTTTTACTGCTTGTTTATCTCCACTGGTAATTCTCACGAAATAGAGACCGTTAGTATGGTTTTGAAAATCAATAACTGTATTATGATTTAGAGTTTTGATGGATTTACCTGTTACGTCAAACACTTGAATCTGTGATGCGCTATCAATAAAACCATCATTTAAAATTTTCACTGTTCTATCTGATTGACTATACAATAGATTTAATGCGTTGGCATCAAAAACCTCTGTACTTAACGTGGAATAATTACAGGCATTAAACACATCTAGAAGATGCTCGCCGGAGCTATTAACGGTAACTAGCCTATTTGTACCAGTAACTGTAGCACAGGTAGCTTCTGGCCCTGGTGTTTCATCATTACCCCAACCCGAAGCACTTAAATACTTATATTCCAATTCGATAGGATAATCTGATGGTGTAGGAAGCCTTAAAATACCACTATGTATATCTCCTGAAACATTTGGTAGTGATAATACTTCGGCATTCCAATCGGTTAACCAGCCCGCTACATGTACATTACCTGGTGCAATGGTACCTTCACTAGACATGTCTACATTTAAAGTTACCTCAAAACTTGTTCCTGAAGCATTACAACCATTAAAAGGTACAGGTTCTAAAACTACAGCCGCTCCTGAATTATTGATATACAAGAATCTGTCTCCGTTTGACGGTGCGCAGGGATACCCTGCTTGCTCCTCTGTACCCCATGCATTTCCATTTAAGAATTTGTACCGATGCCATCCTTGATTTAACTGAATAGTTACAGCATAAATACTTGTTGCTCCTTCTTGAGTTAACATTGTAGCGTCTGGAGTCCAACCGTTAATTGTACCCACCACATGTACGCCATTAGCGCTTACAGACTGTCCTGCCATGTCTACTCTAATAGTTACATCTACTTGTGCAAATGCTTGTACTGATATAAGCATCGCTACAGCAAAGCTTAAAATGTAATTGTTTTTCATTGTCTTAAAATTTTAGTTAATAAATTATTGTTTGCATTGCATGGGGCATTATTTTATAATCGATTTGATAATCGCTTACTATTAATTTATAATCAATAGGATGATCTGTTTTATTCATTACTACAGTAACCATCTCTCCATTTGGGTTTTGAAACGAGGTACTTTCAATCGTACTTCTACTCATTGTCGTACTGATACGTTTTGCTTTAGGTTTTATAAATTTTGAAAAGTGTCCTATGTAGTAATAGGTAGGTGTATATATAAGCGTATTGGTTTTTGTATCTGCATGTATAGGCGCAAAACAGAAGTTCTGAACATGATTTGGTCCACCATTTTCATTTAATAAAATATTCCAATCGGTCCAACCAACAGTACCACTGTTAAAGTCGTTAATCATAGAATTGCCATAACGCTCTGCGTTAGACCAACGCTCGTACTGTGTAGCATCAAATTTTTCTTGACATCCTTCTGTGAACAATAAATTTTTGGAAGGGAAAGACGCTTTAATGTTTTTAAGATTATCGTATTTAGGATCTCCTCCTGTCCAAGTTTCATACCAGTGAAACCCAATTCCCCATGCGTATTTCATAGCTTCAGGGTCTTCAAAAATGGTATTAGCCCTGTGTGAAATTAAATCCCTATTATGGTCCCACACTACGATGTTTTTGTCTCCTAAGCCGTTTTTTTCAAATGTTGGCCCTAAGTTGTATTTTAAAAAATCCCGCTCTTCTTCTGCAGTATAAATACAGGATTCCCAACGCTGTGTGGCCATAGGTTCATTTTGAATTGTAACCCCCCAAACAGGAATACCTTCTGCCTCGTAGGCCTCTATAAACTTTACGAAATAATTAGCCCAAGCTTGATAGTACTCTGGCAACAACTTACCGCCCTGAAGCATGTGCTTATTGGTTTTCATAAATGCTGGTGGACTCCACGGACTTGCATAAAACACCAAATCATCACTCACCAAAGCTTGCGCACGTTTAATCATGGGTATACGCTTTTCCTTGTCTTTTGCTATTGAAAACGTTTTAAGCTCCATATCTCCTTCTTCTATATAAGTATGGCTACCTAAACCAAAATCGCTACTGTGGATACTGGTTCTTATAATATTATAGTTGATACCTTCCTCAGAGAAATAAGCGTTTAAGAATTCCTCTTGCTTGTCTTTACTTAATTTTGAAAACACCTCTGCTGCTGCATCGGTGATAGCACCTCCAATACCAAGAAATTCTTGAAATTTTTTTTCTGGATTAACAAAAATGGCTACTTCGGTTTCTAATGGCTGCTTTGCCTTTGTAAATGCTTTTTGGGTATCTAGAGACAAACGTTTGTCTGTGTTTTCGGCCGTAGTAAATACACGCGCATTATTACCTAACAAATTTAGTTTTGCTTTAGCCTCGCTTTTATAATTCATAGCAAAATCCTTAGGATTATTTGCTTGCTTACAAGCAAAGAAAGTGGATGCTATAAAAAGGACGTATAAAAATATTCTATTCATTTCCATTATTTTTTTACCAAACAAACGTGGCTACTGAACCTGCTGGTATAGTTACAGTTATAGGCTCTGATGTTACGTTAATGTTTAATGATTTCTGTACGTCTGAATTGTTTAGAACTAAGACTACAATGTTATTTCCAGGTGTTTTATATGATACATTTGGAAACTCAAAAGAAGCGTTAGATTCTATTCTTATTGAACCTGGTGGCACAAATTTTGAAGCATGCGCTATAATATAATACCCAGGGTTTCTTTGGATAGAATTGCCATCTATTGTAACAGCGCCCAAACATTCTTCACAACCGCCATCGGTATGTGGATCGTTATTAGGGTCTGATGCCAGATTCCATTGCAATACATTTTTACTCCAGTTACGTGGTGCCCCCACCATAAGCTCTCTAACATGCCAACGCATATCCTCATAGAAATCGCCTGGGGCCTGAATCCACTGCTCTGTGAAATACAGGTTTTTATCTGGATGGGCATTATGAACAAGTGACATATTGCTAATTTGACCTGCATATAGGTGAAATGCAGAACCGTCTATATAGGTTTTAGCAGAGGCATCATTCATTATTGAAATAGGATAATCTGGATTATCAAGATTATGATCAAAAAGAATGATTTTAGCTGTAATGTTTTCTGTTGCAAATAAGGGGCCTAAGTGGTCTCTAATAAAGATTTTTTGCTGTTCTGCACTCATGACCATACTCGGGTTGTTAAACGGATTTTCTGGCTCGTTTTGTACAGTAATAGCATCAATAGTGATACCTTGAGCGGCCATACCTTCTACATACTTCACAAAATAATTCGCGTAGGTACCATAATACTGCGGCAACAGCTCACCTCCTACTGTTGCAGTATTACTCTTCATCCAAGTAGGTGCAGACCATGGTGTGGCTAAAATTTTAATGCTAGGGTTGATTGTTAAAATTTCATTTAGTACAGGAATTAAATTTGCCATATCTGGATTTAGAGAGAAATTATCCAGATTAATATCAGTTTGACCGCTAGGTAAATCATTATAACTAAACGTTGTTTCATCCAAATCTGATGAACCAATACTTATTCTTAAGTAACTAATACCTATACTGTTGTCTCCTATCCCAAAAAGCTCCTCTAAAAGACTGCCTCTAGCTGAAGACGACATGTTATTAATTAATTTAGCACTACCTCCTGTTAATGAATATCCAAAACCATCCATCTCTTGATACGTGGTACCTTCATCTACATTAATTGTAAAATTATTATTGGTTACCATTGGAAATAGACCATTTGTAGTTTGAGCCAGTAAATTAGCTTCATCCGGAGATGTGAGGTAAAATGCTACGTTTACATCTGCAATTTCTGGTGGTGGGTACGTTTGCATTTCATCTTCTTTGCATGCTTGTAACGTAACTATGAGAAGGAGTATATAATAAATATTCAAGTTGTATCGATTTAATAATTTCATAAGTTTTTAATTGTATTATTGAGCAAATTCGTAGGTACCTGTTTGATAATCATCACTTAATATGATGGTTACTGTATATGAACCATCAGTTTCTATATTGAGTAAATTTGCTCCACCTCCATTAATAAGGTTTCCTGTTAATGAAGTTGGATCATCACTACCTAAGTCAAAATCCCATGGACTAATAAATTTGCTATCTGATCCCGCTGTAAGATTAGCGGTAATTGTAAATGTATTTGGATGGCTATACGTCATCTGCAGTTCTTCTCTTTCATCCCAAACTTTCCAATGAAATAGTTTGAAATTGTAGTAAGACCACGTGAGTTCTGGTGCGCTAAAATCTATACTGAAACGCAGTGCCCTATCTGAAATAATCGTGAATGCTTCATTACCTTCAACCAACCTAACAGCATCTGTTACCAAATCGCCATCTGGGGTTACACTGTTGGCTAATACATCATTAATACTGTATGAAGTCCCAGACCCATCTATAGCACTATTTAGTGTATAGCTGTTACTAGCTTGCATTGGAATGAATCGATTAGAACTAAAAACATCGCCATTTGCTGATAATTCTTCAATCATGGTTCCGTTTTCAAACAGGAACAATTGTGATGGTGTAGTTATGGGCTCTACAACAGTATCATCAATTTCAAAAGCATAATTATAGTTTTCTGCTGAAAGGTCTAGAGTTACAAAATATTGTCCTGTTTGGTTGTTTGGTATATCTTCAAAAGTTACCCCTTGGTTAGCAGCATCACTTTCTAAAACAAGTGTGTTTGGTGTACCAACAACGCGTTTCAATAAATAACCCCAATCTCCATTGGCTCTAAACACAAACCCACCTGTTTCCGGCAGATTGATAGATGCTCTCCAAACACCATTGCCTTGATAAGCTAAAGGTTCGTCTCCTCCCCAACCTCCATTGATGGGTGTACCTACCATACTCCAAAAATTGATTTGAAGCAACTCGTAAGTATTGTTATCTAAATCTACTTTTATTCTAAATTGACCTGAATCGTTAGCTACTATATCATCTCCAAACGATACGATATTACCGTCGCTTCCTCCAAACTCTAAAGCAGGAAGTGAACGTTCACTGTAAAACTTATAACTTTCTCCTGCTACAAGACTTGTATACACTTCGTATATATTGGATAAACCTCCATTACTATCAGTTAATCGTCTTAACGCTATTGCCTGCGACAAATCATTATTGTTTTCTGTAGCTGTCCCAGATATGTAAAGCGATTGTGGTAGTAGTTCATTTTCAAAACGCGTAACACTTAAGTTTGCAGTAGTTTGGCTAGATTTGCTTAAACTGTTTGCTTTTACAGCAAAAGTAATTTGCGCTTCTTCATTTGCACGAAACCCAGAGAAAGCCAATGCTTGATCTAACGCCTCATAACTTATGGAAAGAGAGGTGTTTGTACCACCATTAGAAGATGCTGAAGTAAAAAGCGGCGTTGTAAAATCTGCCCCTATTTCATCTATTAAAACCTCATAAGTAACGGCATATCCTTCTGAAGATGTTGCTGCCTCCCAGCTAAATGTTACAGTTTCGTTAGGTGTATCTTCATCTAAAACAATTTCAGAGTCTAATGAAGGGGTTAAAATCATTGGAGTACTTAACTCCCACTGCCCTTCGGGTTGCAAGTTGCTTTCTGTTTGGCAAGATGTAAATACCAGAAAGAATGCAACAACAATTTTAGTTATGTTTAAATTCTTTGTCATTATAGCGATATTTTTAAAATGGATTTGGATCTAAAGCTGGATTTCTGTCTAATTCTTGCTGAGGAATTGGTAATAGTTTTTTTGCTTCAGTCATATTGTAGTTCACTGCATTACCCGTTCTTAAATCTATTTCTACAACATTATTCATGGTAGAAACTAGCACACCGTATCTTGAAAGGTCATCCCAACGTTGTCCTTCTTGAAATAACTCTAAGCGGCGTTCTTTGAGTATGGTTGTACTTAATACTTCTTTGGTACTGCTTTGTGCATCTGTTAAATCTGGTAGTTCTGCTCTAGACCTAATACGGTTTACCTCTGTAATAGCAGCTTGAAGTTGATTTGTTGCATTTAAAGCTTCTGCTTTAAGTAAAACAATATCTCCGTATCGTATTAGGTATGTATTATCTGCACTTGCAAAACCACTAGCGTTTTTCCACTTGTAACTAAATGGAATTGATGTACCTTGACTATTACCCCAATATTCATCTACCCATTGTACAGATTCAAACAAAATGGCAGCATTTTTTCTAACCGTATCGCCTTCTGCATCAAATGCATTGATTAAATCTACCGAAGGTGTTACAAATTTTCTCCAAGTATCACCACTTACTGATGGTGGCAACAAAAGCTGTGGGCCAAAATTACCTTCATTTCCTCCTAAATATTGTACTTCAATAATAGATTCTGCATTATTGTAATTATTACCATCAAATAACTGATTATAATCTATAAGCTGATAATTAGCTGCACTAGCCTCAACTGCTTCAATATGAGTTAAGACAGCTTGATAATCTGGCGTTGGCTGCTGAGCATAGGCCTTAGCTGCAAGAGCATGAGCAGCACCTGATGTAGCTCTTCCTTTATTAATACTTGCATCATTTCCGTAAACATCTGGTAATAATGATGCTGCTAAAACCAAATCTGAGGTTATTTGTGCATATACTTCCTCTGTTGAGGAACGAGGTATATTAATAGCATCAGCTTCTGTTGAAGTTATTGTATTAGTAATTAAAGGTACTCCTCCCCATAATTTTACTAGTGTAAAATAATGGTATGACCTTAAAAAGAGCGCTTCACCTCTAATTTGGTTTTTACGTTCTTCTGTAAGTAAAGGGTCATTTATACCATCTACACGTTCTAATACTAAATTAGCTTTAGAGATGGCATTATAAATATTTGACCAATGCTTGAATAATCTAGAATGTGTTGGTGCTATATCAAGAAAATCTAATTGAAAAATTTCAGGATTATCTCCTCCTGCGTAACAGTTATCAGATCTCACATCTTGAAATAATAGATAATCCCAAACATAATATTCTGAAGACTGAAAAGATTCGTAAGCTCCAACTAATGCAGCTTCAATTTGACTAGCTGTTTCATAAGCATTTCCACTTGTTTCTATAGAAATAGGTTCCAATTCTAAATAATCATCACAAGAAAGCCATGTTATTGAAATAAATAGAATCGTTAAAATTTTATATAGTTTCATAGATGTATTTTTTAAAATGTTGCGTTTAGTCCAAATATTAAATTTCTGGTTTGTGGGTAGGTACCAAAGTCTATACCTTGCACCGTATTACTACCGCCAAAAGCGTTCACTTCAGGGTCGAAGCCAGAATAGTTTGTAATCGTAAAGATATTCTCCCCCGTTCCATAAATTTTCAAAGCAGATACACCAAGTTTATCTAGAATACTTTGTGGTAGATTATAGCTTAGAGTGATGGTTTTAAATCTTAAATATGAACCATCTTCAATAAACCTTGTAGATACTCTTGAATTATCACTGTTTCCAAAGCTTGATCTTGGAATATTGGTAATATCCCCTGGATTACGCCACCTGTTTAAAACTGCTATTGATTGATTTTTAGGGTCTATCATGCCCTCGGTTTCAATACGTGTAACATTTAGCATATCTTTACCTTGGGAACCCTGCAAGAATACAAACAAACCAAACCCTTTATAACTTAAAGTATTTGTGACACCATAATAAAAATCTGGGTTGGCATCGCCTATTATGGTTCTATCATCTGGACTTGGAGTAAACGTAGAGTTTCCATTTCTATCAATGTAAAACGCATTTCCTGTTGCTGGATCTACACCTCCAAAAATATAACCGTAAAGTGAGCCTAAGGGTTCTCCTTCTCTAACCAAACTTGCTTCTCCTCTACCTCCAGTAATACCTCCTTGAAGTAATTCTTGGCCTACTAAACCAACAACTTCATTACGATTAAATGAAATATTAAATCCAGTATTCCAGGATAAGTTTTTTGTATCAATATTAACTGTATTTAACGCAAATTCTAATCCTCTGTTTTCAATCACACCAATGTTTCTTATGGCATTATCAAAACCAGTAGCTGTTGGCAACGGTGCATTTAATAGTAAATCTTTTGTCTTTTTAATGTAAGCATCTGCAGTTAAGCTTATTCTACTATTAAATAGTGCTACGTCAATACCTATATTAGTTTGCTCAGACTCTTCCCATTTAAGCTCTAAATTTTCTATAGATGCAGGAAAAGTTCCAGGTTGTACTACTCCTGCGAAAGGATAATTGGCACCAGAACCAACACGCCCTAGATAACTGTATGCTTCAATATTATCATTACCTACAATACCCCATCCTGCTCTAAGTTTTAAATCATTAATGAATGAGTCGTCTTTGATAAAACTTTCTCTAGACATACGCCATCCCAATGAAAATGATGGGAAATATCCCCAGCGTTTATCAGGTCCAAAAACACTAGATCCATCCGCTCTAAAATTGGCAGTTACAAGATACTTATCATCATAGCCATAATTTATTCTGCTTAAAAACGAAGTATTTGCTCTTTCTGATTTAAATGCTGATGCCGAAAAGAGTTCTGCACCACCACTAGGCGTTGTTATGGCATCACTTGCAAAATTTCTAGTTTGTATACTACTATCCTCAAATCTAAATTTTTGCGCAACAGAACCTACTAATGCTTCAACTTTATGTTTATTATAATTTTTATTAAAGCTTATTGTATTTTCTACAATGTGATATGATTTTTTGTTAGTATTATTAATACCTTGACCACCTATAGCAACACCAAAACCGGTTCTAAAAGGATCAAGAAAAGAATCAAAAACACCATGACTATTATCTATACCATAATTAAAACGGTATTTGAAATTTTTTAAAAACTTAGCTTCTAAGTAAATATTTCCTAAAAAGCGTTGATCGTTAAACTCTCTATCCAATCCATCTGTACTTGCTAATGGGTTTTCCCAATTTTGAAATGGATTACTTGTAAACATACCATTATCACTAAAGACTCCTATGATAGATGGCGTTGTTAAAGCACCTAAAAGTACGCCTCCTTGATTTACACTATTATTATCATTAACATCAACATCTCTATATATAGTATACGCTATTCTTGTGCCTACTTTTAGCCAATTGTTTATTTCTTGATCTATATTAATCTTAAAATTACTACGCTCTATCTCAGAACTTCTAACAGCTCCTTCTTGAGATAGGTAACCGCCAGATATAAAATAGTTAATACCATTTACTTTTCCAGAAACTGATGCTTGATAGTTTTGTGAAAATCCATTTTGAAATATTTCATCTTGCCAATCTGTACGTTCTGTGAAACTATCCCAATCTGTAGTTAAACCCATTTCTGTCATTAAATCTCGATACTGTTCGCCATTCAATACTGGCAGGGTATTCCAAACTTGAGAGACTCCAGTATAGGCATCTAAAGTGACTTTTGGCTTAGATGTTGTTCCTCTTTTAGTAGTAATTAAAACAACTCCATTTGCCCCTTGAGCTCCATAAATAGCTGCAGAAGATGCATCTTTTAAAACGGTAATAGTATCAATATCACTTGGATTTATAGATCTAGTATCGTTAGTAGGTACACCATCTACTACATACAAAGGTTCGCTACTAGCATTAATAGAATTGGTTCCTCGAATTCTTAAACTAAAACCAGCAGATGGTTTACCTGAACTTGAGATAACTTGTACTCCTGATGATTGCCCCTGTAATAACGACCCCACTTGTGTGTTAGGTCTAGATTCAAAACTATCTCCATCAATAGTAGCTACAGCTCCTGTAATGTCTTTTTTAAGTTGAGATCCATAACCAACTACAACTACTTCATCCAGAGCACTAACATCCTCCTTTAACTGTACATTGATTACAGCTTGTCCGTCAACAGGAACTTCTAGGGTCTTAAAGCCCAAATAGCTGAAAACAAGAATAGAAGAATTGGATATATTCCCATTTAGAGCATAGTTACCATCAAAATCTGTAGTCGCTCCAATAGTTGTGCCTTTAACAAGTATTGAAACACCTGGTAATGGTATGTTACTTTCATCTACTACTAATCCAGAAATACTGTTTTGGGCTGTTGTGAAAAAACAAGTAAATAAAGTAAGTATTGCAACTGTTAACCACCTTAGTTGTATCATTTATTTAGTTTAGTTTAGGTTAAAAATTTTCTTTGATGCAAGTTAGTTCCGTATAGCACATATTACAACGGGGATATTCTAAAAAGTGGACTCAGTAAAGTCTTTTAAATATGTAAGTATTTAAAAATTAGTATTTTAAAAATTGTGTCTTGATCTTAAAAAGTGGATTTATATTAGAGAAATAACAATAAAACACTACTTTTTTTGTATAATGCCTATTTAAAAAGGAGTGAAAAAGTAGAGTTGAAAATCTTATTGTATCTTTTTTATTAAATCCTCAAACGAGGATTTATCTTTCGCCATACTTTTTATGGCTGCCCTGTAGTTATAAATTGTATTAACAGAATATCTCAAGATTTTTGCAATTTTAGAACTGCTTGTTATTCCTAATTTTAGTAATGCCAAAATCCGTAATTCAGTATTAAGTTTGGTCTTATCTTCCAAGTGTATTTGATTGTCTTGCTTAAGTAGTTTGTTAACTGCATCAACAAAGTCTGGATAGATGTGCAAAAAGGAACTGTCAAAATTTTTATTAAATATCTCTAATTCTTCATCAATTAATTGTTTTGATTTAGAAAGCTTTAATAAGGCATTCATTTGGTTTGCGTTTACATATTTGCTCACTAACTTTCTGTAGACGTCTAATTTTGAGATGTATTCAGAATAAAGGTTTAAAAAATTACCGATGTAGTGCTCTTTAATTTTGTCAACTTCTGAAAGCTCTTTGTATAATTTTCTTAAATCTTCATTTGCTGTTTTTAATTCATTTCTAGCTAACGACACCTTTTTCACTTGTTTATAGATAAAATACACGGCAATTAGTAAAAAGACCGTTAGTATGCTTATGAATATTAATGATTCTTGGAGCCGCTCCCTTTGCTTAGCTGTTTTTTCCTCATAAGCCTTAGTTATTAAAGGCATACTATTGGCAATATTTACAAAGCGCAGGTTGGAGTTGTAAAATTCTGCATCATCATAGGAAAAGTTGATATAGCGGTGCGCACGATCAATATCACCTTCAGTAAAAAGTATCTTTGCTAGTGTGCCCAGCGAGGCATTGTCTTTTACAGAAGAGGTAATATCAGAAATTGCGGATAGGATTAAATACTCTTTTTGCTTAGTAACATTCTCTTCTAATTCATAGAGTAAAGACCTCTCAAAAGTTATCAAAGAAAATAATCTGGACCCGTCGCTTACTTTAGACAAACGTTGGTCATTGATCTTTAAAGCCATGTTTAAATCCCTATTGTCCCTAAACTCTTTTTCTTTAATTCTTAGAGATTCTTCAGAATCAGATTCAAGACGTGAATACAGTGAGTCTTGATAGGCGATGTATAATTTTGTGTAGTTAGATTTACTACTGTTAACCGTGGTGTTATATGCTAAACCAGAATAGCCTTCGTTAAAAGCTATATAATAGTCATCTAATAAAGCATTAGGGAGCGTTTTTTTGTCAACCTCATTTAAAGCATCAATGGATTCTTTGTAACGACCAGTATTTACCAATAGCACTCCTAATTTGAGTTTTGATTCATTTACATAGGTTGTATTTTTTAATTGTCTAGCAATTAGAATATTGTTTTCAATATACTTGAGCGCATTATTAAAATTATAAAATTGATAGGTTTTAAAAAGCGCGTTGTTTAACTTGTAAGTTTGTTCTAAACTGGTAGTCCGATCTCTCTGGGTAAGAAGTGTTTTAATATGGGCTTCTTTTTGCAAATCATAGTCTTCATGCAATTGCATTGTAGATTCCAGCTCAACCAAAAGAGAATCTAGTTGTTGTGCATTAACTTTTAAGCATGTAAAAGCAAATATGGCAATGAATACTATGGCTTTCAAATGAGCAAATTTTTCACTAAAATATTGATAATATTTTATAGGGCATGCAGTACTACGTGTATCTACCCTAATGTGCACAAAAATATATATTTTACACGGTAAATATTTGTATTTAAAGCTACCTATATTGTAATTACCATTGAACTCATCTTGATTTTTTATGACTTAAGTAAATAAATCGTTCATTTGAAATTATATACGTTGTGCTGTAAAGCTTTACACAATATTTTTAGTTTATTTGTTTCCTAATCTAAGTTTATGACCATTAAAGCCAATAATCTCTACCTTTTTACTTTTATTTCCTTTTTTAGTTTCAGTGTATTTTATGCACAAATAAAAATTAGTAATACACCTGCATGGGTAGTGCACCAATCTTATGATAAAACTCCTGAAATAGACTTAAACGACATCTCTTATGGCTTGTTAACCTTATTAAGTGATGAACAAATACATATTCCAAAAAAGGAACGTTACATTCGTTTTGTTCGTAAAATAACAGATAATGTTGGTGTACAAGATGGATCTTCAATATCTATTAATTACGACCCCACTTACCAACAGTTGTTTCTACATAGCATTACGGTATTTAGACAGGGAGAAACCATTGACAAGCTTGATGTAAATGATTTTCAAAGCATTCGGCAAGAGTCCAATTCAGAAAGTTATATTTATGATGGTAGCCTTAATGCCATAGCAAATTTAGCTGATATACGTAATGGCGATATATTAGATGTAAGCTATTCAATTAAAGGGTTTAACCCCATACATGGCAATCATTTTTCAGGAGGTACTTCCCTAAACGATTTTCAACCTGTGGGGAAAATTAATTATTATTTAATCTCTAATAAGACATTAAAATACAAGACCCTGAATTCAGACATTAAACCCCAAATAGGAAATTACCAAGGCCATACAACTTATAATTGGACAACAACCCTAACGAAAGCCCCAAAGTTTGAAGAAAATACACCAAATTGGTATCTCTCTTACCAAAACCTATTTGTTACCGATTTTGAGACTTGGGAGGCTGTTGTAAATTGGGCGTTAAACATATACCAAGACAATGTTAAACCATCGCAGTCATTACAAACTAAAATAGACCAAATACAGAGTAGTACTGAGTATGAAGGCGAACGTATCTCTACGATACTTAAGTTTGTACAAGATGAAATTAGATATCTTGGTTTAGAATCTGGTATTGGAGCATATAAACCTTTTTCTCCAAGTAAAGTATTAGAGCAGCGTTTTGGGGATTGTAAGGATAAAAGCTGGCTTATGGTTACCATGCTACGTAAAATGGGTATTGAAGCTTATCCAGTACTAATTAATACCATATACGGCGAATCCCTTCACCAATTTTTACCATCCCCTAAAGTATTTGACCATGTTGTGGTTAAAGTTATTGATAGTACAAATACCCATTTATTTTACGACCCAACAAACAGTAATCAATTTGGAAATTACAAGTCGGTTTCATTTCCAAATTATGGCAAAGCACTGGTTATAAAAAAAGGCAATACGGCTTTAGAGCAAATTACCCCTAAAAGCGAAAATGTAGTTGAGGTATTTGATACATTTGATTTGCCAACAGTAGGGGGACCAGGCTCCCTAAACGTCATGACTGTTTATAAAGAGGCTGAAGCGGATGTGATAAGAGCGCGATATAAATCGAACAGTATATCTTCATTACGTAAGGATTTTAAAAGCTATTATGATAATCTCTATGATGGTGTTGAAGCCTTAAAAGACCCTGTTTTTGACGATGATAGTTTGGTTAATGAGATACTGGTGGAAGAGTCATACAAAATTACCGATATATGGAAACCTATGGTTGGAAACGATAAAAATATTGCTGTAGAGTTTACACCTTATAGCATATTGGATGTTTTTATGTTACCTAATGAAAAAGAGCGCAAAACACCATATGCTTTATATTATCCAACACATAAGAAACATCAAATTACGGTAAAGCTTCCAAAGCGATGGAGTGTTCCCAAAGATAATGTCACGATAAATTCCAAAAGTTTTAATTTTTCGATTAAGTCCAAAATGAATCCTTCACGAGATATTCTCTACATTAACTATGAGTATAAAAATAAGAGTAGCTACGTAAAGCCAGAAGATTTTGAAGAATACTATAACAAAATTAAAGAGGTAGAGCAAATTATAGCTTACTACATTTTTATACCAAAAAGTGAGGCAAGTAACAAAAGTTTTGATATGTCTGTATTTGATGATACAATGGCATCAAATGTAGCCAATATATTTTACTGGATTATAGGTATTATGGCAACTGTGGTAGTAGGTTTGGTTGTTTTTGTTATTAGAAGTAATAAAAAATAGATATTAATGGGTATGGTAAACTTTTGTTAGTAAAAGTCAACTAATCATCAAAGTCTTCGTCGTGATGATGCTCATTGTTTCTGGTTAAATACCTACTAATAAATACAAAAACTACAAAACCAATGTTTAAAAATACCAGAACATAAAATATGTAGTCTTTAGTTGTCAACTTTTTGCAATTAGTTAAAGGGAGTCTCCATGCAAAGTTAAGGCTTTATTGGTCAATTATAATGCACTTCCACATTACCATTAGGTAGATATGTTTTTGCCTTGCTTCCTTAAATAGGTGTTTTAGATAATAAAGTACACAAAAATTATCCAGTAGATAAAATATTTATGACATAAATAAGTTGTTAGTAAGTCATTATAATTAACTTATGGTTCTAGCTTCTAAATACTTAAATTTGCAGGCATCCAACCAAAAAATAAGACTTTAACCCTCATGAAAGTATTATTTTGTATCGTACTGATGGCTTTATTAGGTTTTCAGTTAAATGCTCAAAAATATGACTTCTTACAACCTATAGAAATTGATATAGTAGTTGATTCTATACCCACAGCTGTAAATTCAATTAATATTGAAAGGGAAAATATAACAAGCGAATATTGGATAAACACAGTGTATAATCCTTATAAATATGCAAAAGATTTAAAGTTTCCACTAAAGTTAACTTTTGAAGATTCTACTTATGCCTCTCCAATCAAAAAGAAAAAGGTAGTAACGTCTCGTTATGGCTGGCGCTGGGGACGCCCTCATAAAGGTATAGATATTGATCTTGTTACCGGTGATAGTATTTTTTCCATGTTTGATGGTGTTGTTAGAATGGCGAGGTATACTCGTGGCCATGGTAAAACTGTTGTGGTAAGGCATTACAATGGGTTAGAAACCGTTTATGCGCATCTATCGGTATACGGTGTAAAGGAGAATGACAGTGTTGTAAAGGGGAGTTATTTAGGAAAAGGAGGTGTCTCTGGAAATTCTAGAGGGAGTCATTTACATTTAGTAGTAAACTACAAAGGCACTTCTATTAATCCTGAGTACATTTTTAAATTTGATGAAGAAAATACTATCCGAGCCCAAGAGATTTGGGTAACCCAAAAATGGACTCAACCCCTAGCCCACAATTCTAAACGACAAAGTAAAATAAAACCTTTGCTTACTGAAGAAGAGGCATTAGCTAGTTTGATAAAACAACGTTCTATTTATATTGTAAAACCTGGAGATACACTTTCTAGAATATCTAAACGGAACGAGGTTACTATTGCTTCTTTATGTAAAGTGAATACTATCCAGAGAAATTCGGTTTTGCGTATCGGTCAGCAATTAGTCATTGAAAAATAGGCGTTCCTGCTACACTTCCATGTTGTTCATAAGACAGATTAATACTGTCCCGTATATCTTATCTAGGTAAACAAGAAATATACCATATTGCTGTAGTTAATACTGCAAAAAAACCCTTTTATTATAGTTCAGAAAAAGATAAACTTAAATTCAAAGTTGAGAATTACTAAATAAAGTGATGACATTTTTAAATGCTTTCGATGTTTATGTAAATAAATAAATACAAACAAACATTGAAAACCATGAAAAAATTGATTTACAACGTATTTCTCCTAAGCTTTATTATTGCTTTAACATCTTGTTCAAATAGTGACGATAGCGACTCCCAAATGGAACAAGAGTCAGAAAAAAATTTTGCTTCTATAACCATTAATGGCGATGGGTTTACAGACCTAAAACTTGAACTAGATATTGTTGACATTGTTGATGTTGAAAATGATAGGGTTCGCTTAGATGTTAGAAATCTAGAAGGTTACAGAATTACCTTTACGCTTCCTGCACCTGTTGAAAAAAAACAATATACCATGATTGTTTATAATAATACTAAGGATAACATTTCTAGTATGAGTATCCCAGATAGTGGTATCTTTTTATCTAAAGCTGGAGGTACTTTAAATATTAATGAAATTATTGAAGATGGAGATTGTAAAATTTTTAAAGGAAGTATAAATGTGGAATATGACAGGCAAGATAACACTCCGGGAGATATTACAGTTGTAGGCTCCTTTGAAATACCTTCTGAATGCAATTGAGAATAGGTATGTAACTAAAATAAAAATCCCCGAACATACATAGCGAGGTATGTTCGGGGATTTAGTTTACATAATAAACACTAATATGTTAGGGTAATTGAAGGTAATACAATGTTACGAGTTCCTACAAGCAAACCATCTTGTTTCTCTAACTTAAGTATATTGTTGATGCCTCGTTTTGCAATTTTTTTACGACACGATTTTCTTAAAAACGGATCGTCATCAAACACAAAATGATTAATAGGATAAACTTCCGTGTCATTGGGCATTTTTACGTATCCGTGAATTTGTTTTAAGGCTTTACTGCCCCAAACTGTTCCCGGAACAAATGTATAAAATGTGTATTCGCCATTTTTATCGGTTTTTACCCATCCTTGATGTCTTAAAACACGTTTTCCATTTACTTTCTTAGAGTGGTAATCACCATCCTCATCTGCCTGACAGATATAAAATATCACATTACTAGCAGGTGTAACACCATCGCTTTTAAATATAGTACCTGTGATTTTTAACTTATCAGATTGTGTATTGAAACCAGGAATTGTGTCTATACTATTTAAATCACTCTCTGCGTAATCATATATAGCATGACGCTTTTTATTGGTTTTAGAATTTTGTATTGAAGTATCAGCATATTCTTGTGCTTTAGCCAAATCTGTATTGGCTAAAAAAGCTGATAAAATTAGAATTGTTAGTACTCGTTTCATGGGGCTATAATTATTTAATCTCCTCAAAACTAAACAACTACACTTAACATGTCTTAAAAAATCGGAAAAGTGCAAAAAATTCATGTTCATTGAACGGGCACAAATATGAACTACAAAAATCAACGATAAAATACGCTTAAATACTGAAGAAGTAATAACTGTATATTTTAGAAAACATAAAGTATAACTAAAAATAATCTCAACTGAATTTACCTATTATTGGTTATGTTTTTTAAAGCCTACTGAATTTATCTTAGGCTTTTAAAGATATTCAATGAATGACCACATACAAAGAAATTATAAAAACAATACATACGCTTAAGGCCAAAAATGCTAAACTTTCAAAAGCAGACATTATAAAAATACTTAATGCTACCAAGGCCATTACACCGCATAAAGATATTATGGATACACTTCTGTTTTTTTTAAAAGCTTACCCTTCACATATAAACCCTAATGCAGTTTTAACTAAGAGAGAATTAGAGGTATTGCAACACATTGGTAATGGTAAAACATCTGCTAAAATTGCAAGCCATTTAAGGCTGAGTATTGCTACTGTGGAGACTCACAGAAAGAATATTAGAAAAAAGCTAAAGCTGGTTGGTAAGGGAAAGTTAATAGAGTTCGCCATTTTGTATTGCCTAAAACAACATTCTTAAAAAAACGAAACTTATACACTGGGGAAAAATCAAATTAAACTGTTATATAAATAAAAATGGTTTCTTAACGCAACCTTTTTTAAACAATTGCATCTTAACAATAACATCAACAGACAACAACATGAAAATAATACTTATAATTAGCTTACTCATTGTTGTTAATTTAATATTATTAGCTTTTAGCGTTAATAAAAAAACAGAACCTTAATTAAGGTTCTGTTTTTATTTTTATTAGTAATTGCTACAGGATTCTAACCTGTGACCGTTTGCTTAGAAGCAGAAAAAATTTTATACCTGCACCCGTTTTGCACCCGTATTTGTGTTTTGGTTAAAATTGTAGAGTAGTAAATTTGGCATCATGATTAAAATTTACCACAATACACTAAAACTTTTTATAACGCTCTTATTCTGTCCTTTTGTTTCTTATAGCCAAAATGATAGTATTAATGTAGATAAATTATACAATCTAGCTGTAAGAAATTCAGATACCAAGCCTAAAATAGCAAAGGACTATTTATACAAAACCGTGACTTATATAGATAGTGTTCTAGATGTAAAACCAAGACTTTCTAAGTTTTTCATAAATAAAAAAGCGACGTCATTACACTTCTTAAGTTATTTTGAAAGACGAGAAAACAATTATGATATAGCTTTAAAGCACATGCTAGAAAGCATCAAAATAAAAGAAAGTCTTGAGAATTATGAAGAACTACCAGTATCCTTCCACCAACTAGGAATTTTATGGATGTATCAAGAAGAATACAGTAAAGCAAAAACAAATTTAGATTCTGCATTAACACTAAGTAAAAAATATAACGTAACAAGAGAACGCTTAGGTGTATTAAGCACTATGGGGAACTTGTATCTCAATTCCAGAGACACTTTAGGTGCCGAACAATATCATTTAAGAGCTATAAAACTTGCAGACTCTATAAACAGCCCATACGACATAGCAGCTGTAAATGCCAATTATGCACAGTACTTAAGGCAAAGTAGAAGAATGAAAGAAAACCTTCCTTTTCTAAAAAAATCCATCGAGTACCACAAAAATAACAGCAACAAAATTGGAATGGAATCTGGATACGCCGCTTTAGCTACAACTTACAGGAATCTAGACAATCCAAAACTGGCATTAAAATACATGCAAGTGGCACTGAAATTATCGGAAGAATTGGGAAACGAAGCACTTTTACCCTATCGTTATAAAACCATACAATTCGCTTATGCTCAACTTGGAAACTACGAGAAAGCCTACGAAAACCATGTCAAGTATTTAAAGCTACTTGAAAAACGTTATAATGACGAAACTTTTAAACGCATGGCTGACTTGGATGCCAAGCATAAATACGAGAAACAAAAATCAATTGATAGTTTAAAATTAGTAAAGCACCAGGAAATAGAAACCGAACGATTAAAATATGAGTCTAACAGACGTTTATGGATTGTAGCAGTAAGTCTACTCGCATTAATTATTTTACTTAGTATTGGTTATATGGTTCACAGAAATAAGAGCATAAAAGCTGAACAGTTAGCATTAAAAAGACAATTTGAAAATCAGAAATTACAAGAAGATGTCAATGTCAAACAAAAGGAAATTGTAAGTTTAATTTCTGAAACTATAGATCATATCAATACTAAATCTAATCTTGTTGAAGAGCTTAAAAAGCTAAAGTCTGGTTATAGCACTCAAGATTTACAAAGTATAATTGCAGACTTAAAATCAAAAACGGTTGAAGAAAACAAATCACTTTTATTAAAAAATTACATTGAAAGTGAAAATCAGGAATTTATTAATCTCTTAAAAAGATCACATCCCAATCTCACAAAAACTGACATAGAAATTTGCACGCTGATACGACTAGGCTTATCGAGAAAAGAAATAGCTGCCCTGAGGAATACATCTATAGAAGCTATTAAATCCTCTAAATTCCGGTTAAAGCGTAAAATGAATGTTTCGAAAGACATTGTTCTAGATGATTACATAAATAACTTATAGTCAATTAATTGATGTAACTGCACCCTGTTTTGCACCCTATTACTCTTTGTTAATTATTACCTTAGTTTTATTATTGCAAAAAAATAATAGTGCACATGAGGTTATTGGGTTTAACTTGTATACTTACATTACTATCAACGTATAGTGTATATACTCAAAACCAAGAACTTATACCTCTTGAAATTAATAAGATCTCTAGAAATGACAGGATTGGTCATGCCTTTCAATACTATTACACAGACAGTATTTTATCTATTGAAGAGGTAAAAAACATACCGTTTAAACCTGCTGAGGAAAACATCATAAATCTAGGTTTTAGTACTGGCACACATTGGTTAAAGTTTCGAGCTGTAAATACGTCGTCTAAGCCTGTTAAAAAATTACTTCAAATACTAAAACCGCTTCAAGATTCAATCATAATGTATCATCAAAACAATAATGCTTGGGCAAGTTACCCTTCAGGTATGATGATTATGGAAGACCAAAAAGCTGAACAAGGTGCATCATTATATTTCCCGATAGAATTAGCGTCTTATGAAACTAAAACATATTATCTAAAGGCACGCAGTAAATATGGCAAATGGTTTATGATGCATGTTATTGATAAAAAACAAAAAGAACGTTTTGAAAACAGAGAACTGCTTATAGTAGCATTAATTATTGGGGCACTTCTAACTATAGCCTTGTACAATTTATTTATAGGTATAGGCCTAAGAGATTCGCTGTACATCTACTATGCCATAGCCATTATATGCTCTTTGTCGGCTCAAATTACTGTTAGAGGCTTTTCTAAACAGTTTCTAATCGATGAATATCCTTTTATGCTAGAATGGTTTCCACCTCTTAGTATAGCACTAGGTATTATTACCCTATGCATATTTTGCATTAAATTTTTGAACATTAAAACCTACAGTACGTCTGCATATTGGGGATTAATGGGGTTAATATATTTTCAGATAGGTTCATTCCTCTATGAAATCATAAATATGGAAGTCTTTGGTAATTATACCACTAATAAACTTGTTGCTATGGGAACATTTGCCTCTGGTTTCATAGCATTATACGCAGGTGTAAAAGCGTATTTAAATGGCAATAAGTTTGCACGTTATTTTATAGGTGCTTGGATAGTATATTGCTTTGGTATATCACTCTATGCTGGCACACTATTACAACTACTACCCGTAAATAAAATTACAGGGAACGCTTATGTAGTAGGTTCTTTTCTAGAAGTATTATTATTATCATTTGCTTTAGCAGAACGCTATAATATTTTGCAAAAAGAAAAATTTCAGTTAACTCAAAAACTAAACATAAAAGATAAAGATATAGAGTTAAAAAAACAGGAAATTATTCAGTTGATGAGCGAATCGGTGCAATTACTTAAAAATAAAGCAAAACTAGCCGAAAACCTTAAAAAACTATCTCAAGAAGAAGATGGTATATCCTTAAAAAGTATTCTAACCGAACTTAGATCTGATAGTTTTGAAGATTCAAAATCACTATTTATTAGAGAAAATATAGAAAGTGAATATTCTGATTTTATGTTTAGAATAAAAGAAAAACATCCAAAACTTACCAAATTAGAAGTAGAAATGGCTACGTACTCCATAATGGGGCTTACCAGAAAAGAAGCAGCTACTTTACGAGGAACTTCTGTTGAAGCAGTAAAATCTGCTCGCGCAAGACTGAAAAAAAAACTCAATTTAGCACCCACCACTACCTTAGAGCAATATTTTAAATCACTATAAAACAGCTATTTAACATCATGCCCCCGCATTTGCACCCTTGATTTTTTGGAATTAATAATCGATAAACGGTATAATTGTATCGACAAAATACATATGCCGTGAAACAATTTTTAAAAGTATGTTTTGAATATTGGCCTTTTCCTATGACTAGAGCCAAGACCATTTTAAAACAAGAATATGATTATACCGTTGATGATAAATCATCAAAAACTAAAGAGATTAAGCTAAATAAAACCTAATCTATAGCTAAAAGTCTATCAAAAAACCAATTAATACCCCAAATCCCAATGAAACAGCTTTATTTATTACTGTCAGTTTTAATTACAAGTTTGTCTTTTTCTCAAACGTATGACTATAGCTTGTCTTTTAGAGGTACAAACGCTTCAACTAGCAATTACCAAATAGCGCTTATAGCTACCCCAGACTTTACTCAATCTGTAGATGCTCCTTCAGCAGATATAGGTGTTGCATTATACATTCCTTCTGGATACTCCTTAGGCAATTTTGAATCTGGAAATTCTGGACTTCAAAATACAGAATGGACAAATACCCAAGAAAACTCGTATGACGGTAACACAACAGATTTGGTACAGTTATTACGAACTGATATGATTCCTAATGATTTCACACACACATCTGGCCAAACTATAGAACTGGTGTTGTTTGATATTATAAGCGATCTCGGTAACGGTAATAATCCAAATTCTGGAGAAATTACAATAGCTGAAAATACAGATGCTAATGTTATTGATAACTATTATGAGACGTATCTAAACGTTAACCTTCAAGATGGTAACGGTACACAAAACTATTTTGGGCAAAACCATCCTACAGCAAAAACCATCAGTTTTAGTACCTTATCAATTGATGATAATGGGGTGCTAACCGATATCTATCTACACCCAAACCCTACTAAAAATTACATCAATATAGCATCTCCAAATTTTACTATCGAAAGTATTGAAGTATACACTATTACAGGACAACTTATAGAACGTAAAACCACAAGTTTAGAAACCATCAACTTAAAAGACGCAAACAACGGTGTTTATTTTATAAAGCTTTCAGATACTCTTAACAATACTAAAACATTTAAAGTCGTAAAAGAATAATTTACAAATCCATTTAATTAACCCTAAAACTATTAAACCATGACAACCAAAACATATTTAGTAACTCTCATACTATGCCTAATGATATGCTATATTTCAGCACAAACACCACAAGGATTCAACTATCAGGCCGTGATTAAAAATGCTTCGGGAGACGTTATAAACAATGGTATAGCCAATACGGAATTTAAAATACATCAAGGTAGTGCTACGGGTACCGTAGTCTATACCGAAACTCATGAATTGACTACCAATGCCAATGGCTTAATTACAGCCGTTGTGGGACAAGGCAATTCCACAGATATCTTTTCAGATATCAATTGGAGTTCAGGTATCTATTTTTTAGAAGTTAGTGTGGATACTACTGGTGGTGGAACGTACGCCTCACTTGGCACACAACAGCTAATCAGTGTTCCCTATGCCTTACATGCAGAAACTACCAGTGGAATTACAGATACCGATGCTGATACAGGTATTGAATTGGTAGAAAATACGGCAGATACTTTGGCAATAAAAGTAGATGGAAGAACTTATGGATTTCTAAAAGACCGCTTGGAAATGAGCGATGCTAATTTTAATGTTGCCATTGGAGATGGTACATTAGACGGAAACAATACTGGCAGACTAAACACAGCTGTAGGTAATTGGGCTTTATTCGAAATAAACAGCAATCTTAACAGCAATACGGCGATTGGAAATAGAGCGGGTAGGCGTATCGCAGGCAGCGGAAATACTGCCATCGGGCAGAGTACTTTACAATACGCAGGAAACTCAAATACAGCTGTAGGAAATAATGCTGGAAGTACTGCAGATCCTGGAGGCTTAGGTGTAGGAAATCAAAATGTATTTGTTGGTGCTGGAGCAGGTTTTGATAGTAATGCAAGCTATAATGTTCATATAGGATATACTGCTGGAGAATCAGCACAAGGTGACGGTAACGTATTTATTGGTTATGGCGCAGGAAAAGATTTAGATGATGATGATCAACTCGTTATAGATAATGAGTTTGATACAACACCCTTAATCACAGGAGCTTTTGATACTGATGATATTAACTTAAATGCTGATGTTACCATTAGAGACGGACTTACCTTAGGTGGAGGAACCAAAGTAAGTAAACTAGCAGAAGGTGTTTATGATTATAATACCGATGGTGCAGCAGGCGTAAATACTACAACGATCACATTTGGCACTACGTTTAACGCTGTTCCTAAAGTCAATATCACTGTAAAATCTGGTGTGGCCACAGAAATGTATGTAGCTAATGTGGTTAGCACCGCAACAACCAGTGCTACTATTGCTGTATACCGTATTGATAATAATGGCGGTACTTGGACTACCGATTTAGATATTGAATGGATGGCGTGGGAGTAAAAAAGAGCCCCTCCCAGCCTCCCCGATGGGGAGGAGAAAAGAAAGATAAGTTTAGAATAGAATTAACAAATAGTTCAATTAAGGCGTCATTACGAAGCCAAAAGGCTGAAGTAATCTTTTTATTAAAATAGCCCAAAATAGCATGAAAAAAATTACCCAAATCTTAAGCATACTAATGCTACAATGTTTTACAACATTAACATTAGCACAAAACATTACTTCTGTATTAAGTTGTGGAGACTACACTTGGTCAGTTAATGGAGAAACATATACGTCTTCTACAAAAGTAACCTCAGGTAGTGAAACCTTACATTTAACGGTGTATGATAACTTACCCGAAGTCACTCGCATTTTTGCAGACACGGACTACTATTGGGATCGAACAGATACCACTTATAACACTTCGGGGACGTACTCAACTACAGCAACCAATGCGGATGGCTGTACCAAAGAATATATTTTAGAGTTAACGATTGATCCTGCTTTTGCACCAACAAATCCTGCTGAATGTAGTGTTATGGGATGGCAAGAATTAGGTGGTCCAATAGGTGCTTGGGAAGCAGAATCGGTAGATTTAGATGGTTCAGGAACTATAGTAGCCATAGGGAATACACGACAAGGAGATAAAGGCGAAGCACAGGTGTATCAATGGGCACCAAGCGGGTGGACACAAATGGGAAGCACCTTATCTGGCGTTACTTATGGTAGATTTGGTGGCGCTGTACGTTTATCTGATAATGGTAAAATTTTAGCCGTAGGAGCCGCACAAATAGGAACTAAAGGAGAAGTATTTATCTATGAATGGAATGGCACCGATTGGGCTCAAAAAGGAAGTCTGTTAACAGGTTTAGAAGCTGGTGGGGAATTCGGCTTTGATATCGATTTTAGTAGTGATGGTTCTATTATTGCTATAGGTGCACCAAGTTCAGGATTTAATGGTATAGAATTAGGAGAAGTGATAGTTTACCAATGGGTAGGTACTGATTGGGAGCAGTTGGGAAACCGTATTGCCCCAAAAGATGTAGATTTCAGCCCCAACAATAATGGACATTCAGTAGCGCTTTCCGAAGATGGAAAACATCTATTTTTTGGTGCGCCATTTTCATTAGGGTCTATCACTACCGCACCAGGTGCAGTGTATCAGTATGATTGGAATGGCACCAATTGGGAAGAAAAATATTATTTTCCAGGGATAAGCCTTCGTAGCCGAAGAGGCGCAGAAGTTGTGTTATCGAAAGATGGTAAAAAGGTTGGATTTACGGAACCAGATTTTGATACAACTAATAAGGGTAGAGTATTATTTAATTCAGTAATAGAAGGTGAAACTAGTGATAGAATGGGAGACGGGTTAGCCACTAACTATGATGGCACTGTAATTATAGCAGGTGCTCCTAAACATACGGGTACTGTTACACGTCAGGGAAAAGTCCAAATATTTAAAGCTAACGGTTCTAACTGGGACCCTATGGGTGAGGCTATTTTGGGGGAATTAGAAAATGAGGAATTTGGGAATGAAGTGGCCATGAATCATAGTGGAAACATCATAGCCGTAGCAAGTAGTGAAGGTCCTTCTGGAGATACTGTAACCAATATGCATGTATATTATTATGGATGTACCAAGAAATTTAGTTTTAATACTACAGTTACAGTTACAGATGCTGATGGTAAAGATACAACTCCTACAGGATCCTTAGTATTAAATTTTGAGGATGTTAGTTCACAAAGCCAAGTCCAGTTTAGCATAGATGGAGGTAGTACTTATCCTTATGCGTTTGATGATACTGTAGGAACTGCTACTATCGGTAATTTACCAGTAGGAGATTACAATTTGTGGGCGCGTGGTGGAGACGGAACTGATGCAGAAGAAATTGGCTCATTTACAATTAGTACCATTGAATATGTTGATATTCCAAGTTCAGAATTTGAAGCGGTTTTAAACGACTTAGGATATGATGACGCTGTGGGAGATAATAGAGTACCAAAGGCTAACATTGAAAATGTAAAGGAATTAGATATTATAAATGAAGGCTTATCCAGTATTGAAGGGATTGAGCACTTTACTACGTTGATAGAACTAAGGGCAAGTTCAAATAACCTTAATAGTGTGAATATTTCTGCGCTTACAGCATTGGAAATCTTGATGCTAAATGGAAATAATATTAGTAGTATTGATGTATCTGCTCAAACTGATTTAAGCACTTTATGGCTTCACGGGAACAATCTAAGTAGTATCGACGTGTCTAACAATACACAATTAGCAGATGTACGATTAGGCTCAAATACGATATCAAGTTTGGATACATCTAACAACACTAATATTAACACACTATATTGTTCGGATTGTACTTTAACAGCTATAGATGTATCTCATCTATCAAACTTAAGACGACTTCGTTTAGATGACAATAACTTAACGTCTTTAGACCTATCAAACAACACAAAGTTAGAACAAGTACGATTGCAGCAAAATCAGTTGGAGTACTTTACCATCAAAAATGGAACGAATACGATAATTACGGAATTTAGAATAAATAGTAATGCATCACTTAAATGTATAGAAGTGGATGATCCCGTCTACTCTCAAGTCAATTGGGGACAAAAAGATGCTGTGGCCTCTTACGGTATCGATTGTACACCGCCAGTTATAGAAATATTAGGTGACAATCCACTAATTATTACACAAGGGTTAGGATATACAGAGTTGGGTGCTTCAACTGATGATGGCTCTATAATTATGATAGACGATTCAGAATTTATGGATGCCATTGGTATATACAATATTTATTACGATACTACAGATAGTTCAGGAAATTCATCACAAGCCACAAGAACTGTAGAAGTTATAGCTTCAAACTTAAGTACAGATAGTAAGGATTTTGAAAGTTTTAAAATATATCCTAATCCCGCAACAGATGTGCTAAACATAAAACTACCACAAGGATATAAAAATGTATCTGTTAAGGTTTATGATATTTATGGAAAAGAAATTTTAGAACAAAAAGATAGAAGCGGTTTAAAATTCAAATTAAACGTTTCAAACTTGATGAGTGGTTACTATTTAATTAGTATTAATTCCAATAATATAATTTCAGAAGTTCATTCCTTCATTATTAAATAAAATTTATAAAGATGAAAAATATCAACAATATAATACTTGCAACATTATTACTTATTTTGAGCACAAGTACAGTAATTGCGCAATCTGTAGAACGACAAATCAATGGATCTGCTGGCTCTACCCTATCCAACGGCACAAATACTGTAGAGTTCACAGTTGGTGAGTTAGCTGTAACCACATTGGGAAGCGGAACAGTAACAGCTTCTCAAGGGTTTCATCAAGCTATATTAAAGCTATCAGTAAAATTAAGTCCAATTGCCTATTTGCAAGGGGCGTCCCTATCGCCTAATGCGGGCGAAGAAAACTTAATGCGAGACGATTTGCGCATTGGTGGCTGGCTACCAGTAACAAGTCCTTATGCAGATGCTTTAACTTGTAATGCTTCGGTATTTAATACAGGTGGCACATTTGGCTCTGGCAGCAAGAATAATAATATTGTAGATTGGGTGTACATTGAGTTGCGAGACGGTACTGATAATACATCTGTTGTCGTTGGAAGATCTGCTCTTTTGCAACGCGATGGAGATATTGTTGATACTGATGGGATTTCAGATTTAGAAATTGAAACCGAAGAAGGCGATTATTTTGTAGTAGTAAAACATCGCAACCATTTGTCCATAATCAGTAATATCGTAATTGCCCTTTTAAGAGATGTCACGACTATAGTTGATTTTACAGATGCTAATAACCCGATAACATATGGTACTAATGCCCAATCTACATATGGTATGCCTATAGATATTCTAGGAATGTGGGGCGGAAACACTGATAATGGTACTACTGTAAGATATCTTGGATCTGGTAATGATATCAACGTCATTAAAGATATTGTGCTAGCAGATTCTGGAAATAGCAGTACCAGTAATTTGTATTTTTTTGACACTTATAATAATGCCGATATAAATTTAAATGCTACAGTGCGTTATCAAGGCACTTCAAATGACTCTAATATTATTAAAGATATTGTATTGTCACACCCAAATAATACATCAGGAAGCCTCCTATATTACATTAAAGAACAGTTACCAGAGCATTGAAAAATATTGCCTAATTTAGAAATGCAAAATTTAAACAAGAAAGGCTTCTCATAAATGAGACGCCTTGTTATTCCTGTGATCGCAATCAAAATCTTGTTTGTCTAACAGTCAGGATAAAAGCAAACAAGCTTCTTTATTTTATATTCTTAATTTAATGTTTTAGTGTATTGTTATATTTCTAATGAAGTAAGTGATTATTTCATTCCGGTTATGGATAACCAATAATAACTAAAAAAAGGTTACAAAAAATCCTCATTTTACTAAACAAATGTAACAAATAATAATTCCAAATTTTAAATTTAACTATATTTGTTTTTACAAACTAAACACATTAAAATGAAAGCTTTAAAGTACATTTTCTTCTTGCTACTCATCGTAATAATTGGATTGGCAATTTACATTGCGGTACAGCCTAATTCCTTTGAAGTTACGCGTACAAAAACCATAAATGCACCTGCTTCTGTGGTTTATAATAACGTTAACGATTATAAAAACTGGGAGGCTTGGTCGTCATGGGCTGAAGCAGATCCAGATATGAAAATTACACTTGCTGAAAAAACATCTGGTATTGGTGGTGCTTATAAGTGGGAAGACAAAGATGGTATTGGTACTATGAAAACAACTAAGGTCATACCAAATACCTCTATACACCAAGAAATGCAGTTTGCAGATTTCCCTCCCTCAGACATTACATGGAACTTTACTCCAAATGATGATGGTACTACAGAAGCAACATGGTCTATTTCTGGTAAAGATTTAGGTTTTGGTTTTAAAATGTTCTCTACTCTTATGGGAGGTATGGAAAAACAAATAGGGCCACACTACGAACGAAGCTTAGAAAAATTGGACAGTATCTTAGTAGCCGACATGAAAAAGTATAGTGTCACTGTAGATGGTATTACAGAACATGGTGGTGGTTTTTACATATACAACACTGTATCTTGTAAAATTCCTGATATGCCAAAGCACATCCAACAAATGATGCCAAAATTGGGCACCTATGCTACGGAAAATAACATTAAAATAGCTGGGGCGCCATATACATACTATCACAAGTGGGATGAAGCCAATAATACGGTTATGTTATCCTGTTGTGTACCAACAACAAGCAAAATAATTACTACCGATCCTAGCATTCTCACAGGGCAATTAAAACCCTTTAAAGCACTAAAGACCACGCTTAAGGGCAACTACAATAATTTAAAGGAAGCCTGGGAAACATCCATGACGCACATATCCGAACATGGATTGGAAACCGATGACAACGGACCAATGTTAGAAGCCTACGCCAATGACCCTATGGAAAATCCTAATCCAGCAGATTGGTTGACTGAAATTTATATTGCTCTAAAATAAGTAAATGAAACAACTCTTACTAGTATTTTTGGGAGGCGGACTGGGGAGTGTATTACGTTTTCTTGTTGGTAAATATTTTAATAGTACAGAAAATGGTGTTCCCTATGGCACATTTGCTGCCAATATTCTAGGGAGTCTATTAATTGGTATTATTTTAGGGTTAGCTGCAAAAAATAATACGCTCTCACAAAATCAAACCTTACTTTTAGCTACAGGATTTTGTGGTGGCTTTACCACATTCTCTACATTTGCTTATGAAAACCACTTGTTTTTAAAAAGCGGTGATTTTACAAGTTTTGCCATTTATACTATTGCCAGTTTTATCATTGGTTTTTTAGCTGTTTTTGCTGGGATGTATATAGTAAAGTATATTTAAGGTTGTGGATAATAAATAAAAAATTAAAGCAGTGCATTTTAAGTGAGACATCTATTGAAAACCTACAATAAAAAACACTTAATGTAATAGATTGGTTAGAGCAGGCTGTAAATGATGAAATTTAAAATCAAAGCCTTTATTTACAATTGTTTTTGAACTTACTCGCTGACTCTCAAACAAAATTATATGCATCTCTCCCAAAATCAGTTTTATAAAAAATTTTGGGATATTGGGTAAAAACAATGGTTTGCCTAGCACTTTAGCTGTTGTTTTGGTCAATTCACTGTTGGTAACAGGATTAGGTGCTACCCCATTAAAAACACCTTGTAGATTGTGCTCTGAAACAAACAGAAACATTTGTGCTAAATCTTCGATATGAATCCATGATTGCCATTGTTTGCCTGAGCCAAAAGCAGCACCCACACAAAATCTGATAGGCTTAGCAATTTCTTTTAGTGCCCCTCCTTTATCAGATAGCACGAGCCCAATTCTAATTTTAGAAACCGTAATGTCTAAACTTTTAAAACCATCCACTGCAGCTTCCCAAGCTTTTACCACTTTTCCTAAAAAAGAATCGCTTATCTTCTCGTGGGTTCTATCATAATATTTGGTTAATGAATCCGGATAAATACCAATGGCACTTGCTGATACTACTTGCTTTATGTTATGCGATTCTCCTTTAAGAGCATTTATAAGAAGGTGGGTGCTGTCTACCCTACTGTCAATAACTACCTTTTTGTAGTCTGCTGTCCATCGCTTAGAAATTGAGGCACCTGCCAAATGAATAATAGTATCTACACCTTTAAAACAATTAGTGTCGATATCTTGATTTTCAATATTCCAATAAAACCCTTTATAGTTATTTTTATCTGAGATTTTGGACTTACTTGTAGTTAAGTAATTTACTTTTATATCTCTCCCATGGCAGAGCTTTACAATTTCCTGTCCAACCAATCCTGTAGCACCTGTAATTAAAACCCGCATCTTCTTTTTTATATAAAATTACGAAAAGCTAACGCCTATTCATTAAAGTTTAAGTAAGGTTTAACAGAATGATTTTTAAAAATAATTACTTGGTAGCTCGAAGCATTTCCCGTTTTCCTGGAGGACCTGGTAGCTTTTCTACCATAAACCCAACAGATTGCATGGCACGACGCACACTACCTTTAGCAGCATAGGTTACCAATACACCTTCATCTTTCAAGGCGTTATACATTTTTCTAAAGATAAACTCTGTCCATAATTCTGGTTGTACCCGCGCCCCAAATGCATCAAAATAAATGAGATTAAATGCGTTGTCATCCTCAATTTTGTCAAACATTTTTTGCTGTTTGGTTAATGAAAAATATGAGCTTATCTTATGCATGCTCTCCCAGTCTAGCTCATGTATTTGCTTAAATATTGAGTTTTTGTGCTGTACACCTAACTCTGATGAATAATTTAGAAGTTTAATTTCTTCTTTTACAACTGGGTAACCCTCTACCCCAACATAATTGATGTTCCAATATAGTTTTTCTGCTTCAAGATAAGTTATAAATGCATTTAGACCTGTACCAAATCCTATTTCTAGAATTGATAGTTTGTCCTGAAGTGTTTTGCCTTGCTCTGAATTACCTAGGTAATGTAAACCATGTTTAATAAACACATGATATGCTTCTTGAATAGCACCATGTATGGAATGGTATTGTTCATTCCAGTCAGGAAGATGTATGGTGTTAGAGCCATCTGCAGTTTTTATAATTTCCCGTTTCATGAATCCCGAAAGTAAGGTTATTTGGTTTGCAAATTAATTAAAATGGTAGTTTATGCAAACTATTACAGATACCTTTGCACTACCCATATAAAAACACGTAGTTCCTCTCTAGTTTTAATTGGCTCAGCTCCTTTTTGGAATAGTACGGCAATAGATTAGTTACTGTATCTAGGATTAAAAACTAATACCTCAATAATCTTAAAAAATCTCTAAATCCCCCTTGCCTTCTCTAATAATAGTAGGTTCATCTACAGATAAATCAATTATTGTTGATGGCTCATTGCCACCATAGCCTCCATCTATAACTACATCTACAAGGTTGTCCCATTTTTCAAGGATCAATTCTGGGTCTGTAGTATACTCTAAAATTTCGTCTTCATCATGAATGGATGTAGAAATAATGGGATTGCCTAATTGCTTTACGATATCTAAAGCTATATTGTTATCTGGCACTCTTATTCCCACAGTTTTTCGTTTTTTGAAAGGGTTGGGCAAAGACTTAGATCCTGGTAGAATAAATGTGTAGGCGCCTGGGAGCGCTCGTTTTAGTATTTTAAAAGTAGAGGTATCTATTTGTTTTACGTAATCACTAAGGTTACTTAAATCATGACACACAAAGGAAAAATTAGACTTTTCTAATTTTACACCTTTAATTCTTGCTATTTTCTCGAGAGCCTTAATGTTGGTTATGTCACAACCCAAGCCATAAACAGTATCAGTAGGATAAATAATAAGTCCTCCATTTTTTAGTACCTGTACTACCCTGTCTATTTCTTTTGGGTTGGGATTTTCCTCGTATATTCTAATAAAATCGGCCATAATATTTATCTTGCACCAACGTTTTTAAGGTAAGCATAAAATCTCTCATGAAATTAGGAAAACTTTTTTACCTAGTAATCTTTTTTACTGGTTTATTTTTTGGATGCTCTAATGATTCTGCTGATGTAGAGGAAGTCCCTAAAGATGTTTTAGATACTAGTAAGATATTTGAAGCATTAAACATTTCGTATGGCAGTCATGAGCGCCAGAAGTTTGATTTGTATTTGCCAGCAAGCAGAAATTCTAATACTAAAACCGTTATTTTAGTACATGGTGGTGGATGGACGTCTGGTAGTAAAGCCGATATGGATGCTATTAAAATATTAATAAACCAGGAACTACCAGATATAGCTGTAGCTAACATGAATTATAGGTTAGCAGATACGAATACCCCGCCTTACCCTATGCAAATTGAGGATATTACCAGTATAGTACGTTTTCTAAAAGAGAACAAGGACAAATATTCTATCTCTGAAGATATTGGATTTATTGGTACGAGTGCTGGTGCGCATTTATCGCTTTTATGGAGTTATGCTTTTGATGTTAATAATAAGGTAGATATGGTTTGTAGTATTGTAGGGCCAACAAATTTTACCGATCCCGCCTATTTAAATAGTTCCGATCCTATTTTACAAGATTTGTTAGACGTTTTTGGGGTTAATCCCAGTATTGATTTTCTAGAAGAGGTAAGTCCCTTACACCAGGTAAACACATCTTCTCCGCCTACCATTTTATTTTATGGAGGACAAGATCCGTTAATTCCAACCACACAAGGCACCGACTTGAGGGACAAATTACAAGATTTAGGTGTTGCGCATCAATTTACTTTATACGAAAATGCAGGGCATGGTTGGACAGGAGTGGAATTACTGGACACTTGGGGTAAGTTAAAAGTGTTCCTAGAAATTTATTTATAGTGTTTCTGTAACATTTTTTATATATTATAGTCTTTATTATATATGAAAAAAAGGTGGTCTACAATACTATTTTTCCTAGTAAGTATTCATTTTACACATGCAAATACTAAGGCTTCCCCGCCTATTGTGTTTCCTAAAGCAGAGGTTGTAAACCAATATACCACACGTATTCCTTTTAAATTGGTAGACCATTTAATTGTAGTAGAGGCAGAATTAAAGGATGAAAAAGGAAATTTTATTATTGATACTGGTTCTGAAGCTTTAATCCTAAACAGTGTGCATTTTGATAATCTTTACGAATTTCAAAAGAAAGCAACAAGCGCTTCGGGCGTTAGTGACGTACTAGATTACTCCTATGAGAGAAAGGTTAAGGAGTTTAATTTAAGTCATTTTAAACTTCAAAACAAAGTGTCGGATGTTATCAACCTATCACACATTGAAAACAGTAAAAAAATTAAACTACTTGGTATTATAGGATATAGTATTTTAAAAGATTTTGAAGTTTTTGTTGATCTACACCTAAATCAAATCACACTTACAAAAGTTGATAAGCATGGTAATATGCTGAACGATAAGGTGTATTTGGAAACGATTGTGGATAGTTTAGACTTTAATCTAAAAAGACATACTATTGTAGTTGATGGTTTTATAAATACTCAAAAGGTGCGATTAGGTATCGATACTGCTGCAGAATTCAACCAAATAAATAAAAGTGTGCATAAAAAAGTGCTACGATATTTTGTTCCTAAGAAACGATTGAAACTTAACGGTGTTAGCGGAAAAACTATTAGGGTTTTAGCAGGAAAATTGCACAGGGTACAATTGAGTGATAAGGTGTATTTTGGACCCATGTATACCGTTTTAACCAATCTAAGCCAAATGAATGAAGCTTTTGGCACACAGCTAGACGGTATTTTGGGATATGAGTTTTTTGCTCAAAAACGAACCATTATTAACTACAAAAAGAAGAAACTGTATTTTATAGATTACCCATTGCAGATAGAATGAGAAGTTTAAATTCACATATCCTCTTTTCCATATTCGTATTTATAGGTTGTTATGTCTGGGCGCAAAAAGACTTTAAGGGCTATAACATCGAAAACGATAGTATTGTATTTCGTTTTGATGTTAGGGATTACTCTAAATTTACCCAAGAGCATACAGGACAACGTCTAGAGTTTTCAGATTTCAACATTGAAAGTGTGGCTGTTTCCGGGGAATTCAATCTTTGGTCCCGAGAAGGCTGGAGCATGCAAAAGGTAAGCGATTATATATACGAACTTAAGAAGTGTGCTTCTGATTTTAATGATGCGTTTGCTTGGGAGTTTAAATATGTGATAAACAATGAATATTGGGCAGAACCAACAAAAAGGGATGGTAATGTAACCAAAGCCATAAAAAATGGAAAAAAGCTTAGAGGTGTATATAATTTAAAAATGTATACCGCTTACCCGTCGTCTAAAAATGGTAATGCCTACTTTAGGTTGCAGGGGTATAAAAATGCCAAAGAAGTAATTCTGGCTGGGTCTTTTAACAAATGGAACGAACATCTATTTAAAATGAATAAAACAGACTTTGGGTGGGAACTAACACTAAAAATGAAACCAGATGTGTACCAATACCGCTTTATTGTAGATGGGCATTGGATGGAAGATCCTCATAATCCTCATAAAACACCTAATGAATTCCATGAGTATAATTCTGTGATTGACATCCAAAAATATACAACATTTGCTTTAGTGGGATATCCCAATGCCAAAGAAGTAATATTGGCAGGATCTTTTAACGGTTGGAATGAAGCTGATTTAAAAATGAAAAAAACTATCGATGGCTGGGTATACACCTTGCCTTTATCAGGAGGAAAACACCACTATAAGTTTATTGTTGATGGTAAGTGGATGACAGACCCTGATAATCCCATTAGGGAATATGATGGTGAGGGGCATATCAATTCGGTGTATATGGTAAAGTAAGCTTTACCCGATTACCTCCAACTTAGCAAAACGTAGCAATAATTTTTTGTTACCTCCAGTTTCGAACTTAATTTCGGCTTTAGTATCAGCACCTTTACCTTCAATTTTTAAAACCTCTCCTTTACCAAAGCGTATATGTTTTACAATATTACCTACAGCTAATTTACTATCAAATAAATTTGAAACACCATCACTGGTTTTAGATACAGGTTTTAGATTTTTTGGTGTAGTAACTTGAAATTTCTCAGGAGCTTTTCGTGAGACTCCTTTTTTAGGCTGAAACTGTTTTGCAGGTTTAAATCTTATTTTATTTGGAGAGGTAGCTTTATCACTTGATGATCTTTGTTGACTATTGGGTAGCACATCTCCAAAAATACTGGCATCTAGCATTGGGTTATAGCGACGCTCTTCAATAGGTGTAACAATATCTAGGTACTGCTCGTCTATTTCTTCTATAAAACGACTTGGTTCTGCATCTATTAATTTTCCCCAACGGTAACGCGATAAGGCGTAAGTTAAATAGGCTTGTTTTTCGGCTCTGGTTAAGGCCACATAAAAAAGCCTACGCTCCTCCTCTAGTTCGCTGCGCGTGTTCATGCTCATAGCACTTGGGAATAAATCTTCCTCTAAACCTACAATAAATACATAAGGAAATTCCAAACCTTTTGCTAAGTGAATGGTCATTAAGGCTACATGGTCTGTATCCCCCTTATCATTATCTAAATCTGTGGCTAACGCCACATCTTCCAAAAATTCAGCAAGAGAACCCGTGGCATCTGCAATTTCCTTTTGGCCCTCTACAAAATCCTTCATACCATTAAGTAGCTCTTCAATATTTTCCATTCGGGCTACACCCTCTGGCGTACCGTCCTTATTAAATTCCCTTATTAAACCGCTGCTTTTTGTGATATGTTCTGCCAATTCAAACACATCAGCTGTTTGGTTCATTACTTGATAACTTTCAATGAGTGTTGCAAAATTATCGAGTTTTGCCTTGGTGCCTGAATTAATTTTAATTTCAACCTTGTCTAGGTTTTTAATCACATCGAATATAGGTTTGCCATATCCATTTGCTGCTACAACCAATTTATCAACTGTAGTTTGTCCGATGCCTCGGGGTGGAAAATTAATCACACGTTTTAAAGCCTCCTCATCAGCAGGATTAATTACTAAACGTAGATAGGATAATACATCCTTAATTTCCTTGCGTTGGTAAAAGGACAACCCGCCATAAATGCGGTATTTTATATCGCGTTTTCGTAATGCATCTTCTATCGCACGGGACTGTGCATTAGTACGGTACAATACGGCGAAATCTTTATTGGGAACATGTTCTTGCATTTTGGTTTCAAAAATGGTGCTGGCCACATAACGCCCTTCGTCCCCATCAGTCAAAGACCTATTTACTTTTATTTTTTCTCCCTCATCATTAGCAGTCCATACTACCTTTTCAAGTTTTGTTTGGTTTTTATCAATAATGGAATTTGCTGCATTAACTATATTTTTAGTAGATCGATAATTCTGCTCTAAACGAAATACTTTTACATCATCGTAATCCTTCTGAAAATTTAAAATATTATTAATGTTTGCACCTCTAAAGGCATAAATACTTTGTGCATCATCCCCTACTACGCATATGTTTTGAAATTTATCAGATAATGCGCGTACAATTAAATATTGAGAGTGGTTGGTATCCTGGTACTCATCTACAAGTATGTATTTGAATCGGTTTTGGTATTTAGCCAGTACATCTGGGAAACGTGTTAGCAATTCATTTGTTTTCAAAAGTAAATCGTCAAAGTCCATAGCGCCCGCTTTAAAGCAACGCTCTACATAGGCTTTGTAGATGTCTCCCATTCTAGGTCGTCTTGCCATCGCATCGGCTTCTATCAATTCTGGATTTTGAAAATAAGCGCGAACGGTTATCAAACTGTTTTTGTAAGATGAGATACGGGAGCGAATCTGTTTGTACTTATAAATATCTTTATCAAGATTCATTTCCTTGATAATGGAAGCGATCAATCGGTCTGAATCTTGGGTGTCATAGATTGTGAAGTTGCTTGGGTACCCCAACCTATCGGCTTCAATACGCAATATTTTTGCAAACACAGAGTGAAACGTGCCCATCCAAAGGTTTTTGGCTTCACTAGCACCAACTATAGAGGCGATACGTTCCTTCATTTCTCGGGCCGCTTTGTTGGTAAACGTTAACGATAAAATATTAAAGGGATCTATCCCTTTGCTCATCATATAAGCAATACGATACGTAAGCACTCGTGTTTTTCCAGAACCTGCACCAGCAATAACAATCATTGGGCCATCAATTTGGATGGTAGGTTCTAATTGTGCACTGTTTAATTGATTTAAATACTCTTCCAAAAGCTACTTCTTTTTCAACACGTGAAAATAACCAATGTTTATGGCATATTATGGTTGAATTATCAATAATTATAAACAATTCTTCTTAATATATTTTTGAATATATTTAGGCTTATTTTCAAAATTAGAATATGGATAGCGTGGTAGATTTTTTATCTAACATTCCTTGGTGGTTATGGATTGTTATTGTGTTAGCACTAATTGCTTTACGGGATATTTTTCAAAGAAAACATACAATAATTCATAATTTCCCCTTAGTTGGACATCTTAGATACTTATTAGAGAGTATAGGTCCAGAGATGCGTCAATATTTTGTGGCTAACAACAGGGAAGAATTGCCCTTTAATAGGATTGAACGTGGTTGGGTATACGCTTCCTCTAAAAAAGAAAATAATTATGAGGGATTTGGAACAGATAGGGATATATACGAGCACCAACATATTTTTATAAATAATGCAATGATGCCGTTTAACATGCAAAAAGGGCATCCAAACACTATAGATAATACATTTCTGCCCTGTGCAAAAGTTATTGGGGCATATAATAAGCGTAAAAGGCCATACAGACCAGCTTCAGTTATTAACGTCTCTGCAATGAGTTACGGCTCGTTATCAGCAAAAGCTATAGAATCCTTAAACAAAGGTGTGCAAATGGCAGATGCGTATCATAATACTGGAGAGGGAGGCTTGTCGCCATATCATAGTAACGGTGGCGATGTTGTGTTTCATTTCGGAACCGGCTATTTTGGTGTAAGGTCCAAAGACGGCGGTTTTTCCATGGAAAAAATGGTACAGTTGGTTGAAGATAATCCTTTTGTAAGAGCTATTGAAGTTAAATTATCCCAAGGTGCAAAACCAGGAAAGGGCGGAGTACTGCCTGGGAAAAAAATCACTAAGGAAATTGCAGGCATAAGAGGTGTAGAAGTAGGTAAAACAGTACTCTCCCCTCCTACACATAAAGCGTTTTCCAATGTGCCCGAAATGTTAGATTTTATTGAGTCCATTGCTGAGAATACAGGATTACCTGTTGGTATAAAGGCAGCTATTGGAAAGTTGGAACAATGGGAAGAATTAGCAGATTTAATGGTAGAAACAGGTAAAGGTCCCGATTTTATTACCATTGATGGTGGCGAAGGTGGTACTGGAGCTGCGCCTCCAAGTTTTGCAGACCATGTATCCTTGCCTTGGGTATATGGTTTTGCTGATATTTATAAATTATTTAAATCTAAAGGCCTTACTGAGCGCATTGTTTTTATAGGAAGCGGAAAATTGGGATTCCCTGCCAAAGCTGCTATGGCGTTTGCGATGGGGGTTGATTGTATTAATGTAGCAAGAGAAGCCATGTTGAGCATTGGTTGTATACAAGCTCAAATATGTCACACAAACCGTTGTCCAACAGGTATTGCCACACAGAGTAAATGGTTGCAAAATGGTATTGATACGTCTTTAAAATCGGTACGACTTGCGCAATATTTTAAAACCTTTAGAAAAGAGCTTATAGAAATTACCCATGCCGCTGGTTATGAGCACCCGTGCCAATTTAAAATGAGTGATATTGAAATGAATGTGGATGACCATAATTTATCCAAAGAGTTAGATAAAGCCTATATGTACAACAAAGTAAATGTGCCATTTAAAAGTATGCAACATTTAAAAGATTGCGTATATTTGGGAGGCACTAAAAACGCTAAAAAAACCTAATTAGTTAGCTTTTAATTATGGATTCAAGTAGAATTATTGATTTATTCTTATTTAGCCTTCCAGCATTAATTACCGGATTGATAGCGTACTATTTTTTTAAAACCCATACTGAAAATGAAGATGGCAGAAGGCGCTTTCTTTTAAAGAAAGATCTACAAACCACATCATTACCTTTACGTTTACAAGCTTATGAACGATTAACACTGTTTTTAGAGCGTATTTCTCCAAATAAATTACTTTTAAGAGTTAAGCCAACATCTTCAAATAAAGAAGATTACGAAACTTTATTGATACAAAACATTCAACAGGAAATGGAGCATAATTTAACACAGCAAATTTATGTTAGTGAAAAATGCTGGGGTGTAATTATGACGGCTAAAGCAGCAACAGTACAATTGATACGAAAAGCAAATCTATCTGAAAAAACAGATTCTGCTGATAAGCTTCGTGAGATTATTTTAACTGAAATGATGGAACGAAGTTCACCAAGTGATGCAGCAATTTCTATCTTAAAAGAAGAAGTTAGGGAATTGTGGTAATATCGTTGTCAAGTCTTAATTCATTGGATTGTGCTTGCTCGCACTTGTTTTTAGCATAGTCCCAACCTTGTTGCCACCAAGATGTCATTAATTGTTTATTAAAAATTAATGAGTTTTCTGTTAGTTTAGATGGGGTATAATACAAATTAAGTTCTACGCCTTTATTTTTTGCGGCAAGTTTTCCAATGGTAATATCATTGCGTTCTAGTTGGTCAGACAGGTGTCCAAATAGATTAATCATCAAAGAGAAAGGATTTTTACCCAACACTTTATTGTATTCCATACTTTCAGATTCTAAAACAATGGCGTCAACCTGTGTCGCACCTCTTAAAATGGCTTCCCTAATGGGGATTACGCACCCCAAACCACCATCAGCATATTCAAATCCATTTTTTTCAACTAAGGACATAAAGGGAATGTAATTACATGAAATCCAAATCCATTCACAAAATTCATCATAATCATAATCTTTGATGGATTTATATTCAACTCTATTTTTGGAAAGATTGGAAACCGTTACCACAACATCATCCTTTGTTGCTTTAACTTTAAGATATTCCTCTTTGGTAAAATGTTTTTTTATATGACGCTTTAATGCTTTACTCTCACCAAAGGTGCGTTTCATTTTTATAAACTGCCAAAGCGTATTAACAAAATCAATTGAAACAAACTCTCGTTTTCCCTTTTTTCTTATTGTAAACGGATTGACACTAAAGATATCACTCTGTTTTACGTTGGTGTATACATGATAAATTTTGTCTATCTCGCCTGCTGCAAGATGAGGGACTAATAGACTTCCTGTAGATGTGCCTAAAAACATATCATAGTCACGTCCATCAACTTCCATTAAATATTGAGCAACACCACCTGCATAGGCACCTTTACTTCCTCCTCCCGATATGACTAAGGCTTTCATAAAAACTATTTACGCATAAATATAGTGAATAAGACCAAACACAAAAATCATTGTATAATAAATATCAACATGTATACCTAACGCTAGGTATTTTGAAGAAAAAAAATCACTTTATCACGATATTTTTAAAGATAAGCTAAAAAGAATATATATTTTAGTGGGGCTATTAACCTAACTTTCATTATGCTAAAGAAATCTATTCTTGTTGCATTATTTTCTATTGTAATAATTGCATCGCTATTTGCTTTAAAGCATACGAATCCTGTTTTTCAAAATACATACACAAGCTTATCTTCTTTTTTACCGCCTTCTGCATCTATTTCAGGCACAACAGAAGTGTGTTTAAATAGCAGCCCAAATCCAGAAATTACGTTTACAGGTTCTGGAGGTGCAGCGCCTTACACCTTTACATACACCATAAATGGAGGAGGTAATTTAACCATTTCCACCGTTGGTGCTAGTAGTAGTATAGATTTACCCGTAAGTACAAATACAGCAGGAACATTTATCTACAGATTGGTCTCTGTTGAAGATAATACTGGAGATACCGATACAGCCAGTGGTGCAGCCACTATAACTGTAAATACCCTTCCAACTGTAGATTTTACATTTGATAATAACACGGCTTGCTCTGGTATAGCGGTAAATTTTACACCAACAGCTACAGGTAATGGCCCCTTTAATTATAATTGGAGTTTTGGGGATGGAGACACATCTTCAAGCAACAATCCCTCTCATGTTTTTGAATCTCTTGGTTGTGGAAATCAAATTTTTAATGTTACACTTACTGTTACTGATGATAATGGGTGTACTGCATCTGTGACAAGACCTGTAACAGTGCAGCAAAAACCTTTGTTGGAATTTAGGGATGTTGATAGTCCTTTTGATCCATTTAACAATTGTGGTAATAACACCACAGACCCTTCTTATACCATTAATGTTAATATTAGTAATGTTTCTCCTTGCGTTAACTCGTATGATGTAGATTGGGGAGATGGCAGTGCTGTAGAAACAGGAGTTACTTTTCCAGCAACACATACTTATACGCAATTGGGTTCTTTTAACATGGAGATAACTGGAAGAGGCACAAATTGTGATAATACAGTAACGTATTTAATTAAAAATTCCAGTAACCCTACAGGAGCTATAGTAAACCCTGGTAATACGGTAAATTTATGTACTCCTGTAGATCCTATTGAATTTGCTATTGGATCCTGGGCTACTAACCCTCCTGATACAAATTATCAAGTAGATTTTGGAGATGGTACGTTTGAAAGTTATACACAAGCGCAGTTAGAGGCTTCCACATATTTTAATGCTGCAGACCCCGTAAATTCACAAGATTTCCCTATTCCTCATACCTACACGGAAACAAGCTGTCCTTTAAGTTACACAGTGTTTTTATCGATTACAACATCTTGTGGTCAAACTAATTTAACTGCTGGGCCTATTATTATATTGCGAAGGCCTGTTGTGGATTTTGAAGATCCTCCGATAAGTTGCGTTAACACTCCTGTACAATTTGTAAATACCTCACTAGATGGATTTAGCAATAACTGTAGCGTTAATGATGGTTACTTTTGGGATTTTGGAGATGGTACCACATCAACCAATAGAGATCCTTCTCACACATACACATCACCTGGCACTTATACCGTTTCGTTATATGCTGAAAATTCTTGTGGCGTAACTAATACTGTTACCAAAGATATTTGTATTGAATCTGATTTGACCGCAGCTTTTACTTTAGATACCAATAACGGCTGTACAGCTTTAAATGTTCAGGCTACTAACACTACGGACTTAAGCAATAGTTGTGGCGGTGTAACGTATTTATGGGAAGTAGCACATACTTCTGGGTTTTGTAATACCGGTATTGCCTCATGGAGCTTTACAAACGGTACGGATGAAAATTCTGCGTCGCCCTCGTTTGAATTTAATAGTTCAGGAACTTATACATTAACCTTAACCACTACAAATACCTGTGGTAGTAGTACTATTTCTGAAACTGTAGAAGTAAAACAACCTCCTACAGTTGTTATTAATAGTATTCCTGATTTTTGTGGAACAGCTTCCATTACACCAGTAGCCAATGTAGATACTTGTGCTCCCGCTTCTGAAACAATAACCTATAATTGGAGTTTCCCTGGAGGAACACCAGCTACCGCAACTACACTAAATCCAGGGACTATAACATATAATACTCCTGGAAACTATCAAATTACATTTAGTGTGACTTCGAGTTGTGGTACTACTAACGATACCGAAGATTTTGTTATAAACGAAATCCCTACAATTACCAATACGGATTTAACACAAACTATTTGTTCTGGAACAGAAACTAGCGAAGTGGTTTTAACTTCCGATATTTCTGGGACAACCTATAATTGGACCGCTACGGCTCCTGCAGGGGTAAGTGGTTTTATTGCTAATGGTACCACCAATATAATACCAGTACAAACACTATTTAATACTAATACGACTTCAGAGGATGTTACGTTTACAGTAACCCCATCAAATGGTACTTGTGATGGTACTTCAGTAAATATTGTGATTACAGTTGATCCCGCACCACAGTTTACCAGTCAGCCTCAAGATGAAACTATTTGTTTAAACGGTACTGTATCGCCTTTAACGGTAAGTGTTAACGGTCCAGGAACACCATCTTACCAATGGTATAGTAATACTGTTGATAATACCACAACAGGAACAGCTATTGCAGGAGAGACAAGTGCATCCTATACTCCACCAAATGCTACTATTGGTGTTGTTTATTATTATGTTACAGTCTCATTTACATCAGGAGCTGGTTGTAACGAGATTACATCAAACACCTCTCGAGTTGAAGTTGTAGAAAATATACAAATAGACTCAAACCCAATAACAACCCAAAGTGTATGTGTGGATGGTGCTGTGAACACTGATTTGATTGTAACACACTCAGGAGGCACTGGCACCATTACTTATCAATGGTATTCCAATACTACAAATACAAATACTGGAGGCACTATTATTCCGGGAGCTACAGCAGCAACATATGCTCCACCTGCTTTTACAGTTTCTGGTAGTTATTATTTTTATGTAATAATTACTGCAAGCGGAAGTGGGTGTTCGCCAATTACAAGCGATGTTTCGGAAGTAGTTGTAGCAGATGATCCTATTATAACCTCACAACCTTTAATTTCCCAAGAGTTATGCCAAGGTACGGTGCCCCAAGATTTAGAAATTACTGCTTCTGGCGGTATAGGTTCTGGGTATTCCTACCAGTGGTATAGCAATACCACCAATACCAATACAGGAGGAACAGCCATTCCTGGTGCGACAAGTGCCATATTTACACCACCAACCAATACCGTTGGAACACTATACTATTATGTAGTTGTTACTGAAAATGAACCTGGATGTAGTGTTACGAGTCAAACATCAGAAGTTATCATAAATGCTGCTCCAGCTTTTACCAGTCAACCTCTTTCTGAGACCATTTGTTTTGGCAATACGTTTAACACGTTGTCTGTAGCGTTTGCCAACGGCGTAGGAACACCTACATATCAATGGTACAGTAACACTGTAAACAACAACACAACTGGAACTACTATCGCAGGAGAAACCACCAATACTTATACACCACCTTCAGGAACTGTAGGTACTGCATATTATTATGCCGTGATAACATTTTCTTCAGGAGGATGTTCTGAAATTGTTTCTCAAGTTTCTGAGCAAACAGTTAATGAAACACCAAATATTGGTAATACATCTACTATAATCTGTAGTGGAACATCTTTTAATATTACTCCCGATAGTTCTGGAGGAGATATTGCACCTGTGGGGACTACTTACACATGGGCAAATCCTGTTGTTAATCCAATAGGGACAATTACAGGAGCATCTCAAGAATTAACGCCCCAAAATACTATTAGCCAGACATTGACTAATACCACAACGACTCCTTCTACCGTTACTTATACAGTAACCCCAACCCTTGGTATGTGTGTAGGTAATACTTTTGAGATTGTAGTTACGGTTAACCCTTCTATAACCATTACTGCATCACAAACCAATAGCCTATGTTATTTAGATAATGGAGGTGCTTTAGAGATAGATATCACTGGAGGTGTACCATTTAGTTCAGGTGTGCCCTATCAAATAAACTGGATAGGACCTAATAGTTTTGTAAGTACTGATGAAGATATATCAAACTTAGCCCCTGGAGACTATACGGTTTCAATTTTAGATGATGGCGGCTGCCCTTACAATGAAACGTTTACTATAACAGAACCTGATGAATTAGTTTTTAGCAACATAGACTTTGATCCTGAAACGATCTCGTGTTTTCAAGCTGATGATGGAGAAATTGAAATTGATGTGTCTGGAGGTACTGCTCCATATACATATAGCTGGACAAGAAATGGAACGCCTTTTAGTTCTGATGAAGACCTATCTAACCTTGCTCCAGGAAATTATGTTATAACGGTTATTGATGCTAACAATTGTAGTCCTATTACCGAAAACTTCAATATTATTGAGCCACCTGAACTACAAGCAAGTTTAGATACAAAAGTTGATGTGATTTGTTTTGGTGAGGCTACTGGAGCAATAAATATAGACGTTACTGGAGGAAGACCCTTTGAAAATTCCCCAGGTATTTTTACTTATACGTATAGTTGGTCAGGTCCTAATGGTTTTGTGAGTACAAACCAAAATTTAACAGGGTTATTAGCCGGAACCTACAATGTAACAGTAACCGATAGGTCGGGCTGTATAGATGACTTGGAGGTTATAGTTAACCAAACAGATGAAATTATTATTGATTATACGGCAACAGAAATAGAATGTTATAATGATAATGATGCGTCTATTACTATAAATTCTATTACGGGTGGAAATGCTCCTTACACTATAACTTGGAGTAATTTGGGATCGGGAATGATGCAAAACAATCTTTCTCCAGGAAACTATGTTATTACGGTTACAGATGCTACCAATTGTGTTAAGCAAGAGACTGTGGTTATTGACTCCCCTCCTGTTTTCAGGATTAATCCACAAGTATCTAATGTCTCCTGTTTTGGAGAAAATGATGCAAGAATTATACTTAACCTAGAAGGCGGTATATCACCCATCAATCTTGTTTGGGATGATGATCCCTCATCAGGTTTAGAACGCAATAACATTGGACCTGGAACATATACAGTTACCATAACAGATAGTAAGCCTTGCGTTATCACAGAAACATTCGTAATTACAGAACCTGATCCTTTAGCTATTTCTGGAACAAAAACAGATGCCTTGGATTGTGATGATGCTAATAGTGGTTCTATAAACGCAATAATTACAGGTGGCACTTTACCACTAACCTACCAATGGTCTAACGGCGCAACTACAGAAGATTTAAGTAATATCCCTTCAGGAAACTACACATTAAATATTGTAGATGCCAACGGATGTGAAATATCAGAAGACTTTATTATTAATCGTTTTGAGCCTTTAGCCTTAGATGTTGAAGTGATAACAAACTATAATTGCGACACAAGAGTTGTAGAACAATCTTTTATTGCCAATCCAAGTGGTGGAGTTCCTCCCTATCAGATTAGTTGGTCTAGTGGTACAATAACAGGTGCAAATAACGAAATAATGCAAACGGATACCAATGGATTAGTAGCTGTTGATATCACTGATGCGTTGGGCTGTAGTAATACATTTTCTTATAATGTAGATATTCCTGTTTTGGGAGACGCCGATTTTACAGTTTCAGCTGAGGCATTTGATACCTTTGGTTTCTATTCTATTGAAGACCCCATTCAATTTACAAATACAGCAATAGGAAGTTTTGTTAGTGTTTCTTGGGATTTTGGAGATGGCACTTTTTCAAATGAAGAAAACCCTGTACACACCTACAAGTCTGTTGGGACTTATGAGATAACCCAAACCGTAGTGTATCCCTTTGATTGTGTTTATACCAAAACCATTACTCTTGAAATACAAAAAGGCTACAGCTTAATTATGCCTAATGCGTTCACTCCAAACAATGATGACTTAAACGATTACTTCTTGCCAGCACAAATAGCATTATCTAGTTTAAAATTAGAAATTTATAATACTTGGGGAAGCATGGTGTATTCTGAAGAAGACGATGAGAATATTGAAGGCTGGGATGGTAAAATAAAAGGTGATCCTGCCGAGAACGGTAACTATTATTATACGTTTTCTGGAGAAACATTCTATGGTAAAAAAATAGAAAGTAAAGGTGTAGTGGTTTTAATTAAATAAAGAAATGAAAGTAAGATTATATATAGCAATTATAGGAGTTTGCTTTTGTTTCAAAGCAAATGGACAAGATCCAGTTTTTTCACAGTATATGATGATGCCAGAAAGTTTAAATCCGGCGTTCTCTGGATTTGAACAGGCTACTTATTTTGGGGTAATCCATCGTACACAATGGCCTTATTTAGATTTACAAGTAGATACAGATTATGCATTTTTTAATACATGGTTAGAAAATGCAAAAGATGGTATTGGTATAGGTTTTAGTTTTTTAAACCAACGTGAAAATAGTACAAGCTATAATCATTTTCAGTTTAATGGAAATTTTGCTTACATCATAGGGTTGAATAACGATTGGTATTTTAGGCCAGCAGTAGAAGTAGGCTATGGTATGAAGTCCTTTAATTTTAGAAACTTAGTATTATCCGACCAAATAAATATTAATTCCGGTATGGTAAATCCAGTCAGTTCAGACCCTTTTGCTATGAATGCCAATAACAATATAGGTTTTATAGATTTTACTGCAGGATTTGTATTTGATAAGAAAAACAGACGTAATGATACGGATTTATGGCTTGGTGCTGCGATTAAGCATTTAAACCAACCAAATATTTCTTTTTTTGATGAAGGCAATGTACCGTTGGATATTTTTTATACTGTACATGCTAGTTATAGGTTTCCTTATTACGACTATAATGATATGATATTGTCTGCAAACTATATGCAACAAGGACGTTTTAATCGTTTGGATTTATCTGCTACTTTAAAGTTTAATAAACTTTTTGTGGGAGCTATGGCTGTTACCAATCCCGCAAAAAATAGTGGTAATAGCCATTTGCTAACTTCCTTAAATGCTTTGGTTGGTGTAGAATTAGAACGTTTTAGATTTGGTTTTTCGTATGATTTTAATACGTCAAACATTGGTAGAACCGATGGTATATACGAAATCTCCATAACCTATCTGGCAGATTGTTTAATTTGTAGAAGCCCTGTAAACAACGAACGTAGAAAATAAAAATACTCCTAAAATTATTGGTTTAAGAGATGTTTAAACTAAATCCAACTAAACAAAATTATCTGTAGATACTGTACACGTCACAGGAAAATGATCAGAGGACTTTGGGAAATCTTTATAAATAGGATTACCACTGCTCATATTAATTAAAATTTCTGCATTCGACACCCAGTTTTGTGGAGCTCTTGAATATAAGATATGATCGATCCACGATCTTCTGTAGCTATTGTTAAAAATAGGATCTTTAAAGCTTGCGGTATACAATGAGGTAAAATTTAATTCCTTTTTATGGCGGTCGCTCAGCGTGTCAAACATAGCATTGCCCAAACACAATTCTGGATGCCATATAGACCCCATTAAGCGTTCCACACCACTTGCCATAATTTTCATTTCACTGGTATCAAAGCCTGGGCCATCATTAATATCTCCACAAACAATAAGTGGGATATCTTTTGTAGCACTATTTGTAAGATAGTCATTTAAAAAATGGGTTCTTATTTGATGACATTGTGCCACAATCTTTTTTCTATTACCATCAGATTTAGACCACCATTTACTCCATTCTAACGATTGAAAAACACCTTTACTCTTAAGGTGTAACCCTAGTACCCTGAACGATTTTCCATCGGCTAAATTAATTGATGCATATAAAGGTCGTCTTTCAAATTTATGTACCTCGTCCAAGCCATCATTGTCGGTATCCATCCTAAACTCATTCGTTGCTGATTTTAATGTATTAGCCTCAGGAGAACCATCAATACTAAACCAGTCTATGGGTGTAGCACTAAACTTTCCTGTATCAGTTCGCACTGCAAGACTTACACTTTGGGCTCCTGCAGGCTGCACGACACATTCCCAATCGCCTATAACATCTGGCCTATCAAAAAATAGTTGTAATTCAGAACTTTGATTAGGGCCTTCAACAATAACCCAAACATCTGAGTCTACATCATTAATAACCCCTCTTAAATCCCTAATGCGATCTCCAATAAGTTGTTTAGTCATATATCCTTTATCTGTATCTGCTCTAAATACAGGTGGAGACCCTGTAAATAATTCGTTAAACCATTCGGCATTCCATAGGGTAAATTTTAAACTGGCCATAATAAGATGCTTTTAAATTACATATATGCCAATGTAAAACTTTTCTATCAAAAAAGGTATAAGTACTTCTACGTAAAAATGTAAAATTACCAAACCTTAACTTTATGGTAAAGTAATATTTAATTCACTGGAGCAATAACCTTGGTTTTTTTGTAAAGTGGAATCCTGTAGGCTAATGTATACCCATAACCCACACCTATTCGCGTACTGTCGTAGGTTTTATTAAATCCAGGGATATAGATGTTTTGGAAGTTATCGGGTTTTGTCTCTGTGAGCAATACTTTAAGTTGCGCATTTAAGCCAAAATAGAGATTAGTAAACAGTTCAGCTTTTATACCCAGGATAAGTTCGGTCCAAATGGCAGTTAGTCCATCTTTTTCAATGGCGTCTTCTACAATATTTTGTGGCTCCCAGTACTGATCTGTACTATATATTTGATATTTATTTATAGTATGCTTAAATGTACTAAATGCAATACGGGATCCAAAGTATACCATATTGTCCATATCCAACCAATTTTGGTATGTATTGTAATCTATACCTGCCTTAACGTAACTTCCTTTTGTTGTAGTGTTTAAAAAATCAGTAATTACAATGCGTTCTTCATTCCCCAATTCTCCTGCTATGTAAAGCTTTTTGGTAAGGCGATAATCTGCAACTAATTCAATGCCAGTATATTCTTCATCCAAAAAGGATCGTATTAGTTTTCCTGTATCTACACCAACACGTAAACCATATTTTAATTTTACAACTGTAGAATCGCTTTGGGTTTTTGGAGTGCTTTCGTCTTGGGCCTGTGCTTTAGAACAAACCAAAACCATCAATACTACACTAATGCAATAATATAAAATGTGCTTCTGCTTCATTTTCTACAATTTGGTTATCATTTACGGCTCTAATTGACTGTATCCATTGATCGGTATCATCTGTATCAACTTCTATTTGAACATTGTTAAACACAGTTTTAAAACCACAGGCTCTGGAGACAAACACGTCTTCACGAATATAGGTTATAGTAATAACATCGGCATTTCCTTCTATAAAATCGTCAGTAGTATCATCTGGAGTACCGTTATCGTTTATAGTAGAATCTTGATATAATCTATATTGGGTCATATCTGCATCTGTTCTCAAAGGTAATATTAGCTCACTAGAGGAAACACCTTGATAATTCTCTAAAACCCCATTACTTTCTCCGTTTTCATTAATGCCTTCTATCCTTAAGCCAAAAATATTCTTACTGTCATCTGGTATGGATACATCAAAGGCTTCTATGAATAATCTAGCGGTTGTTTGTGTAGCGGCAGGACACAAATCATCACGTTCACAGCTATAGTTACATACCAACAGAAGTATAAAAGCTAATACACTTACTTTTTTCATTACAATAATTATCTTTTCTCTAAAAGTACTACATTTTCTACATGAAATGTTTGTGGAAACATATCTACGGGTTGTACTTTGGTTATTTTATACATATGGTTCAATAACTCCAAATCTCGTGCTTGTGTTGCGCTATTACAACTCACATAAACAATTTTATTAGCTGCTATATTAAGCAATTGCGCAACAACATCCTTGTGCATACCATCACGAGGTGGATCGGTAATAATAACATCTGGATGCCCATGGGTTTTTATAAAAGCGTCATTAAACACCTGCTTCATATCTCCAACATAGAATTCAACGTTGCTAATGTTATTTAATTGTGCATTTTCTTTAGCAGCTGCAATGGCGTCAGGAACAGACTCCACACCAATGACCTTTTTGGCTTTTTTTGATACAAATTGGGCTATGGTGCCTGTACCTGTGTATAAATCATATACCAATTCATCGCCATTTAATCCTGCAAAGTCTCGTGTTATTTTATATAATTCATAAGCCTGTTCTGAATTTGTTTGATAAAAAGACTTTGCGTTTATCTTAAATTTTAGCCCCTCCATCTCTTCAAAAATATGGTCTTGCCCTGCGTAACAAACTACGTCTTGATCGTATATAGTATCATTACCTTTTCCATTGATTACATATAACAACGAGGTAATTTCAGGAAACTCTTCTGAAATAAAATTTAAAAGTAATTCTCGTTTTTCTTTATCTTCTTTATAGAATTGAACCAGCACCATAATATCTCCCATACTTGATGTACGAATCATCATAGTACGCAAGAAACCTGTTTGGTTTCTGGTATTGAAAAATTCTAAATCATTTTCAATCGCAAATTGTTTTACTGAATTTCTTATTGCATTAGAAGGGTCTCTTTGTAAATGGCACTTATCAATATCCAAAATCTTATCCCACATTCCTGGAATGTGAAAGCCTAATGCATTTCTATCTCCTAAATCTTTGTCAGATTGAATTTCCTCCTCTGTTAACCAACGGCTATCGCTAAATGAAAATTCCATTTTATTACGATAAAAATATTGTTTTTTTGAGCCTAATATTGGTGTGACTTCTGGCAAATCTACATGCCCAATTCTAGTTAAATTATTAACTACCTCTTTTTGTTTGTAGTACAATTGATGTTCGTAGCCCATATCTTGCCACTTGCAACCACCACAAGTCCCAAAATAGTTGCACTCTGGTGTTACGCGTTTATCAGATAACTTATGAAAGTGTATGGCCTTCCCTTCGTAATAGGCTTTACGTTTTTTAAACGTTTGTACGTTAACTACATCTCCGGGAACGGCATTTGGTAAAAAAACAACCTTACCATCGGGTGCTTTAGCTATGGTTTTTCCTTTGGCTCCCGCATCAATAACCTCTAGATGTTCAAAAATTTTTCTTTTGGAATTTCTTCTTCTTGGCATGCTGCAAAAATAACAATAGCACGAAATAAATGTTTATTTATTTCTATTAACTTTAAGAGATTTTCACTTTTACAAAAAATAAAATGAACCTTTTTAGTTTTTTACCGTCTTTATATAAGAAATGAAAGTGAAAAATACCCATAAGCGTATCATTGACCAACCTAAAGCTAGAATAACAGCTTTAATACTAACATTATCTCAAAAGGATGATAAAGTATGGCCTAAAAATTATTGGCCCGCAATGCGATTTAAAGATGGGCTTAAAGTAGGATCAAGCGGAGGTCATGGTATTATTCGGTATAAGGTAACTGAATTTTCCCCAGATAGCCACATCACATTCACGTTTTTAGAACCTAAAGGATTTAATGGTTTTCACAAATTTGAAATTAAGAGTGTAAATGAAAATTCTACCTGCGTAAGTCATAAGATAGTTATGAGTACAGAGGGTTTTGCTACACTTAAATGGTCAATAGTTATACGTTGGCTACATGATGCTTTAATAGAAAATGCTTTTGATAGGATTGAAAACAATTTTTTTGAAACCAAAGTATTTACAAAATGGAGTTTGTGGGTGCGTTTATGGCGTTTTATTTTTAAACTATTTAGATGAAAACGGACAAGGATATCGTTTTGAAAGTCCAATCTGGATACAAGCAAGAGATAGCGGAGTTGGTTAGACGATGGCACAAACCATTTTGTGAAAAAGCATATTGGATAGTTAAAGATGCTGATGTTGCTAAAGATATTGCACAAGAAAGTTGGACGGTAATTATTGATAAAATTTACCAGTTAGAAAAACCAGAGCGCTTTGGGAGCTGGGCATTACGTATCGTATGTAATAATTCAATGGATTGGCTAAATAAAACATCAAGAATTCGTCATCATTTAAATCAATTAGAGAAAGAACAAGAAAATGTAGTTGTGATAGACGATAAAAACGATAATACCCTGATTAAATTCAAATTACTTGATGCAATTAAAAAATTACCAATGCATCAGCAAGAAGTGCTCAGGTTGTTTTATACTGAGGATTGTTCTCTTAAAGAAGTAAGTAAAATATTGAACATATCTGTTGGTACTGCTAAATCTAGATTGTTTCACTCTAGAGAAAAATTAAAAAAACTTTTAAAACATTATACTTATGAAAACTAATATGGAAGATATCGATAAGCTTATAAAGGAAACTTTAAACGAAGAGGAAAGTAAATTCTATGATGAATTAGAAGAACAAAATGTACTTCAGATGATTTGGGGTTTATTCAGAGGAAAAAATAAATGGATTATGTACATGATGAACTTTATGACTCTGGTGTTTTTTGGATTATTTATTTACTGTATTGTACAGTTTTTAAATGTAGATAGTACTTCAGAACTTATTAAATGGGCCACTGGAAGTCTTATATTCCTTATAGGTGTTAGTATGCTAAAAATATTTGCTTGGATGCAGATGGATAAAAATGCTTTATTAAGGGAACTGAAACGTTTAGAACTTCAAATTTCATCGCTTTCAAGTAGATTGTCGGAATAATTTCTAAAAAAAGTTATTATTTGTTAAATTGCATTCCTATCCAGGGATGATTTCTCTCCCACGCTGCTTTTTCGAATTCTCGGAAGAATAAAGGTACAGAAGGAATGGTTATTTTACTCGTTATGCGAGATTAATTATAGATGTTTAATCACTACAGGTTATACATTTACGAATTAAGTATTTTTAAATTTTTTAAAATGGCTGTTTTAGGACAATTAACATCAAAAGAAGCAATTGCATTAGAAAATAAGTATGGCGCTCACAACTATCACCCACTTCCTGTGGTATTAACTAAAGGGAAAGGTGTGTATGTATGGGATGTTGAAGGAAGAAAGTATTATGATTTCCTATCTGCATATTCAGCAGTAAACCAAGGGCATTGTCACCCTAAAATTGTTAACGTTATGCTAGAGCAAGCCCAGACATTAACGCTTACCTCAAGAGCATTTTACAATGACATGTTAGGGAAATACGAGAAGTATGCTACTGAACTTTTTGGGTTTGACAAACTTTTACCAATGAATACTGGTGCTGAGGCTGTAGAAACAGCTTTAAAAATTGCCAGAAAATGGGCTTATGAGGTAAAAGGTATTAATGAAAATGAAGCCGAAATTGTAGTTTGTAAAAATAATTTCCATGGAAGGACTACCACTATCATATCATTTTCAAACGACCCGGTAGCTCGAGAAAACTTTGGCCCGTATACAAAAGGTTTTATTAAAATTGAATATGATAACCTACTAGAGTTAGAAAATACATTAAAAACCAATGCAAATATCGCAGGTTTTTTGGTGGAACCTATACAGGGGGAAGCTGGAGTATATGTGCCAAGTGATGGTTATTTAATTGCAGCAAAGGCGCTTTGTGAAAAATATAACGTGCTGTTTATTGCTGATGAAGTACAAACAGGAATTGCTCGTACGGGAAGGTTATTGGCTACGTGTGGAAATTGCACCTGTGAAACTAAAAACTGTTCGGGTACTCCAGATGTAAAGCCAGATGTTTTAATACTAGGAAAAGCACTTAGTGGCGGTGCATACCCTGTAAGCGCAGTTTTGGCTAATGATAATATTATGAATGTTATTAAGCCTGGCAATCATGGCAGTACTTTTGGAGGTAATCCAGTAGCAGCTGCGGTAGCTATTGCCGCTTTAGAAGTGGTTGAACAGGAAAATTTAGCTGAAAGAGCAGATGTTTTAGGTAAATTGTTTAGAAGCGAATTAGAGGCTTACATACAAAACAGTAATGTAGTTAAATTGGTAAGAGGAAAGGGGTTGTTAAATGCTATTGTAATTAATGATGAAGAAAAAAACAATATGGCTTGGGATATTTGTTTGGCTTTAAGGGATAATGGTTTATTGGCAAAACCTACCCATGGTAACATTATTCGTTTTGCTCCTCCTTTGGTTATTACAAGAGAACAGTTACTGGATTGTGTTTCAATTATTGTAAAGACATTAAAAACCTTTGAAAATCTTTAGTCTAGTACAATGAAAAAGTACCTATTCTTAAACTTTGATATTTTTTAAATATTTTTTAAAAAATCATAGGAATTAATTTCTTTAATTTGTTGTTATTAACAAATAGAACTAAAATGAAAAAAATACTTTTTATTTTACTAATAATACCTTTAACTACAACGTCTCAAATAATAATCAAAGAGGGTAAATTTGAAAAAAATAAAATTCCTTTGTTTTGCAACTACCTTCCTGAAGATAATGAAATTGCTGTTAGCTATGGTTCTACAATAGCTATATCTTACAATACGAAAATAGAAAAAATAGTAAAGTTTAACTCTGATGGCAAGGAAAGTATATTTTATGATGGAGAACCCTTGATGGATCCATTTTGGTCGCAATCAGGAAATACTCTTAGGGCATCAAAATATAATGCTTTAACTGGTGGAAAAAAATATTTATATGCATCTAATAAGGGCGTCACTGAGTTTAGAAAATATAGCAATTTAAAGAAAACTTATTTCACATCATTCTTCAAATACAATGATGATTATTTAATTGGCTTCGTTAATCAAAAAGGAAGTAGGAATATAAATCTAGAAAAGGATGAATTACATTTACTAAAAAGGAATATTTTTACGGATGAAGTTACTGATATTTTAATTAAAGATAAGCCGGATCCTTCAGAGGTTTTAGGTAAGGATTTACTTAAACCTAATGAATCTAATATCTTTTTCAAGACGGATATTGTAAATGATAATAAAATACAAGTTATTACCAAGTCTATAAATAATGATTACAATGTATCCAATATATACAGAAGAGTTTACAACTTGAATGGCGAGCTTATAGATAAAACAAAGTATAATATTAATTTAGAAAATGGTTTTTTTGCCTATTGAGATACAGGTGGAGGATATATTACTTATGATACTCATAACATAATTAACAATATTTATGTAGATGAAGAGAATAAAGAGGTATACGTCTATGGGCTTTATGGACTAAAGGCAAGGAAATTTGGTGCTTCCAATAAAGTTTCTGGTTATTATATTCATAAATTTTCTATTAGTGGAGATTTAATATTTAAAACTCAACATAGCGTTAACGATAAGAGTGGGCTTAACGAGAAGATTTTCGGTAAAGAAATAAATACAAGAATGGCTGTAGAAAATGATAGTATTACTTTGCGAATTTTCAAGACCCCTTCTTATCAAAATATAGCTGGACATACTTATATTAACAAGTCAAATCTATTTTCACATAGAATTTATTTAAATTCCAAAACTGGCGCGAAGTTGGAAAGGCAAAGAAATAAAAGTAAAACAAGTTTAAATTTCAAAATACCAGTTCTTGGCTATACTCCTAACGACTATAAAAAATTTCTTAAAGGTTCTTACACAGAAAGATCTTTTAGAAAAATGCGTTTCAACGCAGCTATTCCTATGATAATAAAGGAAAATAATGAAGTTAAAAAATATTTGAGATCACTTACTCCTAGAGGTGTTATCAATGTGAGAGGAATTGATGCAAAAGAAGGAGTATGGCTTATAGAAAGTGATAATAAAAAGTATTACAAAATATTGTTTTTCAAAAAGGATACTTAAATTAACAAAAAACCAGAGCAAAATGCTCTGGTTTTTTGTTTAGAATAAAGAGGAAATTTTTATTGACCGCTTTCTATTTCTTCCACTTTAGCCTTCATAGCTTTGAACTCATCTGTCTTACCAAGAACACTATAAAGGTTCATTAAAGTTTTCGCTGCGTCCAAACTATTAGGTTTTAGTTCTAATGCTTTTATTAAGAATGGGATTGCTTGTCTATATATGTCATGATTCTTATCTCGTAACTCATCATAGCGTCTGTTGTCGGCAGCAGAAGTTCCGAGTCCATTCATTTCTTCTACTATAGCTTTACCTTGATTTAATATAACTGCAGAACTATTTATGTAAGCATTCAAGTAGTTTGGATCTAACTCTATGGCTTTTTTATAATATTGTAAAGCTTCTTCTGGTTGATTCGCATCAGCAGATATTACACCCAAATTATATTGTAATTCAGCATTTTCTGGATCTAATTTTGTGGCTGTTTCCATTAACTCTTTAAACTTTTCAGTGTTACCCATTTTATAATAAATGTTAGCTTCCGAAATAATTAAATTAATGTCATCAGGAGCCTCAGCCTTGGCATCTTTAATGGCCTGTATAGCTTTTTCATTATCTCCTTTTGATATGTAAATCAATGCAACATTTTTCACAATCTCACCTCGTTTTGATGAAGTTACTTCATCAGTAGGGTCTTTGTACAACTTTGCCTTAACTTGGAAGTCTCTCTGTGTTTTATCCTCAAAACGATCTTTCTGTCCTGTTTCAACATTTACAGCAAAATACTGAGTTTCAATACCAGTGTATTTTAAATCTTTCAACTCTTGATAAATGCCTAATGCTCTATCATAATCTGGCACGTTTACTGCTGTGGCAGCTGCATAATACAGATATATTGTATCTTGCTTTCTTAAGTTGTACAGTTTTTCAAAATATACTGAAGCAACATCAAACTTCTTTTCTTCATAAGCTTTATTTCCTTTTTCTAAGAACTTATTAACTACGTCATTATTTATTTTAGTTACTTCTTCTTTATAAGCTCCTTTAGCTTTATTTAAGAAACCTAATGCTGTATCAATCTCTTCGTTAGACCCTGCACCATTAGCATATAAAGCTAACCCCTTCAAGTAGTTATATTTAGCTAATAATTTATCATCTAAAGAACTTAACATAGGTTCTACAATCTTTAAAGCCTCCTTAGCTTCCGCAAAATTATTGGCTTTAACGGCTTTCTCAACAGCTTTCAACTCTTTTTTCTGAGCAAAAGAAAATGCACTTATAGAAATTGCTAATGCTATAATTAGTTGTTTTTTCATTTTAATTTAATTTGTGTTATTCATTATTGTTGTTATCTGTATCATTATTATCAACAGTTGTGCCATCATTTGATACATCAGTGTTTTCGGTAGTTTCAACATCATCTACATCATCTTCGTCATGTCTAACTTTAGCAACAGCTGCGATAGAATCTTGACCTTTTAAGTTTATTAATTTAACCCCCTGAGTAGCACGTCCCATAACGCGTAAATCCTCAACAGCCATTCTAATGGCAATACCAGATTTATTAATAATCATTAAATCATCACTATCAGTTACGTTTTTGATAGATACCAGGTTTCCTGTCTTGTCTGTAATAGAAATGGTTTTTACACCTTTACCGCCTCTATTGGTAATACGATAATCATCTAAACTAGAACGTTTTCCGTAACCATTTTCAGAAACTACTAATATGTTACTTTCCATGTCATCAACGGCTATCATTCCTATGACTTCATCCTTATCATGAGCTAATGTTATACCTCTTACACCTGAGGCATTTCTACCCATGGGTCTGGTCTTTGCTTCTTCAAAACGAATAGCTTTTCCTGACTTAAGTGCTAACATCACTTGACTCTCACCAGTAGTTAACTTGGCTTCTAATAACTCATCACCATCCTTAATTGTTATCGCATTGATACCATTTGTTCTTGGTCGAGAATATTGTTCTAACGATGTTTTCTTTACTTGTCCTTTTTTGGTAGCCATAATGACATATTGGCTGTTTATATAGTCCTCATCCTTTAAATCTTGAGTACAAATAAATGCCATTACTTTATCATCTTGCTCAATGTTAATTAGATTTTGAATAGCTCTACCCTTTGAGGTTTTTGCGCCTTCAGGAATTTCATAAACACGCATCCAAAAACATTTTCCTTTTTGTGTAAAGAATAGCATGTACTGATGATTAGTTCCAACAAACAAGTGTTCCAGGAAGTCTTCATTTCTGGTAGTAGATGCTTTTTGTCCAACTCCTCCTCTATTTTGAGTTTTGTACTCGGTTAGTGAGGTACGTTTAATATAACCTGCATGAGATATAGTGATAACCACTTTCTCATTCGGAATCATATCTTCAATGCTTAAATCTCCTCCAGCATACTCTATTACAGAACGTCTTTCATCACCATATTTGTCTCGAATAACTTCCAATTCTTCCTTAATGATATTCATTCTACGATCTTTTTTATCTAGAATATCTTTTAAATCGGCAATGGTTTTAATAATCTCATCATACTCTGAACGCAATTTGTCTTGCTCCAGACCTGTTAATTGGCGTAAACGCATTTCAACAATTGCACGGGCCTGTATTTCTGTAAGTTCGAAACGTTTTATTAAGTTTTCACGTGCTTCATCTGCATTAGAAGATGCTCTTATAATTTGAATAACCTCATCAATATTATCAGAGGCTATAATTAAACCTTCTAAAATATGCGCTCTCTCTTCTGCTTTTCGTAATTCATATTGTGTTCTCCTAACAACAACTTCGTGCCTGTGTTCAACAAAATAATGAATTAAATCTTTTAGATTTAAAAGTTGCGGTCTTCCATTAACTAAAGCAATGTTATTTACACTAAATGAGGACTGTAGCGCTGTATACTTGTATAATTTGTTTAATACAATATTTGGAATTGCATCGCGCTTTAAAACGTACACAATACGCATACCTTTTCTATCAGATTCATCACGAATTGTAGAAATTCCTTCTAGCTTTTTCTCGTTAACTAAATCGGCAGTCTTCTTAATCATATCTGCCTTATTCACTTGATAAGGAATTTCATCTACGATAATACACTCACGTCCATTAACCTCCTCAATATTCGCCTTACCACGCAACACAATTCTACCGCGTCCTGTTTGAAATGCATCTCTTACGCCATCGTATCCATATATAGTACCTCCTGTTGGGAAATCTGGTGCTTTTATGAATGACATAAGTTCATCAATCTCAATGTCATTATTATCAATGTAAGCGATAGTGCCATTTACAACTTCTGTCAGGTTGTGAGGTGGCATGTTAGTAGCCATACCCACTGCAATTCCTGAAGCTCCATTTACCAATAAACCTGGTATTCTGGTAGGTAAAACTGTTGGCTCTTGTAACGTATCATCAAAATTTAATTTGTGGTCAACAGTTTCTTTATCTATATCGGCAAGCATTTCCTCAGAAATCTTTTGCATCCTAGCTTCAGTATAACGCATTGCCGCAGGACTATCACCGTCTACAGAACCAAAATTCCCTTGGCCATCAATTAACATGTAACGTAAACTCCATTCTTGTGCCATACGCACCATGGTATCATAAACCGAAGTATCACCATGTGGGTGATATTTACCTAAAACCTCTCCAACAATTCTTGCTGATTTTTTATGTGCTGAACTTGCTCTAACACCCAATTCGTGCATACCGTAAAGTACACGTCTATGAACAGGCTTTAAACCATCTCTTACATCTGGTAGCGCACGTGACACAATGACCGACATTGAGTAATCAATGTACGCAGATTTCATCTCATCTTCAATGTTAATAGGTATCAGTTTTTCTCCTTCTGCCATATATATTTAATTTAGTTTTTACGATTTTTTCAAAACATGCTAATATACTAATTTCATTAGTGTAAATGCGTGATTTTTGTTTCCCTTTTAGGACTTTTTATTAACAATTTCACTACCGTTTTTCGTTAATAACTATAAGTAGATGAGCTTTGATTTTTTGATTAATTTTTCGTCAATTAGCACGACTAATACATTTTAAGGTACGGTTTTTGTCCTTAGTTAAAATGTTTTAGTATTTTTAATGCAGAAAGGAACTTAGTTATGGATGATAATTTTTCCCCTAGAGTAAAGGATGTGATCGCTTACAGTAAAGAAGAAGCGTTACGTTTAGGACATGATTTTATTGGCACCGAACATTTAATGTTGGGCCTACTTAGAGACGGTAATGGAAAAGCAATAGATATATTAAATGCATTAGATGTAGACTTAAATCACTTAAGACGAAAAGTGGAAATTTTAAGTCCCGCTAATCCAAATATCAGTATTGCTTCAAATCAAAAGAAAAATCTGCACCTAACGCGTCAGGCAGAGCGTGCCTTGAAGACGACTTTTTTAGAAGCGAAATTGTTTCAAAGTACCTCTATAAATACAGCACATTTATTGTTGTGTATTTTAAGAAATGAAAATGACCCCACAACCAAACTACTAAACAAGTTGAAAGTAGACTACGATAATGTTAAAGAACAATTTAAGCAAATGATTACAAACGAAAATGACGATTATATAGAACCTAAAGCAGAATCCTTTCAAGACGATGATGCCAATTTAGGAGATGAATCTCAAAAAGACAATATTTTTAATTCTCCATCAGGGAAGTCCAACAAAAAGTCTAAAACCCCTGTTCTGGATAATTTTGGACGTGATTTAACGGCGTTAGCTGAAGAAGGTAAGTTAGACCCTGTTGTGGGGAGAGAAGCTGAAATACAGCGTGTTTCACAGATTTTGAGTAGAAGAAAGAAAAATAACCCACTTTTAATAGGGGAACCAGGTGTTGGTAAATCTGCCATTGCCGAAGGTCTAGCTTTAAGAATTGTAAAACGAAAAGTGTCAAGAATATTATTTAACAAAAGAGTGGTTACTCTAGATTTAGCGAGTTTAGTAGCAGGCACAAAATATCGCGGACAATTTGAAGAGCGTATGAAAGCCGTAATGAACGAGCTTGAAAAGAATGATGATGTTATTCTTTTTATTGACGAAATTCATACCATAGTTGGTGCTGGAGGTGCTACCGGAAGCTTGGATGCTTCCAATATGTTTAAACCAGCATTGGCGCGCGGCGAAATTCAATGTATAGGTGCTACTACACTTGATGAATACAGGCAATATATAGAGAAAGACGGTGCTTTAGAGCGTCGCTTCCAAAAGGTAATTGTACAACCAACTACTGTTGAAGAGACTATTGAAATCCTTAATAATATTAAAGGAAAATATGAAGAGCATCACAATGTAGATTTTACACCAGAAGCTGTAGAAGCTTGTGTAAAGCTAACAAATAGATACATGACGGATAGATTTCTTCCAGACAAGGCCATTGATGCTTTAGATGAAGCAGGCTCTCGTGTACACATTACTAATATAGATGTTCCTCAACAAATTCTAGAACTAGAAAAACAACTAGAACAAGTTAGGGAAACCAAAAATTCTGTAGTGAAAAAGCAGAAATATGAGGAAGCCGCTAAATTGAGGGATGATGAAAAACGTCTTGAAAAAGATCTAGCAATTGCACAAGAAAAATGGGAAGAGGAAACCAAGCAGCATCGTGAGATCGTTACAGAGGAAAATGTAGCAGATGTAGTATCGATGATGACTGGAATTCCAGTGAATAGAATTGCACAAACTGAGATTAATAAGTTGGCAGAATTACCAAACCTTATTAAAGGTAAAGTAATTGGGCAAGATCAGGCGGTAGCGAAAGTGGTTAAAGCCATTCAACGTAATCGCGCAGGATTAAAAGATCCTAACAAGCCTATAGGTTCTTTTATTTTCTTAGGACAAACTGGTGTTGGTAAAACCCAATTAGCCAAAGTATTATCTCGTGAACTGTTTGATAGTGAAGATTCTTTAATTAGAATAGACATGAGTGAGTACATGGAAAAGTTTGCAATTTCCCGTTTAGTTGGAGCACCTCCTGGATACGTTGGTTACGAGGAAGGTGGGCAATTAACCGAAAAAGTAAGACGTAAGCCCTACTCTGTTATCCTACTAGATGAAATTGAAAAGGCACATCCAGATGTATTTAATATGCTATTACAAGTGCTTGACGATGGGCATTTAACTGATAGCTTAGGCCGAAAAATAGATTTTAGAAATACTATTATCATCATGACCTCTAATATTGGAGCCAGAAAACTCCAAGATTTTGGTTCAGGTATAGGTTTTGGTACTTCTGCCCAAAAAGCCCAAGAAGATGCTAATGCCCAAAAAGTTATTGAAAACGCACTTAAAAAGTCGTTCGCACCAGAATTCTTAAATAGAATTGATGATGTTGTGGTATTCAATCCTCTTGAAAAAGAAGATATCAATCAAATCATCGATATTGAGTTAGATAAATTATTATCTAGAATTAAAGGTTTAGGTTATAATTTAAAGTTAACCAATACCGCAAAAGATTATATTGCCGACAAAGGTTTTGATAAGCAATATGGTGCAAGGCCTCTAAAAAGAGCTATTCAAAAATATATTGAAGATGCACTTGCTGAGGAAATCGTTGCATCCAATCTTCAAGAAGGTGATAAAATCATCATTGATTTAGACAAGAAAACCGATGAGTTAAAAATAGATATCGAAAAGGCTGAAAAGCCCACGGAGTCTTAAATAAACTTTTTTATAAATATTAAGCCTACATCTAATTTCAAGATTGTAGGCTTTTTTTTTGATTAAAACTGTAACAAGTTAAAAAAGTAATTCTCCTTAATAGTAAACCAATCGTTTTTTGACGACCAACCACCAAAATATTGAAAGTTTAATTGAACAGTGTATGTCTGGCAATCAATCTGCACAATTAGAAATATATAATAGGTACTATAAAGCAATGTATAACACGTCTTTAAGAATAGTAAAAAATAGTTTTGAAGCAGAAGACATCATGCAAGACTCGTTTTTAATGGCTTTTACAAAACTTAATACCCTAAAAGACAAAACTGTATTTGGCTCTTGGTTAAAACGAATAGTTGTTAATAACAGCATACATCATTATAAGAAACAATCAAAAAAACAAGAAACATCATTAAATGACACTTTATTTAAAGTTGAAGATCAAAATATCAATGATAATACAAATCATGCTGAGATCTCTTTAAAAGTTAAGCAAGTATTAGATGGATTAAGTAGTTTAAAAGATAATTATAGAGTTGCGCTTACACTAAATCTAATAGAAGGATTTGATTATGATGAAGTAAGCGACATAATGAACATAAGTAACGCAAACTGTAGAACTATGATTTCAAGAGCAAAAAATAGTTTGCGTCAAAAATTAGAACACTTAAGAATTAATTAGCTTAAAACATGAAAAAAGATTACTTAGATAGCTTTTTTGAAACAGCTAAAAAAGATTTTGATATTGAAGAACCCAGTGCTAATCACAAGCAACGGTTTCTTGAAAAATTAAATGATAAAGGCGAGCTGTACCTTACTAGTGAAAATAGACAAAGGCGTCGTTTATGGAAACCATTACTAGGCGTGGCCGCCTCTATCCTACTAATTATAACACTAGGTCTTAGCCTTACTTCTCAAGATAATGAATTAAGGGATCTAGCAAGTGTATCACCAGAAATGGCAAAAACAGAAAATTTTTTCACTGTTACCATTTCAGAAGAGCTTTACAAACTTGAAAACGCATCTAGTCCTGAAACACAAAAATTAATTCAAGATGCAATAAAGCGATTAGCTAATCTTGAAAAGGCCTACGAAAATCTAAAAAAAGATTTAAATGAAAGTGGAGATGATAAACGCGTAATATTTGCGATGATTACAAACTTTCAAACAAGAATTGAAATATTAAAACATACACTTCAAGAAATAGATAATATAAAACAATCAAAAATCACATCATATGAAACGAACAGTACAATTTAAATCACTTATTACTTTTTTACTGATACCACTCTTTGTTTCTGCACTGAGTAATTCAAACGATAAAGGTAAATACAGTAAGGAAAAGAAAATTAACAAAGAGTATTCCGTATCATCCAATGCCAACTTAAGTATTAAAAACAGTTATGGTAATTTAGATATTATCACTTGGAATGAAAATAGAATTGTTTTTGAGATAACAATTACTACTTCTGGTAACAACCAAGAAAAAGTTGAAGAGCGTATAAATGATATAACTGTTGAGTTTGAAGGCAGTAGTAGTAATGTATCTGCTAGAACTAAGTTTGGTAAAGGAAAATCTGGCTCATGGTGGGGAAATAATAAAAAAAACAATGTAAATATTTCTGTAAATTATATTGTTAAAATGCCAATTACCAATAGTGTTGCTTTAAATAATAATTATGGCAACATAAACTTAGGAAAGTTAGAAGGACAAGCTAATATAAACTGTGATTATGGCAAAATAACCACAAAGGAACTCATGGCTGATGATAACATTTTAACTTTTGATTACTCCAGTGGGTGTTATTTTGAGTATATAAAATCTGGTAGTATAAATGCAGATTACAGTGGCTTTACAGTAGGAAAAACCAAAATGCTTAACATCAATAGTGATTATACCAAATCAAAAATAGAAATTGCTGAACAAGTAAATTACAATAGTGATTATGGCTCATTATACATAGAAAAGGCAAATATTATAAATGGTAATAGCGATTATGTAAATTTGAAATTTGGCAGTATTTACGATAAAGCCACTATAAAAGCCGGCTATGGTTCTATTAAGATTGAACAATTGCAGAGTAGCTTGAAAGCTTTAACCATAAAAACTAATTATACTGGCTCTAAAATTGGATTTCATCCAGACTTAAATTTTGATTTTGATTTGGATTTATCTTATGCGAATCTTAGTGGAGATAATGATTTTAATTTCACCTATAAATCTGTAGAATCTACACAAAAAAGATATTCAGGGTATTGTGGGAATAAAGGTTCGGGAGCGAAAATAATTATAAAATCTAATTATGGGGGGCTGAATTTTTATAAGAATTAAAGAGTGGAAAAAGGCCGAAAAGCCTACAGAGTCTTAAACAAACTTTTTTATAAATATTAAGCCTACATCTAATTTCAAGATTGTAGGCTTTTTATACAACCTTCTCTTTTTTTAGTTTCCTACTTTAATTGGAATAATTTCTCCTGTATAATTAGATTTATAGCAAGGTAAATCTTCACTACTAATGCGAGAATCAAATAAGTCAATAACAGAATCAAAACAAAAGTTATAGATACCATCTTCTTCAATACTAATGCTTACTACTCCATTAAAAATTATATTTCTTTTATCACATAAAAGAAAACCATCATTACAACCTTGATCTCCAAAATAACCTCCGCCAAAATATGATCCATTGGAAGGTATAAATTCAAATAAACCAGGTATTATCTTTTGAGAATTTTGTGTTCCTTTATAATTAATTTCTAATTCTAATAAGTATGTCTGCTCATTAATAGAGACAATTTTGTTTTCATTGTCTAATGAGATTATTCCATCAGTAATATAGAATATCTTACTGTAATGATCATTTACCCCATCGCTGTCAACATCTGTAAAATAGGTTTCAACATCCATGTAAATCTTATCTATAGTTAGGCTTTCATAAATACTATAATTACAAGAGGTAATTGGTAACCCAAAAATGTCAAACATTTGTAAATTATTGCAGGTATTAGAGCCAGTAGAGTTATCATTTTCACAATCTCCTAGACTATTTATTATTGATGATAATTCATCATTATTAGTTCCACATAAATTGATTTGTTCTTGTAGGGCACTTTTATAAGAATTGCAGAGGGTAACGTAATTTTCATTATCAGCATTATCAAATGCTTCTTTAGCTTGAGTTACTTCAGATTTAGCAATATCACAATCACTTAATTGCTCTCCACAGCTTAAACTATTAACTATAATTTGTATTATACCCCCTTCATCTCCACATAGTTCTATCTGGTTTTCTAGTGCAGTTTTATAAACGTTACATAAATTTTGATAATTTTCACTTGAAGAAGATACTTCGGCAAAAGCTTGTGCTGCACTAGCAGTATTTAGTATAGCTTCTTCACAAGAAGCAGGTTTGTCACTATTTGTTTGCCCATTTACCTCCCCTTCAAAAGGCTCTATGTTACAAGAGATAATAACCAAAGTTGCACATAAGGAAAGTAAAAGAAAAACGTGTTTGGTAAGTTGCATTGCTAATAAAATTTGATTAATCAAAAGTAATAATAAGACAATACTTACCTATGATTTTTCTCATAAAAAAAAGGATTTTAGACTAAGTGTTTATTTTCTCCTTTGTATTTACTCTAAACAATAGAACTATACCAATTAAAAAGAAAACAAACAGAAACAAAATAGCAGAACGCATGGTATAAACTTGGTCTACAACTGCGAAAATTGACATTCCTATTACTATTCCTATTTTTTCGGCTACATCATAAAAGCTGAAGTATGATGTGGTATCCTCTGTTTCTGGCAAAAATTTTGAATATGTGGATCTGCCCAAAGATTGCACACCACCCATTACAAAACCAACTATAGTAGCTGCCACATAAAACTGTATTGGGGTTTTCATAAAATAGGCATAAAAACATAGCCCCATCCATATAAAATTGATGATGATTAAAGCTTTAATGTTTCCATAGCGTTCAGACATTTTAGAAGTAAGAAATGCACCCAAAACGGCTACGAGCTGTATGACCAAAATACTTATAATTAAACCAAAGGTTTTTTGCTCATCGTTTTCCCATAAAATTTCTTTCTCACCAAAATATACCGCCATTAGCATTATGGTTTGTACTGCCATACTAAACACAAAAAAGGCATTTAAATATCGTTTTAACCTCAAATTACCTTTAAGTTCAACCCAAACTGACTTTAATTCTTTAAAACCATTAAATATGACATCTCTAGTGACTTTATGTCCTTTAGAACTCCCTTTAGGTAGATGATAAAAACTGTATTGACTGAATAAAATCCACCATAAACCAACGGTTATAAATGAATATCTCATCATCTCTCTTTTAGCTTCCCCTGTATCTTGAGACATTACCATAGCCAAATTTATAATTAGCAATATTACGCTACCAAAATAACCCCAGGCAAATCCTTTGGCACTTATACTGTCTTGTTGTTCTGGGTAAGCAATATCTGGCAAATAAGAGTTGTAAAACACCAAACTCCCCCAATAACCTAATAATCCCATGAAATAAAACAAAATACTAGTATGTATGTAGTCTAAATCAAAAAAGTACAAACCAATACATCCCAAACCGCCCATATAGCAAAAGAATTTCATAAAGTTCTTTTTATTTCCTACATAATCAGCAATGCCAGATAGCAATGGAGAAAGGAAAGAAACCACCAAAAATGTAAAGGCAGTAACAATAGAGATTAAAACCGTTTGTTTCATTTCAAAGCCAAAAGCTGTCACTAGCTCTTCTTTTGAATCAAATAAACTAGAATAAAATAATGGAAATATAGATGAAGCAATAGTTAAGGTGTAAACCGAGTTTGCCCAATCGTAAAATGCCCAGGCATTTAGTAGCTTTTTACTTCCTTTTTTAAGTTCGCTCATAAAAAAAGTCACGTTTGTGTTGCGTGACTTCTAAAATAAACAAATAATTTGTTCTATATATTAATATTATCTAAATGTTGTAACACCATATTTTTTCGCCTCAGCTTTTGCTACCGGTGCCCATTTAGTAAGATTAGCGATACGTGTATCGTTAGATGGATGTGTACTCATAAATTCTGGTGGTGCTTGTCCTCCACTTTTAGCTTTCATACGCTTCCATAATTCCGCAGCTTCGTCTGGATTATAACCTGCAATAGCCATTAGATGTATTCCTATTTGATCTGATTCTGTTTCGTGACTTCTACTAAAAGGCAGCATTACTCCCACTTGAGAACCAATACCATAGGCTTGATTAAAAATTGCCCTAGTTTGGTCGTCTTTTATAGCTACATTCCCTGCTACAGCTCCTAATTGTTGTAAAATGCCAGCACTCATACGTTGCTGACCATGATTTGCCAATGCATGCGCTACTTCATGCCCCATAATGGCTGCCACTCCAGCTTCATTTTTGGCGATAGGCAAAATACCAGTGTAAAAAACTATTTTGCCTCCTGGCATACACCAAGCATTCACAGTTGCGTCTTGCACTAAATTATATTCCCATTTATAATCTTTTAAGTAGCCCTCATGTCCGTTGGCATTTAAATAACGCTCAGCAGCTACGGCTATACGCTGGCCAACACGCTTAATCATTTCAGAATCCTTAGTACCAGTAACCACATTATTATCATTTAAAAATTGATTGTACTGCGCAAAAGAGGTGGGAAATAACTGGGAATTAGGCACTAAAGCCATAGTTTTTTTACCCGTAAATGGATTGGTTGCACATGCTATTACAAGCAATACCATTCCAAATCCTAGTATAATTTTATGTCGTTTCATAATACCGTTAAATTTTAGAGTTAAAAATACAAAATCAATGTATATTAATAAGACACTTTTTATTTTTATTGGTCACAATACATTTGTAAGTCGCCGTGAAAATTTAAAAGAAATGTTATGTTAAAGGAATGACACCGACAGATTATAGAAAATTAGAATTATGAAACATGTACTCTTGCTCTTGATTTTTTTGATGACATTTAGTTGTAATACTTTAGCACAAAAGAAGGGAGAGCCTACCAAAACAGAAAAGACATACAAAGTAACAAAGACGGATGCTGAATGGAAAGCACAACTTACTGATTTAGAATATTACGTATTAAGAGAAGCTGGTACCGAACGCTCGTTTACAAGCCCTTTAAATAAAAATTACGAAGAAGGCATATATGTATGTAAGGGATGTGACACACCACTTTTTAAAAGCATGCATAAATTTGATTCTGGTACTGGATGGCCAAGTTTTGATAGGGAGATTAAAGGTAACGTGGCCTACTCTACTGATTATAATTTGGGTTATGCCAGAACTGAAGAGCATTGTGCCACCTGTGGGGGACATTTAGGGCATGTGTTTAATGATGGCCCCAGAGATACTACAGGAAAGCGACATTGTATTAATGGCGTGTCACTAAAATTTGTTCCAAAAGAATAATTGACTTTTAAATCCCAATAGTCAATATTTAGGTTTTGGAATTTAGTATTTGTATATTGAGATTTTAAAGAGTTATGGAAAGCTACTTAACCAGTATTATTAAGCAATTTGAGTATTACAAATCCTTGGGTGATAAAACTTTTAAAGGTTTAACTTTTGAGGAGTTGCAAAAGGAGTTTGTTGAAGATTCTAACTCTATTTCTGTTATTGTGAAGCATATGGTTGGTAATATGTTGAGCAGATGGACTAATTTTTTGACTGAGGATGGCGAAAAAACATGGAGGCAAAGGGATGAGGAATTTATTGATACTTATAGAAGTAAAGCAGATTTGCTTACCAATTGGGATAAAGGTTGGACTTGCTTATTTGATGCTATTAAACCTTTGAAAAAAAGTGATTTAGAGCAACTTATCTACATAAGAAATCAAGGGCATACGGTTACTGAAGCTATTAATAGACAGTTGGCACATTATGCTTACCATGTTGGGCAAATAGTGTATCTAGGCAAATTAATTAAAGGTAAAAACTGGAATTCACTTTCAATTCCAAAAGGTAGTTCTGCAAAGTATAATTCTGATAAATTTAGTAAAACTAAGGGACGTAGACATTTTACTGATGATCTTTAAATCAAGAGAATTTGTTTACGCAAAGTATCTATATCCTTAATTTTAGGTTGTAGTTAGCAAGCATCTCCTGCGAGAGGGATTGAACGGCATGTTGGAGCTCCTCGCAGAGAGCGACTAGTGAAAGCCCGTTTGCCATTTTTCTGGCAACTCGCCCAAATACAATTACTCCTTATGTATGCTTTTAAAGGGACGAATAATTAACCGTGCCTCCCTATCAAACCTCACATAATTGTATACCCAGTTTACAAATACTACCATGCGGTTTCTAAAGCCTATTAAGAAAAATAGGTGTACAAACATCCAAACATACCACGCAAAAACGCCTTGGAATTTCCAGTTTTTTAAATCTACTACTGCCTTGTTTCTACCTATGGTGGCCATTGCACCTTTGTCTTTATACGTAAAGGGTTTTAAGGGTTTGTTTTCTATTAGTTTAAGTAGGTTGTCCCCCAACTGTTCGCCTTGTTGTATGGCTGGTTGTGCCATCATGGGTAAGCCGTAAGGATGTTCATCGGAAGTCATGCAAGCAATATCGCCAATGGCAAAAATGTGGTTGAACCCTTGTACTTGATTGTATTCGTTTACTGTAATACGGTTCCCTCTGGTAACGTAATCTTCTGCATCTAGCCCTTTAATTGTGGCGCCTTTTACACCAGCAGCCCAAACTACTGTAGCGGTTTCGAAGGTTAAATCTGTATCCGTACTCACTGTCTTACCATCATACCCTGTTACTCGCACATTTTTCCAAATATTAACGCCTAGTTTTTCTAAAAAATCTTCTGCTTTTTGTGATGCCTTGGCACTCATGCCCTTTAAGATACAATCTCCCGCTTGGATAATATGTATTTGTGCTAATCGAGTATCCAAATCTGGATAATCTTTTGGTAAAATACCTTTTTTAATTTCTGCCAAAGCACCAGCAAGCTCTACTCCTGTTGGCCCTCCCCCTACTATAACAAAATTCATCAGTGCATTGCGCTCATTTAAATCGGATGTTAAAAGCGCATCCTCAAAATTTTCAAGAATTAGGCTGCGTAAGTTTAAAGATTGGGGTATGGTTTTCATCGCCATACTGTGTTTTTCAATCTCAGAATTTCCAAAGAAATTGGTTTTAGAACCTGATGCTACTACTAAATAATCAAATTTTAAATCTCCAATATTGGTTTTTACCTTGTTGTCCTTAGTGTTAATTTCTTCAACAGCGGCTAATCTGAAAAAAAAGTTGGGAAAGTCCTTTAATATTTTTCTAATGGGATATGCAATAGAATCTGGTTCTAGACCACCTGTAGATACTTGGTACAATAGTGGTTGAAATGTGTGGTAATTGTGTTTGTCTAATAATACTACCTGAACTTCTTGTTTTGATAATTTTTTGGCTAAGGCAACGCCTGCAAAACCTCCGCCAATAATAACAACGCGAGGAAAACTAGTTCTGGGTATATTCATAATTATAAAAATTGCTGTACAAAGGTAGCAAAAGTTACAAATTTAGTACCCTTCTATATTCGTTATTCAAACTTCATTTTGTAAATTTGCAGCTTAAATTTTAACACATGAGTAAATACGATATTATAGTTCTTGGAAGTGGTCCTGGGGGTTATGTAACAGCTATTAGAGCATCACAATTAGGTTTTAAAACTGCTATTGTTGAAAAGGAAAGTCTTGGAGGCGTTTGTTTAAATTGGGGATGTATTCCAACTAAAGCCTTATTAAAATCTGCTCAAGTATTTGAATATCTGAAACATGCGGAAGATTATGGTTTAAAAGTTAAAGATGCTGAGCATGACTTTGATGCCGTTGTAAAACGTAGTAGAGGTGTTGCCGATGGTATGAGTAAAGGCGTTCAATTTTTAATGAAGAAAAACAAGATTGACGTTATTGAGGGCTACGGAAAAATAAAACCTGGTAAAAAAGTTGATGTTGATGGCACAGAATATACTGCAGACCATATTATCATAGCAACTGGTGCTCGCTCTAGAGAATTGCCAAGTTTACCGCAAGATGGTAAAAAGGTAATTGGTTACAGACAAGCGATGACTTTAGAGAAGCAACCTAAAAAAATGATTGTGGTTGGTTCTGGAGCTATTGGTGTAGAGTTTGCCTATTTTTATAATTCTATGGGTACCGAAGTAACTATTGTGGAGTATTTGCCAAACATTGTACCTGTTGAAGATGAAGAAGTTTCTAAACAATTAGAGCGTTCTTTCAAGAAAAATGGCATAAATATTAAAACCTCTGCAGAGGTAACCTCTGTTGACACTTCAGGAAAAGGTGTTAAAGCTACTGTAAAAACGAAAAAAGGAGAAGAGGTTTTAGAGGCTGATATCATTTTATCTGCTGTTGGAATTAAAACAAACATAGAAAATATCGGATTGGAAGATGTTGGGATTGTTGTTGATAGAGACAAAATTCTAGTAAATGATTTCTACCAAACCAATATCCCAGGATATTATGCCATTGGAGATGTTACTCCTGGGCAAGCTTTGGCACACGTTGCTTCTGCTGAAGGTATTTTATGTGTAGAGAAAATTGCCGGACATCATGTAGAACCAATAGATTATGGTAATATCCCCGGATGTACGTATTGTACTCCTGAAATTGCAAGTGTAGGTTTAACCGAGAAAGCAGCTAAAGAAAAAGGCTTTGATATTAAGGTTGGAAAATTTCCATTCTCTGCTTCTGGTAAAGCAAGTGCTGGAGGTAATAAAGAAGGTTTTGTAAAAGTAATTTTTGATGCCAAATACGGTGAGTGGTTAGGATGCCACATGATTGGAGCTGGTGTTACGGATATGATAGCTGAAGCGGTTTTGGGTAGAAAACTTGAAACTACCGGACATGAAGTATTAAAAGCGGTACATCCTCACCCAACTATGAGTGAAGCAGTTATGGAAGCTGTTGCTGCTGCTTATGATGAAGTAATTCATATTTAAAATAAATATTCTTTTTTTGCTAATGACTCGTAAGTCATTCCTAAAAAAATAATTTTGAAAGAAAGAATCCATATTATATATGGGTTCTTTTTTTGTTTATATTTAGTTTATGAAAAAACTTATACTTATTACCTCTATTGTACTTTTTGGATCTAAAAGTTTTTCCCAGGATATAAAAGGTATCATAAAAACCGATATTGGAGGGATCTCGGAATATAACTTTTATCAATTATCTTACGAGTTTAATATTAAGGAAAAAAACGCTATGGAGATAGGTGTTGGATATGGCACTGAATCTGGAATTAATATTTTTGGATTGAGCATTCAATCTCGATATTACATATCTAAAGAAGCTCCAACTGGCTTTCATATTGGTCCTAGGGTTTTAGCAATTCATGCAGAATCTAAACAAAGGGATGTATTTACAGGTTCAAAAGATAATGCATTTGGTTTCGAAATTGATGGCTTAATTGGTTATCAATTTTTAATTGAAGACCTAATATCATTAAATCCATATTTAGGTTTAGGCTTAGCTACAGTTAATAATCAAACAACGACAGGTATTGTTTGGGGTATTACTTTAGGAATCGCATTTTAGTCATTGTAATTTTTAAATTTTACAGCCAAGACCAATAAACAAGCCATTAGGTGTGATTTCTTGAAATCCTAAAGTATATTTAATATGTACATCTATATTTTTACTTAGCTGGTATGAAGTTGCAATATCTCCCCTAACTTTAAACTTATTACTAAAAAAGTCGAAAAAGTAGTTTAAACTTGGTCCAACTAATACATTTAAATTATGCCCAACCTTATATTTCATATAAATAGGTGCATTAATAAAATTAAAGTCGTTGAGTAGTATGTAGAGTACTTCTGGTTGTACTGAGGCATTCTCATCAATTTCAAGATCTATAAAACTTCCAAAATAGAAACCAGTTGCTGTATCTGGATTAGTACCAAAATTACCCTCTACTACCTTAAAAAAAGTGAAGTTAGCACCAGCTTTTACCCCAAAAGAAATTTTATTTTTAGATTGCGATGCGCATTTAAAAGTAATGATTAGAAGTAATAATAATAGATATAAGCACCTCATACCATAATTTTTACAGGAATTAACTTAAAAAACTCTGTATTGCTAGTTCATAACTCTGCAATCCAAATCCGAGGATGACCCCTTTGGCATTGGGCGAAATATAAGATTGATGCCTAAATTCTTCTCTCCCAAAGGTATTAGAAATATGAACTTCAATCACAGGTACCTCTATAGCTTTTATCGCATCACCAATACCAACAGAAGTATGCGTGTATGCAGCAGCATTCAATATAATGCCATCATAAGAAAACCCAACCTCATGCAATTTATCTATTAATTCCCCTTCTATATTCGACTGAAAATAATCTAAATCTACTTTTGGATATTTTTGTTTTACCTCATCCATAAACTCAGTAAAAGACAAGCTACCATATATATTTGGTTCTCGTTTACCTAATAGATTAAGGTTAGGGCCATTAATGATGATTAATTTTTTCATGAGTCAAAAATACAAAAGTTATTGCATAAAAAAGGGAGGTTTTATTAACCTCCCTTACGTTTTTATTCAAATTATATTATGTTATAAAGCAAATTCTACACCTGCAGTTATAACATTAAAACCTACACTAATAGGTCCAGCATCGAGGCTTATTCCTCTGTAAGCTACAACAACATCTAGAGATTCACTTACAGCATATTGAACTCTTGGCGCATAATAAAAGCCACCATCATTCCCATCATTGATACCAACAGCATATCCTAAATCCACTCCTACAGTAAATTCATCAGAAATGTTAAAACGACCTGCTGCAGCTAGAGGCAAAAATTGTGCGTCTTCAGCATCTGCAAAATCAGTATCCTTACCAAAAGAGTGAGAGAAACCTGTAGCAGCTCCTACTTCAATTTGATCTGATACTTCCCATAAATATGAAGCGTCTATTGTAAGATTGAAAGAGTAAAAATCACTGAAATCTCCAGTAATGAGTCCAGCATTAACACCTCCATTAAATTGTCCTTGAGCATTTACACTAAGGCTTCCAAAAATGACAATAATTGCCACAAAAAATAATTTTTTCATAATGTATAAAGTTTATAGTTTGATAGTTTCAAAAATAGATAAATTTCCAGTAAAATAAATACTACGTGTATACTTTATTAACACTATTATTAACACAAAACATAAGATTTTGTTTATCAATGGGTTAAACAATATAATTATTAACAATTTTAACAAGAAACACATACAACTATACATGTGCACCAGAATTTCTTTATGATTTTTTCAATACTTTTATAGCTGTATGAAATGGCGAAATGCGATTAAAGATTATTCCTTGTATTTGAAGATTGAACGTGGTTTGTCCCAAAACTCCATAGACAATTACATCCTTGATATTCTTAAACTAAAAAACTACTTGGAGTCCAATGAAATTAGCCACAGCCCTATTTCTATTTCTAAAGAAGTGATACAACAGTTTATTTATGAAACGGCTAAAATAATTAATGAACGCTCCCAATCCCGATTAATCTCCGGGCTTCGTAGTTTCTTTAATTATCTGGTTTTTGAAGATTATAGAAATGATAATCCGTTGGATTTAATTGAATCCCCAAAAATTGGGCGAAAACTTCCCGACACACTTTCGGAAGAAGAAATAGATCAAATTATTAGTGCTATAGATTTAAGTAAACCAGAAGGCGAACGTAATAGAGCTATGCTTGAGACACTATACGGCTGTGGCTTACGTGTTAGTGAACTTATTAATTTAAAACTATCTGATTTATTTTTTGATGAAGGTTTTATTAAGGTTACAGGCAAGGGAGATAAACAGCGTTTTGTGCCAATTGTTGAATCTACAATGAAATATATAACTATTTACAGAACAGAAATCAGAAGACATTTAAACATTCAAGCGGGATATGAAGATACGTTGTTTTTAAATAGAAGAGGCAAACAATTAACCAGAGCCATGGTGTTTACTATCATTAAACAATTGGTTGAAAAAATAGGGCTAAAGAAAAACGTATCTCCACATACGTTTAGACATTCTTTTGCGACGCATTTGCTTCAAAATAATGCTGATTTACGAGCCATACAATTAATGTTAGGCCATGAGAGTATTACCACTACTGAAATTTATGTGCATTTAGATAAAAGCCATTTAACTAAAGTTGTAGAAAAGTTTCATCCTAGGAAATAATAGTTAGTGAAATTAAAAAATCCAGCTTACACTGGATTTTTCAATATTATTTATTCTATTCTATAGCTCTCTATTACAGAAATATTTTATTTAGCGATGTTAACAGCTCTTGTTTCTCTAATCACTGTAATTTTCACCTGTCCGGGATATGTCATATCCGTCTGGATTTTCTGGGAGATGTTAAAAGATAGTTCTGCAGCTTTTTCATCATTTACTTTTTCACTTTCTACAATAACGCGTAATTCCCTTCCTGCTTGTATTGCATATGCCTTTTTAACACCGTTAAATCCAAAAGCAATATCTTCTAAATCTTTTAAACGTTGGATATAGCTATCTAAAACCTGACGCCTTGCCCCTGGTCTTGCTCCAGAAATTGCATCACATACTTGTACTATAGGCGCAAGTAAAGATTTCATTTCTATCTCATCATGGTGTGCGCCAATGGCATTACATACATCTTCTTTTTCCCCATACTTTTCGGCCCATTGCATCCCCAAAATAGCATGTGGTGTTTCCATATCGGTTTCTGCATCTGGCACCTTTCCTATATCGTGTAGTAATCCTGCGCGTTTTGCCAATTTAGGATTTAAACCTAATTCTGCAGCCATGACACCACACAGTTTTGCTACCTCTCTAGAGTGTTGCAACAAGTTTTGTCCGTACGATGAACGGTATTTCATTCTACCTACTGTTTTTATTAATTCAGGATTTAAATTATGAATACCTAAATCTATTACAGTACGTTTACCAACTTCAATAATCTCTTGTTCAATTTGTTTTTTGGTCTTTTTAACGATCTCTTCTATTCTAGCTGGATGAATTCTACCATCAGTAACCAGTTTGTGAAGTGACAATCTTGCAATTTCACGACGTACAGAATCAAAACATGATAAAATGATAGCTTCAGGAGTGTCGTCCACAATAATTTCAACACCTGTTGCAGCTTCTATTGCCCTTATGTTTCTACCTTCTCGCCCAATAATACGTCCTTTAACGTCATCTGATTCTATATTGAATACAGATACACAGTTATCTACGGCCTCTTCTGTACCTACACGTTGTATGGTATTAATTATAACCTTTTTAGCTTCTTGTTCTGCGGTTAATTTAGCTTCCTCAAGTGCACTTTGTATATACGCCATAGCATCATTTTTAGCTTCTCCTTTAAGGGATTCTACCAATTGTGCTTTGGCTTCTTCAGCAGATAAACTGGAGATAACCTCTAATTGCTGTACTTGACTTTTATGTAACTTATCTATTTCGGACTGTTTCTTATCAAGTACATTTATTCTATGGTTATAGTCCTTTAGCTTATTTTCAATTTCTGCGTTTAACTTTTTATTTTTAGATAGTTCGTTTGATACTTGAGATTCCTTATCCCTGGTACGCTTTTCAGCTTCGGCCATTTTTTTATCACGAGATAAAATTACTTTTTCGTGTTCTGCCTTTAGTTCAATAAACTTCTCTTTAGCTTGAAGTATTTTATCTTTCTTTAGGGTTTCTCCCTCGCTCTTAGCCTCTTTCAGTATTGATGCTGCATCCTTTTTAGCATTTTTTATAAGCTTAGATGCATTGTTTTTTTCCATTGCCTTGGCTACAATAAATCCTATTATCAGCCCTACAATTACTCCTCCTACAATTAATATAATTGAGTTATCCATTTTAATTTAGTTGATTATATATATAAAAAAACCTACATCAGTATAATGTTTTGTATAAACTCCTTAAAAACAAGTTTAGGGCTAACAAGCTGATCAAGGGTCTGCCCGAGATACTGGGATAAACCAGCACTAGCAGCATGCTTTTACAACTTCAACTTACCCTTTTTAAAGAATTAACGTTGAGTTTATCAAAAAAATAACCGATGTAGGTAGTAACTTTTTACTTTATTTTAAAGAACGTTAAGCACTTAAATGAGCTTCTAACATGTTGTTGATAGCCGTAAGCTTCTCTTCAACAACCTCATTTCGTACTTCTTTATCTATTGTTTTTTGTTCCGCTTGGGATGCAAATTGTAAAGCACACATAGCTAATACATCTTGTTTATCCCTAACGGAGTAACTTTGCTCAAATTGCTTAATCATTGTCTCTATATTCTTTGCCGCCTTTCTTAATCCTTCTTCCTGAGACACATCTATGGTTAAAGGATATACTCTATTGGCTATAGATAGCTTTATTTTAAGCTTTTCAGACATTGATTTATTTTACTTTAATCAGATAGTTGTGCTATACAATGGTCTATGTCTCTAATTAACGCGTTTATTTTAAGCTTAGTATCTCTTTTATTATCGTCACTACCAAGCATTGAATTTGCAATTTTTAGAGCTTCATACTTTTCTTCCCAATTAGTGTTTATTTCTTTTTGGGCTTGAATTTCCTGTCGTGCTGATGCTAAATCTTTAGACAACGCTAGATTAGTTTGTTTTAAAGTGTCTACCTTAAGCAGTACTTTGCTAATTTTGTGTTCTAAAGAATCGACAATATCTTCAATCTTACTCATTTACAAAAAACAATACTCATGTAACAAAGTTAACATACCTAACCCTAAATAGCAATTGTTTTTTCATAATTTTTAGAAAATTATCCCTAACATCCTGATTCCTATTATATGGCTTGATTTTTGTTTTATCCTTTGGATATTGTACTCAAATTAATATTTTAGCCTAATACATAAATATGCGAATACTTCTTGCCCTAGCACTTCTGTTTTCTATACCTATTGGAGCACAAAATATATATCCTCAAGATTACTTTGGTAGCCCTTTAGATATCCCACTCATACTATCAGGAACATTTGCAGAGTTACGTTCCAACCACTTTCACTCAGGTGTAGATATAAAAACACAACAACGTACGGGTTTAAAGGTAAAGGCTGCTGCTGACGGTTATGTTAGCAGAATAAAGGTATCGCACTATGGTTATGGAAAAGCATTATACATTACACATAACAATGGATATACAACGGTTTATGCGCATTTAAAAAAGTTTGCTCCAGAAATTGAGGATTACATCAAAAAGAAACAATACGAGAAAGAATCCTATGAAATTGAACTTTTCCCTAAAACCGATGCGTTACTCGTTACAAAAGGCAATCTAGTTGCCTATAGTGGAAATTCAGGTGGCTCAGGTGGTCCGCATTTACATTTTGAAATCCGTGATAATGCAGAGCGCCCCATAAATCCAATGTTATTTGGTATTAACATTAAGGATTCCAAGCTTCCAACTGTTACATCTATTTATGCTTACCCTCTAGACGATAGTTCTTGTGTAAAGCATTCTTATGTAAAACAAAATCTAAAGCTAATCCCTTTAAAAAATGGAGACTATACTGTTGAAAATATTCAAGCATTTGGGAAAATAGGGTTTGGAATTACTACTTGGGACAGGCAAGATTTAGCTGTAAATAAAAACGGAGTATACAACATCCAAACCTTTGTAAATGGCAGTAAAAATTTTGAGCTCGATTTTAAACGGTTTGCGTTTCATGAAACCAAACATATAAATCAGCTTATAGACTACAAACATTTTAAGTCACACAAACAAAGAATTCAAAAACTCTTTAGAATAAACAATCCGCTGAGTATTTATAAAGATTTATATAAAGATGGTGTTTTAACTATTGCCGACAGCACATATTCGGTATATAAAATTAAGATTAGCGACTTTAAGAACAATACTGCATGGGTTACAATACCTATTAAAGGTCAAAAAAACACAAAAACAAAAGCTAAACCCAAAACAACAACGCCCTATTATATTTTTGCAAACAAGAGTACAACTCTAAAAGAGAATCACATCAATGTAGATATTTACCCCGACACATTTTACCAAGATTTTTATATGGATTTTAGTGTAAAAGGAGATACCTTAAGCATTCATGAAGATGTTGTGCCTTTAAAGAAAAATCTTAAAATCTCATACAACATAAGCAAGTATAATGCTGAGGACAAGAATAAACTTTTTATTGCCAGGTTGTCTGGTTATAAGAAAACGCCATATTATTCGTTTACCAAGCGTACAGGCGATACATTATCGTCTTACACTAAAAGGCTAGGCACCTATGCTTTGACCTATGACAATGAGGAACCAACCATAAGCCCCGTTAACTTTAAAAAAGGACAATGGTTGAGCAAATATCGTTTTCTTAAAATAAAAATTAACGATGAGCTTTCTGGTATATCAAGTTATAGGGCTACCGTTAACGGAAAGTGGATTTTAATGGAATATGATTATAAAACTAAAACGCTAACCCACGATTTTAATGATGGGGCTGTAGTTGACACAAAAAATAATTTAAAAGTAATTGTTACAGATAATGTTGGAAATAGTTCTACTTTTGAAACTATATTTTACAGAAAATAAACTAGACTGCCTTTGAAAACGACTTACCGACTAACCATAGTACTTTTCTTTTTTGCTATTTTAACTGGTGTTTCTCAAGAAGCCACCTTAAAAGGTGTAGTGCTAGACGAAAACAAAAACCCCATAGAGAACGTATCTGTAAAAACTGGAAATACAGGAACCCAAACCAATGAAAACGGGTTTTATTCTATCAATATTCCAGCAAATCAAGAGGTTATTGTAGAGTTTACCCATATTTCACATAAAAAAGTGTTGGTAACTTTTAATTTAAAAAATGGGGTTATCAGAGAGTTTTATCCAGTGATGAGCACCTCTGTGGAACAAATTAACGAAGTGGTGATCTCAGGGAAACGCAGAAAAGAAGTTGAAGGTATTGTTACCTTAGACAGGGAAACCGTTAGAAGAATACCTGGAGCAAATGCTGGGGTAGAAAATTTGCTATTATCACTTCCCGGTGTAAATAACAATAATGAATTAAGTACGCAATATTCAGTAAGAGGAGGTAACTACGATGAAAACTTAGTTTATATTAATGGTATTGAGGTATATCGCCCCTTTCTGGTAAGATCTGGACAACAAGAAGGGTTGAGTTTTGTAAACCCAGATTTGGTACAGAATGTTGATTTTTCCGCTGGTGGCTTTCAGGCAAAATATGGAGATAAACTATCTTCCGTTTTAGATATTACTTATAAAACCCCTTATATGTTTGAGGTAAATGCAGATTTAAGTTTACTTGGAGCAGCCGTTTCTGTTGAAAACATTAGCAAAGACTCAAAATTTACAGGTATAGTTGGGGCAAGATATCGTAATAACAACCTTTTTGTAGATGCCAAACAAACCCAAACCAATTTCCGTCCTGTTTTTGCAGATTTACAAGGGTATTTTAATTATAAATTTTCAAATAAGTTTCATTTAAGTTTCTTGGGCAACGCATCCTTAAATAGTTATGATTACGAACCATTAACGCGACAAACCAATTTTGGAACCATAGCTGATCCAGTAGCGCTAATAGTATTTTATGAAGGGCAAGAAAAAACAGAATACCAGACTTATTTTGGTGCTTTTCAAGGTACGTATTTTGCCAATGACGACTTAACCTTAAACTTAACAGCCTCAACATACCATACTACTGAAGAGGAATACTTTGATATTTTGGCACAGTATAACCTAGGAGAGGTAAACACTAGCATAGGCGATGAAAACCTAGGAGAAGTTGAGTTTACCGAAGGTATAGGCAGCCAATTAAACCATGGAAGAAACGATTTAGATGCTTTAATTTCTACCGTACAAACCAAAGGCGATTTAAGAATTGATGACAACAGATTTGAGTGGTCCTTAAAATATACAAACGAAGACATAAGAGATCGCTTGGTGGAATGGGAAGTAATAGATTCGGCAGGTTTTTCCATAAGACCTCCAGGAACTATACCGAGAAATGAACAGCCGTATGTAGCCTTTGAAGGGCCACTAACACCTTTTACAAATGTGCGCGCAAGAAACAATACTCAAATTAGTAGGCTCCAAGCATATGCGCAATGGAGTAAACGGTCTTACATAGGCGAAAATGAAGTGTGGTATAATGCTGGTATACGCATGCATAATTGGAGTGTTAAAGGCGATAATATTAGCACTTCAAACCAAACAGTTGTAAGTCCAAGGGCACAATTTGCAATAAAACCTAATTGGAAAAAAGATATGCTGTTTAGAGCAGCAGCAGGTTTGTATTATCAACCTCCCTTCTATCGTGAGCTAAGAGATTCTATGGGAATTGTTCAACCCAATGTAAGGGCGCAAAAATCATTTCATTTAGTATTAGGAAACGATTATAGTTTTAAAATGTGGAATCGCCCCTTTAAACTAACCTCAGAGGTATTTTATAAAAACTTAACTGATGTTAATCCATATACTTTAGAAAATGTTAGAATCCGTTATCGGGCAAGAAACAATGCCAAAGCCTATGCCTATGGGCTTGATATGCGCCTTAATGGAGAATTTGTTCCCGGTACAGAATCTTGGTTTAGTTTTGGATATTTAAAGACGGAAGAAAATATAGATAACAGAGGTTATATTTCTAGACCAACAGATCAGCGTTTAAAGTTTGCCGCATTGTTTCAGGACTATGTGCCAAATATACCAAACATGAGAGTATATCTTAATTTAGTATACAATACAGGGCTTCCTGGTGGTTCTCCAAGTTATGCAGACCCTTATGATTTCCAAATTAGGTTGCCTGATTACAAACGTGCCGATGTAGGTTTTCAATTTGTTTTGGTAGACAAAAACAAACAATTTAAAAGTGGTTGGAAAAAACCGTTTAAGCAACTATCCTTTGGCGTAGAAATCTTCAATATTTTTGATGTGCAAAACTCAATTACCAACACTTGGGTAAGGGATGTGTCAAGTAAGCGTCAATTTGCTATTCCTAACTTTTTAACCCCAAGGGTTTTCAATGTTAGAACTACAATGAAGTTTTAATACCCAACCACCCTAAAACAGAAGTATCATCTACCAGCCAAGCGTTGTTTTTAAATTCTAAATCAATAGATGCTCTGGATGTTTTGCCCACATTTTGTTGTATAATTTCAATATCAACATCGGTAACTTTAGAAATTATGGCCACATGCCCATAAGGATTAAACATATTGCCTTTAAAGACAATTATATCGTTAACCCTAGGTTTTTGCTTGCTCCCATTTTTAAACTGCTGTAGATTTCTGTCCCTGTTAAGCTTACCATCCTTAATGTTGGTGTTAAAAAAGTCTTTAGCATGACCGTAACTGTTGGGCATTTTATGGTTTAAGTATTCAAAATAATAGCGCTTAACAAATTCAACGCATTGCCATTTTAATCCTAAATTATAACCGTCTTTGGTTAGATGCCTTCCGTAGGTATTGTTCATGCTTTCATTATAGAACACATAAACCCCGTTAAAAACATCCAGGGTATCACCAGGATTTATAACTCTATAAAGCGGGTGCTTTATCTCTTTTTTAATTACAATTTCATTACGATGAACAGTGGGTCTGTTATTATTTTTACAAGAAAGAACAAGAAATATGGCAAAAAATACAACTACAAGTTTCACTACATGTGTTTTAAAACACTAACAACGTAGTCAACCTCCTCTTTAGTATTATAAATACTGAAAGAAAATCGTAATGACGGTTTTTCTAAATCCTCAGCACTTAATATTTCAGTCAAAACATGAGATTTTTGGTTGCTTCCACTTTGGCATGCACTGCCCCTGGAACAAGCTATCCCTTTTAGGTCTAATTGAAATAAAAACATGGCGGATTTCTGTTTAGGTATTGGCAAACGCACGTTGGCCAATGTATACGTACTCCTATCCATGTCGTTAGACAGTCCATTGAACACTACATCAGGAATATCAGCTTTAATCCTTGAAATGAAATAAGATTTTAAACTTTTTATATAAGTCATTTCAGATTCCAATTTTTCATAAGCCATAACCATAGCTTTTTCAAGACCAACAATGTTATGAACACTTTCGGTTCCTGCTCTCAATCCACGTTCTTGCTCTCCTCCAAAAATTAATGGTTTAACAATATTGTGTTTATTTATGTAGATAAAGCCCACACCCTTAGGGCCGTGAAACTTGTGCGCACTTGCAGCTAAAAAATCTATTTTAATAGCCTTTAAATCTATATTGTAATGCCCAATAGCCTGTACGGCATCTGTATGAAATAGGGCATTATTGGTTTCGCACAAATCCGCTACCCTTTTTAAATCTAAAACATTCCCAATTTCATTATTTACATACATTAAACTTACCAAAACATTTGTGTTGGTTTTTAAAAGCATCTCCAATTGTTCATAATCAATGGTTCCATACTTATCTAGGTGAAGAAAAGTAACATCAATATTGAATTCTTTTTGCAGCGCTTCAATAGTATGTAAAACCGCATGGTGTTCTATTTTTGATGTTATAATATGGGTTACACCCAAATCCCTCACAGCACAACGTAATGCCAAATTATCAGCCTCTGTGCCACCTGAAGTAAAAATTATTTCACTAGCAGAAACATTTAGAAGTTTGGCAATTGTTTTTCTGGAATTTTCAATTAAAGATTTAGATGATCTGCCTAAACCATATGAAGATGAAGGATTTCCGTAAACATTTTTTAAAACATCAGTCATTGCAGAAACAACTTCTTCCCGCATTTGGGTAGTTGCTGCATTATCAAAATACACCTGTTGCATACGTACAAATTTTTCAACAAAAATACTCCAAATAAAATTATTGATAAATACAGACGTTATAGTTACAATTCTATATTTTTGTCTAAAATAAATTACCTATGCGCTACCCCTTTCTTTCTATTTTCTGTTGCCTTTTTTTAATCGTATTTTCTTGTAGTGATGGCGACGTTCTAACTGTTGAATTTGATTTTGAAGATACTTTTGAAGGTTGTGAGGAAAGTGAATTACTATTTTACAAGACGAAAGAAAATCCTTCAGAATCTTTGTCGTTATTATTCACTAGTATTAATTATGTCGATATCTTTCAGAGAAGTGAAGATTCATTGAGGTTTATTGGGGATACCATTGTATTTGAAGAGCCTGCTCAATTTAATTACAGGACTTATAACAGAGAAAGTTTGCCAAACGATCTATTCTGTAGCCTTATACCACCTAAAGACCTAAATATTAGCATTGACGAACCAAGCGATGTAAATGTCACTATTACTAGGGTTTTAACAGAAGATGATAACGACGGGATACCTGCTGCGCTAGAAGGTCCAATAAATCCCTTAGGAGATGATGATAACGATGGTATATATAATTTTCTTGATGATGAGCCTGATAATCCTTTAGTTAAGGACGAAAACAACCAAATAGAGGATGGATTTGATACTGATGGAGATGGGCTTCCTAATTTTATTGATGATGATGATGATGGAGATAATGTACTTACAAAAAATGAAAATCCAGACCCGAATGAAGATGGTAACTTGAGTGATGCTCAAAACACAGACTTAGATTTATCTGGTGGAGATACAATACCTGATTATTTAGATCCTGATGATGACGGTGATGGTATACCTACAAGAGATGAAGAAAATGATACTCAAGATGAAAACCCATTAAATGATATTAGAAATAGTGACATTGGCCCAGATTTTTTGAATCCTAATATAACAACATCAGTTCCTGCATCAGCTTACAGGCAGCATGAAATCAGTTTAACGTTTTCAATCAGGACAGTTGTCAAGGATATTAACATTAGTTTTTTAGCGCAAGATGTATTAGATTTTGGAGAACTAAGTACTACCAATACCAATGCCGCGGCAGATTCTCTAAAAATTAACCAAACACGAACGGCAACACCTGTGTTCCCTTAATTAGAGTTTTGATAAATATATACCTCTGTAGCACCAAATCCGTATTTTTTAAAATCAGCATCATAATAGGTTAAATTATCATATCTCCTAAATAGGGTTTCCAGTTCTTGTTTTAAAACCCCTTCCCCTACACCATGTATAAATACAATACGCTGTATTCGTTTTTGAATTGCAAAATCCAATTGCCGTTTAGCTGTAGCGAGCTGTAGATTTAACATTTCAAAATTAGTCATACCTCTAGTTGATTTTACTAAATGATGGACATGCAAATCTACCTCCATTGTGGGAAGCGATCGTTCTTTGGGTTTCACTCGCTTTGATGATTTTTTCTTAACGCATTCCTTTTCAGCAATTACATCATCAATTTTAGTGTTACTTAATGTGTTTTCAATGTCTGTATTAGAAGTTTTAAGTAACACCAACTCTGATTCAAAAAATTCAAGTAAAAAACCGTCTTCGGTTTCTATAGTTACTGCTGTGCCAGTAATGTTCTTTACAATCCCGGATAAATCATCGTCTAAAACGAAAACTTTGTCCCCAATATTAAAAGCCATGGGTTCTATTTTTCTAATTCGTCTTGATTTTCATTCTTCTTACTAGGGATAGTTTTTGATATCCTATATATACCAATCATTAAAATAACAATACCAACTATTAAAATAAGTTGGTTTTGAGCTTTACCTGCTTTAGCATACATCGCCACGATAGCGCCTATCAATATTAAGATATAGTTGAAGTATTTCATAAAGGATTCTTCTGGTTAAAGGCATGCAAATTTACATTAAATAGTGATATAATCTGCTTATTAAACTTATGAAAAACAAACAAAACATCGATAAAATACACATAACGCCGTTAAAAAGATAAAATTTTGTATATTGGCACTCAAAATCACGAAAAACCAATGGGCTTTATTGTTAATGTATTAAGGAAATATGGTATTGCTAATGCCAAGGTATGGTTTAGCAACCTAATAGTGTTTACTTTTATTTTATTGAGTATAAACGAGTGTTTTGCCCAAGACCTATATGTAGATAACAATTCCTATTTATATGCTAGGGATATTGTACTTTTTGTTAATGATGATATTAGATTAGAAACTGCTACTTCTAACATATACATGAGGGGTAATGCTCAATTAATACAAAATACAGATACTAAAAACTCTGATGCTGGCGAATTATCTATTTATCAAAACCAGACTACTGGGATTTATGAATATAATTTTTGGTGCTCACCTGTAGGCGTAAGTGTAGACGGTACTACTAATGAAAATGTTGATTTTGACGGTACCAATATTCATGATCCAGCAGACCATACAGATTTAACAAATGTGGCGTCTAGTGCTTATGGGTATACAAATTCCTATAACGGCAATGCGGCTCAACTATCCCAACGCTGGATTTATACTTTGATTTCTGCTGGAGGATATAACGGATGGGTATATCAAAGTAGCACAGGAAATATTGCTTCTGGATATGGATTTACATTAAAAGGCAGTCCTAATGTAAATAATGTTTTGGATTTAAGGGGCAGACCAAATACTGGAGATATTTCGATTGACTGTACATTTACAGGAGTGGATTTAGATCCGCTTTCTGGGCCTTCAACTCAGGCAGAAACACTTACAGGTAATCCTTACCCATCTGCATTAGATCTAAAACTATTTTTAACAGATGGCAATGGATCTGGTTTTCCAACTGGTACCAATAATAGAAATGTATTAAATGGAGAAGCATTTTTTTGGGAACAAAGAAACATCAATTCTCACAATATACAGGATTACGAAGGTGGGTATAGTGTTTATACCCCAGGAGATCCTACAAATTTATCTGATAATGGTACTTATGCCACTGCTCCTTTTGAAAATTATAATTTAGATGGCAGCGTAAATGGCACTACTGCTGGAACTACCCAGGATTTTACCGCAAATAACGCAAGGCGATATGCGGCTGTTGGACAAGGTTTTATTGTAAGTAGTTTAGATAATGGAGGAGCGCCTTCTGGTGGTACTGCTGTATTTAATAATGCCATGCGATTATATTTAGCAGAAGATTCTACTACAGGAGGTAATGGTTCTGTTTTTGCAAAAAATCAATCAAAAGATAAAAATGAAGAAAATAAAAAGCCTCAGGTAATAGCTATGTCTCATAACGGTATAGATTACCAGCAGATTATTAATAACCCAATAACAATTCCTGAAATAAGAATTCATACTAAGATTGATAATACGTTTTACAGAGAGAGTGTTATAGCATTTAGAGATGGCACCCCCAATAATAATACCTACAATAGATTTTTTGACGGTAAAAATTATGAAGGAGGTTTAACAAGAGATGCTTACCTTTTATCTGAAGACAAAGAATTAATTATTAAATCCATTAATTATAGTGAAGACACCAAAATTCCAATGGGTTTAAAAGCAGATAAAGATAATATGCCTTTTGAAGTTACCATACATAGTAACAAAGCTATTCCTGAAAATGTCACTGTTTACATTCACGATAAATTAAACGACACCTATACTGATATACGTAATAATACTTTTAGTGTGGTTTTAGAAGAGGGTGTATATAATGATAGGTTTGAAATAGCATTTAGTAAACAAAGCACACTAGACACAGAAAAAATTGAAATATCTGATTTCAAGGTGTTTGAAAACTTAAAGCGAAATCATTTAGAAATTATCAATCCAAATCGCAAATTTATAAATGCAGTAGAGCTATATGATATTTCAGGAAAAATAGTTTTGAAACAAAACACTGTATCCAATAAGCGTAAACATACAATATCTACAAAATCATTAAGTTCTGGTGTATATGTTGTTTCGCTTAAATTATCGGATAATCAGACACTTAACGCTAAGGTCGTGATTTCGGGTAATTAAAATATACCTTAAACATAGTTTCTATTCGTTTCTAATTCCTTTCATTTTCATTATATTTAGGACAAATTATATTACAAATGTTATTAATTTGTGAACTTGAAGAATACATGCTCCCTTGCCTAAGCAAAAAGTTTTTAGGAATAGAATGTATGGGGTGTGGTTTACAGCGAAGTTTTGCACTTTTAATGCAGGGAGAATTTGTTGCGGCTTTTAAAATGTATCCAGCTATATTTACTTTAATAACTTTCTTAGTAGTAGTAAGTATAAGTTTCATTAAACCTTTTAAATTTTCCAATAAAGTAATAGCAGCTTTAGCTATTTTAAATTTAATTATTATTGTAGGTAACTACACGCTAAAAATTTTAACTTAAAAACCTGAATACATGGAACAACAAAAATTAAATCCGGCAATCGTATATGTTTTAGCAATTATTGGCTTATTATGTTGCTGTATTGGTGGATTTGGACTTATACCAGCAGGTATAGCCTTTTTTATAGCTCAAAGCAAACTAAAGTCTGCCCAACTTAATCCTGAGAATTTTGACCCTGCTAATGTGAAAAGCATGAATACTGCTAAAACAATTGCACTGGTTATATTGATAATTAATGTTTTATATTTAATCTTCACTATATACAGAATTTCTACTGTGGGTTGGGATGAACTTATGAGGCAGTCTCAAGAAATGATGGAGCAATATCAAGGCTAATTTGATTTATAAATATATTTTTGACTAGTTCTAAAAAGCCTTTGTGTGATCACAAAGGCTTTTTGTTTACCATTTATAGAATCCGAAAAGGGACAGAAAAAAAACCACTTATGGACGAGACATAACATAAAATAGAAAAGCCCTGAACAAAGTTCAAGGCTTTTTTTAAGTCGGGGTGGCAGAATGTTATTACCACCACTCATATCCTTATAAATCGAAAAGTTATGGTCTTTTTAATTAACATGGTAACCGAATAAGTAAATTATTTGATAAGAACTTTTGTTATTGTTTTCTTCCTTAAAAGCTATGAGAATATACAACTTATACCAAAATATCCACAAACAAAGTTTCGTTTTTGTTTCATGCTTTTTTAAGTTCCAATCTTAATTCTATTAAAGAAAACATACTGATTTAGTTCAGTTTTAATTCTGTTGCTATTTGCAAAGCGGTATTTACATCTTTGGCAAGTTCTTCTATGATTTTTACTGTTTCCAATTTTCCGGATGGGAAAGAAAACAGACCGTTTTCATTTTTTACAGCAAGATACATTTGCCGGTTCTGGAAAGATAAAAGCATGGGTTTGTCAAATTTTTCCTTTAAAGAAACTATTCGCTCCATAAGTGCTGTAGACAAGACATAACGCGCTTCTACCTGATCTGTACCATAAACTACAAATTGATTGGTAAACCTAAGGTCTTCCAAGTTTATTTTTTGTTCTTCCTTAAAGTTGGTACTGAAAAACCGATTTAATTTAGAACTCTGGTTATTTGTTAAGATCACTGTATGCCCATTGAGTGATTTCTTAAACCTTAACCAGCAAAACATTCCCCTAAAGGTATAATAGACATTATCTGCCGATTTGTTGGCAACTATATTCTTAAGAACAAACTGGTACAGAATCACAACTATATTCAATATAGGAATATGCATTAAAGTACCCTTTGTTTTGTTCGAAACGTTTTCTTCAATGATACCTATGTCGGCAATGTTGATAATACTTCCATTTGTTGAACTTCTTAATTGACCGTAACTGTACATTGTTGCATTTGTCTTAACCCAGGCAAAGAGTTTACTTTGGCCAATTTCATTAGTGGGAACAGTTGTATTTTGGGCAAAGCTTACTTTTGGGAATAGCATTTTTACCATTTTGTTCATGGTTTGCGTTTCCCTTATTTTGAATTTTTGAAATGCTCCCGCAAATAAATACGTAGTTACATATAATAAAACCACCAGACCCACAATTGGGTACATGTTGGCATAAGGATTTTCGGGCGTAGCCTTGAACCGTTCAAAAAAGCTTAGAAAAATATTTCCTGAATTTGGAAAATAATTGGTTGCTATATTCAATAGCATTAATACAAAATATAGGCCTGTGATGAGCCACATTATTTTTTGAAAGAACAATGTGCGTTTTCTTTTTTTGTAAATAAAAGAAAGCTCATTACTTACCTCAGTATATGCCTTTTCTATTAAACGTTCCATGGTTTAGCTTTTGGGCCAGCTAATGGTATTCCAAGGACTTTCTGGGTGTTCAGAGACTTGTTTGTAGAGATGGTAGACTTCCTCTCTATAAGAACGTTCACGGTGTTGCTGGTCGAACGCAAAGCCAAGGATGAAGCTTTTTCCAAATTCTTCCCAAGATGAGAAATGGTTCAATGCAAGTTCCCTTGCAAATTTGATAACTTTAAAAGCTTCTTCTTCTGTAATTATACCTGTGGTATAGGCTTTTCTGGCATGCCCTACCAAGATTGCTGCATCGTACCCGGCAATGCTTATATCCATTTCGTTATCAAAAGTTAAAAGCCCGTTTTGTTTGAGTTCGTTCAGTGCTTTATTGGATTTTAAGACTTTTAGATAGTTGAAGGCTCTTTCATTATTACCAAAATAATCTTTCATTATCTTTTCCCAATCTTCTTCGGGTAATGTGTTCATCATATTATATATAAAGTTATAGTACCAACGCCTACCATCTTTCATAAAATACTCGGTTAGATCCCAGTACGACTCCTTGGTATCTATATGCCATCTTTTTAAGTAGCGATTTGCAGATTTTGTGTCAAGAAATGTCAAGGTATTCGTGTCGGCGCCCCACCACTCTGCCAGAGGAGTGTAGAGCGCAATGGCAAACTGTTGTTCTTTGGTCAAGCTACTGTCTTCGGATACTTTAAATTTTGCCTTTTTTAAATCGGCTTCATCATGACCTTCCTTTGCTATTTTAAAATATTTAAATACGTAGGAGAGAACTCCTAATGCCAGTATCGCATAGCCATACCATGGTAAATTTTGTAACATTTGCATAGTTGTTATTTTTTATGCGTTTAGTAGTTGGTTGATATTTACTTCTTTTTGTTCTGCTTTTGGGATTTCTAACAGCGTTTCCGCTTTATCTTTTCTCATACCGGCAATTATACTGGCCGGAAACATTTGTATTTTGTTGTTATAACTTGTAACTGCAGCATTAAATGCTCTACGGGCTGCAGAAATCTGGTTTTCCATGTCCGACAGTTCAAACTGAAGGTTTATAAATTGTGTGTCGGCTTTTAAATCTGGGTAGTTCTCTACATTAATGTTCAGACCACTCATCACTTTGGTCAATTTATTGGAAGCCTGTATTTTTTCTTTAGGTTCGGTTGCCTTTTCTATTTGACTCCGAAGCTCTGTAACTTTTAGCAAGATATCTTTTTCATGGGCCAAGTATTTATTGAGCGTTGCTGCCAGATTAGGGATTAGGTCAAATCGTTTTTTTAGATAGATTTCAATGCTTCCAAAGGCTTGTGCCACTAGGTTTTTTCTGGCAACTATTTGGTTATTGATTACAATTCCCGCTATAAGAACCAGTAATATGACTGCTGCTATTATCGCTATTCCCATAATTTTTGCTTTTTTAATGATTATATTCTCTTCGCATAATTTCTGTTCCCATATCGTATTCTACCTCCCGTATCAATTTTCCCGCTATGTTGTAAAATTTCCAAATTCCGTTTTTAGAACCATTTAAATAATTTCCTTCTTGCTCGACCAACTTACTTCTGTAATAAGTTTTATGAGGTCCGTTGGCAACGTCGTTCTCATATGAAGTTTCATAGTATAGCCAGCCATTGCTATCCACATATTTTTTAAAAACGCCGGATTTGTACCCGTTTTCATAAATGCCTTCATACGATTTTGCACCAGAACTTTTATAATCTATACATGTGCCATGTAGTTTTCCGTTTTTAAAATTGTAAACTTCACGAGGTCTACCGTTATCGAAAAAGCTTTCTCTTTTTTCTAAAACATTATGTGCAAACAATTCTTTTTTTAATAAAATCCCAGCTTTGGAATACAAGAACTGATTACCGTTCAATTTGAAGTTTTTGTAAGATTTTTGTTCATAAAGCTTTCCGTTGGCATGGTATTTTTTTTGAGTGTAGCTGCCCTTGCCATTGAAAATTCTTTCCTCTTTTAGAGTGCCATTCTTCCATTTTTCGATCCACCTTCCTGTGGGGATATTATTTTCATAAAATGATATACTGGTATAATAGCTACTATTTACCATGGCTTTTTTCCACCACTTCCCTGTTTTTAGTCCCTCCTTATAATTTTCGATGGTTTTGGGTTTTCCGTCTTCGTCATAATATGTCCATTCCCCATCTCGTTTTCCATTAAGATATGATTGGGTGCTTATTAAGCGTTCATCCGAACTATAATTTTTCCTTACCCCGTGAATTTTTCCTTTTTTAAAAAAAATTTCTGAGTAGCTACCATTAGCCGATGCTATTTTATAAAGCCCATTAATGGGTCTATTATTTATGGACTTGTACACGGTTTCCGTTCCAAAACGATGTAACTTTATTTCATCCCAACTTGATAATGTTTGTGCTTTAGAGACTACCGACACCAGAATGGTCATTAAAACTAAAAACTGTTTCATTTTTTATATAATAAGTTTGAAAAACATTAAAGCCTGGCATGCAAAGATTCTAGTTTACGCTTCCACGAAAATGGTATGTACTTATGTTTTTATTTTTATTTGGTTTTTTCCCAATGAGTTGTCCTTTGCTTAATTCAAGTGCCACGCTGTCCCTAAGAGTGTGCATTACCTCTTCAGGGTTGAACATTATTTCTGATCTACTCCCCTTTTGCCATTTCCATGTAAATTCTCCAATCAGATCGGTTGTTTCCTCTCCACAAGAAGAAATTTGTTGCTCTACAACATCAACAAACGTTTTGCCAAAGTGTAGCACAAGATAAATTTCCTCGCCTACGCAAGGGTTGTTATCTGGGGTTTCTTCACATATTGAACCTATTTTGGCTATAAAGGTCTTATTGACCAGTGAGTTCTGATTCTCTTGAGCTTTACCAAAAAAAGTCATCAATAAAAAACTCGTCATTACTAGTCGGTTCATTATTTTAGTTAAGAGCAAGATTTACTATAATGTGTCATTTTTGCACCAAAGTCATTTACGAACATATCATCTAGATCATCAGCCTTCATGGCCAGTTGGGCAATCTCTTCAAGAAATTCTTCCTTGTTCTCTGAATACAAATCGCTTATGTGTATGCGATAGGAAAGGAATATTTGATTGTTGGAAATGGACAATCTATGCTTTCCCGTATCGGCGGTCAAAATATACTCGTACACTTCAGCTAAATTTTTACGCGGCAAATCGTTTAGTGGAGAGGTGGCAAATAAATAATTGTTATCATACACAAACATTCGTATTTCTGCACTACCTTGATGAAAATACCAACGTTCCCTACCAGACCGAGCCAAAACAGGATCTAAATCTAATTTGGTAATGGCTTCTTCTACTTTTAAACTGAAATCTGAAAGCGGATTTTCTTCAAATAGTTTTTCATCGATATCATTTCCGCAATTGGGACAATAATCCGTTTTTTCTTCAATTAAGCCATTGCAACTTGGGCAACCTATAGTGAACTCACCAGACAGTTCTCCAATAATTTCCAGTTCTTCACGAAGTGTTTCCATAGGGATTGCAAAACCCATATTGTCTGCATCGGAGAATTTGGATGTTACAATACCTACCAATTCCCCTTTTTCATTGATTACCGGGCCACCACTGTTTCCTGGATTTATTGCAGCATCGGTTTGTATAAAGTTGCTGCCATCAATAATCTGTCTAGGATTGGATACAATGCCTTCTGTAACCGTAAAGGGCATACCATACGGATACCCCAACACCAATACTTTATCTCTAGAAGTGGTTTCACTGTCATGGTCTGTAAGTATTGTTACGGCAGGTTTTGGCAGGTGTTCTGCTTGCAAAAATGCAATGTCCTTTCTTTGGTTTATATATATGACCTTGGCCAAATATCTGTTCTTGTCCTGCCCTTCTATACTTACCGTTAAGCAACCAGATACCACGTGATAATTGGTTACAATAATGTTGTCATGTAGGCTATAAAACCCAGTTCCGGAACCATTGGCAGTATTAATTCTATATACTGAATTTTCTATGTTGTTTATGATACTCATTGCTTAATTTGTTTTGTAGTTGGCCATCATTTGCTGCATTGCCGCAATAGATTGTTGCATTTGTTCTCCCATGATTTGTGATAGGTCCATTCCATAATCGTTACCAAAAAGATTATCTTCCATAATGGCTTCCATTCCTTTTAATAGAATTGGTGCAGCTTGGTTCCAGTCCAATCCATTGGCTTGGGCCAAAGCATCAGTAATGGGCTTACTAATGTTTTCATCAACTAAGTTGTAGTAGAACAGGCTATAAAAACAGGATTGCAGCAAATTTGCCGCATCTTCAAATCTGGCATTGGCTATCATTTCTTGTGCATCGGTATAACTATCTTCCCAATTTTCCCTAATATTTTCTTTCTTACCACTATACTTGTGGGGTATAAATGTCTCTACTTGATATAAATCTTCTGAAAATTTATCGTTTGAATAGCTTTTTAACTTTTCCAAACTAGCCTTCCCATTTAGCAGGCGATTCTGGAAAGGGGTATTCCTGTCAAAAATGCCATCTATGGCTTTTTCTACTATGGTACGTAAATAGCCTTGCGGCTCTGCGTAAAACTCTATTCTTTTTAAAGTAATGTTCAACGTATACCAGGCATTGTTTTCATGCCGATTTTCCATGTAATAATTGAAACGCTGTATACCTTCTTCTATAATTTTCTGATAATTGGAGTAGGCCTCTTGTTTTAGCTCATTGGAAAAAGGAATTGTTTTTGGTTCTTGAAGATGTGTAGCGTCAAACTTTTCTATGAACTCATCATCGTAGCTATCTGCGTAGTAGCAAATTTCCCTGAGCACACCGTAAATTTTATAAGGTTCACATAAATTTATGGGACAGGAGAATGAAAAATAGACCAGCTTGTCCTTCAAGGACACATTGGTAAGGTTAAGCGGATGCATGCGTATTTCTGCCAACCTGCGCATTAGAGGTACTTTTTTAGCATTTTCTATGTTCAGGAAAGGACATTTTACCAACAGTTCCGTTGCCGTTTGTGTAATAGTAATTACTACAGATCCATGGGCTATTTCATAAGTATTGCCATTTTTTTTGTTTTGTAAATGACTGCCAACATAATCCAATATTGTGGGTAAAACCCTATCATATTGTCCACTGTTGAACAGGGCTATTGCTTCATCCCATTTTTCATCTTGCCGAGTAGCAGTTTTTTTATCATGTATTGATGGAAAGTAGGTGTTGTTCTTGTTCATTTCATTTAGGTTTATTGGCGGATTGGCTTATAACACTTTTAAAAAGAAAGCGTAATCCAGTATTGAAGTTTAACTCTAATGTTTTGTTGAAGTACGCAATACCAATGGGCATCTTTTAGCGATAAGTAAACCGTCTTTAAAATTAGATGGTTTGCTTTTTTCATTCTTTAGTAGCTCATATTTATAAAATCACCGTTCAACTTATAGGAAAATGTGAAACTTGTGCCTCCATTTTCTGGTTTCAGTACAACTATGTATTCTGCTTTTGAAATATCCCCGTTCCTAGGAAAATTCACGTAGGCCATTTCTAATCTTGGGTTTTCGATATTTTTTTCCGCCGTTAGCTGTTCAGTTGATTTTTCTACCAACCCACCTAATCTTGAAAGGTTAATCTGTTCATTTAACTGAAACATAAAATCAGAGGCTTTTGTGCCCTCTGGAATTTCAATGGTGATGCCCGATTCTTGTTTCCAAGAGCCTCTTACAAAATTCCATTCTTCCATTTTTAAAGATTCCGGTGCTTCTGCAACCGTCAATGAAACCGTGTTCCCGATAGATTCATAGTGCATTACAGTTATTTTAGTGAAGTAAGCATCCTTACCAAACTTGTTTTCTATTTCTTTCTCTATAATCGCAAAGCCATCAGCATTGATAGGTTGGTTGCCTATACCTCCCCCACAAGAGGCCAGCGCTATTATCATTAGTAGTACAGCCACATATTTCGGTGCTTTCATTATCTTTTCTGTTATGATTGTTATTTACTTTGATTATTATTCCTCATCGTTGTTTCCAAAGAAGTAGTATAAAGCGCCTCCTCCGAGTATCAAGAGAATTCGGATTACCCACCCCATGGAACTGCCCCAGATATCAACCCATGCGAGCAATCTGATGTTGTAATTGAAAATTGAGAGTAGAATCGATATTATTCCCATTGCGCCAAGTACAAGTCCTGCCTGACCCAACTTGTGTTTAATGTTTTCCATAGTATTACTTTATCATTATTTTGATGATAAAAGTATATGGGATTACCGGTAAAAAAAATAGGTAAACTATTTTCGCCGCCTAGCAATAAATAAGTGCATTACTTGATGGTATATCCGTAATGTAATAAAAGATCAATTTTAATGAGAACTAATTATCCCAGTTCAAGAATGTGGACAAAAAATGTTCTTTTTTTCGAGATGAGACCGGTATTTTTTTTCCATTTTTCAAATAGACAATACCAGATTTATCATACTTGTCTATAAATTTTAGGTTGACCATAAACGATTGATGGGTGCGTATAAAATTGGCTTTGGCCAACCGTTCTTCAAATTCCTTTAAAGTTTTTGAGACCACATATTTTTTATTTTCTCTACAATGAAATGTGGTATAGCCTTTATCCGATCCACAAAACAGCAGTTCATTTAAATCTATAACCTGAAAGCTGTCTTGGAGGGATAGAATGAGTTTGGTGGTATCGTTACTCCAAACCTGTTTGGCAATCTCTAATTGCTGTTTTTGTTCGGGAATGACCAATTGAGCAACTTTTTTCAGTGCCATCTTTAACTCATCTACATCAACAGGTTTTAAAATATAATCTACCGCACCTATTTTCAAAGCCCTCAACGCATGCTTTTCATAAGCCGTGATAAAGATGGTTTTAAACAATAAATTTTCCGTTTGTTCTAAAAAGTCGAACCCACTTCCATCAGTAAGGTTAATATCTAAAAAAACCAAGTCTGGCTTACAGGCATTGGCAACTACGACGGCATCTTTTACAGATTCGCATTTACCAATCACCTCTACTTTGGCATCTATTAGCTGCAATAGATTGCATAAACCTTTTCTGATGTACTCTTTGTCTTCTATTATTAATGTTTTCACCTTCTTATACGTTGTGTATTATATAAGGAATGATTAAAGTAACCAAAGTCCCTTGTTCATTATATTTCTTTCTATCTTCAACGGTAACTGAACTTTTCATTTTAAAATCTTTGGATAACATTTTTAATCGTTCTGAAGTTATGGTTGTGGACAGTGAGTTTTTATCATGGTTTTTGTTCTTCTTCAAGGCATCGATACCTATACCGTTATCGATTACCGTGCAAATCAATTTTTTGTTTCGAAATGTAAGCCTAATGGCAATGATTCTGTTTTTTTGCCGATTTGCAAACGCATGTTCAATGGCGTTTTCTACAAAGGGTTGAATAAGCATTGGAGGAATTTTAAATAAATTTTCATCTATGGTATCGGTTATCGAAACGGTATATTCAAAATTTTCATTTTCTAGACTTTGAAGCGCCAAATAATTTTTGACGGCTTTTAATTCTTGTGAAAGTAAAACCGTTTTATCTCTTGAGTTTTCCAGGACGATATAAAGCAATTTTGAAAATTTTGACAGGTAAGAAATGGATTTTTTTTCTTCTTTGTTTAATATCATGCCTTGTAAAACCGAAAGGGAATTAAATATAAAATGTGGTGTCATTTGAGAGCGCAACAGTTTTTGCTCTACAATGACATTTTGAGTTTTGGCTTTCGCATTTCGTAATTTTTGATAAAAAATAACTGAACTAGATATGATAGTCACTAATAGAAAACCTATAACTGCCCACAAGTAATTTCGTTTGGATTTTTCTAAATCTTTAGATGTTTCCAATACTGTTTTGGTTAATTTCAATTCTCTTTTCTCTGCAGACTCAAGCTGGGTCTTATACTTATATTCGTATTCTATTTGGGTGATTTTTTCAATGCTCTCTTTATTAAAGATACTGTCACTCATTACCTTGAATTGTTCGTAATTTTCCAATGCTTTTTTAAACTGTCCAGTATTCTTGTAAACTACATAGAGGAGCTCATGTGCTTTTTTTTGGTTTCCCAACAATTCTAGTTCTTTAGCAATTCTTTGTCCTTTTTCAATAAGAGATAGTGCCTTTTTGTATTGTTTATCATATAGATACGTCTGGGCAATGGCCAAAAGACTTGTACAATAAATGTCCTTATTATTGGTCTGTTGGCTGATGTCCCTAACTTCAATAAAACTATTACGGGCAATTATGGGTTTATTCAACTCCAAATGTATCTTTCCAATATTGACCAAGCTTATAGCTGCTTGTTTCAAATCATTGATTTCCTGACTTATTTCTAACGATTTTTGGTAATGCTCAAGTGCTTTTGAATACGCTTTTTTGGAAGCATAAATATCTCCTAGGTTTCCGTTGTTCACAGCTGTTCTTTGCTTGCTTTGGCCTTTTGGAGCAACATCTATAGATTGTTGGTAATAGGCTATCGCCTTGTCGTATTTTTTTAATGAATTGTATATCCTACCTAGACTGCCAAGTGTTTTCGCTGTAGATAGGGTATTGCCTAATTTTTGATGATAGTCTAAAGCCTTGTTGTAGTTATCAATCGCTAATGGGTAGTTGCCTTGTTTTGTATAAAGTGCACCAAGGTTAAGGTTTACAAATGCTACTCCATCCTCATCATGGATAGCCCTACTATGTTTTAATGCGTTTTTATAATTGATAATGCTCTCGTCAAAATTTCCTATTTCGGAATAGGCGTTGGCGGTGTTTATCAAAATGGTGGCAAGCTCTCTTTTATCGCCCAAATCGGTATAAATTTCTTTCGCTTTTTGATAGGCATCTATGGCTTTCTCGTATTGAGATTGATCATAATGGGTTATCCCAAAAGCTGTGTGAATGTTTGCAATTCCTTTTTTATTTTGAATGGATTTGTAATGCTTTAATGCCGTTTTAAAAAAGTCTAAACTTAAAGCGTAATTGGATTTTATGTTTTCCTGTATACCTTTAAGGTAATACACGTTGGCCTTTCCTTTTATGTAGTTTAAATCATTGCTTAACTTTTCGGCTCTCTCTAGATATACTTCAGAAGAATCCATATTTGTCCGAAAAAAGGAAAATGCCAATTTATATAATAAGTCTGCTCGAGCGGAATCGTTAGCTTTATGATTGACCAACTTTATTTTTAAGCTATCGATATTTTTATTCTGAGATTGTAGGCTTCCTGTAAAACACAGAAGAACAAATAAGAAAATTATATTTATATTGCTGATTTGGGTCATAAAGTATGTTATTCCTTATCTTATTTTTTTTGAAATTTACCTGCAATTTAATCATGTCCCATACATGATCAAAAGGATTTCTTAAAAGATTTAAAATCGTATAATAAAAAGAAAATTAGGGTTATATTTCTATTGCACCAGAACCAATCCCCTTTTCAATCCCTCTTTTAAGCTTCATAAACGCCTTGAATGCCAATTGTGACTATTGGTAGGGATATTGGGAATGTGAATTCCTGATTTATGTAATAGTCTAAAAGTGACCTGCTTTTCGGTTGTTGGAAGTCCTGCCATGATAGCAAAGAACTTCTTTGGGTCTTTTTTAAACATATTCTTTGCTCGGTAATTCTCCACAAAATTCCGGTTATATCCAAATTTCTTGTCAAAAGTCTTTTCTGATGCCTTGTATTTCGAACCAGGGGACAAACTATAAGAATTGCTCATGTCTCTTCTACTGACAATGATATGGATATGGGTTTGATGCCCTTCCTTTTTCATGCCGTTTACAATTTTGTTGATGCGGAGCTTCCCTTTCTAATTTGGCAATCCTCAGTTTCAGTCTATCAACATTCCCTTTTTCCTCGCCCCGTTCTATTTGCCAGCTCTCTTTTTTAAGTTCCAATATGTTATTGGCATAGGATTGGTTCTCCTGTATATTTTTGTCCGTTTCCTTATAAAAACGTTCATGTTCAATCTTGGCATAGTACTTTACCATATCAATTCAAATAAAACAATTGTCTTAAAACGACAAAAACTTGATAATCATACGATTACCAAGTTTTTATTACTGATTGATTTGTTAAAAAGTCGGGGTGGCAGGATTCGAACCTGCGACCTCCGCGTCCCAAACGCGGCGCGATAACCGGGCTACGCTACACCCCGAGGCTATCTTTAAAATTTTGCGGAGAGACCGGGATTCGAACCCGGGCAACACTTACGCGTTGACAGATTAGCAATCTGCTCCATTACCACTCTGGCACCTCTCCTAAATCCTCTAAAGAACTTATGCAATCGAAATTGCGGATGCAAATGTAATTTAAACATTATAAGAACGCAACTATTTTATTTAATTTTTGACAATTTTATTCTGGATATTCTATGCGCAAATGGTAAATGTTTGCTAGCTTGTGTTTTAGCACTTTTTTTATAGACTGAATTTCTTTAAACGTAATGTTAGCATTCAAAAATTGCTCCTCGTCAATCTGTTTATTTATGATGTTTTCTACAAATTCATCAATTTTAGTAGATGTTGGATTTTTTAAACTTTTGGAGGCTGCTTCTACACTATCGCACATCATTAGTATAGCAGTTTCTTTACTAAATGGTTTAGGTCCAGGGTATCGGAATAAATCTGCATCAATGTTAGCATCAATTTCCTTTGCTTTCCTATAAAAATAATACACAACACTTGTACCGTGATGCGTTCTTATAAAATCGATTACCCTATCTGGTAACTTATATTTTTTAGCTATTTCAATTCCATTTATCACATGGTCTGTTATTATTCTTGCACTTTCTTTTGATGACAATTCATCATGCGGATTAATTCCTGTGGATTGATTTTCAGTAAAATACGTTGGGTTTACCATTTTACCTATATCGTGATACAGAGCTCCTACCCTAACCAACATGGCGTTTGCCCCAATTTCATTGGCAGAGGCTTCGGCTAAATTCGCAACATTTAAAGAGTGATGGAATGTACCAGGAGATACGTTTGATAATTCCTTTAAAAGCTTTGTATTAGTATCTGATAATTCTAGAAGTGATACATCAGACACTAATCCAAATAATTTTTCGTAGGCATAAATTAAAGGCTGTACAAACAGAGTCGCAAGTCCACAAAGAATAAATAATAAAAATGTTGTTAAGTTTATAGTTTCAATACTGCCCTCATGAATCACAAAAAATGCAAAATAAGCAATAATGTAAATTAACGTTATCTGCCCTACTGAAATAAACAGATTAGCTCGTTTATATAGTTCTGAAACCGTTAATATGGTTACTATACCAGCAAGAATTTGTAAAAACATATACTCATAACTATTGGGTACTATGGAGCCCAATAGTAACACTGTAATTACATGGGCAAACATACCCAAACGTGCATCAAAAAAAGCTTTTAAAACCAGAGGTAACATACATAGTGGCACCACATACAGATATTCTGAATTATAATTCACAACCATTGTAGTTATAAAAACCATCAATAATATGTTGAAAAAGATAAAAGTAACTTTAGTATTGTTTTCAAAAACCTCCAGTCTATATTTTCTTAAAAACAACAGCAACATCAACAATGCTAGGGCTACCAACACCGTGTAAGCAAATAAAATCCAATTGTAATTGGCTTCATTCCATACTTGGGATTCGTATTCTGATTGTAATGATTTTAGTTTTTGAAACTTATCGCCTTCTACCACTTCACCTTTGGAAATAATTAGTGTACCACGCTCTACACTACCACGTGTGTAGGATATTTTATTTAATTCGTCTTGAAGGGCTTTCTCTGTAAATGATTTATTATAAGTAAGATTTGGCTCTATAATATCAAAAAACAATGATGTGAACTTAGGTGTGTAACGATCTAACCCTATAGCATTGAGTTTTTTTTCAATCAACAATTTTACCTTGTCTTGTTGAATTAAATTACTATAAATAGTATGTTTCTGCTTTACATTCCCGCTGATGATTTCTACAAGTCTATCTTCTTTAAAAGCGTAACTATCAGATAGTATCCCAAAATTGTATAACTCACTTAAAATACGTCTACCCGAAGTATTTAAGGTAGTAAGATTTGTGGTGGTGGTAAGCGAATCGGAAAACACATTAGGAAACGATGCGTCATAATCTTGAAACACTTTTATCTTTGTAGTGTTATCAACATCAAAATACAAAGGAGATTTAGTTTCTATAGATTTCCTCTCCGCATTTATTTCGTCCTCAGATTTCTTTATGGCAAAATCAAAAGGGGCTAATAAGTTTTCAGATTGCCAAGGTTTCCCTTTTTCAAAACTATATTTAAACTTTCCACTTTTGGGAAATAAATACACAATTAAAAAGGTAGTACATATAAACAATAAAACTTTATAGATTAAAGAATGGTTTCTATATAACTTATTTATAAAGTCTTTCATGTGTAGAAGATAATATTGTCAAATGTAATAAATTCTATGGGTTATAGAGAATCTTATAATCCAATTAATCCCTATATTATGAACCAAAAATTGATTATTTTCGCCTTATCAATTTTAAACTAAAGTTATGAGTACAGAAGTTGTTATAGTATCTGTAGCAAGAACACCTATTGGTAGTTTTTTAGGTGCTTTATCAACTGTTCCAGCTACAAAATTAGGCACTATTGCCATCAAAGGTGCATTGGATAAGATTAACTTAAAGCCTGAATTGGTTGATGAAGTATTTATGGGCAATGTAGTGCAAGCAGGAAACGGACAGGCTCCTGCCAGACAAGCTGCCCTAGGAGCGGAAATCCCAAACACAGTGCCATGTACAACCATAAATAAAGTATGCGCTTCTGGAATGAAAGCTGTAATGCATGGTGCGCAAGCCATTGGTTTAGGAGATGCTGAGATAGTAGTTGCTGGAGGTATGGAAAATATGAGTTTAATTCCACATTACCTTTATGCAAGAACTGGAACTAAATTTGGACCAACAACTTTAATTGATGGTTTGCAACGTGACGGTTTAGTAGATGCTTACGATCAAAACGCTATGGGAGTGTGTGCTGATGCTTGTGCTAGTAAATATGAGTTTTCTCGTGAGGACCAGGATAATTATGCTATTGAGTCATACAAAAGATCAGCTGCTGCGTGGGAAGCAGGAAAATTTAAGAATGAAGTGGTTCCTGTAGAAGTACCACAGCGCAGAGGCGAACCTGTAATTGTTGATACAGATGAAGAATTTACAAAAGTTAAATTAGATAAAATACCTAGCTTACGACCTGCTTTCACCAAAGATGGTACCGTTACCGCTGCAAATGCCTCTACCATTAACGATGGTGCAGGTGCTGTGATTTTAATGAGTAAAGCAAAAGCAGAAGCGTTAGGGTTAAAAATCTTAGCTACTATTAGAAGTTACGCTGATGCTGCCCACGAACCTGAATGGTTTACAACGGCCCCTGCTAAAGCACTACCCAAAGCCTTGGCTAAAGCTGGAATTACCCAAGAAGAGGTAGACTATTTTGAATTCAATGAAGCTTTTTCCGTAGTGGCTTTAGCAAATATGAAAATTCTAGGATTACCTAATAACAAGGTTAATGTTAACGGCGGAGCTGTATCTCTAGGGCATCCATTAGGCTGTTCTGGAGTTAGGATTTTAATTACTTTACTAAAGGTTTTAGAACAAAATAACGCCAAAGTTGGTGCCGCTGCTATATGTAATGGCGGTGGTGGTGCTTCTGCTATGGTAATTGAACGCAATTAAACGAATGCAATACGGAATTTGTAATTTAAGTATCGTTCCCTTACGATTTGAAGCATCTGATAAAAGCGAATTGGTGTCGCAGGTATTGTATGGCGAATGGTTTAAAGTACTTGAAAAACGGAAAAATTGGAGTAAAATCCGATTGGCTTATGATAAGTACGAAGGTTGGATTGATAACAAACAATACCAACATATTGAAGTTGACAACTACAATGATTTAAATTCAGAACCCTTAAAACTCTCTATGGATTTAGTTGAATTTGTTCAAGATGAAAATGAGCAAATATCCCCAATCCAATTAGGGTCTACGCTAAATGGGTTAACACTATTAAACCATACTTTTGATGGCAACACTGCTACAGGTGTTATCCAAAAAGAGAACATTGTACAAACGGCTTTCCTTTACCTAAACAGTCCTTACTTATGGGGAGGTAAAACACCTTTTGGTATAGATTGCTCTGGGTTTACGCAAATGGTTTATAAACTAAATGGCTATAAATTATTAAGGGACGCTTCGCAACAAGCTACCCAAGGAGAGGCCTTAAGTTTTATTGAAGAAAGTGAACCTGGAGATTTAGCTTTTTTTGATAATGCCGATGGGGAAATTATTCATGTGGGTATTATCATGAAAGACAACTACATCATACACGCTCATGGCAAAGTAAGAGTGGATAGATTAGACCATTCAGGAATTTACAATGTAGATAAAAATATACATACACATAAATTACGTGTGATAAAAAAAGTGGTTTAAAATCCGCCTTTAAGTTTTACAGAATTAGTATATGGACATTAAAAGTTTAATTCCTAAAGATAAATTAGATATAGATACCGCTGAAAAGCTATTTAATTTTTCATATCAAGAAATAAAACCTATTGTTCCAGAACTTCTGGAATGGATAAAAGATATGAATTGGCCAGTAGCCCATCCTATTGCAGAGTATTTAGTTACGATTTCCGAAAATATTACTCCTGAAATTATTCAAATTCTATCTGGAAATGATGAAATTTGGAAATATTGGTGTGTTGGAGTTTTTGGAATTTTTTCTAATAAAATTTTAGATGATAAAGTCTATAAGATTTTATGCAAAATAGCACATCAACCCAATGAAACAGAATTAGAGCATGAAGTTAACAAACAAGCTCTAGAGGCGATTAAAAGACATGAATACAAGTGTTCTTAAACTACAAAAACCTAGCATGCCAACTTTCACTAGCTGGTACTTCCCAGTTTTCTTTAAATTCAGCAATATTGTTAACTAAATTATTAAACACAATAGTGTTTTTAGAAACTGCACGTTGTTTAGCCATTTTCTTAAAATCGGCCAAGGGTTTGTAAGCTATAAATTCCCCTTGCTTATACGATACATTCATTTTATCCATTAAATCAACCTTATAGTCCTTTTCTAATTGCTGAATAAAATGCACTGAGGCATCTATAGAACACCCAGTTGCGTTATTTAAGTTTTGGTTTAATCCTATGATTATAAAACGCTTATATTTAATAGAATATCCTGCTTGTAAATTACTACCATGAGCAGTCCAGTTTTCTATAAACACATCTAATTTATGTCCAATTTCTATAATCTCTTCTGGTGTGAATGAACGGTTGGCTTGGTATATCCAAACCCTAGATTCTTCTGGTAATGAGTTAAAATCTACTAACATTTTTTCTTCTACTAATCATTAAAGGAATTGGCAATGAGTTCTGCAACATCTAATACCTCAATTTCTGTTTCTTTTTCTTTTGCTTTTACGCCATCTGTCATCATGGTATTACAATACGGACAACCAGTAGCGATAATATTTGGCTTGGTTTCTAGGGCATCTTCGGTTCTTAAAACATTAATGTCTTTATCTCCTTTTTCTGGTTCTTTAAACATTTGCGCACCACCAGCACCACAGCATAAAGCTGTACTCTTGTGACGTTTCATCTCTACTAAATTTGCTTTAGTATTTTGTAGTACGTCTCTTGGTGCATTATACTCATTGTTGGCACGTCCCAAATAACAAGGATCATGAAACGTAATACGTTTACCTTTATAGGTGTCTCCTGATACTTTTAACCTTCCAGAGGCAATCAGTTCTTTAATATATTGCGTATGATGAAACACTTCGTAATTACCTCCTAAACTTGGGTATTCATTTTTAATACAGTTATAGGAATGCGGATCGCAGGTTACTATTGTTTTAATGTCGTAACCATTTAATAGCTCAATATTCATAACAGCTTGCATTTGAAATAAAAACTCGTTTCCTGCACGTTTTGCTATATCGCCTGTACTACTTTCCTCCTGCCCTAACACAGCAAAATCTACATTTGCAGCGTTTAAAATTTTAACAAAAGCCTTAGTTATTTTTTTAGCACGATCATCATAACTACCAGCTGAGCCTACCCAAAATAATATTTCGGGTTGCTTACCTTCTGTCATGAACTCTGCCATTGTTTTTACTTTGAGTGTTTCGCTCATAGTGTTTGTTTTTAAGCTATAAATAAATTTATATATGCCTTTTTATTTTGACGACGGATTTGCGTTAGGGATTGAGGCATTTGTTGAAGCTCCTCGCAGAGAGCGACTGCCGAAAGCCCGACCGCGCCTTAGCGTGGTAACGCCCTAATTATTCATCTTTCCAATTTAGGCGATCCATTTGGTTATATGGCCAAGGAGCTCCGTTATTCTCGATGTTAGACATCATATTATTTAGTTCGGTTGGTGCAGCACTTTGCTCCATAACCATGTAACGTCTCATATCTAAAATGATAGACAAAGGATTTATGCTTACCGGGCATTCTTCTACACAGGCATTACAGGTTGTACATGCCCAAAGTTCTTCTGATGTAATGTAATCGCCCAATAATTGCTTACCGTCATCTTTAAACACGCCTTTATTAGCGTCGATGTTTTTACCTACTTCTTCTAGTCTATCGCGGGTATCCATCATTATTTTACGTGGCGATAGTTTTTTACCTGTTAAATTAGCTGGACATGCCGATGTACAACGCCCACATTCTGTACAGGTGTATGCATTTAGTAATTGGACTCTATTTAAATCCATCACATCACTAGCTCCGAATTTGGCTGGCACTTCCTCTTCATCACCTTCAGCAGGAGTAGCGTATGGGTCTGCATCCGGATCCATCATTAATTTGACTTCATTTGTAACCGCTTCCAAATTATTAAACGCGCCTTTTGGTTTTAAGCTTCCATAGAATACATTAGGGAATGCCAATAAAATATGTAGATGCTTAGAGAAATAGAGGTAATTAAGAAACACTAAAATACCCAAAATGTGTAACCACCAAGCAGCTCTCTCAATAGTATAAAGTGTTGCTTCAGATATACCAGAAAACCAAGGTGCTATATGCTGGCTTACTATATTCCCTGAATTTAAAGCTTGAAATTCTAGGTCTGTAGCATTCATAACTAAAAATAGAGTCATTAATACCATTTCAAAATATAGAATAAAATTACCATCGTTTTTAGGCCAACTGGTCATTTCACTTTTCCAAAAGCGTGCTAATTTTAAAACATTTCTTCTAATCCAGAAAATAATAACTGATACAAACACCAAACATGCCAATACCTCAAAAGTTCCTATTAAAAAACCATAAACTGATTCTGGCAATATCTTTAAGCCAATACGGTGTGTACCAAATATACCATCTATAATGATTTCCAGCACTTCTATATTAATGATTATAAAACCTATATAAACAACAAGATGTAAGATACCTGATACCGGACGGCGTACCATTTTACTTTGTCCTAAGGCAATATTTATAACATTTTTCCAGCGTTGCGATTTGTTATCTGAAGCATCTACATCATGCCCCAGCTTAATGTTGCGGATAAGCTTTTTTATGTTTTTTACAAAGTAGCCAACCCCTAGCACTAAGGCAATCGCAAAAAGAATATTAGGTAAATAAGTCATGCTTAGTTAGTTTCTTCTTTATATGGTATCTCCTTTTTGGAAAGGATTCTAAAATAACGTTTAGGGTGTAATTTTACATCACGCAATAATTCTTCTAACTCTTTTGAAGCGCCTTTCATATTATTATAAAGCGACTCATCTTTAAGTAATTTCCCCATTGAGCCTTCCCCCTGTTCTAAATCGGCCAGAATGGCATCTACATTTTTTAAGGTAGACTCAAGGTTATTCACTGTCTGTGCTATATTTGTACTTGCTATAGAATCTGATACTTTAGATAAATTTGAAGATACGTTTTCAAAATTATCAAGAGACTTGTTCAGCTTACTATCTTCTTTGGAAATTAATATGTTTAATGACGTTGATGTATTTTTAAAATCAATCATTAATTGGTTAAAACCTGATATACTTTTTCTCAAATTAGACTTCGTTTTATCATCAAAAACCTCATTAAGGTTTACTAAAAGCGCATCAGCTTCAGACATCATATTTTCTATCTTCTCCTGTAATGGTGTTAGCCTTTGGTTAACTAGCTCACTTAAGCCAGCTTTAATACCTCCTTTAAGTTCATCGCCATCTTTGGCATTTTCTGCCCCATCAAAAGTTGGAACTATTGCAATGGCCTTACCTCCTATTAAACCTGTTTCGTATAATTCTGCGCGACTGTTTTTGGAAAAATCAAATTCACTATTTACTACAAGCGTAACTTTTAATTTGCCAGACCCATCGCCTTTAAATTCTATATCCATAACCTTACCAACAGCTAGCCCGTTAATGGTTACTGGTGTAGAAACTACCAAACCTTCCACATTGTTGTATTCAGTATAAAACGTTCTGGAAGAATCGAGTAGATTTTTACCCTTTAAGTAATTGAATCCAAAAATAAATAATACTATACCAGACAAGACTAAAATGCCTGTTTTTACTTCTTTTGATATTTTCAAAATCTGCTTTCTTTTAAAAACAAATTTAAAATAAATTTAGATAGGAACTTATTAATTCGAGGCTGTTTTTAGAACATTGGCTAGCGGAACCCTATTTCCATCCTTGAAAGCTACTACAAAACTGGTAGCATAGCCTTTTGCTTTTGCCTCTTTTACCAAAGACTTGGCTTTGTTATAATCCGAAGTACTTCCATAAAAATACTTGTATAAGTTTCCTTGCCTAATTCGAGAAATATCTTTTAAGCCTTTAAAATTATAGGGTTTGGGTTCTAGTACCCTTGAACTTGCTGCGATTTGAACCTTGAAAGTAACACCTTCTATGATGTTTTCCTCAATAATTCCACCAGAAGGGTTTTGGGGATTTTCATTTTTTTCTGTAACCGCAATAGCTTTCAACTTATTTTGGAAAATAGCATTCACATATTTTTCTATCGCGTTAAATAATGACTTTGTCATTACTTGCTTTCCTTTTTTAGAGTTTAAATAATCTTCTTCTTTTTTGTGTGTTAAAAACCCTAATTCCACAAGTACACTAGGCATATATGTATATGCTAAAACATACAAACCTGCCTGCTTTACCCCTCTACTTTTACGCTTACCTGTAACTTTAAACTCTGTTTCTATATAATTTGCCAACTCTATACTATGATCTAGATAATCCTCTTGCGCTAAAATCAAACTTATTAAAGACTCAGGCGAGTTAGGATTAAAATCTTTATATGTTTCCTCATAATTGTCTTCTAGATAAATTACGGAGTTTTCGCGTTTGGCAACTTCAAGGTTTGCAGCGTTTTTATGAAGCCCTAAAACAAAGGTTTCTGATCCATATGCTGTTCCTTTCCCTCCTGGTTGCGCATTACAATGTATGGATATAAATAAATCTGCCTTGTTATCGTTTGCAAAAACAGCGCGTTTATTCAAGGTAGGGTAAACATCTTTAGTTCTTGTATATAATACTTTTACATTAGGTATATGCTTTTTTATAAGCTTGCCCAATGCAAGGGTTACATCTAAAGCAATATCTTTTTCGGCGGTCTTATACCTCTTCGTTCCTGGTGTTCCAGAATCTTTACCACCATGTCCCGCATCTAAAACAATAACCAATTTGTTATTGTTGGACTGTGCATTAACAGATACATTAAATGTTAATACTATTATAAAACATACGAAACGTAATATCATGTTCGTTTTCATGTGGTAATTGTTAAATTTTGAATTTAGCATTCAATTTTACCTAAAAAGGTTCAGTTTTTGATTAAGCAAAAGGGCTGTATAATTTGGTTTATTTCAAATGAAAATTTTTCTAATGAAATATAAATTAAACCCAGAAAAATATATGTAATTTTGGCATTTCAAAAACCGAGCCATACTTTTACAAAAATACATTAAAAGCGTTGCGTACAAACCAATTTAAAATACTTTTTGCATTGAGTTTTACAGTGTTTATCAACACTTTTAGCTTCGCCCAAGATATCCCAAAAAAGGGGCAGTCTATTGAAGCAACCCCTAAAAAAGAACAGGATACTCTAATAAAACCCACAGATAGTATTATAAACCGAGAAGTTCCCGAAACACCTCAAGACACCACTGTTATAGATTCCATAAACCCCAAAAAGAAATCGTTTTTGGAGCATATAGTTACCTACAAGGCCCAGGACTATACCTCGATGAATCAAAGAAAACAGAAATTGTACCTCTATAATGAGGCAGAGATTACGTATGGAGATCTTAATATCAAGGCAGGAGATATAACCATAGATTATAAACGGAATATAGTTTATGCTAGAGGTATCGTTGACACTTCTGGCACGTATACGCAAGCTCCTGTTTTTGATCAAGGAGGAAATATAGTAAAACCTGACTCTATTGTTTTTAATACTAAAACCCAAAAGGCACTTATTTACAACAGTATTACCGAACAGGGAGAAGGAACCGTTATAGCTAAGGTTACGAAAAAAGAGAATGACTCTGTATATTTTATAAAAGATGCCAAATATACCACAGCTGAAAACTTAGATGATCCTGAATACTATATTCTACTAAAAAGGGCTAAAATTGTACCTAAGAAAAAAATTGTAACTGGGCCAGCGCAGATGTACTTCTACGATGTGCCTACCCCAATATGGATGCCGTTTAGCTTCTTTCCACAAAGGCCAGCGAATACTGCTGCCTCTGGAGTACTTATTCCAACATTTGGAGAACAAAATGAAAGAGGCTATTTTTTACAAAATGGTGGGTATTATTTTGCTATAAGTCCGCATATAGACCTAGCGCTAATGGGAGATTATTACACTAATGGAAGTTATGGTGTCCGGGGGGAGAGCACTTATGCGTTAAGGTATAAGTTTAGTGGTAATTTTGGATTTAGATACGAAAACCTTATAACTAGTGAACGTGGTTTCCCCGACTATTCTAAAACTACAGTGTATAACTTGCGGTGGTCTCACAGTCAAGATGCAAAAGCGAGTCCTAATTCAAGGTTTTCTGCATCAGTAAACTTAGGAAGTAGTACATTTTATAGGGCTTCTCTTAACCAAGCTACCACAGGTGCTTTTTTAAATAATACCTTAGCTTCATCAGTCTCTTATTCTAGGACATTCCAAGGGGAGCCACAAGTGGACTTTAGTGTTACAGCTACGCACTCACAAAATACCCAAACACAACAAATAAACATGACGCTCCCTACATTTCAGGCCAATATGGGACGTGTATTTCCTTTTGCTCCTAAAACTGGGACTAAGAAGGGAATGATTCAAAACATCAACTTTCAATATAATGTGCGTGGAGAAAACAGAATTCAAACCACCGATTCTCAATTCTTTAAAAAGGAAATGTTTGATGATGCCAAAGCAGGTTTTCAGCACTCTGTACCTTTAAGCACAAACTTTAAATTGTTTAAGCATTTTAGTGTAAGTGCTAGTAGTAGTTTTAACGAAGTTTGGACATTTAATACCATAGATAGGCGCTTTGATTTTGAAACTAGGGAAACGATAACAGACACTATAAAAGGCTTTGATTCTTATAGAACCTATAACTTTAGTACCAGTATAGGTACTACAATTTATGGTATGTTCAACTTTGAAAAAAAGGGAGAGGATAAAAAACTAAAGGCTATACGGCATGTAATGCGTCCTGCAATTAGTTACAATATTAATCCTGCTTTTGATAGGTATTATGATAGTTACGAAACCGAAGTAGTAACTGCTGATGGTGCAACGAGAGATGATGTAGAATTCACTCGTTTTGAACAAAGTTTATTTGGAGTTCCTAATAGACGATTTTCCAGTTCAATGGGTATTTCACTATCAAACAACTTTGAGGCGAAAGTAAGAGACAAGGATTCTACAAAAACCGAACCTAAAAAAGTAACACTCCTAAATAACTTAAACGTGTCTACCGCATATAATTTTGCTGGCGATTCCTTACAATGGAGCCCTGTAAGAATAAATGGTGGTACCCAATTGTTTGATAAAAAATTAAGTGTAAACTTTAGTGCAACTTTAGATCCCTACGCTTTGGATAACAATAATAGAAGAATAAACACCTTTAATATCGATAATGGAGGTAGTTTGTTTAGGCTTACAAGTGCAAATATGAATATGAGCTACTCTATTTCTAGCAAAAGCGGTGATAAAAAAGATGATAATGCTAGAGATGCCAGTGTAGAGGAAAATATTAGGAATGGTGGTAGAGCTGATGACTTGTTTGGGCGTTCGGAGGATTATACAAGTAAACGCTTTGATGATACTGACAAGAAAGATGAGGATCAAGAGGATAATAAATTTTATAACTTTAAAGTGCCATGGAGCCTGAGACTAGCCTATGCTGTAAATTATTCTAATCAAAGACGTAATAGTGAAATAGCATCACACTCGCTAATGTTTTCTGGGGATATTGAGTTGTCTCCAAAATGGTCTGTAGGAGGATCTTCTGGTTACGATTTTAAAAATCACGGATTTACCTTTACACAGTTACGTTTTGAACGGGATTTATTAAGTTGGCGTATGAATTTTAGTTGGGTGCCTTTTAGCTCTAGAAGCTCATGGAATTTCTTTATTGGGATAAAATCTAGTATTCTTAAGGATCTTAAATACGAGCAGAGAAGGCAGCCAGACCAAACTCTATAGGATTATCGTATCATTTAACACATAGAATATTCTAATGAAAAAAATAATTACTACCGATAAAGCCCCTGCTCCATTAGGACCATACAACCAAGCTATATTGAGAGGAAACACGTTATATCTATCGGGGCAAATTGCCATAAACCCAGAAACAGGACATTTGGTATTAGATGATATTCAATCTGAAACTATGCAAGTAATGCAAAATCTAAAAGCTGTTCTAGATGCAGCCAATTATACGTTTGAAAATGTTGTGAAATCTTCAATATTCATAGCTAATATGGATGACTTTAGTATAATTAATGATGTGTATGGTAGTTTCTTTAATGAGGAAACTGCACCTGCCAGGGAAACAGTTCAAGTGGCCAGATTGCCAAAGCATGTAAACGTAGAAATTAGTATGATTGCAGTGAAGTAAAACTTAAGACACCTGCTCCTCTTTTTTTAAAGCATATTTCCTTAAAACACTATTTAGTTTTTTACTATCTATAGGTTTTGCTAAAAATTCATCAACCCCAGCTACCTTTGCTTTTTTAATGTCCTCGTCAAAAGCACTTGCTGATACCGCTACTATTGGTATATTATTCTTCTGGTATTTATCAGAATTTTTTATGATTTTTGTGGCTTCATATCCATTGATTTTTGGCATGTATATATCCATAAAAACCATATCAAAGTTAATTACTTTGTAAAGGTTTACAGCATCTAGGCCATTGGTTACAAATGTACATTCAGCACCATGCTGTTCTAATAAAAAACGAAGTACTTTTTGGTTCATTTTATTATCCTCTGCTACCAAAACACTAAACTTGTAATCATATTTGTTTAATAAAATTGGGACTTCTTTTGGTGGTTCTTCTATAACATTAAGGGTTTTTTGCATTTGTAAGCTAAAGTAAAATGTGGACCCTTCGTTCTCCTTACTTTCAAACTTAAGCTCTCCTCCCATGAGTTCTATAAGTTTTTTACTTGCTGCAAGCCCTATACCAGATCCTCGATAATGTTTTAATGGTATTGTGCTTTTCTCTTCTATACTTTTTAAAGTTTGGTTTTGCTCAAAATCACTCATACCAATACCAGTATCTTTAATATAAAATGAAACCACTTGTAGGTTGTCATATGTTACTTTATGGTCAATAGTTATTTCTATTTTTCCACTGTTGGTAAACTTAATGGCATTGTTTACTATATTAATGAGCACTTGTTGTATTTTACTAATATCTCCCAATAATAAAAAATCCTGTTTCTTATCTATTAAAAATTTATAACTAAACTCTAGATTATTTTCCCATGCTTGATATTCAAATATTTTAAACAGCTTGGTAAAATCAGATTTTAAGCGAATAGGTACTTGTTCTATTTTCAAATCAGCCCCAACACTTTTAGAATTATTTAAAATCATATTTATAAGCTGTAGTAAGTGTTCTGAGGAATACTCTGCAATCTCAAGCTGCGCCTGTTGGTCTGAATCTAAGTCGGTATTTTTTAACATACGAATCATACCCATAATTGTACTCAACGGAATACGGATTTCATGACTCATATTCTCTAGATAGATAGATTTGTGTTCAGAACTCTCAGTGACTGTTTCTAATTTTTCTTCTAATTCATTAATTCTATTATTTAAATAAGATTCTACAACCCCATCATCAATTTGAGACCTTAATACATATAAAAACGCTCCAGTTACAATAACTAAGGTCATGAAAATCAATAAAGCGAAAGTTGAGAAATAATCAGCGCTATCAGAAATGTATCGTCCGGCAAAAAATAGAATCCCCAAGGTTATAAGCCCAAAAATAGAACCAATAGTCCACAGTCTAAAGCCTTGTTTGGATTTGGGAGGAAATTTCATTGCTAAAAATTAGTTAACATTAAATATACGAAACAATATGAATTTATGGATGTTATCAAATATATTTTCGTTCAAGAGGTTTAAAATCATAAAAGCCTTAATTTTGAATATTATTAAAATATGTGCCTCATGCGAATTGAATATGATATAAAATTAGGTTTTAAGGATGTTATGATACGTCCAAAGCGGTCAACACTTAAAAGCCGAAAAGAGGTTAATCTTACTAGGGAATTTAAATTTTTACATAGCCCATTAACTTGGTCTGGGATACCAATTATTGCTGCCAATATGGATACTGTTGGTACTTTTAAAATGGCAAATGCGCTTACCGAGGCACAACTATTTACTACGATACACAAGCACTACAGTACTGAAGAATGGACTGCGTTTTTAAATACATCCCCAAAAGGTATTGAAAACCATATTGCAATAAGCACTGGTATTGGCAAACAAGATGCGATACGCCTCTCTGAAAACATAAAAGCTAATCCTCAATTACAATTTATTTGCATCGATGTTGCTAATGGGTATTCTGAGCATTTTGCTGATTTTGTAAAACAAACAAGAGATAATTACCCAGAAAAAGTAATTATTGCTGGCAATGTTGTTACGGGGGAAATGGTAGAAGAATTATTACTCTCTGGTGCTGATATTATAAAGGTAGGTATCGGCCCAGGATCGGTATGTACCACAAGGGTTAAAACAGGTGTTGGTTACCCACAACTTTCTGCTATTATTGAATGTGCTGATGCTGCTCATGGTTTAGGTGGGCAAATAATTAGCGATGGTGGATGCACAACCCCTGGTGATGTAGCTAAAGCGTTTGGTGCTGGTGCTGATTTTGTTATGCTAGGTGGTATGTTTGCGGGACATGATGAAAGCGGTGGTACTATTATTGAACGTAATGGCAAACAGTACAGAAAGTTCTATGGCATGAGTTCTTCTACAGCAATGGATAAGCACTCTGGTGGTGTAGCTGAATACAGAGCTAGTGAAGGTAAAACTGTTGAAGTGCCTTACCGCGGACAGGTATCAGAAACCATAAAAGATATTTTAGGAGGCTTACGTAGTACCTGTACTTATGTAGGGGCTTCTCGACTGAAAGAGCTTACTAAGCGTACTACTTTTATTAGGGTTGCCGAACAGGAAAATAGGGTTTATTCTAAATAAATTTGGACTTATTAATTACATATCCTTTGTGTGGAAAGGTACCAAACCATCTATGGGTCTACGTTCAAAATTACCAACTGTAAAACCCATTTCTTCTGCCACTTCTTTAATTTCTTGTTGTGCAAAAAAGGCGATAGACCCTGCAAAATGCACTGGAACTGTTTTTAGTTCCTCTTTGTATTGAAAAATCATGTTTTTTGCAAATTCCCTAATGCCGTCCTTTATAAGTTTAATGGTGTATTCCGAATCTTTGTGTAAAAACATAAATTCCGCAAAACTTGCAAGATAAGCATTGGGACTTGGTTGCTTGTATAAATTATATTTTATAAAGTCTGCATCCATGTTATACTTAGCCCCAAATGCAACTTTTACATTTTCTGGCATATGGTTATAATAGTAATCCTTAATTAATTGTTTACCATAATAATTACCAGAAGCATCATCCATTAAAGTATAACCAAGGGAGATGATACGTTGGTGCAATTGTTCTCCATCATAATAGCTACAGTTTGACCCTGTCCCCATAATACAAACTACTGCAGCCTCTTTTGGATGATTAATTGTTGCATAAACAGCAGCTAGGGTGTCCTCATTTACCTCGACATGAGCTTTGGTAAATATGCTTTTTAAAACTGAAGATAGTAGTTCTCTTGCATTTTCTGTACCACAACCAGCACCATAGAAAAAGACATGGGTGGCCTCATCCTTATGTGCTTTTAATTCCTCACTCTTTAGGATTGTCTTGTGTAGCTTTTTTTCACTTAAAATAGCTGGATTAAGCCCTTTAGTGCGAACTTTTTCCATGAGTTTATTTCCTTCTTTGTCTACTGCTAACCAATCAGATTTGGTAGAACCACTATCAACAATTAAAATCATAAGTATGGGAATAAAAAAGCTTCGCAACCGTAGGATCGCGAAGCCTTTGAGTTATTTAAAGTATTATAAAGTACCAATGTGTTGTGCTAAATCAATAAGTTTAGTTGAGTAACCAAACTCATTGTCATACCAAGAAATTAATTTAATGAAACCATCATTTAAACCAATACTTGCTCCTGCATCAAAAACACTTGTGCGCGGTTCTGAAACAAAATCTTGGGATACCACACCTTCTTCAGTATATCCTAATATACCTTTTAATTCGTTTTCTGAAGCTTCTTTAAGCGCTGCTTTAACATCATCAAAAGATGCCGGGTTCTCTAAACGACATGTTAAGTCTACTACAGATACATCTGGTGTAGGAACTCTAAATGCCATACCTGTTAGTTTTCCGTTTAATTCTGGAATCACTTTACCAACTGCTTTTGCAGCACCTGTAGATGAAGGAATGATGTTAGCAATAGCCGCACGACCTAATCTGTAGTTTTTTCTAGACGGTGCATCAACAACAAATTGTGTTGAAGTGGCAGCGTGAACTGTTGTCATTAAACCTTCTGCAATTCCAAATTTATCATTAATGACTTTAGCTAAAGGCGCTAAACAGTTTGTAGTACAAGATGCATTAGAAACAATAGTATCTGCATCAGTGATTTTATCATGGTTTACCCCCATTACAAACATTGGTGCATCTGCAGATGGTGCGGATATAGCAACTTTCTTAGCTCCTGCTGTAATGTGTGCTTGTGCTTTATCTAAAGTTGTAAATATACCTGTACAGTCTAAAACAACCTCAGCACCTACTGCATCCCATTTTAAATCTTCTGGATTACGCTCTGCTGTAATTCTTATCTCATTACCATTTACAACTAGGTTACCGTTTACTACTTCAACAGTACCGTTAAATTTTCCGTGTACAGAATCATACTTTAACAAGTACGCTAAATGCTCAACATCCAGCAAATCATTAATTCCAACAACCTCTATGTCTGGTCTAGTTACTGCTACTCTAAAAGCAATCCTTCCTATTCTTCCAAACCCGTTAATTCCAATTTTTAAATTTGACATGTTTTTATTTATTAATGTTTATTATGTGCTCATTATATCTGAGACACGAAGTAATTCTAAGTTAATTTTTGATTTTCCTTTTATGGCTTGATCTAAAGGTGTTAACTGCATTACATTATTCAGCAAACCTACCATAAAATTTGTTTTACCTTCTAGTATGGACTCTACAGCCTTTACCCCCATTCTACTGGCAAGTACCCTATCAAAACAAGATGGGGCTCCACCACGCTGCATATGGCCTAAAACAGAAACCCTAACATCGTAGCCTTCCATGTTTTCATCAACATATTCTTTAAGTTCGAATATGTTTTTACCTATTTTGTCGCCTTCAGCAACTACAACTATACTTGAAGACTTTCCAGATGTTCTACTCTTATTTAAAGATTCTACCAATCTATCAAGTCCTAAATCTTCCTCTGGGATTAAAATTTCCTCTGCTCCACCGGCTATACCTACATTGAGAGCTATATGGCCAACATCGCGACCCATAACCTCTATAAAAAACAACCTGTTATGTGAGCTCGCAGTATCCCTAATTTTATCAATAGCTTCTACTACTGTATTTTGCGCAGTATCAAAGCCCAGGGTATGTGATGTTCCAAAAATATCATTATCGATAGTTCCAGGAATACCCATCACTGGAAAATTAAACTCTTGATTAAAAATCATGGCACCTGTAAAAGTTCCATCCCCACCAATTGCTACCAAGGCATCTATTTCTGCTTTTTGCAATTGATCGTATGCTTTTTGTCTACCTTCCTTAGTTCTAAATTCTTTAGAGCGGGCAGATTTAAGTATGGTACCTCCTTTATTGATGATGCCTTTCACACTTCTAGGACCTAAAATTTCAAAATCCCCTTTCATCATTCCCTCATATCCTTGGTAAATACCTACACACTCTATATTATGAAAGGCACAAGTTCTTACTACAGAACGCACTGCTGCATTCATTCCAGGAGAATCCCCTCCTGAGGTAAAAACACCTATTTTTCTTATTTTTTCTGACATTAACGCTTTAATTTCGAGGTAAAATTACTAAACAAATATTATATTTTTATAACATATATCATATTTTAATAGTATTATAAAACTATAACGTTTTAGTTAACAAAAAGCTCTGTTTTATTAACAAAACAAGTGGATGCCAAATGATTACCCTTTTTTCTCAGAAGATTTTATTGTTATAAAACTTGGGAGTGCCTCTGCTTCATTTTCCTGAGGTTGTTCTTTTGTAGGTGCTTTTGGTTTTTGTTTCTTTTTAAATAAACTTCTAATCAGTTCTTTAAAGGTATCGAAATCTACATTGTATGATAAACCTACACCTTGTTTATACCCTATATCTTGACCAAAACTCTGAATATCAACTTCTCTATTAAAAACTTTAGCAGATAAGGTACCTTCTTTATTTAATAAAAAATTAATCTCTAAATCCCCAGCAACAACGGTTTGGGTTTCCCCCGCACCTCCTACGGGCACACCAACACTTCCGTTGAAAAATACTTTATCGTTAATTTGTGTTTGAAATGTGGCCACTACCCTATCATCAGTTTGATAATCTGGCCTATTTTGGCCTGCTTCATAATTAAAACCAAAGTTTACTTTTCCATCCTCGCTAGAAAAGATACCATTTACGATACCATTTAAACGTTCTGCTATGGTGCCGGACACATTTAACTCTCCTGAGCCTCTATTTTGGAATGACCCTCCTGTAGCCAGAAAATATAATGCTTGGCTTTCACGCTCTGCATCAGAATCCAAACGGTATTGTAACTCTGACTTAATAGTAGAGTTAGCATTAGGAAATTCGAAATCGTAAGTTGGTTTTGGGCGTTCTAAATCTCCTGTTAGCGTAATATTTAATTCCACAGGAATACTTCTATTTATTGGATTATCTAATAGTGGAGAAGGGTTCGTTTGGGTTTTATAGGTTGCCAGCATATTTATAGTTGTGTTTCTTAGCGGATCCCCATTCCATGCTATGGTACCACCAGGTTGCACTATAAACTGTTTCTGCACTAAACCTCCGTATGCAAAATTATACACCCCTTCAAATACGGAGAAGTCCCCCCACATATCAAATTTACCATTAGTATTTATTTCAACTAAAACACCGCCAACTCCCCTGCCTTTAAGTGCGTGACCAGTTTCTTTATTTATAATTATTTCTAATTCTGCATCTTGTGTAACATCCAAATCAAAATCCAATTCTAATCCTTCTACATCTTCCAAAACAAATTCCTCACCTTTTTCGCGTGCCAGCTTTTGTTCTGGTGTTATAAAGTGTATGAAGGAATTATCCCCAAATGATTCTGTGTCTGATAAAGGAATTTTAAATACCGTACCTCGTTTTGTTTCTCCTACTACACTAATTACTAATTCTTCAGTAGGCCCATAAATACTTGCGGTTCCTCCAATAAACCCAGTACCATAATATAGGGATTCTTCTGTTTCTTTGGTATCGAGCACTAAAAGCCTTCCTGTTGATAGGCCTAAATCCAACCTCCAATCGGATAAATTTACATGACTTAATTTACCATTTAATCGTGCTGTAGAATTGTACTTTGTATCGGTTAACAAAATATCCTTAAACAAAAAACTCTGGTCTTCTAGAACGACTTCTGCATTATTGTTAAATTGATAATCTACATTTAAGTAAGGTATCGTAAAGCCTCCGCCATCGAGATTGAGTTCCCCTACTATATCGGGACGTTTTAAATTCCCAATAATATTGGCCTCTCCTGTAACCGCTCCTCTAATATTGGACAAAATACCTGATAACAGAGGGTTTAGTGGGTTTAAGTTAAACCTATCGAACTCCAAATCAACATCTATATTCGTATTGTTTCGTTTTACATTTATATCACCTATGGCAGAAAATGTACTTTTAATGTCATCGATTATACTAACATCAACATTATACTTGGTTAAATCTTCGTTACCTATAATTTGGGCATTGAAATCTCCTAGAGGAAAATTGTTGACTTTAAAATTATCAATCACTACAGTAGAGTTAGGAAGATATCCACCATTCGTTTGTAAAATATCCAATTTACCATTTACACGTCCGTTTAATTTTAGGCTATCGATATCAGGGATTATTTTTGAAAGCCTTACGTCTTTAAATTTAAGTTTTAAATCCTTTTCGGTAGAGTCCTTAACAAAACCTGATAAAGTCACTTGTTCATTACCGTGATTTATTTTTAACCTATCAATTTCTAAAGAAGATAAATCTTTTGTAAATGAAATTTTATTATACTTATCATTACTACCATTGATATACCATTTATAATCCTTAACAATGACATCAGATGTCTTAAAACCGATTACAGAATTATTCTCTTCATTTATTGTGTGGTAAAAACTAAGGTTAAACTTATCATTATTACGCTTTCCTCCTGAAAATTCTGAACGTATAAAAAGCGTATCATTAACAGTAACATTAATTAAACTAAACTTGGATGCACTATAGTATTTTGTATTTATACTATCTACTTCTACATAAGTGTTGAATAAAGGGTTGCCATTGTCTACTTGTAGCTCGATACCCTTGGCAAAATTTTCCAATAGTTTTATTTGAGGCGATTTAAAGGTAAGTCTAAATTGGTTTGCCTCACTCTCAATACGTCCACGAATAAAGGTGTTTTTACCTAGTTCTATTTCTGGATATATAACTTCTACAATTTTGTTATAGATTTTTAAATTAAAGTCTATTCTTTGATTGTCTTCTACCTTATGCGGTTTATAATTTGTGTAAATATTACCAACGGAGTTCTCTAAGAGCTTTACAATATCCCTAACCTTAAACTCTCCGCTTATGCCACCTTCAATAATATCTGGAGAATTAATATCCACATATCGTGTTTTACCTTCAAATCTAGATCCTATCTTAAAACTCTTAAAGTTATAGGTATCATGCTCATTTCTGTAGGATGTATTTCTAAACGCTATTTTACCATACGCATCGTCTAAACTACTACTGTTCATATTCATGCTAACAGTACTTCTAAAAATTGAAATACTGTCTTTTTTCACAAAGTTTAAGACGTTTAAATCTGCATAGTCTACTTCAGCTACAAAATCATATTTATTGATGGCATCAGAATAATCGATTAACCCATTAAACTTCAATTTAAGATTATCATCATTTACCAGTAAAATGCCATCAAATATTTTATTTTTTATTTTACCTGAAACTTGGGTTTTGCTGTAGTTGTAATCATTATAATTAAGCTGATATACATCTCCTTTTACTTCGGTGTTAATGGTTTCCGCTAGAAATCCCCTTCCGTTTACATTCATGTCAAGAGAGACCTGCCCTACTTTGGGATCTTCTATAAAAGTCCCTAAATTAAATGTATCTAATACAATTCTTCCTTTATAAGATGCATTATCAATATCGTTTATTTTGGTAATATGTAAGTCGGATTTCACAAAACCTAACTCTGTATTCATTACAATATCTGCATCCACCTCAGAAGCGGTAACTCTAGAATTTCCAGTGATCTTAAATGTACCCAACCTATCAAAAGAAGATGGGATAGCTGCTCCTAAAACATTTGGCAACAAAGCTTTTAAATCTTTGTATGTAGACGTAAGGTTTTTAAACTTGCCATCCATTAAAAAATCGTTGGAGGCTTTACTAAACAGGTTTTTAAAAACAATGTCCCCGTAAACTAGAGTATTGCTACTAGTGGTAAGTGCTAGATTTTTTGCAGTTAAATCATTTAATGTGCCAGAGAGGTTTACACTAAACGTTGTTTTTTGGTTTTTCCCAAACTCATCATAAAAGGTATTTAGCTCGTCCATGAGCACACTCGAATCTTCAAAAGAAGCCTCAAGCACCACTTTATCTGTAAAAAACTGTAAATCTTCTCTTTTGTAAAAAAACTTTAAACGCCCCTCTAAAACGGAATTAGCTGTTTTTATCTGTAAAGCATCAAACGTCATACTGGATAAGGTGTACTTAAAATTAGTCATCAAGTTATCTACCTTAACCCCTCTACTATCTTTAAAAGACAAGGTGTTTATTCTGGTACTTACATCACTACCGTGTATTAGAAAATTAGTGGCGTTAATATTTAAGTTGTTCAATTCTAAAACCTTGGTAGTCTCCCTGTTTTCATCTAAAAGTCTAAAAGTACTATCGTAAATGGAAACATCACTAGAGGATAATAAAAAACTACCATCTCCCTTTTTGGGGTTATCACCTTCTAATTTTGCTACAAATATATCTAGGTTGGTGTCTTTGTAGTCCTTGTAGGTTTTAATATTGAATACGAGATCCATAATATCAATATCTCCAAACACAAGCTGACCGTTAATTAAATTTGAAAAACTAAGTATAGAAGTATTTAATTCTTTAATGCTGATTAGCGTATCCTGCTTAAAATCTTCAACATAGATGTTTTTTAACTCTACATCACCATTAAATTGAAGTCCTAACTTTTCAATATTAATATTGGTTTTAAAAGCTTCGTTAAGACGTTTTGTAGCATAGTTACCCAGGCCGGTTTGTACAGAAGGAATAGTAAAAATAAGTACCAAAATAACAAAGAGCAATACCAGTATTGCCAAAATTTTATATGATATTTTAAATACTCTCTTAATGTTGCGTATTGGTTTTAAAACTTAATACCCCATTACCCCTTTTTAACATAGAAATAATGCCTAGTTTTGTATTTACGTTTTTACAAAAGAAAACAGATGTAAATTCGATTTCAAAATTAACAATTATTGTGCCTAATATTTAGTAATGGCAAAACAAAATATTTATATTCTGGGGATTGAGTCTTCTTGCGATGATACATCAGCTGCCGTAATACACAACGGAAAGGTTTTAAGTAATGTTGTGGCGAGTCAAAAAATACATGAAGACTATGGTGGTGTTGTGCCAGAATTAGCCTCGAGGGCACATCAACAAAATATAGTACCTGTAGCGCATCAAGCGCTTAAAGAAGCGGGCATAGATAAAACGCAACTAAGCGCTATTGCTTTTACCAGGGGCCCAGGACTTATGGGAAGTTTGCTGGTAGGTACATCGTTTGCTAAATCCTTAGCTTATGGTTTAAACATTCCTTTGATTGATGTTAACCATATGCAAGCCCATATTTTAGCGCATTTTATTGAAGAAGCCGGTTTTAAAAAGCCCCCGTTTCCGTTTTTGGCAATGACTATTTCTGGTGGCCACACGCAAATTGTAAAAGTAGATAGCCATTTTCATATGACCGTAATTGGAGAGACTATTGATGATGCTATTGGTGAGGCTTATGATAAAAGTGGTAAGATTTTAGGCTTAGGTTACCCTGCTGGCCCAGAAATTGATAGACGGGCGCAGTTAGGGAATCCCAAAGCATACAAGTTTACAAAACCTAATGTAGACGGACTAAACTTTAGCTTTTCTGGGTTAAAAACTGCAATTCTGTATTTTATTCAAAAAGAAACACAGGCAAACCCAAATTTTATAAATGAACATATAAACGATGTGTGTGCTTCTATACAATACACCATTATTGGCATTTTAATAGATAAACTAAAAAAAGCTTCAAAAGAAACTGGTATCAAACATATTGCCATTGGTGGAGGTGTTTCGGCTAACTCAGGAATTAGAAAAGCCTTAAAAGATGGCGAACAAAAATTTGGATGGACCACTTATATCCCTAAGTTTGAGTATACCACAGATAATGCAGCTATGATTGCTATTGTTGGTTATTTAAAGTTTTTAGAAGGTAATTTTGCTGATCAAGATATTATGGCTTCGGCTAGGTTGAAGATATAAAATTAGTTAGTAGTAATCAGTTGCAGTTAGCAGTACAACAAAGTTGTAAACAACCAATTCTTAAAAACTTCTTATGTATTAAAAATTATTGTTTTGTTTAAAATTTAAATTTGAAAAAATTTAATACAAAACATGAAACAATACCTACTATTTGCACTCGTTTTTTTATGCGCTATTGTGTCTTTATCTGCCCAAGACGACACAGAAGAAGCTCTTGCCTCTATTGAAACACAGGAGCAAGCCAAACAATTTATAAAAGATAAATATGCTTTTAACAGCAAGATTTTTACGTTTAATGAAGAAAAGCACAAATCCCAACTCGCAAAAGCCTTATTTACACTAGATAAAGGACAAGTAAAAACGGAAAAGACAGCGTACGAAAAAGTACTTTATAAAATCTTAGAAAAAAGTACAAACCCTTATTATCGTGTAGCCTATATCTTTTTAGACGGAAACACCTATAGCTTAGAAAGCATTAATGCTTTAAGAGAAACCTTAATAGAAAAATATAACAATGGTACGCCGTTTAGTGCATTAGCAAATCAATATTCCATGGATAAAAATCGCAAAAAAGGTGGTGATACTGGCTGGTTTACAGTAGGAAGTATGCCTGCAGCGTTAGAAAATGCGATTATATCTAACAATCATGTGCTTGAAGATATCTATACCGTTGATGTACCATCAAAACAATGGTATTATTTGGTGTTTCAATCTCATGAGCCAAAAGATATTTCTGAAATTAAAGTCCTAAAAATCGTTGAACCTCTAGAATAATGCAACTTTTTTATAGTCCAGACATTAATGAAGAATCAAAAGATTTTTCTTTCTCAAAGGAAGAAAGTAAACATATTGTTAAGGTACTGCGTAAATCTGTTGGAGATGTTTTAACTATAACTAATGGCAAAGGTTGGTTGTTTACAGCAAAAATCACTTTAGCTACTCAAAATAAATGTGTTGTTTCCATAACTTCAAAAGTCTTTGAAAAACAAAAAGATTATTCTTTGCATTTAGCTGTTGCTCCTACTAAAATGAATGACAGATACGAATGGTTTTTAGAGAAAGCTACCGAGATAGGTATAGATGCCATTACTCCTATTATTTGCGACCATAGTGAACGTAAAATAATTAAGCCAGAACGTTTTGAGCGTATTTTGCAATCAGCAATGAAACAATCGTTAAGTTGCTATAAGCCTAAGCTTAATGAGGCTATACCGTTTAAAGCATTTGTTGAACAAGACCACAACAGTAGTTTATTTATCGCGCATTGCGAGAATAGCGGTAAAAAATCACTAAAAGCAGAATTGCAACCAGCAACCAGTATTACTATTTTAATTGGTCCCGAAGGAGATTTTAGTAGTGAAGAGATTGAATTGGCTTTGCAGAAGAATTTTATGCCAGTTACTTTAGGCGACACAAGATTGCGTACTGAAACTGCTGCAATAGTAGCATGCCACTCTGTAGCTTTTGTCAATGAGGATTGTTCAGTAAACTGATTTAAATATTTATAAAGCTATTTGTGTGCCTCCTGTAATATCTAGATTTTCAGATTGCACCAGAGCCACAATAGCTAAATCATCTTTATCGTCTACAATTTTTGGAATTTTCAAATGCGTATTGCCAGTCTTGTCATCTAACTTAAAATACACTTCTTCAACTACAATATTCGAATTTTTTAAAGTCCTGTTTCTATTCTCGCCACGTTTTACATCGGTTACCCGTTCTTTAATTACCAATACCAATCGCAGGGTTCTATCTAACAGCGTTCCATCTACGATATAATCAAAATTTAGACTGGCATCCATTCGTTTTACATTAGAAATTGTAACCGTATTGCTCGGTAATTTTTTAGAATATAATGTTACATTTTCTTCCATTTTAGATGCATTAGACCCCACAAAATGCGTCTTCCCATTAACCACAACCTGGGGCGTATAAACAGACCTACTGTAAAACTTGTTGCCATAAGCTTTTTGCTTCTCTGTATAAGACACTTTACTAAAAGGATCTTTCCAACCTATATAATTCCAATAATCCACATGGTAAGAGAGTGCTATAATTTTGTCTTCGTATTCTGCCTGTACCTTATCAACCAAAACATCTGCAGGAGGACAACTAGAACACCCTTGAGAAGTAAACAACTCCAAAACCACAAGAGGTTTGTTATGGTTAACTTGAGACTGTGCGTAAAAAAAAGTACTCAAAAATATAATTGGTATTAAAAAAGTATTTCGCATGGTATTTCTTATTATTTTTGGAATTATGAGTTTTAGTTGTCAATCCTTACGATATCTTACACTGCTGTTTATATTTGGCATTTTTTTAACAGCTACGTGTTCTGCACAAGAAATTGCTGTTTTAAAATACAAAGGTGGTGGCGACTGGTATAGCAACCCTACAGCATTACCAAATTTGATAAAATTCTGCAACGACAACATAAACACTAAAATAACTACAAAACCAGAAACGGTTGAGACAGGAAGTACAGATATATTCCAGTATCCGTTTTTACACATGACAGGGCATGGCAATGTGTTTTTTACTGAAGATGATGCTGAAAATTTACGCAATTATTTGATTTCAGGCGGTTTTCTTCATATTGATGATAATTACGGGATGGAACCTTTTTTGAAAAAAGAACTTAAAAAAGTATTTCCAAATAAAGATTTGGTTGAGATACCTACAACGCATCCCATATTTAATATTGCCTATAAATTTCCCAATGGATTACCAAAAATTCATGAGCATGACGGTAAGCGTCCACAGGCATTTGGTATTTTTTATGAGGATAGATTAATAGTAATATTCACTTTTGAAAGTGACTTAGGAGATGGTTGGGAAGACCCCGAAGTACACAACGATCCTGAAGACATACGCCTAAAAGCATTGAAAATGGGTGCTAATATTGTGAAATATGCGTTTGAGCATTGAAATTAATTATCTTGGTTGATTTATGAACTTTTTCTTAGAAATGTTATTTTCAATATTTGATTTTTTTTCTGAGTATACTATCAATAAAGGTCAAAAGAATAAATTAACAAAACAGCAACGAAAAACAACTTATATTTTTTTAATTCTATTTCTCACAATCTCTATCACAGTTATTCTTTATCTAAACCAAACAAATAAAATATGAAGCTACAATATTACTGCAGTTCTCCTTCTTGTGGCAAAAGCAATACTATTAAAGTAAAATCCAATAACAGATTTGATTTAAAAGCTGAAATTGGAGAAGAACTAAACAAACGTTGTAAACATTGTGGACACCAAACAAAGCGACATATTAACAGACTGATGGCAGAACCAAATTATTATCTAATTATTGGAGGCATCATTTTAGCAGTGATAATAACAGTGTTGCTTTGGGATCTAGGCTTTATCTCCACACTAACAGGTACCATCCCCATAGCTATCTGGATGAATGAGAAAAAAAAGGCTAGTGCGTTTAATAAAATTATGGTGTAGTATTCATGCAACTTACCCACTATAATTCAACGTTTACTAAACAAACATTCCCAATAACATTAATTTGCGACAATGTTACTAATGCATCAAATATTGGTAGTATTTTTAGAATCTCGGATGCTTTTGGCATAAAACAACTCATACTTTGTGGCGATGGTATTACCCTGGGAAGAAAAATGACCAAAACCTCTAGATCTACTGAGAAAACAGTTAATTTTCAAATTAAAAATTCGGCTTTAGACACTGTAAAACACTACAAAGATTCAGGCTATCACATTATAGCTTTAGAGATTACGAGCAACAGTACCCCTATGTATATTGCCAAGTTCCCTTCTAAACATCCCATTGTTTTGGTAGTTGGCGATGAAAATTTTGGAATTTCAGAGCGCATTTTAAAACTATCTAACGACATCTTACATATTGATATGTTTGGACAAAATAGCAGTATGAATGTTGTACAGGCTACAAACATTGCATTATACGAAATCACAAAGCAATTGCGCTAACATCTTCTTACTTCTGTTTTTTATGCTTCCATCTGCATTGTTTATATTTACTACATGAATTCAAAAATCATCTCGAACGGCATCCTAAGAGCTATTGCCATTGTTTGTGGTATAGCACTTCTGTTCTATTTTCTTTATCAAATACAGTCCGTTATTGGATATGTTGCTATAGCAGCTGTAATATCGCTTATTGGGAGACCAATTGTGTTGTTTTTAGAGCGAAAGCTTAAATTTAAAAACACCATCGCTGTAGTAGTCACAATGACGCTTTTATTGGGACTTTTTATAGGGCTAGTAAGTTTATTTATTCCTTTGATTATAAAACAGGGGCAAAACTTATCCCTTCTAAATATTGAAGAATTACAAGGTAATATTGAAAATTTATATGCTGAAATCGTAACTTATTTTGATTTACACCAAATTGATGTAGAACAGTCCTTAAAAGATTCAAATTTATTATCGAAAATAGATTTCTCCTTAATCCCTAATTTTCTAAACTCTGTAATTGGTGGACTCGGCAGTTTCAGTATAGGGCTCTTTTCTGTGATTTTTATTTCTTTTTTCTTTTTAAAGGATAGTAGGTTATTTGAAAATAGCATTTTAACCTTAATCCCTGACAATAAAGAGAGTCGCTGGAAAACATCTTCCACAAAAATTAAGGATTTGCTATCGCGCTACTTTGTTGGTTTGATTTTCCAAATATTGATACTCTTTATCATTTATATGATAGGATTACTCATCATTGGTGTTGAAAATGCAGTGGTTATAGCATTTTTATGTGCGCTTTTAAACCTTATCCCCTATGTGGGACCATTAATTGGTGCTGTTTTAATGCTCACACTTACCATGACCAGTAATTTAGGTGAGAGTTTTAGTGATGTTATTTTACCAAAAACCTTTTGGGTGCTGCTTGTTTTTGTTATTGGACAATTGGTTGATAATTTTGGGAGCCAACCTATCATTTTTTCTAAAAGTGTAAAATCCCATCCGTTAGAAATCTTTTTAGTCATACTAATTACAGGTATTTTATTTGGTGTAGTTGGTCTTATTATTGCAGTGCCAGCTTACACGGCTATCAAAGTGATTTTAAAAGCCTTTTTATCAGAAAACAAGATTGTTAAAAAGTTAACTAAAGACTTATAGTTTTTGTTTGAATACATCAATTTTAAATATTGAAGTACAAGAGTTTATAAATTCCAATTTAAATTCTGATATTAATAAAATACTTTTAAAAGGCATAACTTTTGAAGGTGTAGAAACCCCCGAAATTGTTAACCATATTGAAGCAAAAAAGCGATGCAAATTAAAGCTTCCCACATGGTTTAAAACCAAAAATATTTACTATCCCAATAAGCTAAATATTGAACAAACCTCTTCTGAAATAACAGCAAAATACAAATCAGAGATCATAAAAGGCAACAGCTTAATAGATATAACCGGTGGCTTTGGTGTAGACAGCTATTATTTCGCAAAACGATTTAAAACTGTTACACATTGTGAAATCAATACCGCATTGTCGTCTATTGTAAAGCATAATTTTAAGCAACTAAATATTCAAAATATTGAGGCAAGGCAAGTTGATGGCATTACATTACTATCAGAAACCAACACTACATACGATTGGATTTATGTAGACCCCTCCAGACGTCACGATTCTAAAGGAAAAGTGTTCTTTCTTAAGGATTGTTTACCAGATGTCCCAAAGCATTTAGAAGTACTATTTCAGCGTTCTAAAAACATACTTATAAAAACTGCGCCTCTATTGGATATTTCGGCAGGAATTAACGAATTACAGCATGTAAAAACTATACATATTGTAGCTGTAAAAAATGAAGTGAAAGAACTATTGTGGGTTTTAGAAACAGATTACGATAGTACTATCGCAATAAAAACAGCTAATTTAAAAAACGATGCTATAGAAACATTTAACTTTGGTTTAAATGATGAAATTGTATCTGAGGTAAGCTATAGCGAACCCCTAGCCTATTTATACGAACCCAATGCAGCTATCTTAAAGTCTGGAGGTTTTAATCAGGTATCAAAACAATTAAATATTTTTAAATTACAAGCGCATTCTCATTTGTATACTAGCCAATTCTTGATAGATTTTCCTGGAAGACGATTTAAAATAGATACTGTAATTCCGTATAATAAAAAACGCTTTAAAACACTGAAGATAGATAAAGCCAATGTAACCACCAGAAATTTTCCTGATAAAGTTGAAGCTATTCGAAAAAAACTAAAACTAAAAGATGGAGGCAACCATTACCTCTTTTTTACCACAGATACAAAAGGTAATAAGATTATTATTAGTTGTAGTAAAATTTAATAAACCACACTTATCCTTTCTTTTTAAATAGGCGCTTAATAAAACTTTTCTTGTTACCTCTGGCCTTTTCAATAGAATCCAAACGTTTTTTGGTTAATCGTTCTTGCTTATTTTTTGCTCTTTCAATTGAGTCATTACGCTTTTTAACAATCCTTTCTTGTTTTATCTTAACCTTTTCAATAGAATCAAATTTTCGTTTGGCAATTCTATTAAATTTTATTTCTGCTTTTTCAATTGAGTCTTTTTTTCTTAGGATACTAAGCAACATAAGCTTAGGCTTTTCGGTATAAATAGTGTCTTTTGCGTGGTACGTAGTATCTTTAGTTTTATAATTTATCCATCGCCCTACTTTAATATTATGTCTATACGTACCAGCTAAAACCATATCCCCGTTGGTGCTATATGTTATGCATTTGCCTTGTTTATAACCATTATGCCAGTGTTCTAGTAACAATAGCTGTCCGTTTTCATCCCAATATTTCCAAATACCAGTTTTTAGGCCATAATCAAAAGCACCTTGTTCTGCTAGTTGGTTAGATCTGTAATACTTTAAATAAGAATCGTGTAGCACATTGCCACCGGCATTTGCTAATGATTGATGTACACCACCAGACTTAAACCAGTAATATGTTTTGTCTGAGCTGTAATTGTTTAACTTTTTGGTAGAGATGTAGCACTCAATATCATAGCCATTTTCTCTTACCATTCGCTTTTGCACATCGGTAGTAAACGCTATACATGTTAAAACCACGCATAAAACAAGTATCTGTTTTTTCATTTTTAGGTAAGTAAATTTTTTATGGCTAAAGTTATATACTCTACCTTAATGACAGTTAGGGTTTTGCCTTATTAAATGTATGGTTTTGGAGCGTAGATGTATCCTAAAATACATCTCAAAAAAAAAGAATAATAATACGGTTAGTGTTTATTGAAAAAATCCAATATCATCTGTTTCTAAAACAGTATGGTCGTCTTGATGATTTCTGGCACTTGAGTATTTCCAATCTTCAGGATTAGTTACAAAACCACTTTCTACAGGATTATTATGAATATAATCTATTTTCTGTTTGATTACTTTTTCGCTCCATAACTCTATTGGCTTATTGTGATGCTGCTAAAATTGGTATTTTGAAATATTGCCTTGTTTTTTTCCTGCACGTTCAAACATCCACAACAGCCATTCTTTTCTGCTTTCTTGTGGATTGTTTGCAATGGCTTCTATTACTTTTTTAGACGTATGACGTTTAAAGTCTCGCAATAGTTCTGAGGGTTGTTCATTTCTTGACCTGAATATAAAATGCACATGGCTAGGCATAAAACAGTAGCAATATAGTTCCATACCTTTTTCTACCCTGCAATAGTTTATACTGTCTACCAAAACGTTAAAATATATCTGCCTTGTAAATACGTCAATCCAATTTACGGTGGCAAAGCTTACAAAATATAGACCTGCTTTGTTGTGAAACTTATAATTTCTACTCATGATGCCAATATAGTAAATCTTTACAGCTACCGCTACTTTGTAGCTAGTGAACTAAAAACAACAAAAAAGCCTTTACGTTGCCGTAAAAGCTTTTCTTTTTTTCTTACTCTTGTACTAATCTTTACCGCCACTAGCAAATGCTAGCGGTAGCAAGAACTACAAACTAGGACCATCGGGGTTATTTTATTTTAAAGAACTTATGATTAATACTAGATTAATCGAAATCTAAGATATAAAAACCCACCTAGCAAATAGATGGTTTTCACTTTAAAATTTTATAATGTAAATCTGACTTATTTCGGTTTCTTATCTGGATTATCTTTGGTAGGAAATACAGAATAAACTATAATATCATTATCTAAAATCTCATAAATAATAACATAAGGAAATATCTTTAAAACACCTTCCCGTATATTTTTAAACTTAACTTGATAATGATGTGGATATTGTTTTATGTAGCCAAGTATCTTCTGAACTTCAGTATAGAATCTTTTACCTAATCCAATTTGCTTCTTCTCATACCAATCATAACTCGCAAACACATCTTTAAGAGCATCATCCCTAACAATAAGATTATATGCCATATCTCGCAGAAACCTCTTGCTTGAATTCTTCTAGAGTATAAGACTTTCCTTCTCCAGCTAAATGTTTTTCTCTCCTTCTTTCTACTTCTTTTTGTTGTGCCTTGGTTAAAACAGATGTAGATTTTTCTCGTTTATATTTTTCAACAAATTCATCAAAAGCCTTAGCCAAATCCAAATCATTGGTATATTTCATCAGCTCTTGCAGTTTATGCCTTAATTCTAATGCACTCATATTACAAATATACAAATTATTAAATTCTCATTATTTCTTAACACATAAATCATACCTAAAACGCCATGCTTTTCATCGGATGATGAAATTCCAGCTTTTTCTGTAAATTATCAATACTTTTAAAATGATATCGCTTTATACTGATTACGTACCTGTAGCCATCTAATACTATGCTTAACGTCATCCCAATTTCTTTACCCATATTGCTACATCACTATATTTTGAAACACTTAATATAGGAAAACTAACAGTTGTTACCTTAAAACTAAAAAAGCCTTTACGTTGCCGTAAAAGCTTTTCTTTTTTTCTTCTCACTCTTGCCTCCACTAGCAAATGCTAGCGGTAGCCGTAACTACAAACTAGGACCATCAGGGGTATGCCATGGCATACCAATTATCACTTAATTATTTATATTTTAAAATATTCCGCACACTACATTATACTTCTACCGCCTTTACCAATCAAAATTATTTTAATTTACTTTTTGAAATACTATCATTGCTATTTTTGATAGTTTCTTTTGTCATCTGATTAAACTTCTCAATCTCGAAAATCAAACTATCTATTTTTTCTGCCCTATCAATACTTTGCATCTCAATTTCCATCTTTAGATTCTCCAATTTTTCAGTATTCTCTGCTTCAATAATATCTTCAGAGGTTTTTGCCTTTTCAACATCTGTACAGCTAATTAAAAAAAACAATAATATAAAACTAAAATAGTTCGTCATCTTCTTCGGTGTAATAGTCAATATATTTTTCATAATTAATATTTAAATCATTTAGAAAATTTTCAAAAAAGGATTCTACTAAGTCAAAAGCAATTTCAACTTTTAACAATTCTAATATATCTTTTAAATTTATCAACAAATTTTCCATGAAAAAAATTGTTATTTCTTTAGAAGATATTCCTTTTTTAATAATTCCATTAAAAATTGAAAAAGTAACAATCTTATTTCTTTTATCAATATCAGGACCTTTTAACAATATGTCTTTAATAGGTTTTGAATGAGATAAATTTAAGCTTAAAATCCAATCTTTATACTTAGGATTTGCAATAATGATTTCTTTTTCAAAAACATTATTAAACCTTTCATGAAATAAAAGACCTATTTGATATGGAAATTCATATTCTAAATCTGAATCTACTAAAATTGACATCAATGATGCTTTCATATTTTCTTTCGTTTTGCTTTCTTCTTTCTCTCTGCTGCTTTTCTTTCCAATACATTACCTTTAGGGAAGGTCTTAAACTTTTTAACGTATTTCCTTACTGTTTTAGCTTCTATTTCCTTAATCTTCTTTGTTGTTATATTCTTCCTATTAAAAATTACCTTACCAGTTATAAGTTTTCCGGGGAATTTCTTTTTTAACTTATTAATTTGTGACTGAAGTCTTCTTGGTAAACCAGTGGAACTCATATTTGTCATATCAGCTTTCCCATACTTAAAGGTCTTTCCATTAACTTTAATCTCATAAACCCCTTGATGTCCTTTATACTTATTATTATTCTTATGAAGGCTATTATTAGTATTTGTAGCTTGAGATTTGGTTGTGGATGCGTTTGGGATTCTTCTATAAATCTCATAACCGCCATCTTCGGTTTCAAAAACAAGTTCTTCTGCTACATCACTATCTAAAAATTCTGCTAATGTTTTATTAATTTCATTGTAATAAGAATATAACCTCTCATACTCGTCTATGCGTTCTTCAGTTATAGAAACTACGTTATCGTACATTTCTTGAAGCTTTTCATCTGTAAAAGTATAAATAGCCTCGTTAATCCAAGATGATAAATTGTTTCTTTCAAAAAAGCCTAATGCCTGACGTTTCTGATTTACCAAATCCAACTCAGCATTCATAGCTTCGATTGTTTTTGTCCCATCTTCAATAACACTAGCTATATTTGATAACATCTCGCTCAATACAGTTATGTAAAGCAAGCCTTGATAAACTGTAATTGCTGGCTCAGGGTCATCTCCTAATCTATCAATATAATACATTGGGTTGTTAGAAAAAGCCACATAAGGACTTTCAAAAGGCTTGTAAACAGGGTCTATAGAAAGCCATCTTCCTATTCTTGGGTCATACTGTCTCCATTCAGTGGTGTAACTATTACCGCTTCCTTTAACTTCATCATCTTTTTCAAAACCATTAAATCCATAACGATAGTCGTCAGATTGTCCACTTCTACCCGGTAGGGCTTGACCGAAGGGATAGTAATCATTATATGAAAGAACGTCTGATGTAAATATACCATTTTTTAATAATTTACGATCGCTTATTACACTTAAAACATTGCCTAAGTGGTTACTTAGTTCGTAACGTTTATCTCCAATAGTATTGTTATATGTGTGTGCAACTAAAGTAGGGGTCTCTGTATATTGTTGTATCCCTAATCTTGAGCTACCGTATATATGATGTTCTGATAATTCTAAACCTACAATTTCAGTTACAGGTGGAATATTAATGTTTTGATTAATCTGTAAAAGTGCTTCTGCTCCTGACTCTATATGTGTTTCTGGTTTTAAAGTAATAGAATTACCAGCTTCTACAGTAATATTTCCATTTGGAGCAGTAACCGTAAATGTTCCGTTTCCGCCAAAGATAATATCTTGATTGGCTTGGTAAGTTTCTGTCCCCGAAATAATTCCTGATGGAATATTTGCTGTAGTAGAATTAGATACTTCCACAAGCCCTTTATTATAAACAGCCATTACATTGCCTTGGGCATCACGTATGTAATAGGTATGTGTGGCATCACTGGTATTACCTAAAGGTATATGTGTCTTTGATATGCGGTTACCTAAGCCATCATATTCAAAACTTGTTATGGTACCATCATCTTTTGTAATGCTTTCTACCTTACCATCTACACGCCAGTTTATGTTCGTAATCCCTTCTTGTTCATCACTTATAAGTTGCCCTATTGCATCGTATTGGTAATTGGCATTATTGAACTCTCCGGATTGGGTATCGAAAACACCTGTGGATTGTCCGCCATCAATATCTATATCTTCAAAGGTATTTGCAGCTACTGTATCGTCTACACTGTACAAGCGGTTGTTACGTAATGTGGAATTTTGAGTTAATTGATTGGAGTTATAGTTATAAGATAAACGATCCATTGGAGTTCCGTTAGCATCACGCTCTAAACTTGTGAGGTTACCATTTTTGTCATATGTATAATTGGATGCATAAACTAAATTGCTGTTTGCTATATTGTATGACTGCATGGTTTTTATACGATTTAACTGATCGTAAGTGTAATTGTTTTGCAGTACACTTAAGGCATCTTCATTTAAATCAATTAAACTAGTAACCATTGTTTTTATGTTACCATTGTACAAGTTATTTGGATTTTGGTTTGAGGACTCAGCTACTGTAAAAGGCGTAGTTCCTGCAACATTAGTATAGTCTCCACTAAAATAGTTTAACGAGAACCCAAAAGCATCTTTTGCTGTAAGTGTACCATCATCATTGCCCATATCATTAACACCTGCATTTTCTCCATTTACTCCTTTTAACCAGCCTTGTATGGTGTAAGCATAATCTATACCTTGTACTTGCTGTTCCCCTAGCACAGTACGAGCTAATGGTCCATACTCATAATACTGATAAGAAGCATCTGTTTCCCAAAGGACACCATCTCTGGAAGTTTGTACTGCTGTTATCCTATTATCTGCATCATATTGATAACGATGTATAAATTGATCTGGTTGATCTTTTTGATAAATAACTTGGTTAACATTACCGCTTATTAGATCGTACTCGTACTCTGTAGTTTTTAAAGTTTTTTGTGCACTTGGATCTCCAAGATACACGTAATACCCCATTTTTTTTACATTACCGTGAATGTCATAATCATAAAAAATAGCATTATTACAATCTAATCCAGAACTTGAGTCTTCAATGTAAATCACAGAGGTTACTCTATTTCGTGTATTTGTTGATTGATTAAAACCTAAACTTTGTGCTAGCGATGATGTGGTTGTATAGGTAGTTTTTGTAATTTGCTTTCTGTCCAGAAACTGAGGAAAGCTATTTTCAATATTAGCAGGATTGTATACGCCATTTACCAATCTGTACAATTTTCCATCATCACCAATTGCCCTCTTATAAGTGTTGTTTCCTGGATTTTGAATGGTAACCGGGTCAAAGACTTCTCCAGCTTCTATTATTCTACCTAGTTCATCATATTGGGTATAACTAAAGAAATTGCCAAAACCTACTTCAGGATTTCCTTTGATTTGTTTTGCATTTTGTGAAGCAATAATTCTACCTAATTCATCATAAGCAAAACGCGTTTCTCCACCATCTGGTGTACTTTGCCATACTAATTGGTTTAAAGAATTATAACGGTATTGTGTTTTAAATGTATGTTCTGGTTGATCTCCATTAGCTATTTCACTGGCGTTTAGTTTATCTACACCTTCTGGTGCTACGGTTTGTACCAGATTACCTGCTTGATCGTAATAGTATAATGTGTATTGGTATTCTTTATCAGAATATGATGCTGTTAGTGTCTCTTCTACATTTGTAATACCTTGTTTTATATACTCTCTTTTAAACTCCTCCTTTAGTTCATTAAGATAGCTTTCATAGGCTTCTTGTTTATAAGCTTCAGAAATACTTAGTCTAAAGCTTTCGCACGGATTTACTGGAGGAGTTTCAATTACAAATGTTTGTTTTGGTTGCATTGGTACTGGTGGACAAACAAAGTTATTTACCATATAAATGGTATTAACATAATCGTTCCAATAAATATCTTCTTCATTATCTGTTTCTGAGTGACCACCAGTATATGACACATAGGCGGCTACTACAGTATCTATCATATCGTATCCGTAATTTAGATTTGTATCTCCAAATTCAGCAATAGTAAGGTAGTATTTATCGTAAGTTGATGTAATGTTTAACGCTTCAATATATGCTATATAAGAATCTACTAAATACGCATAATTAAATGCCCTAAAGAATTCAAGAGTTTCATCATCATTGGGATCTGTTGTTGTTAATTTTGGTAAACTTGAGAAATATAAGTTGTTTATTTTGGTAGATTCTGGATCTGCATCTGAATTAAATGCTAAAAAGTTTATAAAATCGTTATATTTTTCATCAGAGCTTATTGGTGCTACTGTTTGAGGTATACAGTCCGCTAAGCAATTAGTATTAGAGCTAGATACATTAGAATTATCGATGGTTTTAGTAACCTTTATTCCATCAATACCTATATAGGATTTTGGCGTTCCTAAATTTGCTTTAAGACCTGCAAAATATAAATCATGTATAGAATCAGTTGCTACAAAAGTATGTTCTACATATTCCCACCTCTTAGCTCCAGAAGCAAAAGACATATTATCGCTAGTAGTTAAAGTTTGTTCATTAGGGCTATAACGATCTATAATTACCAACCATTTAGCAGGCGATAAACTAAGGTTAGAATTAGTAATAGCATGGTCTGAAAAACCTAAGTAAGTTTGATAGAATGATATCGTATAGGTTTCTCCAATCTCTAGATCGCGTACTTTTATATTTAATCCATCTGTTCCATTATCACTGTACTGAAAAGAAGCCATAAATGCACCACCATCAGGAGAGGGGTGTACATCTTCAGGAAAAAAACCATAATTAGGACTATCTATAGCTCCATATTGGTTGTGATTATAACAGCTAGTATCGTTAATAGCAGCATTTGAATAACCTATAGAAGGAAGACGTATTTCGAATGATGAACTAATTGATGATGTAGTCCAATCGGCATTTGGTAAAGTAAAACCAGTATTGTTAATGTCATAGTTACACACATTAGCAATCTCATTTTCATTAACCCAACTGAAAGATCCCAGCCCATTAATTAAATCTTGCCCTATTATATCAGAACTTCTCTCTGCAAATACAACAAATTGGTTTAAATGACCTGTTGCAGAATCTTGATGATCTAGTTGTAAAATAAATCCAGCATCATTGTATTCGGAATAGAGAGGATGGGGAGCGGGTATATCTCCCATAAATTTTATTTTTGTTTTAAGAAAATATAATCCATAGTTATCAATTTGATTCCAATGTGTCTCTAGTTGATCACTAAATTTTAGACCTGTACCATGTATTGGGTCTGTAATCCAGCTATTTTCATTAGTATTCATTTCTACTAAACCAAGAGAAGAAAATGCATTACCAGTACCTTCATTAAAATCAAATTCAACAAGTGGATCGTAATCATACGATAAATTATACATTTCAAAATCAAAAGGATAATACGCATTCCAAGATATGCGATTACGTGCACCTGCATGTACAAAACCATGAATATCCATGTTTTCTAAAAAAGAGATAGCCAATTTGCCATTTTCTCTTGTAAACTCCTCTCCATTAAGAAATAGTGTAAAATTAAAATCTTCAGGATTAGTAGAATTAAAAAAATTATCATAACCACTTCCTGCATCAAAATCTATATCAATAATTTCATTCAATCCAAATGAAATCCCCAATGGTTTTACTGTAACATCTTTGTAATACAACCTGTTACCCAGTGTGCCATCTCCGGTAATACCTCCATTGCTAATTTGTTTTCTAAAAGTAAAAGTTGGTACTAATTGAGGCCCTTCATCATCTTCTGGACAACAGGAATAATTTAGCCCTGGAGATATCCCTCCTCCTAAAAGACCAACACCAGTATCGTTATATATATTTCCTAATTCATCAGAGGCATAGATACTTATTTGATCTGAAGCTCCCTCATTAATAGTTATATATTCAAATGTGTGATCATTAGCAATATCTATGGATTCTGCATTAAAGGTAAACGTTATATTTCCTGAAACTTCTACAGTATAGGATGAAGAACTAAAACTCCAAGTAGCTGTATGATTCTCTGTAAAATCGTTAAAAAACTCTGGTAAAATACTGTTTATATAAGCAGGGTATTGATTTAAACTTATGTTAGTACCATTAATTGTATTATTTTGATTAAGAACATTTAAAAGTTTTACAAAGTCTCTCTTAAATTTGGCTTTTCTTGTACATCCAAACTTACTCTCAGGATTTGAGACATTGGTATCTATAACCTCACCAATGGTATCTCCATCATCAAAAGTAGAACACTCTCCGATAGCTGTACAAGTAGTTCCAGTTAAAACAATTTCTTTGAGTTCCGTTCCATCCTGAATACGTGCTAATATTTGAAATCCATAATTAGTATTACCGTTACTAAAATCAGATAAATCGTTATCATAATAAAGATTAGATAATCCTATTATATGCCAACCTGTACCTATTGTGGGATTATAGTTACTCCAACTTAAACTTGAAGAAGCAGGTAATGTTAAAGTAACTGGATTAACACATGGCACAGCTATTTCAGGAATAGAAATACTAATTGAGCTACCATTAATATTTGAATTAATATTTATAGTACTGGTTTCATTAATAATACCTCCAAAAGCTTCATATAAATCTGAAGATAAGTATTGACCTGCATATACTCTATTTTGAGTAATATTAAGCTGAATACCAGATGAGTTTTTCTCTTCAACAAAACCACTTAGAAACGCCTCTAAATCTTGTAAAAGTGGACATTCTCCTGTTTGTAAATATACAGCCACCTCAGTATCTACTTCTGTGTTTTCGATTAGGTCGTCTATATCTAAAGAAGAATCATATCCAATATCAATTGGTACAAATTGTTTTGTTTTTTCTATATATAGGCTCGATTGTGTAATATCACAAAATTGTGGGGTTGTAATGTTATTTATGTAATTGGCAATGTTGTCTTTTTGAGCATAATCCCGAATTACATTGGTAAGGGTAGAAGCTCCTTCTACACCAATACAACCATTATAGCAACCTTCGTTTTTGGCATATACATTTATAAAAACATACTTAATCTTCTCTTTAAGTGACAAATAAAATGATCTATAGGTTTCCCATATTCTATCTTTTAACTTCTCATTACTTAAATTGTTTATTTCACTAAAGTTTGAAGGAGTATTACATGTTGTAATACCATTACACATTACTGTAATATATGCCATTTGCCACATGCTTACATTAGCATTACCATCATAGTTAGTTGTAATGGCTTCTGTCATAATACCTCGTCTCCAAGTTAATATATCATTAGTCTCGTAAGGTGTACCCAAGGTATTATGGAAATAAGGATCTTCATCATAAATATCATCTTCATTTGCAAATACACCAGCAGAAACTGCATCGGCAAAGGTTGTGATAGAATTTATATAGCTATCATAAGCATCTGTATCTAAATCGTTATATGTTAATGTACACAACTGTGTATTATACTCCAAATAACAATTTTCTGGATGGTATTCTATAAGCGATTCTGCCCAAGAGTCTTCCCAATAGGATAAAAAGTCTTCTACATATAAGAGATCTTGAGGTTGTACCCATAAATATTTTAAAGTACCATCCTCATTATTTACAGTACGTACTGTAACATCTGGTTGTATTTGTGGAATATAGCTTCCATCTGCATTTTGAATAACTTCTATTTTTGCTACATTTCCATAAGAATCAAAATAAGCATCAGGAGATCTCCAGTGTGTTCCACCAGAAACCCCATTTATAATTAACTGGTTTGCTTCATTAAATATGCTTAATGGGTCATTAATGGTAAGTATATCGTCTGTGTCATCACTGTCTTGAATGCTTCCATATTGTCCAAGAGGACTCATATCTTGCAATAACAATGCAGTGTTTACAGAACAGGAAGATAACACTGGGGTTACACTACAGCCTTCCAACTGCTCACATGCCTGATAAAGTAACTCCCACTCTCGATTAAAAGTTATTATTAAAATCTCTACTTCTTCTTGATTGATATCTTCCGTTCCGTTGTTATCATCATCAGATTGAGGAATTGTATCTACAGTATACCCAGTACTACTATTTCCTGTTATTACAAAATCACTCTTACTACCGTAGTAGCTTCTCAATTCATCTTCAATATATTCATTTTGTAATCCTAAATCATTTTTACACTCATCACAGGTAAGATCACAGCCTTCTATTTCTGCTTCAGGGGCAAAACCATCTGGATTAATGTAGCAACTTGAACTTGAATCTTTAAGTTGAGAAATATAATCATTAGCATAATTGTTTAAAACATTTTCATCAATAGTTAGATTTTTATACAACGTATAAGTTCCTGTATTTAGAAACACTTCACTTAAGTCTTGGACTGTAGATGGTGTATTTACAGGTATAGCCGTACCATCTAGACTTTCTGTACCTACTATAATATTATTCACTGTAGATGGTAATAACTCATTAGCACAATCATCTTTGAGACTTAAAGTAAGGTTGTATACAAATGGGTAAATGTGTGTTGAACAATATTGAGGGGTAAAAGGTGTATCATTCAAAATTTGATAATCTATATCATAACTAGAAGCATCTGAAGCAACTGCTATTTGTTTCGATACTTGTAGGCCATCACGTATGTTACCAAATCTGGAAGTTGCATATTTTATATTATTATCAAGATCAGTATCTGTATCGGATGCATTCTTCTTGTTTAAAACATCTAAGACTTGTGATGCCTGATTCTCACTAGTTATTGATTCTAGAGCAGGTGGATTATCTCCTGTTAATGCTGTAGCTATGGTTCTACCTTGTGGATCTATATAGCTTATGCTTACTTGGTTGTTAGGGTCTACAACCATATTTTTTTTATAGTGTAAAACATTACCAACATTACTCCCAAACAACCTCGTAAGTTCGGTCTGGGAAGGTGTACTATAATAGTACTTCATTTCATGACCAGAGCCTAATTGGTGTTCAGCACCTACACCGCCTTTTCTTCTTATCCTTCCAGTATTATCTGGCGTATATTCTATTTGAGAAAAGGGGAAATTTTCAGCATCAGGTACGTAGTCTTGAAATGTATTTGTTATATTATCTAAAACACCATAATATTTACTAGCCCCATTTTGAGTGGACATACCCAATTTATCTTTATCAATTTCACATTGTGAAGCATCAGCCGAGTCCCAATCAAAATTATTATGTGTATATAATTCATTATCTATATTTAAATTAAAATCTGGATAAAAATCTAGCCTATTGTCTCCAGCTGGTACTGGTAATACTTCTATTGCTGGACGTCCTTGATTATCATATATTACCTCACCCACAATAGCATTATTGTCACTATTAATTTTAGTTACGGTTTGCCTGTTTCGTAGTGTTCCATCAAAATAACTTACTACTTCTTTTTTCTTACCTTCTTCAGCATAACTTGCTTGAAACTGCCAATTCTTTTTATTTTCATGAGATGTTATTAACGTTTTATCGTTCCATTCACTAACATAGGTTTTAGATGTAATACCAGAGCTCCAATCTCCATAATTGTATTTTGTAGGATCTGATAAAAATTTACCAACTGCCCTAATGCGATATACAATATAGCCTTGAGAATATATTAAAGGTATTTGATAACTTAAGTTACTGGTATTTATTCTAGTACTGTTTCTTTCAAAATTACTATTTGATAGCTTAATATCTGTTGCATCCAATGGAGTTGGATTTTCGGGATCGCTACCATAATTATCAACCCATGTCCATTCCAGATCATAAGAAATTGCTCCCTCTATAGTTGTCCAACTTAAACCTAGGCAGTTACAGTTTACAGTTGTATTATTTTCATCAACATAAGTACCTAAAGTACTTGTAAAGCTTGTGGGTTGATTTGATTGAAAATAATAGCGTTCTGATTGAAACCCTGTTTCTAGATATATATTTGTTGGAGATGTACTCGTATTTATAGGCTGCGAAGTATCGCTCAAATTTTCAGTTGTAATACTTAGTACTTTTATTTTAATGCCGTTACTATTTGGAATTTGGTGTTGTGTTACATCAATATAATTGTTGCTAGGCCCAGAAGGGTTATATTCTACAGACAAGGCATCATCTCCATTTAATAGATAAGCAGTACCATCAGTACCATCAGACAAAATAGGTGTTATTTCTAAAGTTATCGTATACTTGTACCAGTAGGAAAAAGATGTATCATGATCCACTCCTAATTTTACGTATGAGACATCAGCCAAAGATACTTTGTCTTGGAGCGCAATTTCCGCATCTTCTTGACTTGATAGAAATGTACCCGATGCTACATTAGCATCTATTGATGCAGAATTGTAAGTTCCTGATACTTCATAAGTATAATCTTGACCATAGCTAATATTTTTTACAGCCAGTACTACAAGAAACGTACAGATATAATTTCTAAACATAGAGGAAGTTGTAAGTATTGATGTGATTTTCATGTGAACTCTAGTTTTTTGAAGCATTGATAAGTTGGTATGCTTCTAATTTTTTTGATGGATTTATTATATTCTGAGATATGTTTACATAATTATTTAGTATGAAAACATCTTGAGAATTGTTGATGCCTTTATTCGAGAAGTTAGTAAACATAATCTCTAGTCTAGGATTAGAGACAACATCTTTTCCATTTTTATCTTTTGATATGGAATGCTGCGCGAGATATACAACTTGTTTTTTTAATCTAAAACTATTCTTATCTACATATAGTACTAATTTAGTAAATGGAAGAAAGGTAACTTGTTTAGCAGTAATTTCGCATTTATACATTCCATTCTCTAATGCAATATTTGCTTCATTAAAATGTGCTAAATATTTTGTAAAATCTGTAATACTCTCAACCTCCTTAGCTGGCTCATTAATATATAGCATTGCTTTTTCATCATGATTAATCTTCACATATGCATTGGTAAACTGAATAAACTCTGTATTGTTTATTTTGGAGTAATATTGATTATTATCTCTTATAATTTTACCCGTAAAAAATTCTTTTGGAGTAGTGCTCGTAGAGTTCTCATACAACTTATATGTTACATTTAAGCTATACATATGCTCATCCTCGTAGGAGTGTTTTACTTTTTGAATCAAGCTTTGCACATCTAAATCTTCTTGTTGTGAAAAGCTAGTATGAGTAGCTAAACAACACATAGCAAATAATATAAATGTTAGTTTTTGTATCATGGCGTATTCAATTTAGAGTTTCCAGATCGTGTTTCTTGTATAGTATATATACCTCTCTCTGTTTCTTTTTTAACACGTACAAGACCACCTTCTTGGTCATATTCATAAAGTGTTGCATAATTGTTTTCGTCTAACTCTGCCATAAGGCGTTGCGTCATTGGGTCGTATACAAAACTCTTCATTGAACCATCTGCTCTATGAATACGTATGTCATCAAAATAAACTGGATTAGGGTTTACGTTATTATTTAACACGATATGTATATCTGTACTACCATTTGGAATTGAAAAAATTCCTTCTATACGTTGCCACCCATCAATAATGTGACCAGAAGGATAAAACTGAAAAGTATCTGTAGCATTATTAAAAGAGATATCTACATTGCTAGAATATGAGGTTTGTTGTATAGTGTGCTCTTCTTTTACCCATGCACTTAACACATAATTTCCTGGAGCAGGTTTAAAAGAACTGCTTTCTCTCTGCGTTACTCTAGCTGGTGCGTTACATTCTCCTTCTCTATATAGCTCAATATTATCTAATAACAAATAGTTGTCAACATAAAGTTCATCAGAAGTAGGTGAATTCATATTCTCTACTTTAAATTTTATATCGTAAGGTCCAGCACTAGGTATATAAAATTTTAAGAATGCTCTTTTCCAATTTCCTGTATTATCAATAAAATCGGTTGAATTTGGCATATATATACTTCTTTTTGTTACTCCATTTATTGTTACTGCCCACCTTGAAGAACTTACTGCTCCTAATTCATTAACCTTAGTAGCATTTAATTGAGAGAAAAAAAGGTAATAATAACCTTCTTCTATAAAATTTAATTCTTTATGAATACCACCTCCTGTTTTTGCTCCTAACATAGTGCCAGATCCAGCTAAATTAAGAGGGCTTTTGTAAGTGTCTTCTACGATATGAGGAGATATCAAGTAACCTCGATCTTGCCCTTTATATATCCCTGAATTACTGATAATCTTAATGTTTCCATTCCATGGAGTACTAATGATGTTGGCATAATTGCTAGATGTATTAAGTTGTAACCATCCTGATCCAGCTAAACTTATTGACAAATCTTGTTGACTAGTTTCATTGTAACCATGTGATCCTATGCTTAATTCAAAATTAGAACTATTTGTAGTGCTTGTCTCGTCGTTTTGATAGTTAGGTATTAAACTTTGGCACTGTTGAGAGTACAAAGAATAGTTGAATAACAAACAAAGGCTTCCTACTAATATTTTATGTAAAATTTTCATGCTCATCTTATGTGTTGATTAACTTATAATTATTACAATTATGGGGTAACTCCATCTAGATCTACTGTAAAACGGGTATCATTAAAAGGTAAGTTAGATTGTACTCTACCATATTCATCTAAAAAGCGAAACTCTACGATTGAATCAAATTCTAATCCAACAGGGGCATCGTAAGTTTCCACTTCCAACAAGTAGTCGATAGTTAATTTCAAGTTTATTTTCATTAAAAGGTCTTCATTGTCAATAGGTGTATCTGGGAATGTAAGTTCTATTAGCTGGCTTGTATTATTTTCTCTAATAAAATCATTAGTTTCGGAACTAAATATATCACACTCTAATACATTTATAACACTTGAGTCATTATTTGGATTGTTTAGATCTTCTAACTCAACCACTGTCGATAGAGCATTTGTAAAGCCATTTTGTGGATTTTGAGGATCTTGAGGATTATCTTGACCACAAATTGGGAAATCAAGTTCGTTCTTAATATTTACGAATAGAAAAGTTCTATCCATGGTAGCTAAATCTTCTATTGCATCAGCACTAATTTGTATTTCAAACTGTCTTATTGCATTCCCTCCCATGTAACTACTATTCCCAATGACCTGACCATTACTATCAAGGATATCCGCATAAGATGAATCATGATCATCCACCTGATTAGGATCTACTATTAGACTAAGATCTGTATCTAAATATTTTATTTGAGGCAATTCGCCTTCTTCTAGACATAAAGGTGGATTAAATTCATGCTCTAATTCAGTAAGGTCTCTAGTTACCTTTACCTGATCTCCTGTTACTTTATAGCTCTGGGTGCCAGTATGCGATTCTTCAGCACTTACCTCTCCATTTCCAGTAGTATCTTCAGTTAGTGTATTAAAGCTAAAGTGATCTCTATTAAAATATGTTATTTCTCCTGTTACAAAATTTACGTCATCTACAAGTGCAGAGGTTTCGTTTAAAGGGGCATTATTGTTACCATCTTCAAAACCATCAAAAGCAATCTCACTATATTTGTTATTTGATGCTACTGCTGTTGGCAAAGTATAGCCGTAACCGTATATGGCAGAAGAGTATCTATTTAGTGCATCTTTATTTTCAAGCTCTGCACCATAGGGGCTATATTGTGTTACAGTACTCGCAGTTGTCCAATTAGTATTATTAACTTCCCAATTGGTGCCATTAAGTTTATAAAATGGTTCAAAAGCAGTAAAATAGCCATCATCTTTTAAATTAGGATCATTACCAGCATTTACGATATTAGAATTTCTATTGGTTAAATACGCATAAGATTCTATAGCACGCCATTCTCCTCTTACATTGTATATATAAGGGTTAAAACCATAGGCAGTAGCTTCTACGTTTGGACTGTTATTAACAACATTATTAATAGCCTCATTAAATTGGCCATCAACAGCTGTTGATAGTCGTGGTAAACCAAACTGATCTTGAGGTTTCCAATACTCATTGTACCTAACAGCACTACTATTAATAATGTTAGAGTTTATAGTTTCGTTAGTATTAAAAGAAGTATCTGATAAATTATTATACTCTCCACTAGGTAGGTGTGCATCATTATCAATATCTATAGGATTTATTTGACTAGTTACAGATGACATAGATGCCATTTGTTGGTTTTTGTAACCAGATCGTACAACTTTAAAGTATACCTGTCCGTTTTTAGTAAAAGGTGAGCATTCATGATTAATTAGATTACCGTCTTTATCCATAAATTTTACTTCATCGTCTGTAACTTCTGCTACCCATAATAATTCATGCTTCTTTTCATTTTCTTCTAACGCTTCCTCGTATAAGGTGTATAACATATCACCCGGATATAAGGGTAAATTACTGGTAAGGTTTGTGGCAGATGTTAATGATCTAATATTAAAGCTACCGTCGGTTTTTTCAGTAGATAACAAAAACCCTTCAAGCCCCAAATTTGTTGATGCTAAATCCATACCTTTATAATACCAATAGGCCGGATATGTAAAATTGTAGTATGAATTATCATACTCATTAATAGTTTTGGTAAGTAGTACATTTCCTGTTTTTGCATCCCAAGCAATATTCTCTGTAGATACACTAGCACCTAAATCGTAAGCTATTTTTTCTTTTAAAATACCTGTTTTGTGTATTACTTTTGTAGTAACAGCAGTACGTAAAATATCTTCATGAAAAGCATACTGTGGTACTGGGAGTACCACAAAACCAGGGAAAATACCCACCAGAAATGCAGTGAAATTAGTATTTACACCAAAGGTTTCTGATTTGCTGTAATTTTCTCTAAAATCGTTAACTACATCATAGTGTACTCCTAATAAATGTGTATTGTCAACAATACCCTTATTGTTAATGGTAGGTAATACATTGTTAAGCGTACCATCTTCATTCACACTATAGTTATAATCTACTCCAGAAATTGCAGAGTTTTGATCTTCAGCATATACGCGTTGTCTTTTTAGTTTCCCATTCATGTCGTTAGTTTCAACAACAAACCCTTGAGATAATGTATAATGATTTCTAACATAAATATTAAAAATACTAGACAACTTAGAAGCATTGTCTGGGTATTTAGGATTTATATCTGTGTAGTCTGTAATTGTTGGAAAATCAAAAGAGGTATAAAACTCATTTACTACTTTACCTGTAGCATGTTTTTTTAAAATAATATCTGTATCGTCTACTGTTTTTACCCTTTTAAGGTTTTTTACTTCTACGCGCCCATAAGTTACAGTTGGTAATGGAAAAAAGGATTCCCCAATTGGTTTTTCTGTATAATTAGATTCTTTAGGTGCGGTTATCTTATCTCTAAGATTGTTATTTTGTTCGTCAAATACAGGCTCTATAAATGGATTTTCCTTACTAGATGTAGGTTCAAAAGTTGCTACACCACTTGTGTTTCCATCTTCGTTATTATAATTATATTCTTGCCCATAAAACTGGTTATAAAGTACATCTGTTGGATTATCTGTCATTGCTCCCCAATTATCATACATTTGTATTTTTGTAACTCTTAGACCTCCTCCTAACTTTCGCTTAGTTGGGTTTAACAAGCGTACCCATGATTTTTCTGGGTTAAATAATCGAGCACAACCTTTATCTTGTAGTCTACCATTTGGACCAGGAAATATTTCAAAAACAGATCCAAGACTTGAAACTAAATCACCAACTATATCAATAAATTTAGTATTTGTTGATGCCCCTCCTAAACTATAAACTTCTCTATTTAGATAAGTTCTTCCAAAATACCACCCAGCTTTAGATATTGGGTTAACAAGTGCGTTACTGTTTATAAAACCACCTTCTTTTTTTATTTTTTTTACTGGCAAAGCAGCAAAGGTGCCTCCACTATCTGGTTTTATAACCTTAAAATCCAAGCTATTATCAAACTCAAAATATCCAGTTACATAATCATACTGCCATCCTTTATTGGTCATATTTAGTAACATTCTAAATTGAATAGCTTCGCCTATCTGATCTCCTATATAATTATCTAGTAAATCTTGATCTGTTATGTTTTCTATTGACTCATCACTTAATTTTACATATATATATTCAGCATGATTTGCTCCATTATATAATACTGTATTGTTTAATTGTGCGTCAGACGGATTATTTGTATCTCCAGCACCAGTAACATTAAACATTTGCATTACTTTTTTGTTTTGAACGTATTGGTAATCGTCAGCTTCTGTCTCAATTTCTAATTTACCTCCTGATGGTAAGTCAATTGATGTTAATGTCCATTGCTTAGCATTTTTATCTGCAAGTGCTTTAGTTTGATCTGTATAGGGGAACTCTGCAGCAGTAATAGGAGCATTAGCTTCACAGCCTGCAGAAGGGCTATTGGTTTTATAATTTCCCCATACGTCATACCCCTTTAAGTTATAGGGTTCATTATTATCAATAATAGCGTCTCCATCAAAATCTTTTTCATAGTTAAATTTGTAAGGTGTGTACATGCCCATATTAGAGCCTCTATAAGTAAAATAAACTTTCTCTAGAGTAAGCTTTCCTCCTCCGTTAAGGTTATTAGGCACTCCAGGGCAAAGGATGTAACTATAATCAAAATGAGCCACCTTAATAGCTATTTTTTCTAAGTCTTCATAGACAGGGGCATTATCATCATTTATGTTGTTTATTTGATCTCTATAAGGCTCAAACTCTGGTCTTGATAATAAATATATTTTGTCTATCGCACGTTGATACCCTGGCTCAGATACATTAGCGGTTTCTCCTCTTGCTCCTCTACCATCTTCTCTGTTTTTTAATCTAAAAACAGCTACGTGTGTCTTAGTTTCAATTTTATCAATGTATACTAACTCTTTTTCTCCATACAAATAATTTCCTTTTTGGTCATTATTTTTAGACTTTAGGCCTTCATTATATGAGGCCTCATTTACATCATAAGGTATTCTCCATTTATAATTGTCATCAGCTGTCTTATAGGAAAAAGTAGTGTATGCTCCCAAATCATTAAGCGATGGCCCATTACCATCAATATCTTCATAATCACTAGATAATACACTGCTTAATAAATAGGTATGCACATACTCAGGCGTTGTTATTCTATTTAAAAACGCATCACTATTTAAATTATCATTTATTCTTCTAGGATCGCCTCCATCATTTTGAGGTGTATTAGCTCCAACATTACTTATAATACCTGTAGCGCAATCAATACTTTCATTACCAACTCCAGACATATCAAAAGTAGCTTCAACTTTTTTAGTATTGTAGGCTGTATTACCAAATACATAAGTACTACCATCAGGTTTAAGCACTTTTATTCCAGCAGTGTGGTGGGGGTTATCAAATTCATTTGCTCTGTTTACAATTAAATTATCATACTCAGCCTCAGCATTAGTGACTTTATGTATCGATTGGTTTCTGCTTTTACGAATTGTTCGCTTTATTGTTGAATTTATATCGTGTTTTTCGTAGTTAGCAGTACCTGCTATAGTCCCATTACTACCATCGTTGATAGTTTTTACACTAAATTCTGCTAATGCTTTGCGGTTATATCTAGAGCCGCCAAGACCTATTTTTATAGGCTTGTTTTTATATAGTTTAGAATTGTATATCTCAGGTTCTGTATCTAAACCTAATTCTGCAATAGTTTGAAAATAAACTGGTTCGTAAACAATGTCATTCTTGTCATTTTCCGTTTCAATAAATCTTGGTAAGGCAAAGTTCTTATCTTCCCACTTGCTAGTATAACTAGTTGAAGGTGATACTTTAATATCAAAACCAGTATGTACTAAATTACCAACATCTGCTTCTATACCAAAGCTGCCTCCCATTCCATAATCAGTAATTTTTTGATCGTAAACATAACTTGTTTGGCTTCTAAAAGGTCTAAATTGGCCCCCAGCTCCTTGTCCCTGAATTGCATAAATATCATAAGTATAATTTGTAATAGGCAATACAGTGGTATTATGTGTATAAGCTTTTTCTTTTTCTCTGTTAAAATCTAAAATTCCATTTAATCCTTCATTAGCTTCTGTATGTTCGTAACCAAAAGTTGGGACATATTTGTCTTTTTCTGAGTTTCTTATATCTTGATAAGAACCATAACCTGTAATTCTAGCTTGAACATCTACTCCGAATACAGTAACACCAGCACCACCACTAAAGGAGAAATTTTTATTTTCTAATCCAGCTCTTTTTGTGGGTGTGTAACTTTGATCATTAAAAGAAATATACCCTCCTGTATTTCCGCTACGTAGAGTTTCACCTACATCATATTCTAACTCGCCAGTTGTAGCATTTGAACTAGCGTTAAGCATTTCATTGACCCTTCCTGATGCGGAGATACTCATATTTTCTAAACCTTTTCTTGAATTAAAACTAACACCTAAGTTCCCACTGGCTGTAGAAACAGTCATGTCTTCTAATTGCTCTCCCTTTTTGGATATAGAAATATTAGGACTAACAGTAGGCCCTTCAGCTGTAGATGAAGAAACATTAACACCTAATTGTACATTCTCACTAATTGAATATGTTAGTCCATAAGAGGGCTTCCAAGAAATACCTTCATAATTATTATACTGAACACCTAAACCTAGGCCTATATCTAGAGGTGCATCTTTTCCAAAAAAACCCGGTTGAATATTGAAATTGACCCCTACGGTAACATTTTCTCGCATGTCATTTTCATACCTAATTTCATCCCCTTTAAAATCATCTGGTATGCCACGGACGTTTCTAGCTATTTGACCTACATTTAAATTCCAACCTAAACCAACCCAAGAAGCTTCTTGATCCATAGTAATACCAGAGTTATAAGCTAAGTTTAGAGGATAGCCTCCCACATCCATAATGGGAATATTGTAATTAAAATCTCCTGAAGATAAATCAACCATATCCGATGTTCCTATTGGTGTAAAGGAATTAAACTCTGGTTGGGATGGACCACCAGTAAGCGCAAACAAATTTGAAGGCTGAATGGTTGTAAATATCAATTGAATAGCTAAATAGCTAGCTATTATTTTTGAATATCTGCTTTTTCGAATATTATGGATCATAATAATTTAAAAGGTTTAAATAGTTTTATTCTTTTATACTTTTAACCAATGCCTCTAACTGTTGTAAACGTTTTTCCAAGCTTTGGTTGTTTGCTTCTTGTTGCTTTAACTTATTTTCTTGCTGAATTATATAAAGGGTTAGCTCCTCTATTTTCTCAAGGAGTTTAGCATTCATTTCCCCGATGAGTACCCCATTTTCTTCAACTTCTTTTGCGGATGGTATATTTGGTAGATGCCCTTGTTGTTTTATATAGTCCTGTAATTCTTTTAGAGTAGGCAGTTTATATGTTTTATCAAAAACATAATCTGGCCAAACGCTTTGTAATTTTACTTTAACTTCTTCGCTTATTATTTTACCAGCAACTGCTAATTGATAATCAGATGGTATTGCAGAGAATTCAGCACCTATGGCTAATTTTCCATTATTAATAATATGTACATCATTTTCAAAACTTGTTTTGTGTTTGTTTATCAAACCATAGCCTAGGTTCTTTTTATAGTCTCCATAATCACCAATTACTATAGTGGATTTTTCTTTTGGCATATGGATAAAATTTGTTGCTGTTGTTTCTCCTTCAAAAATGGCTGAACTAAGCTTTATGGCATTACTTTCTGCATTATCATTTCTGAATTCTTGAATTACAACGCTATTATTAAGATGTCCTTGATCCGATCTACTTGTCATCGTAACGGCATATTTTCCATTATCAGCTCTATACACACCTACATAGCCTCCTCCATGCCAATTTCCATCTATATCTACAGTTTTATTATTTGTTGGCGCATAAATCTTATGGTTTGTATTAATGTTGATTTCAGTTCTAGCACCGTCTGGGTTACCTATTACAAGATTATCAGAATATCGACCAGTTCCATTTACATCTAAACTGTATTGTGGAGTATCAGTCCCTATACCCACATTGCCCGTATTGTAGTATACATCTTGATTTTCAAGACTCCAATAGCCAGATGCAGCTTGGTTATTTCCTGAGTTACCATTTGACTGGGCATTACTTACGAGCTCTTGAATAGTCGGCTCTTGTCCGTTAACTTCATACATGGTAGGGCCGTAGGTCTCAAATTCGATATTTGCATCCGTTGTGTGTGACAAATAGTTACGCAGCCTAAACCTTGTAGCAGTAGAGGAGAACTTATAATCTGTGGTGTTTAATTGCTTGACACCATTTGTATCATATACACCGCCTATACTCGTTTGTGTACCATAACTGCTATTATGAATATATCCAACTACGAGATACCACTGGTCTGTATTAGGGAGGCTTGTATCAAAAACATAAGGATTCCCATTAACACTACCATTCAAACGTAAACCAGTATTATTATCTAGATCGTCTTTACAGAAAAAAGCCATATAATGCCACCCGTCCAATGTGTTTTTTTGTTTTACCCAAGTAGTAAACCTATATGTTTTTGTATGGTCTATGCCAATGTAGTCTGTAATCCAACCTCCTGGTTTATTAATAGTTTCGTCATAAACGTTTTTCCATATTACTCCTTGTGTTCCATACGGTGTTGTGCCAATCTCTCTTATATTAACCTCATCTGCATATATTGTACTGAAACCAGATGTATGCCCTGTTCCTTCGGTCCATCCAGAGCTATCAATGAGATTAACCGCTGATGTTGTCTCGTTGTTGGTCGTAACAGAAATAGCACTACTTTCCGTACTCTCATTTCCAGCATCGTCTAAGGCTGTTATTGTATAATTGTATAATGTTGCCGCTGTTAGTCCTGTCACTTGGTAGTTAGTTATATTACCAAGTGTAACAGCTAAAGTTCCATCTTGATAAATATTATAGCCTGTTACACCTGTATCATCCGTTGCTCCAGACCAACTTAAATCTACTGTTGTTTCTGTAATGTTAGAGGCAACTATATTTGTAGGGACGGTTGGAGCCTGAGTATCAAGTGCTCCAACTTCTTGTATTGATATACTACTTATATATAGTTTATCATCAACTGAAGAACAAATACAACCATAAGCTGTAATAACTAAATCGTTCCCATCTGAAGTTATTGGAAAAATATAATCTTGATATGTGGTTGAAGTAACAGCTGTATCTATAGTTTCTGAAATACCAGACCATGCATAGAAATATCCATTACTTGTATTATTGATATCTTTCCTAGCTCTTATCACTACGTTATACTGTGTGCCGTTTGTAAGGTTTGAAATGGTAGTTTGTGCGGCATTAAAACCCGTAGCACCATTACCTCTTGTTATTACGACAGAATAATTACTAGAGCCATCAGTTTCAGTAACCAATCCAATGGTAGAAACTCCTGTTGCTACCCATCCTGTAAGAGTATTAGACTCATTGTTTATACTCGTTGCATTATTTATATTATATAAATCTTCTGAGTTTGTTTGTAGCCCTAATGCATCACCTGAAATGAATACTATTAAAACGTAAAAAAATATCTTTTTTAATTCCATTTTTTACTCTGCTTTAAGCTTTTCTAAAATTGCATCAATCGTATTCTTTTGCAATTCTATTTGTTTTTGTTGTTGTAAAATATATAGTGTGAGCTCTTCTATTTTTTCGAGGAGTTTAGCATTCATCTCTCCAAGCTCAATACCATTGTTATCTTTTACCTCCTGAGCAGAAGGTATATTTGGTAGATGCTTGTTGGTATATATATAAGCCTCTAATTCTTCTAAACTTAGCAAGTTGTAATTAGCATTGAACACATAATCTGGCCAACCGGTTTGTAGTTGAACTTTTACTTCTTCGCTTATCATTTTTCCTGCAATGGCTAATTTATATCCACTAGGCACAACTGAAGTTCCTATAGCTAGATTACCTTCTACATGTAATTTTGATCCATGAACTTTTACGCCTTCATTAAAATCTCCCCCATAGTTGATAATTAATAATGATTTATCAGTTGCTTCAACATAACTTGGCACCAATGCTCTTCTATATTGAGGGTCGTTACTTGCAACTCTTCTCATTTGTAGATCTCCAAAAGAGTTGGAAAACTTAAAAGTAGGTGTTACAACTAAACCCTCTACATGAAGCTTTCCTGCAGGAGTTTGGGTTCCTATTCCTAAATTCCCATTAATGTTTACAAAATTTTGATTAAAATCGCCATAAATAAGAGGGGTATTTGTTGACGAATTATCTATATATAATTTATTATTACCCAATTCATTATAACCAGCATAGTTTCCTATAAAAATGTTACTGTGGCCTGAAATATTTGTACCTCCAGCAAAAGGACCTAAAAACACATTTCTGTATCCCGATTCATTCTTGGTACCACTGTGCTGACCTAAAAACACATTATGAAACCCACTATTATTTTTATAACCACTTTTAGTTCCTACAAATACATTTTCAGCCCCCCAATTATTGTAGAAACCACTAGCGTTTCCAAGAAAGACATTTCCACCACCTTTATTGGTGCGTCCACTATTAGTACCTACAAAAGTGTTATATCCTGAACTATTATTACCATACCCACTTCCATAACCTATAAACACATTACCCTTACCTGTGGTATTAGTACCCCCAGATTCACTTCCTAAAAACACATTTCTATATCCAGTTGTGTTGCTTTGCCCACTGAAGGTTCCATTAAAAAGGTTATGTGAACCATCAGAGTTATTAAAACCACTATTAATCCCTAAAAAAACATTACCGTTGCCACCAATATTGTTCTTGCCTGAATTGAGCCCTAAAAACACATTATAATTCCCATAGGTAGTTTTTCTTCCGCTGCCATACCCTAAAAAAGTATTTCCGTTACCAGTGGCTATATTACCTGAATATTTGCCAATGAACGTGTTATCATTTCCATTTGTCCCACTAAAATCACCTAAGTTAGTAGCTTGTGATAAAGACGTTTTTGATATTGTTAAAAACAATATCAATACTAATATTTGTTTAATATGATTCATCATAGTTTTAAAGGTTTATCGTTAAAATCAAATTTTATAATGCCATTTTGGAATAAATGGTCTTGATACAGTAATTTTATGTGGTCATTGGGATCAATATTATTAAAGTAGAGTAGCACTCTTTTAAAAGGTGCTATTTTAAAGTTACGTTCAAAATTAACTCCAGAACATTGTATAGTATCGTTTGAAGAGGTTACTGCAGTAAAATCTTTTTCTATTGTAAACGCCATATATTTTACAGCGTCTTCGTAACTTCTGTTGGTGTATTCTTGTTTTAAAAGATCTGTATTATCCGCATGTTGAAATTCTATTTCAACAACACGTTCTCTGTTACTTAATTTGTATAGAGAATCTATTTTTTGATGATTGCCTGGATTGTTTTTTAAGAGATAGTATTGTATAGGGACTTCTGTAGCTGTATAATTTATATCTCCTATAAATTGAGTGATGGATTGTGACTTCCACTCACGCTGGTTTAAACTAAAAGATTTGTAGCTTAATCGTGTTTTCTTATCATTGGAGTTACCACATGATATACATAAGCAAAATGTGAAAATTAATATTAAAAGGCAGGTTTTATTACTTGTTAAAATCACAAAAACTAGTGTTAAAATACTAGCTAAAAGTAGTAAAGCCTATTTGTTTATGTGTAGGGTATAGCCATCACATAATTAAGGAAAAACCCGCTATTTCCCCTCATACTTTTTATTTGAAAATTCTAATACTTTATCAGTGATATTAATAGCATCTTTTGCATACATTATATTACCTTTACCGCTTGTTCCTAAAATAACAGAACACCCTTTTTCCTTTGCATACATCTCAATATATTCATTGAGTCTTTTCCATACATTCACATTTAAACTATGGCTATATGTATCCTTTAACTCTTGTAGTTGCTTACTCTTTATTGCTATTTGTTGCTGTAACTGCTTTGTGGTTGTTTGCTTTTTTTCTTTATCTGATAAAGCATTATAACTTGCATACAAACTATCTAATATTTTGGTTTGCTTTTTAATTTTAGCTTCTTCAAAAAGCTTAATATCCTTAACCATATTAAATCCATTAAAAAGTTGGATATTATCTACGTAAACTAAATTATTATCCTGGTTAGAGGAAAAGTAATTGATAAGTAGCATGCTACTTATTACCAATAAAAGTATGAAATTTAATACTGGGAGTTTATTAATATTAGTCATGAATTTTCTTTATGTTTTTTATGTTGTTTTGATAGGATACTTTTAAGGAATCGTTGTACACTTTAACTAATGTTATACCTTTAACACTTTCCGTTACACGTTTTCTGTACAACACATTATCTACATTTAATAGAATTAATGGAGTATTCTGGTAGTTGCTTTTCACAAAACCATGATATTTTATTTTTGGCCATTCTAATTTGGCATTAGTTTTTGGTTTTACTTTTGGCTTTGCTTTATGTGTCACTATGGTTTTGCTATATTTTTTATTAACACTTATAGCCGTCTTGAAAGGATTGTTATTAATTAATTGTAATGTAAAGGTATCCTTAGAGAAGGCAGCTTTTGGTGTGTAAGCAACAGTATTTATATTATTTTCTTGGGGATTTACCACTACATTTGACTTGCCAAAGTGCTTATATAAAACACCTCCCCATATTACGATAAGTAATACCAATAAAGTTATATTAAAATGTTTTTTATTCATGTAACTATTCAACAATAATTGATCTTATTGTGCTGTAATCGCTTTTATTGGAGGCTGCATCCATAGCTACAACACGCCAATAATATGTATTTGGTGTTGTAAACTCATATTGTAAGGTGTTGTTCACTGTATTTTCTGAGTGTATTATATTATTAAAACTATTATCTGTTGCTATGTCCAAGGTGTTTGTAATTTCAGATGTTACAGCTCCAGTATCAGATCCATTGGTCCAATTAAATGTAACGATTGAAGGAGACACAGTATTTTCATTCGCTGGCTCAGATAGGCTTGGTTGGTTAGGAACAGTAGTATCTAAATAGAAAGATCGTTCTGAAAACGCACTTTCAGATGTTGTATTCACTGCTTTTACCCTCCATCCATAAGCTGCATCTTCATTTAGTAATGAAGCTTCGATGGTAATAGCATTAGACATAATATTTGCTTCTTGAAATATTGTTTGCTCTCCCGTAGTTGTTTTTTTTATCAACTGAAAGTTATAATGCTCTGCCGTATTTATGGCATCCCAATTAAAAATAGTAATCGCTGTATTGGTATATAGGTTTTCTGAGGGAGCTTGTAATGCAACAGACTGTCCAGATAAATCGTTAGTTTCTTTTACTGAAAAATTCACAGGGAATGTGTAAGTAGATTGATATGCGAAATTTTCTGCCCTAACACGCCATTGATAGTTTCCTGTATTTAAAGTGTACTTTAACTCTGTATTGGATACTAATGTGTCAATCGTACTTGTTAGCTCTTCATTAGTAATTTGAATTCTATAACTATCAGCCCCATCTATGCTTTGCCACAAAAACAGAACTGTATTACCTTCAATAGACGCATTGGATACAGGGGCTATTATTTGTACTGTATCATTTGTGATGTCTTCTTCCAAAATATCATCGCAAGCACACAATAATGCTAAAAAAAGTGTAAAATACTTACTTAAGGTTTTCATAGTTTTGTAAAATTATTTTTAGAAAAAGTTTTTTAGAATTGGTTCTGTAATTTTTTTTCGAAAAAAAATGAGCATTCGCTACTCTTGAATCCTTAAAATTTTTCTCTATTTCGTATAGGGTATGTATTAAATCTGTATAATTTCCCTCTAATTGGATCTGATTGGAATAAATTAAGAAATCATTATCTGAGAACAGATGAACGTCTTCAATAGAAACAATATCTATAGCAGCCTCTTTTTGAGAAATAAAATCTAATAGACTTTGTTGTACTAGTTGTGGGTTATTAGTTTGCCCTCCAATTATTTTATTTAAATGATTGATTTCATCTTTTAAATAGCTTAAGTTGATTAATAAACTTTCGTTATTGGATAAATTTTCCTCTACACGGTTTAATTCTTTTTTTGCTAATAAGGTATGTTTAAATGTCTTTTTATAAGACGCCATAAATAGTATTATAAAACCTATTATAACAGCAAAGAACTTTTGTTTATATGTAAAATTTTTAAACACTTAAATTTGTATTATAATGGAAAAATTATTTTCTCTGGTAGTTTCTTGAGAATAGTCCTCAATCTTTATTTTTTTAATCCATTCCAAGCTTTCAATATTTTTAATCCATGTATTAAACATTTTATCATCCATTGATACACCAGATATGTTGATGGCATTTATGTTAAAATTGATTTTTTCTGAAGGCTTTATTTTTTTTTGATTGGGCATTACATGTATTGCTGCTATACTTAAGCTTTTTGGAACTGTATTGCCAATATCTGCGATATATTTTGTGATAAAACTGTTGTTATTTATGCCACTGGATTGTAATATTTTTTCCTTTACTGTTTTTTCCTCTTTCAAAACGTTAAGCTTCTCTATATTTTTTTGTGAAATGAGGCTAAGTGATTTTTTTTCGGCTAGTTTATTATTGTAATAATCCATGAATTGATGGCTGGTAAAAAGTGTAACTAAAAAAAATACCAATGTGAAAATACCTGCTATTTTAAACCATGTTTTATACTTTATTTCAGATTTATTTTTGTCTAAAAAACCTGTGTCAAACTCAACAAAGCTGTTAGGAAATTTATAATCAAAAAAAGAAGCTAGCAGGGCTATTTCCTTTTCATTAAAAACATCTCCATTTATATTATATTGTTTATCTGTTACACCCTTGTTTTCAAAAGAAAAAACACTTTTGTTTTCGATGTTTAGACTATAATTTGAAGATGATAATTCACTGCTATCTTCAAGCATAGGTATTAAATTAGCCATTACAAAAGGCCCAAAAGAAAGGTGTACCACAAATTTATCATTTGCAGTTATTTTTGATATTAGTTCATTAATGTTTTGCTTTCTTGCTACTGATGTATATATGGTTTCTTTTTGATGGTATTCGTAAAAATAAAAATCGTCCTGATTGGCTTTAAATATTAAGTTTTTTCTGTAGCCTGCTTTGTTTTCTACAGCTTTATTAATGATACTATCGCCTTCTACATGTAAAATTATTGGGTAATCTTTATTTAGTTTTGATACAAAAGATGCATCATTACTCTCCAAAGGACAACTACGCTCTAATTTTAAGTTACCATTCTTATAGGAAAGCTCTATAAGATGACATTTTAAAGCACTAGAAATCGAAGTAATTCCTATTACGTAATACCCTTTTGAATGATTTAATATAGATTTTATGTTATCTATCATTTGCCACTTAATAGGTTACTGTTGGTTTAATAAAGATGTGTAATTTTGATTTTTCTTTACGTTTTGTTCTGCCACTAAACAACCATTTTATAATTGGTATCCTAGACATTAATGGCGTGCCTGTACCAGAGTTTTCATTTTCCAATTCATCTAAACCACCAAGTAAAACCATTTCATTATTTCTAACTCTAACTAAGGATTCAAATTTTTGAGTAGACTTTCCTGGAGGTGCATTTTCTCCAGCTCTTCCTAAAAACGAACTTTTTTCTACACTAATGGTTAATGTTACATTTTCATCCTTTGAAACGAAGGGTTTTATACTAATACTTAAATTAGCTTCGGTTGATTTCCAAGTTCCAGATTGTAGAATGTTGTTGTTTATTCCAGAGTTAATCAATCTATTGTTCTGCTCAAAATAATAATTTGTCTCACCTATTGAGGATGTGGCATCATGTCCGTTTAGGGTAACCAGTTTAGGTGTTGAGGATAGTTTTATTAATGAGTTATTTTCTAGAGCTTTTAAGTTTAAATAAAACCGCTCTGATACTTTGCCCAAATTAATAATACCTAACCCATTAAACGCATCAATTAAGCCATTAACTGATGTTGCGTTAAGCGCAACATCACTAGAGGGAAACAACACACCAGAGGTTTCAGCTCCTGCTTCATTATTAAGACCGGCCTGTAAGCCTGTTTGTATTTCATAAGATTTCTGATATTGCACGATAATAACCTCTATTTGTATTACAGGTACCACCAAATCAATTTCATAAATATAATCCTTGAACTCTTGAATATGGATTTTAGATCCAGAAACTACAAATCCATTAAGTTCAATAAACTCTTTAATTTCAAGCCCTTGGGTTAAATTAGAAGGTAACGTTGCCAAAACTGTCTCAATAGTTCTGTTTTCTAATTGGATGAGTTCTGTTGTTCGTAAACCTTGTGTTGCATGCTCACCTATTAAATACAAGTCGCCAGTTTTCTTATAGGTATAATTCTCGCCAGTGAATAGGTGATTTAACAAATTATCAAATGTAATACCCTTAGCCATTAATGTTGTACTAACATCAGCTGGAGTATTATACATGAAATAGTTAATATTTAATTTTTCTGCTACGTCCATAATTATGGACGCAGCATCAGCATCAAAAGCTTTAATATCCAAAAAACCTTGCGCATCAACTTCAATTTCATAGTTTCCTTCTTGATTACTTGGGAGTTTGTTATTCTGAGAAGCACCGCTTCGTCTACTTCTGCTTCTACTGGTTTGTGTAGTTGGTTTTGCAGTTTCTTTAGGTGTGTTATCTTTTTCTAAATAATAATTATCATGCTCATCAACTGTAAGTACCAAATTATTGGATTTAGCCATCATTTCCAGTACCTGATCAAAGGGTCTGTTTAAAATATATGCTGATACTTTTTCTGCTTTTACATCTGGTGCTAATACTACATTTTTTTTAGAAATATCCGTAATGGCTTGTGCCACCCTAGGTAAGGAATCATTTTTTAATTTAACAGATAAAAAATTATTGCTTTCGTTATAGCTAACATCTATTTTCTTTAAAGGTTTTGGCTGAATTTTAATAACCTCTTCTTTCTTTTTATTAAATACCATAATGTTGTTGATAACCTTAACATCTAGGTTATGCTTTTGGATTAAAAAAAGAAATACATCTTTTATATTAACATCATAAAAATTACTGGTGACTAATTGATTTAAATTAGAATCTACACTTACATTTAATTCATGCTCTTCTGCTATTGCATTTATAAAATCATAGAGGGTTAATCCCGATAAATCAATTCTCACATTATCATTCAAGCCTTCTTTTATTTTCGCTAGTTCATCAAGCTTTTTAGTAAACACATCAACAGGTGTTTGGGCAAAACCTACATGACATAGGACGCAAAAGAAAAAAGTATATATAAATCTGTTTAACATAGTTTATGAGTTAATGAGTATGGGGTAGATTTCATCTAAAGAGGTAGTACCTTTAGATAATAGGCTAAACGCTTTGTCTGATAGTTGTTTTCCTTTAATACTATCCAGTTGCTGCAGGGTATTGTTTTTAATGGCGCTTGCCACGTCATGTGTAATTGGCAATATTTCATAAATTGCTGTACGCCCTTTGTAACCTGTATGGTAGCATTCATTGCACCCTACAGCAGTATAGTGTTTCTCTATTGCGTATTCTGGTTTAAACGATTTTGGTAAGTCCTTTGCATTAAAAGGGGCTTCTTTTTTACAAGTATCACATAACACTCTTAAAAGGCGTTGTGCCACCGAGATATTAATAGTTTCAGCAATTAAAAAAGGAGGGATATCCATATCTATTAATCTAGAAATGGTGCCTACGGCTGAGTTGGTATGGATTGTTGATAACACTAAATGTCCTGTTAACGATGCTCGAATGGCCATTTGCGCTGTTTTCGCATCCCTTATTTCCCCAAGCATTATAATATCTGGGTCTTGCCTTAAAAACGAACGTAGCGCCGATGTAAACGTAAGCCCTATATCTTCTTTTAGTTGTACTTGATTAATACCTTTTAATGTATATTCAATAGGATCTTCTACTGTTACTATATTGCGTTTTACATTGTTAAGGTGTTTTAATGTCGCATAGAGAGTAGTTGTTTTTCCAGATCCTGTTGGTCCACTAATAAGTACAATACCGTTAGGTTTTTTAACTGCTTCTATATACAGTGCTATATCGTCTTGTTCAAGTCCAAGCTTATTAATATTTAAATGTGATGCATCTCTTCCTAATATCCGCATAACTACTTTTTCGCCATGGTGGGTTGGTAGTATGGACACCCTTACATCAAAATCATCATATTCAATCCTGCCATCTTGGGGGAGTCGTTTTTCTGTGATATCCAGATTAGACTTAATTTTTATTTGATTTATCAACTCTAAATAGTTGTCTTTTTTAATGTGGTTTTTTTCAATAAGATGCCCATCTACGCGAAGTCTTACACGCACATCGTCTTCGTATATTTCTATATGTATATCACTGGCATTTATATTTTTAGCCTCAAAAATCAAATCTTCTAAAAAATCATTTTTATAAGACACCAATCTCGGACCTTCATTACTTTTTCTGTAGTAAACGGAAAGTGCTCTCTTTATCAATGACGAGTCGATCTCCTCTAAAATAATGGCTTTATTAAAAATGAGTTTTAACTCTTCTTTTATGGACTCTTTTTCTGATAGTTTAGATGCATCAAAATAGAAAACGTAGGTATCGTTAGTGATTTCTTTTGGTACGATTGAGAAATGGTTAGCCATATCTGCATCAATGGCTTGTTGTAAATCTACACTTAAATTTATATGTTCAATGTTACCTATATCCATCTACAACTTTATATTAATTTTCAGTAGGTTATTTGCGACAATGTTTATCGCTAGAAATAGTGCCAAATACCCTGCTAGAGGAATTGTTTTTACCTTTTTAAACAAAAGCAAAACACCATGAACCATTAAGGAAAACACTAACCCTACAATAAAAAAAAGTATAAAGGGTTTTAAGTGAAATAATGGGGTAATGGCAAGGAAAAATGCAATATCACCCATGCCTATAAAGGAATCTATAGGGTTGACTAAAGTTTTATGTTTTAACGAAAAGTATAATGTTAGCCCCAATATATTTATTGTTATAAATGCCAAATTGTACAGCATTTGGTAAACGCTAAAATCATTGGATATAAGATTCACTGTAAGTGCAATGAGGAATACCCCTAATGGCAAACTCACATGAATGGTTCTCATCATGAAATCTTGATAGAGAATAATCGCCAAAACAATAATTAATAATATGTTTAGTGTAATAAGCATGTATTATTAGTCTTTAACTATTTCCTTTAAAATTCTATCTTGATTAATTTCCCATGTATTGTACACACCATCGCCATCAAAATCCTGTAAAGCGGTAGCTGTAGCTTTAAACGTATTTAGCGATGCTTCTGTAATTTCTATTTTATAAACAGCCTGACCTCCTTTATCTATGGTAAGCGCTTCTTCAAAACCTAGTTCATTAAAATCTGCGGTGTATTTGGAATGACGGTAAAAGTGACTTTTCTCCAAACCATGAATCATGCTTAACATATTTTGTGCCTCAATTGACTTTGCACTTGTAACTACAGATGTTTGGTTGGGTACTACCAAATAAATTAGAATTCCGATAATGCAGAGTACTATTAAAATTTCTGACATTGAATAGGCTTTTAAGTGTAATTTATTTTTGTTTCTATGTTTAGTTTTCATTGTCTAAAACGATTTACTATTTATGTTTAACTTTCTATAACCTTGCTTAAATTAAAAATGGGAGAGTACATTGCTATCATAATAAAACCAACAATCCCACCAATTACTACAATCATTAAAGGCTCTAAAATGGTACCTATCATTTTTGTAGCATGATCTACTTCTTCGTTGTACTGATTTGCCAAGCCATCATACATTGTATCTAACTCATTAATCTCTTCTCCTATAGAGGTTAGTGAAATAATTTTGGGCGTAAAAAATGAACTTTTTTTAAGACTGGAGGATAATGTTTCCCCTTTCATTACATCCTTTTTTGCTAGAGAGATAGCCGACTTTAGTGGGTAAAAAGAAATCATTTTCTCAGTAAGCTCAAGTGCTGTAATAAGTGGTGTTTTAGCCGACAAAAGCAAACTAAAGGACTGGCAGAATCTGGCTAAGTATACCTTTCTAATCAAACTCCCAAAATAGGGTAGCTTTAATAGTATTTTTGATGTAATGTTTTGATATTTACTATTAATTTTTAACATTCTATGGCCAACATATAATGCTAAACAAAAGCCTAATACAACACATAAAATAGTGTTGAAGTTATTAGAAACACTTACTACGAATTGTGTAATCTCTGGTAAATCTTTACCAAATTGTTGAAATACCGAAGCAAACATTGGTACAACAAAATTTAACATAAAGTATAGTACTGCAAACGTAATAACTAAAACAAAAATGGGGTATGCCAGTACTGATACTACTTGACGCTTCATTTTAATTTTTCTTGAAAAGAACTTTTGCAATTGATCAAAAATATCGGGTAGTCTCCTAGTATCTTCTCCTATTTTTATACTATAATACTCATAAGCAGAAAAATATTTATAATCCTTAATGGCTTCGTGTAATGATTTACCTTTTACCACATCGGCATTAATTTTCTTGTAAATAGAACTTATGAATTTTGATTTTTGCTGATGGGTTAAAATTGATAATGCCTTGTTAAAATCCACTCCAGATTTAATTAGTGTAGAAAACTCTCTGTAAAAATCCTCTTTTTGTTTATCTGAAAACCTTTTTAAAATAGGCCCAGATAAATTCGTGTCGAATTTTAAAGCATCCTTTTTTTTAGGTTTGTTATATGTAACCGTATCAATCTTCATTAAAAAAGGTGGCATTTATTAATTCTGAATTATCTTTCTTAAAAAAATAATTTGCGTTTATGGTATCATTAAGAATATCTAATGTTAATAAAACTGTGGCATCTGCATCATTACTATCAGAGATACCAAAATCAATAACTTTTAAATTAAATGTATCAACCTTAACATCATTTTGTCTCAATATATATTGCTTGTTTATGCTGTAATGTATGGTAGAGGCATCGTAATTTTCTATAAATAATTCATGTTCTGTATGTTCAAATCGTGTAGATTTTTCGATATCTCTCAATAAAGTTGAATTGAATAAATTGTATTCCAATACCTCAAAATTTTCCTGTTTAAAAAGTGATAGTTGTTTTTCTGTTAAACTAAACAAGGCATATGTAAGGGTAATGATTATACTCATTAACATCAAGCTAATTAGCGCCTCTAAAATTGTAAACCCCTTAAGCGTTTTATTCTTCATAGGGGATAATTTTATGGATTATATCAGTATTATGTCCTGTTTTAAATGTAAAGGTTAGCGTGGCGGTTTGGTCTGCTTTATTTATTTCAACACTTTTATCTATGGTATACCTTTTAAACGTATAGGTACTGTTGCTGTAGTCTTTTTGTTCAACGGTTTCTTTAATTAAACGACTGATATTGTGTTTTGCATTAAAATAGTTAATTGATCGATGTTGACGTATTACATTTAAATAAACCGTAAAAGCCACAAGAGCACATACCGAAATTATAGAAATTGCAATTACAGATTCCATTACAGATGAAGCTTTTAGCGTATTAAAATTCTTTAATGACTGCATAAGCTCTTTTATTATTAGTGGTATTGTCAAATAATGGTAACTCTATAAAGTTTTCTGGTAAACTGTCCCTGTTTATAACACTATTTAAAATAACATTCTCGTAATTTGAAGTTTTTGTTTTTAAGAAAAACTTATCTGTGTAAACACTACCTATAACCTTACCTTTCAACTCCGTATTTCCATAACAATATATATTGCCTATTACTGTAGCATTCTCCGCTATATGTAAGTTGCGATGTAACGCACTATTAAAAGCATCACCATCAATAACAATACCACCAGCTACTATAGTGTTTTTACCTACTCTTACTGTTGCTATTGCATCGTTTTTAATATATATACTAGAGGGGTATTTCAGTTGCACATCCTCATCTATCTTAACACTATCTGTAGCAATAATTTGAATATTACCTTTAAATCCGTTAGCTACATGCACAAATGGGGCAGATACCATTACATCATTTAAATGGGCTGTACTGGATATAGTAAGCTTGTGTTTAGACAACAAAATAATATTACCTTTACACGTAATGTTAGTAAGCACTTCACTTCCGGTAGATTCTATAACTTTGGTTGGCACATCAAAGCCATTTACAATAACAGCGTCTTTGTCAAATTGATCTAATGGAATTGGTTTTGATTTTAAAACATTAACAAAAATGTCTTTCTTTATTTTAGGAAGCCGATCCTGAGACTTTCGCTGTTTACCTTTAAGCTTAATGTTGTTGCCTTTTTGTCCATTTATATATGCAGTCTCTGTACGTGCATTAGGAATTTCCATAGCTCCTAATATTTTTGTGTTGCCAGATAGCTTTAGGGGTTTATCATAATCTGTTACATATAGCGCTAATTTATTTTTTGCATTGTCTTTTTGTCCCACTAGGGCTATTTTAGAAACCGTATCATTGCCAACCCCAGTTTTACATACTAAAATGTCATAAAAACCCCAATGCTTTTTTTCAATGTAAGATGCTAATCCATCACTAAACACATCAATAGTCCCACTTTTGGTATTTAATAAGGATTCAACATTATTAAGTAAATAATTAAATGAAGAATCATTTCTGTGTATTAAATCCTCTTGGGCATAAAGCTTGTTGTTTAATATATTTTGATAATGGGAGAGTAAAACAATACAACCACAAAATATTGAGATAATAACGCATATGAAAATGGCATTTACCAAGGAAGATCCCCTAAGGTAACGGGTTTTTAAAATGCTATATTTATGGTTATTATGCAATGGGGATAAATTATTGTAAGCTTTTAAAAAAGCCTAAATGCTTCTATTAAAACTTACTATTAAACGTACAAATATTGTCATCTTACCTACTAGGGTAGCGACTTATAATAATTAAGGTATTACCTTGTTAAAGCGTTATGTTTAGTTTATATAAAACCTCGCTCTCTAGCTGAGACCAATAGGGCCCTGTCACCTTTGCCATGCACATTAAACACATCTTTTAATATGCGTTTTCTACGTTCTAAAGCAGCAATAGACAGAGGTAAGACTTGTGGTAGTTCATTCATTTTTGTGCCATTTGCCAATTCATAAAGCATTTTACGGTCTATATTATCCACAAAGAAATCGTTAGTAGATTGTTTTCTAAAAAGCTTCATTACAGTATGGCTATAAAACGGAGGTTCAATAACAATTTTTTCAATAGCCTCTAACAATACTGGAGTGGTCAAGTCTTTTTTAACCAAAAGACCGTCTGGGTCTAGATTTTTTAAAATGCTATATATTCTGTAAGCATCATCATAAGATGTTGAAACAACAACTTTAGTGTTTTTAAACTTGTTTTTAATTTTGAGACCCAAATCTTCTCCACATAATATCTTACCACATTTAGATTCCGGTATTCTCATATCTAAAAAAATAATATCAAAAGCTTCATTTTTTCCTAGTCTATCAAGCTTTAAAATAGCCTTATCACAATTTACAGCTGATTGGATATCGAAAGATAAAGACTTATCTTTAGCAGCAATTTTTAACAAAGTACGCTCATAAACATTAATAATTAAAGGTTCGTCCTCGATAATTAAAACTCTAATGGTGTTCTTCATGTTCTAGTATGTTTTATGGTTTGTCTAGATTAAAAATGATAGATATGGGGACGAAAATTCATTTTTATATATAAGTAAACGCTTTACTGTTTTAGATATTTTCTTTTGTTTAAAATTGTCAATTCTTACTTAAAAGTAAATATATTAAACTAATTAAAAATTACCAATACATTAACTTTTCGTTGAGTGAACATTATAGTTGTATGGGTAAAACACCTGTTTTTAAGAGTGAAATTACTTTTCCCGTTAAGCGGAAGCTATGGGGGATAAATAATTAATCATATACTCTACATTATTTTTATAGGTTTTGGTAAATGGCACATTGTGTTTGTGCCGTTTTAATGTACATTTAGAATTACCGTAGTTAACCCTAGACACATAATTAGAATTTATTATATAACTTTTATGTACCCTTAAAAAATTGCTTGGTAAGATAGCCTCGAATGTCTTTAGCGTTTTAAAAGAATTAATTACACTGCCATCATTCATATGAAAATCTGTAGTGTTATTGTCTGCCCTTAGAAATAAAATCTCATCAACATTTAAATATTTATAATCCTTATAAGATTTTAAGCATATGGTTCTATGTGCTTTAGTAGGGCGTTTTTTTTTATATTTAATTACTGCTTTTCGTGTATCTAAACCATTGATGGGACTCAGTAAGTAGTCGAAAAAACCAATTTTAATAGCATCATATGTTTTTTCTTTGGAAGCTGAAATGGCAATAAATTCCGTATCAGTTTTTAAATACTGCTTTAGCTCGTTTACCAGTCCAAAAGGGGCATCTTTAACCTCGTCTATATTAACAAAAATTAAATCTGGCATTTCCCGTAACACTACATCCATAGATTGCTCATAATTGTGCGAATGCCCAATACAATTAAACTCAGGGAAATCATCAAGAATTCCGGTAATTTTATTAATTATTTTAGGATCCTTTTCAATTAATAAATAGTTTGTCAAAGCTATAGTGTATTTAAAATACTAATTTATTAAGGCACTAAAAATTAGCGATAAGGTTTTGCCTTAATTATATTAGGGTATATCATTAAATTTTAGCGAACTTTTAAAAGCATCGATAAATGGTAAGGAAATTTTTATATTTTTAGATTATGATTTTCGAGTGTTTTTTGGCTCTAAAAACAGCCAAAAATTACACGATTTAGCATTTTTTAGGTTTTAAAAAAACCAATACGTTCTTATTATTACTGGCTTTATAGCTATTTTGATTACTATCCCTTTGGAATGCTGCTGCCCAATCGAAGTGGTAGTGCGGATTCTTATAGGTATGGCTTTAACGGTATGGAAAAAGATGATGAAGTTTCTGGTGAAGGAAATAGTTATACTTCTCATTTTAGACAATATGACCCTAGGTTAGGTAGATGGAAAACCGTTGACCCTAAATATAGAGACCAGCCATGGCAAAGTCCATATTCGGCTTTTGATAATAGTCCACAATGGAAAAATGACCCTAATGGAGATATTGCTCCAATTGTAATTTGGCTATTAAAAAAGTTAGGAGAGGCTGCCCTATATGTTGCTATTGATGTTGCCATTCAAGCTGCTATTGAACATTATATAGGAGGAAAAGATTGGGATGATATAGAAATAGATTGGTGGGCAGCTGCAGGCTCCAGTAGTGAAGCCATTATACCTGGTAAAAAAGCTAAAATAGCGGCCTCTGCTGGTTGGGACATGCTTACTTACTCTTTTACTACAGACGATTGGACAACAGAAGGATTTGTAATGGCTGGAGTTAAAGGAGGTATCTCTTCATTAATAGGAGATAAAGCTGGGGATTTAATTGCAAAGTATGGTATAGGAAAGCTTCTTAAGTTCTATAAGCAGATTAATTTAAATCCTTGTGGATGTTTTTCTGCTGGCACAAGGGTAATGACCGAATCAGGCTACAAAAGTATCGAGGAAATAAAAGTGGGTGATTTAGTGTACACTTTTAATGAAGAAACCAAAGAAATAGAAGTAAAACCTGTTACTAATACATTTAAATTTGAAAGAGACCATATATATAAAATCTATTTCGAAGATGTATTGATAGAAGCAACTGAGGACCATCCATTTTATGTAGATGGTAAATGGGTAAAAGTAAGTGATTTAGAGGTTGGAGATTTATTAACACTATCAAACGGAAAAACATTACCAATTACCCAAATATTATACTTGGATGAAATTCACGAAGTCTTTAATATTGAAGTAGAAGATAATCATACTTATTACATCACTGAACTCAACGTGTTAGTTCATAATAGTGGGCTATGTGATATGATAATTAGGGGTATACGAAGTGAGGCGAAAAGAGTAATGGGTAAATCTAAAATTATGTCTCTTATAAAGAAATTAGATGGTGATGCCAAGTTTGGATATCGTGGGTCATTAGCTAGAGGTAAAAAACATATTGATAAAGGAGGGGGTAATTTTATGCCAGATGACTTTGATATCGATGCTTTTGTTGTAAGTGATAAATTAGCTAAAATGATAGAAGAAAATGGTGGAAATGTTAAATGGAGAGATTTAGCGGAAATTCCTGGTTTGGAAGGACAAATTGATAAGTTGAAAAAGGAGCTTGCAAATAAATTTGAGGGAATGAGAGATGAGTTTTCAATTAGAGTTTATACTAAAGAACAATTTAAGAAAATGGATTTGACCAAAGACCCTGTAGAGATTATAGAATAAATTTAAAAATTATGATAGACGTAATTGACCGTGTTAATATATCTGGAAATCTATGTATTCTTTCCACACTTCCTTTAGATGAGCTTGCTAGTATAGTTTCTGAAAAAATATTTAATAATCTTCAATTTGGAGGAAAAGAATTAAAAATCAGAGACGAATTTGAAGCGGTTTTTATTCCAGATTTTTTAGGATTTAGAATTGTTTTAATGGATAATGGAGGAAAAAAATATGGTTCTGAAAATCAAGAATTATTCTGGTTGCAATTTAAACAGAAAATTGTTTTTGAAGACAGCTTTGAAGGAGTTAGAATCAATAGCTTCTTATTTGAACTATTTAAAAAGAAGTTAAATGGTTTTTCAGAAATAGAAATAATAAAATCCCCAATTGATAAAAACAAGTATCCAAATTTAGAATAATAATGAAAAAAATACTTTTTACTATTTTACTTCTTTTTAGTTTGAATAATTATGCTCAAAAAGAATCGTCTATTTTAGCAAAAAAAATAGGTGTAGCGGAACAAAGTAAGCTAATTACAGAAAAAATATTTGAAATTTATAAAGAATTAAGCCCTAATGTTCCTCAGAAAGTATGGAGCGAGATTAAAACACAAATTAATACACTAAAATTTAGTAATGAAGTAGAAGCTCTGATTATTAAATATTATTCCCAGCAAGAATTAGCCACATTAAATGAAAAGGAAATCTCAGTGGCTAATTTAAAGCCACAGTTTTTAAATGATTTAAAGAAAGTAGCAGAAAAATTTGGAAAGTATGTTGGTGTGACGGTGAAGACAAGTTTGGCAAATAGAGGATATAATTAATCCCCCGCTAGCGCTCGACTGTGTCGGGTGCCGATAATGAGTAGCGGTAAACAATAGCACTCGTTGCAAACGAGCGCTAGAAATAGAATAAATAGCCATGGTGTTAAATCATGGCTTACTTCCATAAACCCAGCACAAGTTTCGTATTTTGTGGCTATGAGCAGAAAGTATAAATTTTACAACAGGCAAGGTCTGTATTTTGTTTCGTTTACCACCGTAAATTGGATTGACGTATTTACAAGACTAGTCTATTTTGATGTTTTGGCGGATAGCGTAGGCTATTGCAGAGCAGAAAAAGGAATGGAATTGTACAGCTATTGCTTTATGCCAAGCCATGTCCATTTTATATTCAGGTCAAGTAACCAAGAGCCGATGGAACTGTTACGGGATTTTAAAAAATGTACAGCCAAAAAAGGAAGAGATTTAGGAAATATTGATTAATATGGAGATAAGCTTATTTTCGCAACAAATACAAAATGAAAAAATATATTCACACTTTATTGAGTATGATACTAAAGAGTGTTTCATTAATGAAGGTGATAAAAGATTCTTTTATAAGTTTGTACTAGACAACTTTTTTAAGTTAAATGATAAAATATTTTTAGTAATTTCTGGAGGTCATAGACTTAATAATTTAGTATCACTTAATATTATAAATAAATTTGAGTATAAAGGTTCGTTATTAATTGAATCTGAGTTTAATGAAGAGTTTGTTTTAATGATAAACGAGATTATTTTTAATGATAATGATGTATTATTTTTGAAAACACAGAGTACTGTTCAATTCAAAGATTTATGTGATGTTTTTAAAAGAAAAAGTCTAAAAAAGGGTGGTTTTTTATCAAAATATCGTGTCTGGAAAGAATACTCAGGCAAAATATTGAATTTTGTTAGTCATTTCGATTATTTTATTTATTATTCTGAAAAAGAAGATAAAACACTTGTGGAATTAATCAAAAAAATAAATGAAATCAATTAAAGTTTTCATATTCGTACTATTCAGCTTTTTATTAAACTCTTATACCTTAATAAACAATAGACAACATATTGGAAAATGGATGGGAAAAGACAACCATGATATAGGTTATTTAATATTGGACAAAGAAGGTTATGCTAGTTTTGAAATTAATGGTAAAGTTTTAGGGGGTAAAGAGTCTTATAGAAAACAAGAAAAAGTTAAGATGGAATATCAAGTAGATTATAGCAAAAATCCAATTGAGATTGATTTAATAATTTCTACAATTAAGACCAATAAAGAGCAAGAGAGGATTAAAGGAATAATAGAGTTCATAAGTACAGAAAAGATGATTTTGGCATTGCAATTTAATTCTACAGGTGAGAGACCCGAAAATTTTACAAAAAACAACTCCATTACATTGCATAAAGAGATTGTTTTGAATTAGAAAATTCTAAAGGATGCCGCTAGCATTTGCTAGTGGCGGTAAAGATTGGGACAAGAATAAGAAATAAAGAATAGCTTTTACGGCAACGTAAAGGCTTTTTTAGTTTTAAAGTCAATATATGGATAAAGAAATTGGAATGACGTGAAGCACAGTATTTAGATGGTTACAAGTATGTAATCAGTATGCTGCCATATCATTTTAAAAGTATTGATGATTTACAGAAAAAGCTGGAATGTCATCATCCGATGGAAAGCATGGTGTTTTAGGTATGATTTGTGAAGCAATAAATAATGAGAATTTAATAATTCGTATATTAGTAATTATGGCAGAAATAGAATTAAGAAATAGTTTGATAAAGCGTTTTAACAGGATTATTAAAGATGATTCAAAGTTAATGACTTTGGATGGTATCTTTGATTCTATTAATGCAGTAGAATCATCATCAGTAGTTCCAGAAGAACATTATAAAATCGTTGAAGAACGCAGAAGAAAACATCAAGTGGGAGAAACAAAAGGTAAAAGTTGGGATGATGTAAAAAGCGGGATTAAAAAGAAGTATGGGTTCTAAATTGTTATTGAGCCAGAAGCTGAAATTGAAATTTATGATGCGATTGACTGGTATGAATCTAAGCAATTAGGTTTAGGACAAGAATTTTATAATTATCTGGAAGGTTATTTTGAAACTTTAAGGAATGGAAATGCAGATTTTTCCATAAAGCGAAAACCAGTATTTAGGGAACTACCTTTGAAACGATTTCCATTTGTGATTATTTATTAGAAAATAAAAGATACAATTTTTGTTTATTCTGTCTTTAACACACATCAACATCCTCTCAAAAAGATCAAATAATATACCTCTAAAAATATGCCCAGCTACCGCTAAGCTGAGCTTAGTGTAAGTAAGAGTAAGAAAAGAAATCTCTCATAAACAACTTTACCTACAATCTATACCCATTGATTTTTTTCATGTAGATTTATACGCTATAAACCATCATAAGGTTATAGCACATGAAAAAAACCACACTCCTACTCCCATTATTTAAACAGTTTATTCGTGATAGCGAAACAGGAAAACGCCTGAAGAAAAACGGAGAAAGAATAACAAAAGGTTCTATAAATAATTATAAATACACGTTTAATAACCTACAGAAATTCAGTATTGATACAGGTTATGAATTGCGTATCTGCGATGCATCTAAATTAAACAAACGCGAATTACGATCAGAGAAAAACTATTGGAAAAAGTTTTATAAAAGCTTTACCGATTACATGTATAAAAATGGATGTTTTGATAATTATGTAGGTGCCAATATAAAGCTAATACGCACCTTTTTTAACTATTTAAAGTACGATAGGGACTTCCCTACTGGCGACTTTCAACATCTATTTTATGTAAGAAAAGAAGATGTAGATATTTTAGTATTATCGCCAGAGCAACTAAAATTTTTAATACATGATACCGAGTTTGAAAATAGTTTAACCCCAGCCATAAGGCGTATTAAAGACATTTTTGTGTTTGGATGTACTACGGGCTTACGCTTTTCTGATATTTTTAATTTAACCAATAAAAACTTTGAACAGCAAAATAACGATTGGTACTTAAAAATAAAATCTCAAAAAACAAAAACCTATAGTTTTATTAAACTTCCAGAATATGCCATAGAGATTTACAAAACATATAAATCTAAATCCTCAAAAATACCTGTTTTTAAACCCATTAGCTTATTTGTTTTTAATAGAAATCTAAAATTAATTGGAGAGAAAGCTGGTTTTACAACCCCGATAGCAATGACACGTGAGCGTCAAGGCAAAACTAAAATGCTACATAAAAACGTAAAGCAAATACGCTTTTGTGATAAAATGAGTTCGCACATGATGAGACGTACTGCAATAACCACACTACTAATATTAGGCATGCCAGAACATTTGGTTAGAAAAATTAGTGGACATAGCTATGCCAGTAACTCCTTTAACAGATATGTACATTATGCACAAGCGTATATTGATAAAGAAATTGATAAAGTACATAGTAAATTGGAGGCATATTAAATCCCTTCTAAAGTGGTAATTGATGTATGTTTGTCACAGCAATAAATAGTCACAGTTTATATGCAGAATGAGCGTTGAGATTTGTTTAAAAACATCAATTGCAATAACACGATTATATGTTCAGTCGTTTTTAACCAATGAAGATCACAAACAGGATTCACTTCGTGCATTCTGGAAAGCTATCTATAAAGAAAAACAAGAATAGCAACAAAACTATCAGGCTATTAGTCCGTTTTAAACTAATGAAAATCACGAACAGGATTCACTTCGTGCATCCTGAAAAGCTCCGCTTTGAAAATAGTCCAAATAAAAAAACGCTCAAGTATACTTGGCGTTTTTTTATTTGGACTATTTATTCGTGATCGCGACAGGATTCGAACCTGTGACCGTCTGCTTAGAAGGCAGATGCTCTATCCAGCTGAGCTACGCGACCATTGACATTTTAAATAATAATTTATTTAAAAGCGGTGCAAATATAAAATAGCTGTAACTATTAAACAAGATAAATGTTTTTTAATTTAACTTAATTTTTCAGCTAATCAAAATAGCTAAAACTTTCGCCTTCTTTTATGTTTAGAAGCGACTCGTAAATTAATTTAATCACGTTTTCCACATCGGCTTTATGCACCATTTCTACTGTGGTATGCATGTAACGTAATGGTAATGAAATTAATGCAGATGCTACCCCTCCATTACTATATGCGAAAGCATCCGTATCTGTTCCTGTAGCTCTAGATAATGCCGAACGTTGAAAAGGTATTTTCTTTTCTTCAGCAGTATCAATAATTAAATCTCTAAGTTTTTGCTGTACTGCTGGCGCATAAGCTACAACTGGCCCCTTCCCTATTTCTAGATGTCCTTCTTTTTTCTTTTCTATCATCGGGGTTGTAGTATCATGCGTTACATCGGTAACAATGGCTACGTTGGGTTTAATTGTTTCAGTAATCATCTGTGCACCACGTAAGCCTATTTCTTCCTGTACCGCATTGGTAATGTATAAACCAAAAGGTAACTTCTTTTTATTTTCTTTTAATAAACGTGCCACTTCTGCTATCATAAAACCGCCCATACGGTTATCTATAGCGCGACATACAAACTTATCGTCATTTAATATATGAAATTCGTCTGGGTAAGTTATAACACACCCCACATGTACGCCTAATTTTTCAACTTCTTCTTTGTTTGCACAACCGCAATCAATAAAAATATTATCAGGTTTTGGCGGCTCCTCTTTAGCTCTATTTCTAGTATGTATCGCCGGCCACCCAAAAACACCTTTTACAATACCTTCTTTGGTATGGATATTTACAACCTTACTCGGTGCTATTTGGTGGTCACTTCCACCATTTCTAATAACGTAGATAAGTCCGTCATCCGAAATATAATTAACATACCAAGAAATTTCATCAGCATGTCCCTCTATAACAACCTTATATTTAGCTTTTGGATTAATAACCCCAACTGCCGTACCGTAGGTATCTGTAATAAACTCATCTACGTAAGGTTTCAGGTAATCCATCCATAGTTTTTGCCCATCCCACTCATATCCCGTAGGTGCTGCATTATTTAAATATGCCTCTAAAAATTCTAATGATTTTTTGTTTAAAATCGACTTTTTTGCCATGTGTTAAATTTTGCACTAAAATAAAATATTAATATGATTTTAAAGTTTTTGAAGTAAGTTTTTATACTATATATGTATTATAAATTATAGACGTAGTTCGCATTAGGGATTGCAGTGGCAGCTTTTGGAGAGGCGCGCATCGAGCCAAAACTATTAACGTAAAGCCCGACCCGAGCAACAAGATGTTATGAAACTTACAGTATATTCATCGAGGGTAATGCCCAAAAAATAATATTGATTTTAAAGCGAAACAACTTGTAAATTCTTAATTTTGGTACTGATTTTGCTCCAAAGGTTTTAGCATGAATTATTTAAAATACATACTGCTGTTGTTGCCTGTTTTGGCGTTTTCTCAAGTGAATGAAGTAGAACAGGATTCTACCGACGTAACTTATATTATCGTTGAGGGCGATTCTATACCTAAAACGGCGATTGATTTAGACGAAGTAATGCTGCTTCACAAATTAAAATTTGACAGTAAAAAAGATAGAATTCGCTATTTAATTTTAAGACGTAAAACGATTAAAGTATATCCCTACGCTAAAATGGCTGCGGAGCGTTTGGACTCTCTAACAACTCATCTTGCTAAACTCACTAAAAAGCGCGAAAAGAAGCGCTACACAAAAAAAGTACAAAAATATATTGAAGGCGAGTTTTCTGATGAGTTAAAGAAATTAACCCGTACGGAAGGCCAAATTTTGGTAAAACTGATACACCGACAAACGGGACGTACAGCCTTTGATTTAGTTAAAGAACTGCGTAATGGTTGGCGTGCGTTTTGGTATAACACCACCGCCAATGTGTTTGATATAAAACTTAAGAAGGAGTTTGACCCTTGGAATGATAAAGAAGATTATTTAATAGAGGATATTTTACAACGTAACTTTCAAAGTGGTAGGTTAGAACGTCAAAAATCTAAATTAGAGATTGACTTTTACAAGCTGACTGATAAATGGGTGTACAACGCACCTAAAACCGAACAGTAATGCGTATTCAATCTGCTGTTGAAGAAAAGTTAAATACCATATCGCATGCAATTGGTGCTGCATTTGGCGTTGTTGCCTTGGTACTTCTTATAGTTTTTGATACCCGAAAAACCGATTACAGCTTAACAAGTGTTGTTATTTATGGGTTTTCTATCATTATACTATTTACAGCATCTACATTTTACCATGCTGCAAAAAATGAGTGCAAAAAACGTTTTCTAAGAGTTATAGACCACATTAGCATATACCTTTTAATTGCTGGTACGTACTCGCCGGTATTACTTATTATGTTAGAGCAAAGCTCTGGATGGACTCTATTTTATATTGTTTGGGGCATTGCCACTTTTGGGGTTGTTTTAAAAACATTTTTTACAGGTAAATTTGAGATCTTCTCTACCTTACTCTATTTAGTTATGGGGTGGCTTATTGTGTTTGATTTTTCTACCTTATCACAAATTATGCACAGTAATGGTATTTTACTTTTGTTTGCCGGGGGTTTAGCTTATACTGTTGGTATCATTTTTTATGCGGTAGAAAAAATACCATTTAATCATGTAATTTGGCACTTGTTTGTCCTTGCTGGTGCCGTATGTCATTTCTTTATGATATTTTTATATGTGATATGATAACGTTCACTAAAGCCACAAACAACCAACATTTTGCAACTATTGAAACTCTTGCAAATACTATTTGGCAGCAACACTACACCCCTATTATAGGAGAAGCCCAAGTGATATATATGTTGAACAAATTTCAATCTGCACATAGTATAAAACAGCAAACCATAGATGGGTTTCAATATTTTATTTTAAAAAAAGATAATATTGAAGTTGGTTATATCTCAATAAAAAAAGACCGTAAAACACTTTTTTTAAGCAAGATTTACGTCTTGAAAACCTTTAGAGGTAAAGGCATTGGAAAAAGCGCAATGCAATTTTTAGAGGCTAAAGCCAAGGTGTTTGATTGTGACTCTGTGACTTTAACTGTGAATAAAAACAATGTAAACACCATACAGGCATACGAAAGTATGGGGTTTAAAATCCTAGAAGCCATTTGTATAGATATAGGTAATGGTTTTATGATGGATGATTATAGGATGATGAAAATTATTGACTAAATATGGTCTGTAATGAAGCTTAAGCATCCGTAAAGAAAAATTCCTGATAAAAAAGCTTCACTAGGTTTCGAATAACCACTATGGCCTAGCCTCAAAAATCTTTAAATGTATAAATGTTGCCATTTTCCTAGCACGCCGTTTTGCGTTTTCAGCATAATCACCCTCAAATAGCTCGTTAATGGTTTCAAACCACAGGTTGAGCCATATACCAAAATGCAGTTCTGAAATAGAATGGTTAAACGTTTGGTCTACCGCAATATGGGCCATTAAGGGATCTCCCATATAACGCGTTTTCAAAAACAAACTAGACTCCCAAAAGGTAGTAAGATGGTCTAAATGTGCATCCCAATCACTTATAGTTTCATTAAAAAAAGGGGCAAGTATTTCATTACGTCTAACTTTTAGATAGAATGTTTCTACCAACAAAAATACATCTTCCCTTGTTTTTATGTCTCGTCTTTCCATGTTTCAAAAATAAAACTTTAAGCAATTCTAGAACCATAAAAATTATCAATTCGTAATTCGTAATTCATAATTCGTTAGTATTTTAGCATCATGATTTCTGTAACCATCATTGGTGCTGGCAACGTAGGCACACATTTATTTAAAGCTTTTAATGACAATAGTCAAATTTCTGTAAAACAATGGTTTAACAGAAGTTTAGGTGTGATATCAAAATACAAGAGCAAAGTTAATATCACAAACGATTTGAAAACTTTGGAAGAGGCCGATGTTTACATTATTTCAGTTAGTGATGAAGCTGTTGCTCCTATTTCCTCGGCTTTACCATTTAAAAATAAATTAGTAGTCCATACAGCAGGAAGTATCAATATACATGATTTGGATAAGAAACACAGACGCGGTGTGTTTTATCCTTTACAATCGTTCACTAAAACTGCAGATTTAGATTTTTCTGAAATCCCCATCTGTATAGAAACTTTAGATAAGAAAGACTACCATACACTAAAAACCCTAGCCCTTAGCCTTGGCTGCCCAGTAAAAAAAGTAAATACAGACCAACGCAAGGTATTGCATTTAGCTGCGGTATTTGTAAATAATTTTACAAACCAAATGTACCGTATCGCTCATGAAATTACAGAGTCTGAAGCAACAGAGTTCGATCTTTTAAAACCTCTTATCTTAGAAACTGCTAAAAAGGTACAAGATTTGTCGCCTTATATGGCGCAAACAGGTCCAGCAAAGCGTAATGACCAAAAAACCATTAAGAATCACCTCAAGCTTTTAAAAAGCGAAACACATAAAGACATTTATAAATTAATAACCAAATCAATCCAGAATACACATGGCGGAAAAGAGTTATAAAGAATATTTGCATCAAATTACCACGTTTATTTTTGATGTTGATGGTGTGTTAACCGACGGTACAGTACACATTACATCATCAGGGGAAATGCTTCGTACCATGAGTATAAAAGACGGTTATGCCCTTAAAACCGCTGTAGACAAAGGTTTTAATGTTTGTATCATTACCGGAGGTAGTAACGGTGGTGTAAAAAAACGTTTGGCAGGTTTAGGTATTACAGATATCTATATGGGTGCGCACAACAAAATTGAACAGTTAAACGATTACTACAACCGTAAGAATGTGAATGCTGAAAATGTGCTATATATGGGAGATGATATTCCAGATTACCCTGTTATGAAAGCTATAGGCCTACCCTGCTGTCCGCAAGATGCAGTACCAGAGATAAAGGCAATTTCTAAATACATATCACATAAAAACGGTGGTAAGGGTGCAGTACGAGATGTTATTGAGCAAGTATTAAAAGTACAGGATAAGTGGGACGGTAATTTTAATGCAAAGTATGATTAGTTTAAATTACAACCAATTTTCAATAATGAAAAAGCAAATTTTACATATAATATTTTTAGTAATTATAACTTCTTGCTCTTCATCAAAAAAAGCAGTTGAAACATCTAACAGCTCTCAAAATCAACTTAATGGAATAACAAAAGAGTTTTATGAAGATGGAGGGTTAAAAATAGAATGGAAATATGAAAATAATATACTAAATGGAATTTCAAAGGAATACCACAAAGATGGCACATATTCTGACTGGAATTATAAAAATGGAAAGCTAGTTGAAGGGAAATCTTATTTTAAAAACGGAAAGCTTCTTCAAGAATACACTTTTAAAGATGGAAAAAAAGAAGGGGCAGCAATTAGATATTATGAAACTGGAGAGAAAAATACAATATGGATATTCAAAGACGATATTCTAGTTTCAGGTGTAGCTTATTACATAACTGGAGAAAAGAAAATAGATTTTAAATATGAAAATGGAATTCCTGAAGGAATATCAACTGAATATTACAAAAATGGTAAAAAGAAGATTGAATGGAATTACAAGAATGGCAAGTTGAATGGAGAGTCAATTGAATATTTCGAAAATGGAAACATAAAAAAGATTTGGAATTATTAAAAACTAGCCACGCTATTTTTGAATTTAGTTCTTGAAATTTGAATACATGAGACGTAAAAGTAGACGTATTAGCATAGGATTTGGTTATATAGGCTTTGGGAACAAGCAAAGTAATTTTAATCAGAAAAACGACAATCCGTTTACAACAGCAAAAGAGAGACTACATGAAGCGTCTCATTATCATTTTAAACTCGACTTTAAACACGAAAAACTCTCTAAAACGGACAAGGCGCTTATTAAAAATAAAATTAGAAAAGCAGAAAAACGCAAAGTTGTCATCTCCGCTATTATTACCCTTATCGTAATCATCATCTTATTTTTCCTTGTGCGTACTTATTTATTTACTGCTATCGACAATAGAAATACACCCATTATATATTGAAAGTTTTAAATCTCATTCGCTGGAAAAATTTAGTAATGATTGTATTGGTACAGTTACTACTAAAGTATGCACTTCTAGCACCATTTGGCGTCTCGGTAGCTTTAGATGGCTTGGGTATTACATTACTCATTCTAGCTACAATAGCCATAGCAGCTGCAGGTAACATCATCAATGATATTTATGATGTAGTAACTGATAACATCAATAAACCCAACAAGGTTATCGTTGGGAAAACCATTTCAGAGAAAACCGCCTATACCATATTTATAACTTGTAATTGCATAGGCATAGCTGTAGGTTTCTACATTTCACACAGTGTAGGCAAAAGTGCCTTTTTTACCATCTTTGTACTTATTTCTGCTTTACTGTATATGTATGCATCTTACTTAAAAAGCATAGTTCTGGTAGGCAATATTTTAATTTCAATATTAGTAGCCACAAGTATTCTTATCGTTGGGTTATTCGAACTTATCCCAACAATAACCGAGTTTAACAGAGATATACAAATAACCTTTTTTAAGCTTATTATGGACTACGCCGTATTTGCTTTCATGATAAATCTACTAAGGGAAATGGTAAAAGATATTGAAGATATAGATGGCGATTACCAAACAGGAATTTACACCCTACCCATTGCGATTGGCAGGGAACGCACCAGGAACATAGTGATTGTTCTAAACAGTATTTCACTGGCAATACTTATATTTTATGCAGTTTCAGGGTTTTATAAGCAACCACTCATGCTCATCTATTTTTTAGGTGCAGTAATAGGTCCTTTAATGTATGTTGGTATAAAATTATTCAGCGCAAAAACCAAACAACACTTTCATCATGTATCTACCCTATACAAATGGATTATGTTATTTGGTATGCTGTCGCTATTGGGCTATGCATTTATTTTGTAATTTCACAACTAACAACTAACTGTCAAATGCTCAGGGAAAAATTAAAAGATTACAACATCATTCTAGCCTCACAATCTCCAAGGAGGCAAGAGTTTTTTAAAGCACTTGATGTAGATTTTGAAATACGATTAAAATCTGTAAAAGAAGAATACCCACCACGTCTAACACACTTTGAAATCAGTAATTATCTAGCACAATTAAAGGCATTACCATTTAAAGATGAGCTGCAATCCCATGATATATTAATTACTAGTGACACTATAGTTTGGCACAACAACATAGCTTTGGGTAAACCAAAAGATGCCACCGAAGCATTTACCATATTAAAATCCTTGAGCAATGCGACCCACGAGGTAATTACCTCGGTTTGTTTTACTACAGCAAACTATGAAAAAACACTACATAGCACAACAAAAGTAAGCTTTAAAGCATTAAGCGACCAAGAGATAAACTATTATATAAAACAACACAAACCCTTTGATAAAGCAGGCGCTTATGGTATACAAGATTGGATAGGGCAAATAGGCGTCACAAACATTCAAGGTTCGTATTTTAATGTTATGGGCTTACCTATACATCTTGTTTACAAAACGTTAAATGCTATTGCAGACCTTAAGTAAGTTTGTAATTTTATAAAAAATAATGCTATGAAACAGATATTAAAACCAATAGTAGTGCTTGCATTGCTATTAGTATTTACTGCATGTAACAACCAAAAAGCAAATAAAGACTTACTAGCCGTTAACACCCACACGGCGCAAAAAAAACCAGCCCAGCCCTTATCCCAAGAATTTAAAGGCTACTGGTATGCGGGTAAAGCAGAAATTTCATCCTATAAACTAGAACAAGCCCGCTATGGTGAAATACGAGAAGGTAAAGCCGTTTTAATATATGTAACCGAAGATTTTCTTCCAGAGGTACAGGTAAAAGCCGATTACCAGAGCAGTAACAACATTCCCGTATTAAAACTAAATGCCACTAAAAACTTCAATACGGGTATTTACCCATACTCTATTATGCAGAGCACCTTTTATCCTGTGGCGAATAACCAGCATGCACTAAAAGTATCAAGCTCTATGCAGGAATGGTGTGGCCATATATATGCCCAGTTAAACAACAAGGAACAGTTTAACATCATGTCGCATTCCTATTTTCAAGGAGAAGCCGATGAGCAATTCAAACTAGATAAAACCATTTTAGAAAATGAGTTATGGACCCAATTACGTATCAATCCAAAATCGTTACCAACAGGAAACATTTCGGTAATACCATCGTTTGAGTTTACCAGAATGAAACATGTAAAAATAAAACCTTACCAAGCAATGGCCAAAACTACCGAAAATAGTTACACACTAACCTACAAAGACTTAAACAGAACCTTGGTAATTAATTACAACCCTAAATTTCCATACGATATCTTAAGTTGGGAAGAAACTTTTAAAAGCGGTTCTAAAACCATGAAAACCAAGGCCACAAAACTTAAAACCATAACCTCTCCCTATTGGCAACAAAACAATAACGCAAGCGAAGTTTTGCGAGACACTTTACAACTAAACTAATTTGGGTGTATCTTTGTATCATAATCCACCAGAATTATGATTGCTAACTTTATTGAAACCTACCAAACAGAGCTTATTCGCACAGCGTTTGTAATAGGAATACTCTTTATTATTGGTTTAATTACAAACATCTTAATAAAAAAAATAGGCGGTAAAAGCGGTATTAATGACGCAAGGATAAGACTTATGCGCAGATATGTAACAGTGAGCCTCTTTTTAATAGGTATCCTAATGGAATGCTTTGTTCTAGGAGCCGAATTCGAGGATATCGCCGTTATATTTTCCTCTGTATTTGCCATTATTGGTATTGCCCTTTTTGCCATTTGGTCCATATTAAGCAATGTAACGTCTGGTATCATCATGTTTTTTAATTTTCCATATAAAGTAGGCGATAAAATAGAAATTCACGACAAGGATTTCCCTGTAAAAGCCATCATTGAGGATATACGTGCCTTTCAGTTGCACTTAAGGCTAGACAATGGCGATTTGGTAACCTACCCCAATAATCTCATGCTTCAAAAAGCAGTTACCCTAGTGGAAAAAGATGCTATAGATCATGAAAACAGTGATGATGGTGCAGATATCGTTTAAATAACCCTATCTTTAACAAGACGCATCACTTATGCCACGACAAAGAATATACCGTTCCAAGAAAAAGCTAGGGCAAGTCCCGGGTAGTGTTATTTACACAGGAGAAAAAGTAAAAAGTCAGCTTTTTCTGGAAGCTTTCGATTTTACCAAAGACAATTGCTCCGAAACCCAGCTGCAAAGCGTAGAGCATGTATTCAACTTTAAAGACACGCCTACCGTATCTTGGATAAACATAAACGGACTAAACCATGTTAAACAAATAGAACAACTAGGGCAACACTACAATATACATCCGCTGGTTTTAGAGGATATTGTTAACATTGCACAACGCCCAAAAATTGACGAGTTTGACGATTACCTTTTTCTAGTACTTAAAATGTTGTATTACGATAATGATAAAAACATCGTCTCAGAGCAAGTAAGTTTTATTTTGGGAAAAAATTATGTGCTATCTTTTCAGGAATCCGAGGGTGATGTGTTCGATACCGTAAGAGACCGAATTAGGCACGCCAAAGGACGTGTAAGAAGCATGTCTGCCGATTATTTACTATACACCCTCATAGACGCCATTGTGGACCATTACTTTAGTGTTATAGAGATTTTAGGTGATAAGGTAGAAGATTTTGAAACTGCTATTTTCTCTAATGAAGTAGAAGAAGATACCAGTAAAAATATCCAAGATTTAAAACGTGAAATATTACGGGTACGCCGTGCCATATTTCCCTTGCGTGAAGTGCTTAACCGCATTGAAAAAAACGACAACAACCTTATACACCCAAAAACACTTACCTATTATCGCGATATTTACGATCACCTCGTACAAGTTTCAGAAAACATAGATATATACAGGGAAATGATATGGAGTTTAATGGATATGTACATGACTTCCATCAGTAATAAAATGAACGAAGTGATGAAAGTGTTAACCATAATGGCTTCCATATTTATACCACTCACGTTCATCGCTGGAGTATATGGTATGAATTTCCAGCATATGCCAGAGTTGCACTACAAATACGGTTACTATATTGTCTGGGGAGTTATGGTTGTAATTTTTGCTGCCTTACTCTATTATTTTAAACGTAAAAAGTGGTTGTAAATTAGAATCCTGCCAACTTGACATTTTTAAAACACATAACATTTACTCCAACCCATCTGGCATATTTTTTGAAAATTCCTTCATGTTTTAAACATATAATTTGAACTCATCTTGACTTTTTTGATTTAAGCGAAAAATAGATGTTTTGTGACCCCTATGAAACAGTTTTTTCTTTGCATAGCAGAGCTACGGAACTAAAAAATGTGAAATATGGATGCAAAAGAACATTTTTATAGCAAATTATAAAAAGTAAAGATGAGTTCTTTAAAAAATAAGTAAAGATGAAAACCTTAAAACTCTTATTGTTGTTTTGTCTGTTATTTTTTAATTGTTCAGGGCAAGACAACTCAAAACAAAAAACAAAAGAAAGCACCGTTACACCCGATGAAAACATTACCGTTAACAAAGAGTATGATGAATTTGGAAACCTAAAACGCTACGATTCTATTTACTCCTACAGCTATTCATCAAACGGAAAACTAAGCGATAGCCTAAAATTACAATTCCAGCAGCATTTCAATAATCATTCGCTTTTTAACAACTCTTTTTTCGATGATTTTTTTGGAAAAGATTCTATCTCAGGTGGTGGTTCTTATCCAGACAATTTCTTTCAAAAAGGGTTTATAGACCATAACCAAAGCATCCAACACATGATGAAACGTATGGATTCCATTCAGCAACTCTTCTTTAACGACAAGCACCAAATGCTAATTCCGCCAGAGCCAGAAGAAAAGGCAAAACCTAAAAATATGAGACAAATTTAAAATAGCAGTATTATCCAAAAGTGATGCACGAAGGACGAAGTAAAATCCCATACAACTAGAAAACATCATAGTGCAAATGAACCAGATGGCTTTACTTCATTCACAATGACATCAAATTTAGATACCGTTAAAGAAACATTAAAACCAGCACACCTGCTGGTTTCTTTAGTTATATTTGGCAGTCCGCTAAAAGAAAGTTATGCAAAAAAGAGTACTCACGGTCCTAATAGCCACTTTTACACTGTCGTTCATTACAGCCCAAAAACCAAAAACACCCTCATCTTCTGAAATTTATGAATCTATCCAAAAACTAAACGTTTTGGGTTCTATTTTATATGTGGCAGCACACCCAGATGATGAAAACACACGTCTTATCGCATACATGGCAAATCATGTAAAAGCGCGAACCGCTTATTTATCCTTAACCAGAGGCGATGGGGGACAAAACCTGATAGGTCCAGAAATACGAGAACTTTTAGGGGTAATTCGCACCCAAGAGTTATTAGCGGCACGCCGTGTAGACGGTGGAGAACAACGTTTTACTAGAGCTAACGATTTTGGGTACTCCAAACATCCAGACGAGACTTTAGACATTTGGGACAAAGATAAAGTGCTAAGTGATGTGGTTTTAGCCATTAGAAAATTTAAGCCAGATATCATTATCAACAGATTTGACCATAGAAGAGCAGGAAAAACCCATGGGCACCATACCACTTCAGCTATGCTAAGCATAGAAGCTTTTGATTTGGCTAACAGCCCAACTGCATATCCAGAACAATTACAGCAAACATCATTATGGCAACCAAAACGCCTGTTTTACAATACTAGTTGGTGGCGCTACGGCAGTAGAGAAGCTTTTAATAAAATTGATAAAGGCAATATGCTTAAACTAGATATTGGGGTGTATTACCCGCTTAAAGGTATGTCTAATAACGAGTTGGCATCCATAGCAAGCAGTCAGCATTTATGTCAGGGTTTCGGGCGCATATCCACACGCGGTACCCAAAACGAATATATTGAGTTTTTAAAGGGAGAACCTATTGATGACACCAATAATGTATTTGCTGGAATAGATACCTCATGGAATCGTGTAAAAGGCGGAAACGCTATTGGAGCTATTTTAAATGACGTTGAAGCCAATTTTAATTTCACAAACCCAGCAGAACATATTTCAGACCTTTTGAAAGCCTATAAACTACTTCAAAACATTGACAATAAACATTGGAAGCAGTTAAAAACTAAAGAATTAAAACACATCATCCAGATGTGTGCAGGATTATACCTTGAAGCCTCTGCTGATACCAATTGGGCTTCAGCTGGAGATAAGGTAAATATGGCTTTAGAAGTTTTAAACAGAAGTACTGTACCTATATCGTTAATAAGCATAGGCAACTTGGGTAGTACAAATGTGTCTAAAAACATTGTACTAGATAATAATACAAAATTTATATTTAAAGAAGTGCTGAAAATAGAAGAGGATGCCACTCCCACAACGCCCTATTGGTTGGATAAAAAAGGCACTTTAGGCATGTATCAAGTGGAGGATAAAACTTTAATTGGACATCCCGAAACACCACGGCGCTATAACGTTGCTTTTAACCTCCTCATAGAAAATACTCCAATAACGTTCACTAAACCCGTAATTCAAAGATTTTCAAAACCAGAAAAAGGCGAATTATACCGTCCGTTTGAAATCATTCCAGAAGCTTCAGCAAAAATCAAAGAAAAAGTATTCATTTTCGAAAATGGTAACCAGCAAGATATTACAGTGGTTGTAAAGGCTGGCAGAGACAATTTAGAGGGCGATGTTGAAGTATGCCATCCAAATGATTGGCAAGTTTATCCCAAAAAACAAAAAGTGAGTATTGCGCATAAAGGCGAAACCCAAACTTTGGTATTTACAGTAATTCCTCCAAATAAACAAAGCGAAGGGTTTATTGGACCGATTGTACATATTGGCGATAAAGACTATACTAGAGAACTCATCGCGATAGATTACGATCATATTCCATTCCAAACCGTGTTGCTGCCCAGTGAAAGCAAAGTAGTACGCTTAGACATTAAAAAACGTGGCGAAAATATTGGCTATATCCAAGGTGCAGGAGATGTAGTACCAGAAAGCTTGCGCCAAATTGGGTATAACGTACGTGTGATTACTACAGATGAAATTACTCCTGAAACCTTAAGTAGGTTTGATGCTGTGGTTGTTGGTATTAGGGCACATAATACTTTGGATGATTTACAATTTAAGCAACAACAGTTATTTGATTTTGTGTCAAACGGAGGTAATGTTATTGTACAGTACAGTACATCCTATCGTTTAAAAACACAAGATTTAGCACCTTATGATTTAAATTTATCAAGAGATCGTGTAACCGATGAAAATGCTGAAGTACGCTTTTTACAGGCAGACCATAAGGTGCTTAATTTCCCCAACAATATAACCCAAAAAGATTTTGAGGGGTGGACACAAGAACGTGGGTTGTATTTTGCTGATAGTTGGGGTAAAGAGTTCACGCCTATCCTATCTATGAACGATAAAGATGAGCCGGCAAAAGAAGGTAGTTTACTTATAGCAAAACATGGTAAGGGTTATTATATCTATACAGGCTTAAGTTTTTTTAGGGAATTTCCTGCTGGCGTTTCTGGTGCCTACCGATTATTCGCAAATATGCTATCTTTAGGTAAAGACGAGATTAAAAATTCACTAAAACTAGAAGATTAAACATGAAAGAAGACGCCCCAAACCAAAAATGGAATACACTTTACACCGTGGTTTTAGTAGCTAACCTGTTGTATTTTTTAATGTTCTACCTTATCACAAAAGCCTTTTAAATGATGCACATGCTAAATTGGGTAGATTGGATTGTACTTTCCATCACACTTATTGCCATAGTTACCTACGGTACATGGCAAACACGGGGCAGTAAAAATGTAAAGGACTATTTAAGAGGAGGCAACACCTCTAAATGGTGGACCATTGGCCTATCCGTAATGGCAACACAGGCCAGTGCCATAACGTTTTTATCAACTCCGGGACAAGCGTTTAACGACGGCATGGGCTTTGTTCAATTTTACTTTGGGCTCCCCATTGCCATGATTGTGATTTGCATGGTATTTATTCCGCTGTACCATCGCCTAAAAGTATACACAGCCTATGAGTTTTTAGAAAATAGATTCGATTTAAAAACAAGGACGCTAGCAGCAATTCTGTTTTTAATACAACGCGGTTTAGCTGCTGGAATAACCATCTTTGCACCCGCTATTATTTTATCCGTAGTGTTAGGTTGGGATTTACTAACGCTAAACATAGCTATTGGAGTCTTGGTAATTATTTATACTGTCTCTGGTGGCACAAGAGCTGTAAACGTTACGCAAAAGCATCAAATGGTAATTATTTTTGCTGGAATGTTAGTGGCATTCTTTTTAATTGTGGACAAATTACCAGAGGATATCACATTTCAAAAAGCTCTAGAAATTGCTGGGGCTAGTGGTAAAATGGAGGTTTTAGATTTTTCTTTTAATCTGGATAACCGTTACACGGTATGGTCTGGACTAATTGGCGGTACGTTTTTAGCCCTCTCCTATTTTGGTACAGATCAAAGCCAAGTACAACGTTATCTATCTGGAAAATCTGTTAAAGAAATGCAATTGGGATTAGTCTTTAATGGTCTTTTAAAAATACCCATGCAATTTTTTATTCTTCTAGTTGGTGTGATGGTATTTGTCTTTTATCAGTTTAATGAAGCACCTGTGAATTTTAATCCAACTGCAACCGAAGTCGTTTTAAATTCTGAATATGCCGAGGATTATAAAAAACTTCAGAATGAACAACAACAGATTTTTAGGGATAAGCAAAAAATTATAAAAGCCTATGTGAACTCTGAAAATACAGAAGCTGCAAAATATATTTCAGCAGCTAATGCCGCAAATGAAGAGCTACGCAAAGAAGCTAGAGTCCTAATTGATAAAGCAGGAGAAAGCAAGGAACTAAAAGTAGAAAGTAATGATAAAGATTATGTGTTTATTCACTTTATTTTGAACAACCTACCTCGTGGTTTAATAGGATTACTGTTAGCCGTAATTTTAAGTGCGGCTATGTCTAGTACCGCAAGCGAATTGAATGCCTTAGGCTCCACTACCACAATAGATTTGTACAAAAGAAACGTTTCTGAAAAAACCGAAGAACAGATGGTAAAGGCTTCTAGGTGGTTTACACTGTTATGGGGTGTTATTGCCATTGCTGTAGCTTGTGTTGCAAAGCTTGCTGAAAATTTAATCCAGTTAGTAAATATCATAGGGTCTATTTTCTACGGTAATGTTTTGGGAATTTTCCTGTTAGCGTTCTTTTTCAAATTTGTTAAAGGTAATGCCGTATTTATCGGGGCACTAATAACACAGCATATCGTGATTGCATTATTTCTATTAAATGAGTACGAATATATAAACCTACCTTTTTTATGGTTAAATTTTGTTGGCTGTATTATTGTTATTTTTATAGCTTGTACACTACAAGGATTTACAAAAAATGAACCATCAACCACTACCTAAAACCATAAACTGGGGCATTATAGGCCTTGGCAATATTGCCCATAAGTTTGCGACTGATCTACTGATTATTGAAAACGCTAAACTTTATGCTGTTGCCTCCAGAAACCAAAATAAAGCAGATGCCTTCGCCACTAAATACAATGCAGTAAAAGCCTATGATAGTTATGGAGCCTTAGCTAAAGACCCAAATGTAGATGCGGTGTATATCGCCACACCACACGCACTTCACAAAGAGAATACCCTACTTTGCTTAGAACACGGTATTGCTGTATTATGCGAAAAGCCATTTGCTATGAATGCCAAAGAAGTCTCAGAAATGGTAGTTAAGGCTAAAGCAAAAAATGTGCTGCTTATGGAAGCACTATGGACGTATTTTTTACCACATTATCAATATGTACTAAAGGCTTTAAACGAAAAAAAATATGGGGAGATTTTAAAAATAGAAGCCGATTTTGGATTCAATCGTGCTTTTGATAATTCTCATAGACTGTTTAATAAATCCCTAGGCGGTGGTAGCTTATTAGATATTGGCATCTATCCTATTTTTGTAGCCTTATCTACTCTTGGTATTCCCAAGCACATTGATGCTAAAGCCTCTTTTTTTCACAATGGTGCAGATGCTTCATGTAATATGGTATTTAAGTATGACGATAATGTAAAAGCCTTTTTAAAAAGCACCTTAACTGAAGATACGCCTACAGAAGCTATATTTTATTGTGAAACAGGTACTATTAAGATAAATAGCATGTTTCATATGCCAACAACTGTAACGCTTGTGCCTAACGAAGGTGTTAATGAAACTTTAGATTTTGGTTACAACACCATTGGTTATAATTATGAGGCTATCCATTTTAATCAACTTCTACTTGATGGTAAAACTGAAAGCGATGTGATGACTTTTAAATTTAGTAAACAGTTGATTAATACTTTAGACCACGTTCGTTCTCGTATCAATTTACAATACTAAACAGTAATAAAAGACTAGTTTTTAAGACTTAATGTAATTTTTATTTGTCTAAATGTAAAGTTTGTTTTACTTTTGATAGATCAATTATTTTGTCAATCTTAAAACGAACAATTATGAAAACAAATTATTTATTACCAAGTAAGTGTAAGATACTTGGCTGGTTTCTATTTATAGCTGGAATAATATCAGGATTTAAAATTGTTTTTTCGGATTATGAACATGAGCCGATAAGGGCAAAAGTTTTATCAATTTTTAATGACTACGCTCTTGGAATCAAGCAAATGGAATACTTTGCAATTATTGAAACTGGTATATCTAGTGAATTAACGTCTATAGCTATCATAATTGGTGGTCTTATCATTGTATTTTCTAAAGAAAAAATTGAAGATGAATTCATTTATAAATTAAGAAAAGATTCTTTAGTTTGGGCTATTGTTTTTAATTACTTTATACTGATGTTGACCATTATATTTGTATACGATATCACTTTTTTTCACGTTTTGGTTTACAACATGTTTACTCCATTACTATTCTTTATCATTCGCTTTAATTTCTTAAAACTTAGATCTAGAAGCGATGAAGAATAGCATAAAGGTACAACGCGCCATACACGATATGACCCAAGCTGATTTAGCAAAAAAAATTGGTGTAAGCAGGCAAACTATTAACGCCATGGAAAAGAATAAATATGTGCCATCTACAGTACTTTCCCTAAAAATCGCTAAGCTCTTTAATCAGCCCGTAGAGAAATTATTTTTTTTAGATGATAATGATTAATGTTAATTACTTCTATATCTCTTCTAAAACTTCAATCAATTTAAACTAAAAAGAACAACAAATGAAAATATATATTTCTATTATAATTATCTCCATTAGTTTAACATCATGCTCAAAATCAAATAAATACATTTTAAATAGTGTTGTTGATAATTTAAACAACCTTAAAACAGTAAAATACTCTTCGTATTAGAAGCAAAAGAAAATGGACGCCCCATCTTTAATGACACCACATTATTTGCTTTTGATTTTACAAAAAATAAGCTAAAATATCATCTATTAAATAGTAGTGCTGAAAGGGTATATAATGGAGAACTCATACAAAATATAAAGCATAAAGAAAAAGTTGTAATTGTAAAAAAAACAACTGATACTAATGTAATCAATAACCCTTTAATCTCCAGTTTATACTATCTAAAGAACGTCATCCCAAAATTTATTGAAAATAAAGAAATCCATACGGAAAGAATAAATGATACCTTAATCAATAGGACACCATGTTATGGATATAAATTTACTCTAAAAAATGCTTATATAAATTTCGTGAATTATAATTATGAAAAAGGAATAGATTACAACTCAACGTATTTTTTGTTTATTGATAAATCATCCCTTTTACCCTATAAATATATAAGCCCTATGGGAGAAAATACTACTTCCAGTACAACTATTGAGAATGTTGATGTGAATTTCAAATTTAAAGAGAATCAATGGACACAAAAAATTTATCCTGACGGGTATTTGATAACCACATCAAACGAATATTATAAAAAACTTAGAAATACCGTTCTGAAAAACATAGGAAAGCAAATAAAAAGTTTTGAATTGCCTGTTCTTAATAAAGAAAATACTATAAATATTTCTAAACTGAAAGGAAACGTTATTTTATTAGAATTTTGGTTTAAGGGATGTGGTCCATGTTTGGCTTCAATTCCTAGCTTAAATAAAATTGAAGAAAAATATAGAGGTAAAAAATTTAAGCTCTATGGCATTGAAACTAAAGAAAAAAATACTTCAGATGAGCTAATAAGTTATATTAAAAAACAAAATATTCAATATGAAAACCTATCCAATGGGAAAAAATTCTCAGAAGCCTATAATGTTGTTAGTGCTCCTACTTTTTTTCTTATTGATAAAAACGGAACCATAGTATCTATAAAAACGGGGTATAGCAAGCAAAATATGAAGAAGTTGGAACTATTAATTGAACAACTTTTATAGTCATATTAAAAAAGCGCAACCCTAAAAAAATTGCGCTCTTAAATTGTAATCGTAAATCTAGTGTTACATAGCTCCCCATTCTTTTAAAGAATCTGTATTCATTTTCACATATCCTTTATTCCCTGCTTTTTCAGCAAGCTCTAAAGACTTTTTAGCGGCAGCAATAGCAGTGTCTTTAGCCCCTGCTTTAGCATGAATTAAAGATTGTTGTCTCAATACCCAGAAACGTGGTTTATCCTTAGTCATTTCCACAGCTTTATCTATCCACATTTTAGCTTTTTTAATGTCTTTATTTTCTTGTAAATAGTAGACCGCAGCAGAAAAATAATCGTTTACACTTGGACCTCCCATTACGCTATTTATACTTTTTAAAACAGCATTATCTGTTGGTAATGTAAAAGGAACCGCCACATAAGTTTTTTCCCAAATAAACTCCAAAGTACCCCCGCTATTGGTAATATTATTGATATCCATAGCATAAGTCTCCACATTAAAAGGTACAGGATAAGACTTTACAGTAGTTTTTGCAGCTACTTTACTATCATCCCAATCTCTAGGTGTACCCCAGTTTTCAGTATCCGTGTAAAAATACACTTCCCACATTTCTTTACCAGGTTTAGTGAAAATAGCATAAGTACCTGCTTGTAGTGTTTGCCCATCAATAGTAGCTGCTGTGCTAAAGGTAATAGTGGTGTTTTTATTGGCACCTGTTCTCCATAATTCTCCATACGGCACTAAACCTCCAAATATTTTACGCCCCTTTACACCAGGTCTGGAATAAGCTATGGTTACGTCAGTTAACCCTACTTTTTGCTCTAATTTAGCAGTAGGACTTGGTTGTGGGGTTTCAATTTGTGCTTGTACAGAAGTCATAGTGGTACAAGCCATAAACAATAATAGTAATTTTTTCATTTTTAAGTAGTTATTAATAATCAAGTTTTATCCCATAAAATTAACCAAACTAAAATCGCTTATTGTTAACAAAAGCTTAAAATAAGGGGAAACCCCCACGTAACCTATCTTAAGGAAGAACATCTAACTTTTGATATAAAAATTTGGGAACAGCTGTTTGGAATTTAGATTTTGGAATTTGATATTTGAGTTTTGGAATTTTATACTCATGAAACAATACTTATCTGAAACCATAGGAACTTTCGCCATGATATTTTGTGGTTGTGGCGCCATGACTATAAACGAAGTCACTGGAGGTAGTATCTCTCATGTAGGCGTTGCCATTACATGGGGGCTTATCGTTATGGCTATGATTTACGCTTTTGGGGAAATTTCTGGTGCGCATTTTAACCCTGCAGTAACCATAGGTTTTGCCTTTGCCAAAAAGTTCCCTTTAAATAAGGTCCCAAAATACATTTTAGCCCAAGCCATAGGAGCCATTCTAGCCATAGCTTTACTATGGTTTTTATTTCCAGAAAGTAAAACCCTAGGAGAAACAGTACCTGCAAATGGATTTCCAGCCTATAAAGCTGCTATTTTAGAATTTCTACTTACGTTTTTCTTAATGGTAGTTATTATTAACGTATCTACGGGCAGTAAAGAAATAGGCACTATGGCAGCCATTGCGGTTGGTGGAGTAATTTTACTTGAAGCCATGTTTGCAGGCCCCATGACCAAAGCATCCATGAACCCTATACGCTCTATAGCCCCAGCAATCTTTACAGGCAATTTCCAATTTTTATGGCTCTACGTCTCTGCACCAATTTTGGGAGCTATCGTAGCGGTTTCTAGCTGTAAATTGGTTAAAGATGAGCAGTGCTGTTAACCTAAAATAGATAAATCAAATAGTTCTATATTTTATTTTGTTTAACTTTTTTATTTAATTGTTAAACATTTTGTATCTTTACCATAAATATTACAATTATGGCAAAGAAAAAATCTATTACTAAAAACGATATCATTACCTGGTACATGGATTATGTACTAGAACATGACGAAAACCCAAAAACAGTGTTTGCTTTTGCCAAAATGAACAATTTTGAAGAAGCTAAATTTTATGAGCATTTCTCATCTTTTGAAGGCATAGAAAAAGGGATTTTCGAAGCATTTTATACAAATTCCATTAATGTATTAGACAAAAGCGAAGATTATAAAATTTTTGATGCCCGAAACAAACTACTGAGTTTTTACTATACCTTTTTTGAGAACTTAACTGCAAACAGAAGCTATGTAAAGCATGTTCTAGACAAGTACAAAAATGACCTTAAAGGCTTAAAAATACTATCTAGATTAAAAAAGCATTTTACACACTACATCAGCGGACTCGGTATCCAAATGCTAGACATTAAACAAGAGCAATTGGAAAAAATCCAAGACAGAGCTTTAAAAGAATCAGCTTGGTTACAGTTATTGCTGACCATGAAATTTTGGTTGGATGATACATCTGCATCCTTTGAAAAAACAGATGTTTTCATTGAAAAATCGGTCAATACAACTTTTGATGTACTCGATATAGCTCCAGTTAAAAGTGTACTGGACTTAGGCAAATTTTTGTTTAAAGAAAAATTCCACATGAATTAAACGTGTATGAAAACCATTGACAACATACCTACATCTAAAATTCAACGTGCCACAAAATTAGTATCCACTGGTGCTAAAGTGGGTGTTAATTACTTAAAATATTACGGCGATAAGATTGTAAATCCTAAAGAAGAGGCAAAAGAACGCCTAAATAAAAATAACGCTGCCGATATATACGACGGCCTAAAACAACTAAAAGGAAGCGCGCTTAAAGTAGCACAAATGCTAAGCATGGAAAAAAGCATATTGCCAAGAGCTTACGTAGAAAAGTTCTCCCTTGCACAATTCTCCGTACCGCCATTATCGCCACCTCTAGTTATAAAAACATTTAAAAAATATTTCGGAAAACACCCTAATGAATTGTATGATACTTTTAATGCAACTTCTGTGAATGCGGCTAGCATCGGCCAGGTGCACATTGCCTCTAAGAATGGGAAAAAACTTGCTGTGAAAATCCAATATCCAGGAGTTGCTGAAAGTATCGCTTCAGATTTAGCCATGGTAAAACCTGTGGCTATGAGCATGTTCAATATAAAAGGAAAAGATTCTAATAAATATTTTAAGGAAGTAGAATATAAATTGATTGAAGAAACCAATTATGTATTGGAGGTCGCCCAAAGTAAAGAAATAGCCAGTGCTTGCGCCCACATTACCAATCTTAAGTTTCCAAAGTATTATGAAACATTATCATCAGAGCGTATTATTACTATGGATTACATGGAGGGCGAACACCTTTCAGAATTTACAGCGCATAATACCAATCAAGACAAAGCAAATATATTAGGACAAGCCCTTTGGGACTTCTACATGTACCAAATTCATAACCTAAAAAAAGTGCATGCAGATCCTCATCCAGGGAATTTCCTAGTATCTGAAAAAGGAGAATTAATAGCTCTTGATTTTGGGTGTATGAAATCCATACCACAGGACTTCTATACACCCTACTTTGAGCTTGCAAAACGAGAAAACATTGACAACGAGGCCTATTTTACTTCAAAATTATACGAGCTTGAAATTTTAAGAGAAGACGATTCTAATGAAGAAATAGACTTTTTTACAGCCATGTTCCATGAAATGCTAAGCTTATTTACACTACCATTTCAAAATGAAACCTTCGATTTTTCTGATGCAGATTTCTTCGGAAAGATAGCTGAATTGGGAGAGCGGTACTCCAAAAGCACCGACTTAAAGAAAATGAATGGTAATCGTGGCTCAAAGCATTTTATATACATCAATAGAACATTTTTTGGACTATACAACCTAATGTTTGATTTAAAAGCTAAAAACATCAAAATTGATAATTATTTAAGACTGTCGTAATATGAAATATTTTAGCGAATCAGATATTCAAGAGTTAGAGCACATCTATAAAATCAATCTAATAAATAGCTGTTCTGGCTACAAATCGGCTAACTTAATTGGTTCCATTTCAAAGAATGGTGTAGAAAATGTAGCTGTGTTTAGTTCGGTTACCCACATTGGTTCAAGTCCTGCAATTTTAGGATTCTTTTTACGTCCCACCACAGTAATCCGTAATACTTATGAGAATTTAAAAGCTACAGGATATTATACCATTAACCACATACACGAGGCTATAAAAGAAGATGCGCATCATACATCAGCTAAATATGATAGCAACATATCAGAATTCGAGGTTACACATTTAGAAGCAGAATACAAAACAGGTTTTAATGCACCATTTGTAAAGGGAGCACCCATACAACTAGCCATGGAATACCTTGAAGAATACCCTATAAAAGCCAATGATACCATTTTGGTAATTGGTAAAATTATTGGGTTATATGTTGATAATGAACTAATTGAAGAGGACGGCTTTATCAATTTATCCAAAGCAAAAGTAGCTGCCATTAATGGTTTGGATGGTTATGCAGTACCAGAGTGCAAAACACGTTATGGATATCAGAGACCAAAAAACTTAGTAACAGAAACATCATGAAAGTCTTAGTAACAGGAGCAACAGGCTACATAGGCAAACGTCTTATCCCTTTTTTGTTACATCAAGGGCACACTGTTGTTTGTGTTGTAAGAGATCGGTTAAGAGCGGATAAGAGTTATACTGAAGATGAAAATGTATACGTTATTGAGGCAGACTTTCTAAAACCTGAAACCCTAGAAAACATCCCTAAGGGTATAGATGCTGCCTATTACCTTATTCACTCCATGTCCAACTCGTCTAAAGATTTTGAATCCTTAGAAGAAAAATGCGCAGTAAATTTTAAAAATTACGTAGAAACCACAGAGGCTAAACAGGTAATTTATTTAAGTGGTATTACTAATGAAGATAAACTTTCCAAGCATCTAAGGTCGAGAAAAAATGTAGAAGGCATACTGGCATCAGAGCAATATGCACTCACGATATTTAAAGCGGGAATTATAGTAGGTTCGGGGAGTTCTTCTTTTGAGATTATCAGGGATTTAGTAGAAAAGCTCCCCTTTATGATTGCCCCCAAATGGTTAAACACCAAAACCCAACCATTAGCCGTACGGGATGTATTGGCTTTTTTATCTCGTGCTGTAGGTAACGAAGCGTTGTACAATAAGAGTTTTGATGTATTTGGTCCAGAAATAATAACATACAGGGAGATGCTGTTACAATTCGCCAAAGTTAGGGGACTTAAACGTTACATCCTAACTGTACCGGTAATGACACCAAAACTATCGTCTTATTGGTTATATTTTGTAACATCTACCTCATACAAATTAGCAACATCACTAGTAGATAGCATGGGTGTACAAATTATAGGTAAACCCAGTGATATTAACCAAATATTAGATGTAAACCCCATTACTTACAAAGAAGCAGTCGCTTTAGCTTTTGAAAAAATAGAACAAAATGGTATCGTATCAAGCTGGAAAGACTCTATGGTAAGCAGCGGACGCCTCGGCAAACAATTACACAAATATGTAAACGTCCCAAAATACGGGTGCTTTAAAGATTACAAAGAACGTTACGTAACTGATGCTAATGAAACCATTGAGAAAATTTGGAGTATTGGTGGAAAAAACGGATGGTATTATGGTACTATACTTTGGCGCATAAGAGGTTATATTGATAAGCTCTTTGGAGGTATAGGACTAAGACGCGGACGTACAAGCCCCACAAATATAGATGCTGGAGATGCTTTAGACTTTTGGCGTGTAATTTTTGCCGATAAAGAAAAACAAAAACTGCTACTCTATGCTGAAATGCGTTTACCAGGAGAAGCTTGGTTAGAATTTAAAATTGAAGACAATAAATTAAAGCAAACCGCCACGTTTAGACCCAGAGGTTTGTGGGGACGTTTGTATTGGTATAGCGTTTTGCCTTTTCATGGCTTTATATTCTCGGGAATGATTGATAAACTGGTTAAAGTTGAGACACAAAAAACAACACTTACCACAGAAAACGTGTAACACCTGTAACCTACCTTTTACTTGGCGAAAGAAATGGGAAAAGAACTGGTACAACGTTAAATATTGTAGTGAACGATGCAGGAAAAACAAAAAAACCTCGGCTTAATTTGGTTTAGAAACGACTTAAGGGTAAATGATAACATAGCCCTCAATAAGGCACTACAACATCACAAACACTGTATTGCTGTTTACTGTTTTGAACCCAGGCTTTTTAGCGTAGGGAATTTTGGATTTAAAAAAACAGAGAAATATAGAGCAAAATTTTTAATTGAAACACTACAGGATTTAAAGAAAAATCTAAGCGATTTAAATATTGAACTGTTTGTTTACCATAACCATCCAGAGCAAGAAATTCCTAAATTAATAGAACAATTCAATACCAAAACCATTTATCTTCAAAGGGAATGGACACAAGAGGAAACCAAAGTTTTAGAACAGGTAAAATTAAATAGTCCTGCCCATACCGTATTTAACGAATACTACAACCAGTTTTTGTTTCATCCAGACGATATAGGAATATCTTTTTATAACATCCCGCAAGTGTTTACCAATTTTAGGAAAAAGGTTGAAAAAGAAAGTAAAGTTAGGCCTATCCATCATCCTATACCGAAAGCCCCCCTACAAGACATTTACAACCCTACACAAATACCATCATTGGAGGATTTAGGCTATAAAGATTTTACAGCACACCCTAACTCCGCTTTCCCATTTGAAGGAGGCGAGAATGCTGCATTAAACCGTTTAGATGATTATATATTTCAAACCAAAACCCTAGGAGTTTATAAAAAAACAAGGAATGGACTTGTAGGTAAAGACTATAGCTCAAAGTTTTCATCATGGTTGGCCAATGGCAGTATTTCTCCTCGCACCATTTTTTGGCAAGTAAAACAATTTGAAAAAGAATATTACAAAAACCAGTCTACCTATTGGTTAATCTTTGAATTGATTTGGAGGGATTATTTTAAATATATCTCGCTAAAACATGGTAATAGTATCTTTAAAATAGGTGGTATCCTTAAAAAGGAATACCATTGGGAGAGAGAAAAACAACAAATTGAAGATTGGATTGAAGGGAATACATCATCAAGTTTTGTAAATGCCAATATGCTAGAGCTTAAGCTTACAGGATGGATGAGCAATAGGGGGCGACAAAATGTGGCTTCGTTTTTTGCTAAAGACCTACTACTAGATTGGAGAATTGGTGCAGCATATTTTGAGTCGCTACTTATAGATTATGATGTGCACAGCAATTATGGCAATTGGATGTATGTAGCTGGCGTTGGTAACGATCCACGCGACCGAAAATTTAATGTGGAGTTACAGGCACAACGCTACGATGCTTCCAATAAATTTCAAAATATGTGGTTACAAACAACATTGTTTTAAGCATGCAAGACACACAAATACATATTATATTTCCTCACCAATTATTTAAAACTTCGGAGGTTTTAAACCATGTAGATGCTATTATCCTGATTGAAGAATATCTATTCTTTAGGCAGTACAAATTCCATAAACAAAAAATCGCATTTCATCGGGCAAGCATGAAAGCTTATCAAGCGTATTTAGAATCGCTGGATAAACATGTAACATATATTGAAGCCGAAGAGGAAACATCAGATGTAAGGCAGTTATTGCCAGAGCTAAAACAACAAGGTGTATCAACACTTCATATCATAGACCCCACAGATAATTGGCTTGAAAAACACATAACATCATCTGCTCAAGATATCAACATTGAATGGTATAATAATCCACTTTTCATCAATACCAAAGAAGAATTGTCTTCATTTTTTAAACCAGCAAAGAAAAAGTTTTTTCAAACTTCTTATTACAAAGATGAACGCAAAAACAGGAACATCTTGATGCAAGGCAACCAACCTGAGGGTGGTAAATGGACCTACGATTCTGATAATAGAAAAAAATACCCCAAAGGTAAAACCCCTCCAAGCATTCAATTTCCAGAGAAAACCAAATTCCATAAAGAAGCAGAAGCCTATGTTAGGGATAATTTCTCTGAAAACTACGGACAGCTAAATGATGTTTTAGTTTATCCAATCGATTTTAAATCTGCTGAAGCATGGTTAGACCAATTTTTAGAACTACGCTTTCATGAATTTGGAACTTATGAAGATGCCATAGTCAAGGAAGAACATATTTTAAACCACAGCCTCTTATCCCCTTTAATTAATGCTGGATTACTACATCCAAAAACAGTTATAAACAAGGCTATCAATTATGCAAAAAATTATAATGTACCCATAAACTCCACCGAGGGTTTTGTTAGGCAAATTCTAGGATGGCGCGAATTTATTCGAGGTGTATATGAGGCTAAAGGTACCGAGGAACGCACGAAAAATTTTTGGAAGTTTTCAAGAAAGATACCAACATCGTTTTATGATGGTACTACTGGAATTCCCCCTGTAGACGATGTGATTAAAAAAGTACTAAAAACAGGATATGCACACCATATAGAACGCTTAATGATTTTAGGCAATTTTATGGTATTGTGCGAATTTCATCCAGACGATGTGTATAAATGGTTTATGGAACTATTTATTGATGCTTACGATTGGGTAATGGTACCCAATGTGTATGGCATGAGTTTATATGCCGATGGCGGATTGATGTCTACAAAACCCTATATAAGCAGTAGTAATTACATCATGAAAATGAGCAACTACGGCAAAGGCAAATGGCAATCTACCTGGGACGGGTTATTTTGGACGTTTATGGACAAACACCGCAATTTCTTTTTAAGTAATCCAAGGTTAGGTATGCTTATTAGGACTTTCGATAAAATGAAACCAGAAACCAAACAACAGCATTTTGAATATGCCGAAGCATTTTTTAAAGCCCTAGATCATGACTAAAAAAGAACACGTACACATTGTTTGGTTAAAACGAGACCTAAGATTGTATGATAACGAAGCCATTTTTAATGCCTTAAAAACTGGCAAACGCGTTTTACTACTATATAGTTTTGAGCCTATGCTTATTAACGATCCACATTATAGTGAGCGCCATTGGAATTTTATAAAAGAATCCATAGTAGACTTAAACAACGCCTTAAAAACGTATAATTCTAAAGTATTGGTAGTGCAATCGGATATTATAGCCACCATAAATCAGTTACTAACCCACTACCATATATCAGATATTTTCTCGCATCAAGAAACAGGTATTCTAGTCACTTACAATCGTGATAAAAATTTTAAGCGGTTTTGTAAAAACAATCTCATCCAATGGCATCAAAACATTAACAATGGCGTTATACGAGGGTTAAGAGACAGGGAAGGTTGGAATGAAAAAGTAGATGCATTTTATGCCATTACACCACTACCCTTTCAGCCAAAACAACAGCAATTAATAGCTATAGAAGCTATTAATAGCTTAGAGCAAAACTTTAAAGTACCAGAGTTAACAACACCAGAGTTTACACCATTTCAAAAAGGAGGGCGAACTACTGGAAAACGTTATTTAGAATCCTTTTTATCCGAGCGTTATCCCAATTATATGTTTCATATTTCTAAGCCAGAGTTGGCAAGAACAAGCTGCAGTAGAATGTCCCCTTATTTAGCTTGGGGAAATTTATCGGTTAGAGAGGTGTACCATGAAGCATACCAATTAAAACAAACCTCAAAACACAAAAAGGCTTTGGAGGCCTTTATGTCCAGGCTACGCTGGCAAACACATTTTATACAAAAGTTTGAAATGGAACATACCATGGAAGAGGTCAGTGTAAACAAAGGGTTCCATAAACTAAAAAAGAGTGTATCTAAAGCCTACCAAATCGCCTGGAAAACAGGCAATACAGGGTACCCTTTGGTAGATGCATGTATGCGCTGCTTAAATGAAACAGGGTATCTTAACTTTAGAATGCGCGCCTTAGTAGTCTCCTTTTTTACACATAACCTATGGCAACCTTGGCAAGAGGCCACTACCCACCTATCGCAAATGTTTCTGGATTTTGAACCTGGTATCCACTTTCCGCAACTGCAAATGCAAGCAGGAGAAACGGGAATAAACATGCTTCGCATATACAACCCGGTAAAAAACAGTATAGAACACGATCCGGAAGCAACTTTTATAAAAAAATGGCTCCCAGAATTAAAAAACCTAGATACCCCTTTTGCACATCAACCCTATTTAATGACGGACATGGAGCAACAGTTCTATAACTTTAAACTAGGATTAGATTACCCAAAGCCTATTGTAGATTTAGAACTATCCAGAAAAAAAGCGGGAGACACACTTTGGAAATTACGCAAAGACAAAACAGTTTTAGAGGAAAGCAAAAGAATTCTAAAAAAGCATACCTTAAAAAACAGAATAAAAAACCCCTAAACCCCTATAAAATAAGGCGTTAAACTCACGATAAATTTTTCTGATAGTAATATGTTAATTTTTGTTTAACTTTTAACTTTAAAGGTTAAACATTTTGTATCTTTGGTATGTAAATAAAGAAAAATTGATACTAAATACTACACATTACAGTAAAGAGCACAAACATTTATTGACCGACATAGTAGGCAGATCGTTTACATTGTTGGAAGCTTTAAAGATGAAAGGTGTAGGTTCTAAAAGAATGATTGTAGAAGATGTTAGCCCAAATATGAAAACCTATATGAATGCAGTATCAGACATAAATTATGCCAATATAGAACTTAGAAAATCTGGTATTCTGGTATTTATAAATAAAGGCTTAAAAAATTTTACGTGGGCTATCCCCTATTACCAGTTAGTGCTGTATAAGATAAATGGTGCAAGCATACATGCACAGGGTAAATTTATTCACTTTAAAAACAACAAAACATTTAAGGAGAATAAAGGTTTTTTTAAAAAGATGTTAGAAGAGAAAATTAAGTACGACCAACAGTATAACTTTATGCAGGCATGACTTTTACTATTGAAGATATAGACAGAATAATAGAAATGGCATGGGAGGACAGAACCACTTTTGATGCTATAGAGTTTCAATTTGGATTAAAGGAACAAGAGGTAATAACGCTCATGCGCCGAGAAATGAAACCAAGTAGTTTTAAAATGTGGCGAAAAAGAGTTCAAGGTCGTGCTACAAAACATGAAAAACTAAGAACATTTGAAAGTGGTCGCTTTAAATGCAGCAGACAAAAGCAAATAACACAAAATAAAATTTCAAAACGCTAACGTGCTTTGATCAATACACACTAAGCATGAACAAGAATGTATTGGTACAGCACATAAAAAAGATGATATGCAACTAGAAAAATTAAAAAAAGAAGCTAACGGACACAAGTTAAACGGATTTTCGATTGAAGACATAGGAGACGACCATCTCTTTACTGGCCTAGAAACTCCAATGCGACCAGATGCCTTTAAATTAAGCGACACCGAAAAGAAAGCACGCATTGCTATTTTATTTGAAGAAATAATGGAAGTAATGGGTTTAGATTTAACAGACGATTCCCTTAAAGGCACACCAAAACGTGTAGCTAAAATGTATATTGAAGAGATATTTTCAGGATTAAACCCTAAAAACAAACCTAAAGTGGCTTTGTTTGATAATAAATATCAATATAACCAAATGCTTGTAGAGAAGAATATTACATTTTACTCTAATTGTGAACATCATTTTGTACCTATCATAGGCAAGGCACACGTAGCATATATTTCATCAGGAAAGGTTATTGGGCTTTCAAAACTAAATAGAATAGTACAGTACTATGCAAAACGCCCGCAAGTACAAGAACGCCTTACCAACCAAATTGCCAATGAGTTAAAAACCGTTTTAGATACTGAGGATGTTGCTGTTATTATAGATGCAAAACATCTTTGTGTATCATCTAGAGGTATAAAAGATGATACATCTTCAACCGTTACAGCATACTACGGAGGTAAATTTAATACCGCAGAAAAAATTACAGAATTACAAAATTATTTAAATAGCTAGTATTATGGAATTAGAATTAATTAACAGAGCATTAGAATTTGAACAAAGAAAAATGAAATCATTGTCTACTAGCGATCGCGTAAAAATATCCAGAGAAGCTAAAGCATTGATTTTAGATTTAAATCAAATTTATAAAGTAAAGAAAGACGAGCAAATCATGGACATCATGAAACGCTTAACCACAATTAAACGAAAAGTAGAAAAACGTTTAAAAATGCGTATCTAATCGCATAATCGTAAAAAGTAAGGTAAAACCACACCTGAATATTAAATTTTATCTAATAAATAGCCGTAAAAACAGTTAATCTGCTATATTTTATTATATTGCGAAGCTACCCAAAATTTAGGTTAGTGAATTAAAATTATAGTAACAAAATTATGGAGATTATTGATAAGGCTTTAGAGTTCGAGCAGCGCAGACACACTTTTAAAACAACAAGTGAGCGTATCGAATCGTCTAGAGAAGTGAAAAGTTTAATTTTAGGTTTAAACGACATCTACAAAAAAGAAAAAGATCCTGAATTAATGGATTTGATGAAGCGTTTAACCGTCATCAAACAAAAAATAGAAAAGCGGCTAAAGGGCAGGCCATAAAAATTATATGCCCTGAAACCCATGAAAACAATTATAATAGTTGGTGGAAGTAAGGGCATTGGAAACGCTTTAACAGAAAAGCTATTACCCTATTGCAATGTTATAAACATAAGCAGAAGCACCCCAGACATATCGCACAACAACCTCTCTCACTTTAATTGCGATGTAACACAAGATGAATTACCAGATATTGAATATGCGAACGGACTTGTTTATTGTCCTGGTAGCATAAATTTAAAGCCAATATCCCGCCTAAGTATCGATGATTTTAAAAACGATTTTGAAATCAATGTATTAGGAGCGGTAAAAGTAATTCAAAAATACCTTCCTATCTTAAAACAAGGAAGCTTACCATCAATAGTACTGTTTAGCACAGTAGCTGCCAAACTGGGTATGCCCTATCATGCCAGTATAGCCGTTGCCAAATCTGGAGTAGAAGGTTTGGTAAAATCACTAGGTGCAGAATTAGCACCTAAACTTCGTATCAATGCCATCGCCCCTACCGTTACAAACACAGACTTAGCGTCGAAACTATTGCGTAACGAAAAAATGGTAGAAAATATCACAGAGCGGCATCCCTTAAAAAAGTTCCTGGCACCAGAAGAAGTTGCAGACATGGCTGAATTTTTACTATTTGAAAAATCATCGTCAATATCAGGGCAAGTATTTGAAATGGATTGTGGTATAGTAAGCTTTAAAATTTAAATTATGAATTTGTTAAAAACATTTGTGGCGACACTTGGAACATCTTCAGAAGAAAAAAAACTGGATGTAAAACGTGTCTATGATATCAAGATAAATGCATTAAATGGACAACCCATAGACTTATCTAAATTTAAAGGAAGATATATATTGTTTGTTAATGTAGCCTCAAAATGCGGCTTTACACCACAGTATACATCGCTACAAGAACTACAAGACACATACAAGGACAACCTACAAGTAATAGGTGTACCGTGTAACCAATTTGGAGGTCAAGAACCAGGAGACGCCAAAGCCATCACAACGTTTTGCGAAACAAATTATGGCGTAACATTCCCCATAACAGAGAAGATTAAAGTTAAGGGCAAAGACCAACATCCCCTATACAGTTGGTTAACACTAAAAGTAAACAACGGGATGTCCAATACTTCAGTAAAATGGAACTTCCAGAAATACCTAATAGATAAAGAGGGTAATTGGGTAGACTATTACCTTTCATCTACCAACCCCATGAGTTCGAAAATTACGAAACACTTAAAATAAAGAAGCTATGTTTGGATTATTTAAAAGAAAATCAAAAAGAGAAAAATTAGAAGAACGGTTTAAAAAATTAATGCAAGAGTGGCATGAACTGTCCTCTGTTAACAGAGCCGCTAGCGATAAAAAATATGCCGAAGCTCAAGACATCGCCAAACTCATAAATGCGCTAAAGCATGAAACTGCTTCTTAAATACAGTTTTATATTCTTAGTTATAAATTTTGGAGCCTTGGCCATAGGCAATTGGCTTATGGCCAATGGCCCGCAAACCCAGTGGTATTTAAATCTAAATAAAGCACCATGGACACCACCAGGATGGGTGTTTGGTGTTGCATGGACCACCATTATGCTATGCTTCTCCATATACATGGCTTATTTATACAAGCTTAAGCCTACTGCAACAGTACTTAGTTTATTTACAGTGCAATTTATACTAAATACCATCTGGGGATATTTATTTTTTAACATACACCTTGTAGGTTTAAGTTTAACTGTAATTGTGCTTTTAACATTTGTTATAGCTGTGTTTGCAGTATTGTTTAAAAACCTATTAAAAGCCAAAACCCTATTAATTTTACCGTATTTAATATGGTTGTGCATTGCAACATCACTTAACGGGTACATTGTATTAAACAATTAAAACAATGCCTATTTATAATATATAAAAGCCATAAACATCACATGAAAATATATACACTGCATAAAACACAAAATTTACCTATAAGTATAGAACAGGCTTGGGAATTTTTATCAGATCCAAAAAATTTAAAAACTATTACCCCAGATTATATGGGATTTAATATACTATCTGGAGCAGATAGACCGATGTATGCAGGGCAAATAATCCAGTATATAGTAACACCAGTTTTAGGCATTAAAACCAAGTGGGTCACAGAGATTACACATTGTATTGACAAGCAGTATTTTGTAGATGAACAACGCTTTGGACCCTATGCCCTATGGCATCATAAACATTTTATTAAAGCAATAGAAGGTGGTATAGAAATGGAAGACATTATAGACTATAAAGTACCCTTTGGTATTTTAGGTCAGCTTGTACATCCTATTTTAGTAAAACCAAAATTAGAGGAAATATTTAATTACAGAACAAAAAAGTTAGAAGCGCTATTTGGTAAGTATAGCTAAAACACTGTTTTAAACAACAAATTTCCCAATTACGCAGATAAACATATACACAACAAGTTCCTAAACACAACAAAACCAACTTAAACGTATGAAACAACCAATTTCTATTTTTTGGTTTAGAAGAGACTTAAGATTAGCCGATAATAAAGGCTTTTATGAAGCCCTAAAAGGCGAATACCCCGTACTTCCTATTTTTATTTTTGATACTGAAATTCTAGACAAACTACCACGAGACGATGCAAGGGTTACATTTATTCATGACATATTGCAACACATGCGTGATACACTCCAAACAAAATACAATAGCAGCATAGCCTTATACCATGGTAACCCTATAGATGTTTACAAGCGCCTAATAGAAACTTACAATATTAAAACCGTTTACACCAACCATGATTATGAGCCTTATGCTATAACACGAGATAAAGATATAGAAAATGTATTAGCACAGGATGATATTGCATTTAAGAGTTATAAAGACCAGGTTATTTTTGAAAAAGACGAAGTGGTAAAAAGCGATGGCACCCCTTATGTGGTTTACACACCCTATATGAAAACCTGGAAAGACAAATTTACATCCCAAAATTTAGAAATATACCACACCAACCCGTATTTAAAAAACTTAGTAATAGATACACAATTACCCAACTTAAGTTTATCAGATATTGGGTTTAAAAAGTCCAACCAGAATATTAAACCCTATACCCTAACACCAACACTTATCCAACAATACGAAAGCACCCGTAATTTCCCTGCGAAGGATGCTACATCTAGGTTGGGGCCACATTTACGCTTTGGTACAGTAAGTGTACGTAAAATGATAAAACAAGCCATAGCAGAAAACAATGAGATATTTTGGCAAGAGTTGATTTGGCGTGAGTTTTTTATGCAAATTCTATGGCATTTTCCACATACGGTAAATAAAAGTTTTAAATCTAAATACGACCGTATACAATGGCGTAATAACGAGGCAGAATATAAGGCTTGGTGTGATGGTAAAACAGGGTACCCTTTAGTAGATGCGGGCATGCGACAGTTAAACGAAACAGGATTTATGCATAACCGGGTGCGTATGCTAGTGGGCAGTTTTTTATGTAAACATTTACTTATAGATTGGCGCTGGGGCGAAGCCTATTTTGCGGAGAAATTACACGATTACGAGATGGCCAGCAATATAGGTAACTGGCAATGGGTAGCAGGCTCTGGTGTAGATGCTGCACCTTACTTTAGAATTTTTAACCCTACTACACAAATACAAAAGTTCGATAAAAATTTAGAATATATTAAAACCTGGGTACCCAATTTTCAGGAACTTACCTATCCACAGCCTATTGTAGATCATAAATTTGCCAGAGAGCGCTGCTTAGGTGTATACAAAGCAGCTGTTGCATAACTTACAGGGTGTCTAGTGGGCTCATAATATTTTTAAGTGCTCGGTTAGATACTTTGGTATACACTTGTGTTGTTTTTATGGAATTATGTCCCAAGAGTTCCTGTATAAAACGCATATCTGCTCCAGATTCTAACAAGTGCGTTGCATAACTGTGTCTCAATCCATGAATACCTATTTTTTTATTTATACCTACCTTAAGCATAGCTTTTCTAAATATTTGTTGTACACTGCTTTTGGAATAACTACCCCCATAAGCCCCCTCAAACAAGTATTCTTTTGGTTTGTAAATTTGATAGTATGTTCTAAGTTCCTTTAAAATTGATTTAGGTAATGGTACATAGCGATCTTTTTTTCCCTTAGCCCCCACTATGTGTACCATCATTCTAGTGCTATCGATGTGATGTAGCTTAATATTTACAACCTCAGACACTCGCAAACCTAAACCATAACAAATTTTTAACGCTAATTTATGCTTAAGATTAGGTGTTGCAACTATTATTCGTTTTACATCATATTTACTAAGTAATCTAGGTAATGTAGAAGGTTTTTTCGGCCTTGGTATATTAAAAAACATTTTTGGTCTATGAATTACTTGTTCGAAATAGAACTTAATCGCATTTATTTTCCCATTCATTTTCCGCTCTTTCATTTTCAAATTTTTACTACAATACAAAAAATAATCCTTGAGTCTTTTTGGCGATAAATCCTGAACTCTATAATCATTAATTAAAATAAGTAATTCAGCAAATTCTTTTATATAAATACGTTGCGTATTTATACTGTATGCTTTAATTTGAAGTTGACTTAAAAAATCTAGAAACGCTTGTTTATTAATAGAATGGATATTATTAAGAAACTGATATCCCATTTCCTTTTGCTGCACTTTCAGTTTAGCTCTTAACACGGGCAAATCTGGCAAATACCAACATTTATTGCTTCCACTATATGATACTGAAGGGAATTTACTTTTTAATTCAAACTGCATCTGCTTATTATAAGGAAAGATAATCCAAATAACATCTTTACCTCTATGCGTTCCTATCTTAAATTTATAATTATCTAGCTTCATTAGTTGTGCATTTTGTATATCATTTTTAAATATACGCTTTTTTGATATACAAAATACACAACTCGCTATTTCCTTTAAGACACTGAAAACATTATATGATAGGTAAATTCAACAATATTTTTTACATTGCAATCAATTGTACATATATATGTGTTGTGCATAATGTAGAGCAACATTCTCAAAAACCGAAAAACGACTGAATTGAAAAGCGAAAGTTCGATAATTGAATATCTGAAAAATAATAAAAAGCAACGTCTGATTTATGGCGGAATTTTACTCTTATGGATATTTGTCGGATTGAAATTCGTAAAATATAAATATGATTTTAGTCCATTTAGAATTGACATGTTGACTTTAACAATCATTTCGATTTTAATACTAATTGGACCAATTATTATTAATAAGAAAATAATGTGGATTGGAGCCTTCGGATTTGCTTTACTACACGGACTTTGGACAACATACAAAATTATATTTAGTTCATTAGTAGATTTTCATCGTGATTACGTTCCTAGTACAACTTGGAAATTAAAAGATATCTTAGTTTCTATTTCTCTAATATTAATTTCATTTTTTGCGACTTGGATTATTTGGAAAATGAAACCTAATAAACAAGAACATATTGGACAAAACGCCTAACAAAATAAAATATCTGATTTATGGACTCTGCGGACTGATTTTCATTGCGCTGAATTTTGGACTTGGAGCAAAAATTCAGATTGAACTGACTGAAAACTTACAAAAACTGACTGACTATTTTTTTGGAATTTCAACAAATACCCTTGACTACTTGCTTTTTGCCTCTATTCCTTTTTTTGGGATGATTTACAATTCAACAAGAAAGGATTTTAAAGTAAAAGAGTTAACTATGGATATTTTGACTATTCTTTTTTTTGTAATTATAGTATTTGTAATTGGACTTTTTATAATGGTTTTTTCTGCCAAACACTCAAATCCTTTGATTCCTAATTATTTAAAAGCTGAACCTTTTGATTTATATTCGACAATATTAATCGGAATTGGAATAATGATGCCATTTTTAATAATAAAATTGATAAAAAAATAAAACACTATGCACAACACTGTGTATAATTCATTGCTAGTAAAGGCTTACTTACGAAAATTCCGCTGGAATTTTCTATCCGTGATTATTTGCTAACTTTAGTGCCTAAACACGCAACGATATCATACACTAACCCGTTACCTGCAAGCTGAACAAAAATCCGTATGAAATCATATTTATTCGCGTGGAACCCTAAAAAATGGGATTGGACAACTCTTGAAGAGAGTATTGACCAAATCGAACAAACGGGACGTGCGAATGAAAAATGGAGTGTTGTTAGCCATAAGAAAATTAAAGCTGGCGACAGAGCATTTTTGATGCGATTAGGGCAAGAACCGAAAGGAATAATGGGCTCGGGTTTTGTAACGTCAAATCCGTTTTTATCGCCTCATTGGGATGGTTCGGGCAGATTAGTAAAAAGAGTAATGATTGATTTTGAGGTTCTTCTAAACCCAAACGAAGAACCACTTTTAAATCTGAATTTATTGAACCAAGGGAATTTAGGACAAGTCAATTGGACACCTCAATCATCTGGTGTCGAAATCAAACCAGAAGTAACAGCTGAACTTGAAGCAGTTTGGTTTGACTTTTTAACAACTCAAGACATAAGAGTAAATCCATTCCAAGAAAATGAAAATTCTGAACAAACCGTATATACAGAGGGAACACCAAATCAAGTCCGAATAACCAAATACGAGCGAAATCCACACGCAAGAAATAAATGTATTGAACATTATGGACTATCCTGTTCTGTTTGTGAATTTAATTTTGAGGATGAGTATGGCGAATTAGGAAAAAACTTTATCCACGTCCATCATTTAAAACAAGTCTCTGATATCGGAAAAGAATATAAAGTTAACCCAATAGTTGATTTACGACCAGTTTGTCCGAATTGTCACGCTATGATACACCGAAAAAAAGAACCTTACTCAATAGAAGAAATTAAAAAAAGAATGGAAAAAGCCAGCAGGTAACAACGTGTCCTATGAAAAGCCATTGTTTAAGCAAGTACCTTAGATGAGTTTAAATTTACTATTTTATTTTTAATTATATCATAATGCTAATGTGGTGTTGGAATGTTGGCTAACGCGCAGCGTTATCAACAT
>NZ_JAEPJQ010000004.1 GCF_016827605.1 Hyunsoonleella ulvae | reverse complement strand
AGAAGTTAAGCCCATTAGCGCCGATGGTACTACACTTGTGGAAGAGTAGGTCGCCGCCTTTTTTGAAAGCACTTATCATGGTTATGGTAGGTGCTTTTTTTTGCTCGAACTTTACTTTAAAGTTTAGTCTATACTATAGTTTAAAAAAATGAATAACTAAGATTTTTTCAATAGACTATAATTCAGGAAGAAAGGCATTAACCTTTCGTTAAAATGCATGCTTTAATGATAGAGAATGATTAAATTTGTTGGAAACTTCTGTTTTTAATGCTATGATTTATCTGCTATTAAAGAGATATGTAATCTTTTCCAAAGTTTGTACTCGTTGCAGATATGTCTTTATAGTGCTTGTTTTATCTTTATTTAACGTAGAAGACAACTTATCTGCACAAAACCATACCAATCATTGGTATTTTGGGGAAAAAGCTGGATTGCTTTTTGATCTTCAAAATGATCCTCAAGTACTTACTAATGGAGCCATGATAGCTCCTAGCGCATGCGCCACAATTTCAGATAAGGATGGTAATCTACTATTTTATACAAACGGGACTAATGTATGGAATCGAAACCACAGGATAATGCAAAATGGCGTACTAACAGGAACCCTTGGTATGGGTGGGCCAATAATTACAGAACCGCCTGTTTTACTTAACACAATAATTATTCCTATAACAGATAGTGTAGGGATGTATTATATATTTACTATTACTACAGCTGATGGTTTAAGGTATTCTATTGTTGATATGGGAAGCGATGGAGGTTTGGGAGGAGTAGTTTTAAAGAATGAAGCTTTGTTGAATAGACCAGATGTTGGGAAACTCACAGCAGTCCACCATGCAGATGGAAAATCTATTTGGTTGCTAACAACACGGAAAAATCAAAACGATGAATTCACTTCTTTTTATGCATACAAAATAGAAGAGAATGGAGATATTGAAAGTCCAGTGATTACAGATGGTTTAGGTTATAAAGGTCTGCAAGTAGGTCAAATGAAATTTTCTCCCAATGGTCAAAAGATTGCTTGTGCAAATTACAGACCAGAATCTTTATCAGATCATTTAACGGTTTTCGACTTTAATCCAGAAAACGGTGTAGTAAGTAGTAAAAGAGATTTTTTAACATCCTTTACATTTTTTGAAATTGTTTCAGCATATGGAGTTGAGTTTTCAAACGATTCTAAGTATTTGTATGCTTCCTTGGTTCGTCAAGGTATGTTTGGAGATCCTCCAGACGAAATCAAGAAAAATTTACTGTATCAATACGATATTGCTAATATGAATCCTCAACAGTATTCTACTTCTTTACATGAAGAGAATAATGGTTTTGCGGCTGGGAATCTTCAACTCGCTAAGAATGGAAAAATTTACAGGGCCTTGACTATTAGTGAAAATATTGGAACATCATTTCTTGGGCAAGTCAATCATCCAGAAATTTTAGGTGTTCGAGCCAATTACGAGCATAATTCTGTAAATTTAGTAAGTGGAAAATCTAGGTTAGGACTTCCCACATTTATTCAGTCTTATTTCAGAACACGAATAATAGCTGAAAACGTATGTATAGGGGAACCTATTCCAATGAGTGTGGATACATATGGAGAAATAACTGAAGCGCAGTGGGATTTTGGAGATGGTAATACATCAAATGATATTACTCCACAACATATATATGCTGCACCAGGTAATTATGAAGTACAGGTAACAATTACTGTAAATAATTGCCCGATAACAGTTGCCAAAGACATAAGGGTATACAGAATCCCTAGCTTGATAGAAGATCAAGAATTGGTGCAATGTGATGTTGATACAGATGGGATCTCATTATTCAACTTAAATACGATAAGAGATAAAATTACCGATTCCCTGTTCAATGAAGATTTGTTGTTTTTTGAGAGTAGAGAAAATGCAGAGTTGAATATACAGTCAATTTCTAATCCTGAAAGTTATACTAATACGGAGCCTAATCAGGAGATATTTGTAAGGGTTACAAACGAGAATGGGTGTTTTGAAATAACTTCTTTTGTGGTATCGGCGGTGTTTATTGATTTGGGAGATATTGCAGACATGTATGCCTGCGATGACTCAAATATAGCTTCTGAAGATGGACTTGGAATTTTTTCTATAGGGTTTAAGAAGGAAGATATTAGAAATGAATTTAATTTGGACGCATCTACTAGCTTAAAATATTATCCAACATTAAATGATGCCTTAACCCAATCTAATGAAATAAGAGAACGCTTTTTTACTTCAGAGACTACAACTATTTGGGTTAGAGCGCAAGAAGAAGATTTAGCTTGTAGTGGTATATCTTCAATAAATCTTATTGTAAATCCTTTTCCCAAGATAGATATAGAGAATGAATACCTGATTTGCAAGAACCAACCCATAGTATTATCGGGTGATATTACTAATGATAGATATGAATGGATAAATGGTGCCAGTGGAGAAATAATATCAACCCAAAGAGAATTAAGTTTAAGTGAGGTAGGTGCGTACCAACACATTGCTTATAAGTTTGAAAATGGAATAGAATGCTCTAACAGTAAGGGGTTTATAATTAATAGAACAGAGCGCCCCTCTTTTACGAGAATAGGAGTTAATAAGCTATTTAAGAATAGCCATGTTATAGAGATAGAAATTGATGGATCTAGTAGTTACGAGTTTTCTATGGATAATATTACATATTTTGAAGGACAAGGTTCCTATAGTTTTGAGAATATACCAGCAGGTAAGCATACCATTTATGTTAGGGATGTAAACCAGTGCGAACCAACTGTAGAGGAAGATGTGTATATATTAGGGTATCCAAGTTTCTTTACACCAAATAATGATGGTGTTAATGATTTTTGGACTGTTCTAGGGTTACCTGAAAATGAATTAGAATCTATTATCATTAAAATTTACGATAGATTTGGTAAACTAATTTCGTACTTGAACGAAACAAACAATTACAGTTGGGATGGTACGTATAATGGCAACTTAGTTCCGCAAAATGATTATTGGTATGAGGCTATTTTTAAAGATGGTAGTATCGATCGCGGACATTTTACCCTTAAGAGGTAAATAAGGAAAGTTTAATCCCTTATAATACTTCTTGAAATAACAATTTTTTGTATTTCTGAGGTGCCCTCATAAATCTGCGTGATTTTTGCATCTCTCATTAAGCGTTCTACATGATATTCTTTTACAAAACCATTTCCTCCATGAATTTGAACAGCCTCAACTGTTTGCTCCATCGCTACTTTAGAAGCGTATAATTTTGCCATCGCACTCGATTTGTCGTAGTTGTTACCTTCATCTTTATCGATTGCTGCTTTCATTACCAACAGTCTAGCGGCTTCAATTTCCGTATACATATCAGCTAATTTAAAGGCTATAGCTTGGTGGTTACATATTTCCGTTCCAAAAGCTTTGCGAACTTTAGAATATTTTAAGGCTAACTCATATGCACCTTGTGCTATGCCTAGTGCTTGAGCTGCAATACCAATGCGACCACCCGATAAAGTTTTCATTGCAAATCTAAACCCAGACCCATTGACCCCAATTCTGTTTTCTTTGGGAACTTTTACATCATTAAATTGTAGTGTATGCGTATCACTTCCTCTAATGCCTAGCTTATCTTCTTTAGGTCCAATATGAAATCCTTCCATACCTTTTTCCACAATAAATGCGTTGATGCCATGGGATCCTTTATCTCTATCGGTTTGTGCAATAACCAAGTAAACATCTGCTCTACCACCATTTGTAATCCAATTTTTGGTACCGTTAATAACATAATGGTCTCCTTTATCAATCGCCGTAGTTCTTTGGGATGTTGCATCACTTCCCGCTTCAGGTTCGCTTAAACAAAATGCTCCAACACACTCGCCAGTAGCTAGTTTTGTTAAATATTTTTGTTTTTGTTCTTCAGTACCATAAGCTTCAAGACCATAACAAACTAAAGAATTGTTTACTGAAACGATTACTGAAGCTGAAGCATCAACCTTAGACAGTTCTTCCATAATAAGTACATAAGAAACGGTATCCATCCCACTTCCCCCGTATTTTGGATCTACCATAACGCCCATAAAACCAAGTTCTCCCATTTTCTTTACTAAATTGTCTGGGAAATGTTGTTTTTCATCACGTTCTATAACGCCAGGAAGTAATTCGGTTTGAGCAAAATCGCGAGCAGCGTCACGAATCATTTTATGTTCTTCAGAAAGGTTAAAATTCATAATTCGTAATTATAATGTGTTTTTGATAAAAAAAGTTAACAAATATAGGTTTTTAGTGTGAATTTTTCAATTTGTATTTCTATTTTTGTATGCATGATTAAAGATACTTACGATGTAATCGGTGTTATGTCTGGAACTTCATTAGATGGTATCGACTTGGTATATGTTAGTTTTGAATACCAAAAATCATGGTCTTTTAAAATACATTTTTTTGAAACTATACCATACGCCACAGAGTGGAAGCAAACTCTTAGCAACTTAATACACCATCAAAAAGAAGAACTAAAGGATATTGATAAAACATATACTGTTTTTCTCGCAGGAGTTATTAAACAGTTTATTTCAAGAAATGCAATAGCATCACTAGATATTGTATCTTCCCATGGTCATACGGCACTTCATTGCCCAGATGAGGGGCTTACCTATCAAATAGGAAATTTACCGGTTTTAGCAAAGTTGTTGGATGTAACTGTGGTTTGCGATTTTAGGATTCAAGATGTAAAACTAGGAGGGCAAGGAGCACCATTGGTACCTATTGGAGATAAACTTTTGTTTTTTGAGTACGATTTCTGTTTAAACCTTGGGGGATTTGCCAATATTTCAACACATATTAATAGTGATTATATCGCTTACGACATTTGCCCAGTAAATATTGTACTTAATTATTATACAAGACAGTTGGGTTTAGATTACGATGATAAGGGAAAGATAGCATCTAAAGGTAAAATAAACCAAGGCTTGTTAAACGAGCTTAACAATTTAGATTTTTACAGTTTACCGTTCCCAAAGTCGCTAGGAGTAGAATGGGTTATATCGTCTGTTTTTCCTCTAATAGATCGTTATAAATTAAATATTGAAGATATTTTATGCACATTTTGCGAGCACATCGCTATTCAAATTTCAAAATCAATACAAAGTAAAAACAATGCTTCGGTTTTAGTAACAGGTGGTGGGGCATACAACGATTACCTTATAAACCGCATGCAATATCACACTGAAAATAAAATTATTCTTCCTGATAAAATTATCACAGAATGTAAAGAAGCTCTAATCTTTGCTCTCTTGGGAGTGCTTAAACTCAGAAATGAGGTAAATTGCCTTAAAACGGTTACAGGTGCTATTAAAAACCATTCTTCAGGAAGTGTTTATTATCCTTAAATTAATGCCAATTTAATATATTAAGGTCTCATAGTTTTTTATATTTGTTGCAATAATTTTTAATTTTTCTATGATGAATCAGCTTTAGCTTCGCATTATCCAGTTGTCCTTAATCAGCCATGTGTTAGTTTAAAAGAATCATAAAAAATTAAAAATGAAAGTATTATTACATAAGTACGAAAATAAAGCACCAGAAATTGTTTTCTATTGGAAAGATGCTCAAACCGAAGCAGAGGGATGGGTAGTTATAAATTCATTAAGAGGAGGAGCCGCCGGAGGAGGTACAAGAATGCGAAAGGGTTTAGATATGAATGAAGTATTATCTCTGGCCAAAACAATGGAAATCAAATTTACAGTATCGGGCCCACCTATTGGAGGTGCTAAATCAGGAATTAATTTCGATCCAAAAGACCCAAGAAAAAAGGGAGTTTTAGAACGCTGGTATAGAGCTGTTTCTCCATTGCTAAAGAGCTATTATGGCACTGGAGGGGATTTAAACGTTGATGAAATTAACGAAGTTATCCCTATTACAGAAGAGAGTGGTGTTTGGCACCCACAAGAAGGAGTGTTTAATGGATTTTTCAAACCTACAGAGGCAGATAAGATAAATAGGATAGGACAATTACGCCAAGGTGTAATAAAGGTTATAGAAAACCCATTGTATTCTCCTGATGTTACAAGAAAATTTACTGTTGCAGATATGATAACTGGATTTGGAGTTGCTGAAGCTACCAAACATTTTTATGATATTTATGGAGGTTCAATAAAGGGGAAAAGAGCTGTTATTCAGGGTTTTGGAAATGTAGGTGCAGCAGCAGCTTTTTATCTGGCACAAATGGGTGTGAAAATTGTTGGCATTATCGATATTGTTGGAGGGGTAATTAAAGAAGAAGGTTTTACATTTCATGATATAAATCATTTGTTTCTTGCGAAAAAGGGTAATATTTTAGTAGCCGATAATTTAATTCCTTTTGAAGAGGTAAATAAAAGAATTTGGGGCTTGCAAACCGAGATTTTTACACCATGCGCTGCATCAAGATTAATTTCCATTCAGCAAATTGATAAAATGATTAATAGCGGTTTAGAGGTAATTTCTTGTGGAGCTAATGTACCATTTGCTGATAAAGAGATATTTTTTGGTCCTATTATGGAACATACAGACTCTAAAGTAAGCTTAATCCCAGATTTTATATCAAATTGCGGAATGGCTAGGGTTTTTGCCTATTTTATGGAAAGAAAAGTACAGATGACAGATGAAGCTATATTTAATGATACCTCCTCAACTATTAGAAAAGTATTAGAAAGCATACACAAAAAAAATAAAACTAAAACTAAAATTAGCGCAACAGCTTTTGAGATTGCGCTTAACCAACTGATATAAAATTGAATTTATGGAAGCAGCGATTATCCTAGTATTTGTTATGGGCTATTTAGCCATAACTTTAGAGCACAGTATTAAAATAGATAAATTAATCCCAGCCTTGGTAATGATGGCTATAAGTTGGGCTTTAATAGCGCTAGGGATAGAAAGTTTTCCGCAGTGGTTTGATTCGGGAAAACATGCACTTCTAGAAAATTTTGGTTTGCTGGAACATGATGAAAAGATGCATCTAATGGAAGAAACATTGTTGCATCATCTTGGTAAAACTGCAGAAATATTGGTATTCCTCTTAGGAGCTATGACTATAGTAGAGATTATTGATTATTTTGATGGGTTTGCTACAATTAAAGGCTTTATCAAAACCAAGAAAAAGTCTAAAATTCTATGGATATTTTCAATTCTGGCGTTCATACTTTCTGCAATCATAGATAATTTAACTGCTACTATCGTTTTGATATCTATTCTTCAGAAAATAGTAAAAGATAGGGATGTTAGAATATGGTATGCAGGTTTAATAATTATAGCTGCGAATGCAGGAGGGGCTTGGTCTCCAATAGGGGACGTTACCACAACGATGCTATGGATTGGAGACAAAGTGTCTACAGGACATTTAATAGGTTACCTATTAGTACCCTCGTTACTTTGTATGGTAGTACCATCGTTAATAGCCTCTTTTTTACCAGCATTTAAAGGAAATTTAGAGATCGTTGAAGAAAAAGAACAATCAAAATCTAGATTTAGTGGAACAATGTTGTATTTAGGTTTAGGGGCAATTATTTTTGTGCCAGTTTTTAAAGTTATAACACATTTACCTCCTTATGTAGGTATGATGTTATCTTTAGGTATAGTAGCTACGTTTGCTGAGATTTATAGTAGCTCCAAATTTAGTATGTCTGGTCATGATTCAGAAGAGCATGATGCTCATGCACATCATAGTCCAGTGCATACAGCTTTAACCAAGATTGAACTGCCAAGCATATTATTTTTCTTAGGGATACTTATGGCTGTAGCTGCATTGGAATCTTTAGGGATTTTGTTTGGAGCTGCCGATTGGTTAAGAGAAGCCACACCGCAGTTGGGAACAGAAATGCATGAAGGCGGTGTATCGGATTTAGTGGTACTATTCCTTGGAATAGGTTCAGCCATTATAGATAACGTACCATTGGTAGCAGCTAGTTTAGGAATGTTTTCTGAACCTCTAGATCATGAGTTGTGGCACTTTATTGCATATTCAGCAGGAACGGGTGGAAGTATGTTAATCATAGGTTCAGCAGCTGGTGTAGTTGCAATGGGAATGGAAAAAATAGATTTTTTCTGGTATTTAAAAAAGATTTCCTGGTTAGCACTAGCTGGTTTTTTAGTTGGAGCTGCAGCATTTATGGTAACCAGAACATTATTTTAACTAGAAATATTAATTGGTATAAAATTTGAAAGATTAGTATTTTTACTAATCTTTCTTTTTTTTGAAAGCTATAAATAAAACTGAAAACCTTAAACATTATACTTTAGCAACAAAACTAACGTTATACAGTTGCATTTAACCCAAAACTATATGCTAAACATATTATTACTACAAAGCACCCAAGAAGGCGCAGAATTAACAGATGGGGAATCTGTTGAAAAGACACTTTCCATAATAGAGCTTATTAGTAGCGGTGGCGCTGCTGGTCAAATCATTATCGCTATATTATTTTTGCTGCTTATAGTGGCGACATATATTTATTTTGAAAGGCTTTTTGCAATAAAAGCAGCGTCAAAGGTCGATGCAAATTTCATGAATCAAATTAAAGATCATGTAAGTAACGGTAAAATTGATTCCGCCCAAATGTTATGTGCCCAAGTTAACTCTCCAGTGTCAAGACTCATAGCAAAAGGTATAACAAGAATAGGAAAACCTTTAGCGGATATCAATACTGCAATTGAAAATGCAGGGCGATTAGAAATCTACAAGCTAGAAAAAAATGTGAGCGTATTGGCAACAATTTCAGGAGCGGCTCCAATGATTGGATTCTTAGGAACGGTAATTGGAATGATTTTAGCAATTTTTGAACTTGCCAATGCAGGAGGTACAATTCAAATGGATACCCTAGCAAGTGGGCTTTACACAGCCATGACAACTACAGTAGCAGGATTAATTGTGGGTATTGTTGGTTACATAGCGTACAATCACCTTGTGGTAAGAACCAATAAAGTGGTTTACCAAATGGAAGCCAATTCTTTAGAGTTTTTAGATCATTTAAACGAACCTACATAATATGGATATTAGAGGAAGAAATAAAGTAACTCCAGAATTCAATATGTCGTCTATGACGGATATTGTCTTTTTGTTATTAATCTTTTTTATGATAGCCTCTACTCTGGTAACTACAAATGCTATAGACATTTTATTACCTAAGGCCAGTGGTAAGACTGAAAATAAAAAATCTGTTGCAGTAAGCATCAAAAAAGATTTAACCTACTACATAGATCAAAAACGTGTAGGAGTCAGTGTTTTAGAAAATGAGCTGCTAGCAGCATTATCGAAAGAAGATAAACCAACGATTGTTTTAAGAGCTGAAAAATCTGTTCCAGTAGAGAATGTTGTTAAAGTAATGGATATTGCCAATAGAAATAAATTTAAAGTGATTTTAGCCGTTAAACCTAACAAGTAAGTTTTTAATTTTCTTCGGAATAACTTTTGCAGAATAATAATGGTATGAAGTATTTAGAAACCAAACATGAACGTAATTCAGCTAAAATAACAGTGTTAATTACCATTATCTTATTATTACTATTATTTGTTGTGAGAGGTTGTAATTATATGGATCCTCCAGAAGAATATGGCGTAGCTGTGAATTTTGGAAATTCAGATTTTGGAAAAGGAAATATTCAACCCAAGACACCTGTAAAGTCTGAACCCAAAGTTACTGAGGACATACCAAAGCCAGAATCTACAAAAGCAGAACCAACAAAATCGGCAGAAGCGAAGGAGGAAGTGCTAACACAGGATAACGCTGAGGAAATAGCAATAAAAAAACAGAAAGAGGCTGAAGCAAAAGCAAAAGCCATTGCAGAGGCAAAAGCTAAGGCAGAAGCAGATAGAATAGCAAAAGAAAAGCGAGAACAAGAAGAAAAGCGTAAGAAATTGGATGCTTTAATTGGTGGGGTAAGTAAATCTGATGGGGCTGAAACTGGAAGTGAAGGCAACGATAATAGAGCAGGAGATAAAGGACAATTGGATGGAAATCCGTATGCGCCAAGTTATTTTGGAGGCCAAGGCACAGGAAGTGGGGGAGTTGGATATGGTTTAAATGGGCGTGGTAGAGCTTCGTTTAAACGATTAAAACAAGATTGTAACGAGTCTGGATTGGTTATAGTAAGGATAGTAGTAAATAGAAGTGGTAATGTTATTGAGGCTACGCCAGGAGTAAAAGGTACAACCAACACAGCCCAATGTTTATTAGAGCCAGCAAAAAAAATAGCACTGTCCCATAAATGGCCTTCAGATAGCAAAGCACCATCACGTCAAATAGGTTTTGTTAGTGTTAACTTCAAATTGAGTCAATAATAGAATGACTTATCAAGATACTTTAGATTGGATGTTTGCACAACTGCCAATGTATCAACGCCAAGGTAAAACTGCATTCAAAAAAGACTTATCAAATACGATAAAACTGGCAGAGTATCTTCATCATCCAGAAAAAAACTTTAAATCTGTACATGTAGCAGGTACCAATGGTAAGGGGTCCACCAGCCATATGATTGCTTCTGTTTTACAAGAAGCAGGTTATAAGGTTGGTTTGTATACTTCCCCTCATTTAAAAGACTTTAGGGAGCGGATAAGAATTAATGGAAAACCCGTTAGTAAGCAGTTTGTAATGGGTTTTATAAAAAAACATAAAGCCTTTTTGGAAGCCAGCCAAGTTTCTTTTTTTGAAATGACAGTAAGTATGGCATTTGAATATTTTTCAAAAAAAGCTGTAGATGTTGCCGTTGTTGAAGTGGGTATGGGAGGACGCTTAGATTCTACAAATATTATAACGCCAGAAGTTTCAGTTATTACAAATATAGGCTTAGACCATGTACAGTTTCTTGGTAATACTCTAGAATTGATTGCCGCCGAAAAAGCAGGAATTATTAAACCAAATGTACCAGTGGTAGTTGGAGAAACACAACCAGAAACACAACCGGTATTCAATGCGATAGCTAAGGCAAATACTACTAAAGTTGTATATGCAGATCGATTGGTTAATAAAACCTATGCTTCTGATATGGTAGGGTACTACCAAAAAAAGAATATAAAAACTGCATTTCAAACCATTGAAGTACTAAAGCAAAAAGGCTATAAGATTTCCGAAAAAGCTATAGAGGTAGGTTTTTTAAATGTTGTTAAGAATACAGGATTGCTAGGTAGGTGGCAAGTGATAAGCGAAGCACCTAAAGTGGTATGCGATACAGGGCACAACAAGGAGGGGCTTAGTTTTGTAATGCATCAGATATCAAATCAAGCGTATCATAACTTACATATAGTTTTTGGAGTGGTAAATGATAAAGATTTGAGTGCTATTGTAGATCTACTACCTAAGAATGCCACATATTATTTTTGCAAACCAGATATCCCAAGAGGTAAGGATGCCAAACAATTGCAAGAAGAATTAAAACCATTTGGGTGTATTGGAGCAACATATAGCTCTGTAAATAAGGCTTATAAAACAGCACTAAAAAGGGCTTTAAAAGATGATTTTATTTTTGTTGGAGGTAGTACATTTGTAGTAGCAGAAATAATTTAAATTTTTGTCAAAAAAGTTTTTGCAGTATTAAAAACTAGATTATATTTGCACACCTAATATTTAGGGCGCGTAGCTCAGTTGGTTCAGAGCACTTGGTTTACACCCAAGGGGTCAGGGGTTCGAATCCCTTCGCGCCCACTTCAAAAAAAATCCGATTTGTTTTTCAAATCGGATTTTTTATTGTATGAAATGCAGAGGATGTTCAATAAGTTTTAAAAAGTTATTGTCACTAAAGTTTCAAAGCATTTTTACACACTAAAGATTTGTTTAGTTATATTCTATCAAAAAAGGCTCAAGAGTATTTAATAAATTCAGCATCTTACCTAAACCCCAGACAGTTTAGGCTCGATGCTTTCAACACTAGGATGCCTTTGAGTAAGGCAAATTAATCCCTCCTAGAGATACAAGTTTAATCTGTTTACCAAAATTCAATATAAACTCCGTCAAGAGTAGACCTAACTGTTAAATTATTTGGTACCTCTTGACAGAGTTTTGCTAATTGAATTATTTGTTGTTTAACGATGGGCTCTCTAACAACTGTTTTTATACTATCAAAATGCGAACACAATAAACTTTGGTGCTCTGATATGACTTCTGTTTTGAATATCTCTTCAAAACTTTTTTCTATTTTGTTATAGTGGTGTTTTTTCATTCTTAGTAGAAAATGAAATGGGGTTATGATTTTAGCTTTTCTTTAAATTGGTTGGATATGGTCTCAAATTCTTTTGCAACCTCTACAATCGCATTAAAAACAAGTATGTTTTTGCTAATCCCACTTTTAGTGTTTCTTACCGTTTGGGAGTCTACATGAATACCTTTTGACTTTAGGTTGTTTATTACCATTTTGGTGTATTCCTTGGGCAAATGGTTAACTAATAAATTTTTTAGCACATTTCTCTCTTTTACAGAGCTAACATCATAATGTGTATATAATTTGTTTAAATTTGTCATTATTTATTTAAATATATTTGAGTTTTGAGTGAATTTACGACTAAAATATATAAATAATTAAACAAAAACAAAAGATTTTACTTATTAGTATATTTTATTTGCTTTTCTGATATGAAGTTTGAAGATAAATTGAGACAATTAATTAAAACCAAATACAATACATTGACTGATTTGGCTGAAAAATTTGAGATGAATTATTCTCAATTATCGCAATATGTTAATGGCAAAAAAGTCTCAATAGAGTTTTTAATTAAAATTATAGAAGAATTCCCCGAAGTAGACCTTAATTGGTTACTTAGGGATACTAGTGATAGCGAACGTATTTTAAATGAAACATCAGCAAGATATAAAATCATGGCTAGTAATGAGGAGATTATATCTGAAATCGAATTCTTATTAAAAGAGCTAAAAAGTAAACTTGAAACTAAAGAATAATAGTTAGTTATTCTAACAGGTTGGGTATATCTAAAACCCTCTCTAGTGCCATACCTCTAGAGCCTTTAATTAGTATCATACTGTTTTTAAACCTCATTGATTTATTTGCTGTTTTAAAATCATCAAAGGTTTTAAATTGGGTAATTTTTTCTGAATCTACTTTTGATATGTTAAAGTTCTCTCCGAGGAGATATATTTTATCAATATTTAAAGAGTTAGCCAAATTTGTAATATGTTGATGCTCAGCTTCTGCATCTTTACCCAACTCAAACATATCTCCTAATATGGCAATTTTAAAACCGTTTTGCTTTTCAAAATTTAAAAGCGCAGCACGCATGCTAGTAGGATTGGCATTGTAGGCATCCAAAATAATTTTATTAGAGCCTTTTTGGATGATTTGAGAACGATTATTTGTAGGCGTATAACTTTCTATAGCAGATTTAATGTTGTTATCCTCTATTTTAAAGTAATTACCAATAGCTATAGCCAGAGCAATGTTATTAAAGTTGTAGTCTCCAATAAGTTTACTCTCTATTATAGAGTTATTGTATTTGGATGTCACAAAAGGAGTGCTACTTACAAAATCAATTGACACTTCTGGATGTGTGTCAATTTTTCCAAAGGTAAATGTATTGCCCTTACCGGCCTTTTTGATTTGAATAGGGTCATTTAGGTTTAAAAAAATGGTTTTGTTGTGTTTTATAAGGTGTAGGAACATTTCACTTTTGCCTTTTATAACTCCCTCAACACCTCCAAAGCCCTCAAGATGTGCTTTTCCGTAGTTGGTTATCAATCCATAATCGGGAAACGCAATATTGCACAAGAACTCAATTTCTTTTTGATGGTTGGCGCCCATTTCTACAATACCTATTTCTGTATCTTTTGTCATAGACAGCAAGGTAAGTGGTACGCCAATATGGTTGTTTAGATTGCCTTTTGTTGCACTGGTTTTAAATTGTGTGGACAACACAGCATTTATTAGTTCTTTTGTAGTGGTTTTACCATTGCTTCCAGTCAACGCGATAATGGGTGTTTTTAGATATTCTCTATGATACGTAGCTAGCTTTTGTAGTGTTTCAAGAACATTATCAACAACAATAGTGTTTTCAGCTACATATGTTTCCTCGTCTATCACAGCATATTTGGCACCTTTATCTATGGCTTCTTGAGCATAGAGGTTGCCGTTAAAATTATCGCCTTTTAAGGCAAAAAACAAGTCTCCTTTTTCAATCTTTCGGGTGTCAGTACAAACTGAATTGCATTTTAAAAATATGCTGTGAAGTGCTTTTAAATCCATGAAATAAATGTAAACAAAAAGTCCTGATTTAGCATCAGGACTTTTTGTTTTATTGTGTAAGAAATAAACTTAGGCTTTTTTCTTCTGTTTCATTTTAGATTTTGAACCTACACGAGACATTGCACATCTAAAGCCAATGTAATCTGTAGCCATATCTTGAGGGAAGTAACGTCTTTGAGCAGGGTCTAACCAGTACTCTCTGTCTTTCCAAGAACCTCCTTTGTATACTCTTACTTCATCGTTAATTAATGAAGTTCTGTTATTAGACTTATCGTATTCTCTAACTAAATTACCTAGAGAGTCTCTTGTAATGGTATGCTTTGGAGAATTGTACATTTTTCTGGTATCAGAATCTGTCGTTGCCTCATCTTCGTCTTCTTCTCCAAAACTTTCAAAATTTCGTGATGAACGACGATCTCCATCCCTAAAATTAATATTATCAGCTCTATCAAAGTTAGGTCTTAAATAGGTTTCATTTTCATCCACAGGAACTTTTACAATTTCTCCTGGAAGATTTCTTGCAACAATTCTACCATTAGATAATGTATCGTAAATAATTTCATCAGTTTCTACTACTTTAACAGTACCTTCTTCGGTAATTGCATTCTTTGTATAAACATTTCCTCTGTAGTAGTTAAAATCGTTAAATTCATCATCTACTATAGGTCTGTAAACATCAGCAACCCATTCGGCTACATTACCAGCCATATCATATAAACCGTAGTCATTAGGTTCATAAGATTTTACCGCATTAGTAATATCAGCACCATCATCACTCCATCCTGCAATTCCACCGTAATCACCTTTACCTTGCTTAAAGTTAGCTAACTGGTCACCACGATATTTGCGTTTCCCAGAGCGTGTATATTGTCCGTCCCAAGGGTACTTTTTACGTCCTCTATAAAGGTTATAACTTCTAATTTCACTTAAACCTAAAGCAGCATATTCCCATTCAACTTCTGTTGGGAGTCTGTATTTCGGGCCAATAACACCAGTTTCCATAGAGGCATAAACACCAGTTTCGTTGCCATCGGCATCTACTCTAACATTTCTGTTTCTTCTTCCATCAGTATCTCCGTTGTCGTATGCGCTTGGGTCTACTTTATATCTATCTGTACTAAAATAATTGTCAGGGTCAACTTCAGCTACGTTTATATCTCTATAACCACTTTTCTGTAGATTTAATTCATTAACTCTGTCTGTACGCCAGTTTGAATATTCTACAGCTTGAATCCAGCTTACACCAACAACAGGGTATTCAGCATATGCAGGGTGTCTCAAATAGTTTTCAGTCATTACCTCATTGTACCCTAATCTGTTTCTCCAAACAAGTGTATCTGGTAAAATACCATTATAAATATTTTTATAAAGTTCATCATCAGGAGGGTAAAGTTTCTTCATGTAGTCAAGGTACTCAACGTACATTAGGTTGGTAACTTCAGTTTCATCCATATAGAATGATTGCACATGTTGTTGTGTAGGGGTGTTGTTCCAGTCGTGCATTACATCGTCTTGTACACGACCCTTGGTAAACGTACCACCTTCAATAAAAACTAATCCTGGAGCAGTTTCTTGTTCTTTGAAGTTTGTATTGTACTGAAAACCGCCATCTCGTCCGTTAATTTGCCATCCTGTAGCTCTAGAACTATTTTTAGAGCTAGATGACTTTTTACAACTAAAAGCCGTAACCGAAAGGACTGCGATTAAGAATACTTTTAATATCGCTACATTTTTCATATCCATACGTTTAAGTAAGCTAAATTTTTGTTTTGGTGCTGCAATATAAGAATTAAACCTTACAGAACAAGCTATTTTTTGCATTTTGACGAAAAAAATACGTATTTCATCCTATTTTTAATGTATTACATCGATGATTTTGGCACTTTTCTCTAAACTATCGCATAGAAATAACGTTACTTTTCACAAATTATTATTGTACTTTTGATGTTTAGAAAAAAATTGTTGTTTTATTTGATAATAACTGTGTGCCTTACACGTTATTCTAGCTCATGAAAGAGAGAATTTTACTTTTAATACTTCTAGTGTCTTGCCTAGCTTTTGGGCAAAAAAAAAGTTTTTCAATTGATTGGAATGGAACTACCAAACTAAGTTTTGGTACCAATAGCATCAATCTTCCTGCATTCAACACAAAACATTATAATTATGATTTTGATAAAGGGCTACAATTTATTGCACAGTGGGAGAGTTCTGGTTATGTAGATGAGGCTTCTGTTGTATTAAATAACATAAGTTATCAACCCATTACTGAGGCTGAACTTTTGGATATTGATAGATCGAAAATACCAGTAGGTTTAAGATATGATTTAAAGAATTCTAAATCTAGGGATAATCAGTATGCTTACTTAGAGGTTTCCCCTATAATAAAAGGAGAGAATGGAGCCTATAAAAAAATTGTGTCTTTTCAGATAGATTATAAACCACAAAATAATACTCTTTTTAGTAGGAATAAAGCCTTTAAGGGGTCTAAAGTAATAACTAATTCTGTGTTAAATTCTGGTACTTGGTATAAGTTTTATATCGATACAACCGGAGTTTTTAGGTTATCGAAAGGCTTTTTACAAAATCTAGGGGTTAATGTTAATACTGTAGACCCAAGAACTATTAAGATTTATGGGAATGGTGGACGTATGATACCTTATAGTAATTCTGAACCTCAGCCTTTTGACGTTACTGAAAATGCTATTAAAGTTGTTGGAGAACAGGATGGTGTTTTTGATAATGATGATTATGTGCTTTTTTACGGCGAAGGACCAAAGGAATTCAATGCAGAGAGTAATACCAATATTAATGCTTACACAGATAGGACTTATTACTACATAACAGCTGGAGGTAGTAGTGGAAAAAGAATACAGCCTCTTAGTCAACCATCAGGACCTGTTGATTTAAGTATTAGCACCTATCAGCAATATCAGTTTCATGAGCGAGATATTCATAATGTGGGCACTGTGGGTAGGCGTTGGTTTGGTGAGCGATTCAATATTGAAAATGAACAAGAGTTTACGTTTAATTTTCCAGATTTAGTAACAGCAAACCCTATTAGCTTAAGGGTTTATGCAGCAGCGGTCTCTTCAAGTAATACTTCAATGGAGGTAAGCGTAAACGGTACTGTGATACAAAATTTAATTTTTGGATCTTCAAGTGATATAATAATTGGTTCTCAAAATGCTTACACAGGAGACCTTAATGTGGCTTCAGAGGAAATTAACGTAAAATTGAATTATGACAATCAAGGTAATCCGAGTGCTCTAGGGTATTTGGATTATATATCAGTGGAAGCAACAAGATTGCTAAAGTTTGAAAATAATCAGTTTCGCTTCAAAAATAATAATGTGGCTACTAGTTCTGGAGTTGCAGAGTATACTATATCAGAAGCCTCAAGGTTATCTGAAGTATGGGATGTAACAGACATTTTTAATGTGTCTAATGTGGAAAACTCAGAAGGAGAAAATAGCTTTAGCTTCACATCAACTATGGGTGAGGAGAGGTTATACATGGCATTGTCTCCATCAGATTATTATGAGCCTAAATTTGATGCTAATAAAACGTTAAGAAATCAAAATATAAAGGGCACTGTTTTTAATGGACCAGATGGAGGGTTTCAAGATATCGATTATCTTATAGTTGCTCCAAATAATATGCTAAATCAGGCTGAGCGTTTGGCGCAAATTAACCGAAATCAATACAGTCTAAATGTAAAAGTTATGGGTTTAGATGAGATTTATACTGAATTTAGTACTAGTAATCCAGATATTGCTGCCATACGGAATTTGGTAAAATATATTTATGATAATGCAAGTACTCCTGAAAGAAGAATTAAATATCTCTGCTTGTTTGGAGACGGCTCTTATGATTACAAAGATAGAATTCCTAATAATACAAATATTGTGCCTTCGTGGCATTCTTATAATAGTTTAAACTTAACAAACTCTTTTGTTTCAGATGATTTTTATGGGATGATGGATGATAACGAAGGGGCAATGAGTAATAGTGATCGTTTGGATATAGCAGTAGGTCGTGTTTTAGCCGACACACCGCAAAGAGCAAGGGAATTGGTGGACAAAATAGATTCCTATTATGCAAAAGAATCTTTAGGGAGATGGCGTAATAATTATGTGGTAATTTCTGATGATGTAGATGAAAATTGGGAAGGAGTAATTCAACAAACTACAGATAACATAGGGGATGAGGTTACCGATGAAAAACCATTTGTAAATGTTATAAAGATACATGCTGATGCTTTTCAGCAAGAATCTTCAGCGGGAGGAGAGAGCTACCCAGAAGTTAACGAAGAAATTTCAAATGCTATAGATAATGGAGCTTTAGTGGTAAACTATTTTGGACATGGAGGGGAAGATGGGTTGTCGCAAGAGCGTATTTTAGATGTGCCCTCAATTGATAACTTAAAGAACTTCTGCAAATTAAACTGTTTTGTAACAGTAACCTGTGAGTTTACCAAGTTTGATAATCCTTTTAGGCAAACAGCAGGAGAATTTACGTATTGGAATAAGCAAGCGGGAGCCATAAGTTTAATTACAACAACAAGGCAAGTATTTGTGAATTTTGGTATAACATTCAATAATACTTTAGGGCAGTATTTGTTCTCTTTTAGTGATAATGATAGCTTTGATGATGATGAATACCCAACTATGGCAGAGGCCTTAAGATTGGCTAAAAATGATCCTAATGTTGGATTTGCGACTCAAAGGAGACTAGTGTTTTACATTGGAGACCCGGCAATGAAACTAGCATTTCCTAAACCAAATATACGCTTAACTGAAATAAACGATACACCAATTGCGCAATCTACAGATACCCTTAAGGCACTAAGTAGAGTGAAATTAGCAGGAGAGGTTACAGATGTAAATGGTAATCTTTTAAGTAATTATAATGGGGTGGTATCTACAACAATTTATGATAAATTTATAGACAGGCAAACATTGGCAAATGATAATACAACAAATGCAGGTACTTTAATACAGCTGGATTTTAAAACACTAGGAGCTATTGTTTTTAGAGGGCAGGCAACTGTAAATAACGGGCAGTTTGAATTTGATTTTGTAGTACCAAAAGATATTGGTGTGCCCGTAGGTTTGGGTAGGGTTAGTTTTTATGCTAAGAATACTCTACTATCAGAAAACCAAACTGGAGCAGATGTCTCCAATATTAGAATAGGTGGCGTAAATGAAAATGCAGAAGAAGACAATACAGGGCCAGTTATTAACCTATTCATGAACGACGAAAATTTTGTTTCAGGAGGGATAACCAATGAGTCTCCAACATTGTTAGCAAAACTGGAAGATGCAAATGGTATAAATACAGCCAGTGGCATTGGTCATGATATAGTAGCAATAATTGATGGAGATGAAACCAATCCTTTTGTTTTAAACGATTATTATGAAACCGAGGTTGATAACTATCAAAGAGGTACGGTGAGTTTCCCCTTTAGGGATCTAGAACCTGGATTGCACACGTTAACACTTAAAGCTTGGGATGTATATAATAATTCATCAACTTCCGAACTTCAATTTATTGTATTTGATGAAGACCAAGAACTTGTAATCAATAATGTATTAAATTATCCAAATCCGTTTGTCAATTATACAGAATTTTGGTTCAATCACAATAGTTCACAACCTTTAGACGTTTCTATACAGATATTCACAGTTTCCGGTAAACTAGTGAGAACGTTAAATGGGCAAACCTCTGGTGGTATAAAGGCAACCAGTTCTCTGTCTAAAGATATCGTGTGGGATGGAAGGGATGATTTTGGAGAAAAAATAGGGAAGGGCGTTTACATATACAAGCTAACAGTAAAGTCTAACCTACTAAACAAGACAGTAGAGAAAATAGAGAAACTTGTGATACTCTAATAAAAAATTATATTTGCAACTATAAAATACAACTATGAAGAATACTATATTTGTACTAACGCTTTTAGTTTTAGTAAGCAATTTAACAGCGCAAACAGTAGAAATTCCAGACCCAGATGATACTCGAGTAATAACCACTGGTGTACCGTTTGTTTTGATTGCCGCAGATGCAAGAGCTGCCTCAATGGGAGACATGGGAGTAGCAACATCTGTAGATGCCTATTCGCAACAATGGAATTCGTCTAAGTATGCGTTTTCTGAAACTAAATCAGGAGTTGCAGTGAGCTATACTCCCTATTTGAGCAGATTAGTAAATGATATATTTTTAGGGAATGTAACTTACTTTAATAGATTAGACGAGCGTAGTGCTTTTGCAGCAAGCTTAAAATATTTCTCTTTAGGAGATATTGAATTTGTAGAAGACGAGTTTTCTGAGGCATTGATTCAAAGACCAAACGAGTTAACTATTGATGCTTCTTATGCGCTAAGACTTTCAGATCAATTTGCAATGTCTGTAGCTATGCGTTATTTACGTTCAGATTTAAGATTAAATGTAGGGAACAATGATGCGTCATCTGCAAACACATTTGGTGTTGATATTTCCGGGTTTTATCAGAGTGAGGAAGAAGCATATAGTGATTTTAATGGACGTTGGAGAGCAGGGTTTGCCATCCAAAATATAGGGCCTAAATTTAAGTATGATGATGGAGGAACGGAGAATTTTCAGCCCACCACATTGAGATTGGGAGGAGGATTTGATTTTATTTTTGATGATTATAATAAAGTAGCAGTTACTGCGGAAGTTGCGAAGTTGTTAGTGCCTACCCCACCGCTTAGAGGAAATAGATTTACAGATGTTAATGGAAATGGCACCTATGAGGCAGATGAAGATACAGACTTTGAGCAGGATGTAATTATAGGAGGGCAATCTCAAGACGTAAGCTTTTTGTCAGGAATATTTCAATCTTTTGGAGACGCTCCTGGTGGTTTTAGTGAAGAGTTAAGAGAGTTTACATGGTCTTTAGGTGCAGAATATTTATATCAAGATTCATTTGCTTTTAGAGCAGGTTATTTTAATGAAGCAGAAGATAAAGGAGCTCGTAAATTTTTAGCTATCGGAGCAGGTTTTAAATACAATGTCATAAATATAGACTTATCCTATTTGTTCTCAGCCTCAAGAGTGCAAAGTCCATTAGAAAATACACTTAGGTTTTCTTTAACATTTAACATAGGGGATGGAGAGTATTTTGAATACTAAGACATAATATTTTATTAATATATAAAAAGACTACTGTTTGTAAAGGCAGTAGTTTTTTAGTTTAAAATAGTTTGTAACTTTAGCAGACATACTATTAAGTGCTGCCCATGAAAGAGATAAAGTTAGAAGTGGTTTTTCAAGTTTTTGAAAACGTATCAGAATTACCAAGGGATGTTATTCAATTAATAGAAAACGCTAAAGAAGCTAGGGTAAAAGCCTATGCGCCATATTCAAATTTTGCTGTAGGTGCAGCAATTCTGTTAGAAAATGGAGAGATCGTTACAGGGTGTAATCAAGAAAACGCATCATATCCATCAGGACTTTGTGCGGAAAGAACAGCATTGTATTATGCGGGGGCAAAATATCCAAAAACTAAGATGCTAAAAATGGTAATTGTTGCAGGAAGTTTAAAAGAAGAAACGTTACAACCGATACCTCCTTGCGGAGCATGTAGGCAAGCTATTGCTGAATATGAAGTGCAACAAAAATCGCCCATAGAAATATTCTTTATGGGTACATCAGGAAAGATCATAAAGTCTAATGCTTTAGAGAATTTATTACCATTTATTTTTGATAAATCTCAATTATAATCCACCTAAATTTTAAAAATTTTAGGTCTAATAATGTATCATGGCATAATTGACGAAAAAACAGTATGAAATATAAATTTTTCGCATTTTTTATGCTTTCAATCCTAAAGGGTTTTCCCAAAACCATTCAATGTATTACTTTTGTATTTCGCATAAGTAAAACCTTAATTAAAGTAGATGCAAAAAATAACGAAAGAGGTATACCTGAAATGGTATGAAGACATGTTATTTTGGAGAAAGTTTGAAGATAAACTTGCTGCAGTATATATTCAACAAAAAGTAAGAGGATTTCTTCACTTGTACAATGGTCAAGAAGCAGTTTTAGCAGGTGCTTTACATGCTATGGATCTTACAAAGGATAAAATGATTACGGCTTATCGTAACCATGTACAACCCATAGGTATGGGAGAGGATCCAAAACGTGTTATGGCAGAGTTATACGGAAAGGTAACCGGTACATCAAAAGGTATGGGAGGATCAATGCACATTTTCTCTAAAGAACATCGTTTTTATGGTGGACATGGTATTGTTGGTGGTCAAATACCATTAGGAGCAGGTATTGCATTTGGAGACAAATATCATGGGAGCGATGCTGTAACCCTGTGTTGTTTTGGAGATGGTGCTGCAAGACAAGGTTCCTTACATGAAACATTTAACCTAGCAATGCTTTGGAATTTACCAGTAGTATTTGTTTGTGAAAATAACGGATACGCCATGGGGACATCAGTAGAACGTACAGCAAATCATGATGATATTTGGAAATTGGGTCTAGGTTACGAGATGCCTTGTGGACCTGTAGACGGCATGAATCCTGTGAAAGTTGCAGAAGCTTTTGATGAAGCCATACAACGAGCAAGAAAAGGTGGAGGCCCAACATTCTTAGAATTAAAAACTTACAGATATAGAGGGCATTCTATGTCTGATGCACAGCACTATAGAACAAAAGCTGAAGTAGAAGAGTATAAGAAAATAGATCCTATAACTCAGGTTAAGGATGTTATTTTAGAAAAGAAATATGCATCTGAAGACGATATTAAAGTTATAGACAAACGTGTAAAAGAACGCGTTGCAGAATGTGAAAAGTTTGCAGAGGAATCTCCATTCCCAGAAGTACAACAACTTTATGATATGGTTTACGAGCAAGAAGATTATCCATTTATACCACACAAATTATAAGATATGGCAATAGTTGTAAACATGCCTCGATTGAGCGACACCATGGAAGAAGGAACTGTCGCAACTTGGTTAAAGAAAGTAGGGGACAAGATTGAAGAAGGCGATATTTTAGCTGAGATTGAAACAGATAAAGCTACTATGGAATTTGAGTCCTTTAATGAAGGAACGCTACTTCATATAGGTGTACAAGAAGGGGAAACTACAAAGGTAGATGAGCTGTTGGCTATAATTGGAGATGAAGGAGAGGATATTTCAGCATTACTCAACGGAGGAGGAAGTGCCTCAAATGAAGTTGTAGAAGAAAAAACAGAAGCACCGGCCGCATCAAATGAAGCAGAAACACCTAAAGATTCTGGGGATACTAAAACAGAATTGCCAGAAGGTGTCATTGTAGTTACCATGCCACGTTTGAGTGATACCATGGAAGAAGGTACAGTGGCCACTTGGTTAAAACAAGTTGGTGATACTGTAGAAGAAGGTGATATTTTAGCTGAAATAGAAACAGATAAAGCCACGATGGAATTTGAATCATTCCAATCAGGTACTTTATTAGAAATAGGATTAAAAGAGGGAGAGTCTGCAAAAGTAGACGAGCTTTTGGCTATAATCGGTCCAGCTGGAACTGATGTCTCTGGTGTTGCAGCTAATTTTTCAGCATCATCGCCAACCTCATCTAAAGAAGAGGCTCCTAAAGTTGAAGCAAAATCAGAGGTATCAAAACCTGCACCAGCTAAAGCAGAAACAAAGTCTAAAGCACCTACGCCTACTCCTGTAACAGAAAATGGAAGAGTATATGTCTCGCCATTAGCTAAAAAATTAGCTGAAGAAAAAGGCATTAACTTAACCAAAGTTCAGGGTTCTGGAGAAAATGGACGTATCATAAAGCGAGATATAGAAAACTACGAACCAGCAGCTGGAGCAGCAGCGGTAGGTAAGTTTGTGCCATCAGGAACAGAAGATTTTGATGAAGTACCAAATTCTCAAATGCGTAAAGCGATTGCAAAATCATTAACCAAGTCTAAATTCTCAGCACCACATTATTATTTGGCAGTAGAATTTGATATGGATAATGCGATCGCTTTCCGTAAACAATTCAATTCTATACCAGATACTAAAATTTCATTCAATGATATAGTTGTAAAAGCCTGTGCCATGGCACTTAAGCAGCATCCACAAGTTAATTCGCAATGGTTTGATGATAGAATGCGTTTAAATAATCATGTTCATATAGGTGTGGCCGTTGCAGTACCAGACGGATTGGTAGTACCAGTAGTCCGTTTTGCAAACGAGCAAAGCTTACCACAAATTGGAGCTGAGGTTAAAGAGTTAGCTGGAAAAGCTAGAAATAAGAAATTAACACCAGATGAAATGTCTGGAAGTACATTCACAGTATCTAACTTAGGAATGTTTGGGATTGATTATTTTACATCTATCATTAATCAACCAAATTCAGCAATATTATCTGTTGGATCCATAGTTCAAAAACCTGTTGTAAAAGAAGGAGAAATTGTAGTAGGAAATACAATGAAGTTAACTTTAGCTTGCGACCATAGAACGGTTGATGGTGCCACAGGAGCACAATTTCTTCAAACATTAAAAGGCTATATTGAAAATCCTGTGACGATGTTGGTTTAAAAGATAGTAATGTTCTGAATTTATTTCAGGATATCATAAATAATGATTTTAAGTAAGACCTGTCTCTATATATATAGAGACAGGTTTTTTTTATCTTTAAATTTTTAAAGACGTAACCATGAAAAAAATATTTAGTTTATTTCTGTTAATTCTAATTTTAAGTTGTGGCGGACAAAAAAAGATAATTGAAACGAATCCTAATTCTATAGATAGTACGCCCTTTAATACTTCAAGAAAAGAAGCTAATACTAGCGAGACTATGTCTCCTAATCTATCAGATAAAATAATTCTTAAGGATGTTCAGTCTGGTCTAGAATTTTTAGCTTCAGATGAATTAGAAGGAAGAAATACAGGAACCATAGGCATAGAAAAAGCTGCAGTATATATCGAGAATTTTTTCAGGGAGAATAATGTAAAACCTTATTTTGAAATTTATCGAGATAGTTTTAATTTAAAAAATATGGTAGGTTACAATATAGTAGGTTATGTAGAAGGTAGTGATCCAGATTTAAAAAATGAATTTGTGATTCTTGGAGCGCACTATGATCATATAGGCACGGCAAAAGAAGTAGAAGGTGATAGCATTGCAAATGGCGCAAATGATGATGCTTCAGGTACAGTAGCCGTTATGGAATGGGCAAAACATTTTGCTAAAACAAAACGTAATAGAAGAAGTTTGTTATTCACACTATATGCCGCTGAGGAAATGGGGTTAAAAGGATCTGAACATTTGGCAAAACGATTAAAAGATAAAGGCATAGGTTTATACACTATGATTAATTTTGAAATGATAGGAGTGCCAAGGGCTGAAACAGAAGTTATGGCATATATTACTGGTTTTGAAAAATCTAATATCGCTAAAAAAATAAATGATTATGCAGGTTCAGAAATTATTGGTTTTTTTCCAAAAGCTAAGGAATTTCAATTGTTTAAACGGTCAGATAATTATCCGTTTTATAAACAGTTTAAAATACCAGCGCATGCAATTTCTACTTTCGATTTTACCAACTTTAAGTATTATCATCATGTCGATGACGAAGCGGATAAATTAGACTTTGATCACATGACGAGTTTTATCAATAAAATGATTCCAGTAATAAGTGGTATGGTAAATTCTACTTCAAAAGAAATACAACTGAAAAATGAGTAAAAATATTATAATTACAGGCACCAGTAGGGGTATTGGTTTTGAATTGGTTAAAGTATTTGCAAAAGCAGGACATAGCGTACTTGCACTTTCTAGAAATGAGAAACCTGTACAAGGTTTAAAGCTAAAAAATGTAGAGTGTTTTTCTTTTGATTTAAGTGATACTAAGGCTTATAAAAAAGTTGAAGATTTCATTAAAAAAGAATGGAAACAGGTAGATGTTTTAATCAATAATGCAGGAGCACTTTTGAATAAACCATTTTTAGAAACTTCAATGTCTGATTTTGAACAAGTATATAAAACCAATGTTTTTGGTGTTTCAGAACTTACGCGAGTTACAGTTCCGTTTATGAGCAAAGGAAGTCATGTAGTAACTATTAGTTCTATGGGTGGTGTACAAGGCAGTATGAAGTTTCCTGGCTTAGCAGCATATAGCTCAAGTAAAGGTGCAGTTATTACTTTAACAGAGTTATTGGCTGAAGAGTATAAAGATCAAGGCATTGCATTTAATGTATTGGCTTTAGGTGCTGTACAAACCGAAATGTTAGAAGAAGCGTTTCCAGGCTATCAGGCACCAACTACAGCTTTAGAAATGGCAAATTATATTTTTGATTTTTCACTCAGTGGTCATACCTATTACAATGGTAAATTGTTGCAGGTTTCTAATTCTACACCTTAATCAATGAGTAAGTACAAATGCATAATTTTTGATTGCGATGGGGTTTTAGTAGATAGTGAATTTATAGCTATTAGCGTGCTTATAGATATGGCTAATGCTTTGGGAGCAAATATGGATGTTAAAGAATACTTGATAAGTTTTAAGGGAAAATCATTGAAGTCTTGTATGGACTCAATTTCTAAACACCTTGGAAAACCTCTATCCAGCAATTTTGAATCAGACTATCGTAAAAGAACTTTTGAAGCGTTTCGTAAAGATATGAAGCCTATAAAAGGCGTAAAGCATTTGGTTGAAAATTTAAAAATTCCATTCTGTGTAGCATCAAGCGGGCCAGAAAATAAAATAAGACTAAACTTAGAGGTTACAGGTTTGTTACCTTATTTTGAAGGTAATATTTTTAGCTGTTACACCATCCAAAAATGGAAGCCAGAACCTGATGTGTTTTTATGGGCAGCTAAAACCATGGGGTTTTATCCAAAAGACTGTTTGGTTATTGAGGATAGTGTTTCTGGAGTAAAAGCTGCAAAAGCAGGAGGTTTTGATGTGTTTGGCTATACCGAACACGATTATAAAAATGAACTACAAGGTTTAGCTACTAAAACCTTTGATAATATGAATTCGCTTATGAATATGATTTGATTTTTGGAGTGTGTATAATTTTGTTTGCAAATCGTTTTACCATAATAGTTTGGTTCTATTCTCTGAGTTCCAAAATGTTCCGCTTTCAAATTCGTTTGTTAAGAAGTCAAAAATATTATCTGCTGATTGTTCAGGTGTTAATCTACCGTTTATGAGGTTGCTTTCAATTATTGTTGTTTTTACCCAGCCTGGATGAATAGAAGCTACTTTAATTTTATCCTTTAGTCTGTTTTTTAGAATTTTTGTGTACATATTTAAAGCACTTTTAGACATTCGATATGCAACAGAATCAGTCAATTCGCAAACATCTAATGACCCCATTTTAGAAGAAATATTTAAAATAATCCCGTTTTTGCTTATTAATTCAATTAATGGTTCAGTGAAAAATACAGTTCCGGTTACATTAACATCAAAAGTTAGATTGAAAGATTTTTTTTCAGGAATATAAGTGTCTAAATCTGGTCCAATTCCAGCGTTATTAACTAAAATATCAATATGTTTGAATTTGCTAAAAACTTCTTTGTGAGCATTCTCGATACTTGTTGTATTCGAAAGGTCTAGTTTTAACGAATAGAAATTCGTATGTTCAAAGTTTTTAATTTCATTATTTCTACTTGTTCCAATAACGAAGTAGTTTTCATTGAGCATTTTTTCAGATAAAGCTTTCCCAATTCCTTTACTAGCTCCTGTTATTAATGCGACTTTATTCATTTAGTTTAAGCATTATTGGAATATTTGACAACTTACAAATATGACGTCGTTTCTAATGATAATTATTATTATCCAACAAACGAATCTAGTTATTTTTTCTTACGAAATCAAGTACTGTTTTGATAAAAATCTAGTATTTTCGTAGTGATGCAATCGCAATTAAAAACCCATATCCCCGAACATGCTATTCCAAGAATTACCTTGCTGCTAGAGCACGATAATCTTGTAGTAAAAATTAAAAAGGAGCGGAAAACAAAACACGGTGATTACAAACCTTTACCAAATGGCAAGCATCAAATTACGATAAATGCTAACTTAAATCAGTATCGATTTTTAATAACGCTCATTCATGAGATTGCCCATTTTCAGGCATTTCAAAACTATGGGCGTTACATAAAACCGCATGGTATAGAATGGAAACGTACCTTTCAACATTTAATGCTGCCATTTTTAAATCCAGATATTTTTCCAAACGAAATATTACCGTTGTTGGCACATCACTTTAAAAACCCTAAGGCAAGTAGTGATAGCGATGTTAAATTATCATTAGCATTGAAAAAGTTTGATGTGCCAAATGATAAAACCTATATTTTTGAAATACCGATAGGTAGTACTTTTAAATTATACAACGGGAGACTATTTAAAATGGGAAAAAAGCGCACAAAACGTTTTGAGTGTACCGAGATAAAAACTGGACGATTGTATCTTTTTAATCCAAATGCAGAAGTAGAACTGATAAATTAAAAAAATGAATAAGAATTATTATGCCATATTAATGGCCGGAGGTGTAGGTTCGAGGTTTTGGCCTGTAAGTACGCAAGATTTTCCAAAGCAATTTCATGATATGCTGGGAACAGGAGATACGTTAATACAAAAAACCTTTAAACGTTTAACACACTTAATTCCTAAAGAAAATATTCTAATCTTAACTAACGAGCGTTATAACGATTTAGTTTTAGAGCAACTGCCAGAGGTAACTCAAAAGCAGGTGGTTTTAGAACCCGCAATGCGCAATACAGCGCCTTGTATTTTATATGCCTCGCTAAAAATTCAAAAAGAGAATCCAGATGCTGTGATGATCGTAGCACCCAGTGATCATTGGATTGAGGATGAAGCCACATTTTCTAAAAATGTACAGTCTGCCTTTGAATTTTGCGAAGAAAATGATGCGTTAATGACTTTAGGTATACAACCAACATTTCCAAATACTGGTTATGGTTATATTGAGTTTGATAAATCTTCTACAGATATTGTAAAACCTGTAAACCAGTTTAGGGAGAAGCCAGATTATGATACAGCTAAGGAATTTATTGCCCAAGGTAATTTTCTATGGAATGCAGGTATTTTCATGTGGAGTGTAAAAAGTGCAGTAAGTGCCTTTAAAAGTAATCAACCAGATTTATATGCACTTTTTGAAAATGGTATTGAAGTTTATAATACAGCAGCAGAAAGTGGCTTTATAAAAGACAATTATCCAAAAGCAGAAAATATTTCGGTGGATTATGCAATTATGGAAAAATCGAATAATGTGTATGTAATTGCTGCAGAATTCGATTGGAACGATTTAGGCACTTGGGGTAGTTTATATGATAAACTAGATAAAAACGAATCGGGGAATGCCGTGGTAAATGCACGAACGCTTATCGAGGATGCTTCAGGAAATATGATTCGTACAAAAAATAATAAAATAGTTGTAGTAGATAGTTTAAACGATTTTATTATTGTAGATAAAGAAGAAGTTCTACTTATTTACCCTAAAGTAAAAGAGCAGGATATCAAGATAACACTTCAAAAAGTAAAAGATAAATTCGGAGAAAATTACGGTTAAGACTTCAATACATTGTATCCTAAATTATGCTATATTCGTAAGTATGATGCAATTTAGTAACAATGGAAGAAAGTAAATTTAATTTTTCAGAAGAGGACAAAGAAATCCAAAAGGAGCAAAATGTAGAGCAATCTAAGCAAGAGGTAAAAAAAGATGCCCAAGGTTTGTTTGCCAGTATTTCTAAATTCTTAAGTGAACTTTTAGACTTTAGGGATGATACGGATAGGGCTGCAACTATAGAAGCCATAAAAAACGATATCCCGTTTAAAGGCGCCACGGCATGGATTTTAGTATGTTCTATATTTGTGGCTTCCATTGGTTTAAACGCCGACTCTACAGCTGTAGTTATTGGCGCTATGTTAATATCTCCACTAATGGGACCTATCTTAGGAGTTGGACTTTCCATAGCCATAAACGATATAGATACCCTAAAAAAATCTATGATAAACTTAGCTACAATGATAGTTTTAAGTTTATTAGCAGCTTTTTTATTTTTTAAATTTTTTCCTACTGCTGATATAATGACTACCGAGCTTTTTGGTAGAACAAAACCAGATGTTAGGGATGTGCTTATTGCATTTTTTGGTGGAGCGGCTTTAATCATTGCCCGTACCAAAAAAGGCACTATTGCATCTGTAATTTTTGGTGTGGCAATTGCTACAGCATTGATGCCTCCATTATGTACAGCTGGTTATGGTTTGGCGCATAATTGGGACTATTTTATAGGTGCGATGTACCTATTTACCATCAATACAATTTTTATAGCACTTGCTACATTTTTGGTGCTGAAAATTTTACGTTTCCCTATGTTGAGGTATGCCAATTCTAAAAAGCGCAAGCGTATAGCAAGATTGGCTTCTGTAGTAGCTATTTTGGTTATGGCACCAGCAATTTGGACGTTTGTGAAGTTTATTCAGCAAAGTGGTTTAGAGAGTGATTATAATAACTTTTTAAAAACCGAAGTAGAGTCTAATAATGAATTATGGCTTCAAAAAGGGACACCTGCTTGGGAGGAAAAATCTATCACGCTTTATTTTAACGGAGAAGTCCCAGAAGCTACCATTGCGGATTTAACCAATGAAATAAAGAATTATGATAAAATTAAAGACTTTACCCTAAATATAAAGGGCAATAAAAATAGAAGCTTTGATAAGATATCTGAGGCGTATGATAGAGCCATAAGGGATTTAGATAGTAAAGATAATATCATCGCAGGTTTACAAAAACAAATAACAGAGTTACAGGAAAATATTACCTTACTAAATCAGCAGATTGAAGCTAAAACTAATGGGAATAAACTGTCTTTTACAAATTTGTCTAGAGATGCAAAAGTCAGGTTTAAGGACTTGGAGTATTTTGGTTATTCAAGAAGGTTAGAGTCAAAAGACTTTATAAATATAGATACCGTTTCTGTAGTTAATTTAAGATGGAATAAAAACTTACCTGATAGCACTAAACTTAAAAAAGAAAACGAATTAAGGGTTTGGTTAACAAAAGAATTGAAACAAGATAGTATTTTAATTTTAAGGTAATTTTTTGCCTAAAACCTAAAACCTAAAACCTAATTACTCATTCTCTTCAATATACATTCTACGTACTTTTTTAAAGAGGTTTGATGAGTACACGAAGTCAGTTACAGAAGCATTGTCTGTTTTAAAAATAGTGTCTTTGGAGCCTTCCCATTCTTTTAGACCGTTTTTAAGAAAGACGATTTTCTCACCAATTTCCATTACAGAATTCATGTCATGGGAATTTATTACTGTAGTTATTTGGTATTCATCGGTAATTTCTTGAATTAAATTATCTATAACAATTGCGGTTTTTGGGTCTAAACCAGAGTTGGGCTCATCACAAAATAAATATTTTGGATTATTTACAATGGCTCTAGCAATAGCCACACGTTTTTGCATCCCACCAGAAGCTTCACTAGGCATTTTGTTGTGCGCGTCGGGAAGATTTACACGTTTTAAAACAATATCTGCACGATCTTCCATCTCACTTTTACTCATCTTAGTAAACATTCTTAGAGGGAACATCACATTCTCAGCAATGGTCATAGAATCAAACAATGCGCTACCTTGAAACACCATGCCTATTTCGGCTCTTAAATCGCGTTTTTCACTTTCAGATAGGTTTGTAAATACTTTACCATCATAGGCAATCGTACCAGATTCGTAATGAAACAACCCAAGTAAACATTTTAAAAATACAGTTTTACCAGAACCACTCTGCCCAATAATAAGGTTAGTTTTTCCTTTATCGAAAGTAGTTGTAATGCCTTTTAAAATATGGGCATCTCCAAACGATTTATGTAAATCTTTAACTTCAATCATTAGCCTAAAAGCATTCCGGTTATCACATAATTCAATAATATAATTACAACACTCGTCCAAACAAACGCCGTAGTACTGGCCTTACCAACCTCAAGAGCACCGCCTTTCATATAGTATCCATAAAAGGAGGGTATTGTTGCCAAAATAAAGGCAAAAACAAAGGTTTTTATAAATGCATAAATAACATGAAAGGTATCAAAATCTGTTTGAATACCTAAAATATAATCCGCAAGAGAAGAGTATCCTCCAAAAACACAAGCCGCCATACCACCTAAAATTCCTAAAAACATACCAACAGCGATAGCGAAAGGATACAACATTAGTGCTACTGTTTTAGGGAATACCAGATAATTTAAGGAGTTGATACCCATAACCTCTAAAGCATCAATTTGTTCTGTAACGCGCATGGTGCCAATACTAGATGTGATAAACGAACCAACTTTACCAGCCATAATTATAGAGGTAAATGTAGGGGCAAACTCCAGAATTACAGACTGTCTTGTGGCAAAACCTACCAGGTATTTTGGTATTAAAGGATTATCTATGTTTAATGCAGTTTGAATCGTAATCACACCACCAACAAAAAACGAAATAAATGCTATGATACCCAATGAGCCAATAATAAGGTCGTCAATATCCTTTAAAATTAATTGACGCATTACAGGCCATTTTGTTGGCTTGCGAAACATCTCAGCAATCATTAAAAAATAAGCTCCAATATTATGTAGGTATGTCATATGTACAGTTGTAGATGCTAAATTAAAAAAAACTTAGGGGTATTTAACCTTAATTTTAAATAATGATATGTTAATATGCGTATTTTTGGGTTCACTAAATTTTGTAATAAAATGAAGTACATAGCTACCATTGTATTAGCCGTTTTTTTTATTATGCCAGTTTCTTCTCAAGAGGACCGGCCTAAGTTGGTTGTAGGTATTGTAGTAGATCAAATGCGCTATGATTATCTTACACGTTTTTATAGTAAATATGGAGATGGTGGGTTTAAGCGTATGATGAGGGAAGGATTTAACTGCAAGAACAACCATTTTAATTATGTGCCTACTTATACTGGACCTGGGCATGCATCAATTTTTACAGGAACTACACCTAAATATCATGGCGTAATAGGTAACCATTGGTACGATAAGGAAGCAAAAGGAATGGTGTATTGTGCAGGTGACAATACCGTATTACCTATCGGAACAAATTCAGATATGGAGCGTATGTCTCCACATAGAATGCAAACTACAACTTTTGCCGACGAGAACAGGTTATTTACTCAAATGAGAGGTAAGAGTATTGGGATATCCATAAAAGATAGGGGTGCGGTTTTGCCAGCAGGTCATTCAGCAAATGCAGCATATTGGTTTAGGGGTAAAGATGAAGGTAATTTTGTGTCTAGTTCATATTATTTTAAGCAATTTCCAAAATGGGTAGACGATTTTAATGCATCAAAAATTGCACAATCCTACTTAAAGGAATGGCATACACTTTATGATATTTCAACCTACGTAGAGAGTGGCCCAGATAGTAATGAATTTGAAGGTGGTTTTAATGGAAAAGAAACAGCAACCTTTCCTTATAATTTGAAGAAATTGGCTAAGAAAAATGAGGGCTTCGATATACTAAAAGCTACACCTTTTGGGAATAGTATTGTAGCAGATTTTGCGATTAAAGCTATTCAAGCAGAAGCACTTGGGAAAGATGATATTACTGATGTTTTAACAGTAAGCTTTTCCAGTACAGATTATGTAGGACATAATTTTGGGGTAAACTCAAAGGAAATTGAAGATACTTACATTCGACTAGATAAAGATTTAGAACGTTTTTTTAAGGTTTTAGATGGAGAAGTTGGCAAAGGCGAATACACGGTGTTTCTCACTGCCGATCATGGAGCCATTGATGTGCCGGCATATTTACAATCTAATAAAATTCCAGCAGGATATCTAGATAATAATGCTCGTAAGGCCCTATTTCAAAAGTTTTTAATTGACACTTATGGTACCGCCGATATTGTGGAAAATATAAGTAACAATCAAATTTTCTTAAATAGAGATATGATTAAAGCTCTAGATCTGGATTTGGAAGATATACAGGACGCTATAGTAAATGAGCAAATTAGATATCCCCATATTACCAAAGCATATACTGCCACCACTATGGGTACTGTTAATTTCACTGATGGTATAGAGGCATTGTTGCAAAAGGGGTATCATCAAAAACGATCTGGAGATGTTATTCTGGTTAATGATCCTGCTTATATCAATTACTCCAAAACAGGCTCTACACATGGTAGTGGTCTAAATTATGATACGCATGTACCATTGTTGTTTTTTGGAAAAGGTATAAAAAAGGGACAAACATACAAGAAAACCGAGATAACCGATATAGCACCAACAATATCTGCTCTATTGGGCATAAGTTTTCCAAATTTTGCGATTGGTCAGCCATTGGAATTCGTTTTAGAAAATGAATAAGCGTAGCTGGATTTATTTTTTAGCAATCGTTATTCTACTCTGTGTTTACGGATATGAATATATCTTAGATGAGGAAGAAAAAGTAGAAATCGTTTCAGAAGGGGAAATACCTAAAGAAAATACTAACGAGTTTTTTTTACCATCCAGTACGACAGGCCAAGTTGTACATCATAACGGATACTCTTTATCTTACAGTGAAGCGCATGAACAAGCGGAGTGGGTGGCTTACGAATTAAAAGCATCCCATCTTTCCAGTACAAATCATAAACGCCCTTATTTTGAAATTGATAAAGCGGTAAAGACAGGGGCTGCGAGTTGGCGTAATTATAAGAATTCTGGATATGATCGCGGACATTTATGCCCCGCAGGTGATAGGCGCTATGCCAAAGCAGCACATGATGAAACGTTTTTAACGAGTAATATCAGTCCGCAAGAACATAAATTTAATTCTGGCATTTGGAATAGGTTAGAGCAAAAAGTTAGGTATTGGGCAAAAAAGTACGATGGTGTTTTTGTAGTAACTGGGGGTGTTTTAAAGGGTAATATGAAAACTATTGGTAAAGAGCATGTGACCGTACCCAACCAGTTTTACAAGATTTTAATTGATAACAATACAGGAAAAACCAAGATTATTGCGTTTTTAATGCCACATAAAGCTTCTGATAAACCCTTGTATGAATTTGTGGTCTCAGTTGATGCTATTGAAACGCTAACAGGAATTGATTTTTTTCCTGAATTAGAGGATGCTCTAGAGCATAGGTTGGAAGCATTAAATAGTTATAAAGGTTGGAGCTTTTAATATAAAAATATTTAAGCTTTCAGTTTGCCAAGAATACCTTTCCATCTCAAATTCCTAATAAATTTACCCTCGTCTTCTGCTACTAAATATTCTAGATTATTTTTTTTGGCCTCAAAGTAGCCTCCCATATAGTCTTTGAATAAACTTATCCTTCCTTTTTTAACACTAAGTTTTAAGGCTGAAATTAATGAGATTATCAAGCCGTAGCGCATTTTGTACATTGATTCGCCCTGAAGATATTTAGAGGCTTTGTTGTAACTAATACCAGTAGGTTTTAAGTGTTTTACATGTAATGTGTCGTCCGTTTTAATACTCCAACCGTAATATTGGGCTAGCAGTTCATCAACAGTATCCCATCCCATAGAAGGTTTTAATTTCCCAATTTGTAAAAAACATGCTTTTCTATAGGCTTTTAGCGCACCACGAATATGATCTTTACGGGTAAGGTTTTCTAATACCCACTCTCCATTTTTTTCGATGTAACAAAACCCAGCAACCATACCTAGTTTTTCTTGTGATTTAAAGTGAAAAGCGAGTTGCTCCAGATAATTTTCAGGAAAAATAAGATCTGCATCAAACTTACAGATGATATCATAATTGTCATCTAAGGTTTCATAACCTTTGTAAAAGGCATTAATTATTTTAGAACCAGGTAAATGTCTGTCTGATGATGTGATGTTAACCAAAGAAATGTAATCATGCTTTTGTGCATAGCCATCAACTACAGATTCTGTTTTGTCGGTAGAATTATCGTTGACAACAACAATGTGCTTTGGTTTTAATGTTTGTTGTGAAAGCGAATACAATGTAAGACCTACAGTGTCTGATTCGTTATGGGCTGGTATGACGATGTAGAAATTCATTGTATAAATTTCAATATTTTAAATTCTAAATCCCAATTTTTAAAACACTATTTGGGTTAGGAATTTTAAACCCTTTCAGCATATATGATGTAATACCTTGGAGTAAAACATCTTAACAGAGGGCGAATGCCTATTTTTTTTGTGGGATTAGTCCATTTTGCACTATTAATAATTTTCCAGCCTGTTTTTTCCAGAAGCCAATCAAATTGCCAATCTTCGAATTCATGGTAATGTCTGTCCCACATATCCGTTTTACTCCTGTACGCAGGTGAGAACCATAGTTTAAGTGGCACGCTTGCTACAAGTTTGTTAGCTTTGATAGATTTTAGAACAGTGAATGGAGATAGTAAATGTTCAAAAATTTCAAAGGCAGTAACAACATCTGCATGAGAAGAAGAAATATTAGAAGTGTCTATATCTAAATCTTCGCCTTGAGTATTTTCTACTAAGTATCCATGTTCTTGCATTATTGCTGTAAACGGATTTACTATTCCCAAATCTAAAATAGATTCTGATGAAGAAACGTTTTTTTTAAGAAATTCTATTGTGTGTTTAAAACGTTTGTTAGGATAGGTGTGCTCGTACATTCTTAGTATTGATAAACAACAGCATTAATATGCATACCAGCACCAACACTAGCAAAAATTACAGCGTCTCCTTTGTGTAATTCGTGAGGAGGGAGCTGATTGTTTTTTACAAGATCAAACAAGGTAGGTACGGTAGCTACAGAGCTATTTCCTAATTTTTGGATACTCATGGGCATTACATGCTCCGGAATATCAGTTTTATAGAGTCTATAGAATCGTTTTAAAATGGCTTCATCCATTTTTTCATTGGCTTGATGTATAAAAATTTTCTTTACATCTTTGATATCTACACTACTTTTGTCCAAACAATCTTTCATGGCTTTTGGAACGTTTACCAGTGCAAATTCGTAAATTTTACGACCATCCATTTTAATGTAACGTGTGTCTTTATCAAGTTCAGGATTGTTGGAATTTCCAAAAAATAAAAAGTAAGCTTCGTCATAGGTGAAACTGGCTGATTCATGGCCAAGAATACCACCTTCTTCTTCTGTAGCTTCAACTATTGTAGCTCCAGCGCCGTCTGAGAAAATCATGGCATCCCTATCGTGTTTATCAACTACTCTGGACAGGGTTTCGGTACCTATTACCAAACAGCGTTTAGCCATACCGGCTTTTATAAAAGCTTGAGCTTGAATAATGCCTTCAATCCAGCCAGGGCAGCCAAATAGTAAATCGTAAGCGATACATTTTGGGTTTTTAATACGCAAACTGTGTTTAATTCTAGCCGCTAAAGAGGGTAGAAAGTCGCCTTGGATTGTACCGTGTTTTACATCTCCAAAATTATGACCAACAATAATGTAATCTATGGTTTCAGGATCGATATTGGCATCTTCTATGGCTTTTTCGGCAGCAAAAAAACCTAAATCTGAGGCGTTTAAATGATTCTTAGCATAACGACGTTCAGAAATACCTGTTATGGACTTGAATTTTTCGACAATAATCTCATTTGGAGAAGCAATTACTGAGCCATCAGTATTTAAAAATTCATGATTATGAAAGTTTTCGTTCTTCTCTACAGTTGATGGAATATAGCTTCCAGTACCAGTAATTTTAATATTCATAAATAGAAAAATTGCTTATAGTTTTCACGATTAAAAGCAATATAATTTGTTTTATCTAAGGGGTAATAATTTTTCAAGATAAATTACGATGTTCAAAAGCTATTTTAGGCTTCAATATAATCTTCAATAGGCGCACAAGTACAAATTAAATTCCTGTCTCCATAGGCATCATCAACACGTCTTACGGATGGCCAAAATTTATTTGATTTTATGTAATCTAACGGGAATGCTGCTTTCTCTCTAGAGTATGGTAAATACCATTCGTCTGAGGTAACCATTTCTAATGTATGGGGTGCATTTTTTAATACATTATTAGGTTCATCACTGGAGACAGCATCTATTTCTTCTTTAATAGAAATCATGGCCTCACAAAAACGGTCTATTTCTTCTTTGCTTTCACTCTCGGTAGGTTCTATCATCATGGTGCCGGTAACAGGGAATGATACTGTTGGCGCATGAAATCCATAATCCATTAAACGTTTTGCGATATCTGTAACTTCTATACCTTGTGCTTTAAATGGTCGGCAATCAATAATCATTTCGTGAGCGGCTCTTCCCTTTTCTCCTGAATATAAAGTGTCATAATAACCGTCTAATCTATGTTTAATATAGTTGGCATTTAAAATGGCAACTTTTGTAGACTCAGTTAAACCTTCAGCTCCCAGCATTTTAATATAGCCATAGGAAATAAGGCAAGCCAAAGCAGAGCCATAAGGCGCTGCAGAAATAGCAGTAATAGCATCTTTACCTCCTGTTTTAATGATTGGGTTTCCAGGCAAAAATGGTACCAGTTGCTTTGCTACGCATATTGGACCAACACCTGGACCACCACCACCGTGTGGAATAGCAAAGGTTTTGTGGAGGTTGAGGTGACAGACATCTGCACCAATATTTCCAGGATTAGTTAATCCTACTTGGGCATTCATGTTGGCACCATCCATATATACTTGTCCGCCATGGTCGTGTATAATTTTAGTAATCTCCTTTATGGCAGATTCGTAAACACCGTGCGTAGAGGGATAGGTTACCATTAATGCAGCTAGGTTATCCTTGTGTAATTCTGCTTTTTTACGCAAATCGTCAACATCAATATTACCTTCCTCTGTAGATTTGGTTACAACTACCTTCATTCCTGCCATAACAGCACTTGCAGGGTTTGTTCCATGAGCAGAAGATGGAATCAGGCATATGTTTCTATGGTGGTCATTACGGGATTCATGATACGCTTTTATTACCATAAGTCCGGCAAACTCACCTTGCGCTCCAGAGTTAGGTTGTAAAGAAGTGGCGGCAAAACCAGTAATTTCTGTAAGTTGGTCTTCTAGTTCTTTTAATACTTCTAAATACCCTTTCGCTTGTTTTTTTGGTACAAAAGGATGGATGTTAGCCCATTTAAAAATACTCAATGGTAACATTTCAGAGGCTGCATTAAGTTTCATGGTACATGAGCCTAATGATATCATAGAATGGTTTAGTGCCAAATCTTTACGCTCTAAAGATTTGATGTAACGCATTAACTCTGTTTCAGAATGGTATTTATTAAATACATCTAAGGTCAAAAAATCTGATGTTCTAACTACTGATGTTTCAATGTTGTTGGCTGTAGATACTTCTGAAATTTCAATAGTTTCTTTTCCTGCTGCTTCTGCAAAAATTGAAATCAAATAATTAATATCTCTTATTGAAGTAGTTTCATTGATTGATATAGTAACAGTGCTTTTATCTGGATACCAAAGATTTACTTTTTTATCTGAAGCTACTTGTTTTATTGTTTTAGCTTTCGTTTTTATTTGCAGTGTGTCAAAAAATGATGAATTCACTTGCTCATAGCCCAATGCTTCTAATACTTCAGCAAGTTTAGACGCTTTATTATGCACTTTGTTGGCTATAAATTTAAGGCCTTTTGGTCCATGGTACACAGCATACATACTAGCCATAACAGCTAGCAGCACTTGTGCTGTGCAAATGTTGGATGTGGCTTTGTCTCGTTTAATATGCTGTTCGCGAGTTTGAAGCGCCATGCGTAATGCCCGATTACCATTGGTGTCTTTTGTTACACCAATAATACGGCCGGGAATATCTCTTTTATAAGCTTCTTTAGTAGCAAAGTAGGCCGCATGAGGTCCACCATAGCCCATGGGTATACCAAAGCGTTGTGTAGTGCCAACAACTACATCGGCTCCAAATTTACCTGGAGCTTCAAGTTTTATAAGACTTAAAATGTCAGCAGCAACGGCTACTTTAATTTCCGCTGCATTTGCTTTTTCTATAAACGATTTTATGTCGGTTATCTGACCGTCTTTCCCAGGGTATTGCAAAATAGCTCCAAAAAAGTCAGAAGAAAAATCAAAATCTTCCTCTTTGCCTATTACCAATTTAATACCTATTGGTGTGGCACGGGTTTGTAATAAAGATAGTGTTTGGGGTAAGATGTTTTCAGACACAAAAAATTTAGTGATACCAGCTTTTTTTTGCGCTCTACTTCTAACCGCAAATAATAAACTCATAGCTTCGGCTGCTGCGGTACTTTCATCTAGAAGGGATGCATTCGCTATTTCCATACCTGTTAAGTCAGTTACCATAGTTTGGAAATTTAAGAGCGCTTCTAGTCTTCCTTGTGCAATTTCAGCTTGATAAGGCGTGTAGGCGGTGTACCAACCTGGGTTCTCAAGAATATTCCTCTGTATTACTGCAGGCATAACGGTTGGGTGGTAACCTAAACCTATATAAGTTTTTCTAGCTTTATTTTTTTTAGAGAGTTCATGAATATGAAGTAGGTACTCATACTCTGTCATGGGGGCGTCTAAATTCAAAGGGGTTTTTAGACGAATATCTTGGGGAATAGTTTCAGAAATTAATTGGTCTATAGAGTCTAAACCTAAAGCATCTAACATTAATTTTTGATCTTCTTCACGAGGTCCAATATGGCGAAGCGCGAAAGCATTTGTGTTCATTTCTAGCTATGATTTATTACTTAATTTGCAAAAATACTGAATATTCGAAAGCTTGTATTGAAAGAAAACGAAAGTTTTTAACCATTCACTACATTTATTAACACTTTGTTTATTTTTACAATATGAGGGTTTTAAAGCAGCTTTTTAGTTTCTACATCAATAGCAGTATACATGTGGCTTTAGCGGTTTATGCTTTAACCTATGCGACACTTCTGGAGTTTAATTTGTACTACGATGTGGATGTGCTTTATTTTGTGTTTTATGCTACAATTACGGGGTATAATTTTGTGAAGTATTTTGGACTCGCAAAGTTCCATCATAGAAGTTTGGCAGGGTGGTTAAAAGCTATCCAGATTTTCTCTTTTTTCTGTTTTCTTTTAATGGGATACTACGCCCTTAATTTGCGATTAGAAATACTAATTTATCTCAGTGCTTTTGGTTTAATCACTTTTTTTTACGCGATACCATTTTTACCAAAGCGTTTTTTTATTGATAAAAACCATAACCTGAGAAGTATTGGTGGTTTAAAAGTGTATGTGATTGCTCTTGTTTGGAGCGGTGTTACTGTTTTTTTGCCTTTGTTAAATAATGTATATGAAATAAACGCTGATGTTTATGTTACAGGTATACAACGCTTTTGCTTTGTTATTTTGTTAATGCTTCCCTTTGAAATTCGCGATTTAAAGTTCGATAGTCTAAGGTTGTCTACCATTCCGCAAAGGATTGGTGTAAGATATACCAAGATAATTGGGACTATTATGGCAGTATTTATTTTCCTCTTAGAATTTTTTAAGGATGATACATCGAAGACCCAAGTTTTGGTTTTAGCGCTAGTACAGCTAATAACTGTTTTGTTTTTAGTATTTGCACAAAAAAACCAAAACAAATATTACAGTTCGTTTTGGGTAGAAAGTATACCTGTTTTATGGCTTGTTGTATTATTAGTGCTTAGATAGTTCTTCTTGAAATTTAGACGCCATGGATTCACGTTCCTTAGGACTAAGAGAATCTGTTTTTGCAGATTCTAGAACTTCAGTAAGTTTTGTATTGCGCTTATAATAAGCTCTGGTAATCCTGCACCAAGATAATCTTATGTTAAGTTTAATTTTTTCCCATGAAGAAGCTTCATCATATTGTGCTTTGTCACAAATGTGTTTTGCTTCGTCACAGCTTATAAATAGCAACTTTTTTTTCATCATTAAAACCAATTTTTTTCAAGGCAATCTGCCATTGCAGTTCTTGCTCTGTGGATGATAACCCAAAGGTTAGACGCAGTAATATCTAACTCATTACAAATAACTTCAGTTTCGTAATTTAAAATAGTTTTCATTTTAAAAACATCAGCTTGCTTTTGAGGCAATTTGCCTAAGCAGTTATGTATGGCATCACCTAATTCGTTGTTTTGAAGGTTGTCTTCGGCAGTTTTATCAAAAGGATCTGCTACACGTTCTTCTAACCAATCGCCTTCACTATCAGCGTCGTTATAATTTATTCTTACTTCAGCCTTACCTTTGTTAGAATTAATTTTTCGGTAATGATCAATTATTTTACGTTTAAGGATTGAAATGAGCCAAGTGCGTTCACTAGCTTCTCCCTTAAAGTTTTTCATGGACTTTAACCCGGCCAAAAAAGTTTCCTGTACCAAATCTTGGGCAATCTCACGATCACTTACACGAGTTATAGTGTAATTGAATAGGTAATCAGAGTAAAGGTCAATCCACTTGTTAGGATCAATTTTATGGTTGGGCATTCGTGTAGCTCTTTTTTTTGAATTTCAAAAATAAGGTAAAATTTTCATTTTATCTAAGAATTTGATTCTGAAGCCTTTTTTTACTCTTAACACTAATTTTAGAACCTATTGACAGAATTACAGATTCTGGCTTTATATCATTTAAAAATTTAAAAGTATGTCAGTATGTTTTTTCAAAATCAACATCAATATCATACTCTTTTACTACTAAATGCTTCCACCTTGGATGCTCAACTTCATACTCTAGAGTTTTAAGACCATTTTTAGTATAACCAAAATAGTGTTCAGTTATAAATTCATCCAATGTGTCTTCTATTATAATTTTAGGAATCTTTTCTGTTGTAACAGAAATAGACTGCCATTCCTCATTGATTAACCATTTATATTCATAAAAATTTGAGTTTTTGTTTTCATTTACATTGTGCTTCATTTTCATAGTTTCGTAGTGTTCTTTGTAAATTGAATTTGCTACAAAAGTGATTAGGGGTTTTGGTACAATTTCTTTTATAAAAACAACACCTCTTTTGTTGTTTTGTTTTACATAAAATCTAAGATTAACTTCTTCAAAATTAATGTGGTTTTTAAGTTTTAAACCAAGCACTTTAGTATTTTTAAACATGAACCCTACTATGCTTATGTAGCATTTTCCATTAAAAAGGTCTAGGGCAGTTCCATTAGGTATATATGGTAGTAATAGATCTGGATCTACCGCGTAATTAATCAATAATAAGTTTTCCCAATTGGCTTTTAAAAATGTCATTTTTGTTATTCTTTGAGGTTTAACAATGCCTTTTCAATATTTGGATATTCAAATACAAAACCATTATTCAGTAAACGTTTAGGGATTACATATCTACTTTTTAAAATAAGTTCAGTTTCGGTACCAATTATCTTAGCTCCCAAATTTAACAATGATATTGGATGAGAGATTCCAAAAGACACTTTCATGACCTTTCTCAGTGTTCTCATTAGAGTAAAATTATCGATAGGCTCTGGTACACATAAATTGAATACCCCATCAAGATCTTTATTCCTAATTAAAAAATTTATGGCTTCACAGAAATCAGATTCATGAATCCAGCTTACTTTTTGTTTTCCCGAGCCTTGTTTACCACCAAAACCAAACCTTACAAGGTTTTTGAGTGGGATTAAAGCCCCTCCGTTTTTACCCAGAACGATGGATGTTCTTAAAATCACTTTTCTGGTTTTCGCTGTAACAGTTTTTTTAAAAACTGATTCCCAGGATTTCGCGATATTCATAGAAAAGTCATCTCCAATTTCTCCGTTGATTTCACACATTTTTTTATCATAAGAATTTCTGTAAATAGTAGCTGTAGAAGAGTTTAGCCATACTTTGGGCGGTTTTTTACAAAGGTTTATGGCTAGACCAAGTATATGTGTAGACTCTATTCTGGAATCGTGGATTAACTTTTTGTTTTTCTTGGTATATCTACAATTAACAGATTTACCAGTTAGATTGATTAATGCTTCTGAGCCTTCAAGAGCTTCAGTCCATGTGCCTAAATTTTTTCCATCCCATAAAATATCGTTCTTTTGTTTGGGGTTTCTGGTTAGGATTTTAACGTTATAGTTTTTTGCTATAAAATATGCGTTTAACACTTGTCCAAGAAATCCGCTTCCACCTGCAATTATTATTGTTCTCATTGTTTTTGAATTAAATATGTTATGTAAACAAAATAGCTAGCAATTATCATTGGAATTACAAAAACAAATAAGACCTGTATTACATCATCTTTAATTCCAGATGATTTAGAAATTACCCAAATAAATGATAATATTCCCAAAACAGACATCCAGTATCTTTTCATATGCTTCCTGATGTCTAAGTTGAATTTTTTTAAAGAAAAAAGTAAAATTAGTGCTAAAATAAGCTGAATAACACCAAGTAAAAACTGTGCATACATACCATACATAACAAAATAAATAGTTATGTATGGTATAATTGTTAAAATATAAAAGCAACAGTTTGCACAATGCAAAATTTTCATGATATTATGAGTTATTAGGTTGAGGCTTTACATTTTTACTAGTCTGCCTAGAAATTCGTCTTCCTCTAAAGAAAAAGAACAAATTAATAAATAACATTATCCCTAAGTAGATTGAAAACCCACCAATTTTTTTGCTTAGTATTTCAATAAGGGCTTGGTAACTCATTCCACTACTACTGTAGTAAGAGATTTTTAAAATTAACATAGCCCAACCAATGTTTATGAGATAAAACCCTATTTCAAATAGTTTATTGGTTGCAGTGGCTATGTCTTCTTTCCCTTTAAATATATCTATCATAAATAACTTTCCATTTTTAAAAAGTGTTTTAGAGACATAAATTGTGAGGGTTATTACTAATGGTAAATAGATTAAATAGCCGATAATGATTTTTGAATTCTCCATGATTTATTGTTTTATTGATTTGTATTTTACGAGATAGGTAAGCCAAAACACATTGTTGTAATGTAATATGGCAAGACCAAGTATTATTATTCCCAAATGGTAACTTAAAGTGTTTAACATTTCTTGAATTGAGTGTATGTTTTCCCAATAAGCAATGGTAATTATGGCATAACCAAGATTTACTAAGTAGTAACCTATTAACAATAGGTTATTGATACTCTTTACCAGAGATGTGTCCCTGAATAGATTTAGAAGAAATAATTCTCCATGTTTATAGAATAACCATCCTACATAAATCATTATGAAAAAAATAATAGGTATGTACAGACAGTATGTGGCAATGTTATAATTCATTTTTAATATTTTTAAACTTTCAAAAAATATTGAAAGTTAAATTCAAATTTTTTTATTTAAATAATTTCATTAATGATTTAGTAATCCAGTTTTGTTCTTGGTTTGCTATTTTGTTTAATAGGGAATCAGCAGTATCGGCTAAATCATGTAACGCTTTGGTTTGTTTAATTAATTCTTTTGTTTTTGCAGTGCCGTCGTCTTTAATGGAGCTAACTTCTTTCAAAACTTTTATTACTGGTTTTATTTCTCTACGGCTACGTTCTTTTGCAATATGCCTCGCTAGTTCTTGTACATCTTTTTCTGTGCTAAAGAATTCTTTACGTTCCCCTGGTACCAACTCTTTAGTAACAATACCCCAATCCATTAATTGGCGGAGATTCATGCTAGTGTTACCACGAGAAATTTTAAGTTCTTCCATAATCTCTTCCATGGATAATGGTTTTGTAGAAATGAACAACAATGATTGAATTTGAGCCATAGCTTTATTGATACCCCACATAGATCCTAAACTTCCCCAGGTACTAATAAATTTTTCTTTGGCTTCTTGATATTCCAAAATCAGTAATTTTAAATTCTGTTACAAAGATATAAATAATTTCTAAACTTTCAATAATTATTGAAAGTTTATTGTTTCATTATAAATAAATACCGTTTTTTCGTTTTAGTTGCTTTGGTTTCCATAAACTTCCCTAAGCTATTTGTCATCCGCATTGTTCCACTGAACTTAACCGAAGTATGATGTGGAATTCAGTTTTCTACTAATTGGATTCCTGCCTACGCAGGAATGACAGAAAGAGGTATCAACTTATTTCAACAATCCTGCACGTTTCAGTAAAGCCTCAGGCTTAGGCTCTTGCCCCCTAAAGCGTTTATAAAGTGTCATTGGGTTTTCTGTCCCACCTTTGCTTAATACATTATCTTTAAATTTATTGGCAACTGTTGTATTAAAAATACCTTCTTCTTTAAAATATTCAAATGCATCAGCATCTAAAACTTCTGCCCATTTATAACTGTAATACCCAGAAGAATAACCTCCTTGAAAGATATGGGCAAAAGCGGTACTCATACAATTTTCTGCAACATCAGGATAGAGTTTAGTGTTTTTAAAGGCATCACTTTCATGTGCTTTAACGTTTGTGATACCTGTAGGGTCTTGTCCGTACCAACTCATATCCAATAATCCAAAGCTTAGTTGGCGCAGGGTTTGCATGCCTTCATGGAATGTCGCTGACGCTTTAATTTTTTCAACTAAATCCATCGGAATCAATGCTCCAGTCTCATAATGTGTTGCAAATAATTCAAGAGCCTCTTTTTCATAACACCAGTTTTCCATAACCTGACTTGGCAATTCTACAAAATCCCAAAACACACTAGTGCCTGATAAACTTGGGTAGGTGGTGTTTGCCAGCATGCCGTGCAGCGCATGTCCAAACTCATGAAATAAGGTAGTAACTTCGTTAAATGTTAATAGTGAAGGTTTGGTTTTAGTAGGTTTCGTGAAGTTACAGACTATGGAAATGTGTGGCCTGCTATTTTCTCCGTTTTTTATGTATTGCGGTTTGTAAACTGTCATCCACGCACCATTACGTTTCCCTGGTCTTGGAAAATAATCTGCATAAAATATAGCTACAAACTTACCTTTGCTATCAGTTACTTTATAGGTTAAAACATCATTGTGATATTTATCAATGGTATTAATTTCCTCAAAATGTAAACCAAATAACTTTTCAGCTATTTTGAAAGAGCCATTAATCACGTTTTCTAGTTTAAAGTATGGTTTTAATTTTTCATCATCTAGACTAAATAGTTTTTGTTTTAATTTTTCAGCATAATAAGCCCCATCCCATTTTTGGAGTTGATCGATACCATCTAAATCTTTGGCAAAATTCTCAAGACTTGCAAATTCGCGCTCAGCAGCGGGTTTTGCTTTTTCCAGTAGCTCATTTAAAAATTTCTGAACATTTTCGGGTGTTTCTGCCATACGCTCTTCTAAAACAAAATGCGCATGTGTTTTATAGCCTAACAGATTAGCCCGCTTGTGTCTTAGTTTTACGATGTCTAAAACAATACTCTGGTTGTCAAGATCATTATTTTTAAATCCTTTAGATCCGGCAGCTAATGCTAATTTTTTACGTAGTGTCCTGTTATCTGCATAAGAAACAAAGGGGATGTAACTTGGATAGTCTAAAGTAAATAACCAGCCTTCTTTGCCTTTAGATTCTGCTAATTGTTTCGCAGCTTCTTTGACACCATCGGGCAATCCAGATAAATCTGCTTCATCAGTTATTAGCATTTCAAAAGCATTAGTCTCGGCTAGTACATTTTCTCCAAATTTTAATTTTAGCTTGCTTAGTTGCTTATCAATGTCGCGTAGCTCCTCTTTTTTGTCTTTGGAGAGGTTAGCGCCGTTTCTAGAAAAGCTTTTGTATTTTTTGTCTAATAAGGTTTGCTGTTCTGTGGTGAGATTTAAGTCGTTTTTAGCATCGTAAATTGACTTTACACGTTTAAATAAATCTTCGTTTAGGGTAATATCATTACTAAATTCTGAAAGTAAAGGCGATACGTCTTGTGCTATTTTTTGAATATTCTCATTGGTTTCGGCAGAATTTAAATTAAAGAATATACTTGAAATTCTTTCTAGTTTTTCTCCAGAAAAATCTAAAGCTTCAATAGTATTCTCAAAACTAGGTAAAGCTTCATTGTTTACAATATTATCTATTTCCGCTTTGGCATCTGCAATGGCTTTTTTAAAGGCAGGAAGATAATCTTCATCTTTAATTTTAGAAAATGGAGCAGTGTTATATGGGGTATTAAAACCGTTCGTCGATGCGTATTCAATCATATTTAATAAAAAAATGTTAAAATCAGTATTTTATTATGCATGCATAATAAAATATTTATAATTAATTTATATTTTTGCCCTGATTTTTCAGAGGAGTTAACTTTTAACTCGTAAGAATTATTGTTAATAGCTAATGAAACCTCGATATTATATCGGGGTTTCTCTATTTTAGGTCTTTAGCAGACTGGTTAACCTTAACTTTTAAGCCTTCTTTGTACGCTATTACTTTATCTAGAACACATGTATCATGAGCTCCTATAATTTGTGCAGCAAGTATTCCAGCATTTTTAGCACCATTTAAAGCTACGGTAGCTACGGGTACGCCTCCAGGCATTTGTAAAATGGATAGTACAGAATCCCAACCATCAATAGAATTACTACTTTTTACAGGTACGCCTATTACTGGAAGTGGCGATAAAGACGCTATCATACCAGGTAAATGGGCTGCGCCACCAGCACCGGCAATGACAACAGCAAAACCTCTAGTATGGGCATTTTTACCGTAATCGAATAGTTTTTCTGGAGTACGATGTGCTGATACAATATCAACTTCAACTTCAATATCAAAACCTTTTAAGATGTCTATCGCATCTTGCATCACAGGAAGATCACTTTTGCTTCCCATTATTACACCCACTTTTTTCATATTATTCACTTATTACTTTTATTGATTTTTTTACGTCTTCTGCAATACGTCTTGCCTCGTTTAAATCTTCATTAACAATGGTAACATGTCCCATTTTTCTAAATGGGCGTGTTTGTTTTTTGCCGTAAATGTGTGGTGTAACACCATCCATGGTTAGTATGTTTTCAATGTTTTCATACACCACATTTCCAGAGTACCCTTCTGCACCAACTAAATTTACCATCACACCACCAACTTTACTGTCGGTTCTTCCTAAAGGTAAATCTAAAATAGAGCGTAAATGTTGTTCAAATTGGGAGGTATAACTGGCTTCTATGGTTTGGTGACCAGAGTTATGGGGTCTTGGAGCTACTTCGTTAATTAAAATAGCATCATTTTCAGTTTGAAACATCTCAACAGCTAGTAAACCAACATGATTACATGCTTTTGATACCTCCAAGGCAACTTTTCTAGCTTTTTGTGCAACGTCATCTGGGATTCTGGCAGGACAAATTACATACTCTACTTGGTTAGCTTCTGGATGGAACTCCATCTCAACTACCGGAAAAGTTTTTATCTCCCCTGATGGGTTTCTTGCTACAATTACCGCTAATTCATTTTTAAAAGGGATTAATTCCTCAGCGATACATTCTCCTTTTGGTAGATTTTCCAAATCAGATAATTGTCTTACTACTTTTACGCCATTACCATCGTATCCAAATTGTGCCGCTTTCCATACAAAAGGCAAGCTTAGTCCGCCATTACTTATCGCATCTTCAATTTCTGATAGATAGGCAAACCTTGTAAACGGAGCGGTAGGCAAATCATTATCCAAATAAAATAATTTTTGTGTAGCCTTGTTTTGTATGGTTCTCAGGGTTTTTGAGGCGGGATATACTTTAACACCCTCTTTTTCTATAGCTTCTAGGGCATCAACATTAACGTTTTCAATTTCAATGGTTAAAACATCAACGTTTTTACCAAAGTTATACACCGCATCATAATCCATTAAATCGCCTAAATGAAATTCATCACATGCAATCTTAGAAGGAGCAGTATCACTAGCATCTAAAACACAGGTGTAAATGTCAAACTTTCTGGTGTTGTATAACAACATTTTACCAAGTTGTCCTCCACCTAATATGCCTAGTTTGAAATCTGAAGAGAAATAGTTCATTAGTAACTCTTATGGAATTAAAATTAAAGATGCACAAAAATACACTTAAATAACAAATTCTACAGCCAAATGATAAATCAAAACATCGCAAATCGTAAATCATTTAACTATCTTTGCCTTTTTCAAATTGTAAACGGTGATAAAACTTCACGATAAATATTTTAAGCCCTTTATTTCTGCAAAAGATATTGAGACTGCAGTAGATAAATTGGTGACTGAAATTGCAAACGATTTTGGAGATGAAATTCCTGTTTTTGTGGGGATATTAAATGGCTCGTTTATGTTTGCAAGTGATTTTGTGAAGAAATATCCTAAACCTTGCGAAGTTACATTTATAAAACTGGCGTCTTACGAAGGTGTAAAATCTAGTGAAGATATTCAACGTTTAATTGGATTAACACAAGATTTAACAGGCAGGACTGTAATTATTTTAGAGGACATTATAGATACAGGAAAAACGCTTGCAGAAGTACACCGTATTTTTAAAAATGAAAAGGTAAAGACATTAAAAATAGCCACACTGTTTTATAAACCTGAAGCATACAAAAAAGACTTTAAATTACATTATATAGGAATGGAAATCCCTAATAAATTTATTGTAGGTTACGGTTTAGACTATGATAATCTTGGTAGGGATTTACCAGAAGTTTACCAAATTAAAGAAACACAACACATGACCAACTTAGTACTATTTGGCCCTCCGGGAGCAGGTAAAGGCACACAAGCTAATTTTTTAAAAGAGAAATATAATCTAGTACACATTTCTACTGGAGATGTTTTTAGGTACAATATTAAAAATGAAACAGCTCTAGGGATGCTTGCCAAATCTTATATAGACAAAGGTGCACTGGTACCAGACCAAGTTACTATAGATATGCTAAATGCCGAAGTAGAGAAAAATGCAGATGCCAATGGATTTCTTTTTGATGGTTTTCCTAGAACAACGGCACAAGCCAAAGCTTTGGATGAATTAATGGATAGCAAGGACTCTCAAATTAATGCTATGATTGCACTAGAAGTAGAAGATGAGGTTTTGGTAAAGCGTTTGTTGGAAAGAGGAAAAACTAGTGGAAGAGCAGATGATGCCGATGAAGGCGTTATTAGAAACCGTCTCAAGGTGTATTACGATGAAACTGCAATCGTGGCAGATTATTATACCGATCAAGATAAGTTTATAGCCGTTGACGGTGTAGGCAGTATAGAAGAGATTACAGAACGTTTAAGTGCGGTTATAGATAAACTTTAAGTTTGTTTGTCATTCCTGTGTAGTTGGGAATCCACATAAAATCATTTACTTTTAATTAAATATATTCCCGCTTTTGCGGAAATAGCAGAAGTCATGACAGAAGGTAATTTTGTAGATTATGTGAAAATGTATGTGGCCTCAGGCAAAGGAGGTCAAGGCTCTGCACATTTACATCGCGAGAAATACATTACTAAAGGTGGGCCAGATGGAGGCGATGGTGGACGCGGAGGACACGTAGTCATTAGAGGAAATTCTAACCTTTGGACGCTACATCACTTAAAGTTTAAAAAGCATATTCGCGCAGGTCATGGCGAGCATGGTAGCAAAAGTAGAAGTACAGGAGCAGATGGCGAAGACGCCTATATTGATGTGCCTCTGGGAACTGTAGTTCGGGATACCGAAACCAATGCCGTAATCTTTGAAATTACCGAACACGGACAAGAAAAAATTATTGTTGAAGGAGGAAAAGGAGGCTTAGGAAATTGGCATTTTAAATCGTCCACCAACCAAACGCCACGTTATGCGCAACCTGGTTTACCCATGGAAGAAAAGTATATTACCATGGAGCTAAAGGTACTGGCAGATGTAGGACTTGTAGGTTTTCCAAATGCTGGAAAATCAACATTGCTTTCAGTAATCACTTCAGCTAAACCCAAAATTGCAGATTACGAGTTTACTACGCTTAAACCTAACTTAGGTATTGTAGAATACAGAGATTTTAAAACCTTTGTAATGGCAGATATTCCAGGGATTATTGAAGGAGCTGCCGAGGGAAAAGGTTTGGGACATTACTTTTTACGACACATAGAACGTAATTCTGTACTATTGTTTTTAATTCCTGCTGATGCTGATAATATTAAAAAGCAATACGATGTTCTTTTAGATGAATTACGTCGTTACAACCCAGAAATGCTGGATAAAGAACGCTTAATAGCTATTTCTAAAAGCGATATGCTAGACAGCGAGTTAAAAAATGAGCTTAAAACCGAGTTAGATAACACACTTCCCATACCTTATTTGTTTATTTCCTCTGTAGCGCAACAAGGTATTACAGAACTTAAAGATAAGCTTTGGGGTATTTTGAATGATTAGTGTGCCTGCCTGCTGGTAGGCAGGTTACCCTCCTTAGGTAGGGTCGGGCTTTAAGCAGTCACTCTCTGAGAGGAGCTTCAATCACACGATGGCGTGACCTAATCCCTAATGCGGGTGTATTTGCTAAAACCGCTCATTAATCCAATCGGTAATTATTTTTAAGGCTCTGGGCGAAAAGGTTTCTTCAATAGTTTTATTTTATAAGTTATAAAATGGAATAATTTTTGACTAATTTTAATCAAAAATAAGCATTATGAGACGACTCTTAGCGCTAATGATAGTATTTACAGCCCTATCTTGCGCACCAATTTACGTGAATTATGATTATGATAAGGCTGTAGACTTTTCAAAATACAAAACCTATCAGTATTTTGGGGATATGGAAACTGGACTAAGCGAACTGGATACAAAACGCTTGTTGGATGCTATAGACGCTAAACTTAAGGCTAGCGGATTTACAATTTCTGAAACCCCTGATTTTTTAATAGACATTAAAAGTGAAGAGTTTCGTAACGTACAAAGAGAAACTGTAGGCGTTGGTGTTGGTGGCGGTGGCGGTAATGTAGGTGGTGGTATATCTATAGGACTACCTATAGGTCAATCTAAAATGACTAGACAACTCACATTTGATTTTGTAGATGCTACAAACAAGCAACTATTCTGGCAAGCCAATAGCGAATCTAGTTATAACCCCAGAGCTACACCTATTAAGCGAGAAGAACAATTTGCTGCAATAGTAGAAAAGGTATTTAAGAAATACCCTTTATTTAATTAACTTCATATATTACTAAAATCAAAAATTGTAGAGATGATTCAAAATAAAGTCGCCTTAATTACAGGAGGGTCAAAAGGTATTGGGTATGGTGCTGCCGAAGCATTAATGCAAAAAGGTGTAAATGTAGCTATAACCAGTAGGAGTGAAGTGGCTGCAAAAGAAGCTGCAGATACTCTAAATAGAACTATTTCAACAGATGCAAAAGCCATTGGTATAGCAGCTGATGTAAGAAATTTTGAGAGCCAACAAAAAGCAGTTGAAGCTGTAATGAGTCATTTTGGACAATTAGATATACTTATAGCCAATGCAGGTTTAGGTAGGTTTGGAAGTATTGAAAACTTATCTGTCGAAGACTGGAATGCAGTTATCGATACAAATTTAACTGGGGTGTTTTATTCTATAAAAGCAGGAGTAGAGGCTTTAAAACAAACCAAAGGTTACTTTATTACTATTTCTAGTTTAGCGGGCACTAATTTTTTTGCTGGTGGTGCAGCGTATAATGCAAGTAAATTTGGAGTAACGGGTTTTACCCAAGCAGTAATGTTAGATTTAAGGCAACATGGTGTAAAAGTAAGTACTATAATGCCAGGGTCTGTTTCAACACATTTTAATAATAACGAGCCTAATGAAAAAGATGCTTGGAAAATTCAAATAGAAGATATTGGTAAACTTGTGGTGGATTTGTTAGAAATGCATCCAAGAACATTGCCTAGTAAAATAGAAGTGCGACCTACGATACCACCTTCAAAATAAAACATCTAGTTTCTAATTATTTTTCTACTGGTAAGGAGTGCGTTGTTCGAGTAAAAATGAGCAATGTAAATTCCAGAACTTAAATCACTAATATCGACATCATGCGGTTCATAGTTAGTAAGTGTTAAAGATTCCAGTTGTTTGCCATCTAAACTGGTAATAACTACTTTAAGGGTTGTGTCTATATTGCTTTCAACTTTAAAATTTAGCACCGAGTTAGCTGGGTTTGGGTAAATAGAAATAGTATAGTTATTAGCAGTAGCATCGATATCCTCAATACTTAAAGCTGAGTAATTTACAGTCCAAGTTACGGTGCTAATGTGAATGGATACATTGCTATCTACTCTAAGCATTGGGCTTTTATCAGTAATCACTGCTGTTAACGTATTACTTCCATCTATCACATCAGTTTCTAAAAGGGATAACATATCTACATTATTCGCCATGGTGTTTCCGTTTAAAGTCCAAACACTTTCTAAAGTATTGGGAGTAGGTTTTATAAGTGTTAATTCAAAATCTAAAGGAAAAGTTGGATTCTCTATACTACTTGAATTGTTAGGAGTAAAATCATCAACTGTAGATACCAGATCATGGATTTTTAAAACCATACCTTCTTTACATACAGCACCAAAAGGTTTGTCTATAAATTCCATAATGGAATTATCATGAGGTTTATACCAATCGGTACAGTTGCCTGTAGTACAATCGTATTGATAAATACCAACGCTATTGATATTTAACCAATTTTTCCACCTTACATGAGTAGGATTTGTTTCTCGCGTCATATTTATGGCTTCTCCAGCAAGTATGTCTCCTGGGTAATACTCGTCTTTTAAGTCAAATAAAGAGTGTCCTATTTCGTGCATCATTACCTCGGTACTCCAAGTCCCGTTGTATGCCATAGGGAATTCTCCTCCACTACCACCGTATTCTGGAGAATTTACCAAAATTAGTGCTTGGTCGTAATTTGGGAAACTGTCAGCTAAAAGTGATAGTATCTTTGCTTCAGTATTGTTGGCATTATTGCCATCTATTTCGTAATAAAGTAGTCGGGGACTACCAAAAGAATCGTATGTAGCGTTAAAATATGTATCTACAAATATTCCATCTGTAGGGTGGTCTGCACCACTTTCGTTTGATGGTACCTTTATAGCGTATACATTAAAAAAATCAGCATACTCAGAAAAAGGCGATTCACTAAACATTTCGTTAGTTAAAGTAGTGGCATCTGTAATAAAATCAGATAGTTCACTGGCTTGGTAGCCCTCACTTAAGATGACCAAGTTAATGCGTTTATTATCGTCGCCAGAAATTTTAATGGTTTCAATATCAAAAACTTGAGCTTTTATTGTCGTGCTCAGTGCAAGAATTAAGTAAAAAAATAATTTTTTCATTTTATTTAAGTGGCACTTTAATAAGTTCAATGGTATTTTGTAAACTATCAATTATATTGCTTAAAGTTATAAATTCTGCTTGAGGATGTAATTGTAGCCTTAATGAAAGTGGCGTTTTGTTTTGTTCAATTTTCTGTGCTGAAAAGCTTAACGAGTCATCTAAGGCTTCGACTATTTTAACTAGAGGGTTTTTTACGTATACGGTTTTTAACTCGAATGAGTCTTTGTCTAGTTGCGAACATTTTAAATCATCAACAGTTGGATACTTGGTAAACTTTTGGCCACTATTTTTTAACTTTCCATCGGTTACTCTTTTGTTTATCAAAGTTACACGTTTGCCATTTTCTGTTTTTTGAACAGAATAATTTATAAACAATAGTTTTGGGTTGTTTTCTGGAATTATTTGTTCAGGCGCAATAGCTTTTTTGGTTCCACATGAAATAAAAACCAATGTAATAAGGAAATACATGGTTTTTAGAAGATGATGATATGTTATTTTGGGGCGTTTCATCATCACAAATTTAATAAAAATAAAAAAGAGGCGATAAAGCCTCTTTTTTATGGATTAACGAGAGCTTAGGAAAGTAAGGCTTTGTATTTGTCTTTATACCCAATAAGTGCAATAATATTTAAAACTAAAAGTACAATAGCACCTGCGCTATTTGCTGGATCTAAGGTTAAGTGGAACAGCACAGCGTTAACCGAGATACTCATTAAAATTAATGCAAGTAGTGCTCCAAATTTGTTGAAAATAAGCGCTAATCCTGCCACTATTTCAACAATTCCAACTAACGTTATAACTTTAGCAGATGCAAGTGCAGCGAAATAGGCACCGGCCTCGGCAGACATTTCCCCAAATGGGATAAAATGTAAAAATTTGTTTAATCCGAAAACTAAAACAAAACCCCCAAGAAGTATTCTAAGAGCCATAAAAACTTTTGAATTCATAATCTTATTTTTTATAGTTAGTAATATGAAAGATAAGGTTTTATAATTTAACCTTTGTTTGATGTTTTGTCGTAAAGACGAATTTAGCCTAACAATCAAGAGACTTTGCCGTTTACAAGAATCATTTTACCACTCATCATAATCTCACTTTATTTAGTGTATTTGTAAGATACCTTTACATCATCAATCATCAATCAAAAAACGAATAATGTTATGATTAATTTAATTAAAGTTTTAATTAGTTTTATAGTTAATATTATAGACATGCTTATACACTTAATGTGTTAGTATTATATAGATTTACAAAAACATAAGAGCTGAATTTATGTTGAACACAATACATTAAAACTCAAATACAAAAGAAAATAATAGAAAGGTTTATGAATTAGTCAAGTATATAAATTGAGTTATTTGAAACTTATTATAGAATTGTATGAGATAAAAGCAATACATGAAATTATCATTAAATAAATATTACATTATATTTAGTCTTATAGGCTGGGTCTTACTATTTACAACTACACTGGCAATACCTAAAATTTTTATAAGATCAGAAGAATTAGAATATAAATTCAAACTATATTTCTGGGCAGAAAGTGTTTTATGTGGGGTATTTGCTTTTTTATGTAGTTATATCATATCATTATTCATTGATTACAAGTTGAATATTACTAATTTAAAACAGAATATTTGGAAGCTTATTATTGTTTTTGTTGGAGTACAGTTATTATATTCTTTAATAATCTGGCCAATTTTGGATACTGCTGCTTTCCACATCAGAGGTACTAATACTTCTGTTACATTTAAAGGTAAAATATATAATTTGTTTTATTTTATGACGCTATTTTTTGTGTGGTTTTTTGTGTTTTTAACCATTAAAATATATCATCAATTAAAATCAGTTCAGTTAAAACAAATACAACTAGAGAGTAATTTAAGAGAATCTCAACTTAACACACTAAAAGGGCAAATTAATCCACATTTTATGTTTAACAGTTTAAATAATATTCGTGGTTTAATATTAGAAGATGTTAATAAAGCTAGAGTATTGCTTACTAGTTTATCAGAAACATTGCGCTATTCGTTAACTAAAAGCGATTCAAATTCTATAGCTTTAGAAGATGAGTTAGATATGGTTGAGAATTACATTGCGGTTTCTAAAATACAGTTTGAAGATCGGCTTAAATTTATAAAGAACATTGATGAATCGTCACTAAATATCAAAATTCCGCCAATGATTATTCAGATGTTAATAGAAAATGCCATAAAACATGGGGTTTCTAATTTAAAAGAAGGTGGTAAAGTTAGTCTAAGTTCAAAAGTAGCAGACAATCAATTAAAATTAGAAGTTTCCAATTCGGGGCATTTAACGCAAACTAAAACTGGCACACAATTGGGTATTCAAAATATTAAGAGACGTTTAGAATTACTCTATGGAGATCGTGCTACATTTAACTTAGAAGAATTAAATAGTAATGTAGTTGCCACTGTAAAAATTCCTTTGCAATGATACAATTAAAGGCCGTTATAGTTGAAGATTCACGTTTAGCTCGTAATGAATTAAAAGAGCTTATTAAAGCGCATAATGAAATAGAAATATTAGGAGAAGCAGCCAATGTAGATGATGGTTATAAGCTAATTATAGAAACAAAACCTAATCTAATATTTTTAGATATAAATATGCCTGAGAAAGATGGGTTTCAACTTTTGGAAATGCTAGATGACGTACCTATTGTCATCTTTACAACAGCATTTGATGAGTATGCTATTAAATCTTTTGAATACAATGCGTTTGATTATTTGTTAAAACCTATAAATCAAAAACGATTCACTCAAAGTATTCATAAGGTTATTGAAAAAGCTACTGATAATTTATCGCCTGAAGCGAATAGCAATAATACTTTAAGTTTAGATAAACAGATTTTTATTAAAGATGGCGAAAAATGCTGGTTAGTAAAAATTCAAGATATTTCTATGTTTGAAATCGTTGGTAACTATACACGCGTATTTTTTGAAGACAATAAACCATTAATCTATAAATCGTTAACCCAAATAGAAGAAAAGCTACCAAAAGATGTTTTTTTTAGAGCAAACAGACAGCAGATTATTAATATTAATGAGGTTAAAAAAGTAGTGTCTTGGTTTAATGGCAAACTAAAAGTAGAAATGAATTCTGGAGAAGAAATTGAAATCTCCAGAAGACAATCCTATATTTTTAAAGAGCAATTAAGTTTTTAGTTCACTTTAATTCTAACACCTTCACTGTGGCTGTTATATTCAGGAGCATACATGCTTTGTATAGTTGTAATACCGTTGCTCATGTCTCCAGTATTATTAACTCTTAAATCATATTCAAATACATAAACGCCTTTGGGTAAATAATCAAAAAAGAAGTTAGTAGAAGCATCTTTAGTACTTTCATAATAGCCTAAACCATCTTGCCATTTGTATTTAGACAATACATTAACAGGTTCTAAACCAGAGGCTCGCATATCTTTCATGTGTAAGAATTCCATGTTTCTGTCGCTTCTTAATTCTATACGCACTCTAACTAAATCGCCTACTTTTAAATTAGAGTTTGCGGTAATTTCTGAAATTTCTTCGCCTGTATCAGTATACTTTTTTAAGAATAATGTTTTCTTTAGTTGTAACGGTGTTTCCGCTGAGGTTATCTTGTCAAGATCTTCAAAATATTGCCAATATAAAGCACCCCATGCAATGCCTTTCCCCTTTTTGGAGATACTAACATTTCCCATTTTTGGTTTAATTTCAGAGGAATTCCAAGAGGTTTTAAAATAACCAGTCCCTGCTTCTACAGCAACATCTTCAAGTTTTGAGAGTTCTATACTTTGTCCGCCTAACACCACATCAACCATATCTATAACTGATAACCAATCGCTTCCTTGAAGTAATAAGGCATAAACAGCTTCAGTAGTAGCCTTTGTGGTTTTCCACCTGTTAGTTTGTTTGTTTTTAAGTAACCAGATTTTAAGGTTGTCAATAGTTTTGGTGTTTTCAGATTCAGGTTGAATGGTATTACCAGCTTCTGAAAACGTTTCAATCATCAATGCTTGAGTTTCAATAGGAGCTTGGTGCCAATACCAAGAGTTGGTGTTGGTTTTCCAATACATACCTAATTCATCAGAAGTGATACTTGTTTCTTGCAGTGAATTCAAAATTTTAGCAGTTGTACTATTATCATTATTTCTATGAGAAATCAAAGCCATCATGCCTTTAGCATATAGCGAACGTTTCAGCCAATATTTCTGAATTTGCGTTTGGTAATACGTCATAATTTTTTCAACTTCTTTTGATGTTTCTATTTCAGGAAAGAAGCTACGCATGTAGAGGTAATGCAATTGCGTATAATTTAAATGATCTTTATTTAAATCTACTTTAGCATTGTATTTTCTAATGTCTTTATACCCCTTTATAAATTGAGCGTCTAAGTAGGTAATAGCTTTTGAAATCATAGACGATATTTCATCATTATGGGTAACATCAAGTTTATTGAGGTGCCCAAATCCAGCAATAATGTGTTGTGTAATGTATCGGTTTTCGTAGCCACCTTTAAACCAAGACCAACCACCTGAAGCCATTTGGTTAGATTTTAGTTTGTTAATGGCAGATTGCAACTCATTATTCATCTTATTCAAATCAAATAATAAAGCAATACGTTTTTTCTGTTCAGCTTCACTTTGTGCATCACGCAGCCACGGTGTTTCTTGTATTAAAATGGATTTTAACTCTTGATTTTTTTCAAGGTTTGAAATAAGAGCATCTTGAGATGCCCATTGATTGAATACTTCTTGAATTCTAGGGTTAGAGTTTGCAATATGGCTTGCTAAAGCATTGGCATAATATCTAGAAAATGTTTGCTCATTACACTCGTAAGGATATTCCATTAAGTATGGTAGGGCTTGAACCGCGTACCATGCAGGATTAGAGGTCATTTCTAAGGTTAGCTTATGATGTTTTAGTGTAGTTGAGGTGTTGGTTTTTAGTTTATCTAAGCTAAAACTTCGTGTTTCGTTACTCTTTACCCACATTGGTAAGGTTTCGGTAACTAACATTCTATTGCTTAAAACGGGTAATGCATTTTGTTCGCCATCGCTAAAATCTCCAGTAGTTGCTAGAATTTTATATTGAATGGCTTGTACATCATCTGGGATTGATAAATTCCAAGATACTTGGGTGTTACTTTTTGCATCAACCGAAAAAGAAGCCCCTTCTAACTCGCCAGAAGGTGAGGAACTGAGCAACTTGTGACTAATATTTTCTCCAGAAATAGCATCAGTTAATATTAATTTGGCCTGACCACTTAAAGACTTATCTGTTAAGTTTGAAATTTTACTACTTATGGTAATGTTATCGCCCTCACGTAAAAAACGCGGTGCATTGGGAATTACCATGAGTTCTTTTTGAGTTACGGCAGTTAAAGTTGTTGTTGCACTTTCTAAAGATTTAGTGTGTGCTAACAATTGTAATTTCCATTGGGTTAACGCCTCTGGTGTTGTAAAACTAAAGCTTATGTTACCATTTTCATCTGTTTGTAATTGCGGGAAGAAAAAGGCAGTTTCTTGCAAGTTTTTGCGAATTTTTATGTTTTTGAAATTTCTCTCTCTACCTTTAACTATTTTAGCTTTTTCTAGTTTGATATAGTATTCCGGATTATCTATTGTATCTACTCTTGTGTATTTTGCTTCTTTTACAAAATATCCAGCTTCTTCATCGGCAATTTCATATTGTATAGATTCTTCAACTTCATGATTTGCCTGAACGCTAGGTATTGCATTTAATAAGCCTTGGATTTTATTCTCCCGTTTAAACCTTGACGTATTACCAAACCTAAATCCAAACCAATTCAACTTATCATAGCCTTGCGGTTTAAGACGATGTGAAAACCGCTCTTGGTAGACTCTAAAATGTTCCGTTCCAAAGCTTGAGTAGGCATCCATGTTTAAATTGCTGTAATAACTATGATGTTGAATAGGATTAAAATCCCATTGGTGTGATTTAAATTGGTCTAAAGACGCATCATACATACTCGCCAGTAATTCAGCACTCACTTTATCGCCTTTAGGACCTTTAATTTTAAATTGCCAAGTTTCATCGGTTCCGGGTTGTAGTTTATCCCTAAAGGTTAGTGTTTCAATTTCTAAATCAGTTTTTGGATAGGGTACCGCAATAATTTTAGTGTCTGCATGAAAACTATTAAATGCCGCAAAACTATAATTAACGGCAAATCCACCTAAGTCATTTGCAGTAACTGGAACACTAATCACTCTTTTATTGTTGTTTAATGTGATGGTTTCTTTTTTTATGATAGTGTTGTCTTTCTCTATCATAACTGTTACTACTAAGTTTTTAGCGGTAGAACCAATGGTTATTAAAGCTACATCTCCTGCGTTATAAGACGGTTTGTCTGTTGATATGGAAAATAACTGTTGGTCTGTTAAGGTTTTATCTTTGTCGCTGTATAGCGTAGTTCTTATTTCATCCTTTACTAGTTGTCCAAAATTATCCTTACTTTCTAAAGTAATTGCATATGTTCCAGAAGCCCATTTTTTAAGTCTTCCTAAAGCAATGTTTTTAGAGACTTCAGTATCAAACTTAGTTTCAAAAACTATAGCACCTTTTTCCCAATTCGTAGGGTCATCTTCATTATTATACGCCTCATGAGGGAACAGTATTTTAAACTTGTCTTTAGATAATTCCTGATAATCAGGAGCTGGCCAAGGTCTGGGTCTTAAAGTAAGTTTGGGCGGTATTAACTTATGTATTTTTATAATACCTTTTGCAGGGGCATACTCGCCATTTAAGTTTTTAGAGTCTATAGTAATTTTATGGTCTTTCTGCTTTTTATCTAAACGGTCTGCAATAGTTATGTTTGCAATTAAGGCATGGTAACCAACATTTACGGTGGTTGTAGCACTTCTGGTTTCTCCATTTATATCAGTAACATCGGCGGTAACTTCATATTTAAAAATAGGAAGTTTGTTTTTATCGACACTTTTATCGGGTATTGCCTTAAATGTGATGCTAAAATCTCCAGAATTATCTGTTAAGGTTTCACCATGCGTAACTTCTTGAGGTTCCGTTGTCAAATAGGGGCGATACCAAAAGTACCATCGTGGATACTCTACCTTTCTATGTACACGATATACCACCTTGGCATCGGTAATGTTAGTGCCAGAAAAAGCTAAAGCGTTTCCTTTTATAGTAACCGAATCGTTAACCTTATAGGTTTCGGTAACGGGATTAAAATTGGTTTCAAATTTTGGGCGTTTGTATTCTTCAACTGAAAAATACTGTCTGGAATTTAATCTAGTGTTGTTCTGAGAATTTAGCTGTAAAAAATAGTTGCCGTTTAGGCCTGTATTTGGTAAAATAAATTCCCCTGAAACGGAACCAAAATCGTTTGTAACCAATTCTAGTGTCTTAAGGTTTTCTCCGTTTACATTGAACAAAGCTACGCTCAGGGGTTCTTTTGCCAATACTTTAGATTTACCTTCTTCGGCTTTTATGGCTATACCTTTAAAGTAAAGTGTTTGCCCTGGTCTGTAGATACTTCTATCAGTAAATAAAAAAGCATTGTATTGGGTTTTTCGTTTTGGGCTTTTATACCGTTGATTTAAATAATAATCTCCAAAATAGGCTAGCTCGTTTCCGTGTTTTATTTTAAGATTTATATTTCTGTACCAACCGCTACCTAACTTTTTTAATTGTATTTGCCCAAGTTGGTCTGTAACGTAATTTGCAAATTGGGCATTTCTGTTGTTTGATTTGTAATACGACATTTCAACTTTAGCACCAACAATAGGACTCCCATTATTTCTATCTATAATTTGAAATAGTTTATGGTCTTCCGTGTCGCTTTCAACGAGTGCCATATCAGTAACCTGTAATTGGGTAAAAGCAAAATTATGTTCGTTGTTGGCATGGGTTGTTGCTATAATTAAATACCTGCCATTAGTGAGTTTTGGCACTGTAACTTCAGCAGTATGGGTTTGATAATCGCCTTCGTTTTTTAGGTTGCTTTCCCATGAGGTTGCTAGTTTTAATTTTTTAATGAATGCCCACTGTTCGTCCCGTTTATATATTTTATTGAAGGCTTTAATTTGTTTTTCAGAGAGTTGATAAGCTTTAAAAGTAACGGCTTCTAAATTTTTGTAACGCACTAAAACACGTGAATACTGTTCTATTGGTAAAAATGCTTCTGCTGTAATTTGAAGTGATTCGTGACAAATTTGAGACTTTAAAACGCTACATTTTTCAGCTGCACGACTCTCAGGAAACTTAGCGATAACCGTATCGCAAATATCAAATGCTTCTTTAGCTTTCCAACGGTACGTTTCTTGTTTTTTGGGTATGTAGTCTTTGCTTTTTTCGAAATAAGATAGAGCGGTTTCAAAATCATATAGACCTGAAACTTCATGTTCTTGTAAACCTTTCTTTTCAGCTTCTAAAGTGGCTAAAAAAATACTGTCTTTATCAGTAAATGTGGCATGTTGGTTTACAAATTTTAATCGCTCAATATTTACATCCACCAAAGCTAATGGCGCTTCATCTTTTAAATGAAAACGTGTTAAAGCTTTATAGATCTTTAAAGCATGTAATTGTAACGAGGTAGTGTCTTTGGTGTCAATATTTAAGACGGAAAACGTTTTAGCGTCGGCTAAATATTCAGGTTTATCAATTTCGAACTTATATGCAGGTTTGGTAATGTGAGTTTCATTGGTTTTATAAAAATCTAATGCATCGTGCGCAAGTACATCAAAAAGAGTAGGCCTAAATTGTTTAGAATTCTCTTGTTCATTTAAAAGTACACTGTATTTACTAATAGGCTCCATTTGTAGCAATAATGCATTGTTTAAAGCGTTTTGAAAATGTATATGTACTTCATTAAATAAGGTTTGCAAATCCCAAGTTCTAAAATCCTTTATGTCAACTTTGTCAGCAGTTTTGGTACGATTGTAAAACTTCCATCTATTTTGTTGAAAATACTGCCAGTATAAATTAGCCAAAAAGCTTTCTAGGATATTTTTTGTAGGGAATTCGCTTTTAGCAATTTCAGCTTTAAAATTATTGATGATGTTAAGTTGTGCATCTTCCTCCAAAACCAAGGCATATTTACTCTTAAATAGCATAGTTTTTATAATTTGGGGGTGGTTGCTCTCTTTTTTAGCTTTTAATGCGATAGCTTCTACTTTCTTTAATGCAGATTTTGGTAATCCTTCTTTTTCAAACTTTTCAACAGTCTCCCATAAGTGCTCGTAGTTGTTGTGCTGCGCTTGGGATAGGTTTGAAAATAGTAAAATCATAAGGAGTACTATGGTTTGTTTCGCTAGTGCTAAATTCATTTTAATTTCATTTTATATCTAACTTACGTTCAAAAGCTATTCCAAAAAATAATAAATACGTAAAAACTTTCGTTCGATGAGGGAAGTTAATCATTTTATGAGTAAAACGAACTTAAAACGTATTAACGAAATACTAAATCTTAAGATTATCTTAATCGGAAACTAAAATCACTTAAAACATTTATTTTTGCGATAATGTACCTCAAAACCATGAAATACCTCTTATTCCTTTTTCTATTGCCGTTTATTGCTGTTTCTCAGGAATCACTTGAAGAGGTAGAGCAACATATAGGGCAAAAGAACTTTAAATCTGCAGAGACTACCGTATTGTTATACCTAGAAGAGCATCCACAGCATTTAAAGGCTTTAGAGCTTTTAGGCGATGCTTACGGACACCAAGAAAAATGGGATGACGCTATAGATATCTATAAAAAGTTAGTGGACGCCAACCCTAATGTAGCTAACTACCACTACAAATATGGAGGTGTTTTAGGTATGAAAGCCTTACAGAATAAGTTTAAGGCCATTGGTCTTATTGGAGATATAAAATCATCGTTTTTAAAAGCAGCAGAGCTTGATAAAAACCATATTGATGTCCGTTGGGCTCTGGTGGAATTGTATATGCAATTGCCTGGAATTTTTGGAGGAAGTAAAAGCAAATCCTTAAAATACGCAGAGGAATTAGAGCAGTTATCCACAGTAGATGGCTATTTAGCTAAGGGCTACATATACGAATATGATGATGCTCCAGAATTAGCTGAAACGTATTATAAAAAGGCTATTGAAGAAGGTGGTTCCTTAACGTGTTTTAATAAGCTTACCGAATTTTACGAAAACAAAAGTCAACCAGAAAATGCCATAAAAAACATAGAAGAAGCCCAAAAAAAACACCAAAGAAATGCATTGCACTACCAAATAGGAAAGGTAGCGGCAGAATATAATATTCAGTTAGAAAAAGGGGAAAAATGCTTAAATACGTATTTAAGCAATTATTCAGCTAAAGATGGTGTGCCAAAGGCATGGGCGCACTACCGTTTGGCTCAAATTTATACATACAAAGAAAACAAAGCGAAAGCATTGGAACACATAGATTTTGCGTTATCCGAGCTCCCCAAAATAAAGCCATTTAAAACGCAAAAAGAAAAGATATTACAACTTTAGCTTTTGTGCAGATCTTTTGTTTTGTCATTCCTGCGACATGTGCTGAACTTGTTTCAGTAAGGCAGGAATCCATAAATATTTACAGTGTAAAATTAAAAGTCAGTCTTATTAATAAATAAAAAAAGGATGCCGCTGCAATCCCTAATGCAGAAAGGAACATCCATCTTTTCATGTGGAATATCAACTTTTATACATTAAACTTTTTGAACTTTAAACTGATAGTTTGATATTTGTTACATGAACGTACATTTTATAGCCATTGGCGGTGCTGCAATGCACAACCTAGCCCTAGCCTTGCATAACAAAGGATATAACGTTACAGGAAGCGACGATACAATTTTTGAACCCTCGAAATCTAGGTTAGAAGCAAAAGGCTTACTGCCAAAAACTTTTGGTTGGTATCCTGAAAAAATCACGTCAGATTTAGACGCCATAGTTTTAGGGATGCATGCTAAAGAAGACAATCCAGAACTATTAAAGGCTCAAGAATTAGGTGTGAAAATTTACAGCTATCCAGAGTTTTTATACGAACAATCTAAACATAAAACCCGAGTAGTAATTGGTGGAAGCCACGGAAAAACTACTATTACTTCTATGATTTTACATGTAATGCATTATCATGACAGGGATGTAGATTATATGGTAGGAGCCCAGTTGGAAGGGTTTGATGTCATGGTAAAACTTACCGAGGATAACGATTTTATAGTTTTAGAAGGCGATGAATATTTAAGTTCTCCCATTGATAGACGTCCAAAATTTCATTTATACAAACCAAATATTGCGTTGCTAAGTGGTATAGCTTGGGATCATATTAATGTGTTTCCAACTTACGAAAATTACGTAGAGCAGTTTAGCATTTTTGTGGATTCTATAGTGTCTGGAGGTAGTATAAATTATAACGAAGAAGATCCTGAGGTAAAACATGTAGTGGAGGCTAGCGAGAACACCATTAGGAAATTACCATACCAAACCCCCGCATATACCGTTGAAAATGGACAAACACTCCTAGAAACTCCAGAAGGCAATTTGCCCATTGAAGTATTTGGTAAGCACAACCTTAACAATTTGGCTGGAGCCAAATGGATTTGCCAACACATGGGTATAGATGAAGATGATTTCTACGAAGCTATATCAACTTTTAAAGGTGCAAGTAAACGCCTTGAAAAAATAGCAGAAAGCCCAAAGAGTGTGGCTTATAAAGATTTTGCGCATTCTCCAAGTAAAGTAGAAGCTACTACAAAAGCCGTAAAAGAACAATACCAAAACCGAACTTTGGTAGCTTGCCTAGAATTACACACCTACAGCAGTTTAAATGCTGAATTTTTAAAAGAATACAAAGGTGCACTAGATACAGCAGATGTTGCTGTTGTGTTTTATTCCCCACATGCTGTAGAAATAAAGAAATTGGAAGAAGTCACACATGAGCAAATTGCTAAAGCTTTTCAACGAGACGATTTAATTATTTATACCCATCCAGACGATTTTAAAAACTTTTTGTTCTCACAAAACTTTGATGATAAAGCGTTATTGCTAATGAGCTCTGGTAATTATGGAGGTTTGGATTTTGAGGAGGTTAAGGAATTGATAGAATAGCTTTTATCCTGAATCAAGTTCAGTATCTCATAATTTGTGCTTTTGTTGTGGATTCCGCATCAAGTGCGGAAAGACAAGCACCTTGATTTTTTGGGGGTAGTGAATTTATTTTGGTTAATTTCGTTTACCGGCTCTGTATAAATTTTGTTGCGTGTTTTCAAGCTAAAAATAAGCAAATTATTACTGATTAGAAGTCCGCGAGGGTTTTCGCAAGTAATCTAAAAGCTAGCAATAAAATTTATACTTCTTTGTTGTGTGTAGTGTTTTTTAGATATTATTCTCAATTTGTTCAATGAGTTTATCTTTATTAAGTCCGACACTTGTATAAATTATTTTTCCTTTTTTATCAATTAAAAAGAATGTAGGCGCAGCGTAAACCCCATAGTTTTTGGAAATATCTTTCCCGTTATATAATGTAGGTATTTCTACATTTTGTTTCTCCGAATATTCTATTAAAGCTTTAGTTGGTGTATTAGTAAATTCAATACCATAAATTGATAGCCCTTTGTCTTTATATTTTTTTTGAATTTCATTTAAAACAGGAGTTGCTTGAACACAACCTCCACAGTAAGGAAACCAAAATTCAAGTAAAACCAGATTCTTATCTTTGTCTGAAAGCTTGACGGGGCTATCTTTCAAGTCGGATAATTCCCAATCAGGTGCTTTTGTGCCAATCCAGTTTTTATTTTTCTTTTTTAGTCCATCAAAATAATCTTTATATGTAGACCTTAAATACCCTTTTGGAAATCTAGAATAATTCCAAATCGAATCATTTTTAGTATTGGGCGTTTTATAATTTGAAAATGTTGAATAATTATGACCATTATTTTCAGGCTGTATGTTTCCAAAGCGAATAGGTAGATAATCCTCTTTTGATATAAATAAGACATAATTTATAGGCCTAGTTACTTTTTCTTGTATTGTTGTAATCTCTCCTCCAAGACCAATGAATTTTCCTTTCATGTATATATTGAACTTATAACATTCCCTATTTTCAAGTATAGTATCTTTTGTTTGTATTATACTAACTGTAGAATCCGTAACAATTTCCGGAAGTATTTTACGAAGGGTGAAAAACGAATTTTGCATAAAAATCGAGCTGATTACTTGTCTTTTTATGGGCTTCTCATTATACAACAAAACTTCTTCTTTAGGTTGACTGCTAAACTCTAGCTTTCCATTAAAAACTTTTTCTCCATGATTTGATATGAAATGATATTTAGCACCGATTAGAGTGTCTTTACTAGAGAAGTCAAAATAACAAGTGGCACTATCTTTTCTATTTTGATTATATGATTTGTTAACATTTTCACTAATTACATCATATTCTATATTCTTTAAAGAAGTAAGTAGAAAAATCGTTTCATTCAGAATTTCTTTGTCAGTTTTTTTGCAACTAAAGAAAATAAATAGGCTTAATGCTAGAATGACATATTTTTTCATATTGTGGTTTTTAATTAAAATTTTCTTTTAGGTTGTTGTCTTGCCTTAGGTCAGTATTACACACAACGTGTTCACGGATATGTGCCGTTATTAATGGCTTATATCCGCCGGTAAACGAAGGTAGTTGAAAATTTTTACAAAGTCAAGGTTTTATGTACTCCCAAAATCCATCAAAAGCCCCTCATAAATCCACTTAGCCATAGCCTCTCTATTATTATAATTAAGAATACGTTTTTGGTCTTTTTTGTTTTTAATATTGCCTAACTCAATATATACCATAGCGGGTAAGGTGTTTTTTATGACATACAGTTTTCTTGAACTTACAGTCCCAGAATAGATGCGATTAGGTTGGTGTTTAGCGTACTTCTTTTTGAATGTATTATGAATATTTAAGGCCAATGTTTTACCACTTTTACTTTTGTGATGATGGTAAAAGAATACATCAATATTTTTACCCTTGCTTCTGCTATCAACATGTGTAACAATTAATCTTTGGTAGGCACCTTTATGCTTTAGGTATAGTTTATTTACTGCTTTGGTACGTTCATAAAGTCGTAGTTTTTGACTTAACGAAATTTGATTATTGGGATAACACACTTCATCATAATCTACCTCTAAAACGCGTTTGTCTCTAATACCATCGTTTTTATCTTTAATAATAATGTAAACCTTAGCGCCATTAGCGAGAAGCTTTCTAGCAAGTCTTAAGGTAACATCATAAGCATATTCATCTTCAGCAATTAATTTGCCGTTATAAGTTTCAATAGCACCGGGGTCTGGTCCACCATGACCAGAAATTAAATAATATACGGCGCCTTTTAGTGTTTTGCTTTCTCTTGGGAATACCTCGTGCTTTTTGCCAAAAAGGGTATTGGTAACGGTCTTACTTTTAGTAACGGTAATTGTATCTTTAAGCTTTGCTATAGAAGCTAATGGAACACTGTCCTTTGTTGTAATATCTTTAGGAATAACAATAGTGTCCTGTTTAACAATTGGTAATACATAAGTTTTGCCAATTAACAATTCATTATTTTTTAATCTGTCTTTATTAAGCGCTATAAATGCTTTAAAATATGTAGTAGGTTCTAAGCCATTTTTCCTTAATAAAGTATAAATGCCATCTCCCTTTTTAGCAGTAACTTCTTTTCCTGTGGTTTGAGCCACTAGGGTAATATTTGTTAAGAGAAAAAAGACAAGTAACGTTTTGGTCATAATGACATTTTAAGCTAATAATTACTTGAATGCAAACGGCGTAAAGTTATATTTATTATTAAATATCTTAAAGAGATACATCAAACAATAAATTTTTCTAATTGCTTTCGTTTTCGTTCTGGTAAAACATCTAAGTCTACTGCGATTTTTAGGAACTCTTGATTTTTGTCTTTGGAAAACAGCAAGCTATATAGCTCTGCTACGCTTAAGCTTTTTTCAGGACGACTTATAAGCGTTATGGTATCGTTTGTAGCTACTACTCCTTCTTCTAAAATACATACATAAGTACCAGGAAAACCATGTGCTATAAATTGTTTTAAAACCTTTTGCGTACCGAATTTTACCCCAAACTTAAAACAGGGCTCCCTAGGTTGGGTAACTTGTACTAGAGCATTGCCAATTTTATATATGTCGCCTACCATAATTTGCATTTCATTTAAGCCATTAACAGTGAGGTTTTCTCCAAACATACCCCATTTCCATTCAAGATTAGGATATAGTTTTTTCCAATACGGATAATGGTCTGCGGAAAATAAATAACATGCTTTATAATACCCACCATGCACTCTGGTGTCGGCAACATAATCCTCCTTAACACCTTCTTTCCCTAAAAAAATAGGCTTTGATGTAGGGGTTTTAAAAATACCAGTAGTAATGTCTTGATTTTGCCATAAAATAGTACGAGGCTCTGCTATGTTAGTGGATTGTATATGCATGGGTATTTGTTGAAAAGTTAATTAAAAGTACACTTTTTTTACATCAAATTTATGGGGATAGGGATTAACTTTTTCAAAATAAAACATTAAAAATTTTAATGTATAAACGAACTGTAATTTAGTAATAAAAACTTAAAAACATGTTGTTTTTTCTTATTGAAATAAAAGTTAAATTCTTAAAAATACGACAAAACGTTTGAAAAACACGATAAAATACATATATTTACAATATAAATGCCAACCCATGAAAACGAATCAGTTATCTTTAACCGAAGATAATTGGCACACGCGTATTGAAGATATATGCATAAATGCCAATTTATTTCTGCTATTTATATCTCCAGAGTTTAATCAACGAGATAAAGTTTTAAAAGCATTGAGCTTAAAATTTCCTGAAGCCATTATTACTGGATGTTCTACAGCAGGGGAAATAAGTGATGTTACAGTAAAGGACAACACAATTTCTTTAACCGCAATTGAATTAGAAAAAACAACGTTAAAAAAAGTTGCATTTAAAATTGAGGATAAAAACTGTAGCGAAAAAGCAGGAGCAGATATAGCCAAAGATTTATTGGCTAAAGATTTAAGTCATGTTTTAGTTTTAAGTGATGGCTTAAATGTAAATGGTGCCGAATTGGTTACCGGGTTAAAAAGTAAAGCACCAAAAGTAACTATTACCGGTGGTCTTGCAGCCGATGGCGCAAGTTTTAATAAAACTTTTGTAGTTGATGGGGCAAAAGCGGTAGACAAAACTATAATTGGTCTAGGTTTTTACGGAGATAGCTTAAAAGTAGGATGTAGCTCTAAAGGAGGTTGGGATAGTTTTGGAATTGAACGTTTGGTAACAAAGTCTGATAAAAATGTGCTCTACGAACTAGATGGTAAACCAGCTTTAGAAATTTATAAGTCATTCCTAGGTAATGAGGCTAATAATCTTCCAAGTTCAGGTTTGTTGTTTCCCTTAAGTTTAAGGACAACAGAAACGAATGCTCCGGTTGTAAGAACAATTTTGGCCGTATCTGAAGAAGACCAAAGTTTAACCTTTGCAGGAAATATTCCAGAAGGGTCGTATGTTAGACTCATGAAAGCCAATATTGATAGGCTTATTTTGGGAGCAGAAGATTCCGCAATTCTTGCCAATAAAGAACTTAAGGAAGACTCTGAATTAGCAATTTTAATTAGTTGTGTAGGAAGAAGGTTGGTACTAAAACAACTTGTAGAAGAAGAAATAGAGGTAGTAAGGGATGTAGTTGGAGAAAACCCAAACATTACAGGGTTTTATTCCTATGGGGAAATTGCCCCATTTGGCGAATTTTCCCCCTGCGAACTCCATAACCAAACAATGACCATAACAACCCTGGCAGAATGTTAAATAAAGAGCATCATAGATTATTAAGACGCCAGCTTAAACGGGTAGATAAGGAATTATTGGAGAATCCTAAGTTTACCGAGTTTCTTAATGTTGTGAATGATTCCTACAGGAGTTTTGATAAGGATATACTTCATATAGAAAACATATTAGAGTTAAGTTCTAAAGAATTATACACACTTAATCAGAAATTGATTAGAGAAAGGGATCATACCAAGAGTAGACTAAAAAACTTGGTCAATAACATTGGTGGTATCATTTTCGAAACAGATGTAGATGGTAATTTTACATTTTTAAATAACGCTTGGGCTGTATATTCAGGCTATAGTATCGAGGAATCCATAGGTAAAAATTATAAAGATTTCTTGATAAAAGAGCACATAGAGAGTAGTGTTAAAGTTGATAAGCTTTTTTCAAGAGAAAATAAATACATTAAGTTTATTTTTCATCATAAAAATAAAGATGATTTAAGATGGTTTGAATTAAAGTCTAAAGCGTTAAATGACGAGAATAACACCACCATAGGATTCATAGGAACCATAACAGATATTACAAATTTAAAGGAAACCCAAATTGAATTACAAAAGGCAAGTAAATCTAAGGATGAATTCCTATCTACAATGTCTCATGAAATAAGAACACCTTTAAATGCTGTAACAGGTTTAGCTAACATTCTTTTAATGGAAGATTATTTGCCAGAGCAAGCAGATCATCTTAAGGCATTAAAATATTCAGGAGAGCATTTACTGGGTTTAATTAATGATTTGTTGGATTTTAACAAAATAAAGTCTGGAAAGCTAAAACTTGTTGAAAAAGATTTTAGTTTAAGTTACTTGCTTGAGAATTTAAAGTCACATTTTGGTTTACGCACCGAGAAAAAAGGCATAGTATTTAACGTTGTAAAGGCTAACGATATTCCCAACAATATTATAGGTGATAAATTAAAACTAACCCAGGTTATAAAAAACCTTTTAAGCAATTCATTAAAGTTTACAGAAAAAGGAAGTATTATATTAAGTGTTAAAAACCTTGGTATAATTCGCAACAAGGTGCTATTGGAGTTTAAAGTAAAAGATACAGGAATTGGTATCTCAAAAGATAGGCAAGAATCTATATTTGAAAGTTTTATGCAAGCCACTACTGATACGTCAATAAAATACGGAGGTACAGGACTTGGATTATCAATTAGTAAGAAGTTATTAGAGCTGCAAAACAGTGACTTAATTGTTGAAAGTGAAGAAGGTAAAGGCTCTACATTCTCTTTTCAAGTATCATATAGGGTAAGTAATAGGTTAAATACATTTGAACCAGACATGATTAAGATGCAGCCTGTTTACAAACCATTAGATGTTAATGTGTTAGTTGCTGAAGATAATAAGATGAACGTACTAATTTTAAAACGTTTTTTCTTAAAATGGCAAGTAAATTATGTTATAGCAGAACATGGAGAACAAGTACTGGATTATTTTAAAGCCCCCGATTTTAATTTTGATTTGGTACTTATGGATTTACAAATGCCCATTTTAGATGGCTACAAAACAACCCGAATCATTAGAAATATGGAAGATACCGTTAAAGCCAATGTGCCAATAATAGCTTTAACTGCCTTTGCGCAAACTGATATTAAAGAAAAAACACAACGCTACGGTATGAGTGGCTTTATGAGTAAGCCCTTTAATCCAGAGAAGTTATATAAAACGCTACAATCCTACAGTAAAACAAACTTTAAAAAGAATATAGGATAATTTAATTCTACATTTTTAATAGAAATTAAATTAAAAAAAATGTAGCTTTAACCAATGCAAGAAAAACCTACATCTTTTCCAATTAAAGATTGGAATCAGGACGATCAACCTCGAGAAAAATTATCACAAAAAGGAAAGTTAGCTTTAAGTGATGCAGAATTAGTAGCCATTTTAATAGGTTCAGGTAATAAAGACGAAAGTGCCGTTGCGCTATGCAAACGTATTTTGGCAAGTGTTAATAATAATTTAAGTGCATTGGGGAGGCTTACCGTAAAACAACTTATGCAATTTAAAGGCATTGGAGAGGCTAAAGCTGTTACGATTGCAGCTGCCTTAGAGTTGGGAAGACGACGAAGAGGAGAGGAAGCTTTAGAAAAGAAAAAAATCACATCAAGTACATCTGTTTTTGAATTGATGCAGCCCATAATTGGAGAGTTGGAGCATGAAGAGTTTTGGGTTATTTATTTGAACAATTCTAACAAAGTCATTCAAAAAAATCAAATAAGCAAAGGTGGTATAACAGGTACTTTAGTTGATGTGCGCTTGGTAATGAAAAACGCATTAGAAGTAGGAGCTACAGGGTTAATATTATCCCATAATCATCCTTCAGGAACATTAAAACCTAGTGAAGCCGACAAGAAGATTACACAAAAATTAAAGTCTGCAGCCCTAGATTTAGATATACGCGTTTTAGACCATTTGATAATCACTGAAAAAGCATATTTTAGTTTTGCAGATAAAAATATTTTATAAGAACTCTTACTGATGACACTTTAATGTTACTCGTTTATACCCATAAAATATCGCCACGATTAAAATATGTATTTAAGCACATTTGTACACGTGTATTGGGTGTTAAAGTAGACTTTACTACTAGAATAGAAGAGTTTATTGCCCATGATAGTTTAAAAATGTCGTACACGAAACAGCAATTAGGAAGTGAGTTTTTTATAAAAAGTAATGAAATTTTGTTTGAGCAAGGACTATCGGATATAGATATTAACGTTCAAAAATGGGAAAACACAAAATGCTTCTTCTTTAATGGCGATAAAAGTGCATTACCATTTGATATTTTCGCTGCATCCTTTTACATGCTTTCTCGTTATGAGGAGTATTTACCCCACAGAAAAGACCAGTATGGTAGGTTTTTAGCAACAGAAAGTTTAGGATATAAGTATGAGTTTTTGCAGCAACCCGTTGTAGATGTTTGGGCATATAAATTCAAGGCTGCACTACAAGAGCAGTTTCCAAGTTTTAAATTTCCAGAAAGGACATATCGTATAAAACCAATCATAGACGTCCCTAGTCCATATAACTATAAGTTAAAAGGGGTTATGAGAACTTTGGGAGGTACAGTAAAGGATTTTTTTAGATTTAGATTTAAGGATTTATATGTAAGATATGCAGTGCTTTTTGGGCTAAAGCATGATCCGTTTGATACATTTAAATACATCATAAATAAACAAAAACAAACCCAATTTAAATTTTTAGTGTTCTTTTTTATTGGGTCTTACTCAACCTTTGATAAGGGTATCAATATTAACAAACGTAAGTATGTGTCTCTCATAAAACATGTTGCCGATTATTGTAAGGTGGGATTAAAGGCTTCGTATTTTTCGGTAAATAATATTGAAATGTTAAAACAGGAAAAGCGGCAAATGGAAGAGGTTTTAAATATAGATTTAAGGGAATCTCGGTTTTCGTTTTCTAAATTAAACTTACCAGAGTCTTACAGAAACCTAGTGCAGTTAGAAGTAAACCAAGATTACACAATGGGGTACACCGACCAAATAGGGTTTAGGGCAGGTACTTGTACACCATTTTTATTTTATGATTTAGATTATGAAGTGCAAACACCATTAAGAATATGTCCGTTCCATCTCATGGATTTTACGCTGTTGAAAACACTGTCATTATTAGATAAAAAGAAGGAGTTAGGTTTCATTATAAACCAAGTAAAGCAGGTAAATGGAGAGTTTGTACCAGTATTTCACAACTACACATTTTCTAGTACGGAAAGATGGAAGGGATTTAAAGAACTGTTTAATATTATTTTGGCTTCTGTGGATGAAAAAGCGTAACAGTATTACCGATGTTTTTTTTGATTTAGATCATACCCTTTGGAATTTTGAAAAAAATTCTGCACTAACTTTTAAAAAGATTTTTGAGATAAATAATATTGAAGTTGCTTTGAATGACTTTCTAGAGCATTATATCCCCATTAACTTTAAATATTGGAAATTATACAGAGAAGAACGCATACAAAAAGATGAATTACGATTGGCGCGCTTGAATGAAACATTTAAGTTGTTAAATGTCTCAGTGGAAGAAAAGATGATTCATCAATTATCTGAAGACTATATAAAACACCTATCAACGTTTAATTTTTTAATAGAAGATACTATAAACATACTGGAGTATCTAAAACCTAACTACAGGTTGCATATTATTACCAATGGGTTTAGTGAAGTACAGCATAAAAAGATGGATAGGTCAAAAATCATACACTATTTTGAGACGATTACAAACTCAGAAATTGCAGGCGTAAAGAAGCCAAACCCTAAAATATTCAATTTCGCATTGAATTTAGCTAAGACAGAATCTGGACGTAGTATAATGATTGGAGATAATTTAGAAGCTGATGTTGAAGGTGCTTTAAATATGGGAATGGATGCCATTTTTTTTAACCCAAATAAAACCCATGATAGCGAAGGCGTAAAGGATATATCAAAGTTAATAGAACTTAAACGGTTTTTATAAAGCAATACTTAACCAAAATAAAACGTTTTTATATTAATGATGAAAACTAAAATAAAATACTTGTGTTTAATAGTTATGGTGTTTTTAGTCCATAATTGTACAAAGCCAGTTGATTTTGATCAGGCTAGTGATTTGGTTATACAACCTGTTTTAGAATCCAGTCTCATATTTTACAAAGCTTCAGTAGGTGACTTTTTTATTGGAGGAAGTGAACAGGCCTCAGCAGAGGATTTTGTGGAAATAGATCTGTTTAGCGGTAGCTTTGTTCAAGATAATCTTGTTAAAATAGAATTTGTTTTCGAGATCGAAAACTCTATAAACAGGGCATACGAATTACGTATTAACTTTTTTGATGATACGGGGCAAGCCTTGGAAGGATTTACTATAAATACAGAAGCTTCTCCTAATAATGAAAATTTAATGTCGATGCATACAGAGGTTTTTGAAGGAGAAGCACTAGAGCGAATAAAACAATCAAGCATTCTAGCGTTTACACTTGTTATGTTAGACGGAGATGCTATTAATCAAAACTCACCTGGAGAAATTAGTTTAAAATCTAAAGCAGTAATGCATTTTAATATTGATTAATGGGCTCTAAAACGTTTTACATAGTTATATTTTTTGCGATGAATTTTTGTTTTTCGCAGAATAAACAGGTGCTATATGGCTTTTCTGAAATTCCGCAGTCGCTTTTATTAAACCCAGGCGCAAAAGTTAATAATAAGGGATATTTTGGCATACCCTTTTTATCTCATATACATTTAAATACGGGGTCTTCTGGGATTTCTGTTTACGATCTTTTTGCAGAAGATGGACAGGATTTTAATTTGAAATTAAGAAATGCAGTCAATAAGTTAAAATCTACCGATTATTTTACAACAACACAACAATTGGAAATTTTTTCTGGAGGTTTCGCAGCAGGCCCCTCCTACAATAAAAATAAATATTTTAGTTTTGGTTTATACCAAGAATTAGATATTATAAATTATTTTCCGAAGGATTATGCAGTTTTGGGACTGGAGGGTAACCAAACAAACATAGGTAGGCCTTTTCAGCTTGACCATTTAAGTGTTAATGCAGATGTGCTTACGGTACTCCATTTTGGCTATAATAAAAGAGTGGATGAAAAGGTTACATATGGTATACGAGGTAAAATTTATTCCAGTGTTTTTAATGTGAATTCTACTAGAAATAGTGGTAGGTTTATTACGCTGCAAGGAGAAAACAATATCTATCAACATGTTTTCAATTTAAATTTAGAAGCAAGAACATCAGGGTTAGGGAGCTTAGTAAACGATGATAATGATGATTTTGATCAAGATTTAAAGACCATAAGAAAACGCCTGTTATTTGGTCAAAACTTAGGGTTAGGTTTCGATATAGGATTTACCAATCAAATAAATGACCAATGGTATTTTGATGCTAGTTTGCTGGATATTGGTTTTATTAGGCATTCAAACGATACCGAAAATTACGTACTGCAAAACGATTTTGTTTTTGAAGGTATAGATCCATTATTCCCAGAATCAAACAATGGACAAACAGCAGATGAGTATTGGAGTGAAATAGAGGAGGAGTTTGAGGATCTTTTTGAAATAGATACAACACAAACAAAATACACGGTTTGGAGACCATTAAAGCTCAACACGTCTCTAAATTATGCATTTGGAAAGAAAAAAATTGAAGATTGTGATTGTTCAGCTGAAGATAGCGAATATTTAAATAGGGTAGGAGCGCAACTTTATGCTATAAAAAGACCAAGAGGCATACAGGCAGCACTTACCGCATATTACTATAGGCGTATTTTTAATGGTTTGAGAGCTAAAGCAACTTATACTATAGATTCGTACAGTTTTAGTAATTTAGGTTTGGGGATTTCTGCTAATATTTTTGGTTTGAACCTATATGTGATGGCTGATAATATTTTAGCATATCAAAATGTATATGATGCGCAAAGTGTATCTTTACAGCTAGGACTTAATTATATCTTTAGAAATGAAAACTAAATTAATCACTTTACCCATTATTTTTTTTATAGCTTTTAACACGTTTGCGCAAACAAATCTTAATCAATACAAGTATGTAATTGTGCCTAAAAAGTTCGATTTTCTTAAAGAACCAAATAAATATCGATTAAATGAGTTAGGTCAATTTTTATTCGATAAATACGGTTTTAATGCCATTATGGAGGGTAGTGATTATCCTAAAGACCTGATGTTAAATAGATGTTTAGCATTAAGATCTGATGTAACGAAAGCATCAGGAATGTTTACAACAAAGTTGCAGGTAATATTAAAAGACTGCAATGATAAAGTTGTTTATACCTCTAAAATGGGAGAAAGTAGGGAGAAGGAATATAAAACAGCCTATAATAAAGCGTTAAGAGCAGCATTTAGTTCTTTTGAAGGATTAGATTATAAATATATACCTAATGAGAATATCACGTCATCTCAATCCGTTGAAGTTGAAAGCGAAGTAAAAACCCAAACAGAGGAAGAGATCAAAAAATTAAAAGAGGAAATTGCATCTTTAAAAAAAGAGACAGCTAAAACTGAGAACAAAGTAACTGAGATAAAAAACGAGCCTCAAGTTAATACAGATGAGAGAAAGGTTGCCAAACCTAACGTAGAATCGGCAAAAGTAACATCTAATGTTCTTTATGCCCAAGCCATTGATAATGGTTTCCAATTAGTAGATAGCTCTCCAAAAGTAGTTTACAAAATAAAAACTACTGGAATTCCAGATGTATACATAGTTGAAAATAAGCCAGCCATAGTGTATAGAAAAGGAGATGGTTGGGTTTTGGAGCATCACACCCAAAATACAGTCATTATAGAAACACTAAATATCAAGTTTTAGTTTCAAAATTATGTTTCTAATAACCATACTTATCTTTCCAACGGTTTTTTAAAAACTCGCGATGGACATGCTCTCTGGCGTTATTGCCAGGTTCGTAAAGTGTTGTTCCCTTTAAGGCTTCGGGTAGAAATTCTTGATCAGCAAAACTATTATCATAGTTATGCGCATATTTATAGTCTTTGCCATAACCAAGTTCTTTCATAAGTTTTGTGGGGGCGTTTCTAATTTCTAAGGGTACAGGCAAATCACCAGTATCCTTAACTAATTGTTGTGCATTACCAATAGCCTTATAAGCTGCATTACTTTTAGGAGAGCATGCCAAATAGGTTGCACATTGGCTTAATATAATTCTAGATTCAGGATACCCAATAGTAGAAACCGCTTGGAATGTATTGTTAGCAATAACCAGGGCTGTAGGATTCGCATTTCCTATATCCTCACTTGCAGAAATTAAAAGTCTGCGGGCAATGAACTTAACATCTTCTCCGCCTTCAATCATTCGTGCAAGCCAATATACCGCTCCGTTTGGATCGCTACCACGAATAGACTTTATAAATGCCGAAACAATGTCATAATGTTGTTCTCCAGTTTTATCATATCTTACCGTATTATTCTGTACTTTGTCCAAAACATAATTATCAGTAATGGTAACGCTATCAGTATCGCTAGATGTAATAAGAAGCTCAAAAATATTTAATAACTTTCTAGCATCACCGCCAGATAGTCTCAAAAGCGCATTAGTTTCTTCAAGCGTTATGTTTTTTTTAGAAATCACTTCATCCGTTTCAATAGCACGGGTTAAAAGTATTTCTAAATCGTTTTTAGAAAAGGCATTTAAAATATAAACTTGACACCTAGAGAGTAAAGCAGGTATGATCTCAAAACTTGGATTTTCAGTAGTAGCACCTATTAACGTAATCCATCCTTTTTCAACGGCTTGCAGTAACGAATCTTGTTGCGATTTACTAAACCTATGTATTTCGTCAATAAAGAGAATAGGGTTTTTTGTGGTAAACAATCCGCCACTCTGCTTCGCTTTATCAATAACTTCTCTAATATCTTTAACACCAGAATTTATGGCGCTTAATGTGTAAAAAGGTCTTCCAGACTCAGTTGCAATTATATTAGCTAAAGTGGTTTTTCCAGTGCCAGGAGGTCCCCAAAACACCATAGAAGCAATCAGTCCATGTTTTAATTGCTGGGTTAATGCACCATTTTTTCCAACCAAATGTGTCTGACTTACATAATCTGTTAAACGCTTTGGTCGTAATCGTTCAGCTAAAGGAGCATTTGCATTCATATCGTAAAATTAAACCAATTTTATTTAAGTTTTGGGTGTGCCCCCGATAAAAATCGGGGTCAGGCCTGCCTGCCTGATGGCAGGCTTTACACTATATTTTTTTCTCGTGCCTCAAAAAAGGATGCCGCTGCAATCCCTCACGCACGTATCTGCCATTTTAGCACCAAAACCCAAAGTGGTTAACTATTTGCTATATTTATTATAATGAAACAACAACAAAATTTTAAATACAGTACCAGTATTGTAGCTTATCCTATTTTATTTGTACTAATTATTTGGCTTGTTTTTTGGTTCGAGGTGCGTTTTGGGTTTAAGTTTTCAAAATTTGGTATATATCCCCAAACACTATCAGGAGCCAAGGGTATAGTGCTAAGTCCGTTTATTCATGGAGATATTCAGCACTTATATCATAATAGTATTCCTCTTTTTGTATTGTCTATGGCATTGTTTTATTTCTATAAACCCATTGCTTGGAACGTTATCTTTTTAGGAATACTATTATCTGGGTTTTTAACATGGTGTATAGGCAGGCCTTCTTATCACATAGGTGCAAGTGGCTTGATTTATGTATTGGTTAGTTTTACTTTTTTTAAAGGTGTTTTTGCAAAACACTATAGGTTAATAGCGTTATCATTACTTGTAGTTTTTCTTTATGGAAGTATGATTTGGTATACATTACCCATAGAGGAAGGTATTTCATGGGAAGGACATCTTTCAGGATTAATTACAGGATTGGTTTTTGCCTTACTATTTAAAAGACACATTGCTAAACCAAAGAAGTATGCGTGGGAACAAGATAATTTTAATGAAGATGAAGATCCTTTTTTAAAACATTTTGATGAGCACGGTAACTTTATTGAGTTTAAGGAGACAGAAGAAGATTTACAAGAAAACAACGTAACTATAAATTACACTTTCAAGAAAAAAGAAGAATAAAGTTTATTGGCGTTGTCGTACAGCTTCATATAAAAACGCCCCGCAAGCAACTGAAACATTTAAGGATTCAATATCTCCCAAAAGAGGAAGCTTTGCCTTTTCGTCAACAACTTTAAGTGTAGATGGATTTATACCTCTACCTTCAGATCCCATGATGATGGCACAAGGTTCCTTAAAAGAAACACTGTACAGTACATTATCTGTTTTTTCAGTTGCAGCAATAACTTTTATTCCAGATGCTTGCATATAGAATACAGCATCTTTAATATGGTCTACCTTACAAATAGGTATTTTAAACACTGCTCCAGCACTGGTTTTTATGGTGTCTCCATTAACGGGAGCACCACCCTTTTTTTGTACTATAATACCATCAACACCAGTACATTCGGCAGTTCTAATAATAGCTCCAAAATTGCGTACATCATTTAATTGATCTAATAATAAAAATAAAGGTGTTTTTCCAGATTCAATAACATCTAAAACTAATGTTTCCAAATCGTAAAAATCAATAGGGGAAATTTGTGCAACGGCTCCTTGATGATTTTTTTTAGTAAGCCTATTAAGCTTTTCAGGAGGAACATAAGAAGTATTAATAGAATTTTTTCTCAGTGCTTGTTCTAATTCTGTATAGAGTTCTCCTTTAAGCCCTTTTTGTAAAAAAACCTTGTCTATACTTTTTCCTGAATTTATAGCTTCAATTATGGCTCTTATACCGAATATTTGGGTTTGGTTTTGCATTAGGCAAAAGTATAAAAGAAAAAGCCTCATTTTGTTGTAAAATGAGGCTTTTTCTTTATAATTTAACTTTATATGTTAAGGTATTGTAAACTCAAAACTAGTTCCAGCACCGTAACTTCCATCTGAAGCAAATATAACCTCATCATCAAAAGTTAAGCTAAATGGTCCAGCTCCATCCTCGAAGCCATCAAATATAACAAACGTATAAGATCCAGAGGCTAGACAAATATTTCTTGTAATACCTCCTTCTAGACCATCATAAGCTCCAAAACCTGCTGGCGTCAAACTTTCAAAAACAGTATCACCTGCTGCGTTTACTATTCTCCAATAAATTTCCTCTGGCCAATCGTCAAAAGTTATGTCTAATATTAATTCAGGGTTTGGGCATACTTGTTTTAAGTTTATTTGCATGGTTGCACCTATTTGTAAACCTTCTTGTGATACAAAATCTAAAGCTAAAATATCATCACCAGATGGATTAACATTTGGTCCTACAATATCAAGATTAAAAGTTCCTAAATTAGAATTTGCAGGAACTGTAACTGAAGTAGGAACTGAGTATGCCGAGGGATCAGCAGTTGTATCATCAGTATTTACAACAATATTAAAAGTACGGCTAGCACTACTAGTATTTGAGGTAGCCACTTTTATTTCTTCAGTTGCAGTTGCAGTAGGATCTACTCCTATCAAGGGTCTAGACTCAAAGCCTACATAGTTTACATCTAGTATAGCTGGCGTATCTTCGTTTTTCTCACAATTCGTGAACATACAAACGCTCAATGCAATCGTTAATATGGTTAATATTTTTTTCATAATCTTCTTGTTTTATTTTATTATAATCTTTTTAGTGAATTTGGAGTTTCCACTGGTAATATTTAAAAAATAAATACCTTTTGCATACTTAGAGGTATTTATGGAGTAACCGTTAGATATGCTAACGGGCAACACGTCTTTAAAAACCAAGCTACCATTGATGTCGTATAAAGATAGTCTAGATACTTGTGGAAGCGTCTTATAAGAAATATTAATCTTAGTTGATGCGGGAACTGGCCACACACTCAATCCAGAAAATGTATTCTCTTTGGTGCTTAAAGTTAGGTTAGCACCAGAAATAATAACAGAAAAGGCTTGAGACCCACTCGTTAGACTCCCTTTGTGCGTAACCGTTAAGGTATAATTACCAGCAACCGGATTTTCTATATCAATACGTTCAATATTATCAACATTGTTATCGCCTTTTACTGCAGGACCTGACACATTGGTATTATCCAGTTTCCATGGCGTAAATACCGTACTGTTAGAATCCTCTAACCTTAAGTCCAAATCATTCACTAATCTTGGTGTGAGTGAGTTTCCTGGGCTTGATGAAGCATTTCCTGGGGGATCTGTCCAGCATATAGTAGCACTTAATTTACTACCAGAATCGGCAGAGAATTGATAAGTATAAGTACCGCTATCGTTTATAGTTATTTCCCGGATATAGGCATTTCCATCATTATCATCTTTTATCAACATGGCTGCATCTTCAGCATTAAGTAATCCCCAACCAAAAATACCGTCAGGACCTGTTCTTGTGTTATCGTCTATTGCTGTATGACACACAAGGCCCTTTAATGTTGAAGCTCTCATAAAATTAGAGTTCAATTGATTGTAGTACTCTTGTAATAACAGCAAAGAGCCAGCCACATTGGGAGAAGCCATTGATGTTCCAGATATTGTGCTGTAGGATGTATCGCTTCCAGAATATGAGGAAAGAACATTAGTTCCGTCTCCAGCAATGTCTGGCTTTACTCTAAAATCATCAGTAGGTCCTTGACTACTACCAGAGTTTATGGAAAGGATAGACAATTGTCCAGTAGAAGCATTTAGGATTGGATTTGCATTGGCTACAACCAAATTGTTTTTGGCTGTTTTATTGCCTGTTAATTTATCAAATCCAGAAGCCATTCCTCCAGTGTATGTATTGATTCCTTCGTTTCCAGCAGAATTTACTGCTAAATAAAAGGGAGCATTGTATGCTACGTCATCCCAAGTTCTAGCATCAGACGAATAGGAACCTATATTTTCTGCTGATACTTGTTGGGAACCACCTGAAAAAATAGGCACTCCATACGAATGGTTCGACAATAATAAGCCATTAGAGGCCTCGTTCAATGCTTCTGTATCGTCTAATATCCAATCATAAGATCTTAAAATTGCTTTGGGAGCCATACCCATTGCGTCAGGATTTTCCCCTTTAGCTAAGAGTGTTCCAGCAACGTGAGTGGCATGGTCACTAATAGGTCCAAAAAAACCACCAGGAAACTCTGGATAAATAACTCTAGACTGAGGTACAACTTGATCATCTTTAAACTCATCATGCGTTCCACGCACACTCTCTTCATCCCAAACACCTATACTCATATTTAAGCCCTCTAGATTAAGGCCTAATCCTCCTCCGGGATGTAGCCTATCAGTCTTGGTAGCCTTAGCACTATTTGTGTTGTGCGTAGTTCTATAGACAGGCTTGCCGTCCACTATATCCTTGATCGCATAGACTTTATCATTAATTTTTATTCTACGAGTTGTCCCCTGGTTTGCCTTAAGATAGGTCAGAATTCTGTTTTCTTTAAGCCTATTTTTTTCAGCCAAAGTTGATTTAAGATTATCGATTGCTACCATATTATAGGTTGCTGAAATCTTTTTCTTTTCAACTTCAGTTTGTGAAAACAGATTTGCACTCCAAAGAATAACAACTATATAGATAAAATTAAATTTCTTATTCATTGTTAAATCCTGCATAAGCTGGGTTTAAATCTATTTCATCTTCTGGTATTTTTAAGAAGAATCTGTTGTCGTTAGCTGGTATATCTATAGAAATACGATGGATATCATTTCTTTCTATTGGAAGGTTATAACGTTTAGAATCGAACCAGTGTGGACCAAATTCTCCGTAAAACTCTTTTTTACGTTCTAATAAAATCTCATCCAATAAGGCCTGACCTGTATTACCAGACATAACAGCATTTGGATCTCTTGCCGACTGTAAAGCAAAAAGTAGATTCTGCGCTTGAGGTATATTTCCTAAATGGTATTGTGCCTCGGCATCAAATAATACCATTTCCGATTTTCTGAGTAATGGAATATCAGAAGCGAATGTAAAGGCATATTTGGTAGAAATAAATTCTCTCCATGGTTCTGTAGCAGATACACCATAAATGTCAAAAAATAAATTACGAACATCAGTTGGCGAAAACTCACTTACAAACTCAGGATCCCAATATGTGGCTGAATAACTTAGCGTTAAATGATCCATCATCGGAGCTGCGTGCCCCCAGAAGAAATTCGTTTCATCTGATCCGTTTTGGAATAATGCCCAAATCCATTCTTGATCTGTCATGTCACTAAAGCCATTACCCCAGTTGGTAGAAGGTACAGCTGATGCCGCATCGCCACCATAAGCAGCTCTTGCCAATTCAGACATTCTTCCCCAATCGTCTTGCGTAACTGAAAGCACACGTGTTAATACTGCTTGAGCTACTGTCTTATTGATAAAACTTTTACCGATTCTATCCTCTGGAAGGTCTGCAACGGCATCCGTTAGGTCTTGTATTACCTGATTATAAATCTCTCTCATTGCTACTGGAGGATTACCCTGAACAGCATCTAAACTAAGAGGGGTAGTATATAAAGGTATTCTTACTGCATCCCTATCATTGTTATAATTTGGACAAAATTCTAGTAGTAATTCAAAGAAGTGAAGACCTCTAAAGAACTTTCCTTTGGCTATAAATTCCTTTTTATCACTTTCACTTAATGTTACACTACTCTCAACACCGGCTATTAAGGTGTTAGCCATGTTTACATTTTCATAATTAAAGTCCCATGAAAAATTAGTACGTCTAAAGTTAGGCTCTCTGTTTTCATGACCATAATCAAAGGTATACCAGCTAAATGCTTGTATTAAGTCGTTACCCTTAACTGCCCTTGCAAAGTACATCGCATAAATTCCACCTACATCTACTGTTCTATACTGCCCTTTATAGTTGGCTAATATCCCGTTAACAAAGGTCTGTACATTGTTTCTATTGGAGAAAATAATATTATCTGTAACACCAGAATTATCTGTGGGCTCATCAACAAACTCTTCACTACAAGAGTTTAAAACTGTAAGAAACAATGCCATTGCAAAAACCATTAATGGCTGTTTCCAAATTTTTAATTTTTTCATATATTTCATAACGTTTTGTTTTAGAATTTAAGAAGTGCACCAAAAGTTAAGGTTCTTTGTAATGGAGATCTATTATTAGTTAAACCATTAAAAGATTGCTCAGGATCGATGCCTTGATGGGTTTGCCAAGTTATTAGGTTATCTGCTTGGAAATAAAGTCTTAATTGCTTCAAACCAATTTTGTCAAGCGCTTCACCTGGTAAGTTATAGCCTAAAGTTAGTGCTTTTAAACGTAAGTAGTCATTCTTGAATAACCAACGTGTAGATCTGTCGTTAAAGTTGTTATTACTTAAAGTTAAACGTGGAAAATCAGTAATGTCTCCAGGCTGAGACCATGATTGAAAATTATCTGGGTGTGCTGAATTACCAATAGAAGTTAAATTGCTAACCAAGCCAGTATAATCGGTATCAAGTACATAAGCACCTACACTAAAATTAAATAAGACATTAAGATCAAATTGTTTAAATCTGAAGAAACTGTTGATACCACCCTGTATATCTGGTAACGACTCTTTTCCTGTTTCATAACGTGTGGCATCATCGTATTGGTTAGTAACATCTCTACCAATAACCTCACCATCATCATCTAACACATCTATATACCAAAGCGCATCACCAGTTGCTGGATCTACACCTGCCCATTCTCTGATAAAGAATTCAAAAATAGAATTGCCAGGGGCCCAAAGTTTTGAACCTTGTACTAGTCTATCAGTAAATGGAGTAATTTCTACAATCTCATTTTTCAAAACTGAGAAGTTACCTCCTAAGTTCCATGTTACATCGTCTGAGTTGATGATATTACTATTTAAAGTAATTTCCCAACCACTATTGTTTATTGACCCTGCATTTGCTCTTAATGTAGGAATACCTCCAGAAGGTGTAATATCTATATCTTGAATTAAATCAACACTTTCTCTTTTAAAATATTCTACTGTACCAGACAACGCACCGTTAAAAATCGTAAAGTCTAGACCAAAGTTTGTTGTTCTAGCAGTTTCCCATTTTAATGATGGATCAGTAAGTACACCTGGAGAAAGGAAACTTTGGTTACCTTCAACTGGAGAAATAGTTACATTTCCAAAATTTGCTCCTCCAAAAAGGAAGCTTGTTGGGAAGAAACCACCAGGGATACTAATGTTTCCTAACTCACCAACGCTAGCACGGAATTTTAAATTGTTAACCCAATCAACATTATCCATAAACGATTCATTAGTAACCACCCATGAACCACCAATTGAGAAAAAGTCTCCTGTTCTAAACTCTTCTTCAAATTGTGAAGACTTATCTTGACGATAACTTCCTTCTATAAAGTATCTCTTATCAAAATTATACGCTAATCTTCCTAAAAAACTAGTAATACGTCGCTCTGATCTAAAACCTCCGAAAGACTCAGGTGTAGTACCATTGCCTATTTCTTGTTGTCCAGGTAAAAACCCTGTTACAGAGGTTCTGAAGGCATCACCAGTATTGGTATTTGATTCATAGATAGCATCTGCAGATACAGAATGTTGACCGAACGTATTAGAGTAATTTAAAGCCTGGACAGCATTTAGGGCAGTAGTTACATTTCTTCGTTTAGTTACACGTCCGTTTACGTTAGAAGCAGCTCCAATTAAATCATCATCAAACTCATGACTATCAAATAAATAGTTTTCATAGTTTAGTGTAGATCTAAATCTAAAGTTCTCTAAGAATGTGATTTCAGCATATGCAGACCCTAGAAAATTAGTACGGGTTCTTTTTTCCTCGCCCAGTAGTATAGAAGCTAAAATACTCTCACCAGCAACGCCTGGTCTTGTATTATTTACTGGTTGCCCCACAGGTCTGCCGTTACCATTACCTAAATCAAAAATGCGATTACCTTCATCATCTAAAATTAAGTTACCATTAGCATCTCTAACATAAATAGGATACACACTACTATTACTATATATCCAAGAAATGGCTTGTGTTGTACTTCCAGAAGTTTGGTCTGGATTATTTGAGAAAGATCTAGAATACCCTACAGTTAATCCTGTTTTTAACCAATCAGTAACTTGACTGTCCATTGCAGCTCTTGTTGCTACCCTTTCAAAGTCAGATCTAATAACAGGACCGTCTTCATTAAGATAGTCAACCGAGAAAAAGTAATTAGATTTTTCGCCTCCACCAGACACACTCAGCGTATGATTTATTCTTGGAACGTCTCTTCTTAAAACAGTTTCTTCCCAATCTGTATCCCAAAGAAGATTAGCACCAGCAACTAAATTTCCACTAGCATCTATTGGGTTGCTAACGCTGTAAGGGTTATATCCTAAAGTTGGTATTACCGCAGCACTTGCATTCGCTCCTGCTTCAGCTGGACTTTGGCCTAAATTATATAGGTTGTCATTTCTTAAACCTGTCCAAACAAGCTTAAGGTAATCTTCACTACCTACTAAATCATGAATCCCAACTGCAGGGTTGGAGAAACCATATTGGCTTCGTACTGTGATTTCTGCTGCAGTATTTTTTTTACCTCTTTTTGTGGTAATGATTATTACACCATTAGCAGCTCGGGAACCATAAAGAGAAGCAGCTCCTGCGTCCTTTAGCACCGAAATAGATTCAATTTGATCCTGGCTAATCGTGTTTAAGTTACCACTAAAGGGAGCACCATCTACGACGATTAGGGGAGCATTAGAACTGGCAAAGTTACCAGTATCTACATTACGGTTGCCTAATTGGTCATTGAAACTTCCAAATCCTCTAATTCGTATGTTTGGATTTTGTCCAGGTTGTCCTCCAGCTGTTATGATGTTAACACCAGCAACATTACCTTGAAGTGCTCTTAAAGGAGAGGTTACCTGTTGGTTATCAATTATTTCAGAATCGATTACGTCTACAGCACCTACGATAGCCTCTCGCTTTTGCTCACCATAAGCAACTACTACCACTTCCTCAAGAGCTGAAGCATCTTCGGTCATAACCACGTTTATTGTATTTGAATTTCCTACAGTTACTTCCTTATTTGCATAACCAACAAAACTAAAAACTAGGGTAGCCCCTTGATTTACTTTGATGATGTACTTTCCATCGAAATCTGTAGAGGTACCACCAGATGTACCTTTTACTAAGACAGTAGTGCCAGGTAAGGGTAATCCTGTTTCATCGGAAACTGTACCTGAAATTGTCTTTTCTTGTGCAAAAGATAGTTGCACGATAAACGCCAGTAATAGCGTTAGAATTCCACTAAACTTTGTTCTCATTTTATAATTATTTGAATTAGTCGTGTCAAAAATCATAAAATAAAGTTAATTAAACAATAAAATTTGGTTAAAATTTGAGTTTTAGTTCTAAATTGATTGTGTTTTTTTCAATAAAAGATCAAATTGTCACAATTAAATTTATCAAATTTTAAGATTTAGTATAAATTTTTTTATCTGCTTACTATTTAATTATGCACGCATGGTATTTAGTTGTGTGTAGAAGTTAAGTTTTTTAAATACTATTCCTGTGTGTAATGTTGTAAAATAGTGTTTTTTGTCATTCAAAAGCCTTTAACTTCTTAAAATTGAGCAACTAAGCTTATGTGGATTTTAGAATTAGATAGTTTAAATGTTTGATTCTCGTTTTTTCCGTTGGCGTAGTTAAATTTTAAAAGTCCTGAGTTCGTAATAATACCAAAACCAAAGCCAAAACCAAATAGTTTTTCTTTTAAACTAGAAGTTTTATTTTCAAAATAAGCGAAATCTGTAATGGAATGTAGATAGATAGAATTACTTAGGCGATACCTGTATTCTGTATTTAGGACTCCAAACAAAGAGGCAAACAGGCTGTTTTCTTCAAAACCTCTTATAGAATTGATGCCTCCAAATCTCAACAATTCATTTTCAAAATAATTGTTGGAAATAAGGTTGGATGCATCAACGTTTAGGTATATGCTGTTTTTTCTATTGAGTTTAAAGTTGTTAAATGCTTTAAGTGTTATTAATGATTGTTTGGTTTTAGTGTTTGATGATGTTCTGTTGCCAAAATTGGTTTCTAGATAGAAATTAGTTTTAACGGGGAATAAGATGTCGTAAAATTGGGGTCTTAAAAATGTATAAGACATTGTGAAATAGTTAGAGTTGTAGTCCTGTAAAGTGGTAGTTGAGACATTAGAGCGAAGATTGTTAGATTCAATAGTGGTAGCCCCGGCAGATATTTTGTGCAGCGCATTGATTTGATAATGTATTCTGGCTTTTTGATCAACGGTAGTAAAAGAGGAGTCTTTTTTAAAGATTCTTAGGTTTGCATCAACACCAATAGGAGAGTTAAATAGATAAGGGAGTTCTAAACTGGCATCAAAAGTATCTTGATCTATCTCGTCACTTTTATATAGCAAGCTAAATGTTTCCCCATAGTTTAAATTGTTAACCAGCCTTAAATTGAGAAAACCATCAAACTCCAGTTTGTTGGTGTCATCATTAGTGCCAAAACCCAAAAAGCCATCAAAAGTATTGCTTTTAGATTTTTCTACATATATATATATGGATGTGGAATCTTCTTGAAATAATACTTCTGGGGGTTTTAATTGGTTAGCGAATCTCAAATTGCCTAATTGCTCGGTTTTCTTTTCAATGGTAGTTAAATCAAAAACTTGCGAGGCTTTTAACTTTAGATAATGTTTTAGAAATGATTTTGGGAATTTTTCGTAGCCTATTATTTTAATGGCATCAATAGTACGTTTGGTTGTATTGTCACTAACAATTAAATCAGCTTTTAAGCTGATGCTGTCTTTCTTTTTAATGTTTGAAAGTTTAAGTTTTGAAAATGGGACTCCATTATTTGCTATTTCAGAATTCAAAAAAGTTAAACTATTTTCGATAGTCGATATATTAATGTTAAAATAATCATCGGTTACATCTTCTGAAATTAAGTTTAATAGAGCGGCATCTATGTTTTTTTTGGGATAGTATATATATATGGAGTTGAATTTTTGTTTTAAATCAAGTTTAGCTTCAAAAATAGAATCGTTTTCTCTTTTTATTTTAATAAGTTGATTCTCAATATAGCCCATGGTGTTGAGACGTTTCCTTAGTGAATCTATCTCTGTTTTGATGGAGATATAATTTTTATGCTTTTGATGGTACCCAAGCGTGTCAATAACTTTTGTTTCCATTTCGCTTTTTCCTGAAATATTCAAATATAAATTTTGGCTAAACACATTAAACGAACATAGTGTTAGTGTAATAAGAATGGTAAAGTGAAGTTTATTCACGCGAAAAAGTATTTGCAGGATTTTTAATTGTTAGCATTTCTTTCCTGTTGTTGGGCTCTGCTTTTAAGTGTAAATCTAACGGAAAAAGAACACTTTTAATATGCCCGAAAATTTTAATTTTAAATTCTTCTGAAAATTAATGAATTAGGGTTTGAATAATTCATTTTAATTTCTACCTTTGCACGCCTCTAAATAGAGGTTAATAAAATTTATATAGAAATATATGCCAACAATTTCACAATTAGTAAGAAAAGGAAGAGCCAAAATAACCAAGAAGAGTAAATCGGCTGCTTTGGATTCTTGTCCGCAAAGACGTGGTGTATGTACTCGTGTTTACACAACAACTCCTAAAAAACCAAACTCAGCAATGCGTAAGGTGGCAAGGGTGCGTTTAACAAACGGAAACGAGGTAAATGCATATATCGGTGGTGAAGGACATAATTTACAAGAGCACTCGATAGTATTGGTTAGAGGTGGAAGGGTAAAAGATTTGCCAGGTGTTAGATATCACGTTGTTCGTGGGGCTTTAGATACAGCAGGTGTAGCTGGGAGAACCCAACGTAGATCTAAGTACGGTGCTAAACGCCCTAAAAAGTAATTAAAGCTAACAGCTAACAGCTAGGAGCTAAAAACTGAAAAGAAGACATGAGAAAAAGAGCAGCGAAAAAAAGACCACTTTTACCAGACCCAAGATTTAACGATCAGTTGGTAACACGTTTTGTGAACAATATGATGTGGGATGGTAAGAAGTCTGTGGCGTTCAAAGTATTTTATGATGCGATTGATATTGTAGATACTAAAAAGACTGACGATGAAAAGACAGCTTTAGAGATTTGGAAGGATGCTTTATCTAATGTGATGCCTCACGTAGAAGTGCGTAGTCGTCGTGTAGGTGGTGCTACATTCCAAATTCCTATGCAGATTCGTCCAGATAGAAAAATATCAACAGCCATGAAATGGTTAATTGGTTATGCTAGAAAGCGTAACGAAAAATCTATGGCACAACGTTTAGCAGCTGAAATTTTAGCGGCAGCTAAAGAAGAAGGTGCAGCGGTTAAGAAAAGAGTTGATACGCATAAAATGGCAGAAGCAAACAAAGCATTCTCTCACTTTAGATTTTAATTAGAGACATGGCAAGAGATTTAAAATATACAAGAAATATAGGTATTGCTGCTCATATTGATGCAGGAAAAACTACAACTACAGAGCGTATCCTTTATTATACAGGTGTTTCACACAAAATAGGAGAAGTGCATGATGGTGCTGCGACTATGGACTGGATGGAGCAAGAGCAAGAGAGAGGTATTACCATTACTTCTGCAGCTACAACCTGTACATGGCAGTTCCCTACAGAAAATGGAAAGCCAACTTCAGATGCTAAAGGATATCACTTCAATATTATTGATACTCCAGGTCACGTTGATTTTACGGTTGAGGTAAACCGTTCTTTACGTGTATTAGATGGTTTAGTGTTCTTATTTAGTGCCGTTGATGGTGTTGAGCCGCAATCTGAAACTAACTGGAGACTTGCAGATAACTATAAAGTGCCACGTATTGGTTTCGTTAATAAAATGGACCGTCAAGGCTCTAATTTTATGGCGGTTTGTCAGCAGGTAAAAGATATGTTGAAGTCTAACGCAGTTCCAATTGTATTAAATATTGGAGATGAAGCGGATTTCAAGGGAATCGTTGATTTAGTGAAAAACAGAGCAATTGTGTGGCATGATGAAACACAAGGTTCTACGTTTGATGTTATTGATATTCCAGAAGAATTACAAGAAGAAGCAAAAAAATACAGAGCTTTATTAATCGAGGAGGTTGCAACTTACGATGAAAACCTTTTAGAGAAGTTCATGGAAGATGAAGATTCTATTACAGAAGAAGAAGTGCACGCTGCACTAAGAGCTGCTGTAATGGATATGGCTATCATTCCTATGATTTGTGGGTCTTCATTTAAAAATAAAGGTGTACAGTTTTTACTAGATGCTGTTTGTCGTTACTTACCATCTCCATTAGATAGAGATAACATTGTAGGTACAGATCCAAACACTGGTAAAGAAGCTGTACGTAAGCCAGATGCTAAAGAACCATTTTCGGCTCTAGCATTTAAAATTGCTACCGACCCTTTTGTAGGACGTTTAGCATTCTTTAGAGCATATTCAGGACGTTTAGATGCTGGTTCTTACATATTGAACAATCGTTCAGGTAAAAAAGAACGTATTTCTCGTATCTACCAAATGCATTCTAACAAACAAAATGCAATTGATTATATAGAAGCTGGAGATATAGGTGCTGCAGTAGGATTTAAAGATATCAAGACTGGAGATACCATGTCTGATGAAAAGAATCCTATAGTGTTGGAATCTATGGATTTTCCAGATCCAGTAATCGGTATTGCTGTTGAGCCTAAAACTAAGGCAGATGTGGATAAATTAGGTATGGCGTTAGCTAAATTATCTGAAGAAGATCCAACATTTACAGCTAGAACTGATGAAGCTTCAGGACAGACGATTATTTCTGGAATGGGTGAGCTTCACTTAGATATTATTGTGGACCGTTTGAAGCGTGAGTTCAAGGTTGAAGTAAACCAAGGACAACCACAGGTAGAGTACAAAGAAGCAATTACGCAACGTGCTGAGCACAGAGAAGTTTACAAGAAGCAATCTGGTGGGCGTGGTAAATTTGCTGATATTGTATTTACATTAGAGCCTGCTGAAGAAGGAAAAGTTGGTTTAGATTTCGTTTCTGAGATTAAAGGCGGAAACGTACCTAAGGAATTTGTGCCTTCTGTTGAAAAAGGATTCAAAATGGCAATGGTTAATGGGCCGTTAGCTGGATACGAAGTTGATGCTATGAAAGTAACATTAACTGATGGATCTTACCACGATGTGGATTCTGATCAATTATCATTCGAGCTTGCTGCAAAACTAGGTTTTAAAGCTGCTGCAAAAGCTGCAAAAGCTGTTATCATGGAGCCAATAATGAAACTTGAGGTAATTACTCCTGAAGAGAATATGGGTGATATTGTAGGTGACTTAAATAGAAGAAGAGGTCAAGTGAGTGATATGGGAGATAGAGCTGGTGCAAAAACTGTAAAAGCTACTGTGCCATTATCTGAAATGTTTGGTTATGTAACTACATTAAGAACATTATCATCAGGTCGTGCAACATCTACAATGGAATTTTCACACTATGCTGAAACTCCTTCTAACATTTCAGAAGAAGTAATTAAAGCAGCCAAAGGCGTTGAAGCTTAAAATTTAAGAAAATGAGTCAAAAAATCAGAATAAAACTTAAGTCTTACGATCACAATTTAGTAGATAAATCTGCTGATAAGATTGTAAAAACAGTAAAAAGTACTGGAGCTGTAGTAACTGGGCCAATTCCATTACCAACGCACAAGAAAATTTTCACTGTATTACGTTCGCCACACGTAAACAAGAAATCAAGAGAGCAGTTTCAATTATCTTCTTATAAGAGATTGTTGGATATCTACTCTTCGTCATCAAAAACAATTGATGCCTTGATGAAGCTTGAATTACCAAGTGGTGTTGAAGTTGAGATAAAAGTTTAGTGAGGACTTGACTTTCTGAATAGAAAGTCTTAGCCGAACAAACACTGAGCGAAGTCGAAGTGTCTAGCTAAACAAAGCGAATAATGAGATCCCCGCTTTCGCGAGGATAAACATGTCCCACCGATGCGGTCGCGGGAAAAACGGATAAATACATTTCAGGGACGAAAGGTATTTTGTCCCTGAAGTTTTTTAAATAAGAATGTTGAATTAGGTTTCAACGAAATAGTAATAATTAATAATAAATAAATATGTCTGGGTTAATTGGAAAGAAAATCGGTATGACCAGCATCTTTGATGAAAACGGGAAAAACATTCCTTGTACTGTAATCGAAGCTGGACCATGTATCGTTACCCAAGTCAGAACTGAAGAAGTGGATGGTTATTCAGCACTTCAACTAGGTTTCGATGACGCGACAGAAAAGAGCGCTACAAAAGCAGACTTAGGTCATGCTAAAAAAGCGGGTACTTCTGTAAAACGCAAGGTCGTTGAGTTCAAAGGTTTTGAGGAGGAGTACAAATTAGGAGATGCTATCACTGTAGAACACTTTGCAGAAGGTGAGTTTGTTGATGTGGCTGGTACCTCAAAAGGAAAAGGATTTCAAGGTGTTGTAAAGCGTCACGGTTTTGGTGGTGTAGGTCAAGCTACTCACGGTCAACATAACCGTTTAAGAGCACCAGGTTCTATTGGAGCTGCATCTTATCCTGCACGTGTATTCAAAGGCATGAAAATGGCCGGAAGAATGGGTGGTGAAAAAGTGAAAGTTCAAAATTTAAGGGTTTTAAAAGTAGTTCCAGAAAAGAACTTACTTGTTGTTAAAGGGTGTGTGCCTGGACACAAAAACGCTTATGTAACAATTCAGAAGTAATGAAAGTAGCAGTTTTAGATATAAACGGAAAAGACACAGGAAGAAAGGCAGACCTTTCTAAAGATGTGTTTGCTATTGAGCCTAATAATCATGCAGTGTATTTGGATGTTAAACAATATTTAGCGAACCAAAGACAAGGTACTCACAAATCTAAAGAAAGAGGAGAGATTGCTGGATCTACACGTAAGATTAAAAAGCAAAAAGGAACTGGTACTGCAAGAGCAGGTAGTATTAAGAGTGGTGTGTTTAAAGGTGGTGGACGTATGTTTGGTCCAAGACCTAGAAACTATGGTTTCAAATTAAACAAAAACGTTAAACGTTTAGCTCGTAAATCTGCTTTAAGTATCAAAGCAAATGAAAAAGCAATTACAGTTTTAGAGGACTTCACTTTTGATGCTCCTAAAACCAAAAACTTCACAGCTGTTTTAAAGGCTTTAGAGCTTGAAAACAAAAAAACTTTGTTTGTGTTGGGTGGGTCAAATAATAACGTATATTTGTCATCGCGCAATTTAAAAAGTTCTGAAGTAATAACTAACTCAGAATTAAGTACTTACAAGATTTTAAATGCAAATCAAGTGGTGCTTTTAGAAGGTGCTTTAGAAGGAATTGAATCAAACTTAAGTAAATAAGAAACAGATGAGTATCTTAATTAAACCTATAATCACAGAAAAAGCGACAGCAGATAGCGAGTTAAAGAATTGCTATTGGTTCGCGGTGAACACAAAGGCGAACAAGGTAGAAATCAAAAAAGCGGTAGAAGCTGCTTATGGTGTTTCTGTTGAAAAAGTTCGTACTATAAATGTCCGTCCAGATCGTAGTACCAAGTACACAAAAACTGGTATACAACATGGTAAAACAAATGCTGTAAAAAAGGCAATTGTACAACTGGCGGAAGGTGAGATGATTGATTTATATGCTAATATGTAGCAAAAAGTTTATTAGTTAATGGTTATTAGTTAATGGTTGGGTTTTAGCTAGAATATAAAGTTTGAGTGAGAAACCAAGAACCAAAAACCAAGAACCAAAAACCAAAAAAATGTCAGTAAGAAAATTAAAACCAATCACACCAGGACAGCGTTTTAGAGTAGTAAATGGGTATGACGCCATAACTACTGATAAGCCGGAGAAAAGTTTATTGGCTCCGAAAAAAAGGTCTGGTGGTAGAAACAGTCAAGGAAAAATGACCATGCGCTACATAGGTGGAGGTCATAAAAAGAAGTATCGTATTATAGACTTTAAAAGAGACAAAGCTGGAATTCCAGCTGAGGTAAAGTCTATAGAGTACGATCCAAACAGAACAGCGTTTATCGCTTTATTGAACTATCAAGATGGAGAGAAGCGTTACATCATTGCTCAAAATGGTTTACAAGTTGGGCAAAATGTAGTGTCTGGAGATTCAGGTGTTGCTCCAGAAATAGGTAATGCAATGCCATTAAGTGAAATTCCATTAGGTACTATTATTTCTTGTTTAGAGTTACGTCCTGGTCAAGGTGCTGTTATGGCGCGTAGTGCAGGTGCATTTGCTCAATTAATGGCAAGAGACGGTAAGTTTGCAACAGTTAAATTGCCATCAGGAGAAACACGTTTGGTATTAACTACTTGTATGGCAACTATAGGTGTTATTTCTAACTCAGACCATCAGTTAATAGTTGGTGGTAAAGCAGGTAGAACAAGATGGTTAGGTAGAAGACCACGTACAAACCCTGTTAGAATGAACCCAGTTGATCACCCAATGGGTGGTGGTGAAGGTCGAGCTTCAGGTGGACACCCACGTTCTAGAAATGGTATACCTGCTAAAGGTTATAGAACCCGTTCTAAAACAAAAGCGAGTAATAAATATATTGTAGAACGTAGAAAGAAATAAGACATGGCAAGATCATTAAAAAAAGGACCTTACGTTCATTATAAATTAGAAAAGAAAGTAGCTGCAAACGTTGAAGCTAACAAGAAAACCGTAATCAAAACTTGGTCAAGAGCTAGTATGATTACTCCGGATTTTGTTGGGCAAACTATAGCAGTACACAATGGCCGTCAATTTGTACCAGTTTATGTAACTGAGAATATGGTAGGTCATAAATTAGGAGAATTTTCACCAACACGTTCATTCCGTGGGCATGCAGGTGCTAAAAACAAAGGTAAAAAGTAGTATAAGCTATGGGAAGTCGTAAAAAACAAATGGCAGACGCTATTAAGGAAGCAAAAAAGCATGTTGCTTTTGCTAAGCTTAATAACTGTCCTACGTCACCAAGAAAAATGCGTTTAGTAGCTGATTTAGTAAGAGGCGAAAAAGTAGACAAAGCACTTAATATCTTAAAGTTTAACAATAAGGAAGCATCTGGTCGTTTAGAGAAGTTGTTATTATCAGCTATCGCTAACTGGCAAGCTAAGAATGAAGATGCCGATGTTGAAACTGCGGAATTATTCGTAAAGGAGATTAGAGTTGATGGAGGATCTATGTTAAAAAGATTACGTCCAGCACCTCAAGGTCGCGCACACAGAATTAGAAAACGTTCCAACCACGTAACTTTGGTGGTTGGTGCTAACAATAACACACAAGCTTAAATAGAAGTATGGGACAAAAAACAAATCCAATCGGAAATCGCTTAGGAATTATCAGAGGATGGGAATCTAACTGGTACGGAGGAAACGATTATGGTGATAAACTTGCCGAAGACGATAAGATTAGAAAATACGTTCACGCGCGTTTATCTAAAGCTAGTGTAAGTAGGGTAATTATAGAGCGTACGCTTAAACTTGTAACCGTTACTATCACTACTGCCAGACCTGGTATCATTATCGGTAAAGGTGGTCAAGAGGTAGACAAGTTAAAAGAAGAGCTTAAAAAGATTACTGGAAAAGAAGTTCAGATCAACATCTTTGAAATTAAGAGACCTGAACTAGATGCGTTTTTAGTGGCATCAAGTATAGCAAGACAAATTGAAAACCGTATTTCTTACCGTCGTGCTATCAAAATGGCTATAGCTGCTACAATGCGTATGAATGCAGAAGGAATAAAAATTCAAATTAGTGGACGTTTAAACGGAGCTGAGATGGCACGTAGCGAGCACTATAAAGAAGGACGTATTCCTTTATCAACTTTTAGAGCCGATATTGATTATGCTTTAGTAGAAGCACATACTACTTATGGTAGATTAGGTGTTAAAGTATGGATCATGAAAGGTGAAGTATATGGTAAGAGAGAGCTTTCTCCTCTTGTTGGTTTATCTAAGAAGCAAGGAAAAGGTGGACGTGGTGGAAACAAAGGACCTCGTCGTAGAAAGTAATTTTTTAAAGAAAGCAAAAAATGTTACAGCCTAAAAGAACAAAATTTCGTAAACAGCAAAAAGGACGTATGAAAGGTAATGCCGGAAGAGGGCATCAACTTTCAAGCGGAACTTTTGGTATAAAATCATTAGACTCGAATTTTTTAACATCACGTCAAATAGAAGCAGCACGTATTGCCGCTACACGTTATATGAAGAGGGAAGGTTCGTTATGGATTAAAATATTTCCAGACAAGCCTATTACAAAAAAGCCTCTTGAAGTACGTATGGGTAAAGGTAAAGGTGCTGTAGAATATTGGGCAGCAGTTGTTAAACCAGGTCGTGTTTTATTTGAAATAGGAGGTGTGCCACTAGAAGTAGCTAAAGAAGCATTACGTTTGGCAGCTCAAAAATTACCAGTAAAAACTAAGTTTATAATTGCTAGAGATTACGAAGCGTAATAATTTAAGATGATGAAACAATCAGAAATTAAAGAATTATCAGTAGCTGAGTTACAAGAAAAACTTGGTGAAGTAAAGAAGAGCTATTCAGATCTTAAGTTATCTCATGCAATATCTCCTTTAGAAAATCCAATTCAGTTACGTTCATTAAGAAGGACTGTGGCAAGAATTGCGACTGAATTAACTAAAAGAGAACAATAATTCTGCTGAATATGGAAACAAGAAATTTAAGAAAAGAACGTATAGGAGTTGTTACTAGTAACAAGATGCAGAAGTCTATTGTGGTTTCTGAGGTTAAAAAAGTAAAGCACCCTATGTATGGTAAGTTCGTACTTAAAACAAAAAAGTACGTAGCGCACGACGAAAAAAATGACTGCAACGAAGGAGATACTGTTAGAATCATGGAAACAAGACCTATGAGTAAATCCAAATGTTGGAGATTAGTTGAAATAATTGAAAGAGCTAAGTAATTATGGTACAACAAGAATCAAGATTAAAAGTAGCTGATAACACTGGTGCAAAGGAGGTTTTAACTATCCGTGTATTAGGTGGTACTAAAAGAAGATACGCTTCTGTTGGAGATAAAATTGTTGTCTCTGTAAAAGATGCTACTCCTAATGGAAACATTAAAAAAGGAGCAGTATCCACAGCAGTGGTTGTACGTACTGTAAAAGAAGTAAGACGTCCTGATGGATCTTATATTAGATTTGACGACAATGCATGTGTACTATTAAACCCAACTGGTGAGATGAGAGGAACGCGTGTATTTGGACCTGTTGCTAGAGAGCTTCGTGATAAACAATTCATGAAAATTGTATCATTAGCACCTGAAGTGCTTTAATACAGAAAATTAAGATGGGAAAGCTTAAAATAAAAACTGGAGATACCGTAAAAGTAATAGCTGGAGACCACAAAGGATCAGAAGGTAAAGTACAACAGGTATTTATAGATAAGAACAAAGCGATAGTTGAAGGGGTAAACATGGTTAAGAAACATACAAAACCAAGTGCACAAAACCCACAAGGCGGTATCGTTGAAAAAGAAGCACCAATCCACATATCAAACTTATCATTGTTAACTTCAAAAGGAGAAACAACAAGAGTTGGATATAAAATGGAAGGTGATAAGAAAGTAAGATTTTCAGTAAAATCTAATGAAGTAATATAGTTATGGCATATTTACCTAGACTTAAAGAAGAGTATAAAAGCAGAGTAATTGCAGCTCTTACAGACGAATTTGGATATAAAAACATAATGCAAGTGCCAAAACTTCAAAAGATAGTAATATCAAAAGGAGTTGGTGCAGCAGTAGCAGACAAAAAGTTAATTGACCATGCTGTGGAAGAGTTAACTACAATATCTGGACAAAAAGCTATAGCTACATTATCAAAGAAAGATGTTGCATCATTTAAATTACGTAAAGGTATGCCAATTGGGGCAAAAGTAACTTTACGTGGCGAGAGAATGTATGAGTTTTTAGATCGTTTAGTAACCTCTGCACTTCCACGTGTTAGAGATTTTAACGGTATTAAAGCGACTGGTTTCGATGGAAGAGGTAACTACAATTTAGGAGTAACCGAGCAAATCATCTTTCCAGAGATTAACATTGATAAAGTGAATAAAATCTCAGGTATGGATATTACATTTGTAACTTCTGCTGAAACAGATAAAGAAGCAAAATCATTATTAAGCGAATTAGGATTACCTTTTAAAAAGAATTAAGATATGGCTAAAGAATCAATGAAAGCCCGCGAGGTAAAAAGAGCAAAAACGGTTGCTAAGTATGCTGAAAAACGCAAAGCTTTAAAAGAAGCTGGAGATTACGAAGCATTACAAAAATTACCAAAAAATGCTTCTCCAATTCGCAAGCATAATAGATGTAAGCTTACAGGAAGACCTAAAGGTTACATGAGACAGTTTGGAATTTCCCGTGTTACATTTAGAGAAATGGCTAACCAAGGGTTAATCCCAGGAGTTAAAAAGGCTAGCTGGTAAAAAAAGAATTATAAATTGATAGAAGGTTCAAAACTGAAGGACAGTTTTGAAAACCATTATCGCAAATTAATAAATATGTATTCAGATCCAATAGCGGATTATCTTACGAGAGTTAGAAATGCAATTAGAGCTAATCACAGAGTGGTAGAGATTCCTGCATCTAACTTGAAGAAAGACATCACTAAAATATTATTCGAACAAGGATTTATTTTAAGTTACAAGTTTGACGATTCAACTGTACAAGGTACAATTAAGATTGCGCTTAAGTACAACAAAGAAACCAAAGAACCTGTAATCAAGAAAATTCAACGTATTAGTACACCAGGTTTACGTAAGTATGCTGGTGCTAAAGAACTACCTAGAGTACTTAACGGTCTTGGTATTGCCATTGTTTCTACATCTCACGGTGTAATGACAGGTAAACAAGCACAAAGAGATAATGTAGGTGGTGAAGTTTTATGTTACGTTTACTAATAAAAGGGAGAGAAAGCGATGAGTAGAATAGGAAATAACCCAGTTGCAATTCCGGAAGGAGTTACAGTAGAAGTAAAGGATAACGTAATTACGGTAAAAGGAAAATTAGGAGAATTAACTCAGAATTTTGATACCGTTGATATTAAAATAGAAGATGGTAATGTTTCAGTTGCGCGTTCTGCAGAAACTAAAGAACACAAAGCGAAACATGGTTTGTATAGATCACTTATCAACAATATGATTGAAGGTGTTTCTAAAGGTTGGACCAAAGAACTAGAATTGGTTGGTGTAGGTTACAGAGCATCAAACCAAGGACAGAAATTAGATTTAGCTTTAGGTTTTTCTCATAACATTGTTATGAGCATTGCACCAGAAGTTAAAATTGAAACGATTTCTGAAAAAGGAAAGAACCCAATCGTTAAACTAACGTCTCACGACAAGCAATTAGTTGGGCAAGTAGCAGCTAAGATTCGTGGTTTCCGTAAACCAGAGCCTTATAAAGGAAAAGGAATCAAGTTTGTTGGTGAAGAATTAAGAAGAAAAGCAGGTAAATCAGCTTAATAATTGAGTTATGGCATTGACAAAGAATCAAAGAAGATTAAGAATTAAAAACAGAATCCGTAAGGTAGTTTCTGGAACAGAAGCAAAACCAAGGTTAGCTGTTTATAGAAGTAATAAAGAGATCTATGCTCAAATAGTTGATGACGTTTCTGGTAAAACCTTAAGCGCTGCATCTTCTAGAGATAAGGATATCGCTAAGGCAAAAGGAAACAAAACTGAAGTTGCGGCTTTAGTTGGAAAAGCCATTGCTGAAAAGGCTTTAAAAGCAGGTATTGAAACTATTTCTTTTGATAGAGGTGGTTACTTATACCATGGAAGAGTAAAATCATTAGCTGAAGGCGCTAGAGAAGGCGGACTTAAATTCTAAGAAATTATGTATCAAAAATATAAAAGCGCAGAATTAGTAAAACCAGGTGGATTAGATCTTAAAGATCGTTTAGTTGGTGTGCAAAGAGTTACCAAAGTAACAAAAGGAGGTAGAGCATTTGGTTTTTCAGCAATTGTTGTTGTTGGAGATGAAGCTGGTGTTGTAGGTCAAGGTTTAGGAAAGTCTAAAGACGTAGCTAGTGCAATTGCAAAAGCTGTTGAAGATGCAAAGAAAAACCTTGTACGTATTCCTATTAGAAAAGGAACGTTACCCCATGAGCAAAAAGGTAAGTATGGTGGAGCAAGAGTAAATATTATTCCTGCGGCTCCTGGTACCGGTGTTATTGCTGGTGGTGCTGTTAGAACAGTTCTTGAAGCAGTAGGAGTACACGATGTATTATCAAAGTCTCAAGGATCATCTAACCCTCACAATGTGGTAAAAGCAACTTTTGATGCTTTATTACAATTAAGAGATGCAAATGCTATTGCAAGAGATAGAGGTATTTCACTTGAAAAAGTTTTTAACGCGTAAATAGTTACTGGTTAGTAGTTAATAGTTGATGGTACTGCACCGATTTTCTAATAACGAACAACCAATAACCAATAACTGATAAAAATGGGAAAAATTAAAGTAACGAAAGTTAAAAGCGCTATCAATCGTACGCAAAGACAAAAAAGAACTTTAGAAGCTTTAGGTCTTAAAAGGATTGGACAAGTAAAAGAGCACGAGGCCACACCAAACATTCTTGGTATGGTTGCTAAAGTTTCACATTTAGTTTCTGTTGAAGAAGCTTAAAATATAAACGAAAATGAATTTAAGTAACTTACAGCCGGCAAAAGGATCGGTAAAAACACAAGGCAAGCGAGTAGGTCGCGGACAAGGTTCAGGTAAAGGTGGTACTGCTACGCGTGGGCACAAAGGAGCAAAATCACGTTCAGGATATTCTAAGAAATTAGGATTTGAAGGTGGACAAATGCCATTACAAAGACGTGTGCCTAAGTTTGGTTTTACAAATATTAACCGTGTAGAGTATCAAGCTATAAACTTAGATACATTACAAGCGTTAGTAGATGATAAAAAAGTAAAAGATACAGTAGATTTCGAAACATTATTTTCAAATAGATTAGCTGGTAAAAACGACTTAGTTAAGATATTAGGAAGAGGAGAATTAAAAGCGAAATTAAAAGTATCTGCCCATAAGTTTTCTGCTTCAGCAAAAGCTGCAATAGAAGCAGCAGGAGGAGAAGCGATAACTTTATAAGAATACATTAACGTATGAAATTTATAGAATCAATAAAAAATGTTTGGAAAATTGAGGAACTAAGAAACAGAATCATTGTTACTTTGAGTCTGTTATTGGTTTATCGATTTGGTGCCCAAGTGGTATTACCTGGTATTGACGCTAGTCAATTAAGTGGTTTAGCAGATAAGGCTGATGGAGGTTTATTAGGCTTGCTTAATGCTTTTACTGGTGGAGCATTTGCTAATGCTTCGGTTTTTGCACTTGGTATTATGCCTTACATTTCGGCTTCTATTGTTGTACAGTTAATGGGGATAGCTATTCCTTATTTGCAAAAATTACAAAAGGAAGGTGCTAGTGGACAAAAGAAAATTACTCAGATAACACGTTGGTTGACTATTTTAATTTGTTTAGTACAAGCTCCTGGTTATTTGGCAAGTTTACAACCTGCTTTTGGTATACCAAATTCAGCTTTTCTTATAGGAACAGGGTTTACATTTTATTTTTCATCAGTAATCATTTTAGTAACAGGTTGTATTTTCGCCATGTGGTTAGGAGAGAAGATTACTGATAAAGGTATTGGTAATGGTATTTCACTGTTAATTATGGTAGGTATCATTGCAACTTTACCACAATCGTTTGTTCAAGAATATGCTGCTAGGGTAACAGAATCTAATGGTGGTTTAATTATGATATTGATTGAGCTAGTGGTTTGGTTTGTTATCATACTAGCTTCAGTAATGTTAGTTATGGCAGTAAGAAAAATTGCAGTGCAATATGCAAGACGTACTGCCTCTGGTGGATATGAAAGAGCTGCAGCTGGTGGGTCTAGACAATACATCCCATTAAAGTTAAATGCATCAGGTGTAATGCCTATCATTTTTGCTCAGGCTATCATGTTTGTACCAGGCTTAATTGGAGGATCTTCTTTCATGAAAGATACAGCTGCTGGTTTATGGATGCAAACTAATTTCTCTGATATATTTGGATTTTGGTATAATCTAATTTTCGCACTGTTGATTATCGTATTTACGTATTTCTATACAGCGATCACAGTACCAACTAACAAAATGGCAGACGATTTAAAACGTAGTGGAGGTTTTATTCCAGGAATTCGTCCAGGGTCTGAAACTTCAGAGTACCTTGATAAAATAATGTCTCAGATAACTTTGCCTGGTTCTATATTTTTGGCACTAATAGCAGTGTTCCCTGCAATTATTGTAAAACTAATGAATGTTACCCAAGGTTGGGCATTGTTCTTTGGAGGAACATCACTATTGATTATGGTTGGTGTAGCGATTGACACTATGCAACAAATCAATTCGTATTTGTTGAATAGACATTACGATGGCTTGATGAAAACAGGTAAAAACAGAAAAGCGGTAGCATAAATTTAGACGATAGTAGTTAGTCATTAGATTATTAGAAATAAAACTCAAATAAAATTTTAAAGTAATATAGTTCTAACAATTAAAGACTAAGAACTAAAAACTAGAAGATGGCAAAACAAGCAGCAATAGAACAAGACGGAACGATAATAGAAGCATTATCAAATGCAATGTTTCGTGTAGAATTAGAAAATGGTCACATTGTGACTGCACATATTTCTGGTAAAATGCGTATGCACTATATCAAATTATTACCAGGAGACAAAGTAAAATTAGAAATGAGCCCTTATGATTTAACTAAGGCTCGTATAACTTATAGATATTAAAACATTAAGTTGTAAAGTAATAAAGTAGAAAGTTGTAAAGTATAGTTAATCAACTTTTAAACTTTGAACTTTTGAACTTTTAAACTAAAATTAAGATGAAAGTAAGAGCATCAGTTAAAAAAAGAAGTGCAGATTGTAAAATTGTGCGCAGAAAAGGAAGACTTTACGTAATCAACAAAAAGAATCCTAGATTTAAACAAAGACAAGGTTAAAAATTAAGTCATTAGTGTTTTAGACGTTAGATGAATCTGTTCGAAATCGAAAGGTTTAGGATTCTAACAACTAAAAGCTAACATTTACCCTAGCAAAGCAAGGGGACAAAAACTAAAAACAATATGGCAAGAATTGCAGGTGTAGACATACCAAAACAAAAAAGAGGGGCTATTTCCTTAACTTATATCTACGGAATAGGTAAAAGTAGAGCAAAAGAAATTTTAGCAACAGCTAAAGTTGACGAAAACACCAAAGTACAAGATTGGACAGACGACGAAATTGGAGCTATCCGTGAGGCTGTTGGAACTTATACTATTGAAGGTGAGTTACGTTCTGAAACGCAATTAAACATTAAGCGTTTAATGGATATAGGATGTTACAGAGGTATTCGTCACAGAGCAGGTCTTCCTTTAAGAGGACAACGCACTAAAAATAACTCTAGAACAAGAAAAGGTAGAAGAAAAACTGTTGCTAACAAGAAAAAGGCAACTAAATAATAATATAGACATTAGTCATTAGTACTTAGTAGTTAGATGAATCTGTTCGAAATCGAGAGGTTTAGGATTCTAACAACTAAAAACTAACAACTAGAAACTAGAAAATATGGCAAAGTCAAGTACAAAAAAACGTAAAGTAATAGTAGATGCAGTAGGAGAAGCACACGTAACAGCTTCTTTTAACAATATCATTATTTCATTAACCAACAAGAAAGGAGATGTAATCTCTTGGTCTTCAGCTGGTAAAATGGGATTTAGAGGATCAAAGAAAAACACACCATACGCTGCGCAATTAGCAGCCGAAGATGCTGCTGGTACAGCACTAGAAGCTGGACTAAAGAAAGTGAAGGTGTACGTAAAAGGTCCTGGAAATGGTAGAGAATCTGCTATTCGTTCTATACACAATGCTGGTATAGAAGTTACAGAAATCATTGATGTAACTCCGCTACCACACAACGGATGTCGTCCACCAAAACGTAGAAGAGTTTAATCACTTTAATCAAAGTGTTTTAAATAAGAAAATTAATATTGTCTGTTTGTCAGATGATATTAATTTTTTGCATAAATTTGCACACCGAAAAAACAAACAAGTATCAACGGGAGATTTACGGTTATCGAAGGATAAGATTTAGACCTTAATTCATAACTACTCTCAAAAACAATTAAAAATGGCAAGATATACTGGTCCAAAAACAAAAATCGCTCGTAAATTCGGCGAAGCTATCTTCGGAGAAGATAAATCTTTTGAAAAAAGAAATTACCCTCCAGGACAACACGGTAATAACAGAAGACGTGGTAAAAAATCTGAGTACGCTATCCAATTAGCAGAAAAGCAAAAAGCAAAATACACTTACGGTATTTTAGAGCGTCAATTTAGAGGCCTCTTTAAGAAGGCAAGAGCGGCTCAAGGTATTACAGGTGAAGTATTATTACAATTATGTGAATCTCGTTTAGATAATGTGGTTTACAGAATGGGAATTTCTCCATCTAGAAGCGGTGCACGTCAATTAGTATCACATAGACACATCACAGTAAATGGAGAGATTGTAAACATTCCATCTTACCAATTAAAGGCTGGAGATGTTGTAGCTGTAAGAGAGAAGTCCAAATCTCTTGAGGCTATCGATAGATCGTTGTCAAACTCAAGTCACGTTTACGAATGGATTACTTGGAATAATGATACTAAATCAGGTACTTATGTATCAGTTCCAGCGAGAATCCAAATTCCAGAAAATATCAACGAACAATTCATCGTCGAATTATATTCTAAATAATAAATTAACAACATTGGTATTTGGCCAAAGGGTTTATTTGTACTTCTTCAAACTTATAAACCGCGCAACCAAATAACAATTAAAACGAAGAAACACACACATGGCAGTATTTAGTTTTCAAAAGCCCGACAAAGTTATCATGATCGATTCTACTGATTTCGAAGGTAAATTCGAATTCAGACCTTTAGAGCCTGGTTATGGTTTAACAGTGGGAAATGCATTGAGAAGAGTATTATTATCTTCTTTAGAAGGATTTGCAATTACTTCAGTAAGGATTGAAGGCGTAGATCACGAATTTTCAACCATCGCTGGCGTAGTTGAAGATGTAACTGAAATCATCTTAAACTTAAAGCAAGTTCGTTTTAAAAGACAAATAGAAGACATTGATAACGAGTCTATCTCAATTTCAATTTCAGGGCAAGAGCAAATATTAGCAGGAGACTTCCAGAAGTTTATTTCAGGATTCCAAGTATTAAATTCAGAATTGGTTATCTGTAATTTAGATCCTAAAGTGAGCATCAATATGGAAATCACTATAGAAAAAGGTAGAGGTTATGTACCAGCAGAAGAAAATAAAAAACCATCTGCACCTATGGGAACTATCTTTACAGATTCTATCTACACACCAATAAAAAATGTGAAGTATAGCATTGAGAATTACCGTGTAGAACAAAAAACGGATTATGAGAAGTTAGTTTTTGAAATTATTACTGATGGTTCAATCACACCTCAAGATGCGTTAACTGAAGCCGCTAAAACGTTAATTCACCACTTCATGTTATTCTCTGATGAGCGTATCACTCTTGAAGCGGATGAAATTGCACAAACTGAAACTTATGATGAAGAGTCGCTTCACATGCGTCAGTTGTTAAAAACTAAGCTAATCGATATGGATTTATCCGTTCGTGCGCTTAACTGTTTAAAAGCCGCAGAAGTAGATACTTTAGGAGACTTAGTATCATTCAACAAAAACGATTTAATGAAGTTCCGTAACTTCGGGAAGAAATCTTTAACAGAGCTTGAAGAGCTAGTACATGTTAAAGGGCTCAACTTCGGGATGGACTTAAGTAAATATAAATTAGATAAAGATTAAATTAATCAACTCTTCTATAATTTGCTCCTCAAAAAGAGTGTAGTAGCAAGATAGAAGTTTAAAACAAAGGTCATGAGACACGGAAAAAAATTCAATCACTTAGGTAGACAAACTGCTCACAGAAAAGCAATGTTAGCTAATATGGCATGTTCTTTAATAGAGCACAAGCGTATTAACACAACTGTAGCTAAGGCAAAAGCTTTAAAGAAATTTGTAGAGCCTTTAGTAACTAAATCTAAAGAAGATACAACACATAACAGACGTATTGTTTTTAGTAAGCTAAGACAGAAAGATGCAGTAACAGAGTTATTTAGAGATGTTGCAACAAAGGTAGCAGATAGACCAGGTGGTTATACTAGAATTATTAAGTTAGGTAATCGTTTAGGAGATAATGCTGATATGGCAATGATCGAGTTAGTAGATTACAATGAAATCTATAATGCTGGTAAAAAAGCTAAGAAAACTACTAGAAGAAGTAGAAGAGGAGGTAGTAAAGCTGTAGCTGCTGCTGCACCTGTTGAAACAAAATCAACTAACGAAGAGGAAGAATAAATGTTAATAAGCATTTAATATATAAAGGATAAACAATTTTTAGTTTATCCTTTTTTTTTGAATTTTTGTAAAACTTTGTTCTCGTGAATGCGGGAATCTTATAAAAGATAAGAATGAAATATCAAAAGAAACAAAATGCCATCGTTCTGCTTGCAGATGGTACAATTTTTTATGGAAAAGCAGTAGGAGGAAAGCAAGGAACCGCTTTTGGGGAAGTATGCTTTAATACAGGTATGACAGGGTATCAAGAGATTTTTACAGATCCCTCATATTACGGACAATTAATGGTAGCTACCAATGCACACATTGGTAATTATGGTACTAATGAGGACGAAGTAGAATCAGATTCTATCAAGATTGCTGGTTTAATCGTAAAAAACTTTAGTTACGAGTACTCACGTCCGGCAGCAGATGGATCTTTAGAAAATTTTCTAGATAAAAATAATTTACTGGCTGTTTCAGATGTTGATACAAGAGCTTTAGTAAGCTATATTAGAGAACACGGAGCCATGAATGCAGTGATTTCTACGGAAGTTGACAATATAGAAGGGCTAAAAAAACAATTGGCAGAAGTACCAAGTATGGAAGGGTTGGAATTAGCAAGCAAAGTATCCACAAAAGAGCCTTATTATTTTGGTAATGAAAATGCAACATACAAGGTTGCAGCCTTAGATATTGGAATTAAAAAGAACATCTTAAGAAATATAGCAAGTAGGGATTGCTACATTAAAGTATTTCCATACAATTCAAAATTTCAAGACTTAGAAGCTTTTAATCCAGATGGCTACTTCTTGTCTAACGGACCAGGAGATCCAGAACCTTTAGTTGATGCGCAAGCAGTTGCCAAAGAAATTATAAAAAGAGATTTGCCATTATTTGGCATTTGTTTGGGGCACCAAGTAATCGCTATTGCAAATGGAGTATCTACCTATAAAATGTATAATGGACACAGAGGTATCAATCATCCTGTAAAAAATCTAATTACAGGAAAAGGAGAAATCACTTCGCAAAACCATGGTTTTGCAGTAAATAGAGAGGAAGCAGAAGCAAATGGAGATTTACAAGTAACGCACATCCATCTCAATGACGATACTGTAGCAGGTTTAGCAATGAAAGATAAAAATGTATTTTCAGTACAATATCACCCAGAGGCAAGCCCAGGACCACATGATTCTTCATATTTATTCGATCAATTTGTTGAGAATATAAAGAAAAGTAAATTGTCAACAGTAGAATAATATCATATAAAATAGAGCTATAGTGTACTAAAACGTTATAGCTTTCTTTTTGTCATTTTATGATATAAGCTAGTAAATAAAACAGTTTTAAGCCTTAAATTTGTAAGGCAATAAAAGATTAAAAACAAACCAATTATGAGCGTAATAGTTAGTGTACACGCAAGACAAATTTTAGATTCAAGAGGTAACCCAACTGTAGAGGTAGATGTTATCACTGAAAACGGTGTATTAGGTAGAGCTGCTGTTCCATCAGGAGCATCAACAGGAGAGCATGAAGCAGTTGAGCTTCGCGATGGAGGAGATACTTACATGGGAAAAGGCATTTTAAAAGCAGTAGAAAACGTAAATACCACAATTGCAGAGGAGCTAATAGGGGTTTCTGTTTTTGAACAAAACCTAATAGACCAAATGATGATTGATTTAGATGGTACACCAAACAAATCTAAATTAGGAGCTAACGCTATTTTAGGTGTGTCTTTAGCTGCTGCTAAAGCTGCAGCTAACGAATTGAACATGCCGTTATACCGTTATGTTGGTGGAGTCTCAGCTAACACATTGCCATTGCCAATGATGAATATCATCAATGGAGGTTCGCATAGTGATGCACCAATTGCATTTCAAGAGTTTATGATTATGCCAGTAAAGGCTAAAAATTTCACACATGCAATGCAAATGGGAACTGAAATTTTCCATCATTTGAAAAAGGTGTTACATGATAGAAATTTAAGTACAGCTGTAGGAGATGAAGGTGGGTTTGCACCAACTTTAGACGGAACAGAAGATGCTATTGAAACTATAGGTAAAGCTGTTGAAAATGCTGGATACAAATTTGGAGACGAAGTAAAAATAGCATTAGATTGTGCTTCTGCTGAATTCTACGAAGATGGAAAATATAACTATGCTAAGTTTGAAGGCGATACAGGTGTAGTAAGAACATCAGAAGAACAAGCAACTTATTTAGCAGAGTTATGTGATAAATACCCAATTATTTCTATTGAAGATGGTATGGATGAGAACGATTGGGATGGATGGAAGTCTTTAACAGAAAAAGTTGGAGATAAAGTGCAGCTAGTTGGAGATGATTTATACGTAACCAATGTAGAACGTTTATCTAGAGGTATTGAAAACGGAATTGCAAATTCAATCTTAATCAAAGTAAACCAGATTGGTTCGTTAACAGAAACTATCGCAGCTGTTAATATGGCTCACAATGCTGGATACACCTCTGTAATGTCACACCGTTCAGGAGAAACTGAAGATAATACGATTGCAGATTTGGCAGTGGCACTAAACACAGGTCAAATAAAAACAGGATCGGCATCCCGTTCAGACCGTATGGCAAAATATAATCAATTACTTCGTATAGAGGAGGAATTGGGGTCTGTAGCATATTTTCCTGGAGAAAATGCTTTTAAAGTGAAATAGCAAAAGTTCCAAATACTAAATACAAAAACCTGTTATTATAAAAAGATAACAGGTTTTTTTTCAAATTACCTATGCTATTTGATGGCCACTTTTAAAATTGATGAAAATCATCAAACTTCAACTTAAATTTTATACAGAAATAACATATTATATCTAATAAAAAATTCTAAGTAGTAATACTTATTTTGTTATTTAGAAGCTACGTAGTTAGTCTAATTTATAAAATTTAAAGCAAAACGTGATAAACTTTGAGCTAATCGCTTTTTTTGGCATTGATTTTATCGATTTCTAAATTAACAAAACCTTTGCTTGCAGACTTCTTAAAATCAAGGGATATTTTGTAATTTAGCAATCCGAAAAAATTAAACGTAAAAACATATGTCAGATACCGCTATTCTAGAGATTAATGGAGAAAAACATGAGTTTCCAATTATAAAGGGAACCGAGGATGAGCTAGCTATTAATATATCAAAATTAAGAGCAGCAACTAATGGTGTAATTACAATAGATCCAGGTTATAAAAATACAGGATCTTGCGAAAGTGCCATTACGTTCCTAGATGGAGAAAAAGGAATCTTAAGATATCGTGGTTATGATATTGCAGAGTTAGCGAATAAAGTTGATTTTTTGGAGGTAGCTTATCTTTTAATTTTTGGAGAATTACCTACTAAAGAACAAAATGATAAGTTTCATGACGATATCAAAGCAGAGTCGGCAGTAGATGAGGATATCAAAAAGATTTTAGATGCTTTTCCTAAAGCAGCACATCCAATGGGTGTTATTTCTTCTTTAACAAGTGCACTTACAGCATTTAACCCATCCTCTGTTAATGTAGATTCTGAAGAAGACATGTATAAGTCTGTTGTAAGACTATTAGGTAAAATGCCAGTTTTAGTAGCTTGGACAATGCGAAAAAAACAAGGGCAACCTCTAGATTACGGAGATAATACTCTAGGTTATGTAGAGAACCTTTTAAAGATGATGTTCTCAAAACCTAACAGCTGTTACATCCAAAACCCAGTATTAGTAGATGCTTTAGATAAGCTATTAATTTTGCATGCCGATCATGAGCAGAACTGTTCTACTTCTACTGTAAGAATCGTTGGTTCATCTCATGCTGGTTTATTTGCTTCAATTTCTGCGGGAATTTCTGCATTATGGGGACCACTTCACGGAGGTGCTAACCAAGCAGTTTTAGAAATGTTGGAAGCGATACAAGCCGATGGTGGAGATACTAAAAAGTATATGGCAAAGGCTAAGGACAAAAATGATCCATTTAGATTAATGGGCTTTGGACATCGTGTATACAAGAATTTTGATCCTAGAGCAAAAATTATTAAAAAGGCAGCAGATCAAGTTTTACATGATTTAGGTATTGAAGACCCAATATTAGATATAGCTAAAGGTTTAGAAAAAGAAGCTTTAGAAGATCAATATTTTGTGGATAGAAAGCTATATCCTAACGTAGATTTTTATTCAGGTATTATCTATAGAGCAATGGGTATTCCAACCGAGATGTTTACAGTAATGTTTGCTATAGGTCGTTTACCAGGATGGATTGCACAATGGAGAGAAATGCGTTTACGCAAAGAACCTATTGGTAGACCAAGACAAGTATATATTGGTGCTACAGAAAGAGCGTTTATTGATGTAGATAAGAGATAATAAGCAAAATACTTTTTTAAAATATATTAAAGCTTCATACATAGTTGTTATGAAGCTTTTTTATATTTACCATATGCTAAAACTTAACATACAAAATGAAACTTCAAGATTAAGAAAGGTAGTTCTGGGGACAGCAGAAAGTAACGGGCCTATTCCAAAGATTGAAGATTGTTACGATCCTAAAAGTATAGAACACATAAAAGCAGGGACGTATCCTAAAGAAACTGATATGTTAGATGAAATGGCTGCCGTTCTTAAAGTATTCAGAGCATATGACGTTGAAGTTTACAGGCCAGATATTATAAAGGGCTGTAATCAGATATTTTCTCGAGATATAGCCTTTGTGATTGAAGATATGATGATCGAGGCTAATATTTTACCACATCGTGAAGAAGAAGTACATGCAATTGATTATATATGGAATCAGGTATCCGAGGATAAGCGTATTATTCTTCCTGAGGATTGTCATGTTGAAGGAGGGGATGTAATGCCTTGGAATGATTATATTTTTATGGGTACTTATTCTGGAGAAGATTATCCAGACCTAATTACGGCACGGACAAATGTTCAAGCTGTTAAAGCCATTCAAGATTTGTTTCCAAACAAAAAAGTTAAAGCTTTTGAGCTTAGAAAATCTAATACAAATCCTCGTGAGAATGCATTGCATTTAGATTGTTGTTTTAATCCACTTGGAAAAGGAAAAGCAATTATCCATAAAAATGGATTTTTAGTTGAAAGTGAATACAGGTGGTTGGTAAATTTCTTTGGAAAGGAAAATGTATTTGAAATTACTAAAGACGAAATGTATCACATGTACAGTAATGTATTTTCAATTTCAGAAGATGTAATTATCTCAGAACAAAGTTTTACAAGACTAAACTCTTGGTTACGGGAGCAAGATTTTCAAGTTGAAGAAGTACCATATTCAGAGATTGGGAAACAAGAGGGGCTGTTACGCTGTACTACGTTACCATTATTTAGGGATTAATAGTACTAATATGTCGCAAACTACAAATACAATATTAATGGTACGTCCTGTTAATTTCAGGATGAATGAGCAAACGGTAGTGAACAACTATTACCAGAACGAAATTAAAGATATGCTGCCCAAAGCAGTCAATACTAAAGCTCAACAAGAGTTTGATACTTATGTGGCAAAGCTTCGTAGCATAGGTGTTAATGTAATTGTGGTTGATGATAGAATTGAAACCGATACTCCAGACTCAATTTTTCCAAATAATTGGGTGTCATTTCACGAAAATGGGGATGTTGGTATGTATCCTATGTTTGCTGAAAATCGACGTTTAGAGCGAAGAGAGGACATTTTAACATCCATAGAATCGGAAGGTTTTACAATACATCATATTATTGATTATACTTCAGCTGAGGAAGAAGGTGTTTTTTTAGAAGGAACCGGTAGCGTGATTTTAGATAGGGTAAACAAAAAAGCGTACTGTGCATTGTCTCCTCGGGCAGATGAGGATTTATTTATAGAGTTTTGTGAGGACTTTGAGTATTTTCCAATTGTGTTTACAGCAAACCAAACGGTAGGTGGAATACGTAAACCCATATACCACACAAATGTAATGATGTGTATTGCAGAAACTTTTGCCGTAATTTGTTTGAGTAGTATTGATGATAAAAAAGAACGAAAGAACGTTATCAATCATTTAAAATCCAGTGGAAAGGAAATAATAGATATCACAGAAGCTCAAGTGGTAAGTTTTGCAGGTAATATGCTTCAATTACGTGGACATAATGATGAATTATTTTTAATTATGAGCCAATCAGCATATAATTCACTGACCATAACACAGATTGGTAAAATTGAAAAACACTGTAAAATTATGTCAAGTAGTTTAGATATTATAGAAACGTGTGGAGGCGGAAGTGCCCGTTGTATGATGGCAGAAGTGTTTTTACCTAAAACTTAAGTGTTTAATCGCCATTAGGCTTAGACTTGGGTAATTGCACATAGAATGTACTTCCCACATTAACAGTACTTTCAACCCAAATTTTTCCACCATTAAGTTCTACCAATTCTCTACAGATAGATAAGCCAAGGCCAGTACCCTTTTCATTATTGGTACCCATTGTAGAGTAGGTGTTATTTTTAAAAAGTTTTTCTAAATTATGTTTAGGTATACCTATACCAGTATCTGCGATACTAATGATACAGCTACCATTGCTTATATGGTTAGAAACTGTAATTTTGTCTCCTTTTCTGGAGAACTTTAGGGCATTAGCTAGAAGATTTTGAATTACAATCTCAATCATACTCCTGTCAGCATAGGCAAAGTCCCTAAGCGAGTGATCAATAAGTTCAATACCCTTGCTTTCTAAACGTTGTTCAACAAGTTTTATCTTTTCTTCAAACACCTCTTGAATATCAAACAGGCTAGGACTTGGTTTAAGAGACTGCATTTGAGACTTAGACCAGTTTAATAAATTAAATAAGAGTAACGAAGCATTATTAGCGTTTTCACTCAATTCAGGTATCAAATTATCAAATTCTTCCCTTGATAAAGAACCATCTCTAAGTAAGTCAATAAAGCCATTTATGGAAGATAAAGAATCTTTTAAATCATGAGAAACTATAGAAAATAATTTATCCTTTACATTGTTTACGTTTTCTAAGTGTTGGGTTTGTTCAACAAACGCTTCGTTTTGTAATTGTATTTTTAGGTTTTTTTCTTCAAGCTCATGCACATATCTTAAGCTATGGTTTCGTTTTAAATATATTAAAACCAGAAATATGGATACTATAGCAAGAATGCCCAATAAAATGTAAAAGAAGAGTTTAAATTTGCGAAGTTTGTCTTCCCGTTCAATATCGGTAGGCGTATTTATGACAGTTTCAGTTTTTGCCTCTTCCTTTTGGTCAAAATTTAGACTTAAGTCTTTAATGGCAATGTCGGGAGTTTTAGTAATGGCTTTTACCTTGGAAGTGTTAAGGCTATCTCTTAGATTATAATAGCGGCGTTGCCAAACAAAAGCTCTATCAAATCTTTTAGAGGTAGAATCTAAAGCTTTCATTAAGCCGTAATATTTTAAAAGCTCATTAGGGTTATTTATCTTTTTTGCTAAAGTACCAGCTTCAAACAATTGTTGTCCGGCTGTACGTAATCTTCCTTGTTTTAAGTTTAACTTGCCAAGGTTATTTAGGGTAATAACTAGATTTGCTTTGTTCTTACTTTTTCTATTTAAAGATAAGCCTTCAATCAAGTATTTACCTGCCGATACATAATCGTTAAACTCTAAATATTCTCCACCCAATTTTGGTAAAACATTACTTCTAATAGCATCAGTTTTACCTTTAGTGCTGTTCAAGACCTTTTCATAAAACTCTATAGCTTTTCTATGTTCTTTGGATTTAGAATATAGCTCTGCCAAAAGCAAGCTAGAATTACTAATTCCTATAGAATCATTTAGTTGTTCTTGTATATCTAGCGCTTTTAAATTATAGGCTATAGATTTATCTACAGCATCAAGCTTATAATATGTTTCTCCAAGACTAGTGTAAGCGGAACGTAGTTCATGGCTTAAACCCCTACGTTCTAGTTCGTGTATCGCAGATAAGGAATATTGCAGTCCCCTGCTAAAGTTGCCACGTTCCATTTCAATTAGGCCAATACTGTTGTTAACCTTGGCTATATTTAGCGTATCCTTAAGTTTATTAAATAAGGCTTTAGCTTTGGTATAGCCATCCATGGCATTTATGTAATCATTCTTTTCAGCATAAATCAATGCTTTGTAATAGGTGGTTTTTGCAGTACCCTTATCATAATTAATGCTCGTAGAAAGTTGGTCGCTTAACTTAATATACTTAAGCGCACGTTCATAATCTCCAGAGTTGTAAAGAATCTTTATTATTTTAAGGGATGTATCAACTTTGAGAGAGTCGTTAGTTTCAAATCCTAAAGTTATGGATAGGCTGTCTAGTTCTTTGGTTTGGGTAAAACCAAAAAATACTTGAAAAAGTAAAATGAGAGTAATATTTCTCCTCATACAGCGCTTAATTATAGCTTTTGCAAAAGCTATTATTTAAAGAAGCTTGGTTGAGGGAAATCAAGTTGTCTTTAGGGGTTTTATAAAAGATCAATTCTTTGTGTAATAATAGCTTCGGTAAACAAAAGTTGTAAAAAGCCGTTTTATATTCTAATTTATGGGTTTTTCTACCAAAAAATTAGATGAAAAGCGAGCTGTTTTTTTGGGAAAAATCGACGAATAGATTAAGTGCAAAAAACATAGAAAAACGACACTTTTGTCGATGAAATGCATGCTGGTATTATAAAATGTTAATTTAAAGGGAAAAGTACCTACTTTTTTATGTTAAACTTATCAACCAATAGCCTGTGCAATTCTTAGAGAATAGATTAAAATCTTTCTATCTTTGCCGCCTAATAATTTAGTTTTAATGGGCTTTCAAGATATTTTATCAAATCAAATTAAAAAGGCTGTTTCAGAGCAGTTCGATGTAGCGTTAGAATCCATAGAATTCCAAGCAACAAGAAAGGAGTTTACTGGAGATATTACCGTGGTTATTTTCTCTATGTTACGATTTATAAAAGGAAACCCAGTACAAATAGGACAAGTTATAGGAGATTACCTTGTAAAACATGTAGATGAGGTAAAAGGGTTTAACGTTGTAAAGGGGTTTTTAAATATAGAAATTAGTGATGTTTATTACCTTAATTTCTTTGAAAGCATAAAAGGTAAAGAGAAATATGGTTTAGTGACCCCAAAAGAAGACGAAAGGTCTATTATGGTAGAGTATTCATCACCAAATACCAACAAACCATTACATTTAGGGCATATTCGAAATAACCTCTTAGGGTATAGTGTAGCTGAAATTTTAAAAGCTTCAGGTAAAAAGGTTTATAAAACCCAGATAATCAATGATAGGGGGATTCATATTTGTAAAAGTATGTTGGCTTGGAAGCGATTTGGAAATGGAGAAACTCCAGAAAGTACAGGTTTAAAAGGTGATAAACTAGTTGGGAACTATTATGTGAAGTATAATGAAATTTTGAATTATGAGTTAAAAGAAATATTCAGACAAGCGGTTTATGAGTTTGAAAATATCAAAAAAAAGAAAAATTTATATGCTCACAAATTAGGCAATCTAAATAAATCTGAAAAAGTTCATTTAATAACAAAAGCTTACGAAAAAGCGTTTCAAAATTATTTGGCATACAAACGATTAGATAGTAACTATATTAAGTTGTTATCGTCAGGAAAGAGTTTAAAATTTAAGTTTTTATTAAAAAAATATGATTTCGATTACATTAATAGAATAAAATCAGATTTTATTTCTGAAAGCAAAAACGTTCTGCATTATATAAAGAGTAAAGAGATTAAATTTCCAAATAATAACTCTAGGGTAATATTCAAAATTCTACTAAAAGAACTTGAAAACGTTACCCCGATTCAAAAAGAAGCTCAAGAGATGCTCCGTAAATGGGAGGCGGGAGATAAAGAAACCGTTACGCTTTGGAGAACAATGAATGGTTGGGTGTATGATGGTTTTGAAGAGACATATAAAACTCTAGGTGTAGATTTTGATGCATTATATTACGAAAGTAATACCTATTTATTGGGAAAAGAATTTGTTGCAGAAGGTTTAAAATCTGGAGTATTTCATAGAGAAGAAGATGGATCGGTTTGGTGTGATTTAACTGAAGATGGTCTTGATAAAAAAATAGTATTGAGAGCAGACGGAACTGCAGTTTATATGACTCAAGACATAGGTACAGCTATTCAACGTGTAAAGGATTATCCAGATGTTGGTGGTATGGTTTATACAGTGGGTAATGAGCAAGACTACCACTTTAAGGTACTATTTTTAATTCTGAAAAAGTTAGGATTTGATTGGGCTGAAAACTTATACCATTTAAGCTACGGCATGGTAGATTTACCAAGTGGTAAAATGAAGAGTAGAGAAGGCACAGTAGTTGATGCAGACGATCTTATCGAAGATATGGCTAAAACTGCTGAAGAAATTTCAGAAGAGTTGGGTAAACTTGACGGATATTCAAATGAAGAAAAACAACAACTCTACAAAATCATTGGTCTAGGGGCGTTAAAATATTACATATTAAAAGTAGATCCTAAAAAGCGTATTTTGTTTAATCCAAAAGAGTCTATAGATTTTCAAGGAAATACAGGACCTTTTATACAATATACATATGCTAGGATTCAATCCATATTACGAAAAGCAGAGGTATCAAACTCAGCGTCAATAGATCTTAATTTACCGCTCCACGATAAAGAACGAGAACTCATTAAACAGATACAATTATTTCCAGAAGTAATTCAAAATGCAGCTACACAACATAGCCCTGCGTTAATTGCAAACTATACTTATGATCTGGTTAAAGAGTTTAATTCCTTTTATCAAAACGTTTCCATTTTGGGTGCAAAAAATGAAAACGAAAAACTGTTTAGGGTACAATTATCTAATACTGTAGCCAATACTATTAAAAATGCGTTTAGTGTTTTAGGTATAGATGTTCCTAGTAGAATGTAAGCATTAACATCTAGAGGCATCTAGTGCTTTATGAGATGCAAACTTTTGCATGGAAAATGTGAGCGTCTAAAATAACCATATGTTTTTCCATATGTTAAAGTTAAACTCACGTAGATTAATTAAACGGCCTGCATTTTCAATTATTTGAAAATCATATGATTATCATTTGAAATTTATAAGCTATATTTTTACCTAAATTGTATTTATTTTTCTTTTCAATAGAAACGAAAAATCTTTCATATATAGCATATCGTCGTTATTTGTCTTATTTTTTGTTTAAATAATCTAAATAAAAGTTAAACATAATTATTTTTGTTTAACTTTATATCGAAAAACATAAACAGCAAAAAATGAAGAAAAAATTATCCTTCCAAAACCCCAAGTTAGTATTATTATCTTTTTTTACATTTTTATTGTTTTCATCTCAGCTTTCAGCAGACACCGATTGCGGACACATTACAGGACTCGAGTTCTCTAATGGTCATGAAAAGGTGGCTATTGAAAATAATGGTGTATACAATATTAATAACCTGCCAGAACATTTCTACGTCAACCTAAATGTTGATGGATATTCGGAAAGCGTTAAATACACCGTTGTAAATTTAGAAACACACCAATCGTATAGCATAATTGAGAATACTTTACCCTATACCTTTCCAGCTGGTAATGGATCTTGGCATCTTGGAACAGGAACATTTGAAGTTAAGGCGAACTTATATAAGTTTGATCACGCTTTTGGCTTTAAATGTGACACCATAAAAGTCGTAATTACTATTGGAGAGGATCACGGACCAATTTGTACTGCCGATGCAGGTACATTTAGTGGTATTTCAGCATCTACTGAAGGAGGAACAGGTAGTATTGAAGCTATTCCAAACGACAATGTGGTTGTTCCAGAGGGTTACAGTAAAATTTTTGTACTAACTTCTGGCGATGATCTGGTTATAGAACAAGTTAATATAACACCTAATTTTACAGTACAGGAGGGAGGTAAATACACAGTGCATACATTGATATATGATGGCAGACCAGATAGTGCAAATTTTTTAGATTTAAGTGTTGTAAGCTTCGGGGAGACAACAGGAGGAGATGTTTTAGCTTTAGTGGCAGCTAATAATTTATGTGCAGCTTTAGATGTAACAGGTATATCGGCAACCTTAGGATTTTGTACAGCCGATGCAGGAACCCTAACAGCCAATGCCGATACAGTAACCTTAACAGGGGACAGCGTAACGATAAGTGCCACCCCTGATGGCAACATAGTAGTACCGGATTACTACAGCAAGATCTTTGTACTGACCTCAGGGGATAATTTAGTGATCGAAGCCGTGGGCCCAGAGTCAAGCTTCGATGTAGAGTCAGCGGGGAAATACACCATCCACACATTGGTATACGATGGCAGACCTGACAGTGCGAACTTTTTGGATCTAGGCGTGGTAGCGTTTGGCTCTACCACAGGGGTAGACGTGTTAAACCTAGTAGGAGCAGCAGGTATCTGTGCGTCCTTGGATGCAGCGGGCGCCCCGGTAAAGGTAGAGGCCTGTACGGCCGATGCTGGTACACTGACCGCCGATGCGGACACAGTGACCTTAACAGGGGACAGCGTAACGATAAGTGCCACCCCAGACGGCAACATAGTAGTGCCAGATTACTACAGCAAGATCTTTGTACTGACCTCAGGGGATAATCTAGTGATCGAAGCCGTGGGCCCAGAGCCAAGCTTCGATGTAGAGTCAGCGGGGAAATATACCATCCACACATTGGTATACGATGGCAGACCTGACAGTGCGAACTTTTTGGATCTAGGCGTGGTAGCGTTTGGCGTAACCACGGGCGTAGACGTATTAAACTTGGTAGGAGCAGCAGGTATCTGTGCGTCCTTGGATGCAGCGGGCGCCCCGGTAATGGTAGAGGCCTGTACGGCCGATGCTGGTACACTGACCGCCGATGCGGACACCGTGACCTTAACAGGGGACAGCGTAACGATAAGTGCCACCCCAGACGGCAACATAGTAGTGCCAGATTACTACAGCAAGATCTTTGTACTGACCTCAGGAGATAATTTAGTAATAGAAGCCGTAGGCCCAGAGCCAAGCTTCGATGTAGAGGCACCAGGAAAGTATACCATCCACACATTGGTATACGATGGCAGACCTGACAGTGCGAACTTTTTGGATCTAGGCGTGGTAGCGTTTGGCTCTACCACAGGCGTAGACGTATTAAACCTGGTAGGGTCAGCAGGTATCTGTGCGTCCTTGGATGCAGCGGGCGCCCCGGTAATGGTAGAGGCCTGTACGGCCGATGCTGGGACACTGACCGCCGATGCGGACACCGTGACCTTAACAACAGACAGCGTAACGATAAGTGCCACCCCAGACGGTAACATAGTAGTGCCAGATTACTACAGCAAGATCTTTGTACTGACCTCTGGAGATAATCTAGTGATCGAAGCCGTGGGCCCAGAGCCAAGCTTCGATGTAGAGTCAGCGGGGAAATATACCATCCACACATTGGTATACGATGGCAGACCGGACAGTGCGAACTTTTTGGATCTAGGCGTGGTAGCGTTTGGCTCTACCACAGGCGTAGACGTATTAAACCTGGTAGGATCGGCAGGTATCTGTGCGTCCTTGGATGCAGCGGGCGCCCCGGTAATGGTAGAGGCCTGTACGGCTGATGCGGGAACGTTTAGTGGTATTTCAGCATCTACAGGAGGAGGTACAGGTAGTATTGAAGCTATTCCAAACGACAATGTAGTTGTTCCAGAAGGTTACAGTAAAATCTTTGTATTGACCTCCGGCGATGATTTAGTGATAGAACAAGTTAATGCAACACCTAATTTTACAGTACAAGAAGGAGGAAAATATACGGTACATACATTGGTTTATGATGGCAGACCAGATAGTGCTAACTTTTTAGACTTAAGTGTTGTAACTTTCGGAGAGACAACAGGAGGAGATGTTTTAGCTTTAGTGGCAGCTAACAATTTATGTGCAGCTTTAGATGTAACAGGTATATCAGCAACCTTAGGATTTTGTACAGCCGATGCAGGAACAATAGCAGCTAATGCGGATACAGTAATATTAACAGGAGATAGTGTAACTATAAGTGCTACTCCAGATGGCAACATAGTAATACCAGAGGGATACAGCAGTATTTTTGTACTAACCTCAGGAGATAATTTAGTAATAGAAGCTGTAGACTCAGAACCAAGCTTTGCAGTAACAGCACCAGGAAAATATACCATCCACACATTAGTATACGATGGCAGACCTGACAGTGCGAACTTCTTAGATTTAGGTGTAGTAGAGTTTGGCGTAACCACAGGAGTAGATGTACTCAATCTAGTAGGATCAGCAGGTATTTGTGCGTCCTTGGATGCAACAGGTGCCCCATTAATGGTTGAAGAAGCCTGTACAGCTGATGCAGGAACACTAACCGCCAATGCTGATACAGTAACATTAACAGGGGATAGCGTAACCATTAGTGCTACTCCAGATGGCAACATAGTAATACCAGAGGGATACAGCAGTATTTTTGTACTAACCTCAGGGGATAATTTAGTAATAGAAGCTGTAGACTCAGTGCCGAGCTTTGTAGTAACAGCACCAGGAAAGTATACGATCCACACATTAGTATATGATGGCAGATCTGATAGTGCTAACTTCTTAAATTTAGGTATTGTTAACTTTGGGGCGACTACAGGAGGAGATGTTTTAGAAGTAGTTATGTATAATAATTTATGTGCATCGTTAGATGTTAATGGTGCAATGTTTACAGTAATAGAAGCAGAAGGATGTACTGCTAGTGCAGGAACTTTAGCATCTACAGCTACAGAAATATGTTCTACAGGAGAGACGATAATATCGGCCCAACCAAATGGAGATGCGGTTGTACCAAATGATTATTCTACTCTATATGTATTAACCGAAGGGGATGAACTCATTATTCGTCAAATTGCAAATGTACCAGAGTTTAATGTTATAGGTGGAGGAGATTTCACAATACACACATTTGTATATCCAACAGGTTTAGATTTAAGTGGAGTTGTTCCAAATGAGACGACAGGTTTTGACGTAAATGGACTTTTAATTCAAGGAGGAGGAGAGTTATGCGCTTCTCTAGACGTAGCTGGGGCGCCAGTAAGTATAATAAATCCAGATGCAGGTACACTAACAGCCAATGCAGATACAGTAACTTTATCTGGGGGCTCTGCAATGATATCAGCTACACCTAATGGAGATATTAATGTTCCAATAGAATATAGTGTATTGTATGTTCTTACCCAAGGTACTGAATTATTGATACGTCAAGTAGGAGGTAGTCCAGAGTTTACAGTAAATGAAGCAGGAAATTATACAATTCATACATTGGTGTACCCAACAGGATTAGACTTGAGTGGAGTTGTACCAAATGAAACGACAGGTTTTGATGTAAATGGGCTTTTAATTCAAGGAGGAGGAAGCTTATGTGCATCGCTAGATGTAGCGGGTGCTCCTGTAATGGTAGAAAATGAAGAAGAAATTTGTGAAGCATCTTCGGGTAAAATGTACGCTCCTAAGCCAATTCAATGTTTAGACAGAAATGGAGCGACAATTGCTGCTAAGTTTTATGAACAACCAAATGTTCCAGAAGGATTTGCACAGTTGTATGTATTAACAGAAGCTTTTTCTCTAACGATATTACAAGTGTCAGCAACTCCAGAGTTTTCGGTAAATCATCAAGGGTTTTATAGAATCCATAGCCTAGTGTACAATCCTGATACTTTAGATTTAAGCGTTGTGCAATTAGGTAAGACAACAGGTTTTGATGTAGTAAATTTAGTAGCAGAAAATAACATTTGTGCATCGCTAGATGTAAGAGGTGCCATTAGTTTAGTAATTGGTTCTAAGTGGTTCTGTTATTTCTTCAATAAATACAGAGCGCGTCATTGGAAAAATAAAAGCGGAAAAGGAACAAATGATGAAGATTTAGCAGGCTATATTGACACCTACAATAGTTATGAGGAGTTTGAGGCATCATTTGTAGAACAGAATGACCAAGTAAGGTTCTACCCTAATCCAGTTGTTAATAATTTGAATGTAGAAATTAGATTATTTGATAATGAAGAAATGAGTTATAACATCATGGATATTAGAGGAAGGATGATTATGAGCGGTTCTGCAGAAGCATTAAAATCAGGTAAATTTACCTTGAATACAAACCAATTTTCAAAAGGAATGTATGTCGTGAATTTTGTGTCAGAGTTTAGAACGATAACCAAGAAAATTGTTATTGAAAAGTAATTATATAGATTCATAAATACTTAGAATTAATCCTGTGAAGTTTACTTCACAGGATTTTTTATACAGCAAAAAAGCCTTGAAAAGGAGTTTTTAACTTATGTTGATAGATATGTCTCGCGTTAGGAATTTATACTAAGGGCAGCAAAAATTAAAAAACAACCCTAAAACTCACATTTGGAGTAATGCCAAGAGAAATATTCTCTATTGGAGTTATGTCATTATCGGTATTTAAAATGTAATACCTATTAAGAATATTTTTTTTGTTTAAAATATTCCACAGGGAAGCCCCAATAACAGCTTTGGAAGTTTTTGAGATATTAAAGTTATAAGTAGCGGAGATATCGGCACGTATATAATCTTCCAAATTAGAGGCATTGGGAGAGGTGTAATTTATTTCAGTATCATCTTCATTTTGAATAAATGTAGGCAGTGTTGTTGGTCTACCAGAAAACCAATTAAACCCAGCAGCGAGTTTAAAATTGTTGTTGGTGTATGTACTTGCAAAAGTAAGCGCGTGTCTCACATCAGCATTATTTGGGAATGGTTCTCCGTTATTAAGTTCTGGGAATGTGTAATTATTAATACTATAAGAATAGCCTAACCAAGTACTTATTGCATTTTTAAACTGTTTATTTATTAGTACATCAACACCTTTAATTTCATAACCACCAATACTGTTTTCAAATTGATATTGGTTCTGGAATCCTTGGCTTCGTGTGGTAATGCCATCTACGTTTTTGATGAAAGCTTCGGCACTAATCAAAAAACCGTTTCTATTAAAATGTATACCCGCTGAGGCCTGTTTACTTTTAACAATTGGCACGGGATAAAGCGATTTTCCATTAATAACTTCTACTTCAGTTTTATCATTTGAAGCAATCCAACGGCGTTTTTCAACACCTAAAAAATCATTTTGTAAATCGATGATTTGCGATGTAGTTTGGCTTTTTAATTCCCCTAAAAGTTCAAACCTAAAATTATTTAAAAACCGCTGACTAAAGTTTAGGCGAGGTTCAATAAGTACATCATCAAACTTATTAAATATAGTAACCCTTGCACCAATATTTAATCTGGTTTGTGCATTTGTAGAAAGAAAAGCACTTTCAGCGTAAATGGAATTACTAATAATTACATCTTTAATATTACTGCTGAAATTTGGATTGTTTACATCTTCAAAATTACTAATACCAACTTCAGAAAGTTGATACCCTAAATTAAATTTATAGTTAAGATTTGGATTATAATTAATGTCTAATCTTGCAGACCTTTCCAACACTTCATTCTCTTGAAATAGGCGTTGTTGATTAATAATATCAAAGTTAGTGCCGTTTAAGTCGTATTTGGTTTCATAAAATTGTGTGCGAGTAGATAGCACGTCGCTCCAATCCCTTGTGTAGGTTAATCCGTATGCTAAGTTTTGTTGTGATAGGTTGCTGTTAAGCGCTTCATCCCTGTTATTTACAGTAGAACGTTCCTCATAATTTAGTGAGTTATTAATGTTCATAAAATGAAGTCGTACTCTGTCTTTTTTGGTAATATCGAACAAAAACTTAGCGGTAACATCATAAAAAGAAAAATCTTCGTTTTGAGAAATAACAGCATCACTTTGCGCATTGTTCGATAGGTCTGAATCCTGAAACACACGCTTAAAATACTGATCGTAGGTGGGAGTTACAATTAAATCGGTAATAGAACGTCTAGTAGACACTTGTAGTTCGGTATTATGAGATAAAGGGATTTTAGCATACGCATGAGCATTAATTAAATTAAAACCAGCCCCAGCGTTAAATTTACCATCAATGGCATCAGAAAGTTGCATGTCAATCACACCAGAAATACCATCTCCAAATCTAGCTCTAGTACCATTTTTAGATACGTTTACCTTTTTTGTTGTATAAGGATTAAAAGCTGAAATCAATCCATAAAAATGTCCAGATTGGTACATTTTAATACCGTCCCAAAGTATTAAATTTTGATCGTGGGTACCACCACGAATGTTAATATTGGACACAGATTCTTCAACACTAAATACACCTGGTAATGCTTGAATGGTTTGTAATACATCAGGTTCAATCAATCCGGGGAGGATTCCAAATTGTTCTGGCTTTACTGTAAGCGAACCATCATTAAGTTTAGTAATACCAGAGGTTAAATAGTTATTTACAACTACCTCTTCAAGCTGTTCTCGAATAATAGTTTTATCGTTATTAGTGGGCTTCACAATGGAAACAAAACGTTCACTTATAATATTAAACTTTAACTGGGTATCTACCTCTAATTCAAAAAGTGCATCAGCTAATTCAATATCAGCCTCTGGTAAAATAGCTTCAATATCAGCCACAGTTTTATCAACATAAGAAAAACTAACATCATAGCGCTCAGAAAGTATTTTTAAAATAGAGATAAGTGGTTGTGTTTTTTGATTGGTTTGAGGGTTGCCTTGCGAAACACCTTTAAGACCATTCAAAAAAAATAAGAGACTTAAAAGAAAAAGGAGTCTTTTTCTATTCACGCTTTAAAATGATCGTATTGTTTTGTTTACTATACGTTACTTGTAAAGGTAATGCAATAGATTTTAATGCAACATCGATATCTTTATGAGTAAACGAACCCGTAAATAGTTGTGTAGAGTCTATACCAACCAAAGTAATATTAACCTGGTATTGTCTTTCAAATTCGGCAACTACTTGTTTAAACGGAATACTTTTAAATTCACTTTCGTTATTCAACCACGAAGGCATGGAGCGATACTCTTTTTCTTTAGCAATAATTTTCCCATCGATAACTAGAAAGCTGTCTCCAGGCTTTAATTTTGTTTCATGAGATTTGTGTGTAACCCCAACTAATCCTTCGTAGCAAATAACCTCAAAATAATTGTCCCGTTGTTTTACATTAAATTGAGTACCATAAACCGTAACGGTTCCTGATGTTGTGTTCACGTTAAATGTAGAGCCTTTGGCTACCTTAAAAAAAGCTTCGCCTTGTAGCTCAACATCACGCTGTGTTTTCCATTCATTTTTATTATAAGCTAACAACGACTTTGCGTTGAGGGAAACGGTAGATGCATCAGGCAAAATTTCGGTCTTTACCTCGGCTATTTCAGTTGAAACAGTGGTGTCAAGCGTAGTGGTGTAGTAGTATATACTAAAACAAATAGCAATAACAGCAGCAACCCGCATTAGTGGTTTTAACCAATGGTTTTTAGGAACAACATCTCCTTTAATAGTAGATAATACGTTTTCTAACTCAGCAGAAGTATCGTATGTATCTGCCTTAAACTGTTGCAGATTGGTATTTAACTTTACTAAATCCTCATAGTCTTCAAGGGCTTTAAACGCCTCGAATTCCTGATCGTTTAGATCGTTATTTAACCATTTTAATATGAGTGCTTCTCTATTCATCATGTCGTTATTCAATGATATAACAGGTTACTTTTATTTTTTCCTACCCTGTCATTTAATTTTTTTTCAAAAACTTAAATTTCAGTGTTCAGTGTTCAGTGTTCAGTGTTCAGTGTTCAGTGTTCAGTGTTCAGTGTTCAGTGTTCGAAATCTGCTAACTCCAACTGAATACTTCTTACTAAATTAAAGTTCCTTAATCTCCTTACGCAATTTAGTCAACGCTCCATAAATACGTTTCTCTACCGCTTTGGTAGAAATATCTAAGAGTTCTGCAATTTCCTTAAAGCGTTTGCCTTCTACCCGGTTCATCATAAATGCTACACGTTGCGGTTCGGTTAAATTTGCCAAAGCACGTTGTAATTTATCATTATATTCTGCTTCCTGCATTAAAAACTCTGGACTTTCGTTAGTGCTCATCTTAGGTTTTATCGTTTGCTGATGTTTCAGTACCACTTTTTGGTGTGCTACCTCATTCAACATTAAATTATTAGCAGTGGTAAATACAAAACTTTTGGCTTTGTCAGGAGATATCTTGGCGCAATTTTGCCATAGCTTAACAAAAGCTTCCTGTACTTTATCCTTTGGGTTTAGTAATTCGCCAAATTTATAATATAAAAAGTCGTGTAAATTTTTAGAATGTTTATTGAATATAGAAGAAAATATACGCTCTTCACAAATATTTTCGTGTAATTGTTTGGCCATTGGTTTGTTGGTTAACGCTACTAAAATAAGGGTTTTTTGGTTTTAGGTTTTGGAATTTGGAATTTATTTTTTGATTTTTTTTTAGATACAGGGTAGGAGTTTTTAAAGATGGCATGTTTTATAATAAAATGCTTGAGCACATCTTAACGTTTAGTACTGCTATACTTTAAGAAAAAGAAAAGAAAAAACAATTTTGCAAGTTTAACCCAAAAAACATATACCATGAAAACCAAGTTTAAATTTTTAGTATTACTACCTTTTTTTGTCCTTTTACTATTTACCTCATGTCAGGAGGAGGAAGTTTTTATTACTCCTCCAGACGAGGCTGAAACACTTACTGCCACTTCAGAACTTACAAGTTTTTTAAGTGCAACTTCTAAAAACGACGGTTCTAAAGACAATATTATAGATGGTACAAGTTGTATCTCTGTAAAATTACCAGTTGTTGTAAAAGTTCGTGGCGTAGAGATTAGAATTGATTCTGAAGCTGACTATATAAAAATAAAGCGTTTATATAACGAAGTTGCAGATGATATAGATCGTTTAGACATTATATTTCCAATTACCATCATTACTTCAGATCATGAAGAAATTACAATAGAAAATGCAGAAGCATTATCAGAATTTATTGCTGAGTGTAAAGGCGATGATGAAGAGGATGAAAAGGAAATAAGATGTGTGGATTTTCAATTCCCAATTTCATTTTCTGTATTCGATAGAGATTTTGATATCATAGAGGTTGTAGAAATAGAAAACGACAGACAATTACACCGTTTTATGAAACGTGTTAGAAACGCTGAGGTTTTTGCAAGTTTAAACTTCCCTGTAAATATGGTGTTAAAAGATGGTACAGTATTAACTGCCGAAAATAACGAGCAATTAAAGCGTATTATAGCAGCAGCTAAAGACAGTTGTGATGAAGAAGAAGATTTTTCAAAAGAGCGTTTAGAAAATTATTTAAAAAGATGCCCTTGGATAGTTTACGAATTTAAAAGAGATAACCAAGATAGAGATGAGTATACCCAATACGCTATTAACTTTAAAGACGATGGTGTTGTAACAATGCGTTCAAGAAACGGAGACGTGTTAACGGGAGAGTGGGAATTAAGCCGTACAAGACGTGGTGTGCTTTTAGAGATGGCTTTTGAAAATTTAGCCGACTTTACCTTAAAATGGTTGTTATACGATTTTGAAGACGGAAAAATTAAAATCCATGAAATAGGCGGTAACAGAATTATCCTTAAAAGAAACTGTGAAGTAGTAGTTGATATTACAAAAGAGCGTGTAGAAAACTTCCTAAAAGAATGTTTATGGAGAGTAGCAAGATTACAAGTTGTAGGCGCTGATGATGAAAAAAAATATATTGGTACACCACTTAAATTCTTTGGAGATAACATTGTGAAAATTAGAATTAATGGAGAATTAGTAGAAGGAACGTACGAAGTATTAGTAAGAAATGCTGGAATTGGTTTAGAAATAAACCTAGAAGGTAGACCAAACTTAAAATTACAATGGTTAATTACATTCTTAGAAGAAGATATAATCAAGCTAAGTAATGAAAATAACGAAATGATTTTAAAGAGAGACTGTCCTGATAAAGATGAAGATGTAAATTACATTACAGAGGTGCTGATAAGTGGCGTTTGGGAAGTAGCATCTTATATGGTTCTTGATGCAGATTTAACTGCAAACTACGATGGTTACGTAATCGGTTTTGATCAAAGTGGTAAATTATTTACCGCAGGTGAGGGTGAGTACGTAGGGTCTTGGAGAGGTTACAGATACGAAGGCTTAAACTTAGGTTTAAATTTTGGAACCGATGATGCACCATTTTTCGAATTAAGACACAGATGGAAAATCAAAGAAATCACACCAAACAGAATTGAGTTAAAAGATTACAATTCTAATGGAGAAATAGAGCGCATATTAGTTCTAGAAAACATACAGTAATTTGAAAAAGAGAATATATTTTGCTTTTGGTTGATAAAGGACACTTCTAGAGTATTCGGTTAGTAGGTTAGTTAACTAATAGAGTCCTTTATAAAGGCTGCTAAATTTAATTTGGCAGCCTTTTTTTAGTGAAACCCAAACTTGAACAGCTTGTAGAACGCACTCAAGTTTGTTGTTTGAACTAATCCCGCTAAAGAGCGGGATCACATAGTTTATAAAAGTTTTATTATGGGCGTTACCCGCAAGGGGACGGGTCTGCCTGCCGGTAGGCAGGCTTTCTACTAGTCGCTCTTTGTGAGGAGCTCCAATATTTAGCCTGCACTGAGCGGAGCCGAAGTGTTCAATCCCTAACGCAGGTTGTTTGCCAACTTTATTTTTAACTTAAAGTGTAATTGTATTTTGGGAGGTTCGTTTAACGGTATCGTATAAGCGCAGTAGCAGATTTTATGCAACTGCCTTTCAATTGAAAATATACTTAAATTAAAACAAAACGATTCAAGTTGGTACCTGAACCGCTATTGCGTTTATAGAATGTTGCCACACGTTTTTTCAAATATTGGAATTTTCAAATTCCTTGATAGTCGTTTTGATTGCTTTAATTCGCTTAATCCAATTTCTGTTAGATAAATATACTAAAAACAATAGAGTTAAAATTATTCCAGCAAGTAAGAAGTATTTTTCTTGGGTAAATTTAATAGATGATGTGAAAAATGAGATGAATGCTGAGCCAAATAAAAATGCAGAAAACAGAATTGAGAAAGCCACTTGGTTTAATTTATTTTGAAAATGAATAAGAGACTTTTTAAGGTTGTCATCTTTTAACGGATTTTGCAAGACATACCATCCAACAAAGCGAGCGATGATATATCCGATTGCACTTACGATTAAAAAAACATTAGCCCACAGCGGTTTGTCCGCACCGTCAAAGCCAGTATAATAAACTGCTGAAAAAATAAATAGCAAAACAGCCTCAATCAGAAACTTAATTTTAATCTTCTTAATTTTTGGGTGGTTTTTAATTTTGGTCATCATCAATAATTCGGTCTGATTTCTTTTGCCTTTACCGGTATTTTTCCAGTTTGATTTTATGTGATCTATTTCCATTGTTTTCTATTTTAATTTCTTTTTGAGTTTTTCTTTAATCCTATTGACTTTGACACCAACATGATTTTCAGTTATCCCTGTCATTTCAGCGATTTCCCTATATTGATAGTCTTCTAAATACAAAGCTATAATTGCTCTTTCTGCTTTGTTTAAAGTCCTAATTGCCTCAAACAATCGTTCCTCATTTTCAGATGGTATTTCAGCGTGATTTTGTTGAGTGCCTTTAGGAATACTTTCTTTAAATTCAATTTCTATTTTGTTCCTTCTAAAGATTGCTATAGCTGTATTTAATGCTATCCGATACATCCAAGTGCTTATTTTTGATTCTTTGCGGAATTTTGGAAATGCTTTCCATAATTGAAGTACGATTTCTTGGAATAAGTCTTCTTGGTCTTCTTTGGTATCTCTATACATCTTGCAAACTTTATAGATAACACCTTGGTTTTCTTCCACAATTTTCAAAAAATCCGTTTCCATTATTTATCATCTTTTTTGAATTGGAATGATTTACCCATCCCGTTTGCAGTTAGACCTGTAACCACATCGACATCATTAACTTTAAAAGTGAATTCTATTTCTACTTTTTTACCAAAAAATTGATGATTCCCTTTTGGATAAATTTCAAAAGGTGGATTTCCTCCAAGTTTAGCATAAAGACTGTTCTCGGCTTTAATTATATTTAGTATCATTTTGTTTTCTTCCGTGATAAACTCGCCACTATACATTTCGAGGTTTACAGGTTTTTTTGAAACTTCTTCTATCGATGGTATTTGAAACGGTTTTCCAAAGATAATTTTCTCAACGTCTGATGCAATACTTGTTATTGGTAGTGTCGAAACGTTACTTAAGATAATGATGCTCGTTTTATCATTATCTAAATATATTGATGTGTATGTAGAGTAGCCCCAAGTTCCACCACCGTGATAGAATTTTTTGGGTGAGTCAGAATTCAAATACCAACCATATCCATAACTATCGCCATTTTTTGGCTTTGTATTGATTGTATTTGCAAATACAATTTCCTTCCCTTTTGTGCTCAAAAGCTTATTAGAGAAATAGCTGTTATTCCATTTTAACAAATCTGTAGCTGTAGAATACATATCTCCCGCACCTTTAAGCATCGAGTAATTTCGATAAGGTGCAACTACTAAACTATCATCCGTAATCAAATGATAACCAGAAGCCATCTGTGGAATGATTTTTAAATCATCTACAATTCCGGTTTCGCTCATTTGTAATTTTTTCAAAACTTTATCTTTCAATATATTCTCAAAACTATTTTTATAAACGTTTTCAAGGATTGATGCTAAAAGATAATAACCCAAACTTGAATATTGCATTTGTGAACCTGATTCAAAAAGCAAATCAAGTGTATTTATTTCCTCAATCACTTGTTCTGTTGTTGTGTGTAATTTTGATTTTGACTGCCAATAGTCTTTAATACCTTCATTGTGTGGTAGTCCTGAAGTATGATATAATAATTGCTCGATAGTTATATTTTTAAATTTAGACGATAGACTATTTAGATAGTCGCTGGCTTTATCTTGAACATTTAACTTTTGTTCTTCCTGTGCGATAGCGATGAGTGTTCCTGTATAAGTCTTTGTAATTGATGCTATTCGATATTTAGCTCCGTTTTTCAATTCGACACTATTTTCATAGGATGCCATTCCTATCACTTTTTGAAAGACTATGTTATTTGCTTTGGCTATTAGAATCTCTCCGTTGAAACCCTTTTTTAGATGAATAGCATTAAGATAGGAGTCAAGTGTACCAGCATCAAAAGTTTCTTTTGTTTGGGATTTTACTGTTAGCGATATGTTATACAGTAGAATAATTGCTAATAATTGTTTTGTAAATTTCATGAGACAACGATTTAAGTTCCATTTTCTATATAGGTTGTCTCAAAAGTTCAAAATCTTACAAACGACTATTTTTTTGGTATGGACGAGTTCTTTTAAATGTGTGGTAACTGTGTCACGGATATGCGCCGTTATGATACTGAAACGAGTTCATCACAAGTGGCTTATATCCGCCGTTAAACGAAGTTAGTAGAAAATTTTTACAAAGTCAAATAGTATTCTCTGTAAAACATCAGTTTAAATTAGGTTGTAAAACCCCAATTCAATCCTATTAAAAACCAAATATTTCGCTATTTTTGCAGTTCAAAATTTTAATACAAAAGGCAGATTGTAACTGCTTACTGAATACTGAAAAATTATGTTCAATAATTTAAGCGATAAACTAGATAAAGCCCTACACGTTCTTAAAGGCCACGGTAGTATTACCGAAGTAAACGTTGCAGAAACGTTAAAAGAAGTAAGACGTGCGCTTTTAGATGCCGATGTTAACTTTAAAATAGCCAAACAGTTTACCAATACCGTTAAGGAAAAAGCATTGGGACAAAACGTATTAACTACGTTGCAGCCTGGGCAACTTATGGTTAAAATTGTAAAAGATGAGTTAACTGAGTTAATGGGAGGTGATGCTGAAGGGGTTAATTTATCGGGCACACCAAGCGTCATTTTGATGTCTGGTTTACAAGGTTCTGGTAAAACAACATTTTCTGGTAAACTTGCCAACTACCTTAAAAATAAAAAGACGAAAAAGCCTTTATTGGTAGCCTGTGATGTGTATCGTCCTGCAGCGATAGATCAGTTGCATGTGGTTGGGGAACAAATAAATGTTGAGGTGTATAGCGATAAAGGGAATAACGATCCTGTTGCTATTGCGCAAGCTGGTATTGCGCATGCCAAAGCTAATGGGCATAATGTGGTAATTATAGATACCGCAGGGCGTTTAGCCGTAGATGAGGCGATGATGACCGAGATATCCAACATCCACAAAGCCATTCAGCCACAAGAAACTTTGTTTGTAGTAGATTCTATGACAGGGCAAGATGCGGTAAATACAGCAAAAGCCTTTAACGATATTTTAAATTTTGATGGGGTTATCCTTACCAAATTAGACGGGGATACACGAGGTGGTGCAGCTATTTCCATTAAATCGGTTGTAAATAAACCTATAAAGTTTATTGGTACAGGCGAGAAGATGGAAGCTATAGATGTATTCTATCCATCTCGTATGGCAGATCGTATTTTGGGCATGGGAGATGTGGTATCTCTTGTAGAACGCGCTCAAGAACAGTTTGATGAGCAAGAGGCCAGAAAGCTCCAAAAGAAAATAGCAAAAAACCAGTTTGGATTTGACGATTTCTTAAAGCAAATACAGCAAATTAAGAAGATGGGGAACATGAAAGACCTCGTGGGTATGATTCCAGGGGCTGGTAAAATGATGAAGGATGTAGATATCGATGATGATGCCTTTAAAGGTATAGAGGCCATAATTCACTCTATGACCCCAAAAGAGCGTTCAAACCCATCAGTATTAAATGCTAGTAGAAAAAAACGTGTTGCAAAAGGATCAGGAACGTCTGTTCAAGAAGTAAATCAATTGTTAAAGCAATTTAACCAAATGAGTAAGATGATGAAGATGATGCAAGGAGGTGGCGGCAAGAAAATGATGCAGATGATGAAGAATATGCGATAACTTAGGTTTTAGCTCTTGGCTCTCAGCCTTTAGTAAAAACTATATCCAATACCTATTACCCAAAAAACTAAAACCTAAAAATGACAATTCTAGACGGTAAAAAAGTAAGTAACGATATAAAAAATGAAATTGCAGCCCATGTAGAATCCATGGTCGCAAAAGGAGAAAAAGTACCACACTTAGCCGCAATTTTAGTAGGTAAGGATGGGGCAAGCATGACCTATGTTAACGCTAAGGTTAAAGCTTGTGAAAAAATAGGTTTCAAGTCTACCCTAATTGAAATGCCAGAATACACTTCTGAAGAAGAGTTGTTAGAAAAGATACATCAATTAAATACTGACGATAACATTGATGGCTTTATAGTACAACTACCACTGCCAGAACAAATTGATGAACAAAACGTATTAATGGCTGTAGACCCTGATAAAGATGTAGATGGGTTTCATCCCACCAATGTTGGTAGAATGGCTTTAGATTTACCAACCTTTTTACCCGCAACGCCTTATGGTATAATGGAACTATTGGAACGTTACCAAATAGAAACTTCTGGTAAGAATGTGGTAGTCATGGGAAGAAGTCATATTGTAGGTCGTCCTATGAGTATTTTAATGAGCCAGAAACGAAAGGCTGGAGATGCTACGGTAACCGTGGTTCATAGTCGCTCTAAAGATTTAGAGGAAATTACTCGTGAGGCGGATATTATCGTGGCCGCCATTGGAATATCAGAGTTCTTAACTGGAGACATGGTAAAAGAGGATGTGGTAATTATTGATGTTGGTATTACTAGGGTGCCAGACCAAACCAAAAAGAATGGATACCGACTTGCTGGTGATGTACACTTTGAAAGTGTGAGCAAGAAAGCGAGTTACATTACGCCAGTTCCCGGTGGTGTAGGCCCTATGACGATTGCTATGCTACTTAAAAACACGTTATTAGCGAGAGAAAGAAGAGCTTAAATTTACTATTACCTTTTCGTTTGCTATGCTTTTAATAAAGTAAAAAAACCTCTTTTTATAATAATGGGTAAAAATTGGGCTATTTTAAGACCAATACGGGTACAGCTTTTGTATCCATTTTTAGTATAAACTATTAATAGTAGATTGGCCTTTATCAATATGTTAAAAACACATTAACTGCAATAAGCTAATGTGTTTTACACAATTACACTCGTGGAAGTGAGAGACCATATACTATACTGCTTTCATTCTATTGTTTCTTTTATTCTTTTTTCCATATTAGTTTATTTATATAGCTTTATTTTTTTGCTAATATTTGTGTTATCGGTAAGTTCAATTTTTAAAATGTATATGCCGTCGCTTACATTCGGAATAGCAATGCTATATGTTTTGGTCCTTTCGTGAGTTTTTGTGTTTAAAATTAATTTCCCATTGTTATCGTAAAGCGTTACTGTATGTATGCTTAGCAATTTTGGGTTGTAAATTTTAATATTTGAAGTGTTTTTATCTTGAATCACATACAGGCTATCTGTTTCCAAAGGATTAGTGCTTAGTGTGTTTGATGTAAATGTTATTTCAAAACGTTCTGTATGATTACCTTCCTCTAAATTCATGGTATAATCACTTGAACGTAAATCAAAAAATAGATTAGTGTTTTTATCATGAAGGTAAATAGGCTGCTCTGGATTGAAATTTTGAATATCTGCTATCCTTACCCCAATAGGCATATTTTTATCAACTTTTACCGTTAAAGGTATTTTAAGATTTTCATTAAAAACCAATGCTTCTGCTATGTATGATGTGTTGTTGTTTGCTAGATAAGCATCAGAAGTTAAAATGTCTCTGGTATTTATTTTACATTCCATACCGTAATCAAATCCTGCTGATGCATACGGGTTAAAGGTTTCTACTAATTGTCTTGTGTAAGTGTTGTTAAAATCAATATTTAACCTAAATCTTTTGTAGTGTTCTGGAATTTTAGAGAAGATTGTATTTGCATTAATGCCTTTGTCCTTTTTGTTTGTGGTTTTAAAAAACTCACTATTTGCTGAAGATTCTTTTTCGAAGACACGATGACTGTTTTTAGCTTTCACAGTTCCTGTGGCAGTACCTTCAACCATGAAACCTTGACCAATAGGTATATGTCTTCTTGGGAGTTTCCCAGAGGGACTACCATATCCCATGCCACTTATAGTGCCATCACTATTATACATGCTAAATATTGCGAGGGTATATGTTTCTACCCCAAAAATATCTATGGTATATGTTGCATAACCACCATCGTATTCAGTGATATAATGTGAGTTTACATTGGGATCCTGTTCCCAGAAATACAAAGTACTATTAACGTCGTTTAAGTTTACGTCGTCTTCAACAAATACAACTTCATTGTTAACATAAAGAAAGTGATCGTTACTTACAGATAATTGGGCATGTAAAGTGAATAGGCTACTAGTGTAGATTAAAATTGCGAATAAATGCTTCATGAGATTTGGGTTTGAAATATTTATGCTTTTTAAGTAAAGTTTTAAAATGCATTCAATTGTTTGGGCTCTCACAAATATATGTAGGAGTGAAGGTGCTTAATTTATGGGATTTATTGAAATGGAATAAATATGTCTTGAAATACATTTTTAGCATCATGAGCAAATAATAACATAAGAATTGTAGCTATACTTTTGTAATACAACACGGATATTAAAAAAGCTATAACCAAAAAGTTCTTGGCTTTAGAAGCTAATATTACAGGATAATAAAATACATGTAGTTATGATAAAAGTAGTGATAATTGAAGATGAAACTATACTTAGTGATCATATAGCTAGTCTTTTAGATAAATATTGCTCTTCAGTGAATTTTGTGGTTGAGTGTACCGCTGAAAGTGTTAAGGATGCTGTATGTTGGCTGAATGAGCATGATAGTCCTGATTTAATTTTTATGGATGTTAACTTAAGTGACGGTTCTTGCTTCGACATATTAAATAAAGTAAAAGTAACATCTCCCATTATCTATACAACTGCATTTGATGAGCATGTAATAGAAGCTTTTAGAACATCTGCAGTGAGTTATTTATTAAAACCAATTACAGAAAAAGACTTTTATAATGCAATTGTGAAATTTCTAGAGATGCGAAGAGGGTGGGAATAAGTTTCGCCTTAAAGTGGGAAAAACGCATTAATCTTTTAAACGTTAAAAAACGTAGTTCACGGAATGAATATTCGTGTTTAGAAGTAATCAGAGTGTTCTTTACTCTTGGTGTTTATATATTTCAACGAAATAACCCCAAATACTATTTAATATGAAAGTTATCTATTTAACTGTCATGAGTTTTTTGTTTGCGATGAGCTCCTATTCTCAAGTAGGGATAGGTACAGTATCTCCAAATGCATCTTCAATCCTTGATGTGGAAAGTACAGATGCAGGAATTTTGATACCCAGAATTGCATTAACATCATCTAGTGACACGACGACAATTACTGGAACAGAAGAAGAGAGTTTATTGGTATATAACACAGCAACAATTGCCGACATAACACCAGGGTTTTATTTCTGGAATGGTGCAGCTTGGGAACGTATAGCCTCTGGAGCTAGTGCTTCAGGAGGATGGAATACGCTCGGTAATGCTGGGACTTCTTATGGAACAAACTTTATAGGAACAACAGACTTGCAGGCTTTAGATGTTAGAACAAATAATATTATACGTGCTAGATTCACTACTAGAGGACAATTAGAATTTCATAATACTGGAAATTCAGTATTTATAGGATTAAATGCAGGAGAAAATAACAACTTGTCTTTTACTAGAAATGTTTTTGTAGGTAATGATGCTGGTTATTCTAATGTTGACGGTTCTAATAATATAGCAGTTGGTCATAGAGCTTTACGAGAGAATACTACAACCTCAAATAACGTAGCTATAGGAAGTTTTGCTTTAGAGAATAATACAGGATTTAACAATGTTGCATTAGGATATCAATCACTTCAATTTTCAACTAGTGCAAATGATAATGTTGCTATAGGCCATTTAAGTATGGAGCGAACTACCACAGGGAGTAGGAATGTTGCTATAGGAAGAGGTGCATTATATTTTAACTCTACAGGAGTGGATAATGTATCTGTAGGTTACAGAAGTATGGTGTTTAATACCACAGGAGTTGGCAATGGTGCTTTTGGTTTTCAAACATTAAATAGTAACGTTACAGGGAGCTTTAATTTTGGTTTTGGTAACAGAGCATTAGAAAACAATACCTCAGGAAATAATAACACAGCTTTAGGATCTTTTTCACTTCAAAATAATACAACAGGAGATGATAATATTGGTTTAGGAATGCAAGCGTTAAATACAAACACTACGGGAGAAGATAATATAGGTATTGGTTATAGAGCTTTGTATCAAAATACAACAGGGAGTAAAAATGTAGGTCTAGGAAATCAATCACTATTTAATAATACTATTGGTTATGAAAATAATGGGTTGGGTGATGAAGCTTTGTTTTCTAATACCACGGGATACCATAACAATGCATTAGGTTATAGATCTTTATATAATAATACTACTGGAGCAGAGAACATTGCAATAGGAGATCAAGCATTGTTAAGTAATACCTCAGGGAATCATAACATTTCCTTAGGCTTTAGTGCTATGTATAATAATCTCTCGGCAGAGTATAACTTTGGTATGGGGTACGAGGCGTTGTATACTAACACTACAGGAGAGTATAATCTTGCTCTAGGATTTCAATCATTGTACAATAATAACGCAGACAACAACATAGCTATGGGAAGTTTGTCGTTATACTCGAACACCACAGGTACAGATAATTTAAGTATAGGTAGGAGAGCATCATATTTTAATACTACAGGGAATAATAATATTTCTATGGCTTTTGAATCTGGTGTCAATAATACCACAGGAAGTAACAATATTACACTAGGTTATCGCGCAAATTACAATAACCAAACTGGGGGTAATAATGTTGTTATTGGTCATGAAGCGGGCTTTGGTACAGGGTTAACCTCTGTAAGTGGCAACGTACTTATTGGTTACCAGGCAGGGTTTTTAAATACTGGGTCTAATAGATTGTTTATTGAAAATACAAACTCTTTAACACCTCTAGTTGGAGGGGATTTTCAAAACGACAGAGTTGGAATAAATGCAGATATAACAAGTTTAAACCACACATTAACGGTAGGGGGAAGTGTTAAAATAAACACTTTAGTAAATCTAACTCCTGGTACAGCACCTGCTACGCCAACCAGAGGAGATGTGTATTATGATGATGCTACAGACAAGCTAAGGGTATATACCGGTAGCGCATGGGAAGATTTAAATTAGCCTTAATCACAAAAAAAATCAATCAATCAATCGAACATAATTAATACAATGAGACTTAACGAAGCTGACAAAAAAATGGTAAGACTCAAAAATTTTGAGAGCTCTTTATTACAATTAAGACATTCTATTAGAGGAATAAAAAATGATTTTAGAAAAAATATTCATTTAGAATCTTGTGATAAGTTAAAAGAAACCTACAAACAAAAACTTGAAGACTATACAGTTAAAGAACTTAATCATCTTGTGAAAATGATTAAGAACTACTAAATACAATTAAATAAAGTAATGCATTAAACACAACCCTTTAACAAGTTATGATGTATCAAAACTTTGAAATACAATGTGAGGATATAAAACTAATTGATGTAATTAAAGAGCAAGAAAATTTGAAGAAAGACATAGAACGTTACAAAAGAATAAATAAGGAAATTAAACAAACGCTTAAAGCTTTAAATAAGACTAAAGAGAATTTTGAATTAATATTTTCCATTTTGGCATGGTCCTCTTTAATTTTTATTTTTAATGTTGCAAATGTACATGCTCAGTCTAATCCAAAAGATATAAGCAATCTGATGTTCTTCGTTGAATCAGATAATTTAAATACAACAAATCATATTGCTTACTGTGAAACTAACGATTGCTTAAATGAATCTAATACCGAAGGTGCTCCAATAGCAGATCAGTATTGTGATGTAAGTGGCAATTGTGGAGAAGGATGTGTTAGACGTTGGTTAGATCAGTCAAGTTATACAGGAACATTTAATCCACCTGAATATACATCGGGTAGAGATTTTGGTCAGGATGATAGCATAAAACCCTGTTATATTAGTAATTGTATTAATGGGAAACCTTGTGTGAGAGGAGGCGGTGGAGTGCCCTTTGCAACGGATTATACAAGTCAGGATAAGTACTTAGAAATTCAAATTAGTGATTTTATAAATTTAACAGGAGCATTTTCAATTTTTCTACTAGCAAAACCAGTTGCTCAAACTCAAGATTGGGATTATTTTGGACAATCAACAGACTATTTTAGGCATAGATATCAAACTAATTATTTGCAGTTAAGAATACACCCAAATACAGTTTATAGAGTTACGCCTGATAATGCTGTAGTTTTAAATGAATGGCAGCTCATTGAAATTCATAGAGATACGCTAGATAAGATTACAGTTTATATAAATGGTCTAGATGAAACGTACTCAACAAATATAATTTTACCAGGAACATTTACTATAGGTTATTTATTCTCAGCATTTAAGACAAACTCTAAGTTGGGAGAAGAAAAAAGTATGCATGGAGATATTGCAAGTTTTTTGGTTTATGATAAAATGACATCACAATCTGAAAACACTAATATCAGAGATTATTTTGATTCTAATTATTTGGGAAATGTATTGAATTTAGCTGAGGTTAATTTAAATACATCAAAGATTAAAGTGCACCCAATCCCTGCTTCAAAAAGCATTTATCTAAAATTCAACAAGTCGGAAATTAAAGATTTAAAAAATAGTATTCCATATATTTACGATATGCGGGGTAGAAAAGTAAAACTACCAATTAATAAAACTGAATCAGGAGAAAATATTGAATTTGAAATAGTACTTAATAACGTTAGTAAAGGACTTTATGTAGTATATTTTGAAGGCCATACAACTAAATTCATTAAAGAATAAACTTAATGAAATTTGCAAATAACAATTTAGATTTTTACACAGAAGATTTTTTAAAAACCATTTTTAATACTGCTACGGAGTCTTGGGTATTAACCGATAGTAAGGGAACTATTGTAATGATAAACCCCATAACCGAAAAAATGTTCGGTTACACCGAAGACGAATTGTTAGGTAAGAAAATTGAAGTTTTAATGCCAGAAACAGATAGGCGAGATCATGTTCCATTAAGGAACAGTTATATTAAACACCCTAGAAAGCGACCTCATGGTATTGGTGTAGAAGTTTTAGGCTTGAGAAAGGATAATTCTCAATTTCCTGTTGAGATTAGTTTAAACTATTACAAAACAGGTAATGATACTTATGCTTTGGCAGTTATTATTGATATTACATTAAGACGGGAAAGAGATAGGCAACTTAGAGAAGCATTATTAGAAAAAGAACAGTTAAAGAGAGAAAAAATTGAGGCAGAGTTACAAGTGCTTAAAAACCAGGTAAGTCCTCATTATTTCTTTAATAGTTTAAGTGTTCTTGTACCTCTTATAAATATAGATAGTCATACAGCACAACAGTTCGTTGAGAAGTTGGCACATTCTTATCGCTATATCTTGGAGATTAGGGACAAGTTAACGGTTACTTTAGAAGAAGAATTGAATTTTATTAAGGATTATGAGTATCTCCAAAAAGTACGTTTTAAAGATAAATTTGATATTCAGTATAAGATAGATACTAAAGATTTATCGCAACGCATATTGCCCTTTTCAGTTCAGATTTTAATTGAAAATGTATTTAAACACAATGCATTGTATAAAGATAATAAGTTACTTATAGAGGTAGGGACTCTTAATGGAGGCATACAGATAAAAAATAATGTAATTAAACGTATAAATACAGAGGCTAAATCTTTAGGAATTGGATTAAAAAATATTAAAAAACAATATGAGTATATAACAAATAATAACAGACCAATATTTGATAGTGATGAGAATACGTATAAAGCTTGGATTCCTTTTATAAAAGAAAAGAGTTAGTTGAGAATAGATTTTAAATGGCTAGATCTCTCTTGGCTAAGCACAATTAAATCATCAAACTTAGGTTTAACCTTAATTGTTAATTGACCAGGTTTGTATTGAGACAAGTAGTCAATAGCATCTATGTTTACTAAAAAAGTTCTATTTGCTCTAAAGAAAAGGGTTTCGTCTATAGAGTTTTCAATATGAGACAGAGAGTTGTTCATGGGGTAAACGTTACCAGAAAAACTTTTTGCAAAAGTAATATCGTCTTTATAGAAGTAAGCAATGTCCTTAATTTTTATAGGAGTGTATTTGTTTCCAAGTTTTACCAAAAAACGGTCTTTGTATACTTTAGCAACATCCAAATTTAATTTGTGTATGTTATTGCTTGCATGTTTTAAATCCATGTTAAGTTCTCGCATTTTAAAAAACTTAGAAACTGCTCGATGAAATTCTTTTTCTGTAATTGGCTTTAAAAGATAATCTATACCACTTGTTTTAAAAGCTTTTATGGCATAGGCATCATAAGCAGTAGTGAAAATTATGGGGCAATATATTTCAACTTCTTTAAAAATTTCAAAACATACGCCATCACTTAGTTGTATGTCCATAAAGATAAGATCAGGAATTTCATTGTTCTTAAACCAAGAAATAGTTTCAACAATATTATCCAGTTCCTTTTCTATAATAAATTTGTCAGGGAAACATTTGTTAAGTAAAGAGATAATATATTTACTAGAAATAGATTCATCTTCTATAATTAAAACTTTAAGCATATTTTCAGAGAGAATTTGGTTTAGGGTTAAACTAAAATAAAGATTATGATTTTAAATAGTATCTTAATTTATCAGTTAGTACAAATTGAAGTATAATTGGGTAAAAATCAAATATTTGTAAAAAAATAAAACAAGTAAAATAGTATTTAGATTTCATGTTTAATGTTGCGTAAAAGTGTAAATAAAAAACCAAGATTGAAAAAAAGTGTAGTCTTATTAGTTTTGCAAATTTTATGGTTGTGTGCTTGCGTAACAAAACATAATACTCCTGTGGAACTATTAGAAAATACAGAAACAGAGAAGGATTTTTTAGTTCTTTTATCTGGGGATACCTTGTTTACTGGAGTTCCTGTTAAGCTTAAAAAAGATGTTGTTACAATTGGTAAAGTAAGTAAGAAAAAAATCAAGAATAAACCTTTAGAGTATAAGGCGCACAACAATATCAATGTACTAAAACAACCACAGGCTAGAGAAATTCTTTCAATAACAGATAAATTAAATGCTCTAAACTTAAAATCAAAAAACCTGGGAAAGGATACTGTATTGGTTGGGGTAACACTAGATATTAGGCTGAAAAAACCAAAAAAAGCAAATGAACCAACCTATAGAGATAATGCATTATATGATATAAAATGTATAGGGTTAGATGAAGGCTTATCCGAATATATCTATTCAATCATGGAAGACTCTAGAGGCTATATTTGGTTTGGACATTATTTTGATGGTTTAACTAGATATGACGGTAAGGAATTTGTAAATTTCACAGGAGGTAATGGTATTTTATCTCAAACTAATATATGGGCAATGTTGGAGGATGATAAAAAGAATTTTTGGTTCTCTAGTTTGCCTCATGGTGTAGTAAAGTATGATGGGAAACACTTTGTTCATTATTCAAAAAAGAATGGGTTTTTAAGTGATAGAGTATTTGGTTTAACACAAGATAAAAAGGGAAATATTTGGTTTGCTACAGATCAAGGCATTGTAAAATATAATGGTAAAACATTTACAAGTTATACCACAGAAGATGGATTGTCTGGTAACATCGTAATTTCGGTTTTTAATGACTCTAAAGGCAATATCTGGTTTGGTACCACAAAAGGTATTACAGTGTATAGTAACTCTAAATTTATAAACTATACCTCTAAAGATGGTTTTCCTCCAAACAATATTATCGCAATCTTTGAAGATAGTAAACATGATATGTGGTTTGGTACTTATGATGGTGGTTTGTGTAAGTACAATGGTAAAACCTTATCAATTTTCACAAAGGAACATGGTATGCAAAGTAATTCCATTAAGGGAATTCAAGAGGATAATAATGGAAATTTGTGGTTTGCTAGTAATAAAAAAGGGCTAAGTAAATATGATGGTAACACCATTCAACATATTTCCATAAAGCAGGGCTTGCCTAATGATAGAATAAGAACACTTATAATAGACAGTAAGCAAAACTTATGGGCAGGTACCCAAGCAGGAGGTGCTTTTAAATTTAACATAAACTCATTTACGTCAGGGAGTTCCAATCCAAAATCAGATGAATCATCAGCCTCTAAAATGGTGTATTCTATATATGAGGATCGGTATAATAATCTATGGTATGCCAATGCTGGAGGAGAACTTTGTAAATATGATGGTAAGAATTATACTGTGTATGGAGAGAATCAAGGAGTAAATTATTATGAGATCTTTGAAGTTATTACAGATTATAATAATGACGTGTGGTTTGGTACTTGGAAAGGGTTAATAAAATTTGATGGTACAAATTTTTACCAGTATGATAGAAATAGTGGTTTAAAACACGAGCGTGTTTTTGAGTTAATAGAAGACAGTAAACGTAATATATGGTTTGCAGGATACAATTCTGGTTTAAGTAAATTAAACAATGGTTTAATTACGAATTATACGCTTTCTAAAGATCTTTCAGAAAATGGTGTCTTATGTATATATGAGGATAGTAAAAATAATATATGGTTTGGTACAAATAAATTAGGTGTATGCAAATATAATATGCGGAATGATACTTTTATTTTTTATACAGAAAATGAAGGATTGTCTGGTAATAGTGTATTAGCGGTAATGGAAGATAGCAAGCATAATATTTGGGTTTCTACTTCTGGTGGAGCCTCTAGATTTGACGGCTCTGAATTTACCAATTTTACCGAAAAGGAAGGAGTACTAGATAAAGGTGTCTCATCAGTAACTGAAGATTATAGTAATAATTTATGGTTAACTACTATGAGGGGACTTAGTTGTATTGTAATGGATGAAAGATTAGTTGAAAAGGTTGATGAATACAAAAAGGTAGATAGAGGTAATGCGTTTATTATTAATTATAAAAAAGAAGATGGTCTTAAAAGTATCGACTTTCATGGAAATACTCTAATAGATCACAATAGAGTTTTAAGATTTTCAACAAGTAATAGTCTCATTAATTTGAGTTTAGATTCTTTTAAATTACCAGTTGATCCTCCAAGTTTAAGTCTCAGCACTGTAGAAATAAATGAGCAATTTGTGGACTATAGATCACTAAATGAAAAAGACTATTTAAAATCTCTACATAAGTTATCAGACTTAGATAATTATATTTCAAATGTAAAAGCTTTTAAAAATTATCCTGAAAAATTAGTTTTACCTCATAATTACAATCACTTAAATTTTAAGTTCTCAGCAATAGATTGGAAAGCTTCTCATGATGTTAAGTTTTCTTTTAAAATTGATGGTTTAGATGAAAAATGGAGCACGCCAACATATAATAATTATGCAGATTACAGAAATATACCAGTTGGGAACTATACTTTAAAAGTAAAAGCTGTAGGTAAAACAAAACTATGGAGTAAAACACTGGAATATCCTTTTTCAATAACTGCTCCGTGGTGGTTAAGTTTTTGGGCAAAATTAGCCTATGTAATACTTGGGGTATTATTATTTGTTTTTTCTTTTAAATGGTATAGCTCTGTTATGAAAAGAAAACAATTGGCCCTGGAGAAAATCGTTGAAGAGCGGACAAAAACCATAGAGAAGCAGAATATTGAGCTTGCGAAAGCTAATACAGAGCTTGAGTTAGAGAGGGATAAAATGGAATTAAAAGCATTAATCAACCAAATTAATCCACATTTTATCTTTAATGCATTAAATTCTATTCAGCAGTTTATAATCGCAAACAATGTAAAAAGATCTTTAGATTACTTTAATAAATTCGGAAAGTTAATTAGATTCTCATTAGAGCATTCAGAGAAGAAATTTGTATCTATTCAAGATGAAATAGAAGTTCTTAAAAATTATGTGGATTTGGAAAATTTAAGATTTTCTCATCCAGTTGTGTTAGAGTTTGTAACCACAGGAATTGATGTGTATAATGTACAGATTCCTCCAATGTTTATACAACCAATTGTTGAAAATGCAATCATACATGGGTTTTATAACAAGGAGAACGATAAACTAATACAGATATCCTTTAAGGAATTAAATGACCATATTTTATGCTTGGTAGTTGATAACGGAAAAGGTTTTAAAAGTAGTAAAAGCGAAAAAAATAATAATTCTGGTTTAGTAATTACACAGAAGCGATTAGAAGCTGTATGGGGAGAGAGAAGTACTAGAGAACCGAAAATTTTTATTGAAAGTTTAGAGAATAATACAGGAACCAAGGTTGAAATTAAATTGCCTAAAAAAATCTCATGATAAAAACAATATTGGTTGATGATGAAAAAGGAGCATTAGAAACGTTAACCGGAATGCTAAAGCTTTTCTGTAAAGATGTACAGATATTAGGGAAAGCCTCGTCAGCTAACACCGCTAGAGAATTGATTGAAAAATTTAATCCAGATTTAATTTTTTTAGATATCAATATGCCATTTGAAAATGGATTCGATTTATTAGGATCATTGGAGCATCATGACTTTCATGTTATTTTTACTACTGCTCACAATAACTATGCATTAAAAGCAATTAAGTTTGGTGTTTTAGACTATTTGTTGAAACCCATAAACTTTAAAGAACTTCAGGAAGCAGTTGCTAAAGTCCCTAGGAGAAAAATTAGTAAATCTCAATACAATATTTTTAGAGCACATCAATTAGATGATAAACATGAACAAATTGTGCTGCCTCATAAAGAAGGTTACAGAATTGTGAATTACAAAGAAATTCTCAGATTATCTGGAGAGAGAAATTATACTAAAATTTATTTTCTGAATGGAGAACAACTTCTTGTGGCAAAAACTTTAAAAGAGTATGAAGAACTTTTGGGTAGTCATAATTTCTTTAGGGTACATCAATCAAATATTATTAATATGAATTGTGTTAAAGGCTACATAAATGGAAGAGGAGGTGTAATACAGTTGATAGACGATACTGAGGTTGATTTAGCTAGGAGTAGAAAAAAAGAATTTTTACAACTTTTAGAATCTATAACTAACGAGTCCTTTTAGTTTTTTTTGGAGTATATGTTTTTGATGAACTACTTATTAACTTGCTTAGCTCTTTAAATTCTTCTTTGGTTAATTCTCTGTATCCACCAATAGGGGTATCTAAACTGATATTCATAATCCTTACCCTTTTTAACGTTTGAACTTCATAGTTTAAGTGAGAACACATTCTACGAATTTGCCTGTTCAATCCTTGGGTAAGTATTATTTTAAAAGTGTTGGAGTTTACTTTTTTAACAATACACGGTTTGGTAGTTTGTTTTAAGTCTTCTAAATAAATACCGCGTGACATACGCTCTACAAAAGTTTGCGAGATAGGTTTATCTACTGTAACTACATATTCTTTTTCATGGTTGTTACTTGCTCTAAGAATTTTGTTTACAATATCGCCATCGTCTGTTAAGAGAATTAAGCCTTCACTTGGTTTATCTAATCGTCCAATAGGAAAAATGCGTTTGTGGTAGCCAATAAAATCTATAATGTTGTCTTTTTCAACACGAGTGTCTGTGGTACATACAATGCCTACAGGTTTATTAAATGCTAAATAAACAAACGCTTCTTTTTTAGAGCCTACAATTTTACCATCTACCGCAACCACATCGTCAGGGCCTACTTTTGTTCCTGTTTCGGGTATAGCACCGTTAATGGTTACACGGCCTTCGTCAATCAATTTATCAGCAGCTCTGCGTGAGCAATATCCTGCTTCACTCAAAAATTTGTTAATACGTTTTAAAGGTACTTCCATAGTGCAAAAATAAGCATCTTATTCTTCTAAGAAGTCTAAAATATTTTTGGTTACAGAAGAGCTGTTTAAAGAATGTCCCAATCCTTTGGTGGTAATTAGTTTACTATTTTTAAAGTTTTTATTGATGCGTTTAGCGTCTGAATAGGGGATTATCATGTCTTTTACATCATGAATAATAAGTCCTTCGTTATTGATGTCTTTAGAGAATTTAGAGGTTGAAAAATCACTAGGTTTTGCGCCAAACTTCTTTAGGATGACACGATGAAGCTGTTTTTCAATACGTTTATTGTAACCTAAAAGTTTGATGTAATTTTTAAGGATACTTGAGAATTCTGAAGGTGCGCCAAGTAATACCATTTTGTTTAAAGAGCCCAATTGGTATTTCTGTTGAAAAAATACGGATGCCATACCACCAACTGAATGCCCAATAATAATTTCTGGAGTGTGTATCTTAGCTACCACGTTAATAAATTCTGCATATAGCAGTGCATTGAATAGTTTACTTCCAGAAGCACCATGTGCTGGGGCATCTAAAGCAATAATGTTAAAGTCTTCTTTTATAAAATGATTTATTTTGTTTTTCCATCTTGCAGCATTGCTTTCCCAACCATGAACCAAAAGAATGGTGGCTTTGTTGCCTTTCCAATGGTAAGTGGCAATCTTGAGGTCTTCATATGTTAAAAATTCTTGTTCGGCAGTGTCTAAAAAAGTAATATCCTTGGGTTTTAATTTACCTTTTCTAGGTGTGGAAAATAAATGTAGTGCCTTATTTGCCGCATAATCGCCAGATACATAACTTAAAATATTTAAATAAGTGCCAATGAGCTTAACTACAAATTTCTCCATTGGTTATATTTCTCTGTGAACTTTCTCTATTGAAAATGCAGGAGTACAAATAGCGATGTATTCACAAGACTGAGTAAACGGATTTGAATATTGTACTCGGGTGTGTTTTTCTATTTTAATGGATTGGCCAGCCTCTAAAACAACAATATCATCGCCAATAACAAATTGCTTTTTACCCTTAATAATAAAGGTGTACTCGTCAAATTCTGGAGTTTGAAATGGTTCGCTCCAACCAGGTGGAGCTACCATATGGGCAATGCTTATTTTAGAATCTCCAGTAGTTGGTATACCAAAATGCTCTTTAATTACTTTTCCATCATTGGTTGGTACTACAAAGGGATTATCTTGAATGGTGTACTTTTTCATGTTAATCTTTAAAGGGTTTTCGCTTAATCATTCCGCCTTTTATGTCTTTTACAATACCCATAATTAAAAAAGCTTTTCTATCAATTTTATCAATTTCGGTTTTAATCCTTGGAAGCTCCAAACGTGTAATAACGGTGTAAACAATATCTTTTTCATTACTTTCTCCGTTTTTTCCATAGCCTCCTTTACCCTTGTAAACCGTACAGGCTCGACCTAGTTTTTTAGTTAGCACTTTTTTAATGTCTTCATGCTGACTCGAAATAATGGTTAGCCCTACGTATTCTTCAACACCATCTACTACAAAGTCTACGGTTTTAGCTGCAGCTAGATAGGTTAAAATTGCATAAAGGGCAGTTTCAATCGATAAAATATAGGCACCAAAGGAAAAGATGATAATGTTAATTATTAGCAAAACATCGCCTACGGTAACAGATAATTTTCTGCTTAAATATATGGCAAGCACTTCAGTACCATCAATAACGCTTCGCCCTCGCATGGACATACCTATACCTAAGCCCAAAAAGAAACCACCAAATATGGCGATAAGCAGTTTATCCTCGGTTATTTTCGGATAATTTACATAGTGTACTACAATAGCTAAACATGCTATGGCGCCAATACTTCGTAAGGCAAATTTTAAACTTACCGTTTTTGAAGCCAAAAAGATAAAAGGAATGTTTACGATAACAAGAAGTATTCCTAGTTTTAAGGATGTGATGTTTTCTAATAGTAGTGAAATACCAGTGGCACCTCCATCTATAAAACTGTTTGGGAGTAAAAACCCCTTAAGACCAAATCCCGCAGAGAACACACCAATGATTATAAAAATGTACTCGCCAATGGTGTGTGATAACTCAACATATAATCGTCTGGCTAAGGGTACAACCTCCTTTTTGCTTACAGGTTTGCTAGTCTGTTGCTTCTGTAACCTCTTACGGGCTACATCTATTAATATTTTTGATAGAAAAGGATTCAAATGTTTAATGCCAGTTTATAAAAAAGTATTTAATTTTTGCGTTATCAGGAATATGGGTAGCTTCAATTTGTAGGTCCATATCTAAACGTAAATTTGATGGTAATTCTTTTTTGTCAATTGTAAAGCTAGTATTAATACTTTTTACTGTAACTACAATGGAGTTAATTAAATTATCAATTCTTGTAATGTCATAATTGTCAGCAATATCTTTAAATGTACTTAATACATTAATATTTTTATCAGTTTTATAACGCGCATCTATAATTTGAACTGTTTGGAATACTGAGGTAGAATCTAAAGCTTCAGAAGGTTCAAGAATGAGTAATTGTTTTCCTGTGTTGTCTAAAATCTCTATGTGGTTCTTGTTTCCTATAAACTCATCGCCACCAATACGCTTTACAATCGAATCATTAGGAAATACAAGTTCTAAATCTTTTACTTGAGTTGAATCTGTAAGCAGACCAACATGTTGTTTTGAAATTTCAAAAGGGTCTTGGACTTTGTTACAGGCTAAGAAGCAAACTAGAATACTAAAAAGTAAATATATGATTGTTTTTTGCATTAGATTAAAATTAGGTTGGGTATTAGTGTAGCGTTATTTTTTCATTACTTTGGTAAGAATACCAAACACGCTTCTTATAAAAGTAGCACTGGTAAGTACTTTTACCACAGGGTTCATACGTGTACTTTTACGGCGAGATGAGGTGGTTCTTCTAGATTTTGCTTTTTCAAGCGCCTCTTTTTCTTGTCGAGCTTTTTCTTTAGCTTCTTCAGCTTCGGCTTTTTTTATCTTCTCGTTTAAAAGCTCATAAGCACTTTCCCTATCTATGGTTTCATTATACTTTTTAGTCAGTTTTGATTTAGACAGTAATGATGCTAATTCAGTATTTGTTAAAACATCCATTCTACTCATCGGGGCGCGCATCATTGTTGCTGCAAGAGGTGTTGGTCTCCCTTTTTCATCTAAAGCAGAAACTAATGCTTCTCCAATTCCTAGCGAGGTTAAAACCTCAGTAGTGTCATAATATTCAGAATCTGGATAGTTTTGGGCAGTTAGTTTTATAGCTTTTCTGTCTTTAGCGGTAAATGCCCTTAAGGCATGTTGTACTTTTAAACCTAATTGTCCCAACACAGCTTCTGGTACATCTGTTGGGTTTTGGGTAACAAAATACAAGCCTACACCTTTACTTCTAATTAATTTTACAATACTTTCAATTTGATCTAAAAGAGCTTTCGAGGCTTCGTTAAATATTAAATGAGCTTCATCTATAAAGAGCACCAATTCTGGTCTTCCACTATCGCCCTGCTCTGGGAATGTTGAATAGATTTCGGCCAATAAACTTAGCATAAACGTTGAGAATAATTTAGGTTTATCTTGAATATCTGTTAACCTAATAATGTTTATATAGCCTCTACCATTCTCATCTATTCGAAGCAAATCATCAACATCAAAAGACGTTTCGCCAAAAAACAAATCAGCTCCTTGTTGTTCTAATTCTATAATTTTGCGCAGGATGGCACCAGTAGAAGCGGTTGAAATTCGCCCATATGCTTCAGTAAATTCAGCTTTACCTTCTTGGGTGGCATACTGTAATATTTTTTTAAAATCTTTTAAATCCAGTAATGGTAATTTATTGTCATCACAGTACTTAAAAATAACAGAAACAATTCCAGATTGGGTTTCACTCAAATCTAAAATCCTAGATAATAATACAGGTCCAAATTCACTAACAGTTGCTCTTAGGCGTACACCGTCTTGTTCAGATAGGGTTAAAATTTCAACAGGAAAAGATTTAGCATCAAACGGTAAGCCTATTTTTTCGTGACGTTCATCAATTTTTGGATGCCCCGGACTTGGTTGTGCTAGTCCGCTTAAATCCCCTTTAATATCCATCAGTAATACAGGAATCCCTTTTTCACTTAAGTTTTCTGCCAGTACTTGAAGCGATTTTGTTTTTCCTGTACCTGTGGCTCCAGCAATTAAACCGTGGCGATTCATGGTTTTTAAAGGGATTTTTACATGTGCTCCTGTGATGGTTTCTCCATCCAACATGGCTGCTCCAATAGGTATGTAGTCACCTTTGGTTGTATTGCTTTCAGTAATATATTTAAAAAAAGTGTCTTTTGTACTCATACCTTATATTTTGCATAAAAATACAGGAAAAATGAAGAACAAAAAATTGCTTATGGCTTTAAACTTTATTTTATTTTTTCGATGTAGATATTAGAAGTTCCAGCACTTCTAAAAACTGCAGGTGCAGAGTTTCCTCCTCTAATGGTTTGTATACTAATGGTTTGTCCTGAAGTAATATTAAATACCTCTGTAATATGTAAAGAAGCTTCTACATGGTTACTCGCATGGCGTACATATCCTGTGTTTCCTATAGCTCCCGTAGGTGTACCATCAATGGCAATTTGGGCTTCAACAGATACTCTTTGGTCGGAGTTTCCTCCTACAGTAGGAACTCTGTAGGCTATATTTACTGTAATTTTATAACGTCCAGTAGTATTAATGGTTATTGTATTTCCTGCTTGGGTGTACAATGTAGTATCATCATTCCATTCTAAGGTACCAAAAATAGGAATGTTGGCGTAAGCTCCATTATTGTTAATATTTGTAGATGTATCTGTATTGCTATATTTTACTGAAGAAGGATGCGAAATTTTACTCCAATCTGGTGTGCCAATAGATCCACAATTAAATTGAAACTCTTTAAGATCTGTATTATACACCATTAAACCATTAGCAGGGTTTACAATTGCATTAATTTGTGCTGTTGTAAGTCTTGGGATTAAAACACCTTTGTCCGTAGATTCGATATCTAAAACAGAGGAATTATCAGGGTTGGTAGTGCCAATACCTACCTGAGCATAACAACCAGAACTGATGATAAAACACAACAGAGCTACATAAAATATCTTGTTCATTTTGAGAGACAGTAAGATTTTATTTTTAGCAATTAACGAGGCAAATATATAAAAATACGATTAAATAGCAAAAAAACACGATGAAATGCATATTTATCTAAAACTATTTTGAATTTGTATCTTTGCGCGCTCATGAATAAAGACATTGAAATATTAGTAGAAAAAGGGCTCATGCTACCATTAATGGAAGAGTTCTATACAATACAAGGAGAAGGTTACCATAAAGGTACAGCTGCCTATTTTATCCGTATTGGAGGTTGTGATGTAGGTTGTCACTGGTGCGATGTTAAGGAAAGCTGGAATGCGGCATTGCATCCACCAACTGAAACTGCTAAAATTGTTGAAAACGCTAAAAAGTATAGCGATACTATTGTAGTTACTGGTGGAGAACCGTTAACCTGGGATATGACGCAGTTGACTTTGCAGCTAAAAGCAAATGGACTTCAAACCCATATTGAAACTTCTGGAGCCTATAAGTTAACTGGTCAGTGGGATTGGATATGTTTATCTCCAAAAAAAATGAAGCTGCCAACTGATGAGGTTTACGATAAGGCTCATGAATTAAAGGTTATTGTTTATAACAAAGATGATTTGCGTTTTGCAGAAGAGCAAGCTGCCAAAGTAAATAAAGATTGTATACTATACCTGCAACCTGAATGGAGTAAACGTGACAAGGTTATTCCTCTAATTGTAGATTACGTGATGCAGTACCCAAAATGGAAAGTGTCTCTTCAGACCCATAAATATTTGAATATACCTTAATTTGGTTGCTGGTTAATTCTGTGTGAAAAGGAAAAGTTCCTAGTTTTATTGAAAAACTAAGAACTTTTTAATTTAATAGAAACGTTTACAGCTTATTTTGTAAAGGGTACTGCCACTCTTACGGCTCCCCAACCTAAATGCATGTCTACACCGTTTTCAGATTCTGAGAATGTTATGGAGAACGCTTCTAAAGTTTCATCAGAAGCACTTACAGGAACAGCCAAGCGAGCTACATCATTTTTTTCATTATAGAAATAAGACCCCCAAACATTTAAATCTTTACTTATAATAGCTGTCCATTCTTCATCTCCTGGGATTACATAAAAAGTATAGCTACCTGCTTCAATGGTGTTTTCTCCTAGTTTCATATCTGTGTATAGTGTTAATTCTGCAGCTTCATTTGCTCCAGTTCTCCAAACTTTGCCATTAGGTGCTAGTTTAGATAATGCCCTCCCTTTAAGTTGAGGTCTGCTATACACAATTTTAATAAGTTTATCTGAAACTTTATAATCTCTGGGGAATGCTGCTGCATCCATCGGACTTTTATCTAATTTAGGGAATTTTTGTGCTTCAGCGTTTATGCTAAAAAGCATTATCATGCTAAAAGCTAATGTTGTTAGGGTTTTTGACGTTTTCATCTGTTATTTTTTTTGATTTTTCAAATTTAAGGGGTATTGTTATTAAAGTTTTGATAAAAGTCGTTAAGCTTTGTTAAAGTTTACATCTTTTTACAAGGTTTGTCCGAATTATAGGGTTGGAATTTTTTCATGTGTTGTATTTCGTACTATTTATAATCATATAGATTGGCTTAAAACTGGCAAAATTTGTAGTACATTTGGTGGTATGGGAATATTAAAAACAAGGTTTTGAAATTTAGTAGGGATTTTAAACCAGACGAAAAAGTCATTCTAAGGGATTATTTAGCTATAGAACGTACGCGTTTAGCAAATGAAAGGACACTCTTGTCTTATATACGATCTTCATTGTATCTGTTAATTGGAAGTATAGCACTTTATCAGTTAAAAGAATTTCCTAATTTTAAATACTTAGCGCTGGCGTCTTTAGTATTTAGTGCTTTGTTTCTTGTTATTGGTATATACAGATTTACAACCTTAAAACGAAGTTTAAAGCGGTTGTATTATATGTCTGAAAATTTGGAGGCCAAATAATATATTAAGAAAGCATCATGATTTTTTCCCAAATGCTCTTATTAACTGGTATTCCGTTTTTTAAATTTTCAGCTTTTCTAAGCGAACTTCTTTCTCCAGGATAATAAGTTTTATCATCAGGATGTATTGGCTCTACATTATGCGTGTAATCAATAATTTCATTTATTAATCGATCTTGTAATTCGGTATCATTAAAAACTTCAGGGTAAATACATAAATACACTTGTGAAATACCGGTTTCAATATCATTTAAGCTAACTCTGTAGGTGGAATTTCCTGCTGATAATAATGTAGCAAGCATATCTAAAATAATAGAAAGAGCAGAGCCTTTCCAGAAGCCTATGGGAAGTCCTCGTTCTTTTTTAGAGATGCTTTCAGGATCTTTAGATAATTGGTCATTATCATCCCAACCACCATAAAATGGTAACTTTTCTCCTTTTAGTTTATAGTCGTTTATTTTCCCGAAAGAAAATTGGGATATTGCCATATCTAAAACAACATGTCCACCTTTACGAGGAATGGATACAATAAATGGATTGTTGCCAATGCGGCTGTCTTTTCCTCCCCAAGGTGGCATATTAGGTTGTGTATTGGTAAAAAGTATAGAGATGCACCCAGCCTCTGCAGCTTGATAACCGTAGCTACCTCCTCGCATCCAGTGGTTGGTGTTACGAAGTGCGACTAAACCCATACCATGCTTTTTTGCAAGAGCTAAGGCTCTGTTTGTACATGTTATGGCATTAAGTACGCCAGAACCAAAATTACCGTCCCACCGTTCTATACTCCCAAAAGTTTCCATTTTTTCTGCCTTAGCATTGATGTTGATGATACCTTTTTTTAAGTATTCTATAAAAAGTGGTATGCGATTAATGCCATGGGAATTTACCCCAACCAAAGAGCTTTCTGTATGTGTTTTAGCAATTAATCTTGCATTTTCTTCAGTGAATTTGTAGTTAATGAGCAGTTTGTATAGTGCATTCTGCATCTCCTTTTTTGGAATCCGTATGGTTTTTTCTGTCATTTTAAATAAGACCTTGGTTTATAAAGCTGTGATTTGGATATAAATATTTGTGTGAAAGTTACATCTAATACCAAAGTGTCTAAGTTACATATAATTGGTAAAAACGAAAAGCCCCAGATATCTCTGAGGCTTTGATTTTTATTTAGAAAAAAGGTTATTTCTTAATGACTTTAACATTCATCTCCTCAACTTTTTTATCAGAAAGTGGAGAAGGCGAACCAAATAGTAAGTCTTCACTGGTTCCTGTTTTTGGGAATGCCATCACCTCGCGAATGGAAGCTTTCTTCTCTAAAATCATCATGAGTCTGTCTACACCCCAAGCTATACCACCATGCGGCGGTGCGCCATAATGAAAAGCCTGGTACATAGTGCCTACACTTTTCATCATTTCGTCTTTATTGTACCCCATGTTTTTATAAGTGGCTTCCAAAATTTCAGGTTTGTGTGCACGAACAGAGCCACCACCAATTTCATAACCGTTAAGAATTAAATCGTATTGCTGGGCAATAATACTTCCAATTTCTTCTTCTTTACCGTTAATGTGCTTATCTATATCGTATACTGCAGGCATAGAGAATGGATTGTGGGTAAAGGTCCAGTTGCCTTCATCGGTTTTTTCAAACATCGGGAAATCTACCACCCAAGCAGGTCGCAATTCTTTGTGATTGATAAGTTTTAGCATGTTGCCTAATTCCTGTCTAACGGCATCTAACGCTTTATTTGCAGTGTCGTAATCAGCAGCAGAGAAGAATACAATATCGCCAATTTGCGCCTTGGTAGTTTTTATGATATTTTCTGCAATAGATTCTCCTAAAAATTTAATGATAGGCGATTGCAAATCGTTTTCATTCACTATTATATAAGCTAAGCCGCCAAGGCCATTATCTTGTGCAATAGTTGTTAGTTTTTCAATCTGACCTTTAGATAGGCGTTTACTACCTTGTTCTTTAGCAGATACTTTTATGCATTTTACAATACCACCTTCATCTATGGGTTTACTAAATACTTGGAATGAGGTCTCTTTTACTATGTCCGTAATGTCTTGTAGTTTTAATCCGAAGCGTAAATCAGGTCTGTCGCATCCATAGTTGTCCATAGCTTCCTTGTAGGTTAAAACTTCAAAAGGATGCAGCATCCATTTTCTACCATAGATTTTGGTTACAATATCATTAAACATTTTAGTGTTTAAATCAATAATGTCCTGCATACTCGCATAAGCCATTTCTATATCTAGTTGTGTAAACTCTGGCTGCCTATCGCCACGAGAATCCTCATCCCTAAAACAACGTGCGATCTGGAAGTATTTTTCGTAACCACTTACCATTAAAATTTGCTTAAACTGTTGTGGTGCTTGCGGTAAAGTATAAAAAGAACCTGCTTTTTTTCTAGTAGGTACAATAAATTCCCTTGCGCCCTCATCGGTTCCTGCTGTTAGGATAGGTGTTTCTACTTCTAGGAATTCTTGCTCATCTAGAATATCACGCATGAGTTTGATAACCCTATGGCGATTTACTATGGCTTTTCTAACGGCGTCGTTTCTGTGGTCTAAATATTTGTATTGAAAACGAACGGTTTCATTTGATGTGTGCGCCCTTTTAATTTCAAAAGGGAGCGTTTTGGATAAATTTAGAATATCTAATTGAGAAGTTTCCAGCTCAATCGTTCCTGTTCTTATGGACGGGTTGTAGTCATCAGGATTACGGCGCACTACTTGACCAGTAACCGTAATTACAGATTCTGGTTTTAATTTTACCAATGCATCCAGATTGGCAAAGGTTTCTTTACTTAGCCTTACTTGGAAAATCTCATGGCTAGAATCGCGTAAGTCAATAAACATGAGCTCTCCGTGGTCTCTAACACTAGATACCCAGCCTGCCAGGGTTACGTTTTCTGAAATAGACGTTTCGCTTAAATCTGAAGCCTTGTGCGTTCGGTATTGTTCTTTTATAACAATTGGGATTTCAGGCAGTTCTTCTTCCTCAGTCTTTAGTTTCTGCCCTTTTACTTTTGCGTCTTGTATTCCAGAGACATTGGTTTGGTCTGTTTTGGTATCAGAACTTTGTAACTGGTTTAAGATACGTTCCCTAATTACTTTTCCGGAAGCACCTTTACCGATAATCCCAATAACCTTACCAACTAAAATCCCTGCTTTTCCTTGGTTGCCAGCTTTAATATCGTTTGCTACTGCTTCATTTTCAACAATAACTTTAGCAATAGCCCCATCGATTTTTTCTTCAGAAATGCTGTTGTTATCAAAATACGTTTTGTAATCGAATTTAGCATCAGCTAATAAAGATTTTATGGCGTTTTGTGCTAAAACTGGGGTTACTTTTTCATTTTTAAACAGACTGAAAATTTCAATAAAATCAGAAATATGTTCAATTTTAGAATAGTCTTCAGGTTTAATATTGTTAGTTAAGGTTTTAGCGACAAATGATGGTTCTTTTATAACATTGTTTATGCTTACAAAGGTTTCAGAACGTAAGGCATCTCCAGTAAAAAACTTTGCGTCTTGAGGTAGAACACCACCTTTTATCAAAATAGATTCTACAGCAAAAGGCAGTGTGCTTAAATCTACATCTATGCGCTCTACAGTATCTTTTATGTTTACAAAAGGGAGGTCTGGTTCAGATATAAAACGGTAATCTGCTTCAAACTCCTTTTTACGCATCGTCTTGGTTTGCTTCAAATCAGCATCAAAAAGCACCGTGGTTTGGTCTGGTCTAAACTCTTTATGTTCCAGATAGTAATTAAGCTGTTTTTCAACTTCTTCTTTTAACGCCTCAACCATAAACTTAAACGAGTTAAGGTTTTTTATTTCGGTACGAGGATTTAAATCATAGTTATGTTTTTTACGAAGTGAAACAGAAACGTCTGATTTAAACTCTCCTTTTTCAAGGTTGGCCTCTGAAATTCCTAAATTTTGTACAATACGCTGAATGTATTGTGCATAAGTGGAAGCATCTTCAATATGTCGAATACATGGCTCTGTTACTATTTCTATTAGTGGTACTCCAGCTTTATTAAAATCTACCAGAGAGATATTTTTCTCGTGTATTAATTTAGCAGCATCTTCCTCAATGTGTACCTGTGTTAAATTTACGGTAAATTGGGAGCCGTCATTTCTAAAGCAGGATACTTGTCCGTCTGGAATTACTGGATTATGAAACTGTGTTATTTGTATGTTTTTGGGGTTATCTGGATACTCATAGTGTTTCCTGTCCCAAGAGATTATCTCGTTACTAAACGTAGATTTAACTGCCTTACCAAAGTGAATCGCTTTTTTTATAGCCTCTTTGTTTATAGCAGGTAATACACCCATTTGCCCCGTACAAACCGAACAAATATTAACGTTTGGAATTTCGATATCCCCAGCATTGGCACAAGAACAAAATAGCTTTGTTTTGGTATTTAATCGAACATGTGTTTCAAGACCGATTACCAATTCTATCTCGTGTGCTTTTAATAGCTCATTTAATTGATTTAGCTCCATTATATCGTATCTTTTAGGAAGTTTGCAAACTTCAAAACAAGTTCGTCATTCGTTTTTGCGGCAGTAATTTGTATGCCAGTATCTGTGCCCTGTGGAATGGTTAAAGTAGGCAACTGCCCTAAGCTAAAACCAACGGTATACGCATCAGATAAATACATCGCTAATGGATCTTTTAAACTATCTCCAATTTTGGGTGGTGTATTTGGTGTTACTGGCGATATGATAATGTCTACTTCGTTAAAATCATGTTCAAAGTTTTCAGAAATTTGGTCTCTTAGGTTTAATCCTTTTAAGTAGATTTCATCTGAAAATCCTTGTGATAATACCTGATTGCCACCAACGATTCTGCGTTTAGTCTCTTCTGAAAAATTTTCAGAACGAGTAACAGCATACGTTTCTTTTAAATCTTCGGCTTCAATACGATTACCATAATTTGTTCCATCTAGCCTTGATAAGTTTGATGCTGTTTCTGCCATTGCTAATGTATAGTAGGTGGAAACAAGTGTGTTGGATTCAAAAAAATCTAAAGCTTTTACTGTAATGCCTTTGGCTTTTATCTTTTCAATTGTATCTAGAAAATCTGCTTTTATTTTGGTGTCAATAGCTTCGCTATCAATAAAATTTTTAAAATAACCAACAGTTTTTATGTTGTCGTATTTTGATAGGCTGTCTTCAGTAATCAAATCTGAAGGATAAGAGGTTTGGTCTTTTCCATCTTTCCCGCTTATGGTATTTAAAACAATGCGGATATCCTCAATAGATGTTGCAATTGGACCAACACAATCCGTAGATGATGCATAGGCCATTAACCCGTATCTGGATACACGTCCGTAGGTTGGTTTCAACCCATAAACCTTGTTATAACCTGCAGGCTGACGAATTGATCCGCCTGTATCGCCACCAATTGAAAATACGGTATATGCTTTGGCAACGTTAACAGCAGAACCACCACTGGAACCACCACCAACTAACTCAGGATTTACAGCATTTTTTACAGCTCCAAAAATGGTGTTCTCACTTGAGGAACCATGACCAAAACTATCGCAATTTTCTTTTACTAAAGGAATGGCACCAGCATCCAATAGTTTTTGGATTGCTGTAGCTGTGTAAGCCGATTTATAGTTTTTAAGTAAATTAGAGCTGGCAGTTGTGTACGTACCCTGTACCATATACACATCTTTAATGCCAAAAGGGATACCCTCTAATAAGCCAATGTTTTCTCCATTAGATATTTTAGCATCAACTTTAGCAGCTAGTTCAAGGGCCAGCTCATCTAATAAAGCATTAACCGTATGGTGTGTATTAGGTTTTAAGGCTTCTAATTTTTCTTTTACAAGCTGTACACATGTTATATTTTTGTCCACCAAAAGTTGATGGGTTTTTCTAATTTGAGAGTCCATAAATTAACTTTCAATAACTTTAGAAACTACTAAGTAGTTGTTTTTTTGTTTTGGAAAATTTTCAATGATAATTTCCTTTTCAGCCTCAGAGCTATCAATAATTACATCGTCCCTTAAATTATCTAAAGACACGGCAGTATTTTTGTTGGCATCAAAAGAATTATTGTTTGAAGTATTAGCATTTTTAATTACCTCAAATAGTTTATTCACGGTTTCAGAAGGCTGCGCACCTTTAATGCTCGACAAAACGTCTACCGTCATAATCTTACTCATAGCTGTAATTTTAGATTAAAAAAAGCCTTCCGTTATGGGAAGGCTTTTTAATATGTTAAAACAATAACCTTCCAATCCTATTGCATAGGATTATTGAAATTATTATTGTTAGTATTATTTCTCATTCTTTTAAAAAGCCAAATATATACAGAATATACGTAGTATGCCCATTTTTTTTACCCTCACGTTGCATTATTGTTAAATTGATAAAAAAATTGATTTTAATTTTTGAGTTTTTAATGTAATTAAGATAAATGTTTGTGTTCTATGCAATCTATTTTGTAATAAATTGTTACTCTGTTGATAGGTTTGTATGTTTTTATTAGCGGCATTGCCTACGGGGGTTGGGCCTGTAGGTAGACAGGCAGGCTTTTCGTTTCAACCCCTCATTGCACAGAGGGCTTTGCTTGGTAATTCCTAAGGCAGTTATATTCGCTAATTTTAATTTTAGCTTAAAGCCCAAGGTGTCTTTAAAAAGTGTTATTTCAATGAGATTTGATATTGCATCACAGCCATGCCTTTATAGTCTTTTTGTTGCAAATTATTGGCGTCGAAAATAGGTCTATGTTGGTAGCCCAAACTTAATTTATTACCATGGGAACCATTTACAAAAAAGTTTATAGTAAAATCATAAACAGTCATTTTATCAGTAAGTCTATCCCAATCTGAATGTTGTATGGAAATATTAGGCTGTATTATTACTTTTTGGTTTAAAAATTTGGTTTCTTTAAAAGCGTATCCAAATTGTCCGTACCACGTGGTTCCGGTACCAATCATAGGAAAAGCTACACCTGTACCATTAAAATCTGTGCCTCCAGCTGATGTCGGGTTGTTTGCTCCTACATTTCTTATGTATTCTTTTCCAAAATCATAATCATAAAAGCCAAGGTAAGCAGTAATCGCATCTCCATTAACAAGTGGTAAGTTTAAAAAGGCATCTGCTGCAAAATGTCTCATATCGTAAAAAGTAGTAGACTCTAATCTTGCATCGCCGTCACTCATGGCCTCGGGTTGGTATTGAAATCCAGCTCCTATGTTAAACACTTTTTTGTGTTGCATATAAGTCCCTACCTGATAAGCAGACTTGTTAGATTCATGCTCGAAAAATTGATATTTTACATAAGCAGAGGTTTTTACTCTGGGTTTGTTGTTGGCAAAATTTACCTTTCCATCAGGAATAACGGTTACAAAAAACGGTCTGTTAAAAGCCATTCTATAGTCAAATTTGCCAGCTTGACCTTTAATCCATAACCCAAATAAACGACCAATGTCATCATTTTTTTCAACCGAGTTTAATGTAAATAAAGGGGAATCTAATCCCATAAGGGTTTTGTTTGAGCGTATATTCCAGCGACTTAATCCTTGCCAACCAGACTTGCCAACACCAACTTCAAAGTATTTGCCAAATGTATATTCGGCATAAAGATCAAGTACCTCTAAGGGAAGGTCTTTCTTCTTAAAATTAAAATTATTACCGCCAAAAATAGCATACAGAAATATTTTAGGCGTTACTTGAGAAGATACAGGAATACGTAACCTACGAATCGATATGTCAAAAAAATCAGAAGTAGGCTCTTCTTGTATTAACGAACCTTCATTTAAATCGGAATACCGCATCCAAATCTGTGCAGTAACATTCCATTTAATTGTTGGTTTTGGTTTTTCTTCATTTTGCCCGATGAGCAAAATTGGAAATATGAGAATTATGTGGCATATCCATAATTTAATCATCCTTTGTATTGGTATCATGATGAATTACTTCTAAAGTTCAAGACAAAATTAGGATGAACATATATGGCAAAACCTAACAAGTGTCATGTTTCAAGAACATTGTTTTGCAGCACACAAAAAATTAAAAAAGAGGAGTGGGTTAAATAAAAAAAGATGAAAAGACGTTGGTTTTTAGATGTAAAAAAAATCAAAACTTAAGTTCTAAACGATTTTATGTGTGTTGCTAATATTGGAACTGGTAAAAAATATGTGAAATCGATTTTAAGGTGTATTTAAGGCGATTTAAGGCGTTTTTTAGTTAATTAACAATTGTTGATAATTATTGTATAAACTCGCTAAAAAGCTATTTTAAGGGTCTAAAATTTCGTATATTTGTTAGTGAAGGAAATGATGCTATGGCGTCATTTTTTTATGTTAATGAGATTCTAAATGTTCAAGATAGAATTTCTAAACATTTAACATATTGAATTCATCTTGCCGACGGGCACGATTGTTTAAGAACAAACTCAAACTAAAGTTTAAAATTAATAAAAACACATGAGCGAAGAAGCTAAAAAACACAATTATTCAGCAGATAGTATCCAGGCTTTAGAAGGTATGGAGCATGTACGCATGCGTCCATCGATGTATATTGGAGATGTTGGTGTTAGAGGTCTACATCATTTAGTATACGAGGTGGTTGATAACTCCATAGATGAGGCCTTAGCTGGACATTGTAACAATATAACGGTAACCATTAATGAAGACAACTCCATCACTACAGAAGATGATGGTCGTGGTATTCCTGTTGGACTTCACAAAAAGGAAGGCGTTTCTGCACTAGAAGTTGTAATGACTAAAATTGGTGCGGGAGGTAAGTTTGATAAAGATTCCTATAAAGTATCAGGAGGATTACATGGTGTAGGTGTTAGTTGTGTAAATGCATTATCCGAACATTTAAAAGCAACAGTTCACAGAGAAGGGAAAATATGGGAACAAGAATATGAAAGAGGAAAAACATTGTATCCTGTAAAAACCGTTGGAGAAACAGATAGAACAGGAACCATAGTTACCTTTAAGCCTGATGCACAAATTTTTACCCAAACACTTGAATATAGCTACGATACATTAGCTAGTAGACTACGTGAGCTAGCATTCTTAAATAAAGGCATCACAGTGCATTTGGTAGATAAAAGAGCAACGAAAGAAGATGGCTCTTTTGAAGGAGAAACATTTCATTCCGAGGAAGGTTTAACGGAATTTGTAAAATATCTTGATGCTACAAGAGAACCTCTAATGAAAGATGTGATTGCTTTTGAAGGAGAGAAGAATGGCATTCCAGTTGAAGTGGCTATGATTTACAACACCTCTTATGCAGAAAACTTGCATTCTTATGTAAATAATATCAATACGCATGAAGGAGGAACTCACCTTTCAGGCTTTAGACGTGGACTAACACATACCTTAAAAAAGTATGCAGATTCATCTGGTTTAACAGATAAATTAAAGTTTGACATTTCTGGAGATGATTTCCGTGAGGGATTAACAGCAATCATATCGGTAAAAGTGGCTGAACCTCAGTTTGAAGGTCAAACAAAAACCAAGTTGGGTAACCGAGAGGTGTCTGCTTCAGTGAGTCAGGCAGTTTCAGAGATGTTAACTGATTATTTAGAAGAACACCCAGATGATGCTAAAACCATAGTGCAAAAAGTAATACTTGCTGCTCAGGCAAGGCATGCTGCTCAGAAAGCACGTGAGATGGTACAGCGAAAAACCGTTATGAGCATTGGTGGATTGCCAGGGAAATTAAGTGATTGTTCTGAGCAAGACCCTGAAAAATGTGAGCTATATCTTGTTGAGGGAGATTCTGCAGGTGGTACAGCAAAAGCAGGTAGAGATAGAAATTTTCAAGCTATTTTACCACTTAGGGGTAAGATTTTAAATGTTGAAAAAGCCATGCAGCATAAAGTGTTTGAGAATGAAGAGATAAAAAACATTTTTACAGCACTAGGTGTTACTATTGGAACAGAGGAAGATAGCAAAGCGCTCAACTTATCTAAATTACGTTATCACAAAATTGTAATTATGTGTGATGCCGATATAGATGGTAGCCACATTGCTACGTTAATATTAACGTTCTTCTTTAGATACATGAAAGAATTAGTAGAGAACGGTCACGTTTACATCGCTACGCCACCACTATATTTAGTGAAAAAAGGTGCTAAAAAGCAATATGCATGGAGTGATAAAGAGCGAGATGAAATCATAGAAAAATTTGGAGACGGTTCAAAAATTCAGCGTTACAAAGGTTTAGGAGAAATGAACGCAGAACAATTATGGGATACTACTATGGATCCAGAATTTAGAACTATGCGTCAAGTACAAATAGATAATGGTACAGAAGCTGATAGGATTTTCTCTATGCTAATGGGAGATGAAGTGCCTCCTCGTAGGGATTTTATTGAAAGAAATGCTATCTATGCGAATATTGATGCGTAAGCATAACCAAATAAAACTAAAATTAAAAATGTCGCTTTTGTAAATAAAGCGACATTTTTTTGTTTGAATGACAAATTAAAATTTATACTCTAAATGCCAATTCTTACGCTTGGTACATTAACCCTAACACTAGTGTTTATAGTGCTTCTTCTCGGGTATCTATTATAGTAATAGCCATCATATCTGTAATAATAGAATGAAGCATGGTAATAATAGCGCTCCCCATGATGGCAATGGTCATTACAGTGTTCGTAATGTTCTGCATAAGCATCTCTTTTTCCTCTCATGTAAGCACGGTATGATTTACGGTCTCTTTGTTTTAACTCTTTTTCATAAGCTTTTTGATCTTCCCAGAATGCTTTGGCTTCAGTTTCGGATTCTGCTTTAAATTGTTGCTCAAATTTGGCATCTTCAGCAGCACGCTTTTCATAGTATGATGCTTTGTCTGTTATTTTCTCATCTTCATTTTTGTTGCCTTCTTGTGCGTAAAAAGAAAATGAAATACACATGATTATAATACTAATGCTTGTTTTTAAAAGTTTCATAGCTTAAATGTTTAAGGTTATTAATTAGGGTATTTAACCCTTTCATATATAAGACACCTTAATTTTAATTTACCCTATGTATTTAAAAAAATAAAAAGCCAATTTGATAAATCAAACTGGCTTTTGCTATATATGATTTTTTTTTGATTAAAAATCGAATCCTAATGAGAATTGCCAAACTCTGTTTTGTGGGTTGCCCTCGTTATAAATATCTCCCATTCCTAAATGATATCTTACGCCAAGGCTAACTCCTGTATCGGTTTTAAAACCTGCTCCAAAATTAACACCCCAATCAAAACTTTGAGGGTCAAATTCTTGTGAAGTATTGAATAAGCTAAAGTTACTATCAAATTCTTCTTTGTGGTTAATGGCTAAACCCGCTTGCGGTCCAGCTTCTAAATAGAAATTGGCATCGGGATATATTTTTAGGACTAAAGGCATATTTATATAATCTAATTTCTGGGTAAAGGTTCCTCCGTTATCTCTCAATTCATAGCCTTGTTGAGAGTATAATACTTCAACTTGTAAAGCTATCACATCAGATAGGAAAGATTCTCCATAAAATCCAGCATGAAATCCATGTCTTTGTCCAGTTTTAGTTTCGCCGTCAAAACTTACAGCAGCTAAATTGTAACCTACTTTTAAACCAGCATTAGATTTGCTCTGCGCATTAATATTGGTTATTGTACTTAAAAGTGTTACTATGATTAAAAATTTTATTTTCATTGTTCTGTTTTTTTTAGGTTATATTCTTTCTTTATTTGCCTCCATTAGCCCTAAGGTCATCTAAGCAAAAGGCGTCTAATTGTGGTGCACTAGTCATTTCCGTCATATTAGCAATCCCAGCTCCCGTTTCAGCAGCCCAATACATAAGGCAATTTTCTACATTACAATGCTTAGGGTGGGCTTCGTCTTCATGATGTTCTTGCATATCTGACCCTAAATCTGTTAAACCCAGAATGTGGCCTACTTCATGCGTAATTACTGTAGTTTCCAATAAACTTCTATCAGGTTCAAATGGGCTGTTGCTTAAGTTTTGTAGGGTTTCTTGGTAGATTACAAAAGAGGTATTCCAATAGGCACTACCCAGGGTTACGCTGTTTTCGGTATCATTTTCTGATTTACCATCAATAAAAAGTGCCCAAATAGCTATTTCATCTCCAGAGTTGTATTTGGTACGCTCCTTTTTTTCAATATCTGCAATATCATCAATTGAAAACCGCTCTTTCCCAGGTGTGACAATTCCTCGTTTTTCAACTCTGATACCGTTTGGCTTAAACGTTCTGTTGTTTAAAAATGAAACAAAATTATCAATAGCTACCTGAGTAGGTTCAAAACCCTCAACATATACTAACTCAATAACAGCACTCTTAAAAGTAGTCTCTGATAGCAAATCGTTTGCTGAACTTCCTGTAGGCTGTCTATTTATGTTTTTATTTAAGATCTGATTGTCTGGGGTGTTTTCTGTATTGCTGTCATCTTTAGAACATGCAAAAATCAGCGATAAAAACAGGGTTGTAATGATTGTATATTGTTTCATCTGTTTGTTTTTTTGTTAAAAGCAGCTACCATTTGGGGTTGGTAGCCGCTTTACCATAACATACGTAATAAAAACCAGTCTAGTTTTATATTTGAGACAACACTAGGGTTACTCCAGCATTTGTTGTGCTTTGTAGATTAATTGTATTTGATGAAAAACTGGTTACTTCCCAAGTAGTGTTTAACAACTCGAACGTAGCGTTTCCACTAAAGGTTAATGTTAAGAATACTTCAGTTTCTGAGGCTACTTCATACGTTCCCTCTACATCCTGTACTGTTGTGTTTACTGTATTTTCAGCAGTACATGTTAAGTCGTTTGCAAAATCGATAGTGTAATCAGCATAATCGGTAGCAGTATTTACCCCTGCAGTTATGAACGATTCTATTCTAAACATCCCGTCAACTAAAATATCTTCCAAAGTATTGGCATTTTCCTCAGCCTCCTCTTCCATTTCCTCAATGCCTAGGCATTCAGTAATTCTAGACTGTAAGTCCATATCACTTGTTATTGTAACTGTGGTGTCTCCATTTACTGTAGCAGTGATAGGGTAATTTACAGAGAACAGTGCATCGTTTCCAAAGTTATTCATGTAGGTGTATAACTCCTGCTCAGATTCGATAACTACACTTCCTGTTTGCTCAAGACCCAGGTCGAAAGTTAAAATAGTGATTGGAAAATCAATGTCTATACAGTTAATAGCATCTTCCGCCTCAGCTTCGGCCTCTTCACAGGCAGCCATAAGGGCATCATATTCTGTCTGGTTTGCCACTTCTACTTCAGTATAGTTACTTAGTCTTACGGTTAAGGGAAACTGAAGCTGAATACTGTCATCATCGTTTGTAAATTCTCCAAGAATATTCAGTACTAAATTATAATCAGATTCACTAATTAAGGTAACCTGAGTATTGTTTATTGTTGCGGTAACCGGTAATAATACTGATGAACAGGATATACCATCAAGAAAATCGTCAAAACTACCATCGTACATAGAGGAGCGTTCTAAGTTGCTTGCTGTTGGAGATGTTGCACTATTCGTGTTTTCTCGGTTTCCATTTTCGCTATCAATTTCATCTTGACAAGATGTAAACGTAAAAATTGATACTAATAAGATTGCGGTTAAAAATTTTAAATTTTTCATGATTTCATTTTTTTTGGTTATAAGATTTTTCTTTTTCATAGCTTTTTTCGCTTTCTATTGGTAAGACACGTTATTTGTTTTTTACCCTACCAAATTTTTAAAAAAATATTTTAATTGTTAATTCTATCGAGGTAAAAATACATAGTACAAGTATGATGATTAATAGCGTTCTAACTATTTTATATATTATATCAAATCCTGTATTGTTGTATTTTGTTCTCATACATTTTTAAGACACATGGGTTTCTTTTTACCCTATGGATTTTTTTACTTTTTTACTTGAATAATGTATAAGTAATTGAAAATAAGATATTTATAATGTGAAAAAAAATATATCTATTTTTGTGGTATCATAATTTTTTGATTTTATGAGCAGCTCCAAACCTAAACTTTGTAAAGAATCGCATTTTAATGCCTTTTATTTAGAACACATACAAGCGGTTAATAATTTTGCCTATTATAAATGTGGAGATAATGCAGCTGCATTAGATTTTGTTCAAGATGCGTTTTCGAAAATTTGGGAAAATTGTGCCAAAATAGATTTTGAAAAGGCTAAAACCTATCTTTTTACCACTGTCAACAATTTATTTTTAAATACTGTTCGTCATCAAAAAGTGGTGTTGAATTATGCCAAGGCATCTCCATATATGGATAGAACGGATATGAGTCCTGAATATTTACTGGAAGAAGAAGAATTTAAACAAAAATTACAAGCTGTGATTGCTGATTTAAGTGAGGAACAACGTGAAGTTTTTTTGTTGAACAGGGTTGAGGATAAAAAATACCGTGAGATTGCTGATATGTTGGGTGTGTCTCAAAAAACTGTTGAAAAGCGTATGTCTGGTGCCTTAAAAGTATTGCGTAAAAAGATGGAGGGGGTAAATATTTAATTTTTTTTAAAAAATTTGGTAGGGTAAACATATATATAGGTGTCTTAAGGTTGAAAAGCATTAAAAAATGAGTAAAGAAAACGACATACTAAAATGGTTTGATGGTAAGATTTCTACCGAGGAAATCAAATCTCTTTACCCAGAAGAGGACTTTACTGTTTTAGAAAAAACGGGTTTTTATGCTAAACAGTTAGAAGCGCCAAAAGTAGATGCAGAAAAAGCTTTAGCAGATTTTAAAAAGAAGATGTTTAACAGAGAAGAGCCTAAGGTTATTCCGTTAAATTTTAAATCTTTCCTTAAGGTGGCTGCTATTTTTATAATCCTACTCACGTCGTCATACTTTTTGTTTTTTAATAATACCGAAACATTTACCACTAAAATAGCCCAGACAGAAACTTTAAGTTTACCCGATAACTCTGAAGTGATATTAAATGCGCAATCTAAACTTTCGTATAATAAAAAAGAGTGGCAAAAGGATAGGGTTTTAAACCTGGACGGGGAAGCCTTTTTTAAGGTAACCAAAGGAAAAACATTTACTGTAAATACAGATGAAGGAACTATAAAGGTTTTAGGAACCCAGTTTAATGTAAAAGAGCGTGACAATTATTTTGAGGTTCAGTGTTATGAAGGTTCCGTTCGTGTTACTAGTGGTTCTAGCAAAATAGTATTGTTGCCGGGAAAAACTTTCAGGCTGGTAAATGGTAAAATAATTAACGTTGGGGATTTTAATGCACAAAACCCTTCTTGGCTAACTGAGGAGTCAAGTTTTAAAGAGGTGCCGCTATGGCAAGTTATTGAAGAACTTGAAACGCAGTATGATATTAACATTACCTCTAAAGGAATTGATCAAAATGTGTTGTTTTCAGGGAGTTTTACGCACACCGATAAGAATATTGCATTAAAGGCTGTAACTATTCCATTAAAATTAAGCTATACAATAAACGGTAAAAATGTTAAGTTCTACAATTATGAAGCTAAATAAGCGCTGTGTTGCTATTGCTTTTTTTTTACTTAGTTTTACGATAATACAGGGACAGGAACAGGTAAAACTTGAAGAGCTCATCTCTGATATGGAAACAAAATTTGATGTAAAGTTTTCGTATTCAGTAGAAGATGTAAACCATGTAATAGTTAATCTACCCCCTGATGCAAGTTCATTAAAAACTATTATTCAGTATCTTAATGATACGACCATTTTAAGTTTTAAATTTTTAACGGATCGCTACATAACCGTATCTACCATAGATAAAAAAATAACAATTTGCGGAACATTGGTTCCCGAAGTAAAGGGGGAGTCGCTACTTGGGGCATCCATATTTATTGATAATTCTTCAAAAGGCATTATTGCTGATGCTAATGGTAATTTTGAAATAGAAAATGTAGAAGTTAAAGAAGCTGTGGTAATATCGTTTTTGGGATACAAAACATTGCGCTTTGAAGCTCATGAGCTTCGAAAAAAGTATGGGACATGTAAAACGGTGGTGTTAACAGAGGAAAGCGAAATCTTAAACGAGATATTAATTTCAAAATTTTTAACCACTGGTTTACAAAAACAAACAGATGGTAGCACGTTACTAAATACCGAAAAGTTTGGTGTGCTTCCAGGACTTACAGAACCAGATGTTTTACAATCTATTCAAGCACTTCCTGGTGTAGAAAGTGTAAATGAAAGTATTGCCAACATAAATGTACGTGGTGGTACAAACGACCAGAATTTAATACTTTGGGACAACATAAAGATGTATCATTCTGGGCATTTCTTTGGGCTTATTTCTGCTTATAACCCATATTTAACCAATAAAGTTGTAGTGACCAAGAACGGTACATCAAGTGAGTTTAGTGATGGGGTGTCCAGTACTATTAATATGTTTACTAAGAATGATATTGGAAGCGATCTTTCAGGCGGATTTGGTGCTAACTTAATACACGCAGATGCATTTCTGGAAATCCCAATAAATAAGAAATTAGCATTTCATGTTTCTGGAAGACGTTCTTTTACTGATGTGTTTAGTTCGCCAACTTATGATAATTATTTTGAGCGTAGTTTTCAGGATAGCGAATTAACTACAAATAGCGATAATATTAGTGAAAGCAATAGAACTTCAGATTTCTTCTTCTACGATTATACAGCAAAAATACTTTTCGATTTAAATAGAAACCACAAATTCAGGGCTAATGTCATTGGCATTAACAATAACCTGGATTACACGGAAACATTTACAAATACAGAAAACGAAACAGAATCTAAAACCAGTAACCTACAGCAGAAGAATCTAGGTTTCGGGGGGAGTTGGCATGCTAAGTGGAACAATAGGTTTTCCACCCTAATTAACGGGTTTTACACAAAATATAATGTTGATGCAATAGATTTCAGGATAGAAACAGATCAAAGGTTGATACAGGCCAATGAGGTATTGGAAACAGGTGTCAAGATAAAAACAGATTTCAAGATTCATGAAAAACTAAATGTTGCATTAGGATATCAATTTAGCGAAACAGGGATTTTAAATGCTACTGATGTGAGCAACCCAGCCTACGACCGTACGAAAAAAGATGTATTGCTTAACCATGCAGCTTTTGGGGAGTTAGAGCTTAACAACAGTAAAACTTATTTAAGATTAGGTGTTAGGGGTAATTATTTTCAGAAGTTTAATGAGTTTATCATAGAACCACGATTAAATTTGAGGCAAAAATTAACCAATCAGTTTGCAATAAAATTACAAGGAGAGTTTAAAAACCAATCTGTAACGCAAATAATCGATTTTCAAGATGACTTTTTAGGTGTAGAAAATAGACGATGGATTTTAGCTGATAATGTATCTATTCCAATTTCTAAAAGTAAACAGGCGTCTTTTGGCTTAGAATACCTCAAGAATAATTGGGTTTTGGATGTAGAAGGGTTTTACAAAACAGTAAATGGTATAACAGTATCCAATCAAGGGTTTTACAATAATTTTCAATATTTAAATGCCTCTGGTAGTTACGATGCTCGTGGAGTAGAATTTTTGATTAATAAAACAGCTGCTACTTTTAGCACCTGGTTAAGCTATACTTATAGTTTAAATGATTATGAATTTGATACGTTATCGCCATCTATATTTCCCAACAATGTTGATATTAGGCATTCGGTATCATTAGCATTTAACTACAGTATCTTAAAAACGTTAGAAATTTCTATTGGTGGTATTTGGCGTTCTGGGCAACCATATACAAAGCCTGTTGAAGGTAATGAAACCGTACAAGACGGCAATACCATTTTTGTAAACTATGATTTGCCAAACAATGAAAGACAAGATGATTTTATACGTTTGGACGCTTCACTCAATTATGCATTTAAAATAATGCCAAACCTGAAAAGCTCGTTAAGGATAGGAGTTATCAATCTTTCAAATAGAAAGAATGTAATTAATACCTATTATGAGGTAGATCCAAACAATTCCAATAGCACTATTAAGATAGAAAATAAGTCCTTAGGATTAACGCCTAATATTAGTTTTAGATGTAATTTCTGATATTAAATATCGATAAAAAGCATTTTTTTTCGATAAAATGTTGTTTCGTATGTTTTTTTTTATACATTTGTAAAACCAAATCTAAAAAACCATAATGAAAAGATTAGCCTTACTACTAGTATTAACACTTTCAGTAACATTCGTAAAAGCACAAAATGATATTGACGCTTTATTGGCAGCAGGTGTTGAAGACGCTGAACGATTTGCTAACGATTACCTTGCACCGGGAACCAATGGTTTAATGCACAGTATGAATGCCAATTGGTTTAATTCTGGAAAGGCAAAACCTTTAGGAGGTTTTGAGATTTCAATTATTGCCAATGCTGCTCAGTATGGAGATGATCAGAAAATGTTCAATATGAATACGTCTGATTATAACAATATTTCTTTTACGCAAGGTGGTAACCCTCAGATGGTAGCTAGTGTTTTAGGCGAAAATGATCCTACAGTATTTGTTGATATAGAATATGAAGACCCAATTTTTGGCAATCAAAGTGAAACCTTAGAGTTGCCCGACGGTATTGGAGATGGTACAGGTAACCTATTGCCAACCGCTTTTATTCAAGGAGCCATAGGCTTGAGCAAAGGTATTGAGGTAAAAGCACGATTTGTGCCTACCGTAGATACAGATGAGGTGTCATTGAGCATGTATGGTGCTGGATTGCAAATTGAATTTACAGATTGGTTACCAGCTGACAAATTATGGCCTGTGGCTGTTTCTGGTGTGGTAGCATATACACACCTCGATGGTAAGTACGATTTAACAGATTCCTCAGGAATTAGCGGTAGCGATCAGCGTATAGAGAATAAAACAAATACTTTACTCTTATCATTAGTAGCGTCTACGAAACTTCCTGTTATCAATTTTTATGGAGGCTTAGGTTACATAAAAGGTAAGTCAGAATCTGATTTGTTAGGAACCTATATCGTCACAAACGGATTAATATCGTCAGATCCTATTGTAGACCCATTTTCAGTACAAAGTGAAGTGTCGGCAGTAAGAGGAACGCTTGGAACAAAATTAAAATTAGGCTTTTTTAGGCTTAACGCAGAATATCATTTATCTGATTTTAACGCCTTTTCATTAGGTATCAATTTTGGATTCAGATAAAATGTAATAACGACATTATTTTTTCATAAATAATTATTTAGTTTTTTTAGTTAGTTTTTATTTAATTTAGTTAGAAAGTGCAGCTATTTTAGTTGCACTTTTTTCTTGCTTAATACTTAGTTCTTTTACAATCCTTAGAAGTTTGAGACTTCAAATTGAATTAATCTTAATTTTTTTGTGAAATTTTTAAGGCTTTGCTTTAAAATAGTCTGGGTTTTTATAGAATTGGTATTCGTAGGTTTAACTAAATGTTTGTGTCGCTTTTCATTGTTTAAAGTGCTTTAATTAACTAATTTTGCATGACTTAAAGTATAAGGTTGCATGAATTGCAATCTTATATTTTTGTGTTAAAAACTTAAATCACAAACAATCTAAATATAAAATTATGAAAGTTACCGTAGTTGGAGCAGGAGCAGTAGGTGCAAGTTGTGCCGAATATATTGCGATTAAAGATTTTGCATCTGAAGTTGTATTGTTAGACATTAAAGAAGGTTATGCCGAAGGTAAAGCTATGGATTTAATGCAAACAGCTTCTTTAAATGGTTTTGATACCAAAATTACAGGAGTAACAAATGATTATTCTAAAACAGCAGGAAGTGATATTTGTGTAATAACTTCAGGTATCCCTCGTAAACCAGGGATGACTAGAGAAGAATTAATTGGGATTAATGCAGGTATCGTAAAAACAGTATCAGCTAGTTTGATAGAGCATTCTCCAAATACGATTATTATTGTAGTAAGTAACCCAATGGATACTATGACTTACTTAGTGCATAAAACTACAGACTTACCAAAGAATAGAATTATAGGTATGGGTGGCGCTTTAGATTCTGCACGATTCAAGTATAGATTAGCAGAAGCTTTAGAATCGCCAATTAGTGATGTAGACGGTATGGTAATTGGTGGGCATAGCGATAAAGGTATGGTGCCATTAACAAGCCATGCGACAAGAAATAGTATTAAAGTATCTGAGTTTTTAAGTGAAGAACGTTTAGAGCAAGTTGCTGCAGACACCAAAGTAGGTGGCGCAACTTTAACTAAGTTGTTAGGTACCTCTGCTTGGTATGCGCCAGGAGCAGCAGTAAGTGGTTTGGTGCAAGCTATTGCGTGCGACCAAAAGAAAATGTTCCCATGTTCTACATATTTAGAAGGAGAATACGGATTAAGTGATATCTGTATTGGTGTACCAGTAATTTTAGGTAGAAATGGCATTGAGAAAATTGTAGATGTACCATTAAGTGATGCCGAAAAAGAGCATATGAAAGCTAGTGCAGAAGGTGTTTCTAAAACTAACGGGTTGTTAGAATTGTAATACCAATAAGATTTTAAATATATTTAGGCTATCAAAATTATTTTGATAGCCTTTTTTATTCAAAAATATTATGAAAAAAATAATAGTATTTGCTTTTGTGTTTTGTTTGTTTTCCTGTGAATTGATTAAGCCTAAACAAGAGTATAGATTTGTATATGGTTTTGAAAATGATATCGGGTTGTCTGGTATAGAAATTAAAAATACCATAGCAGTGATTCAAGAAAGATTAGCGAATTTTGGTGTTGTATCAACTGTTGAGTGTTTCGGAAAAAATCAAATAGAGGTAAAGATTAAAGCAAATGAACTTAATATTAAAAGAGTAGATAGATTAATTTCAAACAGAGGAAAACTTGAGTTTTGGGAATTGTATAAAGGGGAGGAGTTTAATACTTACTTTTTTAGTATTGACAGTGATGAAAATAATAAGAATAAAATTGAGAAAGAGAATAGTCCACAATTATCAGAACTGGTTACATCTATTGGGTATATGGGAGGCCCCGTTATCTTTAATTTTAAAGTTGAAGATACTGCCTACCTTAATTCAATTTTAAAACGTAAAACATCAAAAAGTAAATTACCTTTTAGCGCAGATAAAGTTAAATTTTTATGGGGGATGCCCGATGCTTCTGGGCATGTTCCTTTGTATGCTGCCAAATCAAATAGAGAACAAAAACCACCTTTAACAGGAGAGGTTATAACCAGTGCTAGACAAGTATTTGGAGTTACAGGGAAACCTGAAATAACAATAAAAATGAATGAAGAAGGTGCTATGATTTGGGAACGAATTACAGGAAAAGCATTTCAAAAAGGAACAAGTATAGCCATTACTTTAAATGATATGGTATATTCTGCTCCGGGTGTAACTTCTGGTGCGATAAAAGGAGGGGACTCTTCTATTTCTGGGAATTTTACAGTCGAGCAAGCACAAGATTTGGCTGCAATTTTATCAGCCAAAAAAACGATTCCGCAACTAATATTATTAGAACAAACAACCCTAGGTAATAAATAATCTTTATTTTTTTATATTTGCCGCATGACTCTAAAAAAGTACATAGGCGTAATCGTCGTTATACTTACTTTACTTGGTATTGTAGACCAACAGCAGGTTGATGTACATAACCAAGAGATTGTATTAGAGTTTAATGCATCCCAACATGCATCTGTAGACGACCAATCCACAATTTCATTACTAAAACAGGAGCTTGAAACTCTAGGTATTACTGATGTTAAGGTGGTTGAAAAAGGGAATGGTACACTAAAAATCACATACTTTAGTAGTATAGATGTATTATCTGTAAAGCGTATTTTACTTAAACGTATTAGGTCTGAACTTAATACTTCTGATGAAGAAGACTTACCATTCAGCTTTCCTGTAGAAGATCATGATATAGCCTATAGTTTAGATGTCCATGAAATACAAGATGGCAAGGAAGCAGAATCTGGACTTAACGGTATAGTTGTTTTAGAATTAAAACCCAAAGCAGATAGGTTTTTTAAGCCAAAAACGGTTGCCTCGCTATTACACAAATATAAAGAAGCAGAAAATGCCAATACCAAAGTGGCATTTCAACGTCATAAAAAAAATGTGTATGCACTAAATAATGCATCACGACAAATACCTGAAGTTAGGGCTGGGCCTCACAGTTAAAGGGAAAAGGTCTTGAAGATTCCCAAAATACACTTTTCTATTTAGGTTGTAAAAATACCTTAAACAAGCAGCTTAGTACCTAAAGGGTTGCTCAAATTACAATAATTATAAAATAGTGTCAAAATCTAAACGCAAACCATATATTTGTGCGTTTAGAAAAATTTTGACCCATAAACACTAAAAAATGCAAAATAAAGGAGTAGTTAAATTATTTGCTATTTTGTTTGGTTTGGTAAGTATCTACCAATTATCATTCACATTTAAAGCAAATCAAATTGAAAAGGAAGCAGAGGAACTAGCCATAAGCAAGTTCCCTGAAACAGAAGAAGATTATCGTGCTAAGCGAAATCTAGAAGAAATAAATTATCTGGATGCCAAGGCCACAGATACTGTTTTTGATTTATTAGTAGCTGATTATACCTACAATGAAGTAAAGCAAAAGTCCATGAACCTAGGTTTAGACCTTAAAGGAGGTTTAAACGTTATTCTTCAAGTGTCGGTAAAAGATATATTAAAGGGGTTAGCAAACAATACAAAAGATCCTGTATTTAATACAGCTTTAGAGAATGCATCAAAGCTTCAAGAAGACAGTCAAAACACTTATTTAGAAGATTTCTTTATCGCTTTTGATGCCATTAAAGGCGATCAAAAATTAGCGTCTCCAGACATATTCTATACCAAAGCTTTGGATGGGGAAATTACTGGAGACATGTCTGATGAAGAGGTGCAAGGGATTATAGAAACTAAGATTGATGAATCAATCGTTTCTGCATTTGAAGTATTACGTAAGCGTATCGACCAGTTTGGTGTAACCCAACCTAACATTCAACGTTTAGGAAACTCTGGGCGTATTTTGGTAGAACTACCAGGAGTAAAGGATATAGAGCGTGCTACAGGATTATTGCAGAGTACAGCGCAATTGGAGTTTTGGGATGTATACAAAGGGCAACAATTACAACAATTTATATTTCAAGCAGATCAAGTATTAAAGGATATCGTTGAGGTAGAACAAGAAGTAGAAGAGATAGAGCCACAAGATGAGGAAGATGCCACAGAAGATAAAATTGATGAACTTTTAGGTGAGGCTGCTACAGATTCTACAGCGGTTGATCCACTTTCAGCAAGTCCATTAGGAAGTTTAGTAAAAGGTTTTGGATATCCAGGAGGACCAGTAGTGGCGTCCTTTGCAATAAAAGACAAGGAAACCGTGCTTGACTATTTAAACAAGCCACAAGTAAGAGCATTATTACCTGCAGAACTACGCTATGTAAAGTTTGCATTTAGTAAGCCAGAAAAGAACAGCGAGGTATTAGATTTATATGCCTTAAAAGGTAATAGGGAAAATACGCCAGAGTTAAGTGGAGCAGTAGTAACAGATGCCAGACATACATTTGGGCAAACTGGACAACCAGAAGTGTCTATGCAAATGAATAGTAAAGGTGCAAAGATCTGGGAAGAAATGACAGGTAGAGCCTATCAAGAAGGCGGACAAATTGCTATAGTTTTAGATAATGTAGTGTATTCGGCACCAGGTGTTACTTCAGGACCAATTTCTGGGGGGAATTCTTCAATATCAGGAAACTTTACGTTGAATGAAGCTATAGATTTAGCAAATGTGTTACGTGCAGGTAAATTACCGGCTTCAGCAGATATTATTCAAAGTGAGGTGGTAGGGCCATCATTAGGGCAAGAAGCTATAGATAGTGGTACCATGTCGTTCTTAATAGCATTGGCTGTTGTCTTGTTATGGATGATTTTCTACTACGGAAAAGTAGGAGGGTTCGCAGATATCGCCATGTTATTAAACATTTTATTAATCTTTGGTATATTATCAGGATTAGGAGCGGTATTAACGCTGCCTGGTATTGCAGGTATTGTATTAACAATTGGTATGTCGGTAGATGCTAACGTACTTATCTTTGAGCGTGTTCGGGAAGAGCTAGCAAAAGGAAAAGGGCAAAAAGATGCCATTCAAGATGGTTTTAGCAATGCACTATCGTCTATATTGGATGCTAACATCACTACGGGATTAACAGCATTAATTCTATTTATTTTCGGTACAGGTCCAATTAAAGGATTCGCAACAACCTTATTAATAGGTATAGCAACATCGTTGTTTACTGCGATATTTATTACAAGGTTATTGGTAGATTGGTATACTAATAGAGGCGGCGAATTAACCTTCTCAACAGCAATTACTAAAAATCTATTTAGAAATATTAATGTAGAATTCTTAAAGAAAAGAAAGATAGCCTACATTATCTCAGGAATATTAATAGTAGTAGGTTTAAGCTCGTTATTTACAAATGGTTTAGATCAAGGTGTGGATTTTGTTGGAGGTAGAACCTATCAAGTGCGTTTTGCTCAAGATATGAATGCTTCTGAAATTACAGATGTATTATCAGATCCAGCAGTATTTGGAAGTGCAAATGCCAAAACATTTGGAGATGCCAACCAATTAAAAATCACTACAAAATATAAGGTAAACGAAACAGGAGCAGAAGTTGATGAAGAAATAAGATCATCGCTATTCAAAGCCTTACAGCCTTATTTTGATGGGATGACTTATGAGGATTTCATAAGCGATTCAGAAGATAAAACTATAGGATTGATGCGTAATGATAAAGTGAGTCCAACTATTGCAGATGATATCAAAAAAGCATCATTCTGGGCGATACTAGGATCTTTAATCGTAGTATTCTTATACATCTTGTTACGATTCAAAAAATGGCAATACTCATTAGGGGCAGTAGCAGCGGTATTCCACGATGTGCTTATCGTATTGGGGATCTTCTCATTAACCTATAAGTTTATGCCATTTAATATGGAAATAGATCAAGCATTTATAGCGGCCATCCTTACAGTAATAGGATATTCATTAAACGATACCGTGGTAGTATTCGATAGAATTCGAGAATTCTTTAACGAACACACTAGTTGGGAATTCAATCGTGTGGTGGATTCTTCATTAAGCAGTACATTAAGTAGAACCTTAAATACATCGCTTACCACATTGGTAGTATTACTATCCATCTTTATTTTTGGTGGTGATTCCATTCGTGGGTTCATGTTTGCCCTTATAGTAGGTGTTATTGTAGGTACTTATTCATCGTTATTTATTGCAACACCAATAATGTACGATTCAGTAAAGAAATTACAAGGAAAAAAGAAAAACTAACTCAAAACTATTTTTTTCCTTCAAAGCCCATTAACATATGTTTTTGGGCTTTTTTTTGATATCTTGTTTAAAATGGAAAGTATTTGGGCGTTCCCCACAGGGGGTCGGGCCTGCCTGCCGGCAGGCAGGCTTTCACTACTCAATCCCTCCTGCGTCGGAGATTTCATCCCGCACATGCGGGACAATCCCTAACGCACCCATCCGCTAGCTTCAATTCCAAGACTTAAATTACGTAAGTGTTTGTCTAAGTCGTTTCAGTTATGGTATTTTAAATACTATAAGTTCATAAGCACTATTCGCAAAAGGTTATTCAGTAATTTAATTAGGTAAAACATCGCAAAAAAAGCCCTGAGTTTTTAATTGATCAATAATATCAGCCTCGCTTAAGTTTTTGGTAGCCTCAACTTTTAAAACATTATCAATATCTTCTGTATCAATGGACCATTTTATAATATCAACATTGCCATCAAAAATAGATTTTACTTGTTTTACTCTTTGCTGTGTACCAATATCGGTTCGTAGAATAAAAAGTTGTGTTTTAATTTTGTAATTAAAATAATGAAAGTTAGTCATCATTAGGTTGTTGTTTTTGGGTTATTCTGTTTAAATAATCTTCATAAGCTTTGTTGCCTTCTTCTTTCCAAAATTTATCGTAGTGTTTCCATTTAGAGAAATCGCCTTTACCTTCTTTTTGGCATGATGATTTATCCTTGTCAGAAGAACACTTCCTGCTACTACTGCCGCAACCACCTATTAATACTTTAAAAAGAATAAACAGTCCTGCGGCTTGCCAGTATGTAACTTTAGGTAGTCCAAATAGTTCTGGCATCAGCCAGTTCCAAAGCCACATTAGCACAAAACCAAAGAGTATGGCTAGTCCAGTTATGGCAATAATTCCGAAAATAATCATACCAGCTATCTCACCTGGTGATTTACCTCTCATTTTATGTTTAAAGAAATTTGACATAAGTATATTGTTTTTAATTAATGATTTCTTTTTTAGATTTAAGTGATTTGTACAACAAAGCAATAGCTCTATGGTGTCGAGACATTAAAGTGCCAACAGGAATACCAGTTTCCACAGCAATTTCTTTGTAATTATAGCCTTCAAAATCTACCGCGATAATGATGTTTTTGTAATCAGGTTTTAAGCTTAAAATGGCTTTTTTTAATTCAGATTGCATTTCATCTGGGTAGGGTTCCGTGTCATCATCATACAGAGATTCTGCAAGAATACCCATTTTGGTTTCTGTATCTTCGATGGAATAGAGTGGCTTTTTGCCAGTGGCTCTCATAATGTCTATAATTTTATTTCTTATGGCACGGTATACAAAACCAGCAACGTTATTAATGGGTGCATATCGGTCTGCACCTAAAAACAATTTTAAAGCCACATCTTGGATGATATCTTCGGCATCACGATTAACGCTGGCCTTTAGCTTAGAGTTCACATAAGATTTAAGTGATTGGTACTCCTCACTAAAAAACGTATTAAGCTTTTTATTGTTTTCTGATTGATGATTCATGTAAAGGCTTTTTATCAGCACTTCAATTATAAAGACGCAAAAGTTTAAAACCATTGCATTTTTTTATGGTATTTTTAATACGACGAATAGAAAGAGGAAATGTTTCGAGAGATTTCAGGGAAGTTTTAGGTAACTTCCCAGTTGAATAGGAGTAATTTATTTAAGGTTAGAGCTAGTTATATTATTTTTTCGATTTCATGGATATTATTGTAATGCAATAGTATCAATCAATAACCTAAAATCTTCCGCTTTTTTATTACCAAATAAAAAGCCAAGTTCAGTTATAGTATCTCCTGCAAAGTTGGGCATATCCAAAGTACGTCCTCTAAATTTAGGAAATAAGTCTTTTAAGGCTATTTCAATCGTTTCCCAATCTCCAGACGTTGTAAAGTAATTTACGAAAGAATATTGCTGTATTACCGTCTCTTTAATTCTAAATTGATACCGTTTACCATCTCCTTTTATGCGTAATATTATTTTAGAAAACCCTTTAACATTTGTCGCTTTATCTCGATATCGCACAGATGAAAACCCACCATTGTTCTCTAAGGAAATAGTGCCATAAAACATCCCATGATAATTATCGTCTATATTAAAGGCTCCATTAGATTTTCCGCCCATAACTATATCATCAACGATAACCCAACCTTCAGTGTTTGATGTTTTAGTGAAATTGAAAATGGGTTGTTGTTGCATGGTTAGGGTTGTTATAGTTGTAATTAGGGTTTGAATGGGGGCTTTGTCGAAATTACATTAAAAGGGCTTGCTTTTCGACTCAGTTTCTCTTAAAATTATTTTAGATTCTTCAATTGCAATAAAATTTTGTTCCAGCCAAATAGCTCTTATTATGAAAGTGATAAGAGTTATTATAAATATCATTAAGTATACTATTGTAAAATTTTTGGCGGTTATTGAATAAAAAGTGAGAATTAAGCTAACGAAACAAATATTTCTAATCATTATCAATCTTGCATAACGTTTAGTCATTTCTAGTACAATATTGGGGTTGTTAATTCTCAAACGCAGTATTTTAGTGCCCCAAAGACCAAAATTATTTTCATAATTATTTTTAAATTTCTTTATATAGAAAGTGAGGGGTTTTAAAATGGTCCAATAGGAAAAAGTTGTTAATACGGTTCCTATGGCATACAAACCACCTAAAAAAATGAGCATAATGAATAAATCAAAAACCCAGGATTCACCAAAAGAAAATTTCAAATCAGTTAATTGATATTTGTTTGACAATAGAACCCCCACAACTAAATAAACAGCCGAAATTATATACCCTAAAATATCATAAAATCCTTCGGGTATGGTTTTAGAAATCCCTTCTAACCTTATTTCTTTCATTCGTTTTATGCAATGTAGTTTAACCTTACAAAAATGAGTCATTTTAATGACTCATATCTGCCCTTAAACGAATATATCAGAAATTTTCTACAAATTCAAATTTGTTGAAGTGCCTTTTAATCGAAAACCACTGTTAATAACCTCCACTCAATTAGTGAAAAACAATTCCATAATAACTATTTTAATTTTGTAAATTTGCCTGCGTTTATAAGCGCAACATGACAACCAATACTAAGTACATTTTCGTAACCGGAGGGGTTACATCTTCACTAGGAAAAGGCATTATAGCCGCATCTTTAGCAAAACTTTTACAAGCACAAGGGTATCGGGTTACCATCCAAAAATTAGATCCATACATTAATGTAGATCCAGGTACACTAAATCCTTACGAGCACGGAGAATGTTATGTTACCGAAGATGGTGCAGAAACCGATTTAGATTTAGGACACTATGAGCGCTTTTTAAATGTGCCTACAAGCCAAGCCAATAACGTAACCACAGGACGCATTTACCAAAGTGTGATTCAAAAAGAACGTGAAGGTAAATTTTTAGGGAAAACAGTACAAGTTGTACCGCATATTACAGATGAAATTAAACGTCGTGTACAAATCTTAGGAAAGTCTGGAGATTACGATATTGTAATTACCGAGATTGGAGGAACAGTAGGAGATATAGAGTCGCTACCTTACATTGAAGCGGTACGACAATTACGTTGGGATTTAGGCGAAAATAATGGTATAGTTATTCATTTAACCTTAGTGCCATATTTATCTGCAGCAGGAGAGCTAAAAACAAAACCTACGCAACACAGTGTAAAAACCTTAATGGAAAGTGGGGTACAGGCCGATATTTTAGTATGTAGAACAGAACATAACCTTCCAAAAGATTTACGAAGAAAACTCGCATTATTTTGTAACGTTACTGCAGATTCTGTAATTCAATCTATAGATGCCTCCACCATTTACGATGTGCCAAACCTGATGCTTAAAGAAGGTTTAGATAAAGTAGTATTGGATAAATTAGCTTTGGATAGTACCAAACCAGACCTTAAAAACTGGAATAAGTTTGTGCACCGTCATAAAAATCCAAAAACTGAAATTAATATAGGATTAATAGGTAAATACGTAGAACTACAAGATTCGTATAAATCTATCTTAGAAGCCTTTATTCATGCTGGAGCTGCTAACGAGGTAAAAGTAAATGTAGAATCTGTACACTCAGAATATTTAAACGACGAGAATGCGGAGTTAATGCTTGGACATTTAGACGGTGTACTTGTAGCACCTGGCTTTGGAGAGCGTGGAATAGAAGGAAAGATATCAGCAGTAAAATACGTAAGAGAAAACAATGTACCCTTTTTAGGTATTTGTTTAGGAATGCAAATGGCAGTGATTGAATTTGCACGTAATGTACTGAATTTAAGTAATGCCAATTCAACCGAAATGGACCCCGATACCTTACATCCAGTTATAGATTTAATGGAGGAGCAAAAAACCATTACCAATAAAGGTGGTACGATGCGTTTGGGTGCTTGGGATTGCGCATTAATGCCAGGTAGTAAAGTGGAGAAGATTTATAAGGCAGAACATATTAGCGAGCGTCACAGACACCGTTATGAATTTAATAGCGATTACAGATATCAAATAGAAAAAGGAGGTATGCAAGCTACAGGATTAAATCCTAAAACAGACTTGGTAGAAATTGTAGAAATTTCAGATCATCCTTGGTTTATAGGCGTACAATACCATCCAGAATATAAAAGTACAGTAGCAAATCCACACTCTTTATTTGTTGGGTTTGTAAAAGCAGCATTAAAACATAAAAACTCTAAATAAGTGCCATTGTGGCATTTTATGGTATATTGGATAGCTTTTTGACAAATAAAAACCAACCTCTCTTTTATTTGGGGCACAATTTAAAATTATGGAAGAAAAAAAGTTAGATATTAACTCGATTATAGGTTTTGTTCTCATTTTTGGAATAATGATTTATATGTTCTGGCAAAATAAACCCACGCCAGAAGAACTTGAAGCTCAAGAAAAAGCAAAACAAGAGCAGGTTGAAACTGAGAAAAAAGCTAAAGCTGATGCGCAAACGCTTGTTACCACGCCTAACGACTTTACCAATGTAGCAGACTTAGATTCACTGGGACTGATAGAGTTTAAGAATAAGTTTGGGATTTTGGCCTATTCTGAAAGTTTAGCCAATAACGAAGAAACCATAGTAGAAACAAATGTTTTTGCTTTAAAATTTAGCAACAGAGGCGGTTACCTATCTGAAGTAAAATTAAAAAACTTTGTAGATTATGATTCCGTACCTATCTATATTGTAAAGGATAATAATGCCGTTTTTAATATTGAATTTGGCACTACAGATAGTAGGGTTATCAACACCAAAGAACGCTACTTTGCGCCTTCAGTCTCAAAAAATGGAGGCAATACCATCGTTTCAATGAAATTTAAGATTTCCGAAAGTAAATTTTTGGAGTATCGCTATGAGTTGAAACCAGATGATTACATGATAGATTTTTCGGTAAGATCACAAGGTTTAAGTAGCGTTATCAATAGCTCACAAACCATCAACTTAGATTGGAAATTAAAGGGCTACCGACACGCAAAAAGTATATCTTACGAAAATAGATATACTGATATTCATTATGAATATGATGGAGGGAATGCAGATTACACAAGTGCCCGTGATGCAGATGAAGATTTAAATGATGTTACATGGATAGGGTACAAACAACACTTTTTCTCATCTGTATTACTTACCGACACACCTTTTAAAACGGCGAAAATTACCGCAAAGAATTTGGTAGAAGATGAAACCATAGATACAGTATACACGAAAATGTTTACATCTAAAATTCCCCTAGAATTAAAAGGCGGGGAGTTAAATGAGTCTATGGATTGGTACATAGGACCTAATGATTTTGATATTTTAAATAGTTACGATAGAAATTTAGATGAAATAGTACCATTTGGTTGGGGTATTTTTGGGTTGATAAACCGCTATGTTTTTATGCCACTATTTGCCTTTTTAGGTGGTTTTCTACCTTATGGTATAGCTATTGTAGTGATGACTATTTTAGTGAAAATATTATTGTCCTTCGTGCAATACAAGCAATTCCTTTCTCAGGCCAAGATGAAAATACTAAAGCCAGAGTTAGATGCCATTCGTGAAAAGTATAAGGATAATAAAATGAAAGCGCAGCAGGAAACTATGGCCTTGCAAACTAAGGCAGGAGCTAGCCCGCTAGCGGGATGTCTACCAGCATTAATACAGCTGCCTGTATTTTATGCATTGTTTCAGTTTTTCCCTTCAGCTTTCGATTTGAGACAAAAAAGCTTCTTGTGGGCTGATGATTTATCATCGTACGATACTATAGCTAATTTACCATTTAATATTCCGTTCTATGGTAGTCATGTAAGTTTGTTCCCCATATTGGCAGCAGTGGCGATTTTCTTTTACATGAGATTAACCACAGGGCAGAATATTCAGGCGCAACCACAACAAGAGGGTATGCCAGATATGAGTAAAATGATGAAATACATGATGTATTTCTCACCAATAATGATGTTGTTCTTCTTTAATAATTATGCTTCAGGATTAAGTTTGTATTATTTTATATCCAACCTAATTAGTATTGGAATTATTCTTGTTATCAAGAATTATATATTAGATGAAGATAAAATTCATGCACAAATCCAGGAGAATAAAAAGAAACCGAAAAAGCAGAGTAAGTTTCAGGCAAGAATGAAGCAGATGATGGAACAGGCTGAACAACAAAAACAAATGCAACAAAAACGAAAGAAGTAATATAAAAGCTGCCAGATGGCAGCTTTTTTGTTTATACCAAAAAAGTATAAACAGCGTTATGGTTTTATCTACTTAAAATTATAGTTTACTCATGAAAAAGCTATTTTTTATCTTTTTTCTATTTGGTATTTTCAATACGGTGTTAGCACAAACTTTTAATCAGTTTAATGAGAATGGTAAACGACATGGTGTGTGGAGAAAGTATTTTAAAGGCACAAAAGTATTAAGGTACGAGGGCGCTTTTAAAAATGGCAAAGAAATAGGGATTTTTAAGTTTTATAAGAACATAAAAGGGAAATCTGTTTTAAGTGCCACAAGGCAATTTAATGATAGTACAAATATTGCTGAGGTTACTTTTTTTACTTCAAAAGGAAAAGTGATTAGCGAAGGTAGAATGCAAGGAAAAGTATATATAGGCACTTGGAAGTTTTACCAAAAAGATTCTGATAAGCTTTTAATATTAGAACATTACAATAATAATGGTAAGCTTGAGGGAAAGCGATTTGTGTATTATAGTATTGGACAAATAGCTGAAGAAACTAATTATAAAAATGGTTTACTTCACGGAACAGCAATTTATTATTCTTTAAAAGATGTAGTGCTAAAAACGATGATTTATATTGATGGGGAACTAGATGGAGCTGCGAAGTTTTACAGCCCAAAAGGAGATTTATTGGTAGAAGGGCAATATAGAAAAGGAAAAAAACATGGAGTATGGCATTACTTTGAAAAAGGGAATTTAAAAGAAACCAAAGATTTCACAATAACAGGAAAATATAAAGCAAAAGAAAAAGCCCCTTGATTTCTCAAAGGGCCATCTTCATAGACAATTTTTACTAACTATAAACTTTAAAACTTGCCTATACCAAACAAACCAAACTTAATATTTTAAGGTAAAGGTGGTAAAACAACCTTGTGATTACTTTAATAACACCATTTTAAGCTTGAACATCAACAGCAATTATGTTGCTTACCCTGTTGTTTGCATCGGTCAAGGTTGCACCACCTATGATATTTGCTGTTATATCCACCTTTTACTATTCTTTATTTTGTTTAACAAATTTACAAAAAAAATAAACAAAAATATAATAGTGTTGCTATAATCTTATTGAATAATATGTTAAAGTTTAACGTTTTGCTTTGTTTTACATCTCTTTTTAAACTATTAAACTTGTTTTCTTCAAGCGTATAACAATAAGAAAAAAGCCCCCTGATTTCTCAGGAGACTTTTTCAATAGGCATTTTATTAACTAATAAATTTAAAACTTGCCTATACTAAACAAACCAAACTAAATTATGGTGCTGCAGGTAGCAACACTTTATCTATAACATGCACTACACCATTGGTTGCATGAACATTTAATAAACTTGGAATTAATCCTGCTGCAGGATTGCTCATAGCAGCATCTTGTACTGTTAAAGCACTTACACTTATACCAACATTTTGATTATTCAGCATCTCTACGTCCCCATCAACTAAATCGCTAGAAAATACATAAGCACTAGCTTTTACTACGTGATGTGTTAAGATACCTGCTACAGCAGATGGCTCTGTGCTGTTTATAGTGGCTTCATCTAATCCAGCGGCTAAAAATGCAGCATCAGTAGGTGCAAATACAGTAAAAGGACCCGCTGTACCAAATGTATCTCCTAAGCCTGCTCTTTGTAGAGCAGCTGCTAATAGTGTAAATTCTCCTGGATTACCACCAGCAAACTCAGCAACGAGTTCATTAATGGTTTGTGTTGGTGGTATTAACGTTCTATCAATTACATGAACTACACCGTTAGAACCAGCTATATCTGTAGCTGTTACGGTTGTAGTTCCGTTTATGGTTACGTCCCCGCCAGCATTGGTTAAGTAAAAATTACCTCCAACAGCCTCTATTTCAGCAGAAGCACCAGCAGTTGTAGGTAAATCAGCAGCATTTACCGTTCCATCAATAACATGGTATAGTAAAACAGCATCAGCACCATTTACATCAGTAATACCTGCTGCCTCAAAAGCAGCATTAGTTGGAGCGAATAATGTAAGACCATTACCACTTGGACCATTTCCTAAAAGTACACTTAATAAATCTGCATTTGCATTTTGTACAGCAGCAATTAGAGTTGTAAAATCTTTATTAAAGTATGCAGGTGCAACTATAGTTCCAACTATTGGAGCTATTGATGGTGGTACCATTACACTATTTATAATGTGAGCTACTCCATTTGTTCCCAATGCATCAACCGCAATAATTTCTGCACCAGCAATAAAAAGACTACCATTGTCTGATGTTATGGTAGCGGTTTCTCCATTAACCATTTCTATGTCTCCTGGAGATACTAAATTTGAAGTTACAGTTGCTGAAGCTAGTACATGATATTCCAAAACGTTTCTCAATACGTCCTCAGGAATATCATCGATGCTATCCTGCCCAATTGCAGTTAGTAATGCAGCAAAAGCATCATTTGTAGGAGCAAAGACAGTAAATGTACCGTTTCCGCTTAAGGTATTTATCAAATCTGGATACTTAAGAAGCGCAGCTTCTAGGCTTGATAATTGTGGTGTAGCCTGAACAATTTCAACGAGATTATTTGTTGGAACAAATTCTACAGGATCATTATCATCATCACTGCATGAGAGTACAAAAATAGATGCTAAAAAAAGCACTATTAGTTTTTTTGTGGCTGTTAATGTTTTCATAGTATTTTTTATGATTTTAAATTTTGTTCAACAAAAGTATAAATAATTTAAACAAAAAAACAAATTTTGTTTCATAAAAAAATGGAAAAATTAAACAAAATTGATTTTTTATGCATTTCATCGATGTTTTTATTCGTAAAAACTCTTGTAAAATTATGTGTTAGTATGATTTTTGATACCTATGTTCTTAAAAGCCAAAAGTCTGTGTTAATCGGTTTTGAAAAATTCGTAAGGTCAATTAGTACAGTTGTTTAAACTATACAGAATTTTAACCTTTATACTAGAAGATAAAAGCTAAGTTTCAATATCGTAGTTTACTATTTTTATTGTATGGATAGCAGAATGATGAACTACCTAGTATATTTAATTTAGGAAAGTAAAGTTTAATTATACGGCTTGGTAATTTAAAATAGGTATTGGGATACTATTTGAATATAAATAATCCTAATTTATTGTGCTACTCTAAATTAGGAATTGCAACTTTATTCAAGACATGTATTACACCATTTCCCGCCTGTATGTCTACTTTTATAATACCCAAATCTGTGTTTCCAGAGCCATCGGTTACATCAGCAATATTGCTGTCTGTTCCTGGAAGTGTAATTATTAAATTATCACCTTCTAGAGTACTTACAGTAGAGGTTCCGTTTTGGGTAGATGTTCCTGAAGTTATATTTACCTCACTAGCCACATGGTGAAATAATACTTCGGTTAAGACGTCTTCTTCTGGTACTGTAATAGCATCAAAAGCCATGTTAGTTGGAGCAAAAATGGTAAACGGAGGGTTAATCATATCTCCATTATTAGTTTCTGTTCTAGATAAAATATCTACAAAAGGAGTTTCAGGCGTTAATGTTGTTAAAGCTGATACTAATGTAGAGAAATCAGGATCGGCTGTAGCAAATGTTACAACAGTTGGTATTGCCACTACTTCATCAACTATATGTATAATGCCGTTGGTAGCAACAATATCAGCTTCTTGAACTTTTGATATGCCATTAAAAACTAAGTCATCATTATCGTCTATTCTGTGATATAAACTTAAACTATTCGTATCTAAATAAGTACCCATAGATTTAGAGTAGGTGGGCCCCATTGCTGTAAAATCTGTAGATGCTAAATTATCATTTATAAAGTGATTTAATAATAGATTAGTAAGGGCATTTCCCGTTGGTACTTCAGGAATATTAAAAAATGCGTTGTTGTTTGGGGCTAAAAGGGTAAGATTATCTTCACTACTAAGTGTATTTACTAATTCTGTAGGTAATACTTCGGCCAAAGTGCTTAACTCGGCAGTTGCATTAGCTAAGGTGGCAATAGTAGGTAACTTTATCACACCATCTACAATGTGTATGACACCATTACTTGCTCTAAAATCAAAATTATTAATATCGATATTTACTTCTCCATTAATAATGAATCCTCCTGAAGAATCATCTATAAGCATACTAAGATTTAAATCTGAATTATCTTGGGTGGCTAAGGTTTTAATTGGAGATAAAAAAAGATCAGTTATTACGAATTGTCCATCAATTACATGGTTTAATAAAATATTTCGTAGTAGAACTACTGGTACATCAGCGATATTATTATAACTGTTTTCTTGTAAAAATCGTTCGAAGGCTTCATTAGTAGGGGCAAAAAATGTAAAAGGTCCTTCAATATCTAATGTTACTAGTAAACCAGTTCTGTCTAAAGCTTCGGTAAGTAGACTCAATCTTGAGTTAACAAAAACTAGTTCTGAAATTGTAGTTGGTGTAGGGACAGGCGGAATATCTGAACTATCCCTATCCTTCGTACAGGATAGCACTAAAAATAAAGTTAAAAAACAGCTAACGAATTTAGCATTTATTCTATTCATTTTCATTTTTCTTACAAAGATAAATAAATTAAACAAATACTGTTTTTTGTATTTAATGCGGTACTTGTGCTGGGCAATATAAGTTATTAGATTATGTATCTTTGTAGCCTTAAAACGGAGGGAAATTTAAATGAAACGTGTTGTAATTGGTCTTTCTGGGGGTGTAGATTCTAGCGTAGCAGCTTATCTATTAAAAGAGCAGGGTTATGAGGTTATTGGCTTATTTATGAAAAATTGGCATGATGATTCTGTAACCATATCTAATGAATGCCCGTGGTTGGATGATAGTAATGACGCCATGTTGGTTGCTAATAAGTTGAACATTCCTTTTCAAACTGTAGATTTAAGCGAGCAATACAAAGAACGTATTGTAGATTACATGTTTGATGAATATGAAAAGGGTAGAACACCAAATCCAGATGTGTTATGTAATCGAGAGATTAAATTCGATGTATTTATGGATATTGCTCTGGAGCTTGGAGCAGATTTTGTCGCTACTGGTCACTATTGCAGAAAAGGTATAACGGAAAAGGATGGTAAAGAGATTTATCAATTACTTTCTGGGGTAGATAATAATAAGGACCAGTCTTATTTTTTGTGCCAACTATCACAAGAACAACTGTCTAAAGCTTTGTTCCCAATTGGGGAGCTAACCAAGCCAGAGGTTAGGGAAATAGCGACAAAACAAGGTTTGGTAACTGCCGAAAAAAAAGATTCCCAAGGGCTTTGTTTTATTGGGAAAGTAAAATTACCCGATTTTTTACAACAACAACTTAAACCAAAGGAAGGTGTAATAGTAGAGATTCCAGAACATGCTACCATGTACGCGGGTAATGTAACACAGTTTGACTCTAAAGAGCAAGAGCTACAATATTTATCTAGAAAACTTGAATATAGTTTAGATACAGGTAAAGTTGTGGGAGCTCACCAAGGAGCGCATTACTTTACAAAAGGGCAACGTAAAGGTTTGGCTGTTGGGGGTACGCCAGAACCTCTTTTTGTTATTGAGACCAATGTAGAAGACAATATTATATACACGGGACAAGGTAAAAACCATCCTGGTCTTTTAAAGAAAGCACTTTTTATTTCTAATGAAGAATTACATTGGATACGTGAAGATTTAGCTCTAGCTGCTGGAAACACTATGCAGGTAGAAGCGCGTATTAGATACAGGCAGCCATTGCAGAAAGCTACCTTGCATAAAGTTGAAAAGGGACTCTACATTGAATTTGAGACATTACAATCCGCTATAACCGAAGGACAATTTGCTGCATGGTATATAAATGACGAACTTATAGGTTCAGGAGTTATTTCGTAACTTAGTGATTCCAAATCGTTTTGTTATGAAAAAGTTGTACCTGTTTTTACTGCTGTGCTTTGCGCATTTGGTTTTAGATGCACAAGAAGATGCTTGGGTGTTTTTTGCTGATAAAGAAAATGTGGCATCATCCATAGCAAACCCTACAACAATTCTTTCACAAAAAGCTATAGATAGAAAGCAAAAGCATGGTGTTTTGATTGATGCCCGAGATGTTCCAGTGAATGAAAACTACATTTCTCAAATAAAGAATGCTACTGGGATTACCGTTTTGGCTAAATCTAAATGGTTTAATGCTGTACATGTTAGAGGAAGCCAAGTAGATATTGAAGCTCTAGAAAGTCTAAATTTTGTTAGTGCTGTAGATTTTGCAAGTGATGATTTAAACCAGTCTAAAGTTTTAAACCAAAAACAAGAATCAAAATTGGAAGGCGTGCTAACAAATTTTAATTATGGTAATGCTGCAAATCAAATAGAAATGTTTAACGGAGATGCATTACATCTCCTTGATTACACTGGAGCAGGCATTACTATTGCGGTTTTAGATTCTGGTTTTCCTAATGTACATACAATAGGAGCTTTTCAAAGGGCTAGGGATAATGGGCTTATTCTAGGGACATACGATTTTGTAAACAGGGATAACGATGTTTACACTGGTACCACAAGTAATCATGGGAGCTTGGTGCTTAGCGATATGGTTGGATACATTGAAAATCAATTTGTAGGGACCGCTCCAGATGCCTCATACCATCTATTTATTACTGAAGATGCCACAAGCGAGACCCCTGTTGAGGAGAGCTACTGGGTTGAAGCAGCAGAACGAGCTGATAGCTTAGGTGTAGATATCATAAATACATCATTAGGATATTCAGATTTTGATGACACTAGATATGATTATGAACAATCTGATATGAACGGTAATACTGCGTTTATAACTAGAGGCGCTAATATTGCATTCGAGAAAGGGCTGTTGTTAGTCACTTCGGCAGGTAATTCAGGTAATTGGGGCGTTACGGCTCCTGCAGATTCGCCTAATGTACTGTCAATTGGAGCGGTTGATGAATCTGGTAATTACGTAAGTTTCAGTTCTGTCGGAACACAATACCAAACAACCCAAAAACCAGATGTGGTTGCCCAAGGCGGTTTAAGCTATGTAATTGCAGAAAATAATGTGATAGCCAGAGCTAACGGCACCTCATTTAGTGCGCCAATTTTAGCTGGAGGTATAGCATGTTTATGGCAGGCACTTCCAAATAAAACCAATGCGGAGATGATGCAATTGGTAAGGGAGTCAGCATCCCAGTATAGTGTACCAGATAATTTTTTAGGGTATGGTATACCCAATTTACAATCGGCTTTAGATGTAGCCCTTTCAAATGCATCGAATATGCAACAAGATTTAGATGTTAGTTTATACCCTAATCCTGTTAAAGATGTTCTCTATGTAAATTTTCCTTTAGATGACACCTCAGCTGTAGTTAGTATTTACAATGTACTGGGAAAAAAAATTAATACTTTTTTAGTCTCTGCTGAGAATAATAAAATTGATATATCTTCTATTGCCAACGGACTATATTTAGCAAAAATTGATATGAATAATGTGTCGAAAACGATAAAAATTATAAAACAATAATGCCAAATAGGATTACAGAACTCTTCAAAATTAAATATCCAATTATCCAAGCAGGTATGGTATGGAATAGTGGATGGCGATTAGCATCTGCAGCGAGTAATTCTGGAATTTTAGGTTTAATAGGGGCTGGTTCTATGTATCCTGAAATACTTAAAGAACACATTAGAAAATGCAAAAAAGCTACGGCATATCCATTTGGTGTAAATGTTCCCATGTTATATCCAGATATTGAAAAGATAATGGGTATTATTATAGAGGAAGATGTGAAAATTGTTTTTACATCTGCAGGAAATCCTAAAACTTGGACAAGATGGTTACAGGATAAAGGCGTAACTGTAGTACATGTTGTAAGTAGTGTTAAGTTTGCATTAAAAGCCCAAGAAGCTGGTGTTGATGCCATTGTAGTTGAAGGTTTTGAGGCTGGTGGGCATAATGGTAGAGATGAGACTACAACACTTACCTTATTGCCAATGGTAAAAGAACAGATTGAAGTTCCCTTAATAGCTGCTGGTGGTATAGCAACAGGAAGAGCAATGCTTGCATGTATGGTCTTGGGGGCTGATGGTGTACAAATTGGTAGTAGGTTTGTGGCCAGTGAAGAAAGTTCTGCTCATGAAGCCTTTAAAAAAGTTGTTGTAGAAGCGAAAGATGGGGATACACAGCTTACCTTGAAAGAACTAGCTCCAGTAAGGCTTATAAAAAATAAGTTTTACAATGATGTACAGGAATTATACAAAAAAGGCGCAACAGTAGAAGAATTGAAAACACTTTTGGGAAGAGCAAGGTCCAAAAAGGGTATGTTTGAAGGAGATTTGGATGAAGGTGAATTAGAAATTGGGCAGATATCTGGATTAATTCATGATGTTAAACCAGTAAAAACCATAGTTTCTGATATCATTGATGAGTTTGAGTTAGCTAAAACGGAAATTTCAAAATTGTAAAAGCTTATGGTTGGCTTTTAAAACCAATTTTATACAACCTACTCAACCCGTTATCGTATTTATAAAGTTCAGATAAGAAAGCCTCAGTAGTAAGAGGAGAATCAAATTCTACATTAGTGGCATCTCTTTTACTTGTAAAATAGAGTGTTTTATGCTTTGTGTCCACAAAAGGACAATAATCCATTTTGTCGGAATTTATGTTTTTACCCAAGTTTTTAGCTTCACTCCATCCGCTTTTTGTATGGTAACTAATGTATAAATCTCCGCTACCATAACCGTCTTCACGGTTATATCCGCCAAAAATAATATATGATTCATCAGGAGCAACAAATGCATTGTACTCATAACTAGTCGTGTTAATGCTATCTGATAGTGCTATTGCTTCAGAGTATGTCCCATCTAGTTTTTTACTTACATATATGTCATCTTTTCGTTTAAGCTCTGGATTATCTCTGGTAAAATAAAAATTACCATTATCTGCAACAGAAGGATAAAACTCGCCATGTTCAGTATTTATTGGTGTACCCATATTTACCGGGGAAGACCATTCATCATTTAAAGATGGTCTGGTAACATACCAAATATCAAAATCTTTTTTACCTTTTTTAGAGTTTGGCTTAGGTCTGGTAGAAACAAAATAAAGAGTGAGGCCATCTTTTGAGAAAAAAGGTTCTAAATCAAAATATTGTCCAGAAAAAGTAGTGATTTTAGGAAGGCTCCATGCATTGTTTTTTCTTTTTACTTCCACGATAGCAGATAGATTACCCATAATACTTTGTGCAGAGAACAAAACTTCATTACCATCTGGAGAAATTGCAATATCTCTTACATTAGGAAATTGCTTTACAATATTTGGTATAAATGGTTGAGGGTTTTGTTGCGCTTGGAAAACATTAATACTGCAAAATAACATGAACAGTAAAGGGAAACGTGCTTTCATAAAAATATGTTTTAATTGGAATAATGAAATATATAAAAAGCAACGGCTTGTTTTTCAGAAAGAAATGTTAATTAAAAAGGGGAAATCAAATTTCCCCTTTTATATTCAGAAACATCTTCATTAATTCTATAATCCCTAATCTAAAAATAAAATAAATGTTTCTACGTATTCATATTCTTTTACCCTAAAAAAAAAGAATAAGATTATTACGATTTCAAATGTATGAATATACTTCATTCTAAATAAGATTTTTTTAATATAATTTATTAACATTTGTTAATAAGATATAAATTGGGTATTGAAAATGTAAATTTTACTTTTGCATCATGCAAATAAAAAACTATACCAAAGAGTTTAAATACAATTGGAAATTAGCATCTCCTGTAATGCTAGGAATGTTAGGACATACTTTTGTGAGTTTTGTTGATAACATTATGGTAGGGCAGTTGGGAACCGCAGAATTAGCAGCTGTTTCATTAGGTAATAGTTTTATGTTTATAGCGATGTCGTTGGGTATAGGTTTTTCAACAGCAATAACACCGTTAATAGCAGAAGCTGATACCGCACGAAATTTTGAAATAGGGAAATCATACTTTAAACATGGTTTGTTTTTATGTACGGTGCTAGGAGTAATCTTATTTGGTATGGTAGTTTTAGCCAAACCGCTCATGTATTTTATGAAACAGCCTGTTGAGGTTGTAGAACTCGCCATTCCATATTTAGATTTGGTTGCGGTTTCATTAATACCATTAGTTATCTTTCAAGGGATTAAGCAATTTAGTGATGGTCTTTCTATGACTAAATATCCAATGTATGCTACTCTTATTGCTAACCTTGTAAATATAGTGTTGAACTATATATTGATTTTTGGAAAATTTGGGATGCCACAACTTGGAATAGTAGGTGCTGCATACGGCACATTGGTTTCAAGAATTATCATGGTAGCTTATTTATGGTTTTTATTGAAGAATAACCATAGCTCCATACGCTACGTTTCTAACATAAAGTTTTTTGTTCTGGAAACGTTAATGCTTAAAAAAGTATTCAATTTAGGTTTACCAAGTGCCATGCAGATGTTTTTTGAAGTAGCCATATTTACTGCGGCTATTTGGTTAAGTGGTTTGTTGGGTAAGAACCCGCAAGCTGCCAATCAAATTGCTTTAAATCTAGCCTCCATGACGTTTATGGTAGCTATGGGGTTGAGTGTTGCGGCAATGATTCGTGTTGGGAATCAAAAAGGATTAAAACGATATAGAGAGCTACGACGTATAGCATTTTCAATTTTTTTATTTGGTTTTATGTTAGCCGTGTGTTTTGCAATTTTATTTTTAATATTTCACAACCAATTGCCTAAATTGTATCTAGATCATGATGATATAGCAAATGCTATAGATAATACTGAAGTTCTTAAAATCGCTGCTAACTTGTTGTTGGTGGCATCTGTTTTTCAAATAAGTGATAGTATTCAGGTTATGGTATTAGGGGCATTAAGGGGGTTGCAAGACGTAAAAATCCCTATGTTGTTATTATTTGTGGCATATTGGGTAATAGGTTTTCCTGTGTCATGGTTTTTAGGAAAAGCAGATGCTTATGGTAGTATTGGTATTTGGATTGGATTATTAGCAGGATTAACAGCCGCAGCAATTTTGTTGTATATTCGATTTAATTATTTAACTAAAAAGTTAATTAACGCCTAATGCGTCTAATGATACAAAGTATAAATTTATGAAGCTATTACGTTCTATCGATAAAGTACTTGCAGGTTTTGGCAACATGAAGGCTATGAAACGAACACATGTAGATACATATACTGAAAACCTAATATCTAAAATTGAAGGAGAGAAAATTGCGGAATCGGAATATGGACAATTATTTGTGTCTTATCAAGATCTAGCAGGGTATAAATTTTTAAATGCTACGATTTTGAGTGGCACTAATATTAAAACCTACAAAGGCGCAAGTTTGGTATTTACTATCGGTAATAAAGAGGTTGTGTTATTGTCGGATACACAAGAAATCGAATCCGATTTTTCTAATGTTTCAAACAGGTGGATGACAAAGATTAGCTTTGTGATTTCTGATGATAATAGAAAAATGATAGGTTCTAAAACGTTTGAAAAGATATGTCTAAATTTCAAAAAAAGATCTTTACCTCTTCTAAACTAAGCAGAACTTGAAATTTTAATTATTTTAGACATTTCAAACTAAAATAAATGACACTTCCAAAATTCATATTAGGAGATAATACAGAGCATCCCAACGCTATTTTTGTGATTCATACTGAATTCCCGCGATTTATAATTAATCTTGAAAATGATGAGGTAGAATGGTTTGAGGATTTTGATGCTGAAGACCAAAAAGAACTAGCAGCAGAGACAGAAAATGCTATTAACCTAGCTACCGACTTTTATGATACTGAAATAGCAAAATATGAAGGATAGTTTATGATAGAGCAGCTTTTAGAATACGATACTGAGCTTTTTTTGTTTTTAAATAACCTTGGATCTGAAGCTTGGGATACCCTATGGTTAATAATAACAGATAAACTCACATTTATTCCCTTGTATGCTATTCTTTTATTTTTGCTCTATAAAAAGTTTGGAGTAAAATCTTTACTGGTTTTTGTAATTGTTGTGGCATTGATGATAACATTTACAGACCAAGTTACCAATATGTTTAAAAGGGGTTTTGAGCGACCAAGACCCTGCGGTGTTCCAGATTTGGCAGATCAATTACGTTTTATAGCTGTACGTTGTGGTAAATATGGGTTTTTCTCTGGACATTCATCAAATTCTATGGCAGCAGCTGTTTTTGCTGGTTTAGCTTTACGAACAGAATACAAAAATCTGATTTTTATATTGTTGTTTTGGAGTGCTGTTGTAGCCTATAGTCGTATTTATGTTGGTGTGCATTACCCTCTAGATATTGTTTGTGGCTTAACCTTTGGTGCTATTTCAGGTTTTTTATTTTATAAATTATCTCAATATTTGTTAAGACGATTTGTTAAGGCTTAAAATATATTCTGCAGCAATAAAAGGTGTGGTTTCATTATTTTCAACAAGTTTCAACTGATGTTCTAGAGCAGTTTTTATGTCTTCTCTATCAAAAAAGGCAGTTTTTAATTGATTTTCAATAGTTTGAATAAGCCAGTATTTACTTTGTTCATCTCTTTTTTCATTAAAGTAGTTATTGCCTTTTGTAAGCTTTATATACTCTAATATAAGTTGCCAAATATCAGTAATTCCTTCATTATGTATGGCACTGCATAAAGTTACTTTGGGAATCCAGCCAGATGCTTTATGGGGGTATAGATGCAATGCCCTGCTAAACTCAGTTTTAGCTAATTTTGCTGCCTTTTGGTTTTCGCCATCTGCTTTGTTGATAACAATAGCATCAGCCATTTCAATAATACCGCGCTTAATACCTTGTAATTCATCCCCGGCACCAGATAGCTTTAGTAATAAAAAGAAATCTACCATACTATGTACAGCAGTTTCGCTTTGGCCGACGCCTACAGTTTCAATTAAAATAATGTCAAAACCACAGGCTTCACATAAGATAATGGTTTCCCTTGTTTTTCTGGCTACTCCACCCAAAGCGATGCCAGAAGCAGTGGGGCGTATATAAGCGTTTTTATCTTTAACCAATGCTTCCATTCTAGTTTTATCTCCTAGAATACTGCCTTTTGTTACAGAACTACTCGGGTCTATGGCTAAAACCGCAACGCGTTTTTCTTGTGCAGTTAGATGTTTCCCGAAAGCTTCAATGAAAGTGCTTTTACCTACACCAGGAACTCCAGTTATGCCAATTCTAACAGAATTGTTAGAATGAGGTAAACACTGTTTTAAAATATCATGTGCTTGTTGTTGGTGTTTGGGGTTGGTACTCTCTATCAGGGTAATAGCTCTACTTAAATCGGTGGTATTTTGATTTAATATACCTTTCACTAGTGCATTAGCATCTAAAGTTTTTGTGCGTTTCGATTTAAACTGGGACATTGAAGTAGGGTTAATCGTTTCAGGATTAGAAACGCCATCAGTTTGTTTTAAAGCTGTCTTTTTTTTGTTTCCCACAAGTTAAAAGTATGTGTCCCTAAGATAGTATTTTATTTAGATTTTAGTGTTTGCTAAATGACAATTTAATTAGGAAACTGTTATAATATGTGAGCGTTTTTTAGCTACCGTAAAGGCACTTTAATACGCACATCGTCCCAAGCCATAGTCATGAATAGTTTGTCTGTAGAATTGTCAAAAGCTATAGTGAACTGTTCCACGGTGGTTTCTAAGTTTTCTACAGTTGCAGTGTAATTTATAACATCAAATTCTGGCTCTCTTAGGGGTTCATGAGTTACATGGTCTACACCCCATGGGTATTGTTTTGTGTTAAAAATAACAGTCCAAGCCGTGTCGTTTGGTATTGTCCAAAGTGTATATTTACCAGCTTGTATGTAGCCTTTACCTATTTTAAGGGGCTTATTGGTTTCAAAAGTTGTGGCTTCATTGGCTCCGGTGCGCCATACTTCATTGTAAGGTACTAATGCGCCAAAAATCTCTCTGCCTCGTTTAGAAGGGCGGTTGTAAAACACATTAAGTTTTAAGTCGTCAACTTTAAAAGCTACATTTTTCTTCGGGCTTTTTCGTTTTTGCAATCCATCATTTAAATACGAGTAAGCAAAAATAAATGCCACTGCAATACATAATAAAAAAATAATACGCTTTAGGAAAGTGTTCATGTACGAGGGGTTTAAAAAAACAAAGATACTTTATAGCTTAGTATCAGTAAAGTAGAACGTTGAATTATTTGGGATTGTTGTGTCTTTACATATATTCATTTTGTGAGAATATAAACAAAACAAAAAATCATGTCAAAAAATAAGAAATTGTTAAGAGCGTAAACAGCTAAAGGTATTACCTAGTATAACTATCAAGTTAAATTGTAGTTAACATCTAAATTTTAAGAATCCCTATCTTTGGCACATGAAAGCATTTACCATATTGTTATTGGCTTCGGTATTATTGAGCTGTAATACTACGAAAAAGGAAACCGCCCCAGACAAAACATCATCTGCAAATTCTGGGATAAGTACAGAAGTTCCAGGGTTAAATTTAGAAGAAGCTAACAAGCTGGCAGAATTGCCGCTGGCTTGCATTAATGTAGAATACCCCAATAAATTATCACAAACCTTAGGAGGAGATGAAGATTTAAAACCCCCCGTAGTATTACATCCTGCGTTTTATGGTTGTTTTGATTGGCACTCATCGGTTCATGGGCACTGGAGTTTGGTAAGTTTGCTAAAATCTTTTCCAAACCTTAAGAATTCAAAAGCGATAAAGCAACAGTTGCTTAATAACATTTCAAAAGAAAATATAGAAGCAGAGGTAGCTTATTTTCTAGGTAAACATAACACATCATACGAGCGTACCTATGGCTGGGCATGGTTGCTAAAATTAGCTGAAGCATTACACACTTGGGATGATGAAACAGCAAGACAGCTTGAGGTAAATTTACAACCACTTACCAATTTAATTGCTAATAAGTATATAGAATATCTGCCAAAGTTAAATTATGCATTGCGAGTGGGTACACATACCAATACTGCATTTGGTTTATCTTTTGCTTACGATTATGCAGAAACTGTTGGAGATACAGACTTACAAAAGGCCATAAAAAACAAGGCATTGTATTTCTTTAAAGAAGATAAAGAATGTCCGATATCATGGGAACCCAGCGGTAGTGATTTTTTATCGCCATGTCTGGAAGAGGCAGCGTTAATGAAGCGTTTATTGCCTTTGGAGGATTATAAAATTTGGTTGGAGGAATTTTTACCACAATTGAAAAACGAAAATTTTAATATTGAGGTTGGATTGGTCTCAGATAGAACAGATGGACATATGGTACATCTGGATGGTGTTAATTTTTCAAGAGCTTGGAATCTATACAAGATCGCTGAAGACTTACCAGATTATACACATTTAAAAAAAGTTGCAAATCAACATGTTAACTATTCATTGCCGAATATTTTTAACGATGATTATATGGGAGGGCATTGGTTAGGCAGTTTTGCTATTTATGCTTTGAATGTATCCAACCAAAATTAATTAATGTTAAACATATTTTAATTTGTCCGTATCCAAGAAGTCGAAGTTTTATTTTTACGCCAATAACTAAAATAGCCTGTAAAATGAAATTTCACTCAATGCTTTTAGCTGTAGTTGCGTGTGTTTTTGTAAACTTCTCGATAGCTCAAAATCCTTTAATTAATTTTCCAGCGATCAGTCCTGATGGGCAAACTATTGCGTTTAACTATCAAGGTGATATCTGGACGAGTGCGATTAACGGTAATAACCCTAAACGATTAACGGTACATGAAGCTTACGATACAAAACCAATGTGGAGTGCTGATGGTAACCACATAGCTTTTATTAGTGAAAGATTTGGTAATTATGATGTTTATGTGATGTCTGCAAAAGGTGGTACGCCTAAACGATTAACTTACCATTCTACTAATGATATTATTACTGATTTTACACCAGACGGGGACATATTATTTTCCACAAGGCGAAACTTTGTGCAAGTAGAGCGTGAATATGAAACCCACATTATAAGTAAGCGCGGTGGTACGCCAAAGCGATATTTAGATGCCACAGGTTTTGATGCAGTAGCATCACCTAACGGGAAATTCGTGGCGTTTGTTAAAGGAAGTTGTAGGTTAGAACGTGAAGCATACAAAGGGCCTGCCAATAGGGATGTTTGGTTGTATGATATTAAAAATGATACATACACACAACTTACAGATTATGATGGTAACGATTTTTATCCACAATGGGGGGATGATAATACTATTTATTTTCAATCTTCAAGAACAGGCAAATACAACGTCCATAAATTAACAATAGGTAATAATGGAGCAAAGCAGGGTGTTATTTCCCAGATTACTAATTTCTCTGATATGGGTATTTTTTCATTTCAAGTTAGCAGAAATGGTACCGATGTGATAACCGCCCAAGGTAATCGTATTTACGTTGTAAATGCCAACACCAAAGCTCAAAAAGAGATTAATATAGATATTGCTTCAGATTACAGGTTTGATCCTGTTGTACATAAAACATATGGTAATAATGTTGGCGATATTGCAGTCTCACCAAACGGAAACTATGCAGCTATAAACATTAGAGGAGAAATTTTTATACGTGAAACTTCAAAAGATAAAAAGCGCACGGTTAATTTAACACGTTCTTCATTCCGTGATACAAATGCAACATGGTTAAATGATAGCACATTGTTGTTTATTTCTGATAGAGATGGGCAAAAAGATATGTACATGGTAAAATCAGATAATGTGAATGAATCAAACTTGTTCAAAACATTAAAACACAAGATAGAACGTATTACCAAGTCCTCAGATAATGAAAATAATTTAGTGTTATCCCCAGATGGACAGTCCATAGCCTATATTGTTGGCAGGGGTAAACTTGTGGTGGCTAATATAGACGGTAAAGGAAAAATGTCTAACAAAAAAACGTTGTTAGATGGTTGGGCTACTCCGAGTAGTGTGTCTTGGTCGCCCGATTCTAAGTGGCTAGCTTACAGTTTAAGTAATTTAGATTTTAATTCTGAAATATACATTCACAAGGCGGATAATTCTGTAAAGCCAGTGAATATTTCCATGCATCCAAAACAAGATAGGAGGCCAGTTTGGAGTCCTGATGGTAAAAAACTCATGTTCTCTTCAAATAGAAATAATAGTGATTATGATGTATGGTTTACTTGGCTTAATAAGGCAGATTGGGAGAAAACATCTCAAGATTGGGAAGAAGATGTAGAAGATGACACATCCAAATCTAAAGATAAAAAGGGCAATAAAAAAGAGGATAATAACAAAAAAGATAAGAAGCAGCCTGTGGTGCCCGTAGTAATAGATTTTGATGATATTCATGAACGTCAAGTTCAGGTAACCTCGTACGTGGGAGGAGAGTTTGGGCAATTGTTTTCAAAAGACTCTAAAACCATATACTATACCACAGGTAATGGTAGTAGGGGGGATGCAAGTACAGAGTCTGATCTATTCAAGATAAAGTGGAATGGTAAGGATAAAAAAGCGTTGACTTCAAAAAATACAAATCCCTCCAACATCACAGTGAATAAAAAACGGTCCAAAATTTATATGACTAAGAACGGAAGTTTGGCTAGTCTTAACATGTCCAACGACAAAATAGAGTCGCTACCATTTTCTGCGAAGTTAGATATTGACTATAATTTGGAAACCCAGCAAATATTTAATGAAGCCTGGAAAGCCATAAATGATGGTTTTTATGATCCTAATTTCCATGGTCAGAATTGGAGTAGCTTAAGAGAAAAGTATGAACCCTTAGCCTTAAATGCCTCAACAAGAACCGATTTTCAAACCATGTTTAATTGGATGCTTGGGCAGATTAACGCTAGCCACATGGGGCTATACCGTGTGGAAACTAGGGAGGATTTACAACAAGAACGTACAGGTTTGTTGGGTGTAGAATTTGAGCCAACATCTAATGGTAATTTAAAAGTAACTTCTATTGTCCCTGCCATGCCTGCGAACCGAAGTGTAAGTCTAATTAATGTAGGAGATATAATTACAACAGTAAACGGAAATGATTTAGATAAATCTACTAATGTTTATGAATTTTTGGAAGGTACCGCTAATGAAAAAATTTATTTAGAAGTTGATAGAGGCGGTGTTTCTAAAGAAATAGTTATTCGGCCAAAATCCAGTAATCGTACAGAGAATTATAATGCCTGGGTAAAAGAACGAAAGCGCTTAACGGATAAATATTCAAATGGCAGATTGGGCTACATTCATATCCAAGGGATGAACTGGACGAGCTTTGAGCGTTTTGAGCGTGAATTAACAGCCGCGGGATTAGGCAAAGAAGGTATTGTAATAGATGTTAGGTTTAATGGAGGAGGCTGGACAACCGATTATTTAATGGCGGTGCTTAATGTAAAGCAACATGCTTATACGGTACCAAGGGGAGCTGTTAAAAATTTAGAACAAGAACATACTAAGTTTATCAATCATTATCCTTACAGTGAGCGTTTACCGTTGGCATCTTGGACTAAGCCGTCCATTGCCTTGTGTAACGAAAATAGTTATTCTAATGCTGAAATATTTTCACATGCTTATAAAGCTTTGGATATTGGTACTTTGGTGGGCGTACCAACATTTGGAGCTGTAATTTCTACAGGAGGTTTAGGATTGATTGATGGTTCTTATATAAGAATGCCGTTTAGAGGTTGGTATGTAAAGGAAACAAAATCTAATATGGAATTGGGGCCAGCAGTTCCAGATATTGTAGTGTATAACAACCCTGATGACAAAGCCAAACACAAAGACACGCAACTTAAAAAAGCAGTAGATGAATTATTAAGTCAATTAAAATAGTATCTTAGTTAGAAGAACTATTTTAACATGAAAAATTTTTTTAAAAACATTGGTCCTGGGCCCTTGGTAGCAGCCGCTTTCATCGGCCCAGGAACGGTTACTGTCTGTACCATTGCTGGTGCACAGTTTGGCTTTAGCCTCCTTTGGGCTATGGTGCTATCAGTTGGAGCTACAATTGTTTTTCAAGAAATGACTGCGCGTCTTGGTTTAGTATCCCAAAGAGGTTTGGCAGAAGTAGTAACGTCTCAAATACAATCCCCCTTTTTTAAGTATGTGGTTATTATTCTAGTAATTTCTGCAATTGTAGTGGGTAATGCTGCTTACGAAGGAGGAAATATTAGTGGAGGTGTTCTTGGGTTGGAAACACTTTGTGGAGCTAGTAAAACTACGTTTAGTATATTAATTGGTGTAATTGCATTTGTTCTACTTTACTTAGGGAATTATAAAGTTATTGAACGCGCATTGGTTTTTCTGGTAATTCTCATGAGTTTGGCATTTTTAACCACTGCTATAATGACTAAACCCAATATTTCTGAAATATTTAAAGGTGCTTTTTTACCAAGATTCCCAGAGGGTAGCATGCTTCTTATTGTAGGATTGATAGGTACAACAGTTGTGCCTTATAATTTGTTTTTACATGCCTCGTTAGTTAGGGAAAAGTGGCATACTATTGATGATTTAAAATATGCCAGAAAGGATACGTTTATAGCAATTGCTTTAGGAGGGGTAGTATCTATGAGTATTATTGTTTGTGGAGCAGCTATTCAAAACTTAGAGGTAAAAGATGCTGCTGATTTAGCACTTGGATTAGAACCTCTGTTTGGAAGTTTTTCAAAATATTTTTTAGCTATCGGGCTATTTTCTGCAGGTATAACAAGTGCTATAACCGCGCCATTAGCGGCTGCATATGTGGCTTCAGGGTGTTTTGGTTGGAATACCAATTTAAAGTCTGTAAAATTTAGAGGTGTTTGGATGTTAATTTTGATTTTAGGTGTAGTTATAGCATCATCCGGATATAAGCCAATACAAATTATTAAATTTGCTCAAGTAGCCAATGGTATACTATTACCTATTATTTCTGGGCTTTTGCTGTGGATAATGAACAGAAAAGCATTGCTAGGAGTGCATAGAAATTCAGTTGTGAATAATATTTTAGGAGGATGTATAGTTTTGGTTAGTTTGCTCTTGGCCCTAGCAGGTATTAATAAAGTATTCAATTTTGGTTTGTTCTAATGAGGACGTTTTCTATAGATATTAATGCAGATCTAGGCGAGGGTATTGGTAACGAAGCTCAATTAATGCCTCTAATTTCTTCTTGTAATATTGCTTGTGGAGGGCATGCAGGAGATGAGGGTACCATGAGGGAAGTAGTAAAACTAGCAAAGGCTTATAAGGTTAAAATAGGTGCGCATCCTTCTTTTCCCGATCCTGAAAACTTTGGACGGCTCCCCATGGATATGACTTGCGCAGCACTATTTAAATCAATAAAAGATCAGGTTGATACATTAGTTAAAATAATTGATGAGGAACATACAGTGTTACATCATGTAAAACCTCACGGCGCATTGTATAATGGTGCAGTGAAAAATGAAAGAATTGCCAATGTAATCATTGAGTTGATGAAGAGCATGCATTTACCCGTATACCTGTATGTGCCATACAAATCGGTAATAGCAAGTTTAGCAAAAGAGAATAACATTCCTATAATCTATGAAGCTTTTGCAGATAGAAGATATAATGATGATTTAACCCTGCTTTCAAGAACAAAAAGTAATGCAGTATTTCATGATGAAGATGAAGTATTTCATCATGTTTACAACATGATTTCTGAGAATAAAGTAAAGACGATTTCTGGCAAAGCTTTAGAGATAAAGGCCCATACATTTTGTATTCATGGCGATAACCCTAAAGCCGTAGCATTGGTACGTCGATTAAAGTATAATTTGGAGTCTAAAGGGGTTATTATTCTTTAATTATGTCATACCAATTAAAATATAAACCTTTTGGTATATCTTCTATACTTATTGAATGGCCACAATATATTGAAAGGGCTATTCTAGATGATATTATATCATTTAAGCAGAAAATAGAACATTCTGAAGTGTTTTCTTTACGGTTCACGAATCATGCTTACACATCATTGCTGTTAAATTTTAATACTGAGGCTTTTGATTTTACTTCTGTTGTGGAAAAGCTTGATATGTTGTATCAGCAATCCAATGTAAATCTAAATACAACCAGTACTTTATGGAAAATACCTGTGTGTTACGACGAGAGTTTTGGTATTGATCTAGAAGACATGTCAAAGGAGAAGAATATTGAAATAGAGGAGATTGTTAAGCGACATACGGCACCTGTGTATACTGTTTTTTTTGTTGGATTCCTCCCGGGGTTCCTGTATTTAGGCGGATTGGATGCATCTCTTTTCTCTCCAAGGCGATCATCGCCCAGATTGAGAATTCCAGAGGGTTCTGTAGCAATTGGAGGTGGGCAAACAGGAATATATCCATCAGAAAGCCCTGGAGGTTGGCATATTATTGGCAATTCCCCTGTAACCTTTTTTGATGCTTCAAAACACCCCCCTTGTTTTTCCAAAGCAGGAGATCGTCTTCAATTTTATTCCATTTCATTAAAAGAGTATAGCGATATTAAAACTTTGGCTGAAGCCGGGGTATACCAATTAGAAAGAGAGGAGATAGATGGTTAAGGTATTGCGTTCGGGAGTTTACACCACGGTACAGGATTTAGGAAGGGTTGATTACCAGTCTTTTGGAGTACCACAATCTGGAGTTATGGATACAAGGGCAGCAAAGCTGGCGAATGCGTTAGTGGGTAATAATGAGGGCGAAGCAGTTTTAGAAATAACGATGAGTGGGCCGGCGCTAGAGTTTCAAATAGATACAATAATAGCGATAACAGGAGCGGATTTAAATCCGACATTAAATACCATAAAAGTTTCTAATAACCATGTGATTACAGTAAGAAAGGGTGATGTTTTAAGTTTTGGGACATTGGTTTCAGGTTTTCGTAGTTACCTTGCTGTTTTAGGTGGTTTCCAAACAAAAGTTATTTTAGGTAGCAAAAGTATGTACAAGTGCGTAACGCTACAATCTACCATAAAAAAGGGCGATTTTTTTAAGGTTAACAATAATAATGTTACACATCAAAATCATTTTTCAGGATTAAAGGTTGACAATTCTTATTTAGAATCTAAAACACTAGATGTTTTAATGGGGCCTGAATTTGATAATTTGACAGAGAGGCAAAAAGAAATCTTGTTTTCAAAACCGTTTAAGATCTCAAAAGATAACAACAGGATGGCTTATCAGCTTGAAGAACATCTTGAAAATGATTTTCCCCCAATAATTACATCTCCAGTACTTCCCGGTACTGTGCAATTAACACCTTCAGGTAAAATTATTGTTTTAATGAGAGATTGTCAAACTACAGGGGGTTATCCCAGAATATTGCAACTAACAGAGTTAGCCATAAATATACTAGCACAGAAGTATACAGGAAATTATATTGATTTTACTCTTAAAGGTTAACCCTTATATCTTTTAGAACATCTAATGAAACTTCACTCTTTTGGGAAGTTTCCATATAGCGTCTGTATATTTTAGAATTTCTTTTTTGTAAGGTGTCTTTTTCTGGTTTTAAAACGGTAGAAGTACCAATTCTATCGGCTCCAGATTCTAGATATTTTACAGCAGTTTCAAAATCACTTACCCCACCAGAAGCTTTTATTTGTGCTCTGTCTTTTACGGTTTTTTTCATGATTTTAACTGCGGTAAATGTAGCACCACCAGAAGCAAATCCGGTGGAGGTTTTAACAAAATCTGCATTGGCATCAACTGCTATTTCACATGCCTTTACAATTTCATTTTTATTTAGCTCAGAAATTTCTATAATTACTTTCAAGGTTACATCTCCAACAGCTCGTTTTACATCAGAGATATCCCTTAAAACAGAAACATAATTTCTACTTTTTAGATAGCCTAAATTTATAACCATATCTATTTCATCAGCACCGTCCTCAATAGCATGTAACGCTTCAGATATTTTACTTTGGGTAGATGCAGCACCTAAAGGAAAACCAACTACGGTACATACTTTTACATCAGTATCCATTAAGAGCTCTTTTGCTAATTTTACATAAGAGCCGTTTACGCATACAGAAAAATAGCTATTTGCCTTAGCTATCTTACATAGATTAATAATGTCTCTTTCAGTTGCCGTTGGCTTTAAAAATGTGAAGTCGATATAGTTTGATAAATTCATAAAATAAAAGTAGGTTGCCTTTAAACATTAATAAATTTTACTGTTCTTACTAGGGCAATAAGAGCACTGTGAAATTAAAAATTTAAGATATAACGGAGGGATACCGTTTTACATTTTTATCAACAGATTAATAAACATTAAAAGTAAACAAATATTACATAGAGGGATATTTTTTATGATAATATTCGATGAAAGGAAGCGCAATTAAGTTTTTGGACTTTTAATCTAAAAGAATTCCTAAACACTTAGCGTCAGGATTTCCTTTAGAACTGTTATTCTCATCTAAATAGAGCTGCATTTTTACTCTAAAGTCAAAATGAATTAGAGAAATGTCCCAGTGGGTTTGTTTTCGGGGGCTTTAAAGAGGTTTTAACTTTATCTTAATTTGTGTGTAATCGTACAGATTTAAAGTGTTTAATGCGCGCTTCAAAGGTGGTTTCTGGTAGTGGATGATGTACGTCTTCAAAAATTTTCATGAAGTCTTGAGAATGTTTTTCTCTCTTCTGTTCTAATAAGTTAAAGTGTACAAAACTACACCATATTACAGACTTAAGAGAGGTTTTATCCTCGTTAAACATGCGCATTTCTACGAATAATTCACTGTCGTTATATCCAAAAAGTTGCGATTCAATAGTAACGGTCTCCATTAGAAATGCCGGTTTTAAATACACGATTTGGTTGCTACCCGATACCCAACTTTTCCCTGTAGTTTTTGCTATTTTATAGATATCAAAACCATAGTGTTCTATGAGCATGTCTTCCCTGTGATTCATAAAATAATCTATGTAATTACCATTGTTTAAATGGTTGAAAGGATCACAATGCTGAAATCTAATTTTAGTTTTGCTTTGTAGTACTTTTGGTAGTGAACTCATTTTTTGATTGTTTTAATATACTAATTGGTATATTTTGTGATAAAAATTTTTATTTTTTTAGTTCTTTGTAAATAATCTGGTCTAGATAATTCATGGCATCTTTCATGTAGAATTCATCATTCATGGTGTTGGTCATAAATATAGCTCCTTGAATAATTGTGTCTATGCGTTTGGCGTAAATCATAGCATTGATATTCGATGATATTTCATTAGCCTCGATACCATTTTCAATAATTGTACATAAACTATCTTGAATACGCTGGATCACATCTCTTACCTTAACGAGTAATTCCGAATTACTATTATTGGCGTCAACACCAATATTTAATACTGGGCAACCTCCTAGTTTTTTACTAAAAGTATGATAGTTTCTATAAAAATCAGTGATAAGAAATAACTTCTGAATTGGAGAATCACTTAGCTTTAAATGTTCTGATAATGGCTGCATTAAGCATTTTACCATATACTTAAAACAGGAAAAGGACAAGTCTTCCTTATTTTTAAAATTACCATAAATGGCACCTTTGGTTAAACCAGTGGCATTTGTAATGTCAGATAGTGAAGTGGCTGCGTAACCATTTTTGTTAAAAATGGGGGCAGAAACTTTAATAATATGCTGTTTTGTAAGTTCTGATTTTGTGATCATCGTTTAGCAAATATAATAAAATATACCGTTTGGTATATTTTTTATCGAAAAAAAAGCAACATTTGCCAAAAACTGACTCCTGTTGCTTTTCAAACTAACCAACCAAACTAAACTTTAAATTTCCTCTACTAAGTCGCTTTGATTTCTAAAAACTAACATATTATCAAAGGCATCTAGCAAAATGATACTGTCTGTAGTCACTTTACCAGCAAGGATTTCTTTACTTAAGGCATTAAGTACCTCTTTTTGTATAACTCGCTTTACAGGACGAGCACCATATTCTGGATTATACCCTTTTTCTGCTAAATAACTTACTGCTTCTTTAGTAGCATCGAATGTAATATTTTGTTGCCCTAACATTTTAGTGACGCTTTTAAGTTGTAACCCTACAATGTCTACTATATTTTCTTTTGTTAATGGCGTAAACATTACAGTGTCATCAATTCTGTTTAAAAACTCTGGGCGTACACTTTGTTTTAATAATCCTAAAACATCTACTTTTGCTGCTTCTATTGCAGATTCAATGTCTTTTGTTGCCTCAAAACGTTCTTGTATAATTTGACTTCCCATGTTTGATGTCATAATTATTATGGTGTTTTTAAAGTCGGCAACACGCCCTTTGTTATCCGTTAAATGCCCTTCGTCTAAAACTTGTAATAGAATATTGAAGGTATCTGGGTGTGCTTTTTCAATTTCATCCAAAAGCACTACAGAGTAAGGTTTTCTTCTTACGGCTTCAGTTAATTGACCGCCTTCATCATAACCCACATAGCCTGGAGGTGCACCTACTAGTCTGCTTACGGCATGGCGTTCTTGGTATTCGCTCATGTCAATTCTAGTCATGGCATTTTCATCATCAAATAAATACTCAGCCAAAGCTTTAGCTAACTCAGTTTTGCCAACTCCTGTTGTTCCCAGAAATAAGAATGTTCCAATAGGTTTTTGCGGGTTTTGTAAGCCAGCCCTGCTACGTCTAACAGCGTCACTCACAGCTTCTATGGCTTCCTCTTGCCCAATCACACGTTTATGTAATTCGTCTTCTAACTTTAAAAGCTTTTCACGTTCGCTTTGTAGCATTTTAGTTACTGGAATACCAGTCCATTTTGCCACAACTTCGGCAATATCATCATGTGTAACTTCTTCCTTAATTAAGGAGTTTTCAGATTGTTCTTGCAGTTGCTTTTGGAAAACTTCTAATTGCTCTTGTGCTTCTTTAATTTTTCCATAACGCAATTCAGCTACTTTTCCATAATCCCCTTCACGCTCTGCTTTTTCGGCATCTAGTTTGTAGTTTTCAATATCTTGTTTTATGCTTTGTATATTGTCTACAACTTCTTTTTCACTCTTCCATTTGGCATTGATAGCATTGCGCTGTTCTTTTAAATTTGCTAAGTCAGAACGTAAAGATTTTAATTTAGTTTCATCCTTTTCGCGTTTAATGGCTTCAATTTCAATTTCCAATTGCATGATTTTTCTATCCAAAACATCCAATTCTTCAGGTTTTGAATTGATTTCCATGCGTAGTTTAGAAGCTGCCTCATCCATAAGATCTATAGCCTTATCTGGTAGAAACCTATTGGTAATGTAGCGTTGGGATAATTCTACCGCTCCAATAATAGCTTCATCTTTAATCCTTACTTTATGATGTGTTTCGTATTTTTCTTTAATACCTCTTAATATAGAAATTGCACTTTCAGTATCAGGTTCATCCACTATTACTTTTTGGAATCTACGCTCTAGCGCTTTATCCTTTTCAAAGTATTTTTGGTATTCATCTAGGGTTGTTGCACCAATGGCCCTTAGCTCGCCTCGGGCCAGGGCAGGTTTTAAAATATTTGCTGCATCCATAGCGCCTTGTCCGCCTCCTGCGCCAACAAGTGTGTGTATTTCGTCAATAAAGAGTACAATATCGCCATCGCTTGTGGTTACCTCTTTAACTACAGCTTTTAAGCGCTCTTCAAACTCACCCTTGTATTTAGCCCCAGCGATAAGTGCACCCATATCTAAAGCAAAAATTTGCTTGTCTTTTAGGTTTTCTGGGATATCTCCGTCTATAATTCTATGTGCCAAGCCTTCTGCGATGGCCGTTTTACCTGTACCGGGCTCTCCTACTAAAATAGGGTTGTTTTTTGTACGACGTGATAATATTTGAAGAATTCTGCGTATTTCCTCATCTCTACCAATCACAGGGTCTAGTTTTCCATCTTTAGCTAACTGGTTTAGGTTTTTAGCATATTTAGCTAGAGCATTGTATGTTTCTTCTTGACTTTGAGAGGTTACATTTTCGCCTTTGCGTAATTCATCAATTGCTGCTTTTAAGTTTTTTTCAGTTACGCCTTGGTCCTTTAACATCTGGGCAATTTTACTATTGGATTTAAATACTGCCAAAAGTAAATGCTCAACAGAAACAAATTCGTCTTTCATTTTTTTAGCAATGATAGAGGCCTCGTTTAAGCTTTTTCCAGCTTCACGAGATAGCATTATATCTGTTCCAGAAACTTTAGCAAAACTCTCTAATTGTTTGTCTAAAGCTTGTTTTAATATATCAATATTTACATTTAGTTTCTTTAAGATAAATGGTATGACGTTTTTATCAACCTCGAAAACACCTTTTATAATGTGTTCGTTTTCTATTTGTTGATGCCCATAGCCTTGCGCAATTTGTTGCGCCTGCTGTATGGCTTCTTGTGATTTTATGGTATAATTGTTAAAATTCATAGTTGTATTGTGTTGTTTTCTTTTTCTTTAACTTTACGCTTTCAATAGGTCAATTATCTTACCATTCTAAAAAGCTTTAAGTTTTAAGACAAAATGTCTTGAATCCCCCTAAAATAGCTGACTTTTAGTCAGATGTAAGATGTCTGATATAACATCGACCTATACAACAATGAAAACCAAAAAAATGCGTTTCATTACAAAAGAATTAATAGCAAAATATGGGATTATTAAAAAAAATATTTGGAGGAGATAGGGTAGAACGTGAGGAAAAAGTGTTACCATGGATTCCTTTAAATGATATACAACAATTAGATTACATTAAGCAAAAATCTAGTATAAAACCTCAGGTTATCTTTAAACACTCTACACGTTGTGGTATTAGTAGCATGGTACAGCGCCAGTTTATTAAAGACTATAATTTTAGTGAAAAAGATTTGGATTTGTATTATCTGGATATTTTGAGCTACAGACAGATTTCTGATGAAACTGGTTATAAATTCCAGTTAATACATGAATCTCCACAACTTCTTGTTATTAAAAATGGAACCTTAGTAGCTCATGCCTCTCATGGGCAGATCAACCAGGTGGACTTATCTAGATTCGTTTAGTATTACATCTTGAAGTCTGATTACTTATTTGTTTATGGTACATTACAAGCAAAAGCAGATAATGAAATGTCTCGTTTTTTGCTAGATAATTCTGTTCAATTAGGTAAGGGCTTTTTTTGTGGAAAATTATATCAGATTTCTTGGTTTCCTGGAGCAGTTTTGAGTGTAACGAATACAGATAAAGTTCATGGTACTATTTTTAAAATGAAAAACGTCGATTCCGTTTTTAAAGTACTAGATGAGTATGAAGGTTATAATGCTAATGCTGTAAAAACAAGTTTATTTAAAAGAGTTTGTATTACAGCTTACTTAAAATGCACTACTAAAATTGAAGCCTGGGTATATTTATATAACGGAGATATTTCTAACTACACGCAAATCACTTCAGGGGATTTTCTGAAAAAATAAAGTAAACACAAACTTTCATTATAAATAGAGCTTTTTATTACACAGTTATTTATAATTTGTGTTATATTGATTAGCACAAAAAAAATTAAAGTATTTATCTGTCATGAAACATCTGTTAAAATACGTATTAGTTATTACCATAGTACTTAATTCTTGTAAAAAATCTCCCGATAAACCAGTAACTACAGTTAGTGAAGACTTTAACAGTTTGCTAGAAAACTACAATGAAGAGCAGTATAAACTTAACCCTGTTTCTGCGACAAATGCTGGCGATTATCGTTTTAATGCGGAGTATCCAGATGTTTTGTCTAAGGCATATAAAGCAAAAGCAAAAGCGTTTTATGAGAAATATCTAAAAGCCTTAAATAGTATGGATACATCAAAACTCAGCGATAGCGAAAACATGAGTAAAGATGTACTAAAGTGGGATTGCGAAATAAATTTAGAAGCCTTAAAGTTTAAAAAAGATTTAATGCCCATAGATCAAATGTGGTCTGAAAATATAGATTTTAATCAATTGGCCAGTGGTACTAATTCTCAACCATTTAAAACAGTAAAAGACTACCAAGATTGGATAAAGCGTGTAGACGGATATTTAGTATGGCTTAAATCGGCAAAAAAGAATATGATTGAGGGCATGTCTTCAGGTTATGTGTTGCCTAAACCTTTAATTAAAAAAGTTATACCGCAATTTGAAAGCCTGTCTAAAGGAACAGTAGAAGACCATCTTTTTTATTCTCCAGTGCATCTTTTTCCAGAATCCTTTTCTCAAAAAGAAAGAGATACTTTAACTGAGGCTTACGCTGCAATGGTAAAAAATAAAATTATACCTGCTTATGCGGATATGACACAATTTCTTAAAACTGAATATTTAGCAGCAGGAAGAAGTACACACGGTATCAATGCAACACCATTAGGTAATGCCTATTACAATCATCAAATAAAGAAATATACCACCACGTCTATGACGGCAGATGAAATTCATCAATTAGGCTTAAACGAAGTAGCAAGAATTAGGCAAGAAATGGATGCAGTTAAAAAGGAAGTAGGTTTTAAAGGAGATTTAAAGTCGTTTTTTGATCATGTTAGAAATAATAAAGCTTTAATGCCTTTTACCAAACGTTCGCAAGTCATAGCTTTTTACGATAGCATTCATAATGTAATGAAACCTCAAATTAATAAGTTGTTTGATAAACAACCAAAAACAGCATTCGAAGTAAGGAGAACCGAACCTTTTAGAGAAAAATCAGCAGCTGCAAACTACAGTGCTGGATCATTAGATGGCACAAGGCCAGGTATATTTTATACACCCATTCCAGATTTAGCGCGTTATAATATTTTTGATAAAGAAGATTTATTTCTTCATGAAGCTATACCAGGACATCATTTTCAAATTTCCTTAGCTCAAGAAAACGAAGAATTACCAATGTTCAGAAAAACAATTTGGTATAGTGCTTATGGTGAAGGTTGGGCACTTTATACAGAATCTATGGGTAAAGAACTTGGGCTTTATAAAGACCCATACCAATATTTTGGAATGCTAAGTTCAGAAATTCATCGTGCCATTCGTTTGGTTGTAGATACAGGTATACATGCAAAAGGTTGGACACGAGAACAAGCCATTAAGTATTCTTTAGAAAACGAAGCAGAATCAGAAGCCGATATTATTAGTGAGATAGAGCGTTATATGGCAAATCCAGGTCAGGCATTGTCCTATAAAATTGGACAGTTAAAACTTATTGAATTAAGAGCAAGAGCGAAAGAAAAATTAGGAAAAGCCTTCGACATTAAGGAGTTTCACAACCAAGTATTAGAAACTGGATGTATACCATTGCAATTGCTCGAGCAAAAAATAGATGCTTGGATAGAAAGTAGTAAGTAAAATAATACTATGTTTATAAATAAGGGCGTTACCCCGCTTTATGCGGGAGTCGGGCCTGCCTGCCGACAGGTAGGCTTTCCTCTGCAATCCCTAACGCATTTACCTGCCAACAAATGTATAGCACAAACATTATTTCTTATCTGTTAAAGCTTAGTTAGCACAATATTGTGATGTAAACTAAATAGATTTTGTTTCTTTGTATCCCTTTTTTCTTGCATTCATGGCACAATTTACAGCAACGAATTTTCATAAATTAAAGGCATCCGCTTTAGAGATGCCCAAACAATTTACATTTCCCTTTTATTACGAGCCTCATCAACTAAGTGTTTTAGCGGCCAAAGATTTACAGGAGTACTTAGAAAAACAGAAAGATTTTAAGCACAATTTTGGTTTAGATCCTGCAATTAAAGGTTTACAGATAGGAAAGATGTTTGGCGTAATGGTAGTGCAAAATCAAAAAGAAGAACTAGGTTATTTAGCAGCATTTTCAGGAAAACTAGCCGAAAGTAATTACCATAAAGGTTTTGTGCCGACTGTTTTTGATACTTTGGATGAAAATGGCTTTTACAAGCAAGGCGAGGCAAAATTAAACCGATTAAATGCCGAAATTGAAACCTTGGAAACATCTGAAGTTTTAAGCGGGACAAAACAAAATTTAGAAGCAGAAATGCTAAATTTTAAAACCAAGTTAAAAGCACTAAAGTTAGAAAATAAGCATAAAAAAAACGAGCGAAAACAGCAGAGGGAAACCGCAAAACATGAATTATCAGAAACCGATTACCAAATCTTAGATAATGAATTAAGGAAGCAAAGTATTTTTTATCATTTTCGTTTAAAGGATTTAAAAACCGAAGGCGAACGTAACATAGAAATGCTAAAGACTAAATTGTATCAACTACAACAACCAATTACAACCTTAAAAGAAAAGCGTTCCGCATTATCTGCTAGTTTACAAAGGCAGCTACACCAAAATTATCGATTTTTAAATGCTGAAGGTAATATCAAGGATTTACTGGATATTTTTGATGACGCGCAAGTACCACCACCAGCGGGGTCTGGTGAGTGTGCCGCTCCCAAACTATTTCAATATGCTTATGAAAACAAGCTAAAACCTATAGCTATGGCTGAGTTTTGGTGGGGTGCATCGCCAAAATCTTTGGTACGAAAACATAAGCAATTTTATCCATCATGTCGTAGTAAATGCGAACCTATTTTAGGGCATATGATGCAAGGTTTAACAGTTGAAGACAACCCTATTGAAACGGTTAAAGAATATAAAGCACCCTTAGACATTGTGTTCGAAGATGATTATTTGCTACTGGTAAACAAGCCCCATGAGTTTTTATCCGTGCCAGGAAAACATATTAAGGAGTCTGTACTCACTAGGATGAAACGTTATTTACCAAAAGCAAAAGGGCCTTTATTGGTACATCGGCTAGATATGTCTACTTCAGGGCTTATTTTAGTAGCTAAGAATGAAAAGACGCATAAAAATCTTCAAAAACAATTTATAGAGCGTACCATTAAAAAGCGTTATGTAGCAGTTCTAGATGGAGAGATCAGCACTAAATCTGGTATTGTAGATTTACCATTGCGTGTAGATTTAGATAACCGTCCTCAACAATTGGTGTGTTATGAGCACGGCAAACCTGCAAGAACTAAATATGAAGTTGTAGGTGTGAAAAATGGAAAAACGCGTATACATTTTTATCCTATTTCTGGACGTACCCATCAACTACGTGTACATGCAGCACACACAGATGGTTTAAATACACCCATAGTTGGCGATGATTTATATGGCACAAAGGAAAAGCGTTTGCATTTACATGCCGAATCACTTACGTTTACACATCCCGTGACACAAGAAGTTCTAAAAATGGTAAGTGAGGTGCCATTTTAAGGTGTTTCTCTAATAATAGGTTTTCTGAGCCTAACTTATTTTCTTGTAAAATAGCCATATTTCTTTTTTTAATACATAAAATTACGTACAACTGCGTATTTATTTTATTACAAAAAAATAGTAACTTAGCTTATTGATTGATATAATCCATTCATTATGGAATGTATATCTAAACATTTGTGATAAAAATTTCAATAACTTAAATAGCAAACCATGTGTACCTCATTTTTAGCATTCAAAAGCAATGTATTTGCAATTACGGGAAGATCTCTTGATTACGATCATGATAATAGTTATAAAACTGTAAAAAGCCCAAAAGGAACTGTCTTCAATTCAGTTCTTAATAATGGAGTTTCTTGGACTTCGGCTTATGATATGGTAACTGTTGATTCTGTTGTAAGCGATTCATCATATCCAATACCCTTTGAGGGTATGAACTCAGAAGGGATTTCTATAAGTGGTAACTTGGCAAATGCGCAATATCCTAGCGGTAAAAGTGGTTCAACAATATCATCAGACGATTTTGTTAATTATATGTTGGCTCAAGTGTCTGATCTGCAGCAAGTATCGTCGTTACTTCAGAATTTGAATATACAAAGCAATTGGCAATATCATTATATTTTATTTGATAAAAATGGTAATAGTTTGGTTGTAGAATTTGTAAACGGACAAGCTGTTTGTACTACAAACAAAACTTTTGTTTTAACCAATAATCCTGATTTAAACTTTCAATTAGAAAACCAGAATAATTATGCTAATTGTAAAAATTGGTTTCCGGGTGCCACACTCCCTGATACAGGAGATCAATTTCATGGGCAGGGGATGTTTGGCATACCAGGAGATTGGATGTCTACATCTAGATTTACAAGAGTAACTACTATGTTAAGGTATTCCACTAACCTTGCAAGTACAGTTTCTGAAGCCCTTTATTTAAGTAAACGAATAATAGACTCTGCGAGCTTAATAAAAGGTATCGATTGTGGTTCTAGTGCCACAGGTAATCCTATATATACCCAAATACAAATAGTTAAGGATTTAATTAATAGTGTGGTTTATACAAGAGTGTATGGAGTAGATACTTGGACGGCGACTCAACTATAAGGATTACTGTTGTTGATAGTATTGCGACGGTAAAACTAACACTTGCAGAAAAATAGTTGTAAAAATAAATAAAGCATCAATTGAAGAATATATTCCATATTTTCCAGAAACAGTTGATAATTGAAATTATTGACAAAACGAATAGAGGGTTTGAACATAAAATAGAACCACTAATAAATGAGATGATTTCTAGAAATTTCAAAAAAGTATTGGTTGGTAAAACCATTGAAATAGTTATTCCCAATGATTATAAAAAAACAGTATATCTCTATGCTACTGCTGAAAAAAAAGAACATTATAACCAATATGGAATAGAAGAAAGAAAGGCATTTTTAGTTTTACCTGAAAACAGAAAGACTTCTTATTTTACCATTATTTTAAACCAAAATATTTTTGAAGATTATCAATATTACAGTACTATTTATCAAGAATTGACTCATGTATTAGATTACACGTATTATTTTAAGAAATACGGAAACATGCATGTAGAGTCTGAAGAGGTTAAAAAAATAAATTATTATTTTGAGTATTATTTATGGTCGGAATTTAATTCAAAAAGAAAAGGATTAGAGAGATTGCAAAAAGAAAAGCATGTAAATAATTGGGATGTCGAATTACAAACGTCATTAGACCAATTAAAACAAGATGTGCATGGAGAGCAGTCTCATTTAAGTAAGCTTTATTATTTAATGCACTTTTTTGCAAGAATATCAGTTTATGATGATGGGTTTTTAACACCTGAAAGTACTTTATTTTCAAATGAATTTTTAAATTGTAACTATGGAGCGTATACCAATGTGATATATACAACAGTTAGTGAGATTAAAAGTTTTACCGAGTTTGAAAAAGAAAAGGACTTTTTAAAATTTTTAATGTTCAACTTAAAACCCACCGTTGTATAAAGAACATAAAAAGCCCTTCAATGCCTTTGTCGAGTATGAGGTGGAAAATAGTTTGCTAACTTATCAATGTCGTTTTTTTACAATACAAGAATATACTTCTTTTTCATATTTGTTTAGATAAAATACATAAATATGGAAAAGGTTATTATAGCTCAGGTAAGCGTGAAAGGAAACAAAGTAAAAAAATTTTTAAAGTTAGCTAGAAACATAGTTAACGAAAGTCTTACTGAAAGTGGTTGTTTAATATACAGGCTGTCAAGAGATTTAAACGAGAAAAATGAGTTTGTTTTCTATGAAAAATATGTAAACAAAAAAGCTGTAGAACATCACTATTTATCCGATCATTTTAAATGCTTCTTAAATTCAGTAATGCCATTATTGATTAAAGAACCATACATAGAAAATTTTGATGTGTAAGGACAAACATTTAACCGATTAATATTATTTAACTAGAAACTCCCAAATAACATTGGGGGTTTTTTATTCTAGATTTTGATAGTAATTGCAGTGAAGCAATAATAATTATTATTTGAGATAAAACTTAGGATTATGAGTTTTGAATAACAAACTTTTTATACACTCCATTTTAATTTGTCTTGTATACACAAACCTGCAGAACTTCAAATTAAAGATAAAACTTATCACATTTACTTTTTAATCATCAATGTATTGATGCTTACTTGATGTTTTTTGGTGTTAACGATTTATCAAGAAATCGAAATTTTATCTTTTCTGGTTTAAGGCTGCTCTGGCCTTATTTTATTCTGCAATACTATTTAAATAAATTACGTACAAACACGTATTGATTTTTAGACAACAAAACTCGAACTTAGCTTATTAAAAGTTGTGGTTTATTTAAATACAATTAAATGCCTAACGTTTAAGCGCAATTGTTAAGAGTTGGTGTCATAGAGGTGCTCCTGTAAAAAAGAATTTCGCAGAAGTGATTAATGCTGAATATTGTGATAAAATACTTTGAAATATGTCAAAAGACAGAAAATCCATCCTAAGTTCGGTTAATAATTGGATACGCCTATTAGCATTAATCGTGTTAGTAGCAGAAGTAATAATATTGGTTGCAATGAAGCTTACGCCGCCTACATCTCCATTATATAATTGGTATCCAGTTTTTATGTTGTTGTTTTTACTGGTAATAGTTATAGCTGTAATTGTAGATCGATTTGGACAACGGAATTCATTGGTTTTGGAGATTGACGAACAGAAGCTTAAAGTGAACCCTAAAAAGAATAAAATAGATAGTATGGATAACCTAGAATCAAATACTAACAGTTTTATTGATTCACATTTAAAATTTTCTTTCCACAAACCTATATTAAAATCAAATGTTAAATTAAATCGTGTTTCTTATGGTGAGTTGTTGATTAAAATAGGGGTTGCTGCACCAGATAATGAAGATGAGATTATCCGAGCGGTTCAGATGGTTAATCCATTTGGAAAAATGATCACTAATTCAAATAATATCGATATTCAAATAGGTGATAAATATGAAATCCAGTTTAATAATGAGTCCTCCTTAAGCCGGATTGAACGGTATATTAACAACGTTGTTCAAATTGCGAAAGATAATAATGAAGAACTGCCAACAGATGAAGAAATATCTAATCTAAGAGCCAATTTAATGTATGGAGATTTAGATATATATGCCTTAAATTATTTTAATGGTTGCATTATACAGGTTTTCAATAAGGAAGATGCTAAAGAAACTATGATTCCACCCACGCTCCCTAATATATTTTCATCATTACAATCTACAATTAAAGAGCCATTGGAATCTCTTGTTTCTAACGAAGATTCAATTTTATGGGGAACCACTAACCACTATTTAAAAGTTCTAATTAATGGAGTTAAAAAAGACTTTTCCATCTATAGAATGTATCAACTTATTGAAAATAAAGATTTCGTGTATTTAATTCAGCTGCAATGGTCTCCTCAAACTAATGAGGCAATTAATACCTGGGAAGAGCTAAAGAAACTTCTTGAAAACTTTAAAGTAACTACAAATTAATGTACTAAGAATATATTAAATAAGCGCAAAAAACTCCCAATGTTATTTGGGAGTTTTTATATTTTTCCTAAACTTGAATTTGTAAAAATTTTCATCTACCTTCATTTATGAACTGAACCATATCTAACCGTTAGTAAACATTTCCCATATTCCAGTCAAATAGAACAATTGTTTTGTTATTCCATTTTTTTAAGTTTAAATGGAATAACCTATCTTTGAATTCCAATAGACTGGAATAAGAAAAAAATGGCAGAAAATCATAAACTCAAATTATTACCACCAAAAATTGATTACACTATTCTTATCAAAGAAATTAGTGAAGCAAATAGAATTTTAGGTAGCTTAAACGGATTATTAGCAAATATACCTAATCAAAGCTTATTAATATCACCTCTTCTTACTAAAGAAGCAGTTGCGAGTTCTAAAATAGAAGGAACCCAAGCTACGATTGAAGAAGTATTTAAATACGAGGCAGAAGGTAAAAGTTCAGAAAAGGATTCGAAAGAACAAGATATTAGAGAAATAATTAATTATAGAACAGCAATCCATATTGCAATTGAGTTATTGAAAGAAAAACCTATTGGAGAAAACTTTATAAAAAAACTACACTCAATTCTTTTAGATTCAGTAAGAGGAACTAACAAAGACAAAGGAAATTTTAGAAAAACCCCAGTCTTTATTGGAAAACCGGGAGCTACTATTGAAAATGCAATTTTTATTCCACCTTCAGCATCTGAATTAAATAACTTAATTTCTAATTGGGGAAAATTTGTTAATTCAATAGACGAACCAGATGTATTAGTACAAACGGCAATTTCGCATTATCAGTTTGAAGCTATACACCCATTTTTGGATGGTAATGGCAGAATAGGTAGATTACTTATACCAATAATGTTATATGAAAAAGGAATTCTTTCTTATCCTCTACTATATGTAAGTGAATATTTTGAAAGAAACAGAGACAATTATTATGCATATTTAAGAATGGTAGACAAAGATGATGATTGGGAATCTTGGATAAAATATTTTTTAGAATCGATTAAAGACCAAGCATTAGACACTCAAAATAAAGTTTTGAATATGCTTGAACTATATAAATCTGTTAAAGAAAAATTATCGGATTTCAATTCGCAATACGCAATTCATCTTCTTGACATAATTTTTGAAAATCCCGTGACTTCATTTAAAAATATTAAAACTAAAATTAATACTAATAGTTATCAGACTATTTACAATCTTTTAGATAAGTTCCAAGAAGAAAAAATTTTAGTAGAGATAACAGGAGGAAAACGAAACAAGATTTTTGTATTTGATGAATTAATGAAAATTATAAGATAAAAAAATTAACCATATTTGACATTAGAGATCTCTTATCAAGGAAGAGCAATATTAGAACACAGGAAAGTTCAAATCGACCATAAAATCAGTAATGAACTACGAATTAATATTAAAAAACATTAGTCGGTTTATAGATTTAAATCAAGAGGAAGAGGAATTATATGTTTCTCTATTAACAGAAAGAAAGCTTAAAAAAAAGGAATTTTTACTTAGACAAGGAGAAATTGCACGGTACGATTATTTTACCACCAAAGGCTGTTTAAAAATCTATAAAATAGACGATAGTGGCTCAGAACATATTTCTATGTTTGCCATTAAGGACTGGTGGTCTGGAGATATGGCAAGTTTCTTAACTCAAAAACCAGGGAATTATTTCATACAGGCACTTGAAGATTCTGAAGTGCTATTAATGTCAAAAGAAAATTTTGATTTACTATTTGAAAAAATACCAAAATTTGAGCGTTTTTATAGAATCTTATACCAAAGGTCATTGGTGTCGTACATCCAACAATCTGATCAGAATATTTCATTAAACGCAGAAGAACGTTATCGCAATTTCATCAAAAAATATCCCACATTAATTCATCGAATTTCTCAAAAAAACATTGCTGCATACTTAGGGGTTACTCCAGAATTTTTGAGTGTATTGCGAAAAAAAATGGCCTCAATGTAATTTCTTAATGTACATTATTTTTCTCTACTACAAGTAGCATGTTCTTTGTAGTATGAAAAAAACAAATGCTATTTTAATGCTCTTTCTTTTGGTTTTTGGTCAAAAGATATGCGCTCAAATCACACAATTAGAATTTGCTTCTGGAATTGCGAAAACCGATTTTACTTCTTTTTCAATTCGATCAATAGACGATAAGAAAACGTTTTCTATAGCAACTTTGGCTTTTTTTCAAAAATATCATGAAAAAGAAAATGAAGTTTTTGATGAGCTGGGTGTGCAAACAACTGCACTATGGAATTTTAGTAAATCTATACTAATAGGCCCTTCTCTATATTATAATAGTGTTGCAGGTTTTTCTGAAAGAATCTCTGTATTCTTTTCTATAAAAACAAAACGATTTTCCATGGCTGCTATTCCTTCTATTGCTCATATGGAGTTAACTAATTTTATTAACGGAGAGTTATTTCTCCAAATGCAATTTCTTCAACCTTTAAAAAACGATTGGAACGCATTATTGAGTGCTCTAATGCTTACTCACTGGGATAAATTTTTGACTCACTCTAGAAGTTTTCAGCAAGTAAGAACTGGACTTTCCTATAAGTCAACACAATTCGGTTTAGCTGTTGATTTTGACCAATACGGCAAAACACCAATTACAAAAACCTCGATAGGGCTTTTTGTTAGAAAAATATTTATTAACAAATAAACATAAAAATGATACGTAAAATTTTAAAAACAAATGAAAATTGGGGGCAATTAATTGCTCGTTTAACACTAGGTTTAGTCTTATTTCCTCATGGTGCACAAAAAATGTTGGGGCTATTTGGCGGGTATGGATATACCGCAACTATGGATGCTTTAACCAATCAAATGCAACTTCCATCAATCATAGCCTTTTTGGTTATTGTAATAGAGTTTTTTGGAGCAATTTTCTTAATCCTAGGTTGTGCTACCAGAGTTTGGTCACTTGCCATCGTATTTCTGTTTACAGGCATCATTTTTACAGCACAATTTGAGCATGGTTTTTTTATGAATTGGTTTGGAGTCCAAAAAGGAGAAGGTTATGAATACTCGCTACTAATTATTGGATTAGCAATTACTGCGGTAATAAATGGTGCAGGTAAACTTTCAGTAGATAATCAAATTTTAAAATACTTAAACAATAAATAGGATGAAAAAAATAATAGCCTTAGGAGGAAGTAATAGTAAAAACTCTATAAATAAGACATTGGCCATTTATGCGGCTAACAAAATTGAAAATGCTGAGGTAAGCATTATAGATTTAAATGATTTCGAATTACCTCTTTATGGAATTGATTATGAAACAGAATATGGAATTCCTGAGAATGCAGTAAAACTAAGTAAACAAATAGAAAGTGTAGATGGGTTAGTTATAGCATTAGCAGAGCATAATGGTTCTTATACGGTTGCTTTTAAAAACACCCTAGACTGGATGTCCAGAATTGATATTAAAGTATGGAAAGATAAACCCATATTACTTTTAGCAACTTCTCCAGGTGCTAGAGGTGGAACCATTGTTTTAGAATCTGCCAAAACCTATTTTCCTTTTTTAGGGGGGAATGTAGTTGCGGGTTTTTCTTTGCCCAACTTTTATGAGAACTTTTTAGAAAATCAAATTACGAATATCGAATTAAAACAAGAATTGATTGATAAAGTCCATCAATTTGAACAAGTTTTGAATGATAAATAGGGTAGGGGTAATCAAAAACTATATTTTATGAAAATTAGAACTTTTTTTCATTTCCTATTCGTGATATTAGTTACAAGTACTATTATGATGTCAGCTTCATGCACCTCAAATACATCAAAACCTGTGTATTGTTTATTCGAAAATGTAAAAATTACAGATTCTGTAAAATTTAATACGTATAAGAAAAGTGTGTCCACTATTGTAGAGAAATTTGGTGGAAAATACATTGTTGCAGGAAAGCCAAAAACTCTAGAAGGCCAATGGGAGCCTCAATCTTTGGTAATAATTAAATTCCCTAGTTTAGAACAGGCAAATAAATGGTACGATTGTGAAGATTATAAAAAATTGAAAGCATTGAGGCATACATCAGGAGAGTTTAATGCCGTTATAATGGAAGGTTTGGGGAAATAATTGATATCGATATTTGAAAACAGGAATACAGAACGCAACAATTAGTATCTTGCGTAGTACTCTTTTCGGGATTCTAGCTAACCATAGAAGAACTCGTTAAATGTAATTTAAAAAAACTTAAAATAGGAGAAGAATGACTAAACATATCGATGCAACTCTTGAAGCAGGAAAAGAATTTTATCAAAAGTTCAACGACAAAGGAAAGATTGTGATGTTGAACTTATTGAAATTTAAAGCAACCGCTGACTATACAAATTTGGAAGAAATAAAACCTTCTAACGAAATCAGTGGAGAAAAAGCTTATCAATTGTATATGGACAGTACATTACCTGAATTAGAGAAAGCAGGGTCTAGGATTATCTATTTTGGAATGAGCCAAAATTTTCTAATTGGACCTGACAATGAAAAATGGGATGCTGTTGTATTGGTTGAACACGAATCAGTTTTGAAATTTATAGAATTTGCACAAAACCCAGATTATCTAAAAAATGCAGGACACCGAACTGCTGCATTAGAAGATTCCAGACTACTACCGTCAAATGAAAAAAATTGAAATAAAATCTAATTCTGAAATTTTATCAGCAACTTTTTTTGAAGGTGTTCGCAATGATACAATCCTGATTATTGCCTCGGCTACAGGTGTTAAGCAAGAATATTATCAAAAGTTTGCTCAATTTATAGCTAACAACGGGATTTCGGTTCTCACATTTGATTATACTGGGATTGGGAGATCCTTAAAAAAACCAATAAAAAAATACATTAATAATGCAGCAGATTGGGGTATATGTGATTTGGAAAGTATCATACAATATACAATTACGAAATACCCAAAATCAAAGAAAATAGTTCTAGGGCACAGCATAGGTGGTCAACTTATTGGGCTTTCTAAGGCCTCAATGCAGCTTGATAAAATAGTATTAGTCGCAGCACAATCTGGCTATTGGAAATATTGGAGTGGCATTGGGAGAATAAAAATGTGGTGTAGTTGGCACCTGCTTTTTCCTATTTTTCTAAACACATTTGGATATTTAAAGTCCAAAAAAATTAGTGGGATGGAAAACCTTCCAAAACATGTAGCCAAACAATGGAGTACTTGGGGTAAAAATAAAGATTATATTTTAAGTGACACGTCAATACATCAAAAGTACTACGATAGCATAAGTGCAGAAGTAACAGCATTTAGTATTGAAGATGATAAGTTTGCCCCGTTAAGTGCGGTTAAGTGGATGACAAGTCAATATAAAAATGCAAAAAAGAAATCAATACACCTAAAACCAATAGATTTTAAAGTTAATACAATTGGTCACTTTGGCATTTTTAAAGAAAAATTTAAAGACACTATATGGGTTAAAATATTGGATGAGATAAAACCATCAATTAGTAACCCCTAATCTTCTTTCTCAAAAGCTTCATCTAGAAAGTAAACTCGGATACCTGTAATTTTATGTGTAAAAGTATCTTATAACTACTTGTAAGTATATGTAGTTTTTATAATAGGAAAATACGAACTTCGTTTATCAAACGTATAGTTCATTAAAACGCTACCATATCTAACCGTTGGCAGTAATTAAAAACAACATATTAACATAAGTTTATAAATGAGATTATTTGAAATATTACTAGCAGTAATTTCCTTTATCCTAGTACTACAATCGTTTTCAATTATAAAAATCAAACTATTAAAGTACATACTACCAAGTATCACTGGTATATTTTTTTTAATTCACTTTTTCTATGAAGGTATGAGATGGCAAATGAGCTTAATTTATCTTATACTTTTTTGCACAATATTGGCATTACTCTTTAAACTTAAAGTTAAAAATAAAATTGTAAAATGGATAGTATTTTTCTTTTGCGTTTTAGGTATAGTAGTATCACATACACTTTCTTACTTAATTCCAATATTTTCATTACCTAAAACAAATGGAATATTTACTATTGTTACACTAAATCAAACAACCCAGAGTGGTTTGGAGTATAAAATTTGGTTGCCCACTAAACAAGATTTAAATTCTTTAAAAAGCAATTACCATCAAAGTCCATCAAACGATTTAGATGGACTAATGGGAATGCCTGGATTTATTTTTAGCCACTTAAAACTTGTTAAAACAAATGCATTTCCTGATAACAAAACAATTAAAACTGAAAATAAAAAGCCATTAATATTGTACTCTCACGGTGCAAGCAGCACAGAAGTAGACAACACGGCACTAATAGAAGAATTGGTAAGTCAAGGATATGTCGTTGCAGCAGTTAATCACAAATTTAGTTTTAAACAATACGGACTTGATATAAATGAAGCTAAAAAAGTAGAAATAGAAGCACAAAAGACACTAATTAACCAACTAATAAAAAAAGCAGTCCCTAATCAAGTTTCACATTATAAGGATATTATTCATGAATTAAAATTAGCTTACCCCAACCAAATTGATTTTGATAATATTGTGTTAATTGGACATTCATTAGGTGGTGCTACTGCTTGTTCTGGTGCTTTAGAAATTAAAAATGTCAAAGCAGTTATAAACATGGATGGACCAATTGACTTAAAGATAACTTCTAATTTTTCACTGCCCCTTTTATATTTTAGCTCTTTTTCACCGGATTTATCGGAGGAAGAATTAAAAAAATTACAAGTATCACCTAGTTTTTACAAAGGTGTTAAAAAGTATGAATTAAAAGCTGTTCAGAAATTGTTTAATAATAATCGTGATGAAAAATATTGGGCAAGGTTTAAAAATGCGAATCATCTGGATTTTACAGATATTCCCTATATGATTCCAATGATGAGTGCTCCCAATTATGATAAAGTCAAAGGACACGAGCTTAAAACAAAAATAATTCTTTCTTTTATAGCTAAACAATTAAATGGTAGCAATAAAAATATAATCATAATGGATGAATCGCTTGAATGGATAAAACCAACTACTGCCAATAAACCTATCCCCAAAAAATAAAAAAACTCCCAAATATTATTTGGGAGTTTTTTGCTTTTCTAAATACCTGCAATATCAGAGGAATAAGAATTAATAATCTGTTTCAATTGCATTTTTAAATCCTCGCCTGTATCAAAAATCATTTGTTCTTCAGTAGGGAAGGGTACTGCGCGTAGCTCTAAAAATGGAATTAGGTTCGTATCTAAAGCTCTTCTATCGCCTCTGGAAGTAGCGTAAATATGTTCGAAAATAAATTCACTGCTTATGGGGAAAGCATCTACCAATTGGTTGTTGCTTAAATTATAATACTCTACATTTCCTGTAATTTGTGAAGCTTTAAACTGTGTGAATTCGTAATATTCGCAACGTACAGTTTTCAAACGGTCTACTTTAATGGCATTACCTAAACTATCTTTTACCACTTTTCCGTTTTCAATTAAATCTTCTTTGCCATCAGCAATTTGTTTTTCCTTGATGATTTGGCGTTCTCTAATTTGCTCTGGGGAAATGTTAATGTCTCTTAGGTTAACTTTCATGTTAAAATCATAATTAACCTTTTCCTCTGGCGTGCTATGAAATTGTAACCAGAAATTGTTTAAACCATAACTGCTAAAGTTTAATAAATCGTTTTCTAAACGAGCAGGAATAATTTTTCCAGAATCGTTAATCATATCCACAAGTACAAAATCGGTACCTCTTTGGTGTGCTATGTTCATCAACTCACGCGTGTCTTTGTAATTTGGGTTAATGTCTTCTATTTCCCTAAGTTGATTGTAAGCAGCTCTAATATCAAACTTATTCTTAGAATTTAATAACCCTTGTGCGTTATTGTATAATTGTAACGATGCACTGTTCCTGTAGGTAATAATCTCATTACTGTAATCGTTAAAATCAAATCGTACTTCGTTACCTTTAATGTATAAAGGCAATAAAGGTTTTATGGCCTCTTGTCTGTTATCTAAACTTGTATAAGCATCAAAAATACGCAGGTAGCTTTCTGGATTGTTATCTTTCTTTAAAAAACTAATGTTTTCTAAATCTCTAGCTGTAGCCTTAACATAAGCTTCCTCTAAAAGCATAATGATATCGGCTTTTCCTCTTCGGTCTTTGTTTATTTTTAGTTTTCCTATGGCATCGTTTATAGCACGGTCGTAGTTCCCATAACTTATAGTTTTTTCCATTTGTCTGCGTGTACTGCAAGACAATAGAAAAGCAAATACCAATACTGTAAGTAATATTTTTTTCATAGGGCTTAAGTTTTAAGGTTTTGGTTACCTATTCAATTGTGGTGCCAAAATAGCAAACTAATCCATGAAATACCAATAAATAAGGTTTAAATGCATAAATATACCTAAAAAAGAAAGTTTATTCTTTCTTTTTAAGTTGTATTGAAATGTTATTCTGTACATTTTTTTATTAAAAGCAACATTTTTTGCAACACTCATTTTTTTCAATCGTCTTTATAAATGAACTAACTAGGATGCCAGATGAACTTTAAAATAATGGATTAAATTTGTTTCAGTTCACTTTATGCTTTAAGACAAAATGTAACCATAGTTAAATCTATGTTGAAATGCTCCTTTAAGCTTGAAGATAAAATAATTCAAATTTAGTATCAATCATTTTAAGATCCATTTGGTAGAAACCAAAATTACAAGCATGTTTCAAGTTGACATTATTGAAAAATGTAAACAAAACGATCGCAAGGCACAAATGCAGTTGTACAACCAATACTGCAATGGTATGTATATTGTGGCGAAGCGATTCTTGAAAGATGCACATGATGCTGAAGATGTAGTGCAAGAGGCGTTTATTAAAGCGTTTACCAAACTACATCAATATAAGGCTGAAGTAACTTTTGGGGCTTGGTTAAAACGCATTGTTGTGAACAAGAGTATTGACTTTCTAAAATCAAAAAAACAACAGTTAGTGGAACTAGAAGAGGTGCACCTTAAAGTTGTTGATACAAATGCGAACGACAAATGGTTGGTAGACGATACTGTTACAGTAAACGATGTTAAAAAGGCAATTCATCAACTGCCTGAAAAATATCAATATGTAGTAATGCTGTATTTAATTGAAGGGTACGACCATCAAGAAATATCAGAAATTTTAAAAATTTCAGAAGTGGCATCACGTACCCAATTATCGAGAGGTAAAGTGAAATTACAAGAACTATTAAAAACGGAAGAAAATGGCACAGGATATTAGGGATTTATTTAAAAAAGAACAGTTGCAGCATGAAGAAATGCCAAAAAATCATGAAGCACGTTTTTTAGATAAACTAGAAATAGCTTTTCCAGAAGTAGCACAAAAACCATCAAAATTTAGTTGGTTTGGTATAGCTGCTAGTGTGGTATTACTACTTGGGTTAAGTTTTGGTGCTTTTAAGTTTATAAATACTCAACAAGGTGGGGAACAAGTACAACCAGTAGAAGTTGCTAAAACTGAAACTTTAGGTTTAGGTGCTGTATCTCCTGAGTTGAAAAAGGTAGAGGACTATTATTTGGCGAGTATTAACTTAGAATTGTCTAAAATAAAGCCAACTCCCGAAACCAAAGCTGTTTTTGATGGTTACTTGGAGCAATTAGAAGCTTTAAATAAAGAATATAAAATGCTCTCTTTAGAGTTGAATGAAAACACTTCAGAGTTAACCATAAATGCATTAATAGATAACTTAAGGTTTCGTTTAGATTTATTGTATCGTTTAAAGGAACAAATACAAACTATAAATGCTTCGGATACATCAGCCGAGGTAAAACAATCTACGTAAAACATCAAAAAATGAACAGAACAATTATAAAATTAAAATTACTAGTGTTGAGTTGTTTAACAATAGCAACACTTGGAGCACAAGAAAAAGTAACCAAAGTATCGCAAAGTATAAAAGCTGATAAAAATGTTACCATAGATTTAAATACAAGCCATTGTAATATTGTGTTTGATACTTGGAATAAAAACGAAGTAAGCATAGAAGCTTTTGTTGAAAGTGATGAACTCTCTAAAACAGAATTAGAGCAAGTAGCAAAAGGCTGGGGTATTGAAGTTAAAGGAAGTACTGATTTAGTGACAATTAACACTAAAGGCTCTCAATTAAAAAGTGCTTACAGTTATAAGGTAAAAGGAGATTATTCTGATGAGGTAAAACGCGCACTAGCTAGTTTAAAGTTTGAGCTGGCCGATATACCAGAAATGGATTTTGACTTTAATTTTGAAGACATGCATGTTATTGCGCTTCCAGAGATACCTGAGTTACCTGAAATGCCAGAATTACCAGAGTTGCCAGAAGGTGTTGGGGCAGTAGCTTTTGATTATGAAGCTTATAAAAAAGATGGTGATAAGTATTTAGAGAAGTGGTCTAAAAAATTTGAATCCAAGTATGGCGATGACTATGCTAAGAAGATGGAAGCCTGGGGCGAAAAGTTTGGAGAAGCATGGAGTGAGAAGTATGGTAAGGAAATGGAAGCCTGGGGAGAACAATTTGGTGAAGAATGGGGAGAAAAGTTTGCTGAAAAAATGGAAGCTTGGGGAGAGCGTTTTGCAGCTCAAATGGAGCGACAAGCTGAACAGATAGAAAAACAAGCTGAGCGTATGGCGGAACAACAGGAACGACAAGCAGAGTCAAGACAAAGGGTCGCAGAAAGACGTGAAGAGCAAGCTAGAGAAAGAGCTGTAATAGTAGAGAGGTTAAGAAGTAAAAGTAGGCATTCGCATATTAAAAAGACCATTATCATTAAAATGCCAAAAAAGGCAAAGCTCAAAGTGAATGTGAGACATGGAGAATTGGAATTTGCTTCGGTTTTAGACGATGTACAAGCAGATTTATCGCATACTATATTTAAAGCAGAAGGCATTAATGGAAGTAACACTTCCATTAATGCTGCTTATGCACCGGTATATGTTAGTAATTGGAATTTAGGAGAACTAAATTTAAACCACGTAAAAGAGGCGCAACTAAAGACGGTAAAGCATTTAGTGTTAAACTGTAACTCATCTAATATTAAGATAAATAATGTGGTAAGCAGTGCCATTATTGATAGTAATATAGGAGACGTGAAAATCCTTAGTGTGGCAGATACCTTTACCAATTTAAACTTCATTTTACAGAACAATAAGGCTTACATCGTGATGCCAGACGTAAATTATAATATGCATTATAAAGGAACACATTCTTATTTAGCGCATCCCAATAGTACTACTGATAATAAAAATGGAATGAGTTCTTTTTCAATGAGTAAGCCAGATAGTAATAAAACGGTTACAGTAAATGCAAAATACAGTAAGGTAATTATGGAGTAGATGCCTTAACTTTGAGGAAATTTTGAATAAAATGACCTCGAGTGAATTTAATGATTTCCTTAAAAGCATCTCCTCTCAACCACTTCACGTATTAGATGCTTCCATACCTAAAGAACAATATACTGCTATAGATTTATCAGAAGGTAATGCTGAGTTAAAAGCTATAGATACATCATCATCATTAATATTTTCAAAATACATCAATGTTTATTTAAAAAAGCATAATGCTACAGTAGCTTATGGTGGGTATACTGAAGTTCGTAGCATTTATGGCAGAAGTCGTCATTTTGGTACTGATGCAGAAAAACGAAATATTCATTTAGGTATAGATGTATGGTGCGATGCAGAAACCCCAATTTTTACACCTTTAGACGGCATTGTACATAGTTTTAAAAACAACAAAGGTCTAGGTGATTATGGGCCAGCATTAATCTTAGAGCATCACATTAACGGTGTGGGTTTTTATACGCTGTATGGACATTTAAGTTTAAAATCTATAGTATCTCTAAAAGTTGGACAATCCTTTTTACAAGGTGCACAAATCGGCACTTTGGGTAATGCCTACATAAATGGGAACTATCCGCCGCATTTACATTTTCAAATTATTAGGGATATGCAAGGCAATTTTGGGGATTATCCGGGAGTTTGTGCAAAACAAGACGTAGATTTTTATATGGAAAATTGTCCTGATCCGCAGTTGCTACTTAAAATATAGCGGTTTTATGTTAAGCGTGTAAGTTGTGTAATGATTTTTGAATGTTGTGGAAACAGGGATAATAATAGGTCTCTTTTAGGCATTTCAAAATCCTGAAAATCAAAACCAGGAGCAACGGTACAGCCAACGAGTGAAAAGCTATTGCTATGTGTAACTTCTGCGGCAAACCAATGCGCTGCAGGAACTGTAAATTGAGGGACTTCGTTTTGCTCTAAATTGTTTCCGATTGTTACTTTTGAGTAGGTGCCTTCAGGCGAAATTATATGTAAGGTTAGAGATTGTCCTTTGTAAAAATGCCACATTTCATCTTGATTGATTTTATGGAATGCAGAGAAGGAGTCTGATGTCAATAAAAAATAGATGCCCGTGCAATAATTTCTATCTCCCTTAAATTTAGAACTCAAATGTTCCTGTTTTATAATACCAGCGCTCCTGTAGGTTTCCTTGAAATAACCGCCTTCGGGATGTGGTTGAAGTTTTAATTGATTAATAATTTTTTGAACTGTACTCATATAAAATACATTAGTCGGATTTTTGTTTAGCAGCTGCCGCTCTCATTTGTTTTATAGTTAAAGTGCTCCCGTCGTGGCTCCAACCTGGAGGGCCAAAGGCATACATGAATTTATGATAAGGATTAGAACTTTTTTTCATATCGTTCCAAATATCTTTGTACTCATGTGTTAAAATTACCAATGGGTTATAAGAGTTTGGCGGTTTAGTAACACCGTAAGAAATCTCTATATCATCATCCAATGCTTTCCAGGTGCCAAATAGTTTATCAAAAATATTTAAAAACCCGCCATGGTTTTTATCCATATATTCTATGTTTTTAGCGTGATGCACTTGATGCATGGTATGCGTATTGAATATTTTTTCAACTATCCCCATTTTAGGAATATAAGCTGTGTGTAGCTGAAATTGCCAAAGAGCTTCAATACCTAAACACACAATTACCATTTCTGGAGGAAAACCAATAGCTGGTAACCACATATAAAACAAGGGTTTATATAAAATAGTAAACCAACCGTTTCTAACTGCGGTGCCAAGATTATAATTTTCTGAAGAATGGTGTACAATATGTGCAGCCCATAAAAAACGAATCATATGGTTTTGACGATGAAACCAATAATACGTGAAGTCATCTAAAAATTGGCATGCTAACCAAACGGGCCATGTATAGCCGAAAGACTTCCATCCCATGATGTTGGTTCTAACACCATCAACCATAGGATTAAACAACTCATACAAATAATTAAAAATAATAATTGCTGAGATGGTCTTGATTAAAGGCGCTAAGACTACAGAACCAATGCCCATGGTAAGACTAGATGCTAGATCCTTCCAGTTGTAAAGATTTTTATGGTCGTGAGTTTTGCTATATGTGAGTTCAACTAATATTAATCCCAGAAAACAAGGAATCCCATAGACTAATGGGTTTGTAAAATTCATATACTATATATTATGTATGAAAAAGAATGTCTCGATTTTTGCTAATATATGTATTCTACAACGGAATTCTTGTTATTTAAAGTATTTATAATGCCAAAAGGAATATGTTCAACTCTCCAAAGACTACCGTTATTTTTTCTATGACATTATCTTAGCTGATAAAAATACGTTCAATCTTTGATAAAATAGATTTTGGAAAGTAATTGAAACAAGTTGTTCTCACTATCAATACCTATATATCCTGGATTGATACTTTAAGGCTTACCAACTGTATAGGTTGTTGCATTAGATAAGCTAAGAGATTTTCTTTTTAATCATAACGCCCAGCGTTAAATACTATTTGTCCTCATACGGGCAAGATCGAAAATAAGTCAATAAATCAAACTTTCTATCTTCAAAAGTATCATTTAGAATTTTAAAATTTTGAATTCTGTCTATTCTAAAAGCACGATAGTCATTTCTCAAGTAGCACCATGCTATCAGTATCCATTTATGGTTTGTAGCGTATAGGGCATAAGGTTCAATCTTTCTAAATGATACTTCAGTAGCCTCTGCTTTTTTGTAATTTATTTCTACATAGTTAAAGTTTGTGATTGCTAACTGAATTTCAGATAAAGCATTACTCGAAATATCCTCATAATTACTAGAATTAAAAACATAGATATTTCGCTCTAGAAGTTCACTTTTTTGTTGAACGGAAGTGCGGAATACTGATTTTATTTTGGTAAGGGCTTCATCAAAGTCTTTAACAAATGATGCATCCTGGGTTTGCTTAATCAGGTGCTGAGCAGTAATTAAAGCATTGGCTTGTTGCTCAGTAAATTGTACAGGCGCGACAGCATAGCCTTCCATTAGGGAATAACCACGTCCTTCAATGGTAGTAATTGGGATTCCTGCGTCTTCTAACTTTCTTATATCCCTGTAAATGGTTCTTACGCTAACCTCATATTTTTTTGCAAGCTCACTAGCAGTTAGTAAGCGTTTAGATCTTAAAAGTGTGAGTATTGATATAAGGCGGGATAGCTGTGACATAAGAAACAAAGATAGTGAACTGACTAGCAATTCACTATCTGCTCGTTTTTTGATAATCTATACGTTTTACATCCAAGAATGCAAGGCAATGCGGTTGCCTTCTGTATCTATAAATTGTGCCATAAAGCCATTTTCGCCAATATCGGTTTTTGGCATTATTATTTTACCACCAGCTGTTTCTACTTTGTTCAAGGAAACACTCAGGTCATCTCCTCCGTTTAGGTATATTGTTGGCCCATCTGTAGTTGGGGTCTGTCCTTCGCCTTCCACAAGACCTCCACCAACACCATTATTGTCATTATCATAAGCAAACATGCCATATTTCATGTTCTGTTCTGGCATGTGATGATCTGTGATTTCAGAATCCATTACAGTGGTGTAAAATTGTTTAGCTCTTTCGTAGTTTTTTACTGGAATTTCAAACCAGTTAATTGCATGTTTCATTTTTTTATTGATTTGTTTATTAAACTTACATGCAAAAGTAGGAGCGCTTGTGACGAATTATGTCAGGGGTGTTTTTTAGTTTTTATTTTTTAACTCGTTTTATACTTTTCGTATTGGTACTGGCCCTTTAAAATGAAGTGTAGCTAAAAAATATGCCAAACTTATTTATTAAAAAGAGCTTTTATATCTGGTTTGGTTAGTTCTATTAATGTGAATACTCCTAGTAGGATTCCAAGAATACCTGTGAGGCAATTTACTATGGCTAGGCCAAAAATAAAATTGTAGTTTTTTTGTTCTTTTATATATTTTGATGCCATTAAATTTAAGATCCCGAGAACAATACAAAATAAAATACCTATACCACCAATAATTGTAAATATCCATCCAAAATTAAATGGCAGTTCGGTATCCTGTTGTGAATGTTCAATAACTTGGTTAAAGAAAAAACCCATGCCGGCGTAAAGCATAAAAAATAAAGAAAAACACATGGTTAGAATACCTTTGATGAGGTATAAGATTCTAAATGTATTGAGGTTGTTAGGTTTGGTTTGCATTTTAATTTGTATTAAGTTTTTGGTTGTACTCTTTATTGCGTTTTAATCCGTTTTTTTGACTAGTTATTATAAGATCAAATAACTTCCGTCAGCTTATATAGCATATATATCTTTTCAATACTTATGCTTGACGGTACCTGTTTGACAGCTGACAATAACGAAGGTAGCCGAAAATTTTTGCAAAATCAACAATACACAAAAGAACCACTCTGTTTTTCTCAGAGTGGTTCTTTGATGCTAATTTTATTCTATAGTAAGCCTTACATAGCTGCTTTGTAAATAGCAATGGTATCTTGTAAAGTTACATCTCTTGGGTTACCCCCTGTACACACATCGGCTAAAGCATTATGGGCCATTTCTTTAAAATCTTTTTCTTGAACACCTAGCTCTTTTAAACCAGAAGGGATGCCAACAGATTTTGATAAGGTTTTAATTGCTGTTATGGCTGCATTGGCACCTTCTGCATCACTCATCTCTGAAACATCTACTCCCATAGCTTTTGCAACATTTTTTAGTTTATGGGCACAAGAAGGAATATTAAATTGTTCTACATGTGGTAGTAAAATGGCATTGGCCACTCCGTGTGGTAAGTTATACATACCACCTAATTGATGTGCCATGGAGTGTACATACCCCAAACCTGCATTAGAAAATGCTTGCCCTGCAATAAATTGTCCCCAGGCCATTTTACTTCTAGCTTCAAGATCTTCGCCATCTGCCACAGCTTTTTCTAAGCTCTCTGAAATTAGCTTAATGGCTTCTAGGGCTAGAGTGTCAGACCATTCAAAAGCACCTTTGGTAATATATGTTTCTATAGCATGTGTTAAGGCATCCATACCTGTAGCAGCTGTTAAATCGGCAGGTTTGCCTATCATCAATTTAGGGTCGTTAACGGCTATTTTAACCAAACAGTTTTTGTCTACCATAACCATTTTTATATGGCGCTTCTCATCTGTAATTACATAGTTTATGGTAACTTCACTTGCAGTACCTGCTGTGGTATTAATGGCGATAATGGGTAAGGATGCATGCTGAGACAAATGTATACCTTCATAATCTTCAATATTTCCGCCGTTTGTAGCTAGAATACCAATAGCTTTACCGCAATCTTGTGGAGATCCACCTCCTAAGGTTAGTATAAAATCACAATCGTGTTTTTTTAATAATTCTAAACCACCATTAACATTTTTAATTGTTGGGTTTGGATCTACATCATCAAATAAAACGGTTTTAATATTAGCCGATGCAATAACATCCAGTACTTTTTCAGCTACTCCTAACTTAACAAGTACTTTATCAGTAACAAAAAGTGCCTTTTTATAAGGCAGTGTTTTTAATTCTTCTCCTAAATCTTCTAACGCACCGGGACCTATTAAGCTAAGAGGTGGTAAATATATTCTACGATTTTGTAACATTTGTATATTATTTATATGGTTAAACCAAATATTTGCATGTACAAATGACCAAATTTCCCCTCTTAATTTTTATGATTTTTGTCATTTTGTTTAAAAGAAGAAATAAAAAAACCACTTTGTTGCAACAAAGTGGTTTTACGTATAGTCTAAAAACGTAGTGTTGTTTAGTTGATTTTTATGAGTTCAACATCAAAAATTACTACTGCACCACCTGGTATCCCAGAAGTTCCATTATTACCATATGCTAAATGTGCTGGAATATAGAAAGTAGCACTGCCTTCTTCATTTAGGTGGGTCATTCCTTCTGAAAACCCTGCAATTAAAGCATTTAAATTAAAGTTTACTTCTTCTGCGCTTTCATCAAAAATAGCCTCATTTAAAAAATATCCAGTGTAAGTTACAGTTACATTATCTGCTGTAGTGGGTTTATTGCCAGTCCCTTCAGTATGTATCACATAGTGTAAACCAGTTTCTGTTTTTTGGGTGGTAATATTATTTTCTGTTATGTACGCCTGAATTTGTTCTTCATTTTCAGTCTTATAATTCACATAAATTAGTTCTATATCAAAAATAAGAACAGAGCCACCAGGGATGTCTCTATAGTCGTTACTGCCATAAGCTAAGTGAGAAGGGATTAATAATTTTCCACTGCCACCTTCTTTAAAATAAGAAATACCTTCAACCCATCCAATAATCACATTTTGTAAATTAAAAGATAAGCCCTCTGCATCACTTTCATCAAAAACATCTCCGTTAGTATAATAGCCTTTATACACTACTTTAACTCTATCTGTTGGAATTGGACTTTCTCCAGTACCAGGGTTGTCTATAACATAATATAGCCCAGTACTACTTTTTTGAGCGTTTAAATTATTACTCTCAATAAAAGCTTGAATCTCTTGATCGTTTTCTTCTCTAAAATCTTTGACACTATCATCATTAGAGCATGATGAAAGTATTAAAAAGGCAAATAAAATAGGTAAATACTTCATAGTTTAGTTTTAAGTTCAAAAATATAAAAGTCGTAAAATTAATCCCTAATTTTTCTGTCAAAATTATGCGGTTTTTATTTTAACGAAAAAACCACCTTGAGTAAACAAAGTGGTTTTTAAATTTATAGTGGTTGCTGAATCTTCAGCGCATCAACTATTTTATCATATCGTAGCTACGCTTAATAAAGTTAGTTAATTCTTCTCCCTTTAATAAGCCTTGAGATAATCTTGCCAAATCTAAGCTTTGGTTAATTAAACGCTCTTGTTTCTTTTTGGTTTTGGTATTTAGTATTTCCCCAACCAAATCAGAGTTTGTATTTACAATTAAATTGTACATTTCTGGCATATTGCCCATGCCAAACATACCGCCACCACCTGTTTGTTGCATCTCTTTCATACGGCGCATAAACTCGGGTTGTGTAATAATAAATGGGTTTGCGTTACTATCCATAGCTTCTAATTGTACCATGAATTTTTCAGAAGGAATAACCTCTTTTAACAACTCATCTAAAGTTTTCTTTTGGTCTTCATCTAACTTAGAAATTTTGGTGTCGTCTTTCTTGATTAAGTTATCAATATGGTCGCCATCTACACGTGCAAAAGAAATCTTCTCTTTACTTGTTTCTAATTTTTGTATCAAGTGCGAGACTATAGGGGAATCTAATAACAATACCTCATAGTCTTTAGCTTTGGCAGCTTCAATATAACTATGTTGTGCATCTTTATCAGAAGCGTAAAGAATTACTAGCTTATCATCTTTATCGGTTTGGTTTGCTTTTATCTTATTATACAATTCTTGATAGGTGTAATACTTACCATCAACTGTTGGATATAAGGCAAAGGCATCTGCTTTTTCAAAGAATTTTTCTTCAGAAAGCATACCATATTCAATCACGATTTTGATATCGTTCCATTTAGATTCAAAATCCTCACGGTTATTATTGAATAGTGACTTTAACTTATCAGCAACTTTTCTTGTAATGTAAGACGAAATCTTCTTTACTGCGCCATCAGCCTGTAGATATGAACGTGATACGTTTAACGGGATATCTGGAGAATCAATCACACCACGAAGCATTGTTAAAAATTCAGGAACAATTCCCTCAACGTTATCAGTAACAAACACTTGGTTTTGATACAGTTGAATTTTGTCTTTCTGAATTTGCATATCGTTGCTCAGCTTAGGGAAGTATAAAATACCTGTTAAGTTGAATGGATAATCTACATTTAAATGGATGTTGAATAACGGTTCTTCAAATTGCATAGGATACAATTCTCTGTAGAAACCACTGTAATCTTCATCTTTTAATTCAGATGGCTGCTTTGTCCAGGCAGGATTAGGATTGTTGATAATATCATCAACTGTAATCTGGCGATGCGGTTCGGTAGTTTCTTTACCGTCTTTATCTTTTGTAGTTTTTGGCTCGTGCTCTGGGTCGTTTATTTCCTTAGTTCCAAATTTAATAGGAATAGGCATAAACTTGTTATACTTATTCAATAAATCTCGAATACGAGACTCTTCTAAGAATTCGGTAGAGTCTTCAGCAATATGAAGAATGATTTCAGTACCTCTTTCGGTTTTTTCTGCAGGTTCTAAAGTAAATTCAGGAGAACCATCGCAAGTCCAATGTGCCGCAGGTTCTTCCTTGAATGATTTGGTAATAATTTCAACTTTATCTGCTACCATAAATGCAGAGTAGAATCCCAAACCAAAATGCCCAATAATACCAGCATCTTTAGCAGAATCTTTGTATTTGTCTAGGAATTCCTCAGCGCCAGAAAATGCTACTTGGTTAATGTATTTCTCAACCTCTTCGGCTGTCATACCTAAACCTTGATCAATAATATGTAATTTTTTATTGTCTTTATCAATTTTAACCTCAATTTGTGGGTTGCCATATTCAACCTTGGCTTCTCCAACATTGGTTAGGTGTTTTAACTTCAAAGTAGCGTCTGTAGCATTACTGATAAGCTCACGTAAAAATATTTCGTGATCGCTGTATAAGAACTTTTTAATTAACGGAAAGATATTTTCTACCGATACATTAATGTTTCCTTTTGTCATGATATATGTAGTTTAATCAAATTTTATATTCGATTCTGTTAATGACAAAAAAAATACCAAGAGTAAAAATATGACAACTTGACACAGCTTTTTCTTTAGGCTTTAGTTTTTGGAGTTTGAAATTTGACCATTATTTTTTCGTATTTTGGTTAAACAAAATTTGCAGATATGTATAACTCTAGAATAATTGGCCTTGGTAAATATGTGCCTGATAATATTATTACAAACGATGACTTGTCTAAAATGATGGACACCAACGATGCATGGATACAAGAGCGTACGGGTATACAAGAGCGTAGATGGATAAAAGAAGGTTCGGGCGACACATCTGCAGTAATGGGAGCCAAAGCAGCAAGAATCGCTATAGAACGCGCAGGGTTAACCAAGGATGATATTGATTTTATTGTGTTTGCAACATTAAGTCCCGATTATTACTTCCCGGGTTGTGGGGTGCAAATTCAAGACATATTAGACATGCCAACGGTTGGTGCTTTGGATATAAGAAACCAGTGTTCTGGTTTTATTTATGCTGTATCTGTAGCAGACCAATTTATTAAAACTGGTATGTATAACAATATTCTGGTAATAGGTGCAGAATACCATTCTGGAGGATTGGATAAATCTACTCGCGGACGAAGCGTGTCTGTTATTTTTGGAGATGGTGCAGGTGCCGCTGTAATGACCAGAACTGAAGATAATACAATAGGTGTGCTGTCATCCCATTTGCATTCTGAAGGGAAACATGCTGAGGAGTTAGTAGTGGAAGGGCCAAGTATAAGGCATTGGGTGCCAGAAATTTTAGAGGCGAATAACGAGGAAGATACGTCGTATTACCCATATATGAACGGACAGTTTGTGTTTAAACATGCTGTGGTTAGATTTAGTGAAGCCATAGTAGAAGGGTTAACGGCCAATAATCTACAAAAAGAGGATATAGATATGTTGATTCCGCATCAAGCAAATTTGAGAATATCCCAATTTATACAGAAGAAGTTTGGTTTAAGGGATGACCAAGTGTTTAATAACATTCAAAAATATGGTAACACCACAGCAGCATCAGTAATTATAGCTTTAACCGAGGCTTGGGAGGAAGGTAAGATTAACGATGGCGATACAGTGGTGCTTGCTGCTTTTGGTAGTGGGTTTACCTGGGGAAGTGTTATTATGAAGTGGTAACTTTAATAAAATAATAACGATGTGGTTGGTGGTAGATTAAATATCAAACTTCTGTTACTGACGATCTTAAGAAACAAAAATCCGAAACCAATGCATGATAGCGGAGTTTCGGATTTTTTAATGCTATTATCAGCTAGTTTCAATTAACACAAATTTTGAAAAGACAAGCTCTTATAGCTTAGTTAGATGATGATAATAGCAAAATAATGCTGTTACGTTGGGGTGTGCCCATCTATTTTAATACGAAAACAAAACTCGAAATTTCATGAATTTCGAGTTTGAATGTGTCCAAAGACACTAACCGTTTTAATGATTTTTTTTAAAAGCGACTAACTCAAATAATTACTAAATACGGTTTTTGGTTACTATGTAACGTGTTGGGATTGTGATTATTGTGATGGTATTGAAATTTTAACATTTTTAACAATGCTATTAATACAAACAAACCCCCAAAGTTTAAGCTTTGGGGGTTCTATTTAATAATCTAAAGATAACACTAACCATCAACTATTATTAGATTATTAAAATACTATTTATAGGAAGCCTCCACTACCTTGTTTTGTGTTATTATCTCTTTGTTTTCTGCGTAAAGCACGGTACTTGCCACCTCCAAACCTATAAGAAAAAGCAATGTTCCAAGTATTGCTTTCCCAATTAAACTGTCCAATACCAGGGTAAGGAGTTCTGGCTTTAAACTCAAAATTCATGGTATTAAAAATATCGCTGTAATTAAAGCTTAGTGTGGCACGCTGTTGTTCTAGGAACGAATAACGCATTCCAGTGTTAAGCATAAACATAGGTTCTCTTGTAAATTGTATGCCTTTCTCTTTGCCACGATACATGGTAAACAAAGAAAAACTTAACTTTTTAGAGGCTTTAAAGTTGTTAAAGAGTCTTAAATTCCACACCACATTATCAACTTTTGTGTTTTGTGTAATGATATCTGCTTCAGTAGCATTTGTTAAATCGTCGGTATCTATTATTTCTGTAATCCCTCTTTGCTCTTGCGAGTATAAATCGAAACTCCCGTTTAAACTCCACCATTTTGTAGGTCTATAATTGCTAGACAGTTCTACACCATAAGCTGTGGTATTGTCAAAATTACCAAAAGTTAAAATAGCATTTCCTGCTGGAATATTGTTTCTGTCAATGCGTACAAAACGGTTAATATTATCTTCAATTAATCTAAAAAATATACCTCCGGTTACACTTCCCTTTTTTAATTTACGTGTGTAATTCAGCTCAATTGAGTTTGTAAATTGTGGTAGTAATTCTGGGTTTCCAAATGAAGAAACTCTTGGTGTGGCCCATTCTCTTATGGGGTTTACTTGTTGCAAGCCTGGTCTGTCTACACGTCGGCTAGCACTAAATTGATAAGTGTTTTTATCCGAAGCTTTGTAACTTGCAAAAATAGAAGGATACACTTGAAAATAATCATTTTCAAAAGGAATAGATGCTATTGTATTGTCAGCAAAAAATTGAAGTGCGTCAGCATCTTCCAATACCTGTTCAAATCTTGCACCTATTTGGTAGTTCCATTTTTCGTTTATAGTTTTTCCATAGGTAAAATATGCAGAGAAAATATCTCTGTTGTATTCAAAATCAGTACTGGGGGTTTGGATAATGTTGCCCTGATCATCAAAGGTTTGACCTGTAGAACTATAATCCACATCAGAATTAAAGAAGCGCGCTTCTAAGCCAGCTTCAAGTTTAGATGTTTCATTTAGGGGCTTAACGTAATCTACATTAATAAACGTCTGGTCTCTTTTGGTGTCTACCATATCAACATAATTAGGAGGAAAGCTAAAGTTTCTAAAGTTGAAATTTGCTATTTCATCGTTTTCAAAATTATTATGGTCTATCTCAATATCTAAAGTTTCGTTTTCTTCTTCGTTAAAAACATGCTTATAAGCTAGGTTGTATTGGCTCGATATGTTATCTGTTATATTACTAAATAATTGAGCCTGATTAATAGGGCCGGGAAATGTGATAAAGGTGTCTCCAAAACCATTACCGTTAAAGGTGTTTTGGTTGGTAAATATTGAAATAGTGTTTTTGTCATTCATATAAAAATCTACACCAAACTTGTAAAGATGCGACTCATTATCATTCCCGAATTTGAAATCTTGTCGAGAATCATCATCAAGTCTATTTATATTTCCAAAATTATCATACTTGCCAATATTGTTACCATAATTCCCATAGAAATTGAATTTTCCGTTACGGTAATTCATATCAATAGAACTGTTGAATTTTGCAAAAATCTCTTTGGTAACACCAACATTTAAATTTCCGTTAAAGCCTATTTGTGTGTTTTTATGTAGTTTAATATTGATGATGCCACTCATGCCCTCAGGGTTATATTTTGCAGAAGGATTAGTGATAAGCTCGATAGATTTAATAGATGTGGAAGGGATTTGGCGAAGAAGTTGAGCAACAGGCACATTACTTAATTTGCCGTCTACCATAACACGTACATTTTCGTTACCTCTTAGGCTTATGTTGCCAGTTTGTTGGTCTACATTTACCGAAGGTAAATTATTCATGATATCACTTGCCGTAGGACCAGCAGTTGTTAAATCTTTACCTACTGTAATTACCTTTCGGTCAACTTTTTGCTGTATGGTAGAAACTTCGGCAACTACTGTAACTGCCTCTAAGTCTTCGAGTTCTTCTTCAAGATAAACATTGCCTATATCAACTTTATAATTCCCTCTTTTTAGGGTAACGTTTTTGTTGTAAGTTTTGTAGCCTATATACTGTATGCTTACAGTAACGTTACCTTCCTCAATTTTTTCAATTTTAAAAGAACCATCGTCTAAAGTAATACCTCCGGTTAAGGTCGTTCCTTTGGTATCTTTAATGATGACGTTTACATAAGGTAAGGGTTGTTTTAATTTTGCGTCTAAAACCTTACCTGAAATAATCCCCCTTTTGGCATCGTTGGGATCTGTTGGGTTTGCATGAACTGAAAGTGAAAAAAAAGCAAATAGAATGATGCTTAATGAAAAAAGATGTTTCATTTTGGATTGATTGTTTTTGATTGATGATGTTTGTGAGTAACAAATAGACGTATCATTTAGAATAATGTTACTAGTTTTAACAAAAAATTAATTTTTTTAACATGAAGGAAAGGAAAACCTTAGTATTTGGAGCCTCTTTGAAGCCCAATAGGTACTCTAATTATGCCATACAACGATTGGTAGCAAATGGAGTAGAAACTGTGGCTTTTGGGCTGAGACAAGGAGAGGTGTCAGGGATAAACATAGATACAGAGTTACTGGATTATGAAAACGTTCATACCGTCACTTTATATCTAAGTCCAAAACGACAAAAGCAGTATTACGATTATATCGTCTCTTTAAACCCGAAACGCGTTATTTTTAATCCCGGAACAGAAAACCCTGAACTGTATAAAATTTTAAAAACTCATAATATTGGCTTTGAAGCGGCTTGTACTTTAGTGTTGCTTTCTACCAATCAGTACTAAACCCAGATACATTAGCAAGCCATTGATAATTAGTATTTCAAATCCAATTTGATACCCATTTAGAAGTTCTACAGAGTATTTGTTTAGAGTATAAGACAAAGCAGGAGCTACAACAGCTATAATCCATACATATTTATCTTTAATTTGGTTTTTAGTAAAAATACCAAAGGCAAATAGTCCTAAAAGGGGTCCGTACGTATAGCCAGCAGCTTTAAATAGTTCCCAAATTACAGATACATCTTTAAAAATAATATCAAAGAGAATAATCACAAGCACTAAAATAACACTTACCAAAATATGTACGTTTTTTCTAATTTTCTTTTGAGTATTCTTAGGTTTTTTGTCTAATTCGATTATATCGATACAGAAAGACGTTGTTAAAGATGTAAGCGCAGAATCTGCGCTAGAATATGCAGCGGCTATTAAACCCAATAAAAAGAATGCTGAGGTTAGTATACCAATTTCGGGAAGCATGGCTATAGTTGGAAATAAATCGTCTTTTTTTGCCGTAACACCATGTTGGTTGGCATATTGTGTAAGTAATAAACCCAAAACTAGAAAAAGGATATTAACAAAAATTAATACAACACTAAACGATACCATATTTTTTTGAGCTTCCTTTAGATTTTTGCAGGTCAAATTTTTCTGCATCATGTCTTGATCTAACCCTGTCATTGTTATGGTTATAAACATACCTGCTAAAAAACTCTTAATGAAATATTGTGCATTATTCACATCTTCAAAAAAGAATGTTTTGCTCAAAGGACTTTGCACGACGTTTGCGTAAACCTCTGTAATACTGTTTAAGTTAAGAGCAGAAGCTAAAAACACAATGGTAACAAAAACAGATATCAGCATGAATAAGGTTTGTAATGTGTCGGTAAAGATTATAGTTTTAATACCTCCCTTAAAGGTGTATAACCAAATAAGGGCTATAGTAATGATTACGGTAATAAAAAAGGGTATTCCAAACTGATTAAACACTAATAGTTGTAATACTTTCGCGACCAAAAACAATCGAAATGCAGCACCTACAGTTCTTGAAATAAGAAACGCTATAGATCCGGTTTTATAACTGATGATACCAAATCTATCTTTTAAATAGGTGTAAATTGAAGTTAAATTGAGTTTATAGTATAAAGGTAAAAGCACGTAAGCGATAATTAAATATCCAAAAAAGTAACCTAAAACTACTTGTAGATACCCAAACTGTTTCGTTTCTACCGCACCCGGAACAGAAATAAAAGTGACCCCAGAAAGCGAAGCTCCAATCATGCCAAAAGCTACTAAATACCAAGGAGCCGATTTATTGGCCTTAAAAAAGGCTTCGTTAGAATCCTCTTTCCCTGTAAAGTAGGATATTAAAATCAACACTACAAAATAAGCTGCTATTAAAAGTAGGATTTGAGTAACACTCATAAAATTCGTTTTCAAGTTCTCAAAATACAACTATTCAAATTTAAACTCCAAACAGAATACTAGGTATTTTGATTGCAGGTTTTAAAATTAGCGAAATTGATATGTAAGTACTATTTTCGCAATCATGGAATTCTCCTCAAAGTTGTTAGAAAATGCAGTGAATGAAATCTCTCAATTACCAGGTATTGGTAAGCGTACAGCATTGCGTTTGGTGCTACATTTGTTGCGCCAGCCTAAAGAACAAACAAAAGCATTGTCTCAAGCATTACTTGATATGAGAATGCATATTAAGTTTTGTAAATCCTGTCATAATATTAGTGATGTGGAATTATGTGAAATTTGTGCCAACCCTAATCGAAATAGTCGTGAGATTTGTGTTGTTGAAGATATTAGAGATGTGATAGCTATAGAAAACACAAGTTCGTTTAAAGGGTTTTATCATGTTTTAGGAGGTAAGATTTCTCCAATAGACGGTATTGGTCCGCATGATTTAAACATTACATCTCTGGTTGCTAAAGTTAAATCAGGAGCTGTTGATGAGATTATTTTTGCATTAAGTTCTACTATGGAAGGAGATACGACTAATTTTTACATTTTTAAACAGATTAAAGAATACAACATAACTACATCTACCATTGCCAGAGGTGTTTCTGTTGGAGATGAATTGGAATATACAGATGAGGTTACACTTGGCAGAAGTATTTTGAATCGTGTACCATTTGAATCCTCTTTAAAACTATAAACTATATTTTTTGAAACTTTCCGTAGTTATATTAAATTATAATGTGCGCTACTTTTTAGAGCTCTGTTTAAAAAGTGTACAGGCCGCTACAGCTTTTATTGATGCAGAAATTATTGTGGTAGATAATGATTCTGAAGATGGTAGTTGTAAGATGATTAAGGATAAGTTTCCTGATGTTAAATTAATCGAAAATAAAGAAAACTATGGTTTTTCTAAGGGGAATAACATTGGGGTCTCCCATGCACAAGGCGAGTATATATGTATTTTAAATCCCGATACGGTAATTGCTGAAAATACTTTTGAAAAGCTACTGGAATTTAGTGGAGAAAAGAAAGGTTTGGGTGCTATTGGGTGTAAATTGATAGATGGTAGAGGCTGTTTTTTACCTGAAAGTAAGCGTAATATTCCTTATGTAAAGGCTGCGTTTAAAAAAATATTTGGAGATGCTTCAGAGTATTACGCTAATGACCTCTCTGAAGAAGAGGTGGGTAAGGTTGATGTTTTGGTAGGAGCCTTTATGTTTTTAAAGAAAGAAGCTTACACAAAAGTAGGTGGTTTTGATGAGGACTATTTTATGTATGGCGAGGATATAGATTTATCTTATAAATTGTTAAAAGCAGGTTTTCAAAATTATTATTTAGGGAGTGTAAAAGCAATCCATTTTAAAGGGGAGAGTACTTTAAGAGATAAAAATTATGCACGGAGGTTTTATGGGGCAATGCAGATATTTTACCATAAACATTTCAAGAAAAACATTTTGTTTGACCTCGTTGTGAGATTAGGGATAAGAATTGTGTATATGTTTAGGGGCACCAAGATAGAGAAAACAAAGTTTGTTAGTCAATATGCACTGATTTCCAATAAAGACAATGATAAATTAAAAGCAGTTTTATCAGGAGATACTGTTGTTAAAAATGCAATTAGCGATTTTAAAAATGAAACGGAAATTATTTTGGATGCTAATTACTTAAGCTATGCTAGTATTATAGATATTATGGATGCGAATGGGCATAGAAAATGGACTTATAAAATATTACCCAATAGTTCTAGCTTTATTGTAGGTAGCGATGATGCAATCAGTAGAGGAGAGATTATAAATTTTTGAGCTTATTATTGAGTTTAATTTAAAGAAATTGATGATTTTTAATTAATTTTGCAATCTAAATAAAAAATAAAGGCTTTAGTTTAAATAAATGGCAAAGTTTGAATTAACATTACCGAAAATGGGGGAAAGTGTTGCAGAAGCAACAATCACATCTTGGTTAAAGGATGTTGGAGATACCATTGAAATGGATGAGGCAGTATTAGAAATAGCTACTGATAAAGTGGATAGTGAAATACCCAGTGAAGTGGAGGGGGTGTTGATTGAAAAACGTTTTGAAGTTGATGATATAGTTCAAGTAGGACAAGTTATAGCAATTATTGAAACTGAAGGAGATGATATTCTTGCTGTTGAAACAACTGGAGAGCTTAAGAGCGAAGATACGCCAGCAATAGTTAGTGAGCTAACAGAACGAGTTGAAATTGCCAAAGCAGAAGTTAGCTCTAAGGTGCCAGCAATCTCGAGCAACGAGCGTTTTTATTCCCCATTGGTTAAGAATATAGCCAAACAAGAAGGTATTTCTCAAGAAGAATTGGATACCATACACGGTACAGGTAAAGGGGGTAGAGTTACCAAAAATGATATTTTAAGCTACATTGATAACAGAGGAGCAGCTCCTGCCCCGAATTTACAGGTCAAGGAAACAGTGTTGAGTCAACCTAAACCTGTTCTGCCAAAAGCTGAGCCTAAACCAGTTGTAGTGAGTGGAGCGGATGAAATAATTGAAATGACACGCATGGGAAAATTGATTTCCCAGCATATGACGAATTCTTTACACACCTCTGCTCACGTGCAAAGTTTTATTGAGGCTGATGTGACTAAAATATGGAACTGGCGGAATAAAGTAAAAGATGAGTTTGAAAAACGCGAAGGAGAGAAATTAACGTTTACGCCAATTTTTATGGAAGCAGTAGCCAAAGCGTTAAGGGATTATCCATTATTGAATATCTCTGTTGATGGAGACAAGATAATTAAGAAGAAAAACATCAATTTGGGTATGGCAACCGCCCTTGCAGATGGCAACTTGATTGTTCCTGTTATAAAAGATGCTGATCAACTAAATTTGGTTGGTATTACAAAACAAGTTAACGATTTAGCAAATAGGGCACGAAACAACCAATTACGTCCAGATGAGATTCAAGATGGTACCTACACGGTAACTAACGTAGGATCATTTGGCAGTATTATGGGGACGCCAATTATAAATCAGCCGCAAGTTGGTATTTTAGCTTTGGGGGCTATTCGCAAAGTTCCAGCTGTTATAGAAACATCAGAGGGCGATTTTATAGGTATAAGATATCGAATGTTCTTATCACATTCTTACGACCATCGTGTAGTAAACGGAGCCTTAGGCGGTATGTTTGTTAAAGCAGTGAAGGACTATTTGGAGGCTTGGGATATGCACAGGGAAGTATAGAAGAACTAAAATTATAAACGGAAACCCGACCTCTAGCGGTTGGGTTTTTATTTTTGCAACATCAATCAAGACACATAAATACAACATTTAATGCAGCTAAACCTAACAAAACCCATCTGTTTTTTTGATTTAGAAACTACTGGAATCAGTATCACTTCTGATAGAATTGTTGAAATTGCAATTTTAAAAGTATACCCTAATGGAAAAGAGGAGCGCAAAACATGGCGTGTGAATCCAGAAATGAAAATTCCCAAAGAGGTTACTGAGATACATGGGATTTCTGATGAAGATGTGGCAGACAAGCCTACCTTTAAGGAACTGGCCAAGGAGGTATATAATATGATAAAGGATTCTGACTTAGGAGGGTTTAATTCTAATAGGTTTGATATTCCACTTTTGGCAGAAGAGATGCTACGTGCCGATGTGGATTTTGATATGAAAAACAGACAAGCTATTGATGTACAAACTATTTTTCATAAAATGGAACAGCGTACATTGAGTGCTGCATATAAATTTTATTGTGATAAAAATTTAGACGATGCCCATAGTGCTGAAGCAGATACCAATGCAACTTACGAAGTTTTAAAGGCGCAAATCGCTAAGTATGATACTTTGGAGAATGATACTAAGTTTTTAGCAGAGTTTAGTTCCAGAAAGAAGTTTGCAGATTTTGCAGGGTTTATAGCTTATAATAAGAAAGGCGAGGAGTGCTTTGCGTTTGGAAAGCATAAAGGAAAACTAGTCACTGAAATACTTGAAAAAGAACCCGGTTATTTTGGGTGGTTATTAAATGCAGATTTTCCGCTGTATACAAAAAAGGTACTCACAGCTATCAAGTTACGACAGTTTAATAATAAGTTTTAGTAGGCAGTAGGCAGTAGGCAGTAGGCAGTAGGCAGTAGGCAGTAGGCAGTAAGCAGTAGGCAGTAAGCGGTAGATAGAGGATGTAATATTGGGCTATGTAGCTGAAGAAAACATAACTTTTTTAAGTATGAGTTCCCCTCCTTAAATAGGCTAGGAGCGGGTTACTAGAGCAAGAGTGGCGCGTTAGGGATTGAACGGCATGTTTGAAATCCCCGACGCAGGAGGGATTGAGTAGAGAAAGCCCGACCCCTTGTGGGTAACGCCCAAATAAAATATAATGTACTCATGAGTACAGAATTGAAAGTTTATAATTTAACGTTAAGAGTTCCTCTCCTTTGGAGAGGTTAGGAGAGGCTTGATATGAAATTAATTTGCATAGGTAGAAATTATACAGAGCATATTACTGAGTTGGAAAATGAAAAACCAACAGACCCTGTAGTGTTTCTAAAACCAGATACGGCTATTTTATTGAAAAAGCAGCCCTTTTTTATTCCTGATTTTTCTGAAGATATACATCATGAGGTAGAGGTTTTAGTAAAAATTAATAAAGTAGGTAAGCATATAGATAAGAAATTTGCACACAAATATTACGACGACATTGGACTTGGTATTGACTTTACTGCCAGAGATTTACAAAGTAAATTAAAAGCTAAAGGCTTGCCTTGGGAAAAGGCAAAAGCATTTGATGGTGCAGCTGTAGTTGGAAAATGGATGCCAAAAACAGAAATAGAAGATGTTAATAAAATTAATTTTTCTCTAAAAAAGAACGATATTATTGTACAAAAAGGAAATACTAGCCACATGCTTTGGAAAATTGATGAATTGATAGAATATGTTTCCAAATATTTCACTTTAAAGATTGGAGATATTATATTTACGGGCACGCCTGCTGGAGTTGGTAGGGTTGTTGCTAATGACAAATTAAAAGGTTTTATAGAAGACAAAGAATTATTTTCTATAACTGTTAAATAACATGGAACAACATTATAAATTATTTAGAGTAAAGGAATTAGCGGATAATGATGATGATTTTGTGATGGCACTAGCTGCTACTTTTTTAGAAGAAGTGCCAGAAGATGCTGAACGTTTAAAAAAGGCGGTTGCTGAAAAAGATTACCATACGGCCTATCAAGCAGCCCATAAAATGAAACCAACGGTAGACTTGTTTGAACTGGGAGTATTGCAAGATTTAATTGAAGTTCAAGATTGGGGGAAATTTACCAAAACTGATATGGATATTACCGATAAGTTGGAAATAGTAATTGTCGCTGTAGAAAATGCCATTGCAGAGATTAAACAAGATTTTGGATTGTAAGGATGTTAGCAGAAATCATAACCATTGGCGACGAACTTCTTATAGGTCAGGTTATAGATACCAATTCTGCATTTATTGCACAAACCCTAAATAGTATTGGAGTTTCCATTTATCAAATTACTTCAGTACAAGATGATAGGGATCATATTCTTCAAGCATTTAAAGACGCAGAAAGTAGGGTAGATATCATAATTATTACAGGTGGTCTAGGCCCAACTAAGGATGATATTACCAAAAAAACCATTGCAGAGTATTTTAATGATACGTTAATACGTGATGCAGCTGTTACCAAAAATATTGAGGAGATTTGGAAGAAATATGTACGCCAAACATTGTTGCAGATTAATAAGGATCAGGCTTTAGTGCCCTCCAAGGCTGCAGTGTTGATGAACGAACTTGGTACAGCGCCCGGCATGTGGTTGGAAAAAGGAGAGAAAACATTCGTGTCTTTACCCGGTGTGCCTTTTGAAATGAAAAAACTTTTGGTTAATAAGGTAATCCCAAAACTAAAAACCAAATACAAGTTTCCGTTTATTCTGCATAAAACTTTACTAACCTATGGTTTAGGTGAGAGTACTATAGCAAAGCGTATTGAAGCTTGGGAAGAAGCACTTCCGGAAACGGTAAAATTAGCTTATCTGCCAAAACTTGGTAGTGTGAGGTTGCGTTTATCATCTAAAGGACTTGTTGAAGATGTAGTGCGTCAAAATATTGATAGGGAGATAGAAAAGGTGTTACCTTTAATAGAGGATGCTTTTGTTGGGTTTGAAGATGAGGCACAATCGTTAGAGATGATAATTGCTAACCGACTTACGCAATTAAGAAAAACTCTAGCTATAGCAGAAAGTTGCACTGGAGGTAATGTGGCAGAACAGTTTACTCAAAATGCCGGAGCATCAGCGTACTTTAATGGAGGCGTAGTAACTTATGCTACCGAATCTAAGGTCAAGGTGTTGGGAGTCCCTAAAGATCTCATAGAAAAGCACTCGGTGGTAAGTGCGCAAGTTGTAGAGGCAATGGCCAAAAATGTTAGGGAGTTATTTAATGCCGATTATGGTTTGGCTACTACAGGAAACGCGGGACCCTCTAAAGGTGATTCTAATGCTGAGGTTGGTACTATTTTCATAGCTATAGCCACAAAAGATAAAGTGGTTTCAGAATCGTTTATGTTAGGTGCAGCTAGGAAGCGTGTTATAAAAAGAGCTGTGAATAAAGCTCTAGAAATGCTGGAAAAAGAAATTTTGAAAAATTGATGTTTTAAAAAAGCACTTCGAAACACAAAGTGTTGAGATATTCTTTTACATTGTCATTCCTGCATATGCGGGAATCTAAAATATCAGAATTTTTTAAGTTTTAAATCTTTGAAACCCTAATAGAACCATCTCGTTATAGAGGAGCTTTTTACTTCAAATAAATCTCTTTAAAAAATTCGGTATTTTAATTGCCATAATTCAAAATTTAAGTATATTTGCACCTCGTTTTTAAGCAACAACACATTTAAAAGTTAAAAAGTAATGTCAAGAGTTTGTGAACTTACAGGGAAAAAGGCAATGGTTGGTAACAACGTGTCTCATGCAATGAATAAAACTAAGCGCAGATTTGATGCTAACTTAGTAAAGAAACGTTTTTACATTCCAGAAGAAGACAAGTGGATAACTTTAAAAGTGTCAACTTCTGCTTTAAAGACTATCAACAAAATAGGAATTTCTGCTGCTATTAAAGAAGCAAAATCTAAAGGTTTTTTAAAATAAGTAGCTCAAAGTAGTATAAAATGGCAAAGAAAGGTAACAGAATACAGGTAATCTTAGAATGTACAGAGCATAAAGAATCTGGACAACCAGGAACTTCAAGGTACATTACCACAAAAAATAAAAAGAACACGCCAGATAGAATGGAGTTAAAGAAATTTAACCCTATACTTAAGCGTATGACGGTTCATAAAGAAATTAAATAATACGTTTTAAACGTAGAACTATAAAGATAAAGCAGCCATGGCAAAAAAAGCAGTAGCATCGTTACAAACAGGATCTAAAAGATTAACCAAAGCGATAAAAATGGTTAAGTCTCCAAAAACTGGAGCTTACATGTTTGTAGAGTCCGTAATGAGTCCAGACTTAGTAAACGATTTCTTAAACAAGAAATAAAACGTTTAAAAACCACAATATATCAAGCTGCTGTCTTTAAAGAGAGCAGCTTTTTTTATATTTACCTCTCAGGTTTATTTTATGACAATATTACAGGTATTTCATAAAGGCAGGAATATTGTTATTTAGTATATGGTTCTTTACTATTAACAAGATACCTAATGCAAAAAGTAAAACAGTTTTAAAAACGATAAAAATTATAAATGAGTTTTTTTAAAAAAATATTCTCTTCAGAAAAAAAAGAAACTTTAGATAAAGGGCTAGAAAAATCAAAATCAAGTTTCTTTGGAAAATTAAGTAAAGCTGTAGCAGGAAAATCTAAAGTAGATGATGAGGTTTTAGATAATCTTGAAGAAGTATTGGTAACTAGTGATGTGGGTGTAAATACTACGTTAAAAATTATAGAACGGATAGAAGAGCGTGTTGCCAAAGACAAGTATTTAGGTACAGATGAACTCAATCAAATTTTACGTGAAGAAATAGCAAGTTTACTATCAGAAACTAATTCTGGAGAGGAAACAGAGTTTAGTATTCCAACCAGTAAAAAACCTTATGTGATGATGGTGGTTGGCGTTAATGGTGTTGGTAAAACTACTACCATTGGGAAATTGGCGAGTCAGTTTAAAAAGCAGGGACTTAAGGTTGTTTTAGGAGCTGCAGACACTTTTAGGGCAGCAGCTATAGATCAACTACAGGTTTGGGCAGATCGTGTTGATGTACCTATTGTAAAACAATCTATGGGTAGCGATCCAGCTTCTGTAGCATTTGATACTTTAAAAAGTGCTATAACCCAAGATGCAGATGTGGTTATTATAGATACGGCAGGGCGTTTGCACAATAAAATAAATCTCATGAATGAGTTAACCAAAGTAAAACGCGTCATGCAAAAAGTGGTGGATGATGCACCTCATGATGTACTTTTAGTTTTAGATGGCTCCACAGGACAAAATGCTTTTGAGCAAGCAAAACAATTTACAGCTGCCACAGAAGTAACATCGTTGGCAGTTACCAAACTGGATGGTACCGCAAAAGGAGGTGTAGTTATTGGTATTTCAGATCAATTTCAAATCCCTGTAAAATATATAGGTGTTGGAGAAGGTATTGACGATTTACAAGTATTTAACAAATATGAGTTTGTAGATTCGTTTTTTAAGTAACTTTTTGTTTAAATACCCCTGAGGTTTTCGAAAATTATAGTCAGTTAATCAATGCATTGATCTTACCCCATAACTCGTTATCAAAATCTGAACGCGCAAAGTTAATACCATCAGCGAAGTTTCCCATTCTAACAATAACTAGTTTTTTACTAGGTACTACATATATTTTTTGATCGTTTTTACCAAGGGCAGCATAAGTGTCGTTTGGTGCATTAGGAATTAGCGTTCCGTTGAATTCTATCTGACTAGCAGGCAAGCGGTAACTGCTTTTGCCGTTTAACCACCATAAATAACCATACGATTTATTAATGTCTTGTGAAGTATTGGTAGCTTCTTCTAAAAAGGCTTCAGGAACAATTTGTGCGTCTTCCCATTTACCTTTTGCGTAAATCATTAATCCATAACGCGCCATACTTCGTGTATCGCTCCAATATACATTAAAGTCTGAACTTTGAATCCAGGCACCATTCATTCCAATTCTACTTTTTAGTTTACTTTCAAAATAAGAACTCCAAGAAGTATTGCTGGCTACTGAAACTACATCTTGCATTTTTTTATATACATTATGATATGCCCAACGTGTTCCTGCATCAGCTTTATATTGTAAATTTTCTTTTGATATATTATCTCCTAAACTATCATCTAAACCCGAATTCATAGATAATAAATGCTTACAAGTAATTAAACTTTCTTTGTCCAAAGGCATACTCGTCCAGCCGTTACCCAAATAATCAGAAGCTTTGTTGTTGATATTTAATAGCCCCTCTTTTTGAGCTATTCCACAAATGGAGGTAGTTAACGTTTTGCCAGCACTTGCCCAGTACCATGGTTTTATGGCGTCGTGTCCATTCATATATGCCTCAACTACAATTTTACCTTCATGAAGTATCATGAAACTTTTGGTGTTTTTTTCTTCAAGGAAGTTTAGGAGTGGTTGTAATTCACTGTGATTCCAATCTAAGGTTTCAATAGTTTTGTTTTCCCAAACATCAGAGTTTAATGGAGGAAAATATATGCTATCGTTAATAATTTCTGGTGTATCGCTATTTGTGTCTTCTGAAGAGCAACTACATACGGAGAAGATCGTTATAAGAAGGTAGAAAATATTGATTTTCATCTGTTAGAATTTGTTGTTATACTATATACAGATGTAATGCGCCATAAACTCATATGATACTTTTTTTGATTTAAGTGTCATGGCTCATTTCATAACTGTAGGTTTTCAATTTAGGACATACAAATATATAAAAGGTTTAATTGAAAAGAAATTCCTCGATATTTAGTATCGAGGTTTCCTTTGATATTGTCATTGCCGTGGAAACTGGAATCTCTTGATTAAAAACTTAAAAATCTAACCAGATATGAGGAAAAGGATTTTTCTATAATTCGTAAATCATTACCTATCTTTGCACCTCTTTTAAACAGTTATGCGCACAAAATCGCTTAAAAAAAATAGAATTAATGTAGTTACTCTGGGCTGTAGTAAAAATGTTTACGATAGTGAAGTACTCATGGGGCAACTAAAAGCCAGTGGAAAAGATGTGGTTCATGAAGAAGAAGGCAACATTGTTGTGATAAATACTTGTGGGTTTATTAATAATGCCAAAGAAGAAAGTGTGAATACTATTTTAGAATTCATGCAAAAAAAAGAAGCTGGAGATGTAGATAAAGTGTTTGTTACGGGATGTTTAAGTGAACGCTATAAACCAGATTTACAAAAGGAAATTCCTAATGTAGATCAATATTTTGGTACAACAGAGTTGCCAGGACTTTTAAAGGCACTTGGAGCAGATTATAAGCATGAGCTCATAGGAGAGCGTTTAACCACCACCCCTAAAAACTATGCGTATTTAAAAATAGCTGAAGGGTGTGATAGACCCTGCTCTTTCTGTGCTATTCCTTTAATGCGAGGAAAACACAAATCAACACCTATAGAAGAACTTGTAGTTGAAGCTGAAAAGCTGGCTGCTAATGGCGTTAAAGAGTTGATTTTAATTGCTCAAGATTTAACCTATTATGGCTTAGATTTATATAAAAAACGAAATCTTGCTGAACTGTTGGAAGCTTTGGTAAAGATAGAGGGTATTGAGTGGATTCGTTTACATTATGCATTTCCAACAGGGTTTCCTATGGATGTTTTAGAAGTGATGAAACGTGAGCCAAAAATTTGTAATTATTTAGATATTCCGTTACAACATATTTCTGATACTATTTTAAAGAGTATGAGACGTGGTACTACAAAGGAAAAAACAACCAGATTACTACAAGAATTTAGAGTAAAAGTACCTGAAATAACGATTAGAACAACATTAATTGTTGGATACCCTGGAGAAACTGAAGAGGATTTTGAAACATTGAGACAATGGGTAAAAGACATGCGATTTGAGCGTTTGGGTTGTTTTACTTATTCTCATGAAGAAAACACACATGCTTATAATTTGGAAGACGATGTTCCTGAAGAAGTTAAAATAGATAGAGCTAACCAAATTATGGAAATTCAATCCCAAATTTCATGGGAACTCAACCAAGAGAAGATAGGGCAAGAGTTTAAAGTGGTAATTGATAGAAAGGAAGGTGATTACTTTATTGGACGTACTGAATTTGATTCCCCAGATGTAGATAATGAAGTGCTCATAGATGCCAATGAAGTATACCTTAAAACTGGAGAATTCGCTAACGTGAAGATTGTTGAAGCTGAGGATTTTGACCTTTATGGAAAAGTAGTATAACTAAAAAACCGATTAGAATTTACTGAGTACTAATCGGTTTTTAGTTTTTATAAACTTTATGATTCCTGTTTTTTGGCGGTTTGCCTATCTAGTTGCTTCTTAATTTTTTTGATTGCATTTTCTATAGATTTCTCAGGTTCTATTATATTATAATCTCCCCAAAATTTTGGATCAGCAAATCCAGAGGTTGCTTCGGTTAAAATTGTTGATGGTTTTAACATCCTATCTCGTGCCTTGACAATTTTTGTATTTGGAATTTCCCAATCTGTAATAGCCATTTCGCTATTAAGTGTATAGATACTATTAAATAGTTTCCCTTCCCAATTTACTTTAAATGTTAACCCAATATTGCTATAAGCATAATGCCATCTGCCATTTTGTGTTCTATACTTTACTTTATAGGTGGCTTCGGTTGGGTACACATCAACTTTTCTTGGTTTTTTTCTAACAAATATAGAGCTAGACAATTCTTTGTTTTTAACATTTAAGCTGTATTCAGCGTTGGTTAAAGCAAGTGTATTTGCATCTATATATAATTTGCCATAATACAAGGGCGATTTTACATTGGGTTTTTGCTTAAAGTTAACTACATACACGAGGTTTTTGTTAATATTGGTGGAGTTCTCATAATTAAAATCATAGAAATCAATATCCTCTTTGTTAAAAATATATTCAGGATATTTTACTAAATCAGTATATAAATTACTGAATGGACCTCCTTGTAGTTTTAAAGCTAGTGTATCTAACCTGTTATAATTTATGTTTTTTCTTGATTTTATGAGTTCTATGTGATCATTACGAAGACTACTGTAAGGCTGTTTATGAATTTTAACCACAGCTTCAGATAAAGATGCATTCTTACGTCTTTTCTTTATAGTTTCTCTGTAGAATGCTGTCATTAATGCATTTTTGTCATTGTACGCCGTACTTTTGTTTGCCAATGTTTTTTCTACTAATGTTCGCGCATCATATTTAGGGGATGCAGAGAGGCTAATAGGATTTAATTTGGTAACACTGGGTGTTAACATGATTTTTTCGTAGTCGCCCAAATCAATAATATTTAGCAACTTTCTTTCATAACCTAAATGTGTAACTACCAATTTTGCATCTAAGTATTTGTAAGGGATTTTTAATAAAAACTCTCCATCGGAGTTCGTAACGGTACTAATATTGGTACCATCAACAACAATATCTGTGAAGACAAGTACATCTTTGGTTTCCTCATCGATAACTTTGCCATTTACTTCTTTAATGGCTTGTGTGTTTTGTGCATGCATAATAAAAAACGAACACAGCAGCAGACAAACTAATCCTAATCTCATATTGGTAATGTTTTTCATAATTTAAGGAATTAAGGTTTAACTGAAATTACAAAAAAAAGAGACAAAAGCTTAGTAATCAATAGTTTTTAACAAAAAAATTAACTTTTAATAGTTGTGATAATTGAAAAGAGATTTTTTAGTAATAAAAATAAAATAGGCCAATATAATTTTCTAGGATAGGTTTTTATAATCCTCATATAGAAGTATCGGTTAGAGTCATCATAAATGCGATAATAGCTTGTTGTTCATCTTCTGTTAAATCTAAACTGTCAAAAGGTAATGTTTGGTATGGGATATCAAAACCAAGTCCTTTTCCACCACCTTTGTTGTAAAAATCCATTACCTGTTCTAGATTGTTATATATTCCATTGTGCATATACGGAGAGGTAAGATTAATATTTCTAATTGTAGGTGTTTTAAATGCTCCTTTTCTAGAATCTGTTTTAAATAAATAATAGCGACCCAAATCATCATCTAATATTTTGTTTTTTTTAGTTTTTGGGACACCAATAACTTCTAACTCTGTTTCGTTAAAATTTGGAGGAATGGTACCGTTGAACAGAGGTGGGAAATGGCATGTTGCACAAGCAGCTTTTCCCATAAATAGATTAAACCCTTTTATTTCTTTATTGGTTAAACTATTTACCTCTCCATTTATGTTTTTGTCAAATTTAGAATCAAAAGCATTTAAAGATTTAACATAGGATGCAATTGAATGTCTTATATTTATATCAGTAGCACCTCTTTTGTATAAAGAATCAAAAGCTTTAGAATACTTTTTGTCATTTTTTACGACTTTAACAATATGATTTAAGTCTGTGTTAAACTCATCATGGTTGGTTACTACTCCTACGATTTGTCCCTCTAAACTCCCAGATCTGTTATCCATAAAAAAAGATTTTTGTAAACCAGAATAGGTTAGGGTTGGTGTATTTCTATTTAAATTTTTATTAAAAGTGATTCTACCGTCTGTAAATGCTTTTTCTTTAATATGGCATGTTGCGCAAGACATATCGTTGTTTATAGAGAACCTCTTGTCATTAAATAGTACTTTACCCAGTTCTATCTTAGTTTTTAAATGAGTAGTATCGCTTTTATAGTCTGAAAAGAAATCTAAATTAAAGCTGTTTTTAGAGAATAAGCTAGTTGTGTTATTTTTGATTGCCAGTTCAAAAGGAAAATCTATGTTCCAATCTTTTTGGGTAGTATTTAATAATTCTAATTGTTTGTTTGTATGTGTTTTTATAAATTGATAACGATTAAAATTCTCAAAGTCAGTATCTACTAATGTCTTAATTGCTTTTTGTATTTCAGAGCTCCATTGTTTAAGTATACTTTGGTTGTTGAAATTATTTTTATATATATTAAGTACCTCATCTAAAGTACTAAGTGCTAAAGAGGATTCCTTGAGGGATTCTCCAAATACTGGTGAGTCAAAATTAGAAAGTCCAGTAGTTGCAGTTCTAACAATAGCGTCTCTAATAAGCCATAAAATATGATAATCTTTAAACTTTAGTGTTGTATTATGTTCTATTAGTTTTAATCTATCCCTGGTAACTCTTATTGCACGCTCTATAACTAAAGTGTCAATAACATCTACAAATAAGTTTTCTTCAATTACCTGATAACCTATGGGTTGGTTTATCTTTATGTCAGTTGGGTCTTCCTCGTGAACTCTTAATAAGTTAGGAGCGTTTAAAGATTTATAGTTTTCTTTCTCAAAATAAGCCAAAATGGGTTCGCTTTTTTTGAAATTATATCTTGATTTTAGATAGTATACTTCATTAATTTTATTTGTGTTTTCTACATGAATACTGTCTAAATATTGATAAGCCATTTTAAGATGGCTTCGGTATAATTTCTCAAGCTTTTCAGTATTAGAGAGTTTTTCTTTCCTTAGATTTTCTTTTTGTTTGCAAGATGTATACAAAAGCAAAAGACATACGCTTATTGCATATGTCTTAGCTCTGAACGTAACATTCAAATATGTGCTCATTTTTTATCTATCTAAACCTTTTATTAGGTATAATTGTGAACCTTCTCTTCTGTTTGCTAAATCAGGGTTGGCTTTTGGGTCTGTAAATGAAGTGCCATCGGCAGGATTCCAACCGTGGTTTTGAGTAATTAATAGGAAGTTGTTATCCCCATTGTTTACAATATCAGTAACATCAATCATACCTGTAATTTCCCACATTCTATCTGTACCATATCCTATTGTTGCAGCTCTATCCTGATCGCATTCTAAAACTGTTTTAACCGTACCAGTAGTTAAATTATATTGGTATAGTTTAGCGTATCCTACAATATCAGGGTTTAAATCTGCATAACCATTTGGATCTTCTTGGATGTATGCATAGTTTTCGGTAACTAGAATGTTGTCTGGAGAGTGAAAGCCATCGGCTTTACCTCCTTCTTTATCGCCATCAAGAACACAGGTAATTGTACAAGCACCAGTAGGATCTGTTTCGTTAAGTACTACTTTATAGATACGCCCCAAACGAGTTCCTTTGCCTACTAAATCTGGTTTATCTCTACCTGTTACTGCAAAATATATTTCTCTTTGATTACCAGCAGAACCTCTTCTCCAGTCGATATCTTCTAATCTAGAGAACCCCATTACACCTTTGCTCTTGGCCTCAGTGTCTAAAGCAGTAATTTCTGTTTCAGTCAATTCAACAAATTCAGCATTATACTCAGTTCCTTCTACCATGTCCACTTCATATGTAATTCCAGCAGAAGTTACTTTTAATCCATATAGTTTTCCTCCAGTTAAATCTCCTCTATTACCAACGTACATTCCTAGTTGTCCAGAAGGTACACTGTTGTCAGAATGATCATCTCCTATAAAAGCAACAGTTTTATCAGTATAGGCATCTTTACCTATTACAACAGCATTTTCAGTAGACCATTGTCCAAAAGCAGTTAACATTTCTCCTATTCCAGCATCGGCAGCATCCTTTGCAGGGTCGGTAACAAAAACTCCTTTAGAAGAACCTCCCCACTCACCTCCAGAAAGGTACAAGGGACCAAAACCATGCTCGTCAGGTGTAATTAAGGATCCAGAACATTGAGCAGTTTCAGCAGTGGCAGCAGCATTTAGTATGTACTCACCAGAATATGGTCTTAAGTTTTCAGTTAATTTAATACGGGCAATAGAATAATCTGCTTCAATATTATTAATAAGCGTAAATGTCCCATCATCGTTTTTAAGTAAGCCAGCACCATCAGCCATAGAGCCATACACAAAATCAGGTGTGTTAGGAATTACATCTTCAGAAGATAATAAAGGTGTAATTTTAATTCCTACAAAGTCACTTGTTACAGTTAATAGACCGGGGGTTTTAGAAGCAGTTAAATATACTGATGCATCAGAACCGTTAATACCATCTGCACCATCTGCACCGTCCTCTCCGTCTTGCCCATCAATACCATCAATACCGTCTTTTCCATCTTTACCGTCCTCAATATCACAGCTAACTACTGATAAAGGAATAATTGTTAGGGCAATTACAAGCGATAAAAAGCTAAATAATTTTTTCATAATTTTTTTAATTGATTTTTAGTTATTATTTCCTCTCAAAATTAGATGGGTATTCCAAAAATCTTGTTAAGCCATTACTGTGCTTTTATTAAGTTAGGGTTATAGAAAAGTTATCAAGATTACCTAAATATTATCATTGTTATTTCAGTGTTAAGAATTGTTATGGAACTATTAATTTTTGAAGTTTTACTCATGATATTAATATGAATTAAGGTGTTTTTCAATGGACAAAAGGTGGACATAATCTGTTTTATTTTTTTTATTGTGTCTATATACATACATTGGTGCTTCCTAACATGATATATATGCCAACCATTGATATCTATAGCATTACACTAGTTTTGCTGTTTTTTTGTTTTTTCATTTTGTCCAGTTTTGCTCATTTTACTTTTGGACAAACTTTTAACACCTATTTTAAACCCCACTCTTATATATAGATATGAAGAAGATTTTACTTTTTTTACTTTTTATAGGTTGTGCTTCATACGGTTATTGCCAACAATTATATATGGAGTATGGCTCTACTATCTCTTCTTTTGATTACAAAAACTCTAGGGGAGAACGTTTAAATAATTTGTTAGCACAATCTAAATCCTATTTTGGTATGGGGTATAGACACCCTTTAAATAAGGCTAAAACTATTTTTCTAAGAGGTGGTATTAATTATAATAACTATGGCGCTATTGGTAGTGAGAGTAGTGTAGATAATTATTTTGCTTGGGATGTAAGTTACTTAGGAATAAAAGGAGGTACTGATGTAAAATTATTTCAATGGAACGATTTAGTGTTTTTTGCGAATGGCTCTGTGGCTTCAGAGTTTTTAGTTAGAGGAAACCAAACCATAAATAACGATGTGTTTAATTTGGTAGGCGAGGAAGAATTTAACAATAACATTTTGTTTCTAAGAGCAGGAATAAGTATGCAGTACCCAATTTCTAGTAGCACAGCTATTGTTGCAGGCTATAATTATGGGAGCTCTATATTGATAAGTAGTGGTATTAGTGCAGAAAAATTAAAACTAAATGCACATCAATTCGGTATTGGTTTCATCATTAATTTACCCACATGTTATTGTGATTTTTAAGGTGGACAAACTATGGACATTATAGTATATAAGGAATATTTAATATAGTTTCGATAAAGCGAAGCTCTAAACAATAAAGATGACAAACCAAATAATTAGGCATATTATAATTTGTGTGTTAACGATGTTTACAGTTGCATCGGTTTTTGGACAATCGAAAACCAAGAATACAGAATACAGGATTGTAAGATCTAGTGTAGGGGTAGGAGGATCCTCTAAAATACTTCAAACATCTAAAGGTAAATATATTGTAAGCCAGAGTTTGGGGCAGTCTAGCGTTATTGGTACCTCTTCTAAAAATGGATATTACTTACGTCAAGGGTTCCAGCAACCGCATAGTAAGATTGTAATAAAGAAGAGTAATGAAACTAGTAGTTTAAAAGCACTAGTATTCCCTAATCCGTTTGAAGAACGTATTACAATTTCATTTAAAGAAACGCTAACAGCAAAGGTTATTGTTGAAATTCATGATGTAATTGGAAAGTTAGTATATAAAGGTCAGTTTCTTCCCTCTAGAACAATACAAATAAATCTTAATAACCTCTCAACAGGTTCCTATGTGCTAAAGGCGATGTCTGGTAGTAGAACCCTTAATTCTAAAGTTATCAAAATATAATACCTATTAAAAACCAAATGTTATGAAACGTATAATAACCCTAACCTTAGCCTTATTGATATCAATGATTGTTTTAGCCCAAACCGAAGGCATAAGCTACCAGGCAGTTATAATTGGTCCTGATGATTTGGAATTACCTGGTGTAGATTCAGAGGGCAATTATTTGCCAACAACAGATATAATTGTGAGATTTTCTATAATTGCTCCAGGAAGTGGTTTTGTTGAGTTTACTGAAGAGCAAGAAACAACTACCGATGAATTTGGTAGAATAAATTTAATTATTGGTGCAGGGAACTATGATGATTTTGAAAAAATTTATTGGGACGGTAAACCAAAATCCTTAAAAGTTGAAATAGATTTTAGAAATGGAGATGGTTTTGTAGACTTAAGTGTAGAGAAATTAACCTATGTACCCTACATTCAACATAGAACAATAAAGGCTTCAGATTCTTTGATAGTTGACGGTAATACAGAATTAAAGGGGGATTTAACTGTTGTAAACCAGCCAACAAATTTAGGGGGGACGCTTAATGTTAATGGTGGTAATAGTACAAACTTATCAGGAAGGCTTGAGGTAGATAGTTTAGCCAATTTTAATAACGGCATAAATGTAAACAACAAAAGTGTTGCTAATTTATCTGGAGCCTTAATAGTTGGAGATTCGTTAACAGGCCCCCCTAATTGGGATGTAGATGCCCCTACAATACTTAATGGTAGTTTAGAGGTAAAAGGTAAATCTACTTTTGGAGCTTTGGAATCAAGAACATTAATAGTTAATGATAGTACAACCTTAAAAGGGGTGGTTAAAATTGAAACAGATAAGCAAACTGTAATAAACTCCACTGTACATATAGATGAAATTAGTTATACAAGCACAGATAATCAAACAGATCAGGTTGATGGTGTAGATCCTGGATTGAACAAAGATAATTACCCTCTGTTGGTTAAAGGAAGTACCCAAGGTATAGCTATTGAGGTTGAGGGTAAGAGAAGAAACGGTAATAATTTTATTTCGTTTTGGGATGAAGACGACCAATGGGGAAGAATTGAAGGCGAGGTAGAATCTGAATATAGAAACAATGCCGATTATATATTCGATCAAAACTCTCTTGGATATGATATCGCAGATGCAACTATGGATTTACTGTTTCAAGCTTGGGACACAGCAGTGGCAATTGGCGAAAATATCGCTGCAGCTACAGCAGTTGCACCTTGTATTGGCCCTATACCTTGCGTTATGGGACCACCACCTTCATGGATAGTTAGTACTAAAGCTAAATTAGTAGCAGAATCTATTAAAACTGCAGCTGCAGTTGTAAATGAAGGTTTTGCAATTGCTCATAAAGTTACATACGACAATAATAAAGACACTTTTCAGGGTGTAACCTATGCTTCTGGGGCTGGTGATTATGCGGAATATTTATTGAGAGAATATAAAGATGAAAAGATGACGTATGGTGATATAGTTGGGGTTAAGGGAGGTAAAATATCAAAATCATTATATGGTGCAGAGCGGATTATGGTAGTATCCTATAAGCCAATTGTGTTGGGTAACATGCCTCAAAAAAATCATGAAGCAAATTTTGAAAAGGTTGCGTTTATGGGGCAAGTGCCTGTTAAGATTTTTGGAAGGGTAAGTGTTGGAGATTTTATTATACCTAGTGGTAAAAATGATGGTATTGGAGTTGCTGTATCGCCCTCTGAAATACAAGTAAGCCAATTAAAAGATATTGTGGGAACGGCATGGGGAGAGAATGTTACAGGTTTTAATCTCGTTAATGTTGCTGTTGGATTAAATAGAAACGATAGTCATTTAATTCTTGAAAATTTACAGGATAAAGTTGATTCACAAGCTCGAGAAATTTCGAATTTGAAAAGTCAAATTGAAGATATATTATCAAGAATTGCTCATGTAGAACAGGTTGGTTTTGCAGCTAATAAGGAAACAACAGAAAAAGCTCAAACCAATCAGATTAATTACCAAGACTATAGTAGCAGAAAGCTATCAGTAGTAGAAGCTCCAGAAACAAATATTATTTACTTTGAGATTAACGAACAAGACCTAGAAGCGGGCTTAACATTAGCAAAGAAAATGATGGAAGATTCTGGAGATTTTGATAGGAATAGAAAAATTTTTGATAAGCTAGAAAATGATACACAGTTTAGACAACAGTTTATCCTGAGCCTGCAAGAGAAGATAGATAAACAGATGAAATATCATAAAGAAATAGATAGGAGTGGTTATTAAAACTATCTAAACTATTTTAATTTATATGAAAGCTAAAATTTTATTTTTCTTTTTAGGTGTATTTATTTTACAGGCATTATCGCCTCTGAAGGCACAAACAACTGCTATTCCAGATGCAAAGTTCGAGTATTATTTAGAAACTCATGATGCAAATGGTATAGAGGTTGGTATTGGAGATGATACCAGCATGGGTGATGGTATTGATAACAACGGATTGGTTCTTTCTAATAAAATTGATAACGTAATTGCACTTAATGTTGGTAACTTAAATTTAAATACACTTTCTGGTATTGAGGATTTTTTAGGACTGGAAACATTAATATGCAGTGGAAATAATTTAATAGATATTGATGTTTCTAATAATGAGAATTTAAAATCACTATTGTGCGGATCTAATCAACTTACAGGATTAATAGTAAACGCAAATACTAATTTAGAAGATTTAGACTGTTCAAACAATCAAATTTTAAACATAGATATTAGGGATAATGTTCTTATAAGAAGTGTAAATTGTTCCAATAATAGAATTTCAACTATCGATTTAAGTCAAAACCCTGATTTAACTTCATTATCAATTTCAAATAATAGAATTACTAATTTAGATGTAGATGCTAATACCAATCTTCAAAGCCTATATTGTGCTTCAAATCAATTAACGACTTTAGATCTCCTATTCAATAACTCTCTAAGTATACTAGATGTTTCCAATAATGCATTGACAAATCTAGATTTAAGTGCCATTAATACGGTTGTTTGTCCAGACCAACAAACAGATCCTATTACCATCTGTCAAGGTCCATCAACACTAAATGTATCAAATAATCAACTTACCTCTCTGGTAGTTTCAAACGAATTTAATGATTTAGTGACATCGTTCAATTCCGAAGGAAATATAGATTTATCTTGTATTCAAATTGATGTGGGTTTTGCTGTAGACGCAAATTGGATAAAAGATGATTGGACATACTTTTCAGAAACAACTTGTGCAGCTATTTATACTTATGTTCCAGATGATAATTTTGAACAGGCTTTAATCGATTTAGCTTTAGATGATGTTTTAGATAATCTGGTTTTAACATCAAATATTGTAGCTGTTAACAATCTAGATGTATCTAATTTAAATATTGATACTCTTTTGGGTATTGAAGATTTTACAGGACTTACAACCCTAAATTGTGGAGGTAATAATATTTTAGAATTAGATATTTCAAATAATATACTCTTAACCAATTTAGATGCCTCTGGTAATAATTTGGAGCATCTAGATTTAAGTGCCAATACAGCAATAACCGTTTTAAATATTTCAAATAATAATCTAAGTAGTATAGATATCACTACAAACGTATCTCTGGAGAATTTAAACTGTTCTAATAATGCCATCCAGCTTTTAGATTTAAACAATCATCCATCAATTACAGATTTTAATTGCGAATCTAATGCTTTGGAAGTATTAAATATTCAAAACGGACAAAATGGGAATTTAACAAATTTTACAGCTGTGAATAATCCTAATCTTACTTGTATTGAAACAGATACTGGGGGAGTGCCAGGTGGAGTAAATTGGGTTATAGATGCAACGGCAAATTATGCGACGAATTGTGGGACATATGTTCCAGATGGTAACTTTGAACAAGCTTTAATTGATTTGGGGTATGATGTAGCCCCATTAGATAATTATGTGCCTACAGGTAATATTTTAGGGGTAACTGATTTAGATATTAGTGGTAGAGATATTGCAGATGTAACAGGAATTCAGGACTTTGATGCCCTGCAAACCTTTAACTGTGCAAATAATGCCATTGTTGAGCTAAACTTAGTGGCAAATATGTTACTAACAAGTATTAACTGTAATAATAATGCCTTAGAGTTTGTTGATATAAGAAATGGAAATAATGCCAGCATCACGTTTTTTGATGCCACCATTAATTCCAGTTTGTTTTGTATTAATGTTGATGCTGCTGTGATAGGTAATATTCCGGCAGGTTGGACGATTGATCCCATTTCAAATTATAACTCTGATTGTGATACTAATAGATTTACGCCTATTCCAGATGATAATTTTGAACAAGCTTTAATTGATTTAGGGATAGATGCTGGCCCATTGGATAATCAGGTGTTAACAGCTAATATAGAATATTTAACATCTTTAAGTGTAAGCGGTAAAAATATTGAAAGTCTGGAGGGTATACAGGCATTCTTGTCGCTTACAGAACTAGATTGTAGTGATAATTTTTTAGATGAATTGGATGTAAGTGGTATGGTTAATCTGGAAAATTTGTTCTGTGGTTCAAATTTTTTCCTAACCACAAATACAACAAACCCAAACGGTGTGTTAAATATTTCAGGTACACCTAATTTAACCAAACTATTTTGTCCGGATAACAATTTGGCCGATTTGGATATCTCATTACATACTAATTTAGAAATATTGGAATGTTCAAACAACAAATTAGGGGGTATAGATATTAGTAATAACACTAATTTAATAGAGGTTATTTGCGACAATAATCAGATATCTAACTTTGTTAGTTATGCAGCTGATAATTCTACGCTAATTACAATAAGCTGTAACAATAATGAGCTCTCTACCCTACAAGTAAATAGATGCTTAGCACTAACAACTTTAAATTGTAGAAGTAATGCGTTAAGCTTGCTGGATATAGGTGCTAATACGGCACTGGAAGTTTTAGATTTTTCAGATAATGAACTAGCTGATATAAACCTATCTGCCAATTCTAACCTCATAGCACTTTCAGGATCACAAAATCAGCTAACCGAAGTAGATGATTTATCATCAGTAGTTCTGGAAAGTTTAATTTTAGACAATAATCAAATAAGTCAATTAAACACAGTATTAAATAGCTTGCCCTCGCTTAAGCATTTATCAGTTAGCAGCAATGCTCTCACAGATTTAAATACAAGTATAAATGTAAGTTTAATAGAATTAAACGTGAGTAATAATGCAATCACATCTTTAGAGCTTGCCTCGAATTTAAATCAGCTTAAAAACTTTAACTGTAGTAATAATGGAATTGATGGTGGTATGGATTTATCTACGTTGGGAACAGGAGCTTGTCCTGCACAGAACTTAAACAATCCACTAGATTTTTGTCCAGATACTATCACTATAAATGTGTCGGGCAACCAAATAGAATTTGTGAGTATCCAAAATGGAATAAATAGTGAAATCTCCAATTTTTCGGCAACTAATAACCCTAATCTTAACTGTATTCAAGTGGATGACGAAAATAACGTTGGGGCCAGTTGGATAAAAGATATTACTGCGGTATATAGTATAGATTGTAAGTTTGGAGAAACCTATGTGCCTGATGATAATTTTGAACAGGCATTAATTGATTTAGGTTACGATATAGCTCCTTTAGACGACTATGTGCCAACCATAATTATAGAAGTGGTAACTGATTTAGATATAAGCGGAAACAACATTACAGACTTAACAGGTATAGAAGATTTTACTGCTTTACGGGTTTTTAATTGCTCTAACAATACCATAAGTACCATAGATGTAGGTAGTAATATAAATTTAACTGAAATTAACTGTTCTAATAATACTTTAACACATCTAGATTTAACCAATAATACAGGTGTTGTTAGTGTGGATATCTCCAATAATGATTTTACAGAATTTGATGTTAGTCTAATCCCAGCACTTGAAGTATTGGACTGTAATCAAAACGAGATTGTAGAACTTGACTTCACTACTAACCCTACACTTACAAATCTAAATTGTGCTTCAAATGCATTGGAGGTTTTAAATTTACAAAATGGACAAAATGGTAATCTAACGAATCTAAATGCACAAAATAATATAGATTTAACCTGTATCCAAACCGATGATGGTACTGTTCCCGCAGGAGTAACGTGGTTAAAAGATGCAACTACGCAGTATGCCATAAACTGTCATTTTGGAGAAACCTATGTGCCAGATGATAATTTCGAGCAGGCTTTAATAGATTTGGGTTACGATACAGCACCCTTAGATGATTACGTGCCAACAGTCAATATTAAAAACAGACAGTCATTAGATGTAGAAAGTAAGTCTATTTTAGACTTAACAGGTATCGAAGATTTTGAAGCACTTACAACATTAAGCTTTAGTAATAATTTAATTGAAGCAGTAGATTTGAGTAATAATGTAAAGTTAGTTGGGGTTGATGCTTCAGGAAATCAACTTACAGATTTAGAAACCTCAAGCCTTTTAGATTTAAACTATTTAAATATTGCTGGTAATAATTTTACTCAAATAAATACAGCTTCAAATTTAGGTTTAATAGATTTAAATATAGCTGATAATCGATTCGAAACATTAGATGTTAGTTTGCTTTTAGATTTAGAAAAATTGAATTGTTCTTTTAATCTACTAGCAGAGTTAGATTTTACTTCGAATACGAAACTCACTGAGCTGATTTGTATTTCAAATTTGTTATTCCAAGATAAATTGAATATTCAAAATGGTGCCAATGAAACTCTTAGGATATTTAATGCTTCGGATAATCCAGACTTAAGCTGTATTTTGGTGGATGATCCTGTGGCTGTAATCTCCAATGTGGATGGTTTGTATGATAATTGGTTTAAAGATGCTACAACAAATTATCAAACGGTTTGTGACGATGCCGATAATGATGGCGTAGCCAATGAGGATGACTTATGTCCAGGAACACCATTTGGCGAACCTGTAGATTTATTTGGCTGTACCTTTTCAGCATTACCAGAAGATAATTTTACCATTCTAATTACAAGTGAGACATGTTTAAATAATAACGATGGAAAAATAAGAATAACCACTAAAGAATTTTATCAATATAAAGCACATTTAGTTGGAGATGATTTTGATAGAGAATATAGCTTTACCAACGAAATAGATATTTTAAACTTACTTGCGGGAACGTATAGATTATGTATGACATCGGATGAATTACCAAATTTTGAGAGGTGTTTTGATGTAGTAATTAATCATCCTGAAAATTTGGATGTCATTACCGGTAAAAGTAAAAAAGGAAAGGAAGTAACGTTTACTATGTCTGGAAGTAGTAATTATAATATTGATTTTAATGGTTTGCAATTTTCAACAACAGATTCCTCTATAACGCTACAATTAGAACAGGGAGAAAACACAATAAAGATTTCAACAGATTTACCTTGTCAAGGTTTTCATGAGGAAAGTATTTTATTGTCTGATGAAATGTTAGTATATCCAAATCCATTTCAAGAAGATATTAATATTTACTTGGGAGAAATGGATAGTGATATTGTAGAGATACAGGTCTTTTCTTATATAGGGCAAATGGTTTTAAATAGACAAATAGAGTGGAGAGATAAGAGAAGCGTTACTATAAATACGCAGCATTTTAAAACAGGTTTGTATACTGTGATTATAACATCTAAAAATTCAATTTCTAACTTTAAAATTGTTAAGAAATGAAAAAGATAATTTATGTAATTTGTTTTAGTTTTTTAGTGTTTGCATGTAGCAACCCTTCCACTATAGAGCCAGATCCAATTAGTGTAGACCCAGAAGATCCCAGTGAAATAGATAAGCTAACCGTAAGTCTGCAGTTTCCCCACAAGGATGAATTGTGTAATACAGGAGCAAATATAACACCAACACAAAGCACTGTCTTTTTTGAATGGGAAGCTAGTGATGTTGCAGATGGTTATAGAATTTTTATCACGAATTTAATTGATGGGTCAACTATTGAAGAAGAAACTACCGAAGATAAAATAGGGATTGTAATAAATAGAGCAACTCCATATTCTTGGTATGTACAATCTAAACGCGGTACTGTAACAGCAGAGAGTGAAACCTGGAAATTCTATAATTCAGGACCAGGAGTTGAGACATACGCACCTTTTCCTGCTACAATTAATGCTCCAGACATGGCAGCTTCTGTAAATGCAGGTACGGTTACTCTTATATGGTCTGGTAGTGATGTTGATGATGATATAGTTAATTACGATGTATATTTAGGAACAAGTAATACACCAGATATTCATGCTAGTGCCGTTACTGCAACTCAGCTAGATGTTACTGTAAGTTCAGGAACTATTTATCATTGGAAAATAGTTACTAGAGATACTACAGGAAACACTTCAGAGTCTTCAGTATTTCAGTTTAGAGTACTTTAAAAAAGCCTTAACTTAATTTTTAGATATTAAAAAATGTAATAACTGTATATTTACACGACTATTACGTGATATATGCAGCAAGAGTACATACCATTTCGGGCTACTGGTTATTTTTCATCATTAATTTGTGATTATTTAGATGAGAAAGACGAGCTTAAATCGTTTTATCATCGTTTTCCATCCATTGATAATTTTAAATCTCAAATTGAAGAAAAAAAGCAATCTTTTCAGGTGCAATCTAGAACTACTTTAGTAGATGCTTTGAAACAGCAGTACCAAAATCTTGAAATTTCAGAATCTACAAGCCACAATCTTGAAAGCTTAAATTCTGAAAATACATTTACAATAACCACGGGACACCAACTAAACTTATTTACAGGTCCACTTTATTTCTTATATAAAATAGTTTCAACAATTAATCTTTCGAAACAACTAAAAGCGGTATATCCAGAACATAATTTTGTGCCAGTATATTGGATGGCCACAGAAGATCATGATTTTGAAGAAATTAATTATTTTAATTTTAAAGGGAAAAAATTCCAATGGAATAAAAATGCCAATGGATCAGTAGGAGAACTAAATACTAAAGGTTTAGATGAAGTGTTAGAGTTGTTTTCTCAAGATTTAGGCGCTAGTAGAAACTCAGAATTCTTAAAAGATTTATTTAAAAAAGCTTATATAAATCATGATAATTTAGCTGACGCTACACGATTTTTAGCTAACGAATTGTTTAAAGATTATGGTTTAATAATAATTGATGCTAATGATACTAAGTTAAAACGCCTATTTATACCTTATGTTGAAAAGGAACTTTTAAGTCAGGTATCGTTTAAAAAAGTTAGTACTACAAATATAGCTTTAGCCAAAGTTGATGATTCTTATAAAATTCAGGTAAATCCAAGAGAAATAAACCTTTTTTATTTAAATGAAGGATTACGAGAACGTATCATTTTTGAAGATGATGTTTATAAAGTGGTTAATACAGATATAATTTGGAGTAAGAGTGAGATACTAAAACATCTTAATGAGGAGCCTGAAAGATTTTCTCCGAATGTAATTATGCGTCCATTATACCAAGAAGTAATTTTACCAAACCTTTGCTACATTGGTGGAGGAGGGGAATTAGCGTATTGGATGCAATTGAAATCTTATTTCGAAACGGTAGATATTCCTTTTCCAATGTTGTTGCTTAGAAATTCAGTCTTAATAAAAACAGAGAAACAGGCTAAGAAACTTCAAAAGTTAAATATTTCTAACAAAGCTATTTTTTTAAAACGACATTCTTTTATTAATAAAAAAGTACGTGAAATATCAAATATCGATTTAAGTTTTGCGCCTCAAAAAGAGTATTTAAAAGCTCAATTTGAAGATATGCTTAAACTTGCAGAGCAAACCGATAAATCTTTTATCGGAGCTGTTAAGGCACAAGAAAAGAAACAGCAAAAAGGGCTTGAGACATTAGAAAAACGATTACTAAAGGCCCAAAAGAAAGCACTCTCTGATGAGGTGTCTAGAATGACAGAACTTCAAAATGAGTTGTTTCCTAATAGGAGTTTGCAGGAACGTAACACTAATTTTTCAGAGTTTTATTTAGAATATGGACAATCGCTAATCCCAAGGTTAATAGAAAATTTAAAACCATTAGGTGGTGAGTTTTCAATTTTAACCATTTAGTACGCTAAAGATTAAGAACCAAATCTTGTAAAGAATCCTCTGTGGTTATGTCTAATTTTTTACGTAATCGGTAGCGTGCTTTTTTAACCCCTTCTGGAGAAATGTTTAAGATGTTAGCGATCTCTTTAGAAGATAAATTCATCTTTAATAAAGCCATTAATCGCAATTCATTTGATGTTACCTCAGGATATTTCTGTTTAACATTAGTATTAAAATCCGTATGTACTTGCTCAAAATAACGAGAAAAATTATCCCAATTATTGTCGCCTTTTAAATCAAAATTTATGGTACGAATTAATTGATTGTACCCTTTTAGAGAGTTTTCAGAAGTTTTAAAAGTTTTAGCTTGCTGTTTTAAGGTTTCTAAAAGTTCATTCTTCTTTGCTAAATGCAATGCATGAGTAGTTAATTCTTTCTTTTTATAATCAAGTTCAAGATTTAGTTTTTCTTTTTCGGTTTTACTTCTTTTCAACTTTTGTCTTAAGGCATAAAAACCAATTAATGCTAATAATAAGCCTAGTCCCAATAGGATGATGTATAACGTATTGACTTCTCCTTTTTTTTCTAATAAATTAATCTCTGCTTCCTGTAAGGCTATTTGTTGTTCTTTTTTTTCGGTTTCGTATATTGTTTTTAACTCTTCAATTTGTTGTGTTTTAGTAATGGAATATAAACTGTCATTAACTTCTCGGGATGCATCAAGGTATACTATAGCTTCTTTGTGCTTGTTTTGCGCTTGTAGAATCTTAGCGCGGTAAGGATAAAATCGTTTTAGATAGGCAAGAGCGTTGTTGGGTTTAGCAAGTTCTATGGCTTCATAATTATACTTTAGTGCTGTGCCGTAGTTTTTGTTCTTATATGAAATTTTAGATAATCCGTGAAGTGCATTAGCTAAGTTAAGTTGATAACTTTCTTCTTCTGCTATAGTTTTAACTTCTAGAAAAAGTGTTTTAGCTTTAGCATAGTTTTCATTTTCTATTTCTAATTCCGCGACAGCATTTAGTGCATCAGAAAGTGCAAATTTATCTTCAAATTCTTTAGCATATTTTATAGCTAAATCGTAATGTTTTTTTGCATTAACGTAATCGTCTAAGTTTTTATATGTAGATCCTAAAGATGTGTTAACATAAGTTAGCGACCACTCCTGATGTTCTTGCTCATAGATTTGCGCAGCTTGCTTATAATATTTTAGTGCAGACTCATAATTTTTTTGAGTAGATTGAATGATACCGATTTGCTCCAAGGCACCAGCTCTTCTGGGGTCTTTTACTTTTTCAAAACATTCTAAGGCTTTAAGAGCTTCTTTCAAGGCTATTTTGTAGTTGCCTTTTTCTGCATAACGGATGGATAACGCATCATGATGTGATCCAATAAATTTAATTTTAGAAGGGTCATCATCGTCTTCGGTTTCTTCAATTAGTTTTAAATTTTCTTTGGTAATAGCAATTGCTTCATCTAAGTCCCCCGATGTTTCTTTAACAATAGAAATGGCATGATTAATAAATATTAACCCTCTTGTGTATGAAATATCTTGAAAGTTTCTTTTTGCAATGGCGTAATAGTGTAAAGCAGAATCATTTTCACTTTTGTTTAAAAAATAATCGCCTATATGCATGTTGCATGCAGCAATACCAAACTTATTATCAATTCTATTTGAGATTTCTATACCTTTTAAAGCATAGGCTTTTGCTTCTTCAGGTTTAGAGTATTTAAGATTTTTATTGAGATTTATTAAGATGCTAATTTTTGTAGAGTCATCTGTTTTTCTTTGTTCAAGTTCATGCTTTAAACTGTCAATAAGCGTTTTGTCTTGAGCCTGTAGAAAGTAAAATTGAATAATTAATAAAACTGTAGAACAAATGAACTTTTTCATATTGAGCACTAATTTATTTTTAATAAAAATAATATTTAATAATTGTTGAAAAAATAAACTGCCCAAACTTTCCAATAAAAAATCAATTCCTATTTTTGCGCATGCAACATGATAAGGTACTAATTTTAGACTTCGGGAGCCAATACACACAGCTTATTGGGCGTAGAGTTAGAGAACTCAACATATACTCCGAAATCCATCCGTTTAATAAAATTCCAAACAATTTAGAAGAGTACAAGGCAGTGATTCTGTCGGGCAGTCCAAACTCTGTAAGAGGAGAAGATGCCCTACATCCTGATTTATCTGAAATTAGAGGTAAAAAGCCTGTTTTGGCGGTATGCTATGGTGCTCAATATTTAGCGCATTTTTCAGGAGGGGAAGTGGCACCATCCAATACTAGGGAATACGGACGTGCAAATTTGTCTTTTATTAAAGAAAGTGAACCATTTTTTGCGCATGTGAATGCAGGTAGTCAGGTTTGGATGAGTCATTCAGACACAATTAAAAAACTACCTGAAAATGGGGTTTTAATTGCTAGCACACACGATGTGGAGAATGCTGCGTATAGAATTAATGGCGAAGAAACTTACGCTATTCAATTCCACCCTGAAGTATACCATTCTACTGATGGAAAGCAATTATTGGAAAACTTTTTAGTGAGCATAGCAGGTTTGCATCAAGATTGGACGCCGCAGTCTTTTGTAGAAGAAACTGTTGAAGCCATTCAGGAAAAAGTTGGTAGCGACAAAGTTGTTTTAGGCTTGTCTGGAGGTGTAGATTCTACTGTAGCTGCTGTTTTATTAAACAAAGCTATTGGTAAAAACTTGTACTGTATTTTTGTGAATAACGGCTTACTGCGTAAAAATGAATTTGAAAGCGTTTTAAACCAGTACGAGGGTATGGGACTTAACGTTAAAGGGGTTGATGCCTCAGAACGATTTCTAGCTGCATTGAAAGATATTGAAGATCCAGAGAAAAAGCGAAAAGCTATCGGTAATGCCTTTATTGAAGTGTTTGATGACGAGGCACATAAACTTGAAGATGTGAAATGGTTAGCACAAGGTACTATATATCCTGATGTTATAGAAAGTGTTTCGGCTACTGGGGGGCCATCGGCAACTATAAAAAGCCATCATAATGTGGGAGGCTTACCTGATTTTATGAAACTAAAAATAGTAGAACCGTTAAGGGCTATTTTTAAGGATGAGGTAAGGCGTGTAGGGGCTACACTAGGGATTTATCCTGAATTGTTGGGGCGCCATCCATTCCCTGGACCTGGTTTGGGTATTAGGATTTTAGGAGATATAACCGCTGAAAAAGTTAAAATGCTTCAAGAAGTGGATTATATTTTTATAAAAGGCCTAAAAGAATGGGGTTTGTATGATAAAGTGTGGCAGGCTGGAGCTATGCTATTACCAGTAAATAGTGTTGGTGTTATGGGGGACGAGCGTACTTACGAAAAATGTGTGGCCTTAAGAGCTGTTGAGAGTACAGATGGTATGACAGCCGATTGGGTAAACTTACCCTATGAATTCCTTCAAAAAACATCAAATGAAATTATTAATAAGGTAAAAGGTGTAAATAGGGTAGTTTACGATATAAGTTCTAAACCTCCTGCCACCATAGAGTGGGAGTAGTTCACTTGTAACTGGAATACCTAATATTTTGGTTTTTTAACTAATAGTTGCTGATTGAACTGCGTTAGGACTTGCAAAGAAAAGCCTGCCGGTAGGCAAGCCCGACCCGACCAAAGGAGGATAACGCCCATATAAGAATTTGGCATGCTATATGTAATAATAAATTAAAAAGGTTAATCTTTTTACACAATAAATAACGTATATAAGCTATTTAATATAGGTTAGCTATTAAATAAACAATACAATGCATAGATTTTTATTAGTCCTGATTATTTCATTATTTTTTGGAATAGCATCTGTTAATGCCCAAAACTATAGTACGCATCAGGTTAAAAAAGGAGAAACTATCGAGGATATTGCTAAGCGGTATTATGTTACACCTTTTGATATTTATGGTTTAAATCCTGATGCCAAAAAGGGATTGAAACCTAATACTATTTTAATAATCCCAATTTCTAAAGCTAAAAAACCAAAGGTTACAGAAACCAAAGAATTACAGGGGTTTAAAAAGCACAAAACTAAACGTAAGGAAACGCTATTTGGAATATCGCAAAAGTATGGCGTAGAGATTGAGGATATAAAAAAATACAATACGTTTCTATATGCCAATAATTTACAAAAAGGGGATAAGCTACAAATACCAATTTTTAAAATAATTAAGGTTGAAGAAGCAGTTGATGCTTATAAAACATATACAGTGCTTCCTAAAGAAGGAAAATGGCGTATAGCCTATAAATTTGGAATTACTGTTGCTGAGTTAGAAACTATTAACCCAGATATGGGGGAGGTATTGCAAGAGGGGCAAGAAATTAAGGTGCCTAATATTGAAAAGACAGAGGAGAAAGCAATTGATGAGCAATACAGTTATTATAAAGTTTTACCTAAAGAAGGATTTTACCGTTTAAAACTTAAGTTAGGTTTAGAGCAACACGAATTGGAAGCATTGAATCCGGGCTTAGCAGAAAGTGGTTTAAAAGCAGGAATGATATTAAAGGTTCCGCTTACGGATGCTGAAGGTGTAATTGATGAAGATGCAAATACAACCAATCTGGTAAATAATATAAAGGATTTTAATACCAAGCGCATTGCTTTGATGTTACCCTTTAGATTGAATCGTGTTGATTTTGACTCTATATCTGGAACAAAAAAAAGTATTGAGAAAGATCCCTATTTGGATGCCTCTCTGGATTTTTATTCTGGTGTTTTGGTTGCGATAGATTCTCTAAAGAAACTTGGGGTTTCTATAACTTTAGACGTATATGATACTAAATATCAAAATACAGCTGTGTCTAGGATATTATTAGAAAACGACTTTGAAAACGTTGATGCTGTAATTGGTCCACTTACTACAAAGAATTTTAATATTGTTTCTAATGCATTAAAACAATACCATGTTCCTGTAGTATCTCCAATAGGTACAAAACTACAGCTTTATGATAATGTATTCCAATCCAGACCTTCTGATGATTTGCTAAAAGTGAAGATTGTCAATTATGTGAAACGTGATAGTTTACCCAAGAATATTATCATAATTGCTGATTCTAAAAACGTGTCCGTAGCAAACGCTTTAAAACGCGAATTTAATGCTAGTACCATTGTGTATTCTAGAAAAAATAAGGAAGGCAAAGATGAATATTTTGTTACTAAAGAAGACATTGAAACGGTATTAAAACCAGGAAAGAATGTAGTATTTTTAGAAACGCAAAATGAAAGTTTTATCTCTGGTGCTACAAGTATTTTAGCCGCCTTGAATTTAAAGGTTGATCCAGAAAAACCAGAAGTGGAAAAATCTGAAATTGTATTAGTTACTACCAGATTTAATGGTGCTTTTGAAGGCGATGAGGTAAATAATACACATCTCTCTAAACTACAATTTACATTTGCAACATCCTCAAAGCCATATAGTGAAGATGGACAGAATACTTTTATTAAGCATTATAAAAATAGTTATAATGTAACTCCTGGTAGACGGGCTGTAAAAGGATTTGATTTAACTATGGATGTCGTACTAAGAATAGTAACATCCGAAGACTTGTTTATGTCTGTTAATGAAGCACCACTAACAGCATATGTTGAAAACAAGTTTGCTTATAAAAAGAAAATGTTTGGTGGTTTTTATAACGACGCAGTTTATCTTGTTAAGTACGATAATCTTAAGGTAGTAGAGTTAAAGCAATAAGGCTACTATATTTACGTTTACTTATAAACTTTCCACAGTGTATAAGGTTGTTTTAATAATATGCGTGTTGCTGTTTGTTCAGAAAAAAGAAGAGCCAGTAATGTCTTGGAAAGATACATATCGTTTAACTTGGAACGATTTTAAAGCAAAACCTAAGTACAATGTAAATGCAGTTGCAACAACAGCTTCTGGTATTACTTTTGGTTTTTCAATCCGAGAGAGTGATACACGTGTTATTAGTTTCTCTACAGAAGTTCATGCTCATTTCTATCCAGACCAATCTTGGTATAAACCTGAAAGTGTAAACGATCATGTATTGGGACATGAACAATTACATTTTGATATCACAGAATTGTTTGCTCGAAAATTTAGAAAGCGTATAAGTTTACTGAAAACTACTAATGATGTTGCTAAGCGTTTAAGGGAGACACATAAAAATATCAATAAAGAACTTGCTGCGTTTCAGGATAAATATGATGCTGAGACTGACTTCTCCAGAAATATGGAAGTGCAGTTACAATGGGAGGTATTTATTAAAAAGGAGTTGAAAATATTAGATTATTTTAAGTCTACAGACTAAATTATGTTACCAGATAAACAATTCTTAATAGACCTCGCTCACACTAAAATGCCTTACGGTAAATATAAAGACCGCTATTTAATTGATTTGCCAGAATATTACGTGGTCTGGTACCATGGTAAAGGGTTTCCTAAAGGAAAACTAGGTAATATGCTTAGGCAGGTATATGAATTAAAAATAAATGGTTTAGAAGGATTGGTGCGAGATATCAAAGAAAAATATCCTAAATGATTTTTTTAGGATTTTATTTCTATTAAAAGCCTAAACCTTGGAATTGCATTGTAGTTTTTTGTTTCCTTAAACATTTTGTGTACTAACAGTCGTTTCGAACGTAGTGAGAAATCTCATTATAGATTCAAAACTATTAGATTCCGCTTCGTACCTCATTCGGAATGATAAGCTACTTTAAAAGAATTTCATTCTTTTATCTAAAACTATGGATTTCAAATTCATAGTGGTTTATTTACTGATATTTATATCGAACTCAGGTAACTAGTGTTTTTCTTTCAGTAATTCTTCTGGGAACTTAGACTGAAATCGTTTTAGTCTTGGTATGGATACGTTACGGATATAACTATTATTAGGATGAAGTCTTTCATAGTTTTGATGGTAGTCTTCAGCAACCCAAAACTTTTGGAAAGGATATATTTCGGCTGCAATTTTAGCATCTAGCTGTTTAGCAAGAGCTTCTTTTTTCTCGAGAATAACTGCCTTTTGTGCATCATTTTGATAAAAGATGATGGAACGGTACTGCGATCCCCTATCTGGTCCTTGTCCGTTTACTTGTGTAGGATTTTGCGATGCGAAATAAGCATCAACTAATGTAGAGAAACTTACTACTTTAGGATCGTATATTACTTCAACGGCTTCAGCATGTCCTGTTCGACCAGTATTACTGGCATTATAGGTTGGATTATCTGTATGGCCACCAGAATATCCATTTATTACTTCATCAACACCTTTTATGCTCTCGTAAACTGCTTCAACACACCAAAAGCAACCACTGGCAAAATAGGCTTTAGCCTTTCCTTTTTCTAAAGGGACTTCGACTGGTGTAGCATTTATAACAGCCTTTTGTTTATCATTGCTTTGTGCTGTGTTTTGGCAACTAAAAGCTAGAGCTATAATTAAGAGGGTAATGTAGTTTTTCATTGTTTTTCTTTTTCTAATAGACGTATAAAAATAAGAAACCTTAAATTTTAAAATGAGAAAGTTGTTTTAAATAATAATCAGAAACAATTATTGTTCAGCATTAAGAGCTTTGCTTTACTATTGTGGAAGTGTAAAACTACTATTAAGATTCTTAAATATTGGACATAAAAAAGCCTTCACGTGTTAATGAAGGCTTTACAATTTATAGTGTTTTACTATTTACAGTTTTGCAAATAGTTTTTCCATTTTAGCTTTTTGCTCTTCTGCTAAAACTGCATCTACCAAAATTCTTCCACTGTGCTCATCAGTAATTACCTTGGTACGTGATGCAATTTCTACTTGTATTTGTGGAGGGATGGTAAAGAAAGAACCACCAGAAGCACCTCTTTCTATAGGCACAACAGCCAAACCATTTTTTACATTTTTACGTATTCTGTCATACGCAGCAACCAAACGATCTTCTATTTGGGTTTTGTATTCTTCTGATTTACCAAGCAGTGCTTGCTCTTCTTTTTCGGTTTCGGCTAATATAGCATCTAGCTCTCCTTTTTTATGCTTTAGATGTGTTTCACGTTCTTTAAGCTGGTCTTTGGTAGTAGCTATTACTTCTTTCTTTTGCTCTATTTGAGCTTTAAATTCTTTGATGTGCTTTTCAGCCAATTGAATTTCTAACTCTTGAAACTCAACTTCTTTAGAAAGAGAGTTAAATTCCCTGTTATTTCTAACATTTTTTTGTTGCTCTCCGTATTTTTTGATGAGCGCTTTAGACTCTTCAATTAAATTTTTTCTTGAAGAAATATCACTATCAATTGTAGCAAGGTCGTTTACTAACTTTTCTAACCTGATGTTTAGTCCAGCTACTTCATCTTCTAAATCTCTTACTTCTAAAGGTAACTCTCCTCTAACATTTCTTATTTCGTCAATACGAGAGTCTATAAGTTGTAAATCGTAAAGTGCTCTTAAACGCTCTTCTACACTAACTTCTTTCTTTTTAGCCATACTTTAAAAATACTTAACAGGATTGGTGTCTGTGTTTGATAAAATGATTGCAAAATTAGTAATTTTTTTTGTAAGATACTCTACTAAAAGTGTTTTTGTGAATTGTTCACTTTCATAATGTCCAATGTCTGCCAGAAGAATGGAGTTTTCAGCAGAGAAAAAGTCGTGATATTTTAAGTCTGCCGTAACAAAAGCATCTGCTCCCATAGCTTTTGCTGCATTTATGGCGAAACTTCCAGAGCCTCCCAACACTGCTACTTTTTTAATGGTTTTATTTAAAAACCTGGAATGGCGGATACAACCTGTGTGCATTTTGGTTTTAAGATGACTCAGGAAATCTGTTTCAGAAAAGGGATGTGCCAACTCTCCAATCATACCCATACCTATATGTTGGTTTTTGTTTTCAATAGTCACAATTTCATAAGCTACTTCTTCGTAGGAATGTGAACTGAAAAGTGTTTTTAACACCTTTCCCTCAAGGTGTTTAGCAAATGTTACAGTAACTTTGGTTTCTGCTTCTGTATGGGTTTCATTTTTATTTCCGATGGTTGGGGATGACGCTTCGTTGCCTTTAAAGGTACCATACCCATCTGTATTAAAACTACAGTTATCGTAATTTCCAATACTACCCGCACCTGCATTAAAAAGAGCAGTTCTCAATGCTTCAGCTTCATTTTTTGGAACATAGGTCGTTAATTTTTTTATGGTACCATTTTGCGGTATCAAAATTTGTTTATTTTCTAATTCAAGCTGATTGCAAATCATATCGTTAACACCTAGATAAGTATTATCCAATGCTGTGTGTATACTGTAAATTGCTATGTCGTGCTTTATAGCTTTCATAACTACACGTTCTACATAAGTATTGCCATTTAGCTTTTTAAGACCTTTAAAAATAATGGGATGGAAGCTTACTATAAGATTGCAATCTTTTGCGATTGCTTCATCAACAACACTTTCTAGAGTATCTAACGTTACCAAAACACCTTTTAAATTTGCCGTTTTGTCTCCCACTAAAAGCCCTACATTATCAAAATCTTCAGCATAAGTTAAAGGCGCAAGTGTCTCTAAATGGTTTATAACATCTTGTATAATCATACGGTTTGTATTTAGTATCAAAGATAAAATAATTACATTCGTTGTTATGAAGCTCCTAAGAAAAATATTAATTCCAGTAGTTCCTATGTACTACCTAATAACTTGGTTACGGAATATATTTTATGATATTGGAATTAAGACATCTACGTCTTTTTCTATCCCAGTAATTTGTGTGGGTAATTTAAGTGTTGGTGGAACGGGTAAAACACCAATGATTGAATATTTAATTCGGCTTTTAAAGGATGACCATAAAACAGCAACGCTTAGTAGGGGGTACAAGCGAAAAACAAAGGGGTTTTTATTAGCTAATGAAAGCACGACTTCTGAAGATATTGGGGATGAACCCTATCAATTCTACAACAAATTTGGAAAGCAAGTTATGGTTGCTGTAGATGGTAATCGCATTAATGGTATTTCACAACTATTACAACATACCAAGCCTCCTGAAGTAGTGCTTCTAGATGATGCATTTCAGCATAGAAAAGTAAAAGCTGGATTTAATATTATGCTAACTACATACCAAAAACCATATTTTAAAGACATTGTATTACCTACGGGAGATTTAAGAGAACCGAGAAGTGGTGCTAAACGTGCAGATATTATCGTCGTAACAAAGTGTCCTTTAGATTTAAGGGAAGAGGACAAATCTTTTTTCTTAAAACAGATTAATGCTAATAAAGAACAGTATGTGTTTTTTAGTTCTATTTCTTATTCAGATGAGATATTTTCAAATAAGGCTAAGATGCATTTAATGGATTTAAGGGATTTTGTGCTGGTAACAGGTATTGCCAATGCTACACCAATGGTAAACTTTTTAAAATCTAAAAACTTAAATTTTGAGCATTTAAACTTTAAAGATCATTATGAATTTTCAAATAAAGATATCTCTAATTTAGAATCTAAAACAACAATACTTACCACAGAGAAAGATTTTATGCGTTTAAAGCATTATAAGTCCTTAGAGGATAAACTATATTATTTACCAATAAGGGTAAAAATAGATAAAAATAAGATGTTTGATAATTTGATAAAGACCTTTATCGATAAATATTAAGCAGTAGCTGATTTTTTGTTTGATAATGCATTGAATAGTTTTTTCTCAAATTCTTCTTGCTTGAAAGGTTTAGGGATAATATCAGTAAATCCTGCTTCTTCAAACTCATGCATTTTATCTTCTATGGTTACAGCTGTAAGCGCAAAAATGGTTAATTCTTTATCAAAAGTCCTAACAATTTTTGTAGCCTCAATACCGCTAATTCCAGGCATATGGATATCCATTAGAATGATGTCGTACTTATTGGTTTTTATCATATCAACCGCAGATTCTCCGTTGTCTACAACATCACAAGCAAGCTCCATTTTGGTTAATATCTTCTTAGTAATCATTTGGTTGATTTTGTTGTCTTCGACTACTAAAATTTTAACTGAACTTAAATCAATATCAGGTTTTTTATCAAGTTTTTTGATATCGTCATCAGCTAATTTTTCTTTTGCCTCGTTATATTCTAGAGGAATTTCGAAGAAGAAGGTAGTGCCTTTCCCTAATTCACTTTGTAAATAAATTTTTCCTTTTAATATTTCTATTAAACCTTTTACAATAGAAAGCCCCAATCCTGTGCCACCGTATTTACGATTAATTTGTATGGAGCCTTGAGAAAAACTTTCAAACATATTGTCTTGCTTCTCTTTGGTAATGCCTATACCGTTGTCTTCAACTTCAAATCGAAGGTTATAAATGTCATTTTCTTGGCCTATTTTATATATTCTAATCCAAATGTCTCCATCTTTTGTAAACTTGATGGAGTTTCCTATGAGGTTTATGAGTATTTGGGAAATCTTTAATTGGTCTGCAACAAAGTTTTCTGGTAAATCTTTATCGTATTCAAAATGAATAGTAATGTTGTTATCTAGTGCTGAATTATTTAACGCTAGTATGATGTTGTTGATTTTCTTTTTTAGATTGAACGGTTCTGGCTCTACTTCAACCTTGTTTGCTTCAATTTTATTTATTTGAAGGATATCATTTATAAAAGTCAACAAATAATCCCCCGAAAACTTCAAGGATTTTAAGTGCTGAATTTGTTCAGGTTTGGGGTTTTCATCAAGCAGCATATTACTTAAGCCAGTTACGGCGTAAAGCGGTGTTCTTAACTCATGGGTTACAGTTGACAGGAAATTGGCTTTTGTTTTAGAGGCCAATTCGGCTTTTTCTTTAGCAACAATAAGCTCATTATTTTTCTTATGTAGCATATTGTTGGTTTTCAACCTTATGTTATTATTCTTATAAAGCGAAAGCGTGAGTAATGATAGAATAGTAATAAGTGCTACACTGAGAATGGAAATTAAGGTACTTAAATCATTTTTATTGTTGGCTTCTTCTAATTCAGCCTGTTGTTTTTTGTTGTTTTCAATTTGATCGTTAATTAAAAACTTAATTCTTTTTTCAGGAGATAGATTCGCTCTTTTTACTGCTCTTAAAGAGTCTGACAGTTTTATATGGGCTTTTAGGTAGGTAGTAGCTAATTCGTAGTTGTTTGTACTTTCATAAATATTGCTTAGTACTAGAAGCCCTTTGTTTTGAATGGATTTTAAACCGTTAGATTTTGCTATTTCTAGACCTTCTTTAGCAAAATTTAAAGCTTTTGGGTGTTCGTTAAGAATATTATGGATTTTTCCATGATTAACCAAAGCATTACTTAGAGTGCTATTAAGTTCCTCTTTTCTTGCCAAAGCTACTGCCTGTTCAGTAAGCTCTCTAGCTTTTCTGTAATTTTTAAGTTCTAAGTAAGCATTACCTTCTGCCAATAGGGTTTCGGCTAGTTCGGTATCCATTTCTTCTTCCTGAAATTTAGATTTTGCCGCACGATAGGAATCTAATGCTTGGTAAACGTTGTTCTTGGCCATATAAACATCTCCAAAAGTTTTATAGGATCTACCAAGATTCTTATTATCATTGATGATACGCTGCATTTCTACAGCAGAAGTAAGTGCTTTTATGGCAACGTCTTCTTCCTCTATAATTAAATGTAACTTACCTTTTATGGATTGAATAAGCCCAATGCTTTTCTTGTTATCTGAATTTTGAGCAAGTTCTAAAGCCTCATCAAGTATTTTTTGAGCTTCAAAGTAATTGAAGCTTTCAATATTCTTTTGAGATTGTTCAATTCGGTAATCTATATTGTTTTGAATAATTTCAGGATCCTTCTCAATGGTATTTTGAGAGAATAAACTGATGGATAATAACATCAGAACAATAAATGTGTATCGTTTTATTTGGGACATTTTAAATACAATAGGTCGTCAAATATAAATAATTATTCGACAAAATACACATTTTTATCGATAAATTACATATTTATTTAGTTTATATGCTTTTGAGCTTTATATGATGAACGCACTAGGGCACTACTTTCAACATGTCTGAAGCCTAAATCCAGACCTATTTCTTTGTATTCATCAAATTCATCTGGATTAACAAAACGTTTTACGGGTAGGTGTTTTTTACTTGGTTGTAAATATTGACCAATAGTAACTACATCAACATCATTATCCTTTAAATCATGAAGTGTCTCAATTACTTCTTCTTTTGTTTCTCCTAAACCTAACATAATTCCAGACTTGGTTCTTCGCTGCCCTTGCTGCTTTAGGTATTTTAAAACCCCCATACTTCTATCATACTTGGCTTGTATGCGTACTTCGCGTGTTAACCTTCTCACGGTTTCTATATTATGGGAAACAACTTCTGGAGCCACATTAATTATACGGTCAATATGTTTCTCTATACCCTGAAAATCTGGAATAAGTGTTTCTAGAGTAGTTTCAGGGTTCATTCTTCTTACTGCATTAACCGTTTCTGCCCACATGATACTTCCCATATCTTTAAGGTCATCTCTATCAACACTAGTTAGTACAGCATGTTTTATGTTCATTATTTTTATAGAACGGGCTACTTTCTCAGGTTCGTCCCAATCTACAGTTTCTGGCCTTCCAGTTTTAACACCACAAAAACCACAAGAACGTGTGCAAATATTACCTAATATCATAAAGGTAGCCGTGCCTTCTCCCCAGCACTCACCCATATTGGGACAGCTTCCAGAAGTACAAATAGTATTTAGTTTGTACTTATCTACTAATCCTCTTAACTCTGTATATTTTTTACCAGTTGGTAGCTTTACACGTAACCATTTTGGTTTTGCTTGGCGCTCTGGTATAATATTAGAAATTGCTTGCTTTTCCATCAAAAAAAATTGAATTGCAAAGATACGAAGTATTCTATTAAATCTTCTTTATAAAGTAGTAAGGTACCATATGCTAAATCCTATTAAAAAAAGAATTCCAAACCAGCTCAAAACGTGTAGTATTATTGAGGGTCTCCATTCTTTAGGTGTGTGTGTTCCTGAAATTAGTATATAATTAATGATGGCATAGAATGGTGCAGTGATAAAGGATAGTATAGTGGCGATTTTAATAAGTAATCCCATTTCGGATGCTAAAAACAAGAATATGTAGATTGTACCTAATGAAAGTAAAATTATCCAAAATAAATAGCCTTTTTTAAAACTCTTATTCAGAAGTAATTCAGAAGTTCTATCCATAGAGCGTGGAGAGGCATCAAGAGTAGTAAGTGTAGTACTAAACATGGTTGTAAATGCTGCTATACCAATAATAATGTATGCCCAATTACCTAAACTTGTTGTATACATATCTATTAGCTGGCCTGCAAAAACGCCTGCAGAACCACTAAATGTTTCTCCACTACTAAACATTACTAATGCACCTAGAAGTACAAAACCAATCCCTAATACTATTGTGCCGATATAACCTACATTAAAATCAAAAAGAGCCCCTTTAGTGGAAAATTCCGTTTGATTTTTTTGTTTTTCTAATGTCCATAATGAATGCCATACAGATATGTCTAAAGGTCCAGGCATCCAGCCCATAAATGCAATTAAAAAAGCGATTTCAGTACTGTTTTCAGGTAAAATTTGTTGTAACGAAAGCGCACTAGTATTATTAAAAAATGCCATTACTACAGCTACAATTGTACTAACGGATAGTGTAATTATTATAATTTTTATAAGATTGTCCAATAATTTGTATTTACCCAGAAGTAACAATACCATACAAATACCTAATATTATAATAGACCAAGCCTGTACACTATTAATGGTAATCGTTACAATTTCAAATGGCTTGAATTCATAAAATAAAGACGATGCTATACCTGCCGTAACTATGGTAACAGCCATTTGTATAACAAACATAGTTCCCAGAGTTATTAAGTAGTAGGCAATTAGAGTGCCTTTTCCTAATTTTTTATAGCCATCCAGAAGGCTTTCGTTGGTTGCAGCTGCATATCTAGGGCCATATTGAAAGAACGGATATTTAAATAGTGTAACTAACATTAATGCCCAGATAAGTCCTAAACCAAAATCGGCCCCAGCTCTGGTGGATTGTACCAAATGTGATACGCCAATAGCTGCCCCTGCAAATAATAGTCCAGGTCCCAGGTTTTTTAGATTTCTAATCATTTTTATTGGTAATAACCTCGGCAAGTAATTTTTTTGCTCTCAACAATTTAACCTTTACGTTATTGATAGGCTCATCTAGTTCCTTGGAAATTTCTTTGTAGCTTAATTCTTGAAAGTATCTTAAGTTAATAACCTTCTGGTAATGTGGTTTTAGTTTTTTAATATCTCTCAATAGTTTGGCTAAATTTTGTTCTGTGATAAGTTTATCTTCAACAGTAGGGGATTCATCTAGAATTTGATATGCTTTACTGTCGTCTTTTGAAATAACACGTTCAATAGAATTTTTTTCTTTTCGGACTAAATCAATATGTATATTCTTGGAAATGGTAATTAACCAAGTTTTAAACTTATACTGCTCGTTAAAAGTATCTATTTTATCAAAAGCACGAGAGAATGTTTGTATCGTAATATCCTCGGCATCATTTTCATTCTTTACACGTTTTAACTGAAAGCCATACACAGCATCCCAATATAAATCCAATAAATAATTAAAGGCTTTTTGGTCATTATTCTTGGCACGGGAAATGGCTTCTTCTATTTCCAATAGTTGGGTTTTGAGATGATATTATTTATAAATATAGCCAATTGCGCAATAATTAAAAAGATTTCTAAAAATGGAAAAAGTAAAACTAAGTCTTTTTCGTTGAGTTTTTTTGCCGAAACCCCATAGATGGATATCATAACGATTATTCTAGCTAAAATTAGAGCACTAACAAAAACAGGTAAGTGCCAAAATGCCAAAAGTAATATTGATAATAACCAAAATAGAAAGCTAGATGTATAAAGTAAGCCTAAGGTAATTTTATGATTTAATTTATAATGTTTTGCGGTTGAAACATGCCTACGTTTTTGTTTAAACCATGTTTTTAAAGAAGTTTTTGGTTTAGATGTAGTAAAACTACTTGCTGTTATACATATGCTGGTATTGTCTGGAGTAGCAGCTTCATTAACAAATAGATCATCATCGCCGGAACGAATACGCATATGTTTCATGAAACCGTTTACTTTAAAAAACTGTGTTTTAGTGTAAGCCAGATTTCTACCCACTCCCATGTATGGCATACCAAGTTTGGCAAAAGACAGGTAGCACATAGCAGCGTGTAACGTTTCAAACCTGATAAGTTTGTTGAGTAAAGAGTTTTTAACTTTTGTGTATGCGCCGTAACCTAAAACAATAGAGGTTTTGGAATTAAAGTTAGAAACCATGTCCCTAACCCAGTATTTTGATACAGGTTTACAATCAGCGTCTGTAAACAATAATACGTTGTGCTTTGCTGCTTTTATACCTAAGGTTAATGGGTATTTTTTGTTTCCCCAAAAGGTTTCGACGGGTTCAACATCAACAATTTTAATGTTTTGATGCACCTCAGAAAAAGTTTTCATAACTTTTAAAGTATTGTCTTTTGAAGCATCGTTAATCAAGACAATCTCAAAATCCACATAGTCTTGTTCAATGATATAGGGTAGAAATGCGCTAAGGTTATCGGCTTCATTTTTAGCACAAATAATTATAGAAACAGGTGTTTTAACATTTTTAGTAGTACGTTTTATGTTGCTAAATGCAAGTTTACCAAAAATGTGCAAGAAGAAAAAAACTTGAATTAAGACAACTACAATAAGCGCATAGAAGGCAATATCAAGTGTGGTCATCAACTATTAGGAATGTTGTGGTTCGTTACATTCGTTAAATTGATCTGGTGTTTTTCCACAAAAACCACAAGCTTCCCCTTCTTGATTCAGCATAGGGTTTTGACTTGCGCAGGTTCCTGCAAATTTCCCATCCTTTTTTGCCCATATTTTAATGGCTATTCCTGCAATACCAAGACCTAACAACACTAAAGTAATTAAAAGAAGTTTCATGAAAATGATTTTCAGCAAAGATACGTGTTTTGGAAAAACCGCGAAGTAATATGGCTTAATAATTATGGTTGTGTGACTTATCTGCTTTTTAGGTGTCTCATTACCAATGAACTACTTTTTTATTACTAATCAATTAAACTATATAACATTATGAAAAAATTATTAGCAGAATTTTTTGGAACCTTCTGGTTGGTTTTTGGTGGTTGTGGTAGTGCCATATATGCAGCTGCCTTTCCAGAAGTTGGTATTGGCCTTCTTGGAGTCTCATTAGCCTTTGGTTTAACTGTTCTAACCATGGCTTATGCAGTGGGTCATGTTTCAGGCGCGCATTTTAATCCTGCTGTTTCTCTAGGTTTATGGGCTGCAGGAAAATTTGAGGGCAAACATTTGGTAGGGTATATTGCAGCTCAACTTATCGGAGCTATTACTGCTGCTGGTGTGTTATACCTTATTGTTTCGGGCAAGTCTGGTTTTACAGGTATAGGTGGCTTTGCTGCAAACGGTTACGGCGAGTTGTCTCCGGGTGGCTATAATATGATTTCTGTACTTGTTACAGAATTTGTACTTACTTTATTTTTCTTGTTAATCATTTTAGGAAGTACATATCCTAAGGCTCCTAAGGGATTTGCAGGGATTGCTATAGGTTTGGCGTTAACCTTAATCCATTTAATAAGTATTCCAATTTCTAATACATCTGTAAACCCTGCACGGTCTACAAGTCAAGCCCTGTTCGCTGGAGGAGATTTTACTGCGCAACTATGGTTATTTTGGCTAGCTCCAATAGCAGGTGCCCTATTAGCAGGATTAATACACAAAGCTTTTTTTGATAAGGCATAAAGAGAATAACTTGAATCTAAGAGTTATTAATAGCAAGTAAAAAGCCTCTTCCTGATTTGGAAAGAGGCTTTTTCATTAATAAAAATTATAATATGGTTACTGTAAGCTTATTTCTGCTACTGTATTTTCTAGAGATGCAACGGCATTCCCGCCTTTTGGTTCAATGGTTATATTTAAACCTCTGGCATTTTCAGTGAAAGGAATCCTTTTAAGTTGTCTATCAGCTTCACTTAAAATACCTAAGCTAACCATTTTACCTTGTAAATCTGCCCAAATTTGATAGCATTGTTCTTCAGGTAATTGTGGCAGGGAAACCACATCTATCATAGATGTTTTTTGCTTAGGATTAATGTATGCCACAGTTTTGAGGTCTCTGGCACGCTCATTACCTTGAATGATGTATTTATAAGTTTCAGGGTCATTTAAACGCCTAAACTGTTCCATAATGGCATCAAGTTTTTTATTGTTTTCTTCGATGTCACTTCTTAAATCAAAAATTTCTTCATCAACAACAAGTGTGTCATTTTGTAACTTCTGATTTTGATTATAAAAATAAAGAGTAGTGGCGGCAAACAACAAAGCGGAAACACTAGCGGCAATACTTAATTTATACCATTTCTTGTATTTACCTTTTGTGTTAAGGGTTACTACTGGAGCATTGTCAAGTTCTTGTAAAATATTATTTAGAACATGCTTAGGAGCTTCAACAGCATTGCTTTTAGCAACAATCTCTAAGTTATACTGTAGGGTATTGTATGCATTTTGTACTTCAGGATATTTAGATATGTAGGTTTCAACCTGTTCCGTCTCGGCAACGGTTGTCGTACCCATTAGATATTTATCTAAAAGGCCTGAATTTAAAAAAGTAGTTATTTTTTCATTCATGACTTGGTTTTATTAAGGATTGTAAATCTTTTTCAATTCTCGCAATCCAATTTTTAATCTCGATTTTATGGTGCCCAACGGGATATCAAGCTCATCACTTGCTTCCTGTTGCGTCATTCCTTCAAAAAATAGTGCATTTATCACTATTTGATACTTCTCATCCAAGGTGCTTAAATGTTTTTTTATGTCTAAAACATCTTGGTTTAAAGCGTTTGTTGTAATCTTATATACGCTGGAACTCTCAATTTGGACTTCTTTCTCGGTTTTATTCTTTAAAGATCTGGTTTTATCAATAGCTGTATTGTATGCAATCCTGTAAAGCCAAGTAAACAGTTTTGCTTTAGATGCATCATATTTTTTTGCATAACGCCAAATTTTCACAAACGTTTCCTGCAATACATCTTGAGCGGTATCTTCATCAGTAATTACCTTTCTTATAACGCCATAAAGCGCATCGGCATAATTTTCATAGAGTAGAGATATAGCTCGTTTGTCACTATTTTTTAATAAGCTAACTATTTCCCTTTCAATATTTGAAATCAATGTAAAGTTGGTTTATAAATAAGTTATTATTGAGTACTGATTAACGCCAAAGTTAGAAATTTATTTAAACTACAGGACATTTACTTCTGCTTCAATGGAAATATCAAACAGTTTTAAAACTGTTTTTTGAATCAGTTTAGAAAGTTTTAAAATATCAGAACCTTTAGCTCCTCCATAGTTTACTAAAACTAAAGCCTGCTTTTTATGAACACCAAAATTACCAAAACGCTTGCCTTTAAAACCTGATGTTTCTATAAGCCATCCAGCCGGTACTTTTACTTCGTTTTCAGAAACAGGATAACTAGGTATATTTTTGAAATTTTGTTGCAATACTTCAAATTCTGTTTTTGAAATCACTGGATTCTTAAAGAAACTACCGCTGTTACCAATCTCTTTAGGATTGGGTAGTTTACTTTCCCTAATAGCTATAACAGCTTTTGAAATATCCTGGATGGTAGGGGTTTTGATACCTTGCGTACTTAGTTCAGACGTTATGGCCCCATAATCTACACGCAGTTTGTGTTGTGCTTTTGTTAACTTAAAAACTACAGCAGTAATAACATATTTGCCTTTAGCTTCATTTTTAAAAATAGAATTCCTATAGCCAAACTTACAGTCTTCTTTGGTAAATGTTATGGTTTCTAAAGTGTCTGTAGAGATAGCGTTGCACGATATAAAAGTGTCTTTTAATTCCACCCCATAGGCACCTATATTTTGTATGGGAGCTGTACCAACATTTCCAGGTATTAGTGATAAATTTTCTAGACCACCAAAATTGTGCTTTAAACACCAAAGCACAAATTCATGCCAGTTCTCGCCCGCATTTGCTTTTACATAAACGTGATTGTCATCTTCTTTTTCAATAGATATACCCTTTAGGTTTATGTGGATAACGAGTTTGTCTTGAGGTTGCGTTAATAACATATTACTCCCACCACCCAAAATTAATTTTTCTGGATAGTCTTTGAGAGACAAAACCGCTTTTAATTCATCTAATTCTGAAACTGATACGAAATGAGATGCAACTTCATCAATACCAAACGTATTGTATGCTTTTAAGGATATGTTATGCTGCAGTTGCATTAATCTTTATAGACTTTTAGAGCTTCTTTTATAATATTAACAGCTTTAATTAAGTGTTGTTTATTAAGTACGTATGCTATCCTAATTTGGTTTACCCCAATACCTTTGGTAGAGTAAAAGCCTTCTGCTGGTGCTACCATGACAGTTTCATTATTAACACTAAAAGATTCTAAAAGCCATTGTGCAAATTTATCAGCATTTTTTACTGGAAGCTCTGCAATACAATAAAACGCCCCTTTGGGAATTGCTACTTTAACTCCCTCAATTTTATTTAATTCAGAAATTAAAGTGTCTCTACGCGTTATGTATTCGTGTTTTATATCTTCAAAATAGCTTTGTGGAGTGCTCAAAGCAGCTTCACTGGCTATTTGTGCATAAGTTGGAGGGCTTAACCGTGCTTGGGCAAATTTTAAGACTGTGTACCTTATCTCTTCATTTCTAGTAACTAAACAACCAATTCTTGCACCACACATGCTGTAACGTTTAGACACACTATCAATCATGATGGTATGGTTGTCTAATCCTTCTAACTCTAAAATGGAGTAGTGGGTATTACCATCATAGGTAAATTCTCTGTAAACCTCATCAGAAATTAAAAACAGGTCGTGCGTTTTAACCAAGGCAGCAAGTTGCTCAATTTCTTCTTTTGAGTAGAGGTAACCTGTTGGATTTCCTGGATTACAAATCATTATTGCTTTTGTGCGGGATGTAATCAGTTTTTCAAATTCTGATATTGGAGGCAGTGCAAAATTGTCTTCCATCTTGGAAACAATGGGTTTTACCTTTACACTCGCTGCAGTTGCAAATGCAATGTAATTGGCGTAAAATGGTTCGCAAATAATAACTTCATCATCAGGATCCATAATACTTCCAAAAATAAAAGCAATGGCCTCGCTTGCACCTGTAGTCACGATTATATCCTTGTGGGAAACTTTTATGTTGTGATAGGCATAATAATCTGCAATTTTTTTTCTATAGGTATCAGAACCTTCAGAACGGGAATACGATAAAATTTGTACATTATTATCCTTAACAGCTTTTAATGCTATTTCTGGAGTTTTTATATCTGGTTGTCCAATATTAAGATAGTAAATAGATTTACCATCAGCTTCAGCTTGTTCAGCAAAAGGAACAAGCTTACGTATTGGTGATTCGGGCATATCTCGCCCTTTTTTAGATATTGAAGGCATCTTATTGCAATTAGTGCGCAAAGTTGCAAAAATTATATTAAAAAACTAAGGTAAATCTATCACATAAAAAAACCCAAGCCAAAGCTCAGGTTTTCCAATATTTCGAGAATGTAGAACTACTTATTGTTCTACCATACTTTTACTTTTCTTTTCTAAAACGTTGTTCTTAGAAGGGTCTACAACCAAACCTTTAATTTTTAGCGCTACAGTTGGAGTATCTGCATTAGACATTACTGTAATGGTTTTTCTAATAGGATTTACTCTATTAGTGTCATATTTTACTTCTATTTGTCCAGTTTTACCCGGCATTATTGGATCTTCTGGCTTTTTAGGGATGGTACATCCACAACTAGAACTTACTTTAGATATGATTAAAGGCGCATTTCCTGTATTAGTAAATTCAAAAATTCTTACACCATCAGCACCCTTTTCTATAGTGCCATAATCTATGGTAGTTTCTTTAAACTCAATTTTAGCAACTTTTTCCTGTGCATTGAGTGAAAAGCTAAGTAACCCTACAAATAAAAGTGTAAATAATTGTTTCATCTTTTTGTATTTAATGGTTATTATTTAATTCAAACATAGGTACTTTTTCTACAACCAGCAAAAATAATAGACGAATTACCGTAATCTTAACATTTGGCATTTTCCTATCAGCTTTCACAGAAAGAGAAATATAAGTACTTTTGCACTCTGAAGTTCAAAAACTGTTCCAAAATATGCAAATCCCATCAAAATACGATGCTAATAAGGTAGAAGGTAAGTGGTATGATTACTGGATGAAACACAATTATTTTCATTCCACACCAGATGAAAGAGAGCCTTATACTATAGTAATTCCACCACCTAATGTAACCGGGGTGTTGCACATGGGGCATATGCTTAATAATACCATTCAAGATGTATTGATTAGAAGGGCACGTTTGCTAGGAAAAAATGCGTGTTGGGTACCTGGTACAGATCATGCCTCTATTGCCACAGAAGCTAAAGTTGTGGCAAAATTAAAGGAGCAAGGTATTGATAAAAACGACTTAACTCGAGAGGAGTTTTTAAAGCATGCTTGGGAATGGACCCATGAATATGGAGGTGTGATTTTAGAGCAACTTAAAAAATTAGGCTGTTCTTGCGACTGGGATCGTACTAAGTTTACTATGGATGACGATATGTCAGAAGCAGTAATTAAAGTTTTTGTGGATTTGCACAAAAAAGGCTTGATTTATCGTGGTTATCGTATGGTAAATTGGGATCCAGAGGCAAAAACCACTTTGTCTGATGAAGAAGTAGAATATATTGATAAACAGGGTAAATTATACCATGTAAACTACAAGATAGAAGGTTCAGATGAAGTACTTACTATAGCTACAACACGGCCAGAGACCATTTTAGGAGACACAGCTATTTGTATCAATCCTAGTGATGAACGTTATACACATTTAAAAGGCAAAAAAGCGATTGTGCCTATTTGCAATCGTGTAATTCCTATTATAGAAGATGAGTATGTAGATTTGGAATTTGGTACAGGATGTTTAAAAGTAACACCTGCGCATGACGAAAATGATAAGGTTTTAGGGGACAAGCATAATTTAGAAGTGGTAGATATCTTTAACGAAGATGCTACATTAAATAGTTATGGCTTACATTACCAAGGTAAAGACCGTTTTGAGGTTAGAAAGGCTATTGTAAAAGAGCTTGAGAGTCTTGATTTAATTTCTAAAATTGAAGATCATAATAATCGCGTTGGTATTTCAGAAAGAACCAAAGCCATCATAGAACCAAGGTTATCAGATCAGTGGTTTCTAAAAATGGAAGATTTGGTAAAACCTGCGATTAAAGCGGTTTTAGATGATGATAATGACATTCAATTATTTCCAAAGAAGTTTGAAAATACCTACCGCCATTGGATGGAGAATATTCGCGATTGGAATATTTCTCGTCAGTTATTATGGGGGCAACAAATCCCAGCATATTATTACGGCGATGGGAAAGAAGACTTTGTAGTAGCCGAAAACATTGAAAGCGCTGTAAAGTTAGCACAAGAAAAAACATCGAACTTTGAGCTTAAAGCGTCAGATTTAACTCAAGAAACAGATGCACTGGATACTTGGTTTTCCTCTTGGTTATGGCCAATGAGTGTGTTTGATGGTATTAGAAATCCTGAAAACGACGACATAAAGTACTATTACCCAACCAACGATTTGGTAACAGGACCAGATATTCTGTTTTTCTGGGTAGCACGTATGATAATTGCTGGATATGAGTACAAGAACGATAAGCCTTTTAAAAATGTGTATTTAACAGGTTTAGTACGTGATAAGCAACGTCGTAAAATGAGTAAATCTCTAGGAAACTCTCCTGATGCTTTAAAACTTATTCAAGCATACGGCGCTGGAGGAGTGCGTGTTGGATTACTATTAAGCGCAGCTGCGGGTAATGATTTGTTATTTGATGAAGCACTTTGCCAACAAGGAAAAGGACTTGGCAACAAAATTTGGAGTGCATTTTACCTAACCACTTTATGGGAGGTATCAGAAACCATTGAGCAACCACAATCTAGTAAAATAGCATTAGATTGGTATGAAGCTAAGTTCCAAAAAGCTTTAACAGAAATAGAAGATCATTTTAGTAAATACCGTTTAAGCGATGCTATCATGGCTATTTACAAATTGATTTATGATGATTTTTGTGGATGGTTACTAGAAATTGTAAAACCAGCCTATCAACAACCAATTGATGCTAAAACTTACAATGCAGTTATAAGTCTACTAGAAGATAATTTAAAGATTTTGCATCCGTTTATGCCATTTATTACTGAAGAAATATGGCAGTTAATTTCTGAAAGAACACCAGAAGAAGCCTTAATAGTGGCTAAATGGCCTGAGTTGAAATCTACTAACGAAAGTTTAATTTCTGAATTCGATTTCGCTGCCGATGTGATTTCTGGGATTAGAACCATTAGAAAAGAAAAGAATATTGCGTTTAAAGACACTATTGCATTATCTGTAATCAATAATGAAAATATTGCCAATACTTTTGATGCCGTTATCAAGAAACTAGGGAACCTAGAAGATATTGCATATGTTTCTGAAGCTATTGAAGGTGCATTAACCTATCGTGTAAAATCTAACGAGTATTTTATACCAATGGCGGGCGCTATTGATGTTGAAGCTGAGATTAAAAAACTTACCGACGAGTTAAATTATACCGAAGGTTTCTTAAAGTCTGTACAGAAAAAATTATCTAACGAGCGTTTTGTAAACAATGCCCCTGAGCTAGTGGTGGCAAGCGAAAAGAAAAAGGAAGCTGATGCTTTAGCTAAGATTGAAACGTTAAAAGCTAGTTTGGCTAGTTTGGGGTAGGGCTTTTGTTTAACTTAGGATATGCGTCGTTTAAATGACTTATATCCAACATTAAACGAAGGGGTTAAAATATTACAAAACCAAGTTGAGGGGCTATTTGAATTAAGTGTCCTCCAAATTGTAAGCTATGTGTAAAAAAGTGCTTCCTGTAAAAGAACAGTTATTCTCTATATAGAAAGTATTTATTTACAAGGTCTATATAATTTCTTTTAGCCTCTTCCTCAGTTAAGTTTTTTACTTGAAAAAGCGCATTGGTTTTAAAAGCATTTATAAGGGCTTCTCTGCTTCTTGGTCTGCCGTAGTCGTTTGTAGCTTTTTTGTAGTAAGCATAGAGTTTTAAAAGTGTATCTGCAGGAAACGGTTCTTTATGTGCATTAACCCTAGCTACCGCTTCTTCAAATTCTTTATCTAAATCTTCATTAGTCATTACACTTGGGCTATAACAGTTTCGCCGCCTCTTACTTTCTGATTTAATTCTACTTTTATATTAGTATCTAAGGGCAAAAATAAATCTACCCTAGACCCAAATTTAATAAAACCAGAATCTGCGCCTTGAGATGCATTGTCGTTTACTTTAGCATAATTTACAATACGCTTAGCAAGAGCTCCCGCTATTTGGCGGTATAACACCTTTCCATATACTTTGTTCTCTACCACAACGGTAGTACGCTCGTTTTCTTCACTTGCTTTTGGGTGCCATGCTACTAAATACTTTCCTGGATGGTACTTACTAAAAATTACGTTTCCACTAATTGGGTATCTGGTAACATGAACATTTAAAGGAGACATAAAAACACTTACCTGTAAGCGTTTTTCGTTAAAATATTCTTTCTCAAACACTTCCTCGATTACTACAACTTTACCATCTACAGGCGATACTACGGTATCATCATTTTGTTGCGTATGGCGTTTAGGGTTTCTAAAGAATTGTAGAATTAAAATTAAAAATATTAAGAGCGCAACCAGTATTAAGGTGCGCAACCAAAATATGGATATATAACTATCTGCCAACAAAAAGCAAGCAACAACGATTATAAGCGTAAAGAGAATTATTTTATGGCCTTCTTTATGAAACATAGTGTAAAATTCTTAAAAATAAATAAATAAAAGGTGAAGCAAAAATGATACTGTCTAAACGGTCGAGCAATCCCCCGTGTCCTGGCATGATGGCACCGCTGTCCTTTACTTTAGCTTGGCGTTTAAATTTAGACTCGATTAAATCTCCTAGGGTACCAAATACAGCCACTGTAATACTCAACATTAACCAATTTGTAAAGTTGAGTGTTGCCGTGTAATTGGCTATAAAATAGCTAGCGATGCAAGCAAAAAATAAGCCACCAAGAAACCCTTCTACTGTTTTCTTAGGAGATATTTTTTCAAATAATTTTTGTCGTCCAAAATTTTTCCCAACTAAATAGGCGAATGAATCATTAACCCAAACTAGAACAAAACAACCTAAGAGAATTTTGGGGCTAAAAACGTTTGCTATCAGTATTGCAAAAACAAAACCACTGGAAAGGTAAAATGTGGTAATAATAAAACGTTTGGTTACAAAAAGTGGAATGGTTTTACGTGAAAACAAATCTTTAATCAAAAACAGATTTACAAAAATTGTAATTACTGTGAGTATTTGGATGGCTTCATCTAGCCCAGTATCTGCATCTAGTACCATTTGCCAATACCCAAAAACGAGATATAAAATGATAAAAATAAAATAAGGTATACCGCTTTTTAGCTGAATTAGTTTATTGAATTCGTAAAGCGAAAGTAAACCAAAAACAAAGAAAAGAATTGTAAAAGCATGAGGTGTATTAAGCGTGAGCGCAATTACCAATAAAACTACATAGAGCAAACCAGATAGAGATCGCAATAACATGTCTTTCATTTTCTAAATCTGCTTAAATTATAAATCCTCTAACAGTAGCAAATATAAGTTTTTTGCGCTACTGCCATAGCTTAAAAAATCTTTGTCTTCTCCAGATTTGAAATGCTTAATTGTAGTTATGTTAGTGGGGATGTGTTGCCGATTCTTAGATTTTATACCACGAAGCCCTTCGCCAATATTGTCAACTATTTGGCTTGTAGTAGCAAATACAATAAAATTAAAAGGGAGTTCTGGTAGCTTTTTTGTGGCAATTTGATTTGAGCTAATTAATAAAGATCCATCTGTGGCAATTAAATTTTCACATGTTGTAAAAAAGTAGGTAGCTTTACTAGTTTTTTTGGTAGCATTGATATTACAGGACTTGAACTTTTCTAAAAGATGGTCGTCAATAATCAATACTTGTTTTTCTTCCCAAGAATTTTCTTGAACTATGTTACTGTAGTTTTGAAAAACTTCATTTAAGTCATCGCAATAAAGGAATTTACCACCATTAGCTTTAAAATTTATGGTAAATTTTTCGTCTATTGGCAATTTAAGTTCGGGCATGTATTTACCACGGTCATCAGACTTTATTTCGTTTTCAGATCGTTTTGATTTTGATCCGAAAATTTTCTTAAAAAGATTCATTCAGGTATTTGCTATTAACCTTTTTGAGTTGAGAGTTTTCCAAATATAAAAAATCTTAATGATAATGTACTATTCTTCCGTGTTTTTATCTTCCTTTACTTCTGTTTCTTCAGTTTGTACTTTTTCAAAGGGACGTTTACCGAATATTTTTTCGAGGTTATCCTTAAAAATCACTTCTTTCTCTAAGAGAACTTCAGCAAGTTCTGATAGTTTGTCTTTATTCTCTTCAAGGATTTTTATGGCACGTTTGTATTGTGCTTCTATGATATCAGATATCTCTTTGTCAATTAATTCAGCTGTTGTTTCACTGTAAGGTTTTGTAAAACCGTATTCACTTTGTCCAGAAGAGTCGTAATAGGTTAAATTACCTATTTTATCACTCAGTCCATAAATGGTAACCATGGCTCTTGCTTGTTTGGTAACTTTTTCTAAGTCGCTTAAAGCACCGGTGGATATTTTGTCAAAAATTACCTTTTCAGCAGCGCGTCCTCCCATGGTCGCACACATTTCATCTAACATCTGTTCGGGTCTAACAATAAGTCTTTCTTCGGGTAGATACCAGGCAGCTCCTAAAGATCTACCACGAGGTACTATAGTAACTTTTACCAATGGCGCAGCATGCTCTAACATCCAGCTTACAACAGCATGTCCGGCCTCATGATAAGCCACCGCTTGTTTTTCACTTTCGGTAATAATTTTGTTTTTCTTCTCTAATCCACCAATAATTCTGTCTACTGCATCTAGAAAGTCTTGTTTATCTACCGCTTTTTTACCATTTCTAGCAGCAATTAACGCAGCTTCATTACATACGTTAGCGATATCAGCTCCAGAGAAACCAGGTGTTTGTTTTGATAAGAAATCCGTATCCAAATCTTTCGTTTTTTTCAACGGTCTTAAATGTACTTCAAATATTTCCTTACGCTCTCTAACATCTGGTAAATCAACAAAAATTTGTCTGTCAAAACGTCCAGCGCGCATCAATGCTTTATCTAAAATATCGGCTCTGTTGGTGGCAGCCATTACAATTACATTTGTATTGGTGCCAAAACCATCCATCTCAGTTAATAATTGATTTAAGGTGTTTTCGCGTTCATCATTACTACCAGACATGGCGTTTTTTCCACGAGCTCTACCTATGGCATCAATCTCATCAATAAAAATTATAGAAGGCGACTTTTCCTTTGCCTGTTTAAATAAATCTCTAACACGTGAAGCCCCAACACCTACAAACATTTCAACAAAGTCTGAACCAGATAAAGAGAAGAAAGGTACTTTTGCCTCTCCTGCTACCGCTTTAGCCAAAAGGGTTTTTCCAGTTCCTGGAGGTCCTACCAGTAGCGCGCCTTTTGGAATTTTACCTCCAAGCGTAGTATATTTTTCTGGGAATTTTAAGAAATCTACAATCTCTTGAACTTCCTCTTTTGCTCCTTCTAGACCTGCAACATCTTTAAATGATGTTTTTACTTCGGTATTCTGATCGAAAAGTTTTGCTTTAGATTTTCCGATATTGAAAATTTGACCACCAGCACCGCCACCAGCTCCTCCTGACATACGACGCATGATAAAAATCCAAACACCAATAAGGAGTACAAACGGTAAGATTCCAATTAAGAAATCGGCTAGATGATTTTCCTCTGTAACATATACGGGTTCTAAATCTAGGTTTTCCTCTTCAATAATTTTGTTGAGTTTATTTTGAAAAATCTCTAATTCCCCAAATTCAAATCTGTAATTAGGAACACGAGTTGTAGATAAACTAAAGTTATTTGGTTTTGATTTTTTATGAACCTCTTTTTGTGAGGCCTTTTGGGTTAAGTAAACTTTTGCAAGTCTTCTGTTAACAATTTCTACCTTGTCTATATCCCCATTCCTTACAAAATTAAAAAACTGTGTAGGGTTTGTAGAGTTGCCACTGTCTAGTCCACTGTTATTAAATAGGGTAAATACCAAAAATAGGGATAGTATGATACCGTAAATCCAATACGGGCTAAATCTTGGTTTTTTATCTTTTGTATTTTTATTGTCGTTTGCCATTTTCTGTTTTTAGTAACTAGTTTCTATTACTGTTGTTTTTGCATCTCCCCAAAGACTTTCTATATCATAATACTCCCTGATATGCTTTTGGAACACATGTACAGCAATATTTACATAGTCTAGTAAAACCCATTCTGCATTTTCGGCACCTTCAACATGCCATGGGTTGTCTTTAAGTTCTTTACTTACCTTTTTTTGTATGGAATTAACAATGGCGTTTACTTGAGTGTTTGAAGTACCTTCACAAATTATAAAATAATCGCAAACTGTGTTTTCAATTTCTCTAAGGTCTAAAATATTAATTTCTTTACCTTTTACATCTTCAATTCCACTAATTATAACTGCTATTAACTGGTCTGCGTTTATTTTTTCTTTCGCCATTAAATTTATTTAATTTGTGCAAAGTTATTATTTTTTTGGTTCTTTAACCTTTAAAATTTTCACAAGATTAAAAACTGTAAAAATAACCTCTAAATGCCAATAATCAAACTTGATGCCATTGATTCTACAAATACATTTTTAAAAGAAATGATTGAAGAGCAATTAGTTGAGAATTTTACAGTAGTCACAGCAAAACATCAAACAAAAGGTAAAGGGCAGATGGGAACGCTTTGGGAGTCTGAAGCATCTAAAAACTTGATGTTTAGTGTGTTTGTTGATGTTTCTAAATTTCCTATACAGTATCCGTTTTACATTAGTATTGTTACGGCTTTGGCCTTGAGACATAGCCTTAGTACATTTTTAATTCCGCGATTGCACATAAAATGGCCTAACGACATTTTGTCACATAACAAGAAAATATGTGGTGTTTTAATTGAAAATGTCATGAAACAGGGTAGCATAAACGCATCGATTATTGGTGTTGGTTTAAATGTAAACCAAACACAATTTAAAAATTTACTCCAGGCTTCCTCCTTAAAGAATGTAACAGGGCGATTTTTTGATATTGATGAACTGTTACATCGTATCATCCATGATTTAAAACAGTATTTCGAACTATTGAAACAAGGTAAATTAGAGGCGCTTAAAACTGAATACGAATCGTTTCTATTCAGAAAAGATAAACCCTCTACATTTAGGGACAGTACTGGTAATTTATTTTCAGGCTACATTAAATCAGTACTTAACTCTGGAGATTTACAGGTACTTCTGGAAGATAATATCACTAAATCTTTTATGCTAAAAGATATTACGTTGCTGTATTAAATAGTCTTAGGTAAATTGGTAGCCAGAGTTTCAATAAATTTTGAAATAGGCCCTTTAACCATCATAGCCATCATAGGATTAAAATCTCCGCTAAATTCTAGTTTTACCTCACTATTACCATTTTCTACTTCAGAAATAATAGCAGTTAAAGCAAAATCTATTTTCCCGCCAGCAGCACCAAAAACGATTTTATTTGGAGGTATTTCTTCTTTCTTTTTTAAGACGATTTCTGGCATGCCTTTTAAGGCGAATAAAAATTTGTCTTCGCTTAAAACTTCAAATTTACTGATGTTTTCGGGCATTAACGCTTCAAAGTTTTTAATATCCGATATAAAATTAAATGTGTCTTCTGGAGTTTTTGATACACTAACTTTTGGAGATTCTAAATTCATAATGATGTTAAATAGTTTATTGTTTAAACATTTAGTTGTTTTTAGTGTGCTAATTTAGCGCCTAAACAACTTCACGTTACATTATATCAAATAGCATTCCATTCACTAGGATTAGAATTCCATTCGGTTAGGGTTTCGAGTTCTTTTTCAGTGATATAATTGGTTTGAAGTGCCTGTTCCAATAACGTTTCATAGTTACCTAGTGTGTGAAGCATAACATCCTCTTTTTCGAAATTTTCGGCTGAAACTTCAAAACCATAAGTAAATATAGCTACCATACCTTTAACGTTAATACCGCCGTCACGTAATGCCCTAACCGCATTTAAGCTACTTTTTCCTGTACTTATTAAATCCTCAACAACTACAACGTTTTGTCCTTTCTCAATAAATCCTTCAATTTGGTTTTTTCTACCATGACCTTTAGCATCTGGCCTCACATAAATAAAAGGCAGGTTTAAATACTCTGCAACCAACATTCCTATACCAATAGCACCTGTTGCTACACCGGCAATAGCATCTGGTTTTCCATATTGTTGCTCAATATGCTTGGCCATAGTTTCCCTTATATAGTTGCGAATGGCTGGAAAAGATAATACAATGCGGTTGTCACAATAAATAGGGGATTTCCATCCCGAAGCCCAAGTAAAAGGTGCTTTAGGACTTAGCTTTATAGCGTTAACTTGCAATAAAACTTCTGCTGTTTTTTTGGCGGTATCTTTGTTAAAAATCATAGCGTAAAATTAAACATATATTTATGATTACATAATCAGTTTTAAACGAATAAATTATTTTTTTCAACAATGGTAGGTTTGCGTTTAAAAATGATATTTTTACCAATTAGAAATAGCTAATCAATGCTTTATGTACAAAATATTTGTTGGGGATAAACCTATAATTTTAAGTACTACGCCTAAGGATAAAAAAGGGGTTAAAAATTATAAGTTGAATAGGGTAATTCTTAGGAATGTAGTTAGAAAATTAAATAAATCTTCCACCCAAGAGGCCTATTTGGTACATAAGAAAGAAGAAAAACTACTAAAGAAGTTTTTAAAAAAGGCACCAAACGTAATTGCTGGAGGAGGTAAGGTGTACAATAAAGAGGGCAAAGTACTTTTTATATTTAGAAACGGAAAATGGGATTTGCCAAAAGGTAAGATTGAGAAGAAAGAAAGTATTGAAGAAACTGCCATACGTGAGGTTGAAGAGGAAACAGGGGTTACAGGCTTAAAAATTGTAAAACCTCTGGAAACTACATACCATATTTTTAAGAGAAGAGGTAGGTATAGAATTAAAATTACCTATTGGTTTGAAATGGTTACGACTTTTGATGGAAAATTATACCCTCAGGAAAAAGAAGGCATTACCAAAGTTAAATGGCTTGGAAAAAAGAAAATAAAAAAGGCTATGGAAAATTCCTATGCCAATATTAAAATATTGATAGATTAGTATACGGTTCCTTCCAATTACAACAGTTGCTTTATCAGGTTAAATGAATTACAATGTTTAGGGCGCTGTTTTTTTAGTTAGAAAAAAAACAGTAATTTAGACGTAATTGCTATTTAAGTCAGGTATAAATTCTCTCCAAGAACATGATATCTTATGCAAGAGTATAAACTCTCTTTTGGGACAATAGTTGTACTAAAAGATGATTTGGCAGAAGTAATAATTAATGAAGGCGTAGTAATGAATGAAATTATGGTAGACTTATATCATGATTTTTTACTAAGCTACCTAAAAGCCCCTTTTTCCTTAATAATTAACAAAAAGAATTCCTATACTTATACATTTGAGGCGCAAAAAATAATTGCTAATTTAAAGGAGATCCACGCTATGGCTGTAATTGTTGGAACCGATGCGGCGGTAATGTCTACTAAGACATTAATACAGATTAACGAATCTAATAATTGGAATATAAAATTATTTAGAACCAGACCAGAAGCGTTGGAGTGGATTGAAAGTTTGCATGAATATTCGCTTCAAGAGCAGCATTAATTGCTTGTGTATAATTTGTTTGCGCATTACTTGTACATCGCTTTATAAACTGTAAATTTGCAGCCTCAATAAACAAACCATGACGGCATTTTTTAGAAAGCGTGCAAAAAACGCAAAGAACGATATTTTAAGTGGACTCACTGTAGCTTTAGCATTAGTACCAGAGGCTGTAGCCTTTGCATTTGTTGCAGGAGTAGATCCTCTTGTAGGCTTGTATGCAGCTTTTATGATTGGTTTTATTACCTCGATTTTTGGGGGTAGACCAGGGATGATTAGTGGAGCAACCGGTGCCTTGGCAGTGGTTATGGTACATTTAGTGGCAGAAGGTAATGCCATGGGCGAACCATCTGAACAACTTGGGTTGTACTACCTTTTCGCTACAGTTATACTTATGGGTATAATACAGATGCTGGCTGGTGTTTTTAAACTAGGAAAGTTTGTTAGACTGATACCACATCCTGTAATGATGGGGTTTGTAAACGGTTTAGCTATTGTTATTTTCTTGTCGCAATTAAATTTATTTAAAGACGCTAATGGCGACTGGTTCACAGGAGCACCTATGTGGATTATGTTAGGTTTGGTAGCATTAACCATGGGTATTATGTTTGGTCTACCAAAGCTAACTAAAAAACTTCCAGAGGCTTTAATCGCCATATTGGTAGTATCTGCTATAGTTATTTTTGGAAATCTCGACGTTGCTACAGTAGGTAGTTTTATTCGTGATGGAGGCGGAGAAGGCTTAAAAGGAGGCTTGCCACAATTTCAAATAGATATATTTGGTAAAGTGCCATTTAATTGGCAAACCATTAAATTTATTGGACCTTACGCAGTTATTTTAGCAGCAATAGGGCTTATAGAATCTTTAATGACCTTAAACTTGGTAGATGAAATCACAGAAACTAGAGGAAATGCCAACCGCGAGTGTATGGCGCAAGGTGGTGCTAATATAGTTACAGGTTTGTTTGGTGGTATGGGAGGTTGTGCTATGATTGGCCAATCTTTAATTAATATAAAAGGAGGTGGAAGAGGCAGGTTATCTGGAATTGTAGCAGCAGTAGCTTTGTTAATCTTTATTTTATTTGCATCTGGACTTATTGAGCAAGTACCAATTGCAGCATTAGTAGGCGTTATGTTTATGGTAGTTATAGGTACGTTTGCTTGGAGTAGTTTTAGAATTTTACGAAAAATACCTATTACAGATGCCATTGTACTTATTGCAGTATCATTAATAACCGTTTGGAAAGATTTAGCAGTAGCCGTTATTGCAGGTGTCATTATAAGTGCATTGGTATTTTCTTGGGAAAATGCAAAACGTATTCGTGCAAGAAAGCGTATGCGAGAGGATGGTACTAAAGTATATGAAATTTGGGGGCCATTATTTTTTGGATCTATAAAAGCATTTAATGAGAAATTTGATGTAAAAAACGATCCGGAACATGTTGAAATAGATTTTGTAGAATCTCGTGTAAGTGATCATTCCGCATTAGAGGCTATTTTTAATCTTGTAGAGAAATATGAAGCCGCAGGAAAAACCATTAAGCTAAAGCATTTAAGTGAAGATTGTAAAGTACTGCTATACAAGTCTAGTCCGAAATTTAGAGAGGTAATTGTTGAGGATATTGACGACCCTCGTTATCATCTCGCCGAAAATCCAGAGGCATTTACAAAACCATTGTCTGAATATAAACTTTAAGCATTAATATTCTTTATTTGGGCGTTCCCCTCCTTTGGTCGGGTCGGGCTTTCGGCAGTCGCTCTCTGCGAGGAGCTTCTACAAATGCCTCAATCTCTAACGCGTGCTAGTTTGCTAACTTTATTCTATAACCTAAGAGACGAAATTGTGTTTTTAGGAGGTTCGTTTAACGGTTTAGTATATGATTTCGTTGCGTGGTTTAAGGACTAAGTTAGTAAATAAATCACGAATAGAAAGTCCACGAGGACTTTCGTAAGTAGGCTATAATTAGTAATGGATTATACACATTGTCAGTAAACATATTTTATAATCGATATACTATTTCTGTTACTATTAAACGCTTTACAAAATAGTCGTCGAAGTCTAAATCAGCAATTAACATCTCATAAGCTACCATTCTTGGGTCTAACATTCCAGCTTCATTGGTCATTTGAAGATATTTTTTAATGAATTTATCTTCTTTTGAGATAGTTTTTAATGCTTCTCGATATTTACCAATATAGTTTATGTCATAATGATTTTCGAGCGTCGCAGTTAGAGAATCTTCATCACTAACTTTTGGAATTGAAGCTTCCAAAGTTCCAATTTTATATTCCCCTTTTACGGTCAAATATTTTTGCCTAATTCTGTAATCAGTTCGATTTTTGTTTTCAGTTTTCTCAACCCAAATAGAGTCAGGAAGTCCGTAAATAACTTTTTTTAATTCACTCTGATTGAATTTATCAATATTCTTTTTAGTTGGTCTTTCCCAATTGCCAGTTATATTTGATTCCAGTTCGGTTAAGTATTCAGAATATGCCTTTTCGGTTGATAATTTCGGATATTTTGTTTTTAAAAAACCATTTTCAAATTCGGAAACCATTGAAGTCAAAGTTACGCTATTCTCTTTTCCTAAAATATTTTCAAATTCCAGAATCTGTTCCTTATTCGAACAGCTAGAAACTAGAAGTAGAAAAGTGAATAACTTCAGAATTTTTGTTGGTCTCTTCATATGTTTGCTAACAATGTCACGGATATGCGCCGTTATGTAATGGCTTATATCCGCCGTTAAACGAAGTTAGTTGAAATTTTTTACAAAGTCAAATAGACTTTACTACACATATTATAAATTCGATATTATAAAACCTAAGAGTAGACATTCTAATTCTTCCTATCGCATTGGCCGTTTTAGTTGTTCTTTAACACGCTCAAAAGATTTTTTACTGGTGCGCTCCCAACGGTAAATAGTATATTTTTTGTCTTTGTTAGCTATTTGCTTAGCTTCTTTATCTCTAATTTCTTTTACCCAATTAAACCGTTTTTTGGTTATAGAAATAATTAAATCATCTCCACAGCCAAGTGCTTCTAAAGTATTTAAAGCAGCGATAGATACATTTTGCACTTTATCATTCATAGCATGTAGCAATACAGGTACAGAAGAGCATTGCCCTGTATAAGCTAGAGCTTCAGCAGCTAACTTTCTTGTCTTATAATTGCCATGTTTTAACGCATACTCTAGTTTACGTACATCTTTATGTTCCATCCAGAAGTTAATAGCACGTTCTGATGGTTGAAGTACCTTCAATTTAAATAAGATATATGTGATGTTGTGTAACATTAATGGTTGATAATTAACTACTTATTTGTAGTAAATCCATTAAAAATGTTACAGTAAACTAATGTTTAAATAAATTAATGGTATAATCTAACAGCTCTATACCCCCATGTTTACCATGGCCGGGTATTACAATTTCTAGGTTAGGATATTCTCTTTTAATAGATGCTACTGTGTTTGACCATTCTAATACATTTGCATCTCCTAAATAGCCTTTACCAGCATTATTACTTTTTATTAGGCATCCTCCAAAAAGCGTTTTTTCACTTGGAATATAACCAATAACATTATCAGCAGTATGTCCTTCTCCAAAAAATTGTGTGGTAACTACTTGACCACCCACTTTGAATTTTATTTTACTCTTAAAACTATTTTCTGGAAGTTCTATACTATCTTTTTTTGCTAAGGCTATTGTGAGTGCATTAGCATAAGAATCTATCTTTTCTTTGTGAAATTCATGAATACCACCAAGACAATCATTATGAAAATGAGTGACTATTAGTGCTTTTATTTTTTTGTTATTGTTTTTTGTAATCCAATCTATTAGTTGTTTTGAAGCTTTATTATTAACTGGAGTATCAAAAATAATTGCTTCATTTTTATTAATATAAACCATACCATTACAAGCTACTTTTCCATAATCATTGGTTTGAATAAAAGAAACATGCTGAAAAATATGATTATTAATTTTTTTGATTTTTAAAATATCAGACTCAAAATTTTGCAAATTTTGAATACTAGATTTACAACTAAAAAAGCCTAAAGCTATTAGTAAAGTAGAAAACAACTTCATAGAAAGGTGTGTCAAATAAATTGTTATTTAACACGAACGCTTTTGGGCACTAATTTCGTATAGTCTCCATTATTTCTGATAACATCGCGTACAATAGAAGATGCGATATAAGACGTATCTGCAGAGGTTAATAAAAAGATGGTTTCAATAGGTGCTAAATCTCTATTGGTGTGGGCGATGGCTTTTTCAAACTCGAAATCTGCGGGATTTCTAAGGCCTCTAAGGATAAATTCAACATTATTTTTTTTACAAAAATCAACCGTTAAACCTTCATAGTTTACCACTTTTACCTTGGGTTCATCTTTAAAAGCATCTATTATAAATTGTTGGCGTTCTTCAAGTGAAAACATGTATTTTTTTGATGAGTTTACACCAATGGCGACAATAATTTCATCAAAAAGCGTCACACCACGTTTAATGATATCGTAATGTCCTAAAGTTAACGGATCGAAAGATCCTGGGAAAATTGCACGTTTCATAAGGCCCTCTTAATCTCCCTATTTCGACTACATTTAATACTCGCTTAGGGAGAAACTAATTTGTTGTAAATATACAAATCTTATAAGTAGATAATTTTACTCATCACGTTCTATATTAAATATCTCCTTTTCTTCATAAAGAAATTGAAGATTCTCTAAGGTAGTTACATCTGTAAGAAAGGTGTAATTTTCACTTTTATCTATTTGGTCTATGGCAGAACGTTTATCAATTTCATAATTATTAAAAACTACATAAATGCTATCTTCTTCTATTTTTGTAATTTTCATTGTTGTAAAATGTCCTGGCGATTCAGATTTTATAGAATAAATATCTCCAATAGCAGGCGCCTTTATATATTCTGCTTCAGCTTCTTTGTGTTGCGCATTAGAGTAACTAAAGTATCCAATAACTAAAGCAATTATTGCAAGACCACTAAAATGTAAAAAAGGAATGCCTTTATGCTTTTCTAGTTCAAACTTATCTTTAATCTTTTGAGGTAATTCTTTTAGTTTGAATGTTCTTTTACAGCTATTACACTCTAAAATATTTTCTTTTCCAATAGGGAAAATAGGAATCCAATAGACGTAGAAGTATTTTCCAAAAACACTATAATTCATAGAGGTTTGCTCATTACAATTAGGACATTCTACGCCTCTAAGTTGTCCATTTTTTAATCGAGAAGAATTTGTACCGTAAAAAATCATATAAGTTTGGTTATGTTGTGTCCCAAATATAACCAAATAAATGTGTAATCTGTAAGGTAATTATTTCAATACCTCTTTAATCGCATTGTCGAACAAATCTGAAAGGGAGATACCGGCCGCTTCAGCTTGTTGGGGTAAAATGCTTTCTTTAGTGAGTCCGGGGACAGTATTTATTTCTAATAAATGGGGTTCATCATCCTTGAATATATATTCGCTTCTAGAGAATCCTGTCATTCTTAAAACTTCATAGACTTTTTTTGCGAGTACGTTAACTTTATCTTCTTGTTCTGGTGTTAACCGTGCTGGTGTAATTTCTTGAGATTTACCTAAGTATTTTGCTTCATAATCAAAGAAATCATTTTCTGAAACAATTTCTGTAATTGGCAATACTTTGGTTTCTCCTTTATAAGTGATAACTCCAACGGAAACTTCGGTGCCATCTAAAAAGGATTCAATAATAATTTCGTCATCTTCTTTAAATGCCACATCAATAGCATGTTGCAAATTCTCTTTTTTATGAACTTTGGTTACCCCAAAACTACTGCCAGCTTTATTGGCCTTAACAAAACAGGGTAAACCAACCGCTTTAACTATAGCTGCTTCGTCTATAGTGTCTCCCATATTCAAATAATACGATGCAGCAGTTTTAATACCATAGGGTTTTAAAATACTTAAACAATCACGTTTGTTAAACGTAATTTGTGCTTGATACATTGAACAGCTTGTATGTGGAATACCTAATAGCTCAAAATACCCTTGCATATAACCATCTTCTCCAGGCGAGCCGTGAATAGCATTAAACACACAATCAAAATTTATTTTAAAACTATCTACATTAATAGAAAAATCGTTTTTGTCAATGGGAAATTCCATATTTTCTTCATCTACATATACCCATTTATCTTTAAAAATATGAATACGATAAGGATTGTATTTATCTCTGTCTAAGGTTTCAAAAACTACATTACCGCTGGTTAGAGATATTTTATATTCGCTGGAATAGCCGCCCATGATTATGGCGATATTTTTTTTCATAGATGTTTATTTTGTTCAGGCTTAAATTTTTTTGATAAGCCCAAGCGTTATATTTATTCTGTGGTTTATGGAGTTGTTCTCAGCTGCGTTAGGGATTGAACGGCCTGCTTGAAATCCCCGACGTAGGAGGGATTGAGTAGTGAAATGTTTACATTCACGAATACATTAATTTAAAATATAAATCAATGAGTAAAGCCCGACCCCTTGTGGGTAACGCCCAAATTGCAAAAATTTAAACCGCTACACTATATTTACAACCAAATACCAACAATAAACGTATGTAATAATAGTTTGTGTTAGTGAGGCTAAAATATTATATAAATCGCAAAACAAAAAACAGTTCTTTATATTTGCCTAATTCAAAAATCGATACATGAGTTTCTTAAAGTTTTTATTCAGTAAAACATTTTTAAAACAATTAGCATTAGCTATAGTGGCTTTGGTTGTATTGTGTTTTGTAATGCTAACTTGGTTAAAGTCTACCACAAATCATGGCGAATTTGAAACAGTACCAGAGCTTAAGGGGAAATCTATTAGTGTTGCCGATATGGAATTGAAAGAAAACAATTTGGTAATGCAAATTCAGGACTCAGCTAATTTTAATCCAGATTACCCAAAATTTTCAGTTATAGATCAAGAGCCAGCTGCGGGTACAAAAGTAAAAGAGGACAGGAAAATATACTTAACACTAAACCCATCGGGTTACCGAAAAGTTGAGGTGCCAGATTTAAGAGAGCGTACTTTTAGGCAAGCAGAGCCTAATTTGGAAGCTCTAGGGTTTAAAGTGGGCAATATTACTTATGTAGATAACCTAGGAAAAGATATTGTACTACAATTAAAACACAAGGGAAAACCCATTAATCCAGGAGAAAAATTACCAAAAACATCTAAGATAGATTTAGTTTTAGGTAACGGTAATCGCCCTTAGCATTAGTAATAAACTAGTGCCATACTATGGAAAACTACGGACCACAATTACCAGAAGAAGATAACCTTCACGAACATTTTGCTTTTACGGTAGATAAGGGGCAAGCCCCTTTACGTATTGATAAATATTTGATGAATTACATAGAAAACATCACACGTAGCAAAATACAAAACGCAGCGAAGAATGATGGTGTTTTGGTTAATGACGTACCTGTAAAATCTAATTACAAGGTAAGACCCAATGACAAGATTCGTGTGCTATTTGAGCATCCCACTTATGAAGCTTTATTGGTTGGCGAAGATATCCCATTAGATATAGTTTATGAAGACGACCAATTGGTTGTGGTTAACAAACCTGCGGGTATGGTTGTGCATCCAGGGCACGGTAATTATTCTGGTACTTTAATAAATGCGTTAATTTATCGGTTTAAGAACTTACCCAACAATTCCAGTGATCGCCCAGGATTGGTACATCGTATAGATAAGGATACTAGCGGACTTTTAGTAGTTGCAAAAACAGAGCAAGCCATGACACATTTGTCTCTACAGTTTGCTGAAAAAACTAGCGAACGCGAATATGTAGCCTTAGTTTGGGGGAATGTTGAAGCTGATGAGGGCACTATTGAAGGTAATATTGGCAGACACCCCAAAAACCGACTACAGAATACCGTATTTTTAGATGAAGAAGCCGAAAAAGGAAAACCCGCTGTTACCCATTATAAAGTATTAGAGCGTTTGGGGTATGTAACCTTGGTGTCCTGTAAATTAGAAACAGGACGCACACACCAGATTCGTGTGCATATGAAACACATAGGACATACGATGTTTAACGACGAACGCTACGGAGGCAATGCCATTTTAAAAGGTACAACATTTACCAAATACAAACAGTTTGTAGAGAATTGCTTTAAAGTATTACCCAGACAAGCGTTACATGCTAAAACCTTAGGGTTTAAGCATCCTAAAACAGGGGAGTTTATGCGCTTTGAAACACCAGTGCCCGAGGATATAGAAGCTTGTATTGAGAAGTGGCGTGGGTACTCTAAGTTTTAGTGTGTTTGGTTTATGTTATTTGTCTGCATATTTCTTAGATTTTGATTAGTTTGCTAAAGGAAACGCAATACCAATTCCTAAGTTTAATCCAGACCAGCCCGTAGTTACTTTATTTCCACTACTATCCAATAAATGCGCCTCTTTCATATCTTCAAATTTTAATTTTCCACCGATGTAAAAATCGGCACCTAAAGTTGCTCGTAAAGTAATCACTTTTAAAGGGTATCTATATATCATTATAGCACCAGAACCAAAGTCAATAGATCTAAAATTCAACACATCATTATCAAAAGAATTAGCAATATTACTTTCACTTTTAACTATGAGCTTTGAACTGGTAATTAAACCTTTTACACCAAAAGACAGAGATCCTTTTTTGAATTGTTGAAGATCAAATTCATAAATACCTCCAAAAGTATATCCTCTTAGCTCATCAGTAAGTCTAATATATCCAGAGAAATCAGCAACAGACGATTTTGCTCCTGCCACTTTATTCTGAAAGAAAAAAGAGGTTTTTATGCTGTTAATTTTAAATCCAATTGAGAATCCATAGTTTATACCATAATTATCGGTAGTTTCGAACCCTTCAATTGTTAATTGTTCTGATAGGCCTTCATGGAATGTCTTTAGAGGTTGATGAGATAGTAAGCCGATACCAAAATCAGTAAAAATCTCAGAGTTTTGGGTGCTTACACTTAACGAGAACACTAGAAATATTGCTAAACTAAAAATATATTTCATAAATATTTTTTAAAAATTATCGATGTAAATCCCTTTTGTGTGAAAAAGACGCCCATTCTGTAAGTATACAAAATGATCGCCCCCTCCATTAATATGCTCATAAGGAAAAGTTTCAAGGATATCTGAATTTATATCGAATATGCCGGCACCACCATTATTGATCAATAAAAGTTTTTCCGACACAGGATCATATTGCATTGATTTTTGGTAAGTTCCAAATTCAAAAGTTTTTTTAGTATTTGTGTTCAGGTCTGCAATTGAAAATTTACCTGAAAATTCTCCGCTATAGTGTGAATAAATAAGCCGATTCCCAACAACAATTAGCTTTGAAACATAATCGTCTTCACTTATGTCTATTATCTTTGATAATTGATTCCCGTCAATCTCATAAATACCTCTGCCGTTTTCATCTGCTATAAAAATATATTTGGCATCGTCCGAAAGAACACTGCCGATTGAATTTCCAGAGCGTATTATGGTATTGGTCTGTATGTTCTCAATGGTTGTGTGGGTAGGAAAATGTCCAGTACGGGTAATTACTATATTACCTCTAAAATTTTTTCTTATATCATTAGCACTACCCGTAACTTGTTTTATGATAGAGAGATTGTCTTTATCAATCAAGTATGAACTATTAAAAGTATCTACATAAAAATTCTGAGTTAATGGGTCTATATAAATGGATAAATGCCGCCCTAATGCTTCACTATTAGAAATATAATTTCTTCTAATAAATTCCATGTCTTTGGAATATTCATAAATATATAACTCATAGCCCTCAATATTTGATATACGGGCACCATTAACTAATATGTAATATTTTTCATTAGTTGTGTGATATACAATTCCTTTATAGTTTGGTACTCCAAAATTGAAAGAGCCAAATGTGTCTTCGTCTAATTTTGCGTTACGAAAAGAATAAATTTCATAACCACCCAAATTAACTTTGGGTTTAAAATTAATTGTATAATCAGAGCCAAAAATAAAAGGACGATCTACAACCATTTCGCCACCTGAGCTTGAACCTAGAAACCCTGATATTTGAAGATTTTCAAAATTTCCATATAATGGATGCGATGGCCATTTGATAATATAATCATTGAAACCATTGAATACAATTTCTGGTTCAAACCATTCAATATTATATTCTATTTCCTTACTTGATCCATAGTTGTCAGTATACTGATTTGTCAATAAAATTGAATATTCTGCTTTAGAGTAATAGTCATAAAATGGAGTGTTCCGATTACCCGTATGAAGCACTGTAGTTTTATCAATAAATTTTTTTTGGGAGAGAATTTCTGGACTTAAGGGCACTTTTTGCTCTGATTCTTTAAATTTTATGCTTAAATATGCTTTTTCATAGTCATTACCATTCATTTCTCCCCATTTAACAGTAATACTCCCGTTTTCTATTTTAACTTCGGTAATTGGAGGAGGTGTTGAGGTTTTTCTGCGAACAACAAAATTAAACTCTTCGATTTTAGTTAAAACTTCTTGACCAAGTTGGTCGGCAATACTACCAGAACCAGAAAAAAAGGAATGTTCAAATCTAAGTTTATGAATGCCATCTTTATACCTAGCAGGATATAAGCTAAACCTGCCTGTTTCAGTTTCTGCATTCCATCCAGCTCCTATTTTTTCTCCATCTAAATATACAATAGATTCTGCTCTAAATGGATTAGAAGGCCCCTCAAAAGTATACGTCATTACTCTTTGAGAATTTATTGTATCACCACTTTTGAAGTTGCTAATAAGTATTGAGTTGTTTTTTGTTGAAGGCCTATCAATTTCATTAAGATTATCCTCAGAAAAATTATAGGAACAATTAAAACAAATTATGGTTAAAATTGAAAATAGTAAGACACTCTTTTTCATTCTGAAATTGTAGATTTTAAAATAATACAAGTTAAAACTACTCATACGTTTCTTACCAACCAACTCTTTTCTATTAAATCAACAATTATTAAGTTTTATGGTATGCTGTGGCATATAATAAATAAGAACATTGGTAAAATCTTATTAATATTGTAGTTAATAAATTTAAGCATTGATTTTAATCCTTCTTAAGTACCTGTAACTTTAAAAAATAAACACATGAAACTCTTATATCCCCAGCAAAATTTTTAGACTTTGTAACAGAATTGCCAGCATCAAAACATACAGAACCTCAATTTTTAAAACAGTCAGAGTGTTTAAATAAATCACTTAAAAAGAAATAAGTCAAAATTTTAGGATTTGAGTACCCTAAAACAGGAGCGTTTATGCGTTTTGAAACTCCTATTCCTGAGGATATAGAGGCTTGTGTAGAGAAGTGGCGTGGGTATTCTAAACATTCAGGATAACAACTATTCAATATTTTTAAGCAATTCTTTTACACCAAACTCAGGACTTGTAAATACCTCTTTATCTAAGTTTTGTAAATGGTTTTTTGCACCAGCCATTGATGCTTGTGCTAGGAAAAACACATCAACCTCAGAAGCTTTGTTAATGGTGTTTTCTGCAATACCTTTGTTGTAACTTTCTAAATCGCCTGTCTCAAAATGTGTCCATAAGGCAGAACAATCAACATTTATAATTTCAATATGTTTTTCTTTTTCAGCAGATATGCTTTGCATTAAATCCTCGCTTACTGTTTTAGTAGAATTTGCGGTATAAACTAATCCTATTTTAGTGTAATTGGAAACTAAATAATCTATAATAGGGTGGTCTATTCTATACACATCAGAATATTTATCACTTTCTGCACCGTAAGTAGAACATGTACAAATGATTAAAGATGGTTTTTCTTTTCTAATAGCTTCTATTTCCTTTTCAAACTGTACAGCGTCTGTAATTCCAGTTTTTAAAGCACTATCCAATATATTTTTGTTTACGTAATGTTTTGTTTCAACTGTACTGTTCTGTGCACGTACTAAGTTTTCAAAATTGTTAATGTGAGCTTTATTGGTGTGCAAAAACGCTATCATATTGATGTTTTTAATTTTTAGAATAAACAAATCTAATGTAAAACTTGCTAAGTATCAATTCACTTTATATCTTCATTGTAAATAGTATTAGATTTCAATATTAATTCAAGAAAATGCGTTGTAAATTTGGAGATATAAAAGCGACTAATTAATAAAAAATAAAACACATGAAGTTAGTTATTTCTCCAGCAAAATCTTTAGACTTTGAAACAGAATTGCCAACATCTAGATACACAGAACCCAAGTTTTTAAAGCAATCTGAACGTCTTAATACATTATTAAAGAAAAAATCTGTAAAGAGTTTATCTAAACTCATGAGTATCTCTGATGCTCTAGGACAATTAAATTATGAGCGCAATCAGTCTTGGGAATTACCATTTACTAAAGATAATGCAAGACCTGCAGTATATGCGTTTAATGGCGATGTATATCGTGGTTTGGATGCCTATACTATTCCTGAAGAAAAATTAGATGTAATGCAAGATAGCGTTCGCATTCTTTCTGGATTGTATGGGATATTAAAACCAACAGATTTAATGCAACCTTACCGATTGGAAATGGGTACTAGAATGCCTGTAGGTGTGAAGAAGAACTTATACGAATTTTGGAAAAAAGATATTACTAATGCTTTAAATGAGGAGCTGCAAGACAACGAGCTATTTTTAAATTTAGCAAGTAACGAGTATTTTAAAGCAATTGACAAAAAAGTATTGAAAGTACCTGTGATAAGTGCTAACTTTAAGGATTTTAAAAACGGACAATACAAGGTTATCTCTTTCTTTGCAAAAGAAGCACGAGGTGCAATGGCAAGATATATTATTGATACTAATGCCCAAACCATAGAAGATTTAAAAGGCTTTAATTACATGAATTATGGGTTTAGCGAAGATATGTCTACCGATACCGATTTGGTTTTTATTAGATAGTAATATTTACTAGGTTTATCTTGAATTTAATATACTAAGGTTTGATTTGGTATTACTTGGTTATTGCGTTACAGGCGTTTTGTATATATCACGCCATAAAAAACAGAGCTCCATATTATTGGATTTTTGTAATATTTTTTCTTTCTGGTATTGGTTGCGCAATCTATCTGATAACCCAAGTATACAATAAGCGCGATGCTGAAAAAATAACCTCTGAAATTACCAATATTATCAATCCCACTAAAAAGATTAAAGATTTAGAAAAACGGCTAGAGTTTTCAGATACCTATCAAAATAGAGTGAATTTAGCAGATGCTCACTTAGAAAATAAAGATTACCAAAATGCTATACAGCATTACAAAGATGCTCTAGATGGAAATTTTCAAAATGATTTTTATGTAATAAAAAATATAATTGAAGCCTATGATAAATTAGAAGATTACAAAAGTGTAGTGCTGTATGGTGAACAAATTAAAACCCATTCTGAATTTAAAAAATCAAGAACACAATTTTTATATGGATTAGCATTAGAAAAAGAGGGCGATTTAGTTGAAGCTGAAGCTAATTTGAAAGCTATTGATATAAGATTCTCTTTCTACGAAGAGCGCTTAATTTATGCTAATTTTTTAAGAGACATAGGAAAAATAGAGGAAGCCAAAGAAATTTTGGAAGCTTTAATTTCTGAAGGAAGGCATATGACAACACCCAATAGAAAGCGCTACAGAAGTACGATAATGGGTGCAGAAAACCTCCTTTCTCAACTATGATTACTTAGGTTTTGCTTTATTGCCAACATTTACTTTTTGCTCAATACTTGGTCTTTTTTTAATTCGAGGTCTACGCGCACCAAAAGTTCCTCTGTTTATTTTACCGCGTTTTGTTTTTTTATCGCCTTTTCCCATAAATTCTTTTATTTTTAGTTTGAATTAATATAAGATTTTTAGGTTAAAAAGCCAAGCTTAATTTATGTTTAAACACAAACACCCTTATAAACCCTTTATTCAAAAAGATACCACTAAGTTAATAGTTGGTACATTACCACCACCACGATTTTCAACTGGAGCACTTTTAGAAAAGGATGTTAATTTTTGTTATGGGAGCTATTATAATTCGCTTTGGTTATTTATTGATAAAATCCACAATTTAAATTTACGTTTTGATAATTCTTATGAAGCTATTGAAGAACGAAAATCATTTTTAATTAAAAACAAAATTGGGGTTTGTGATATTGTTGAAAGTGCAGAACGTGATAAAATTGACGCCTCAGATTTGGGAATGCAAAATATAATACTTCGAGATGTTATTGGCTATTTGAAGCAATATCCAAATATAGACACCTTACTTTTTACAGGCGGCAATAGTAAAAACGGTCCTGAATATTTCTTTAGAAAACATCTAAAACCCTATGGTTTAAAATTGGAGTTGGTAAATAATGAGGTACCACGAATCCATCAATTTATTATTCCGAGTGAAACGCTTGAACCTGTTGATTTTAAACGAATAATTAAAACCGTATCACTTACCTCGGGCTCTGGAGCAGCCAATGTTTCTATAAGTAGAATGCCACTTTATAAACAACTTAAAGCCAAAAATCCTGATTTCAATACGTTCGATTTTCGTGTGATGCAGTATCGGGAGTTTTTTTGAAAAGCTTATATGCGTTTCTAACTAATAAAAATGATTGCAATATTGAAAGTTAGTTAGCATGATAATAACCTTATATACTTACTGATAATCAGGCTTACGAACATAAATTCTTTGATTACCGCTAAATCCATTAACTTCAGAAGCTGTTGTATTTGCAATAAATTCTACCTGCATAGTTTCGGTGTTTATTATTTGCATTAAAAAAACACCTCTTGGGGAAACCTCATCTATACTATCAGTTGAGTTTAATTCATAGGTTCCATCAGTATTTCTTTTTAAATCGAGACGTGGAATTAATTCATATTTAACTATTCCATAGGAAACATCTACATTTTCTGGTTTTGGATTATTGGATTTTATCCATGAATATGAGTATGAATTTGTGTCTTCCACATCAGGGTCATGGCGGGGTAACCCATCCATTAGAGCGACCCTTTGAGCATAAATATGATCGTAACCAACTGCAAAATAATTTGCAAAAACATCTTTATTTTCAAGTTTATCTTTTAAATACCAATTTCCAGAGATCGTACCTTTAACATCATAGTCATTTTTACCTCCAAACGGTTCTATTTCTCTTATAGTTTTACTTAAAAATTCTCCCTTTATCGGGTTTTCGTCTTTATAGTAATCAAAAATGTTTGCAGCAAATAAATTTTCAAAATAAGCTAATTCTGGATAACAAAATGATTTTTTGTCCTCCAAGTCTAAGTCATGAACTCCTATATCCAATGCTGAGAATGCTGAGATATATCCTATAGTCTGACCTGCTTTTACCTCAATTTCAACATTTAGAGGACTCCCTTCTAATACAGGGTCTGCATTATCTGAAATAAAATTTGAAAACCTACCTACATGACCTAGTTTGGTACTTATAGTTGTACTATATTTAACAGTCATAAAGAAATCATTCCCGCTTTTTCCAAGTTCTGTAACTACACCATCAGCCATAGCATAAATAGGTGTTGTTGGCATATTAACATTATATTCAAAGTGAATAAAACCACCATGGTCTTGAGGAAATACACCCATCCTTCCCATGGGTTCATAAAAAGCAACTCCATTTAAATCTAGTGGCGCAAATTCGAAAAATATTTTGCCTTTAGGATAATTATATCCCATTTCTTCTTCCTCTTCCATTTTTTCTTTCATTGGTTCTTCTTCATCTTTTTTACTACAACTAGATGCAGAGAACAAAAATGTAGAAACTAGAATAAAAGAGATAAATACTTTAGTAATATTGTTAGAAGATTGTTTCGGTATATGGTCTTTTATTCTCATATCTTTAATTTAAAAAAACAATGTTTTTGCTACAATAGTTTGGTAAAGGGTTCACTATTAACTATATAAATATACATTAAATTCATGAGAGGAAAGTTAATAAATAATAATTTATATGGATGGTTTTTAAAAATAGAGGCTCTGCAATAATATGGGTAGTTAACTATTAAGGATGAATTAATATGAATTTTTTTAATACTTTATTATTGATCAACTGAAGTTTTTATAATTTCTAGTAAAGTTAATTCATAAAAAATCAGAATAATAAAATAAGACGTACCTTGCTCTCCTAATAGCAAAAGAGGTATATTACATTATGTGATTTTTATCTCTAAGTCCAATTTGAGCTTCATAAACATTATATATGTCATTTCAATCTCTAGGCTTATCTAAAGCCTTGCTAAGAGCAGTTAGCAAAAAAGGGTACGCTACCCCAAGTCCTATTCAACAAAAAGCCATTCCTTTAGTTTTAGAAGGCAAGGATGTGTTAGCGTCTGCACAAACAGGTACAGGGAAAACAGCAGGCTTTACATTGCCTATATTACACTTGCTTTCTGAAAACCCTAAACAGAAATACAGACCTATTCGTGCGTTAATTTTAACCCCAACTAGAGAATTAGCAGCCCAGGTTTATGATAATGTTAAAGCGTATAGCGAGTTTTTAAACTTACGAAGCGCTGTAATATTTGGGGGTGTTAATCAAAAACCTCAAATAGCAACAATACGACGAGGTGTTGATGTTTTAGTAGCCACTCCCGGGCGTTTGTTAGATTTACAAAACCAAGGGGTATTATCTATTAAACGCATAGAGATTTTTGTTTTAGATGAAGCCGATCGTATGCTGGATATGGGGTTTTTGAGAGATATTCAGAAGGTCATTAATTTGATGCCAGATAAGCGCCAAAATTTGATGTTTTCTGCAACCTTTTCAAAAGATATTAAGAAGTTAGCGCATGGTATTTTAAACAATCCAGTTCAAGTTGAAGCTACCCCAGAAAATACAACTGTTGAAGCTATTTCTCAAAAAGTATATCGCGTAGCAAAAGCGAAAAAAACAGGTTTGATTATAAAGTTAATTTCAGAAGGTAATTGGAAACAGGTTTTAGTATTTACGAGAACTAAGCATGGCGCTAATCGCTTATGTGAAAAGATGGTTAAGTCTGGGATTACAGCTGCAGCTATTCATGGTAACAAAAGTCAAGGTGCTAGAACCAAGGCCTTATCTGGTTTTAAAAGCGGACAAGTTCGTGTTTTAGTAGCTACTGATATTGCTGCACGTGGGTTAGATATCCCGTTATTACCACATGTTATTAATTTTGAATTACCCAATATTTCCGAAGATTACGTACATCGTATTGGTAGAACAGGTAGGGCAGGAGCAAATGGGCAAGCTATATCTTTAGTAAGTGCAGACGAGACGTCTTTCTTAAAAGGTATTGAAAAGTTAATAGGAGAAAACATTGAAGTGGAAATTATTGAAGGTTTTGAGCCTGACCCCAATGCCTCAACAGAACCTATCAAACCTGGGCAAAATAGACAGAGAAGAAATAAACCTAGAAACTCCAACTCCAATAATTCAAGAAGGAATAGAAACTCTAGAAATAGAAATAATAAAAACAAATCTAGAAGGCGCAACAATAGCATTAATTAAAACTTATGCGTAAGATTTTAAAAGATAAAATTATTGAAGTTTGTAATAAAAAGATTGCCGATAAAGGTGCAAATGTAGGTGTGTCTTTTTATGCCTTTTTTAAAAATAAAAATGACAACCCAGAATTGTTAATGGAAGTAGCTACATGGTGGATAGAAACCCATAAGTTAGATCATTTTGAAAAAGCTGTAAAAATAAAAAACCTTATTGAAAAGCTTTAATGTAATCACAACCCAACAACCCATTACATGGCAAAAAACTAGAACAGATTATTAATGATTTAGTAACACATTATGGTTGGGAATATATGGGCTATCAAATAAAAATTAGATGTTTTCCTCATAACCCTTCAGTAAAATCGAGTCTAAAGTTTTTAAGACGTACACCTTGGGCAAGAACAAAAGTAGAGCAACTATATTTAAGAATGTTTGAAAATAACAAACGCTAATCTATAACCTTAATTTCAATATCCTTAAAGTTTATACCTTGTCCTTCAGATTGTAATCATTATTATTAGTTACTGATCTAACAAAGGTTTCCCTATATCGTCAATTTCATTATCTATTTCAGGATTTTTTGGGTCAGGACCGTATTTGTTTGTCCCAACATCACCATTTTGAACAGTGAATACCAACATGATAATTCCTCCAACATAGGGTATAAATGATAATAAATAATACCATCCACTTTTCCCTGTATCATGTAATCTTCTAACTGTAACTGCTATTGATGGAATTAAAATAGCTAAAAAGTATACACCGATTAAAATCATAGGTATGAAAGCGGTATCATCGTTACCAACAAATAGACCTGATAATAGTGCAACTCCAAAAATTATTAATATATTAATGAGAGTAAACATCCAATACTCTTGTCGTCTTGCCCTACCTTGAAAATTTGCGTAATTATCTCTTACAACTTTTAAGTACCAATTCATATTATCCGTTTTATTATCTGTAGGTAAATATCTAGTTTATAATTGAATCAACAAAACCGTTTATCGATTTTGCACCATGTTTAGTAACATACTTCACAAATGCACTGCCAATAATAGCGCCTTTAGCATATTTAGTTGCTTGTGTAAATGTTTCGTTATTGCTTATACCAAAACCTATCACTTGTGGATTTTTTAAATCCATGTTACCAATACGCTCAAAATAAGCGGTTTGTTCTTTCCCAAAGCCAGATTTAGCACCAGTGGTGCTAGCACTGCTTACCATGTAGATAAATCCGTTTGAAATAGAATCGATATACCGAATACGCTCATCGCTAGTTTGTGGTGTAATTAAAAACACATTAATTAAACCGTACTTTTCGAAAATAGCTTGATATTTTTCATGGTATACATCAACTGGCAAATCAGGAATAATTAATCCATCTATACCCAATTCTTGGCATTTCTTGCAAAATGCTTCCACACCGTATTGAAACATCGGATTAAAATATCCCATTATAATTAGTGGTATAGAAACTGTCTCACGAATCCCTTCCAGTTGCTTAAAAAGCACTTCGGTTGTCATTCCATTTTTTAATGCAGCTGTAGAACTGTCTTGAATAGTTGGTCCGTCCGCTAGAGGATCGCTAAAAGGCAACCCGATTTCTATCATGTCTACACCGTTTTTTTCTAAATCTTGAATAATACCAACAGTATCATTAAGATTAGGATAACCTGCTGTAAAATATATCGACAATAACTTTTTGTCTTCTTGTAATTTGCTTTTTATTCTGTTCATACTATCTGTCATTCCTGCGAAGGCAGGAATCTATAATTTAGTTATACTTTTTTTTGTGGATTCCGCATCAAGTGCGGAATGACAGTTATTTTAAAAGATTCTTATTTTCATGGGAATACAAAAAATTAAATTTTAAAATAATCAATATAATTCTGTAAATCCTTATCACCACGGCCTGATAAACTCATTACTACAACATCGTTTGGTTTAAAGGTTTTATGCTTAAAAATAGCAAAGGCATGAGACGTCTCAATAGCAGGAATAATACCTTCTAGTTTAGATAATTCCAAGCCAGCTTCCATAGCATCACTATCTGTAATAGACAAAAATTCTGCGCGCCCCGTTTTAGATAAATGCGCGTGCATGGGACCAACTCCAGGATAATCTAACCCAGCCGAAATAGAGTAGGGCTCAGTAATTTGTCCGTCAGCCGTTTGCATCAACAAGGTTTTACAACCATGAATGATACCTTCTCTTCCTAAAACAGATGTAGCAGCACTTTCGCCAGAATCTATACCTAAACCAGCAGCTTCTACAGCAATAATACCTACATCGGGCTCGTGTAAATAATGATAGTATGTTCCTGCAGCATTACTACCACCACCAATACAAGCCACCACATAATCTGGGTTTTCACGCCCTTCCTGCTGCTTTAATTGCCATTTTATTTCTTCTGAAATAACTGCCTGAAAGCGTGTTACCATATCTGGATATGGATGAGGACCAATGGCAGAACCAATAATGTAATGCGTATTTACAGGGTTATTAATCCAATCGCGAATGGCTTCGTTTGTAGCATCTTTTAGTGTACGACTTCCAGAAAGGGCTGGCACTACTTGTGCACCTAACATTTTCATTCTAGCTACATTTGGTGCTTGTCTTGCTATGTCGATTTCTCCCATATACACAATGCATTCCATACCCATTAAGGCACAAACAGTAGCTGTAGCAACACCGTGTTGGCCTGCACCCGTCTCGGCAATAATTCTAGTTTTACCTAAACGTTTTGCCATTAAAATCTGCCCGATGGTATTGTTTATTTTATGTGCTCCCGTGTGGTTTAAATCCTCACGCTTTAAATAAATTTTAGTATTGTATTTTTCAGAAAGATGTTTAGCATAATATAAGGGTGAGGGTCTGCCAACATAATCTTTTAGAAGCTTGTCAAATTCTTTTTGAAAGTCTGGCTCTGCCATAATTTTTAAATAGTTTTGACGTAACTCTTCTACATTTGGATATAGCATCTCTGGAATGTAAGCACCACCAAATTCGCCATAGTATCCTTTATCATCTACATTGTAATTCATTGTTTTTTTATTGTATAATTTATTAATGAATTCTCTTAAAATTGAACTGTTTTTTAAACCTGGTTCAGTTTCAAATTTACTGTTTACATCAATGGCGTAACAGTATGTTGAAGCATCACTTTTTTGAAATTCCTTGATTGCTTCTACTTGATCTAAACCAATGCCTCCACTTAAAAAAAAGGGTTTTGTTGATGGATAATTGTTTAAAAGGCTCCAATCAAAAGTGTAGCCATTTCCACCTGGAAGTTTCCCTTTGGTATCAAACAAATAATAGTCGCAAACATTTTCGTAGGGCTCTAGGACATCAAAGTTAAAGCCTTCTTTTACTGAAAATACCTTAATAATCTCAATGGGTCGAGATAACAAACTTGTAGACCGCAATATGCTACAGAAATAGGGTAATTCTTCGCCATGTAGTTGAACGGCATCAAGTTTAAATTCGTTTACCTTTTCAACAATTGTTCCTATTTCAGCATTAACAAAAACACCAGTTTTTTTGATACTGTCTGAAATATCAGGGATTTTTGTGTCAAAATAACGAGGTGTTTTTTCATAAAAAATAAATCCAAGATAATCTGGTTTTAAAGCAGCAATACTTTCAATATTATCTTGGTATTTCATGCCGCAAACTTTAAGCCTTACCCTAGACCCCTCCAAAGAAGCGGGAACTTGTTGCGTAATATTTTTATCTTCTTTATTCATAACATTTTCTTTTTCCATTTCCATTTGAGTAAGCATCCTCTCCCTTCGGAAGAGCCTGCCTGCCAGTAGGCAGGTTAGAGGAGGCTTTTTATAAATTCTGTTGTGCTTTCCCCAGGATTATCAGTTTTCATAAAGTTCTCACCAATTAAAAATCCTTGATAGCCGTAAGGTTGTAATTCCTTTATAGCGTTAATATTGCTTATTCCACTTTCTGATACTTTTACAAAATCATCAGGTATAACAGTGCTTAGGTTTTTACTGGTTTCTAAACTTACCTCGAATGTTTTTAAGTTACGATTATTTACACCCAACATATCTAAACTAGGCATGATAGATTTGTGTAATTCTTCTTCATTATGAACTTCTAAAAGCACATCTAATTTTAAACTTTTGGCAAATTCAGAGAATTGTTTAATTTCATCTTTAGTTAAAATGGCAGCAATAAGTAAAATAACATCTGCACCATAAGCTTTGGCTTCTAGTATTTGATATTCGTCTACAATAAATTCTTTTCTTAGAAGTGGTAGACTACAGCTTGCTCTTGCGGTTAATAGGTCGTCTAAAGAACCGCCAAAGTATTTACCATCTGTCAATACAGACATACCACAAACACCAGCAGATTCGTAGCCTTTGGCTACATCTTGAACATTAAGGCTATTGTTAATTACCGATTTAGAAGGTGAACGCCTTTTATGTTCGGCTATGATCCCTGTTTTACTGTTCTTGAGACTATTAGCTAAAGAAACAGTAGGCCTTTCAAATAAAACAGATTGCTCTAACTGAGAAATAGGAATTAGAGATTTTCTAAGTTCTACTTCTTTACGTTTATCTAATGTTATTTTATCTAGTATGTTCATGTTTCAGTGTTCAGTGTTCAGTGTTCAGTCGCAGTAAAATGCAACTGCACACTGTACACTAATTTTTACTAAGTTCAATCAATGTATCTAAACGCTCTTTCGCCTTACCAGAGAACAGTGATTCCTTTGCCATTTCAAAACCTTCTTTATGTGTTGTTTGTCTGGCCGTTGCAATGGCTAATCCTGCGTTGGCACAAACCACATTATTCTGTGCTTCGGTGCCATTTCCATTAATAATATCTACAAATATTTTTGCAGCATCGGCAACGGTATTGCCTCCAAAAATAGCTTCTTGTTTTATAGTTGAAAGTCCTAAATCTTCTGGAACAAATAATTTTTCAGAATGATTGGAAACAATTTTAGCTTTTCCTGTTAGCGAAATTTCATCATAACCATCTAAAGCATAAACAATGCTATAGTTTTTATCTGTATTTTGATAAATGAAACTATATAAGCGTAACAATTCTAAACTAAAAACACCCAATGCTTGATGCTTGGGAAATGAAGGGTTTACCATTGGCCCCAGCATATTAAAAAATGTTTTTACACCTAACTCTCTTCGTATAGGTGCCACATTTTTCATAGCGGGATGAAATAAAGGTGCATGTAAAATACAAATACCAGCTTTGTCTAAGCAGCGTCTTAAAAAGTCTTCATCATTAGAGAACTTTACCCCAAGATGTTCCATAACATTGGACGAACCTGAAGTTGATGATACCCCATAATTACCATGTTTTGATACGTTTACTCCAGCACCTGCCGTTACAAAAGAGGATAATGTAGATATATTAAAGGTGTTTTTGCCGTCGCCACCTGTACCTACAATGTCTATAGCATCAAAATCCTTTAAATCTACTGCAACACAAAGTTCTAGTAGGGCATTTCTAAACCCTGTTAGTTCCTCAATAGTAATGCTTCGCATCATATATACTGAAAGAAAACATGCAATTTCACTTGGGTTGCACATATCGTTTGATATGTTAACAATAACCTGTTTTGCCTCTTCCGTAGAGATGGTTTCGTGATTTATTAATCTGTTTAAAATGTCTTTCATAAGCCTCTCCCTAACCCTCTCCAAAGAAGAGGGAACTGTTAGTTACTTTTTTTTATTTATTCGAGTAAGCACTGCCTACTGCTACTGCAAACTGCTTACTAGTTATTTACCCAATTCTCCAATATCTTTTTTCCATGTGGAGTTAGTACCGATTCTGGGTGGTATTGTACTCCTCTCACATCATATTCCTTATGTCTTAAAGACATTACTTGTCCGTTAGCATCAAAAGATGTTGCTTCTAATGTATCTGGAAGGTTAGAGCTAACCACCCAAGAATGGTAACGCCCCACTTCGATATCTTTTTCTAAACCTTTAAAAATATATTCATCATCAACACTAATGGTAACATTGGTTGAAACCCCATGATATACATCATCTAGGTTTACGAGCGATCCCCCGAAAACTTCTCCAATGGCTTGTTGCCCCAAGCAAACACCAAAAATACTTTTTGTGGCTGCATATTTTTCGATAATAGATTTTAATAAACCAGCTTCATCAGGAATGCCAGGTCCTGGGGATAGCACAACTTTATCATAAGGCGCAACATCTTCTAGGGTTAATTTATCATTTCTAAATACGGTAACATCACAATTTAAGTCCTCTAGATAGTGTACTAAATTATACGTAAAACTGTCGTAGTTGTCTATTACTAATACTTTTTTCATAATTAAATATCTTCTGCTAGTGTAATAGCTTTTGTTAATGCTCCTAACTTATTATATACTTCTTGTAACTCATCTTCTTTATTTGATTTTGAGACTAAGCCTGCACCAGCTTGCCAGAATAATTTATAATCTTTACTTAAAAAAGTACGTATCATAATGGCGTGGTTAAAGTTACCATCAAAGTCCATAAATCCGATGGCACCTCCATAAAATGCTCTACTAGTTTTTTCGTAATCTTCAATCAATTGCATTGCCCTGTGTTTTGGCGCTCCACTTAAAGTACCCGCAGGAAAAGTGTCTGCCACAACCTGCATGGTTGAGGTGGTATCGTGTTTTTGACCTGTAACTTTACTTACCAAATGAATTACATGCGAGAAGAATTGTACTTCGCGATACGTTTCTACATTTACTTGGCTGCCATGACGGCTTAAATCGTTTCTAGCCAAGTCCACCAACATTACATGTTCAGCATTTTCTTTATCATCTTTCTTTAATTTGTCTGCTAAAATTTCATCTTTTTCTTCATCTCCTGTACGTTTAAATGTTCCAGCTATGGGATGGATTTCTGCTAGTCCATCATCAACAATTAATTGTGCTTCTGGAGAACTTCCAAAAATTTTGAAGTCCCCATAATCGAAGTAAAACAAGTAAGGGGATGGGTTAATACTTCTTAAGGCACGATAGATATTAAAATCATCTCCAGTAAATTCCTGAGAAAATCGTCTAGATAATACTAATTGAAATACATCTCCACGTTGGCAATGTTTTTTGGCAATATCAACATGTGCTCTAAATTCATCATCGGTTAAATTAGATGTGATATCTCCTTTGGCAGTGAAGTTATAAGATGCAAAATTTTGAACATTTATAAGTTTGTCAATAGCATCAATATTATTGTCTACCCCTTCAAAACAATGAGCAAAAATATAAGCTTCGTTTTTAAAGTGATTAATGGCGATAATATTTTGGTATACGGCATAATAGATGTCAGGAATAACTACTGAATCATTCTTTTTACTTATTTGGATATCCTCAAAATAACGCACTGCATCATAAGCTGTGTAGCCAAATATACCGTTGTTTATAAACTTAAAATTCTCTTCTGATGAAGTATCAAATTTTTTGGTAAAATTATAAATTTCGTCAACTACATTTATGTCTTCTGTTATAGTAATGGATGTAGAACTTCCATCAGGAAACGTTTCTGAAATTACCTCGTTTTCAACCTTAATCGTGGCAATAGGATTGAAACAGATATACGAGAAATTTTTATGGTTTCTGTGGTAATCACCACTTTCTAATAATATACTGTTTGGATATTTATCACGAATCTTATAATATACCGTTACAGGTGTAATGGTATCTGTAAGAATGCGTTTATGATGGGTATAAAGACTAAATTTTTTCATAATTATGCGAGTTCTGAACTCAAAGAAAAAAGGCTTGTCGTGAATGACAAGCCTTTTTTGATATTTTTAATTTAAATATACTAGGATTTTACTTCACGAATGTTAGTTTCGAGAGCACCACCACCAAGTATTATTTAATTCTTTATTCATTTTACAAATCAATTGTGGGTCAAATATAAAAACGAAAATATAATTATACAACGCTTTGTGTATTTTTTTAAACAAAAAACTACCATAATGTATTATGGTAGTTTTGCACGATTATTGAGTTTAGAGAGAGTTAGTCTGCTATTAACCGTAATTTACTCAATAACCTTATCAACTCTGAAGCCTCCTTATCTGTAAGTTGGCTTACTATTTCTACTTCTTTACTATCAATCAATTTATCTATTTGACTTAAGAAGTTTAACCCCTCAGTTGTAATTTTTATATCTATTTTTCTTTTGTTAGTACTATTTATTTGTTTTTTTACGAGTCCCTTTTTGATTAGCTTATCTACCAATCGTGTTGTGTTACTCATTTTATTTATCATCCGTTCTTGGATGTCACTTAGTGTCGCTGGATTCCCTTTTTGCCCTCTTAAAATTCTTAATACATTAAACTGTTGTATTGATATTCCCTTAGGCTTTAACAGCTGATTTAATTCTCCATTAATTAATCCAGAGATGTACAAAATATTGACCACAACATTTTTGGATAGCGGAATACTAGAGCTTAATTTTAAAATATCTTCTATCCGCATTTTCAACTGTTGTATATACAAATGTAGGTAAAATAATCAACTTCTGTGTGTTTTGTTTAAATATTTGTTAAACCTTCTTATGACTCTTCTGCTATTGTTTAAATTTAAACATATAATATAGAAACTAAATGGTATTGAGATTATTAATAGTTATACTGCTAATCACAGTATCGTGTAAGGAAAAGAAGGATATTAAAGCCGAGCAACATGTTAAGGTTGAACAGGAAAATGTTACCAAGGCAGATATTGATTTAGAGGTTTACGATTTTGAACGATTTCAAACGTTTTTAAAAAGAACTGATGATAAAACTTATGTTATTAATTTTTGGGCAACATGGTGCGGTCCCTGCGTTAAAGAGTTACCATATTTTGAGAAACTAAATGAAACCTACAAGGATAAAGGAGTTGAAGTAATTTTAGTGAGCTTAGATTTCCCCCACGTATATGAGTCTAAATTGAAACCTTTTATTGAGAAGAAAAATTTGAAAAGTAGGGTAGTGGTTTTAAATGATGATAATGAAAATAGATGGATTAATGAGATAGATGAGTCTTGGTCTGGCTCAATTCCAGCAACTATTATTTACAATAAAAACAAACGTAAATTTTTTGAAAGGTCATTTACCTATAAAGAATTAGAACAAGAAATAAAACAATTAAAATAATTTACCATGAAAAATTTATTAAAAATAGTTCCTCTTATTGCAATTGCAATTTTTGCAAGTGCCTTTACAAATACTAATCACAACGACGGTTATGATGTTGGTGATGTAATTGAAGATTTTAAACTAAAAAACATTGATGGAAATTTTGTGTCGTTAGCCGATTATGAAGAAGCAAAAGGATTCATTATCACTTTTACCTGCAATACCTGCCCGTTTGCTATTGCTTATGAAGACAGAATAATAGCTTTAGATAAAAAGTATACCCCTAAGGGATATCCTGTAATTGCTATAAATCCGAACAACCCAAATACCAAACCAGGCGATAGTTATAAAGCTATGCAACAGAGAGCCAAAGAAAAAGGATTCACGTTTCCTTATCTAGTAGATGAAGGACAAAAAGTATATCCCAAATTTGGAGCGACTAAGACACCACATAATTATTTAGTCCAAAAAACAAAGAAAGGCATGGTAGTAAAATATATAGGGTCTATCGATGATAGTTCCAGAAACCCAGATGCTGTTAGTGAAACTTATCTAGAAGATGCTGTAGACGCCCTTCTTAGTGGAGAAGAAATTAAGCTTAAAAAAACTAAAGCCATAGGTTGTTCCATAAAAGTATAAATAGGATTGAGAAACAGATAAAATCCGAAGTTGTAATACTTCGGATTTTTTTTCGTCTATCTTTTTAAGAAGTTTTAAATTTGCAAAAAATCATATAATAATGGAAGATTTAACACAGGATGAATGGGCTGAGCAGTTGGCAAATGATGACAACGCTGTTGTACTGGATGTAAGAACTGATGAAGAGGTTGCTGATGGGATTATCCCTAATGCTGTTCATTTAGATATTTATAAAGGTCAGGAATTTATTGATGCTATAGAAGCGTTAGATAAATCCAAAAGTTACTATGTGTATTGCCGTTCTGGAAACCGAAGTGGACAAGCCTGCCAAATTATGGAAGAGTTAGGTTTTGAAAAAGCCTTTAATTTAGAAGGTGGTATGCTACAATGGACAGGGGATGTGGTAGATATAGAATAATAGCTTCCAATGCGGCATTTTAAGTTATTAATTATAACGACCATCTTTATTAGCTGTATCTCTCATGATGAAAACTCTTTAGCTTTAAAAGCAGAGGCTTTTAAAGCTAAAATTGAAAATGAAGATGTGCAATTAATTGATATAAGAAGTCCGAAAGAGTTTAGTGCTGGCCACATTAAAAAAGCAGTAAACATCAACTATTTTTCCAAAAATTTTCAAGATAGTATACGTTTGCTAAAAACTACGTTACCAATATTTGTTTATTGCCGCTCAGGTAAGCGTAGTTCAAAAAGTATAGCTCTATTTAAGTCTGTAGGTTTCGATTCGATTTATCAATTAGAGGGTGGATTGTCACAATGGAAATCCCATGGATTTGGAGTAGAGGAAGATTAGTATTTAAATATGGTTGTTTTTCAATTTTGTGTTTTCTGCTATAGCGCAAAGAGTCTACGATAATTAAAACTCTGGTTTACGGATTAATATTTGCCTATTACAATATTTTCGAATAGCAATTAACACCCCAAAAAAACTATAATAATTAAAAGCTTTGGTCATTATCTTATTTGGTTAGAGCTTTTTATCTTTTTTTTAAGTACTTTACCTTTTTTATTTTTAAGAAAGTACTTCTTTTTTCTAATTTTATTTAAAATTTTAAATGCTAATTCATAGCATATTGAGATTTTAATAATTTTTACCCTGAAATATTAGAATTATGGAAAATGGCTTACTGATTATAGGATTGATTGCATTGTTGTTTTTGAGTATGTATGGTTATGCGTATGGCACTGTTGCTTTAGAAAAAGGGAAACTTAAAAAACAACAACAAGAGTTGGAGCGTATAGAAGCCAAGAAAAAAGAAGAGCGCCTTGCACGTCAAAAACTCAGAGACGAAAAATTAGAAAAACTTAAAAAGCGTAGTGAGGAAATTAGATTAGAATTAAATAGACTCGAAAAAGTAAATTTACAAAGAGCTACCGCAGACCAGAAGAAAGTTGAAAAAATGAAGGAACGCATAGAGCAGAAGCAGCAAGCGAGCTAGTTGAGAAACTCTAAGATATATAGACACCAAATAGGTGTCTTTTTTTTGCTATATCCTTTTTGAGGAAGCCCTAACTATAAGTTCTGCATCCAAAATCATTTTATTAAGTGTAACTTCTTCATCTGGATTTGATATCCTCCTTAGGAATGTCTTTGCAGCCAATTCGCCAATTTTTTCACTATGTTGCTCAACCGATGAAATTGAAGGTGTAGCAATCGCTGCAAAAGGTTCGTTACTAAAACCAACTAGGGCAATGTCCTCAGGAACACTTATATTGTTTTCTTTCATCACTTCAAGTACACCTAAAGCAGCATAATCCCCAGATACATAAATACCATCGGGTTTATTTGGAAGGCTTAATATCTTCTTCATTAGCTCTCTACCGTCACTCTGTCTTAAATTACATTCGTATATTAAGTTTTCTTCAAAAGGGAGATTGTGTTTTTTTAGAGCATCTAAATATCCCCTTATTCTGTTTTTATAGATTCTTGTGTGGCTAAAACCACTTATATGTGCAATTCTTTTACAACCTTGTTCTACAAGGTGATCTATAACTACATGGCTACTCATATAATCATCAATACCAACATAATCAACATTTAGATCGTTTTCACCTCTGTCAAATAGTATTAATGGAATCCCTTTTTGTTTTATTTTGTTATAATAATCAAGTTTTACAGTTTCGTTAGCCATTGACGCAATAATACCATCAACCTGTGTAAACAAGAGTGCTTCGATATTCTTGCATTCTTTTTCATAGGATTCGTTAGATTGCGTAATGATTATATTGTATCCTTTTTTATTTAAAATGGCTTCAATGGTTTCAATAACAGAAGAAAAGAAATTACTATTGGCTCTGGGTATGATAACGCCTACCAAATTACTTTTTCCCTTTCTCAAGGCGGTAGCGATATGGTTAGGTTGGTAATTGAGATTTTCAGCAACTTGTAAAACTGCCTTTTTCGTTTTTTTGCTTATTCTAGGGTGGTTGTTTAAAGCTTTTGAGACAGCAGAGGGAGTAATTCCCAAAACATTAGCAATATCTTTTATGGTAGTTTTTTTTTTATATGCCAATTTTTATTTACTTTTGTTTCAACGTTTGAACAAATATACTGTTTTTATTCAAATCATAACTAGACCAACTAAAAATACATACATACTTTCCTTTTTATAATTGACTTTATAACTTTTTGTATTTCATTTTATTAAAAGAAAATTAGGTTTATTTTTATTTTGTTATAATTTGTTCAATCGATGGAACAATTAAAAAAATAATATTATTTAAGTACAATGGCAAAAGTAGTAACATTTGGAGAAATCATGTTAAGATTAGCTCCACACGGATTTTTAAGATTTTCGCAATCCACATCATTTGATGTAATTTATGGCGGAGGAGAAAGTAACGTAGCGGTATCTCTAGCTAATTATGGTATTCCCGTAGATTTTGTAACACGTTTACCTAAAAATGATATCGGGGAATGTGCATTTATGGAAATGAGAAAAAGAGGTGTAGGTGTTGATAAAGTTGTTTGGGGTGGAGACCGTTTAGGAATTTATTTCCTTGAAACTGGAGCTGTAAATCGGGGTAGTAAAGTAGTTTATGATAGAGCACATTCTGCAATGGCTGAAATTAAAGCAGGTATGGTAGATTGGGATGCTGCATTTGAAGGAGCAGATTGGTTTCACTGGACTGGGATTACTCCAGCAATTTCGCAAGGAGCGGCTGATGCTTGCCTAGAGGCATTAAAAGTGGCGAGTGCCAAAGGACTAACCATCTCTACAGACCTTAATTACCGCCAAAAGCTTTGGAAATATTGTGATGAAGCACATAGAGAAGCAGTCATGACTGAGTTAACATCTTATTGTGATATCATTTTAGGAAATGAAGAAGATGCTGAAAAACATTTTGGTATCAAGCCAGAAGGTTTAGATATAACAACGCAAGGAGAGCATGTAAAAGGTGCTGCATTTTTATCAGTTTGTGATCAAATGTTGAAAAAATTTCCACGTGCTAAAAAAGTAATCACAACTTTGAGAGGTTCAATATCAGCTTCTCATAATACGTGGGCAGGTGTTTTATATGATGGAAAAACATTATTTGAATCTCCTCAGTATCAGATTACAGATATCGTTGACCGTGTAGGAGGTGGAGATAGCTTTATGGGAGGTCTTATATATGGATTAATAGAATATGAAGGAGACGACCAAAAAGCGTTAAATTTTGCAGTAGCAGCTTCATGTTTGAAACACACAATAAAAGGAGATGCTAACCTAGCTACAATAGATGAGGTTAAGAAATTAATGAGTGGAGATGCTTCTGGGCGTGTAGCAAGATAAAAAAGTGTTTAATTGTTGATCTGTTAGATCACTAATTAAATTGGTTTAACAGTTCAACAACTACACAAATCAACAATTATACATTTATAAAATGGCACAGTTTACAAGATTAGAAGTTGCAGCAGCAATGAAAGAGACAGGGATGATTCCCTTGTTTTTTAATCAAGATATAGAATTAAGTAAGAAAGTATTAAAGGCCTGTTATGATGGTGGTGCTCGGTTAATGGAGTTTACTGCACGAGGTGATTTTGCTCACGAAGTTTTTGGGGAATTAACCAAATATGCCATAGCTGAATTACCAGGAATGATCATGGGAGTTGGTTCCGTTACCGATGCAGGTCAAGCTTCGCTTTATATGGCTTTGGGAGCAAACTTTATAGTAACCCCAGTGCTAAGAGAAGATATTGCAATAGTTTGTAATAGAAGAAAAGTGTTGTGGTCTCCTGGTTGTGGTACGCTTACTGAGATTACTAGAGCAGAAGAACTAGGATGCGAAATAGTAAAATTATTCCCAGGAGATATTTATGGACCTCAATTTGTTAAAGGTATAAAAGGCCCTCAGCAGTGGACTTCCATTATGCCTACAGGAGGTGTAGCTCCAACTGAAGAAAATTTAAAAGCATGGTTTGATGCAGGAGTAACATGTGTAGGTATGGGCTCAAAATTAATATCAAAAGATATTATTGCAAATAAAGACTATGCAAAACTAGAGCAAGACGTAAGAAATGCACTAGCCATTGTAAAAGCAGTTAGGAAATAGTTTATTACTAGTATTATTGATGGTATTTTATCCAATAAATACTATCTAAAAGCCATTAATCACAGTAAATAAGTGGTTAATGGCTTTTTTTTGGTTGGACCAATCAATTTTTTTTATTTTGATCTTTGTACTTTGCATTTCTATGGGATGTTTAAATTGTTAAAAAGTAAACCCAAATCTTAAAGTGAAACGTTTTATATTCTTCATTACTTTATCAATTCTATCAACTAGTTTGTTTGCTCAAGACGAGGTAATAAAAACTAAGTTTATTGAAAGTGGAACTATTCATGAAAGTGTAGATGCTAATTCTTCTATAGTCATTCATTTTAAGAGGAACCAGAAGTGTATAGTTTTAGAGTATTCCGGACAAAACACATATAAAGTTAAATATGATGAGGTTCTGGGTTATGTAGGGGACGAGTTTCTCGATATTACAGAAAGCATGATGGATTTGTTTTACGACTATGAAGAACGGGAAATGCAAAAGCTAATAGCAGAGGAAGAAAATAGGCAGAAAAAAATTCGAGAAATAGTAGAAAGAAAAGCGCAAAGAATAAAAGACTCTATTGCCAAAATAGAAGAAGAGAAGAGGAAAAAAGCTTTAGCCATTGAACGTGCCAAAGCTCTGAAAGAGCAACGAATCAAGGATTCTATAGCTAAAGTAGAAGAAGTAAAACGTTTAAAAGAATTAGAGCGTCAACGTTTAGCGGCCCTAAAAGAAAAAAGGAGGTTGGATTCCATAGCCAAGGTCCAAGAAGAGTTGAGACGTATAGAAATGGAAAAAGAAGCGGCAAGACAACGTGCTGAAGCATTGAAGGAACAACGCCGATTGGATTCCATCGCCAAAGCAGAGGCAGAGGCTCAAAGACAATTGGAGCGCCAACGAGAACTAGAGCGTCAACGTTTAGCGGCCCTAAAAGAAAAAAGGAGGTTGGATTCCATAGCTAAGGTCCAAGAAGAGTTGAGGCGTATAGAGCGGGAAAAAGAAGCGGCAAGACAGCGTGCTGAAGCATTGAGGGAGCAACGCCGATTGGATTCCATCGCCAAAGCTGAGGTAGAGGCTCAAAGGCAATTGGAGCGCCAACGAGAACTAGAACGCCAACGTTTAGCGGCCCTAAAAGAAAAAAGGAGGTTGGATTCAATAGCCAAGGTCCAAGAAGAGTTGAGGCGTATAGAGCGGGAAAAAGAAGCGGCAAGACAACGTACTGAAGCATTGAAGGAGCAACGCCGATTGGATTCCATCGCCAAGGCAGAGGCAGAGGCTAAAAGGCAATTGGAGCGCCAACGAGAACTAGAACGCCAACGTTTAGCAGCCCTAAAAGAAAAAAGGAGGTTGGATTCAATAGCCAAGGTTCAAGAAGAGTTGAGGCGTATAGAGCGGGAAAAAGAAGCGGCAAGACAACGTACTGAAGCATTGAAGGAGCAACGCCGATTGGATTCCATCGCCAAGGCAGAGGCAGAGGCTAAAAGGCAATTGGAGCGCCAACGAGAACTAGAACGCCAACGTTTAGCGGCCCTAAAAGAAAAAAGGAGGTTGGATTCCATAGCTAAGGTCCAAGAAGAGTTGAGGCGTATAGAGCGGGAAAAAGAAGCGGCAAGACAACGTGCTGAAGCATTGAAGGAACAACGCCGATTGGATTCTATCGCCAAAGCAGAGGCAGAGGCTAAAAGACAATTAGCGTTACAAAGGGCATTAGAGAAACAAAAGAAAGAAGCTCTTGATGCAAAACGTAGGTTAGACTCTGTTGCTCAAGTAAAGGAATTAGAAAAGCAAAAACTTGCAAGCGAATTAGAATTGGCAAGGCGGCAACTTAAAGTTTTGAAGGAAAAACAATTAAGAGATTCCATTGCAAAAATTAGTGCTACCAAACAACAGCAGCTAAGAGACGTGGCATTGCAGCAGCATAATTTAGGGGAAGATAAAAATCAACAAAAACTAGAATCAAAACAGAGAGAGATTGAGGAACGATTAAAGTTCAGGGATTCTTGTCATTATCAAATTAACGAATACGACAAGTTTTATAATTTAAGAACCATACGAACAGAGGCATATGCTATAGCAGAACATTTAACGGTTGAACTCTATAAACAAGGTTTAAAGACGAATGTATTTTTTAATTTATCTAAAAATGATTTAGGGTGTGCTAGTTATTTGCCAAATCAACGCTCTAGTGTCAAGGTTACTCTTGAAAATGGTCAAGTAGTTTCATTTTACCACTCATGGGACATAGAATGCGGAAATTTTATGTTTAAGGCCAACTTGAGTAAAGCAAAAATATTAAGTTTATTAAAATATCCAATTAGATCTATCCTTCTTAAGGGTACTAACGATTCTTTAGAAATAACAAGAATAGATTACAAGGAGTTTTTTATGGATAAGTTAAAATGTATTGAATAACATATAAATACTAACCATAAAAACCTCAATATTACTCATTGGTTGAGGTTTTTTTATTAATGCTTTAGACACTAAGTTTACTTAATGTAACTAATCCAATAGCTTTGGTATTCCTTTTTCTAGTAGTATCTTTTCAAGGGCATTGACGTTATTTACAAATGTGCCTATTCTAGGCTGTATACGACCGAATAGATCCTTGGCTTTTTCAAAACTCTGCATATGTGTTTTTGTAGGTCCATAAATAGTGCCAAAACCACGAGCAGCTACTGATAATCTAGAAGCTACAGATTGCAGATCCTTTTCGCGTATTTCTTTTTTGGATGCATTACCATTAATTACTTGACCTAGGTTGCGCATTTCACTCATTAAATCGCTAATTTGTTTCTCTAAAGTACCTGGTTCCATCATTGCATATACTGTAGCTTTATTGTAAGCCTTTAGCTTTTTTGTTGCATTATTAAATTGGTTTAATTTGATTTCAAAATTAGACTTAAAGGCTTTATAATCTTTTATATAAGCATCAATTTCACTAGCAATAGGGTTATCTAAACTATTTTCCCTAATTCTTACAATTTCAAATGTTTGAGGTGCAGACAATGGTGTTACAACACCATTTATCTTAGAAAACATGGAGACAGTATATGTGCCTTCATTAGCAAATAGATTATAACGGTACTCCGAAGGTTTACCTGATATTTTTTCCATGTTTAGCGACGATATGTTGGGTACTTTTAAGTTCCAGGCAACACGATTAAATCCTCTTTTGTAAGGTGCATTAACTCTGGTAATAAATTTGCCATCATTGTCTTTTACAACTAGAATAACTGAAGCTCCCTCTTCGTTTTTTTCACCATCTAAAGCATCCCATCCAGGAAATGGTATATCTTGATTTTCTTTTTTTAACTGTTTTTCTCTTCTTTGACGTTTCTCCATTCCACTCTGGAACCCCTCTGGAAGATAATACGTAAATACTGCACCATAATCAGGGTTTTTAGCTGTATAATATGAAGCGCCCTGGCTCGAAGTTCCACCACGTACAGGTTTATATTGTAACGCTTTTCTTGGTTTAAATAGCATTGGTGTTGCTAATGATTTTTCATCTAAGTTTCTTAAGGCACTGTAATCATCCAGAACATAAAATCCTCTTCCAAAAGAAGCTGCAACCAAATCATTTTCTCTTTTTTGGATGGCTAAATCCCTAAATGAAATGGTAGGTAAACCTTCTGAAAATTTAGTCCATTTTTTACCTTGGTTATGGCTAACGTAAATACCATATTCAGTAGCTAAAAACATTAAATTTGGGTCTACATGGTCTTGTACAATTCTCCAAATTAAAGTATTTTCTGGTAGTCCGTTTGTAATTGCAAACCAAGATTTACCACCATTAGTTGTTTTTAGTAAATACGGTTTGTAATCTCCAAATTTGTGATTGTCTAACGCCACGTAGGCAATATTCACATCGTATAAATCTGCTTTAATATCATTAACAAAAGCAGTGTAAGGTACGTTGGGCAAATTGTTTACCATTAACTTCGTCCACGAGTCGCCTCCATTTTTTGTATATTGAATGATTCCATCATCTGTTCCTGCATACAACACATTTTCATCTAAAGGAGATTCTGCCAAAGACGTAATAGTGTTATAGGTGGACATAGCATAAACATCCCAAGCAGCATCCCAACTTTGTTGTTTACCCATAATGGGTAGAGATAAACGTTCTTCGTTTTTAGTTAAATCTTTAGAAATTGGTGTCCAACTATCTCCTCTGTCATCTGAACGCCATACACGTTGTGTGCCAAAATACAAGCGTTTTGGGTTGTGGCTACTTACCAAAATAGGAGAATCCCAATTGTTGCGTTCGTAGGGTTCATCAATACCTTCTTGAGGTCTTATAAAAGTAGCCTCCCCAGTAGTTCTGTCAACTCTGTTTAAATACCCTTGTTGCGATTGTGCGTACATTATATTAGGATTGCCAGGCTCTGTTGCAGGTTGGTGTCCGTCACCACCTAACACCACAAACCAATCAGAGTTTGCAATACCATTTGTTCTAAATGTTCTAGAAGGGCCACCTTGCGTATTGTTATCTTGAGTACCACCATAAATGTTATAAAAGGGTTCTGCATCATCAACAGCTAATTTGTAAAATTGCGTAAGCGGTAGGTTATTTACATATTTCCAGGTTTTGGAGCCATCAAAAGACTCATAGATACCACCATCCGTTCCAATCAACATATAGTTTGGGTCGTTGGGTTTAAAAGTTAACGCATGGTTGTCAGAGTGCTTATCTTTTTCATTCATAATATAAAAGGTCTTACCGCCATCTTCAGAAACTTGTGCCCTTACATCCATTAAATAAAGTTTATCAAACTCATGGGGAGACGCTATAAGTTCTTGGTAGTAATGAGGACCAGTACCACCAGAAACAGTGCTAGACATTTTTGTCCAACTTGCTCCTTGATTATTCGACCTGTAAATGCCTCCAGTGCGTCTGTTCAATTCTATCGCAGCATAAAGCACATCTGGATTTATGGGAGAGATAGCTAAACCAATTTTACCCATGTCACTTTTAGGTAATCCAGTAGTGAGTTTATTCCAAGTGTTTCCACCATCAGTACTTTTGTAAAGTGCGGTTCCGGGTCCACCGCCCATGTAAGCTGCTACATTTCTATGGCGTTGCCATGTAGCTGCATAGAGTATGTTTTCGTTTCTTGGATCAATTAAAATATCAGTTACTCCTGTCCATTCGTTATCGCTCAATACCAATTTCCAAGTATTACCACCATCAGTAGTTTTGTATAAACCACGTTCGCCACCAGAACTCCAAAGCGGTCCTTGGGCAGCAACCCATATTTCATTAGAGTTTTTAGGGTTTACTATAATTTTTGATATGTGCTCAGATTTTTTTAAGCCTTTGTTTTTCCATGTTTTTCCACCATCATAACTCGCATAAATTCCATGACCTATACCAATGTGTCGTCCACCAACATTTTCGCCTGTTCCTAACCAAATTGTGTTAGGGTTATTAGGGTCTAGGGTTAAGCAACCCGTAGAGTAAAAGGGTTGTTTATCCGTAAGAGGACTCCATGTAGTACCAGCATTTTCAGTTTTCCAAACCCCACCAGAACCAACAGCAACGTACCAAATGTTTTGGTTTTCAGGATGTATCACAATATCCGCAATTCGCCCAGACATAAAAGCGGGACCGATACTTCTAAATTTTAATCCAGATAGTGTAGAGTCTTTTTTTGTTTCTGTTTTCTTTTGTGCGTTAAGGTTTAAGAGGAGAAATAATACAAGAATAGAGGTGCTTATGGTTTTTAAATTGATCATATTAGTTTTTTCTCAAATTTAACCATTGCACTTTCGGATATGTTAAATTTTAATAAAAAAATAACATTTTTGGAATAAAAAAACTCACTAACTTAAAAACTGTTAGTGAGCTTTAGAATGTGGAGTCGGAGAGAATCGAACTCTCGTCCAAACAAGTAACTAAAGAGCTTTCTACACGTTTAGTCTATTCTTGATTTTTCGATTGTAAACTGGCTAAAGACAACCTATTTACAACTTAGCTTTTAAATCTCGAAGGCGCATCAAAGCGCTACACCATCTTAGTTAATATTTACGATGCCTCTAAAAAGAACGCCATTAACCAAGGCTTTCTGGAGACATTTAGCTTTCCCGCCTTGCGGGACGTGGCTTGAACTTACTATAATTCAGTTATTAAGCAGCTAAAGCGTAGTTATTCTCGCCGTTTAAATTTTGGTCTAGCCTTTTACGTGTTTCAAAACCATTACACGACGTGCTTACCGTTCAATTAATCTCGCTGTCAAAACCAGTCGACCCCGTATTAATTTTTCTAAGGGCGTTACCCACAAGGGGTCGGGCTATCCGCTATATCTTTCTGCGAAGCAGTCCCGAACTTGTTTCGGGATCTCATTAATTCAAGACAAATAAGTTATTGATTTAAATATTCATCATAACTAACTTCACAAAAAGGATGCCGCTTCTATCCCTAACGCGGAGGGCAAATTTAGAAAATTCTTTGTTAATCATGCCAAATCCAATTAATTTAGAGCAAAAATTATTCCAAAGGTTCAGTTGGCAGTTATAGTGTCTATTGTATGGGTAGCTAATGTTGGTATTGATTATTCATGAGCATGGAAAAAGATCAGACATATCTGTAGTATATGTAACTTAAAAGTAAACGTGTCCATCTTAACTTATACTTCATCTAAAGCTTTGGCAGAACCTAAAGATTCTAATATGTAAAAATAGCAGGATAAGATTTTTTAGATTAAATAATTTATAATAGGGGATATGGCATATTTTAGAAGAGTTGTTGATATACTATTTAAGCAATACCTTGTTTCTTATTTTTTAAATTAAAGGGGGATGGAATCTTAAGAAGATAGAATATCCATATTATTGTTATTGCACCATAAACAATCAACTTAAACCAAAGGTCATGAGCTACTGTGAAATATTGGCTATAATATAAATTAATATAAGCTAAGCCAGAACACCTAAGTATGTTTAAAATATGAGCTGCAAACACGCCTAAAAGTATATAATATAACTTTCGCCAAAACTTAGAGGGCAAACAAATTATCAAGCCTATATAACGTAAAAATACAATAAGACCATTGCAAGAATCAGCAATAAAAACCACTTTAGTGGTTTTGTAATAAATTTGAGATGATATGACCTCATCATTATAAACGCTCTCTCTAATTACACTAAAATCAGAAGAGTTTGTTGAGATGTTTAACAGTTTAGTAGCATATTCTCCAATATGTGTAGTTAAAGGATAATTTATAAAGTTTAAATCGAGTGACAAAACAAGTTTGTATAAAACAAAATACAGTAAGGCTTTAATTAAAATAAGCCTTACTGTAAATGGTAAATAGTTATTTAAGAATAACTTAAAATTCACTATTTGTTACTATCTCGGTATTTTTTAATACCTATTGCAGAAGCAGCACCAATAATTAGAATAGCAAGTCCGCCATCCAATGGGACACCACTATTATCAACAGTGTCTTGAGGTCCAGTAGGAGGTCCTGTTTGTGCGCTTAAATTTGATGTACATACCAATGCTAAAATAATAGTCATGGCACTAATTACTTTTAAAAATGTGTTTTTCGTATTTTTCATTAGATTATGTATTTAATTGATATTTAATTTTTTAGTTACTGTTTTTCCTTTAGAGGTTAATTTTACAAAATAGATACCTTGATTTTGTGTAAAACTTGTGTTAATTGTTGCTTTAGTGCCTCTAACTAATCCAGTTCTAGTATATAACTTTGCGCCTATTGCGTTGTAAATGGTAACATCAAGGTCATCCATTCCTAATGGTATATCTAAGTAAAACTTACCAATACTTGTAGGATTAGGATATAAAGAAATCTGCTCTAAGTTTAATTTATCAACTGATAAAGTCGATTCTGAAGCAAATACAATTTTAAAGCGATCTGCAGCTATAGAGCCAGGGGTATCAGAATCAACAGTATATTCATATTCTACATTTCCGCTCTGTGGGACTTCAGTTGGTATATTCGTAAAGTTGTCAACTAAATAAGTAGTGACTCCTTGTATAGAAGATCCTTCGGCAACAATTGTATAGTTAGTGTTTCTATACGTATTAATTTCTAATTGAATTTCTTCCTCATTTTGAGGAACAGCTCTATTTTCAATACTCAATAATACACCATTGTTATTGGTTGCAAAATTTTCATCTAAGTTAGTAAATTTAACAGCATCTTGTATATCAACATCATTATTTCCATTAGTATCAAATAGAATTAACACACCATCGGTAGCCGATTCGTTAGCAGCTAAAGCATTACTTTCATATAACGATAAGCGTAATTCTCCAGCACTAGCTTTTTGTGCTGAATTTTTAAATACTAAAGTTTCAGATTCAGATGTTGCCTTACTATTTTGTGTAAAGTTTATTGAAGATGAACCAGATCCAAGAGTACTAACCCATCCTGCTTGACCTGCTTGTAAAAATTGATTGGCATCTGAATCAACAGATGAAGCATCACCAGTTGCAGCTATTATAGCGGTGTAAGCACCTCTGCTACCTAATGTTGGATCCCATACCCAATAAAATGTTGATCCAATATTTGTCGTGTTTGTCGTTAATACTGTATTCATATTAACTGGAGCTTGGAACGGATTTCCAATAGCAATAAATCGTTGCTCTGGAACATCTACGGTTATTGTGCTTGAACCTTCATTTTCTGCTGTTAACTTACCTGTAGCTATTAACGTTGTTTCTGTTGGTGTTGCATTATTATTGGTCAAGTCTGTATTTCTATCTCCTCTTACTAATATATGATACATAGTCCCAGGAATCAAATTCGTAGCATTAGTATTAGCCATAGGAACGTAACTATAAGCTTCATTATCAAAAATAAACATAGAAGAGTTACCAGAATTTGTAGCATCAAAACCATTTGCGCCAGAATTGGAGCCTGTAATATGCGTTCCTAATTGCCAATTTTCTGCAATAGGAGTACTAGTTGTTACAGGAGAAGCTAATTGACGATAAGCTCTTTTGGCTGGTATGTAACGTTCAATGGTAGCATCTCCAACGAAAGTACCGGTTCCTGAACCAATATAGGCTGATCCTGTTGCATCTGATTTAAGTGTAAGCGTACCATTATTTGTAACAGTTCCGTTATTACTAAGCACTGTATTGGGATTTATAGTTAAAGACGCTCCACTTTCAATTGATAAATTTAAACCTTCTTCTAAATTTAGATCAGCTGTTAATATAGGATAGTTATTGCTTCCTACATTAGGTATGGTTACATTGTTTGTTGGTGTTAAACCAGGAGCATTATTATTTGCCCAGTTATTAGCATTAGTCCAGTCAGAATCAGCTGTACCAGTCCAAACAAATGCAGAAGGTTCTATTATATCTGGTGTTTCAGGATTACAATCATCATCAATACCATTTCCTAATATTTCGGTAGCTGAGGAGTTCACTGCAGGGTCTGTGTCATCACAATCCGTATCAGAGTTTTCGCCATCGCCATCAGCATCTACCGTGTCTGGTGTTTCAGGGTTACAATCGTTATCTATCCCGTCATAAAGAATTTCGGTAGCTGAAGAGTTTACTGCTGGGTCTGTGTCATCACAATCCGTATCAGAGTTCTCGCCATCGCCATCGGCATCTACGGTATCAAGAGTTTCAGGGTTACAATCGTTATCTATCCCATCGTAAAGAATTTCGGTAGCTGAAGAGTT
>NZ_JAEPJQ010000003.1 GCF_016827605.1 Hyunsoonleella ulvae | reverse complement strand
TTTTTAATTGCGCAATGGCTTTTTTCATATTTTTTTGCCCTTTTTTTAAACTCGTTTTTAAGACCCTTATTACGTGGGGGTTACAGGGAAAAAGTTTTTGTGTTAGTCGCCACATAGATGGTGTGAGGTGTTGAGACCCTGTGACCTGCACAGGCAACCTGGCATGCTCTGGCACCCTGACTGACATAGATTAACTTATACATATAGATATATGTATATATGGAGCACCGTCCCATGGAAAGGGCCAAAGCCAAAAACCGACCCCGGAACGCCCCTAGACCTGTCTGATCTCCCAAATGATTCCCAATGTAAACACTCAAGCTTATATCGATGTACCGAGAAACACTGTCTGAAAAATTATAGTTACAAAAAGAAGTTCCAAACTATACCGAATCTAATTGTAAAATCTCGGTATGGGTAATTAGGTGCTGCGTAATAATTGTATCCCGTAATTGCTGAATTAAAATGCTCTGCTTTTAGAAAAATACGGGTTTGTCGGATTTTGGCATTGATAAAAAAGTCTAATCTTGGAAACTCTCCAAACTCCCTATCGTTTTGTACATAAAATTCAGCTAGAACAGGATTATAACCATTCATAAAGTATTTGGTAAAGTAATTTAACGTTACTCCCGTTTGTAAGTACATAGCCCTTTTAAATACATCTGAACCAAAATAGAGCGTATTTCGTGTTGTGATTTGGGGTACGTTTAATACGTTATTATCGTCCTGTACATTTTGATATAGCACAGTATTATTTAAGGCAAACTTACCTACTTTTATCTCGTTCTCCAGTTTTGCTCTTAGATAATTAATCGTGGCATTGTTTTGATATGCTCTGATAGATTCCGTTTCTGTAATGTTTTCATCTTGTTTGAAATAAACATAATCTGAAATTGCAGAATAATCAACGGAGAGATTTACCAATTGCTTATACTTGATTTGAAATGCCAACTGTTGGGTTTCTGTGTTACCAAAGCTATTTTGCCAATTATAATCTTGATAATTACTTTGATACAATAACGCATTGAAGTTTGGGGCCCGGGAACTATGATTTATAGACACTATGGCAAATATGTCGTCCGACACATTATAAGATGCTTCTCCTTTTATAAAGTTACCCGTAAAATCTCCTGCAATATTGATACCTACTTCTCCTTGTATATTGAAACCTCTGTAAAATTTACGGTATTTTCCTCCTGCCGCATAAACATTACCTTTTAAACGGTTGGTTATTGTTCTATCATTAAACACCACCAATTTATTATAACCATAATTGTAGTGTGTATTACTGATGTTTACTCTAAAATCTCCCAATTCATCATTAAGATAACTAAGTTCAAATTGATTGTACAACCGCTCTAGAGTTACACGATCTCTAAAACTTGAACTTGTAAAGGCATCTCCAAAAAGAGTGCTTTGACTTGTTTGGTCATACTGAAACGATTTATCTTCAAATGAAACTACATGGTTTAACGCCAACTTATATGTTGATATTGAATCTTTTGGATTTTTAGGCTTTACCTTTTTTACTACTTTATTAAGTGCATTATAAGCATGATCTAAATGAAAACGCTTTCCTCTCAGAATATTTTCAGCGTTTTCAAAATTAGGATCAAAAATAGCCCTATCTAAAAAGTCCTCTGCCCCAGATTCAAAATTTTCAATATCATTATCCTGCAGTCCGCCATTTTCTTGGTTTAGTAAATCTTGCATCACAACATGCCCTCGCATTTCATATCGGTTATTTTTAGTTTTATAATTTGTAGTAAACCTAAAATTACCTGTACTTGTTAGAATATGCTGATATTTCCCCAGTGAACGCAAACCCTTATAAGCTATTGAAAAATTAAACCTTGGGGTCGTATTTATTGTAAAAAAGGAATCAGCTAATTGCCCTTGTTCAAATGCGGTTTTGTAAAAAAGTTCTGTTAATGGGGTTGGTACCTTGTAATAATAAATATCTTCCACCTCCATATAATTAAAATGTCGAGCCCTAGCACCAAATAGCGGCAAAAGATCGGTATTCTGAAAATTATATGTTAAGCTATTGTAGGTCTGCCCTAAATTAGAAAATGGCATTAACCCAAAATTGTCTCTCCTTAGATAATTAAATTTGTATTCCTTTTGAATGGTTAAAGTAGTATCTACAAAGGTGGTATCCCTGTTATGAGAAATGATAAGATAATCTTGAATTTTAGCTTTTTCCTCACCATCTTCCCCTTTTTTTTTGGTCAATTTTCCCAACAAACTCTCTTTAGACTTTTGTTTGGTATTTGCTGTACTATCTGTTTTTTGCGTTTTTGGAGGTGTTTTTTTTAAAATAGGCATTTGTGACGGATCTCCTTGACCAAAAACCACTGTAGTATACAACACAAAAAACAATAGAAAAGCTAACTTCTGCATAAAAACTTTAAAAACGTTGCAAATGTAAATACAAAATATGATAACGTCGTAAAATGAAAAAATTATTTAGTTGATATATTAAATTATTCATAATACTTTTGATTCATGCTAATTTTTAAGCACACCAAACACACTTATGAATGTGGTACTGACGAAGCTGGCCGTGGGTGCTTAGCTGGTCCAGTAACTGCAGCCGCCGTAATTTTACCTGACACCTTTAAAAATGAAATTCTTAACGATTCAAAACAATTAAGCGAGGTAAAACGTGAAGCTTTAAAACCCATAATTGAAAATGACGCATTGTGTTACGGCGTATCTCACGTGTTTCAAGATGAGATTGACCAAATTAATATCTTAAACGCATCTATTTTAGCTATGCACAAAGCTATTGACAAGCTTAAAACCCTACCTGAATTTATTATTGTTGACGGAAATAAATTTAAACCCTACCGATCCATTCCTCATGAAACCATCATCAAGGGAGACGGAAAATACTTGAGTATTGCTGCAGCATCTGTTTTAGCAAAAACCTATCGCGATGCCTACATGAATAAAATCCATGAAGAATTCCCAATGTATAATTGGAAGCAAAACAAGGGCTATCCCACAAAGCAACATAGAGAGGCTATAAAAAAGTACGGTATCACTAAATACCACAGAACATCTTTTAAGTTATTACCAGAACAGTTAAAATTGGATTTATAGATTTCAATACTTTTTGTCATTTATAGCATAACTCAGTTAATAAACATATTGAGTAGTATCTTCTTTTTATATCTCATTTTATATTTTAGCAGAAATTTGATGATTCCATGAAATTCTTTCTGTACACCCTCCTATCCCTATCCATTTTAAGCTGTACAAACTCCAAAAACAAGCGACTCCAATTAATTGATTTTGCACCTCAAGATTCAGAAATCATTATAAAAACATCAAATTTTGAAAGTTTAAAAGCTGCAATTGAGAACAACACGCTTTTAAATACACTACCCGATGCTAGCATTTATAAAGATTTACAAATTAAACTACAACATACAGCAATACTAAACCCTAGTGGGGAGGTTTTAATTTGCCTATCAAAAACTTTAAGCGATAGCGTAGCATGTACTGTAGTAGCCAAATATTCTGAGTCATTATTTAAAACTGATTCTTTAAAAAATTACATTCAAGAAAAACTCAAATACAAATCGCATACCATAACAAAATCAACAATTGAAAATACCGTTTTTTTCAGTGCATTGGTTGATAGTACTTTTATTTTATCGTCTTCAGAAACCATAATTAATGATGCTTTTAAGGACTCAGAAAAGTCATCAGGTCTAAAACACCTATATAATGTTGCAGGAGCAAATGAAAACCTATCCATTCTATCAAAAACAAACAGTTCTCTAATTCCCTCTTTTTTTGTAGAGGATACATTAAACTCAAGTAATTTAAGTGATTTTTTAGCCTTAGACATAGAGATATCACAAGATGACATCTATATAAACGGTATTGCAAAATCTTTAGATACTTCTAGAAAGATTATCGATGTATTTAAAAACACTATACCTCAGGAAAACCAAATGCAACATATTACACCTGGTAACAGCGACGGGTATTTAAGTTTCACGTTTGATGACTTTCAAGTTTTGAAAGAAAACATCTTGCATTACCGTACTAGAGACTCTATATCTGAAAGCGCACCTCTATTTAATGCCATTACAGAAGTTGGGATAATTTATGAAAATGAAAAACGTGCTGTTGTACTAAACTCCATTGATGCCATTGCCACCCAAGATGCCCTACTGGACAACCAAAATAAAATAACAACCTATCGGGGTATTGAAATTTTTGAGTTTACTAAATCTGAAATTTTTGCGGAAACATTCACTCCCCTCATTAATAATCGCATTACACCCTCAAAATACTGCATCATTGAAAATTACTTTGTTTTTGCAGAGTCTACAGAGCTTTTGCAAAATATTATTGCCAACTACCAAAACAAAACCACCATGGGTAGTCGCGGTTATTTTAAGGCTCTAAGTGAAAACCTAAGCAGTGAGAGTTCTTTAATGTTTGCCGCCAGACCTGAGCTTTTAGATATCGTCTTTAAAAAAAATTACAATTTTAAAAACCATAGTCTTTTTGCAACCCAATATATTTATGATACCGATTTTGCTCATATTCATGCTGGTGTTATAAAAGGCAAACAAAAACAAGCACAACACTCAATTTCTGAAAGTTTCAATATAAAATTGGACACAGAAATTTTAAATACACCGCAATTTGTTAAAAACCATATTACTAAAGAAAAAGAAATTGTAGTTCAGGATCTCAACAATAAGCTGTATCTAATTTCTAACAAAGGAAAAGTTCTTTGGAAAAAACAACTCAATGGTGCTATCATTGGGAAAATTGAACAAATTGATATGTATAAAAATGGCAGGCTCCAATTAGCTTTTGCCACAGCACATAACGTTTATGTTATTGATAGAAAAGGAAGAGATGTAGCGCCTTTTCCTTTAAAATTTAATGATGTAATTACGCAACCGCTCTCGGTTTTTGACTATGATAAAAACAAAAAATATCGTTTACTAGTTACTCAAGGAAAAGATGTATTGATGTATGATGCGAGAGGCAAAATAGTATCAGGTTTTACTTTTAAGAGTGTGAATAGCAATATTATAAGCCAACCAAAACACTTTAGAATTGGCAATAAAGATTACTTAGTTTTTAAAACTAAAAACAAACTTCACATCTTGGATCGTATTGGGAGAGTTAGAGTAGCTCCAAAATCAAGCAACACTTATTCGAACGAACCTGTTTTCCTTTATCAAAATAAATTTACCACAACCACAAAAGATGGAAAATTAGTTAGTATTGATACCAGAGGCAATGTAGCTCTTGTAAATTTAAATCTAACCAACAATCATAATTTAGAGACTACAAGTAAAACAAGAGTAACATTTCACGATAATAAATTAGGTATAAAGAGTAGGGTTTTAGAGTTGGATTATGGCAACTACACCAGACCAACCATTTTTTATTTAAACGATAAAATCTATGTTTCCATTACCGACCTCCAAGCAAAAAAAGTACTCCTATTCGATAGCCAAGGCAAACTAATACCAAATTTCCCTGTATATGGTAATTCCTCAATTGTATTAGACAACGTTGACAGAGACAAAAGTTTAGAGTTTGTTACCAAAGGCGATACAAATACCATTATACTATATCAAATTAACTAGCTTATTTACAATGAGATAATTAACATATAAATGTTGATTAAATTTACTTAAGCTTTTTGATACTCAAAAACTAATATCTATATTTACCACAGCTATTAATCAAACTTTTGTTAATGAAATTCTTGAAAGATGCGCAAAGCATTCTAATTCTTGGATCATTTTTCTTATTCCTGATCCCATCACTAGACGCCCAAACCAAACAGCTTAAACGCCCAAAAAGTCGTGTAGGCATTTCTAGTGTTGACAGCTTTGTACAGGAGTCTTTCGATATTTATGATAAAGTATACAAATACGATGGCTATGCCGAAGCGGGAACACCGTTAGACGATGAAGACATTGATGTTTTAGAAGACGCACTTGACGATTTAGAAGGGCTTAGCGCAAGTGCTCCAGATATTTTGGGAGACATAGATGGCGCTAGTGTTTTAAAACAGGGTAAGGCTACGCTTCAAATCAATAAGGCAAAAAAGGCGTTGAAGTATAGTATTAAAACTTCTAAGGAACTACTTCTAGGACAACGTAAACGAGATAAAGAAGAAGAGCCTGAGACAACTTCCAATGAAAGTGATCCTGAGAATAACCCCTCTAACAATGAAGACAATACTAAAGCGGAAGTTAAAGAAGATAAAAACATATCTGACGATTTAGAAGTTTACAGTAAATATGATTTTGTTCCTGGAGACAAACTTTTATTTTTTGATGATTTCTCTAGAGACTTTATTGGCGACTTCCCAAGCAAATGGAATACTAATGCTTCTGGCGAAGTGGTAAAAATAGGAAACAAAGGCAAATGGTTTGAGCTTAAAACAGGTTATGGTGTGTATTACATACCCGATGTAAAAGATTTACCAGAAGATTACACAATAGAGTTTGATATTCTAACCAAAGGTATTAGCAATCAAACATCATCTACCGCAAAGCTTGCAGTGTATTTAAGCGACAATGACAAATTTAATGATGGTACTAATTATGCTTTCGTATCAATTCCCCTGGGACAATATGGCGCTTTTTCTTTAAGAGCCAGGAATTATTTCACAAGCGATGGAGGAACCATTAATACAGATATTAAAGCTGATGTTAGGAAAGCTGTTTTAAACCAACCTCACATTGCTATTTCTGTCACTAAAAAACGATTTAGACTATGGGTAAATCAAACCAAATATATTGATATCCCAAGATTTATTCAAGAGGTCAATATTTTAAAATATTTAAAATTTCATTTAAATAGCCTAGCTGATGGCAAGGAGCATTTGTATATTTCAAACTTAAAAATAGCAGAAGGTGGTGTGGATTTAAGACGTAAACTTATGTCTGAAGGTAAAATTTCCACCAATGGTATTTTATTCGACTCTGGTTCAGCGAATATCCAACCGCAATCCTTAGGTATTGTTCGTCAAATATCCCAAGTTTTAATGCAAGATGATAGTATAAATTTAAAAATTATAGGCCACACAGATGCTGATGGGTCTGATGAAGCTAATTTAAAACTATCCAAAGCTAGAGCAGAAGCAGTAAAAAATGCACTTATTAGCATATATAACATTTCGAGCGACAGACTTGAGGCTGACGGAAAAGGAGAAGGAGAACCTGTTGGAGACAATAACACTACCGATGGAAAAGCACAAAACAGACGTGTAGAATTTATTACTATGTGATTATGAAAAAGATTTTTATATCATTATTATTAACGCTATGTGTTAGTTTCTGTGCTACTGGACAAGATGCCTGTAGTGTATATTACCCTCATAAAAAGGGCACTACTTTTGAAATTACAAATTATAATAAAAAAGGTAAAAAAGAAGGTGTTGTAAAGTATACTATTTCAAACGTTGAGGGAAACACAGCGACTATTGAAGCTGTAATTTTAGACGAAAAGGATAAGGAAGTTACTACTACATCATACAACATAATGTGTGAAGGCAATAGTATTTCAATAGATTTTAAATCTTTAATTAGTCCAGAAATGCTACAACAGTATAAGGATATGGATATTGATGTATCTGGAACCAATATTGAATTGCCTAACGATTTAGACATTGGAAAAAAGCTTAAAAACGCTAATATGATTATGACCATAAATATGGGAGGCATGAATATGAAGATGACCATGGACATCATCAATAGAACAGTGGATGCTAAGGAAAACATAACTACCCCAGCAGGTTCATTTGATTGTTATGCGTTAAGTTATGATTCTGAAGTAAAAATGGGCATAAAAACATCGTTTACAATAAAAGAATGGATAGCTGAAGGTGTTGGAGTTGTAAAAACAGAATCGTATAACAAAAAAGGAAAACTAATGGGATATTCTGAGCTTACTAGTTTTAGTAAATAATTTTTAACCACCAAAATACAAGTCCTCGAATCTAGGCGTCAAAGTGCTTTTGCTTTGGCGCCTTTTTTGCTCAACTTTCAACTTAATTTAATACTATTGTAGTCTGAATAATTTACTTATGATTTCACGGAAAAACGCTTCTATTTCAAAATTCATCATCCATAAAGTTGGCAATAAGTTTAGCGATACCAAAAATGCCTTTTCAGAAAAAACTGTAGATTTTGATGAAGCTAGTTACGATTTAATGCTACCGTTTCTTTTAAAACCTTTTGGCAGCGCTGTACAAAGCTATCGTTTTAATCATCATGCAAATGTTGCCTTAAACGAAATAAACACCTACTCAGCTCAATTATTTACTGAAGATGATGCTTTCATAGAAGTTTCTAAACACATAGTAATGCATTTGTATGAACAATCTAATTCAGCAAACATAAAAACCGGAGATGTCTTGGTTGTAGAGTTTGAGGGTATAGAATTTAGAGACATTACCACCAATGCTATAGGTATTTTTAAAATTGAAAGCAAAGTAAATTTTTTCCAAACTTATTTAGAAAACAATAGTTATGATGTGCTAGTCCAAAAAGGGATTAGCTCCAAAAAAGTTGACAAAGGTTGTTTGATTTTAAACCAAAGTGATTCTGAAGGAAATATCATTTTTAGTATTGATAATAATAGTTATGATGCCCAATATTGGACCAATCATTTTCTAAACATAAAATATGCTGATGATGCCAATAGCCATACACAGCAGTACATTGAACTTTGCAAAGATTTTTCTACTGAGATTTTAAAAACAACTTATGGGGCGCAAGAACAAAACACCTTTTTAGCAAAAACCATAGATTTCTTTAAAGAAAATGAAATTGTAAATGTAGAGCGATTTAAAGATGAGCTTTTTGAAGAAGACAAGCACAAAAGAGAATTTGATACTTATAAAAAAGAGTTTGAGGGTGAGCAGAACCTGGTAATAAGAAATCAATTTGATATTGCAGAGGCTGTTGTAAACAAAGAAAAGCGTAAGATAAAAACCGATATTAAACTTGACACAAATATTCAAATAAAACTAGACATCGATGCCCCAGATGCATCAACAGAATATCTAGAACGTGGCTACGATGATGAGAAGAAAATGCATTACTATAAAGTGTTTTTTAACGCAGAAAACTAAACGGCTTAAGTCTTGTTATGCTGGACAAAAAGACGTTTTAAAAATCAAAATCTTCGCCTTGATGTCCTTTTATATCATCAATGGAATCTACATAATTGCGTGCTTCATGATTAATAATTCTTTTATAAAGCGCACTTGTTTCTAAAGCTAGAAAAACAGCTAAGACCAATATTAGAATTGTAATTACTAGTGTAACTAGCATATTTATGGGCATTTCTCCACCAAAACTCTCGAAACTTATATAGATGAAATATAAAAAGTATAGCGAAAAGCAAAATAAAGTTAATGAAAACAAGATATTCCCAATCCAAAATAATCTTCCTGTTATTTCGAGGTTTTTAGTTTTTGACCTGTAAAATTTCATGGTTTTAATCTGGTAAACAATACTCAAAACACCACCAAGAATTGTTGCTAATAAAAACAACATTTCATACTCAAACTTAGCTTGTTCAATTATAAGAATGCTATAAGTTGCAAAAGATACTAACGCTACGATTGCAATACTTAAAATCAATAATGTGATTTTAACCCCCCTTTTTACTTTCATTAAGATATAATTAAAAACTCAGCCTCAAAAAGCTTAGAAAAATGCTTTAACAACTTTTCTTTTACCTCATCCTCATTTATTGTTTCTACCCCTAACTCTACATTTAAACTGGTAACTGCCTTACCACGAATACCACAAGGAATAATATTATCAAAATATCCTAAATCTGCATTTACATTTAAAGCAAATCCATGCATCGTTACCCAACGGCTAGCCCTAACACCCATAGCACAAATTTTACGGGCAAATGGCGTACCTACATCTAACCAAACCCCAGTTTCTCCTGGGCTTCTCTCAGTTTTTAATCCATATTCATCTAAGGTAAGAATAATCATTTCTTCTAAGAATCGAAGATATTTATGGATATCGGTAAAAAAGTTTTCTAAATCTAAAATGGGATACCCTACAATTTGTCCAGGGCCATGGTAGGTAATATCTCCCCCCCTATTTATCTTATAAAAGGATGCTCCTTTTTCTTTAAGCTGCGCTTCATTTAATAATAGGTTAGACAAATCTCCACTCTTACCTAAAGTGTACACATGAGGATGCTCTACAAATAAAAAATAATTTTGGGTTTCAAGATTAGCATCTTCTCGCCTATTTTTAACTTTTGTATCAACAATAGCCTTAAAAAGTTGTTCTTGATAATCCCAAGTATCTTTATAGTCTTTAAAACCTAAATCTTGCAGCTCAATTTTTTTATTCAAAATTAATCTTCTAAAACAATTTCTAAATTCATAACCTCAGGATTTGTTAAATAATCCATTAAACCATATTCTATGATAACAGTTTTTCCATCTGCACTAAACATAGCTTTATCGTTAGAAACAGACTTTACTCTTCTTGGGAAATGATAATTCAACTTATACTTTGAGTTAGCAAACATCATTGCCGCCTGCCCTAAACTATCCATCATTTGTTTTTGTAGCTCTTTATCAACCACAGCAACCTGTCTCTTAAATACACCATTATTAAACGAATAACTTAGGTTGGAATTTCCTCCTTTTGCAAATGCTGAAAAAGGATTATTAGGATCATTAATTTTGGCAGCTTTTTTACCTTGTAAATTACTTACTGTATTTAAAGCTGAAAACATATCTTGTAATTCATTGGTACTTTTAAAATCGGTAAAAATTTCCATGTTAAACTTCTTATCCTTTTCACTCATGAGCATATGGACAGAAAATTTCTCTATAGCTTTAAGTTTTTCCTGTTCTTCTTGGGATAAGTTGGCAATACTATCTCGCTTTTCATCAAATATCTCTTTAAACGTAAATGTAGAATCCATATCTTTTTCTCCAGGATTTTCACTCATTTTTTGTCCTGCCATTTGCATAATCTCAGAAGCATCAAAACTAAACTCCATTCTACCAGAGCCATCTTCGTTAAGATAGATGTTTTCAGAAAACTGACAACTAGTTAAACATAAGGCAACACACACTAAAAAGAATAAGGTAAATCTGTTCATTTAAAATATTTTATTGGGTTTAAAAATCCCAACAAAGATACGCTAATTCTTAGGATTATTTAAGATAACTAAGGCAGCTATAACTCCAGGAACCCAACCGCAAAGCCATAACAAAAACACAATAATAATTGAACCGCAACCCTTATCTATAACTGCTAAGGGTGGACAAATAATAGAAAGAATAACTCTAAAAATACTCATAATAATTTTTTAACGATACTGAAATAAATTCAGTACGGTTTGATGATTAGTTATTTGACGTTAACTTGCACATTTTGTTACATTAACAAAACTACCCTCTTAACATTTAAAGTTAATAGAATTTATAGTAGATTCGTGTTATGAGATTTTTGGGTTTTATTTGTTGTTATATCTGTTTTAACTATCTAGGCTTTGCCCAGCATAATTTTAATGGTTTTGTTGATACCGAACGTTGGCACAATACTGTATACCTATCTGTTATTGAAGATTACAGAACAATTGAAAATATTGACAACGAACAGATTATATCTAAAACTACTGCTGACACCTCTGGATATTTTCAATTTACAGGCAACCAATTAGAAACTGTACATCGCATCTATAAATTACATGTGGATAACTGTGAAACCCAAGACCACAACAGCAATCATTTTAATGGCCACTGTGCAGATAGTAAAGACATTTTATTTATAGCCAAAGACACAGACACTATTAGTTTTCCTTTGTCTTTTGATGCTGAAATGTTTTGCGACATAACATCTACCAACCCAAGAACTGGAGCTTTTATAAGAATTGACTCTCTAAAAGAGGAAATGAAATTTGCCTACTCCGAATACAGAAGTAAAGCCAACAGAGACCTTAACAACAAAAAATGGTTTAAGTCTTTACAAGAATTTGGAAAACAGCTAGATGAACCTTTAGCAGAACTATATATTTTTTCGTTTTTATCTGACAGGAGAAGTACGTTTCATTCATATTATCTAGAAGACTTAAAACAGAATCCTTATTACGATAATGTTCTAAAAAGGCTTGAAAAAAAATATCCAAACTCTACATACGTCAAGCAATATGAAGCCGAAATCACTTCAGACAAATATTTAATTTCACCCAAAACAACTCCATCTTCCATTAATTGGATGTATATCCTTTTAGCTTTATTAGCAATATCACTTTTAATCAATTTCTGGTTCATATCAAGATCTAAAAGAAAAACAGAAAAACTAAAGACTGAAACAAAAGATCAACTCACAAAACAAGAACAAAATATTCTTGATTTAATATTGGAAGGCCATACAAACAAAGAAATAGCTGAAACACTATTTGTTAGTGTAAGCACTGTAAAAACGCACGTAAACAATCTCTACAAAAAATTAGGTGTTAATTCAAGAGACAGCCTAAAATCTCTGTTTAACAAGTAATTACAAAATTCAACCCTGGTACTAGTACCAATTTCAACCCAGCATTGTACTATAGTTTCATCATCATAATTTAGGTTTGCTATACATTAATCACAAAATTATTCAATTATGAAACGAACAGTAAACATTTTTTTCGCCGTATTACTCATGGGAGTTACAAGCATTGTACAAGCACAAGACTTGGCTATGTTAGAAAAAGTAGCTATTATTAATTTTGAAACCGAGGTTGTAGATTATGGTACTATTATACAAGGTTCTGATGGTACAAAAGTTTTCACTTTTACAAATACAGGCAAAGCGCCTTTGGTTATTTCAGAGGTAAAAACAAGTTGTGGTTGCACAGTCCCATCATATTCAAAAGCTGCTATCCTACCAGGAAAACAAGGCGAATTAGAAATTAAATACGACACCAAAAGATTGGGGAGTTTCACAAAAACTATTACGGTTATTTCTAATGCTAAAGTCATTAAGAAAACACTAAAAATCAAAGGCACTGTAGTCGCTGCTAAATAACACTAAACTTTGCTGTATTAAAGACCCCTAAGAATTATTAATAATCCTTAGGGGTCATTGTTTTATTGTTAGGGTAAATAATGTAATTTTGCACCTTTAAAATTAAGTAGCATGCAGCTTTCAGAACAAGAATTGGTAAGACGCGACAAACTCGCAAAATTAAGAGACCTAGGCATTAACCCATATCCAGCGGATTTATTTCCTGTAAAAGAGACTTCAAAGGATATAAAACAGGACTTTGAGGAAGGGAAAAATGTGGTTATTGCTGGTAGATTAATGTCTCGTCGTATCCAAGGAAGCGCAAGTTTTGCTGAGCTTCAAGATAGTGAAGGACGTATACAAGTGTACTTTAACAGAGATGAAATTTGCACTGGAGATGATAAAAGCAAATACAACGATGTTTACAAAAAGCTTCTAGATATTGGGGATTTTATAGGAATTGAAGGCGAACTGTTTACTACAAAAGTTGGTGAGAAAACAGTAATGGTAAAAGACTTTACCTTATTAAGCAAGGCCTTAAAACCGCTACCATTACCAAAAACGGATGCTGATGGTAATACTTACGATGAGTTTAACGATCCTGAATTACGTTACAGACAACGTTATGCAGACTTGGTAGTAAATCCACATGTAAAAGATGTTTTTGTAAAGCGCACCAAGCTGTTCAACGCGATGCGATCCTTTTTTAATGACGCTGGTTACTTTGAGGTAGAAACACCTGTATTGCAGCCTATTGCAGGAGGAGCCGCGGCACGCCCTTTTATAACCCATCACAATTCTTTAGACATTCCTTTATACATGCGAATTGCTAACGAGTTATATTTAAAACGATTAATTGTTGGTGGCTTTGATGGTGTATACGAGTTTTCTAAAAACTTTAGAAACGAAGGTATGGATCGCACCCATAATCCTGAGTTTACAGCCATGGAAATTTATGTAGCTTATAAGGATTACAACTGGATGATGGATTTCTGCGAGCAGCTTTTAGAGCATTGTGCCACTGCTGTTAACGGCACTACAAAAGCTACTTTTGGCGAGTACGAAATAGACTTTAAAGCACCTTATGCCAGAGTAACCATGGCAGATTCTATAAAACACTTTACTGGATTTGATATTACTGGAAAATCTGAAGCAGAAATTCGGAAAGCAGCTAAAGACATGGGTATTGAAGTGGATGACACTATGGGAAAGGGGAAGTTAATTGATGAGATTTTTGGCGAAAAATGCGAAGGTAATTATATTCAACCTACATTTATTACCGACTACCCAAAAGAAATGAGTCCATTGTGTAAAGAACATCGTGAAAACCCAGAATTAACGGAGCGTTTTGAGTTAATGGTTTGCGGTAAGGAAATTGCTAATGCTTATAGCGAACTGAATGATCCTATTGATCAACGTGAGCGTTTTGAACACCAACTAGAATTAGCCAAAAAAGGCGATGATGAAGCTACAGCAACTATAGATTACGATTTTTTACGTGCTCTAGAGTATGGCATGCCGCCAACCTCTGGAATGGGTATTGGTATGGATAGATTAATTATGTTTTTAACAAATAATCAATCTATACAAGAAGTATTGTTCTTCCCACAAATGAAACCAGAGAAAAAACCATTGGCTATTAGTGATGATGCAAAAGCTGTTTTGGAGATTTTAACTAAAGTTGAAAAACTGGAATTGGTAGATTTAAAATCACAATCTGGTTTATCTAACAAAAAATGGGATAAATCCATTAAAGAATTAACGAAAAACAGTTTAGCCAAAGTTGAAAAGACCGAGGAAGGGTTGTTTGTGGAAGTGGTTTAGCTAAAATACTTTTAAATCTAAACCTTTTGGTATATGAACTCGATATAGAAGATTAAGAAAAGTAAGTTTTTTCTTTTTATTTACAGATACTTTTCCTTGTACAATAAAATTTTTTATTTATATTGTTATTTCATAATCTCCCGAAGATAGAAATAAAAATAAATCAAATTTTATATCAATCTTTAATCACAACATAATGAACACAAGAGATCTAAACTCATTAAAAATATTATTAAATGATCTTTTGACGAAAGAGCAACTCCATAACCTACTTAAAGATTATTGGGAATCTAATAAAAAAATTATTAAACTAAGCGGTAGTAAAGATGACATGATTGAATCCTGTTTAAACGCTTTACGAAACGATGTTATTTCCTATGACATAATATTGAATTTAATTCAAGAAGCTGAAGAGTATGGAAACCAATACATTTACCTATATAAATCTCATAACGAAGAAATCAAAACCAAATTAAATAATGGCGATTTCGTTAAAGAAAAGTTATTTTCATTTAATGAACATGACTCTTTTCCTAAATTGATAGGGAATCCTTCCGGTATTGAATGGTCTGATTTCAGATACCCTAATAAAGGAGTAGAAAATACTTGGGTTGCCAAAATGTATGATGTTATAGAAAAATATTATTATCATAAGGATGAAAGAGATGGAGACTATTTAAGAAAAGTATACAAAAAAAGAAGTGAGAGAGTTGCTTATATTGTTCATTGGGAAGGACAAAAAAACACCTTAGAATATAAAATTACCAGAAGTGTAAATTTTGATAAAAACGGAAAAATAAATTCACGTGTAAGTATTAATACGCAAATGCTCAATGCTTATGATATAAATAAAGATTTTCTTATTATTGATTTAAAAGAAGCAATAACTAAAATCCTCAAAGACGCCAATAAAACCAAGGTCTTTAATGTAAAAAGGACAAATCTCATTGATAAATTAGATGGCATTACTACTATTAGACCTCATAATAAAGATAAAGAAACTGTATTTAGTTCTCCTTTAAGGAGCAATACCATAGACAACTTTATTAATAACGGTGGACAAGGTTCAGGAGTTGTTATGACTTTTTTAAAATCAGGATCAAAAGGAGAACTTTCTTCCAATATTAATGTTTATATTGGAATAGACGCTGTTAATGAAATCGTAATTTCCTCAAGAATAAGTTTGAAAGAATACAATTATGTCAGACGAAATATTGCGAAATATCTTTGATGAAAATAACAATTTAGGGAAATATTCCCCTATGATAAAAAAAGTTATTGAGTGGTTTTCCGAAAACCCTAATAGAGATTTGCGTGCTGATAAGTTTTATTCTGTATTCCCTCCTTATTTTGTAGACATATCACTTTATATTTTACAAAAGAAAGGTGTTTTAAAACACTTTTATAGGGTTTTGGATAGAGATGGAATAAAGATAGGTAATGATTATGAAAGCCTTGAGGATATACCTGATGTTTTATATAACGACATTGACGCTCCTATCGACATCGATGACGTTACAATAGTCCATTATTATTCTAAAGATTAATTCTTCTAGTTATGTCTAGCAACGAAGATATATTAAGAGGAATAGAGCTAATCACACATTTCCATGAAAATATAAGACCAAAAATTACCGACAAAAACTTTTTACAAATAAGTTCAGAATGGTTTCCAGTCGTAGTAAAATATAATAATAGAGATCTAGATGAAAAAGCCATTGATTTGATATTAGATGTTTTAACTGAATTAAATGTCAAAAATCTGAGGGCTGCGAAAGAACTAAATAAAACCTTAAAAAGAGTGTATAAAAGTTTACAAAGAGCACTTATAATGAAAGGTGGTGGGATAAAAGGTTTATCATATGTAGGAGCCTTAAAAGAACTAGAGAAATATTACAGTTTTAACTGGTACGCAGGAACTTCTGCTGGTGCTATTTCCGCAATACTTCTAGCTTCAGGATTTACAAATAATGAATTAGAAAAAGTTCTAAAAAATAAAAACTTCAATGATTTCAAAGACGCTTCTTCTGTAAAAAAGTGGTTTAATCTATTAATTAAACATGGTTTTTACACTGCACATACCTTTAGCGAATGGCTAAATGATTTATTAAACGAGAAGTTTGACAAGTATTATCAAATTAAATTAAAAGACATCTATAAAATTACTGGTAACCGAATTACAGTTTTCGCCTCCAGAAGATTTAAATCAGCAGTTGTTTTTGATTCCAATAATAATGAGAAAAATAACTCAGCTACATTCGCCGTTAGGTGCAGTATGTCTATTCCATTCATTTTTACACCTCAAAGAGAAAATGGATTCAACGTATATGATGGTGGTTTACAAAATAATTTTCCAATAGATAAAATATTAGAAGATTCTCCTTATGCGGATTTCTTAGGGTTATATCTAGGCAGTGAAAAATATAAGTTACCCCAAAAACAAAACGCTATAATCTCGATGATAAAGGATTTAGTTTCATTATCAATTGAAAAAAACGATTATGAAGTATTACGAAAACATGAAAATAAAATTATAATAATTGACACTGACCCTATTTCTGTTTTAAAATTTAACTTAAGCGAAGAAGAAAAAAAATTTCTAATTGAAGCTGGAAGTCTGGGAGTACTGAACTATCTAGACAAACAAGGAAAAATTAGTAAGAATAATTTCAATTATCATGAAAGAAAAAAAAATCATGAAGAAATCCGCAAATCTCTCATACAAAAAAACAAAAAAAGCAAACTGATTAAAAGGGTTAAAATTATAGTGATAATTGCACTAATAATACTTATTGTCATCTTTAGAAGAATCTTTATTCAATTTCTCTTCTCATTTCTTAATCTGGCAATAAAACATTTTATACTTTTCAGTTTTTTATTAATAGATATGCTATTTTATTAATCAATATTACTTCCAATATAAGTAAAAAAACACTAAAAAAAGCCGATGATTTTGTAGTAATTTCATCGGCTTTTGCTTTAACTAAACTAAACTTAAACTAAACTTGTACAAATAGACGACATTTTTCTCAATTCCTTACAACAGTTTACAAATGTTTAACTTATCCATACAAATTTTAAGATTTTCTTAGCATTTGTGTTTCAATATCTTAAAGCTACAGCAATAATTCTTCAATAGTGTTATGATACGTTTTAAACTCCATAATATTACTGTGATTTGCTTCATCAATCGTCACTAAAACCCCTTTTCCCTTTGGAATTACCTTAAATAGTTTCTCTGCACTTTTATAAGGCACTACACGGTCGTTTAATCCATGAAACATCGTTATTGGGCAAGTTACGCTTTGTATAAATTGATAAGTAGGAAATTTGTATTTCAATAACGTTTCTACAGGCAAAAAAGGAAACCGATGTTTGCCTACATCCACCATACTATAATAAGGGGTTTCTAAAATTAGCTGTTTAGGTGTATTATGTGAAGCGATGTAGGTTGCAATACCTGTTCCCAAAGAGCGTCCATAAACAGTAATATTTCCTTCATTGTACTTAGTCTTTAAAAAATCGTAAAATAATTGTGCATCACTGTAAAATGCATTTTCTCTTAACTTTCCTGTGCTCTTTCCATAAGTACGATAGTCCATTACCAATACATCATAATCTTTTTCAACAAAAAATTCTGTAATTGCACCCCAACGTGATAAATCGCCCGCATTACCATGAAAGTATAAAATAACTCCTTTGGGGTTTTCTACTTTAAAATGAATGGCATTTAGCAAAGCCCCATCATCTGTTTTAAAATTCAATTCCTCAAAATTATAATTGAATTCATATTGATAATTATCTTCTAAAACCGAAGGTAAAAACAAAAGTCTTTCTTGCATAAAATATAATGCGGCAGTAATCATGACATAAAAACTTATTAAAACGAAAAAAATGTTTTTAAGCTTTCGTTTTAGTGGATTTTGTGGCGTGTTTAACATTAATACTTGTGGTTGACAAATCTATATTTTGAGGTTTACTGGTTAAGATATCATGAATCATAAGATGGTAAGACTCAAAAGTATTTAGGTTTTTATGTCCACCACCAATCACGGTATGTAACTTGGTTAATTTAGGGTTTACCTTAGACAACTTTACACTTGTTTTATAAGGTATTAACTTATCATTAGTACCATGAATAATATGGATGGGACATTGCACGTACTTTAACCATTTGTATGTTGGCAACGGATATTTAATTAAAACCGATAAGGGCATAAAGGGCGCATAGCGTTTGGTTACTTTGGTTAAGCTATAGTAAGGCGCATCCAAAATCAGCATTTTAGGGTTATTCATGGACGCTAACTTTGCTGCAAACCCAGAACCTAAGGAGCGTCCGTAAAGAATAATCCTGTCCTCTGTAGTGCGTTCTTTTATCTCATTGTAAACGCGCTGCAAATCTCTTTTAATGGCTTTTTGGGAACGTTTCCCAGTACTTTTACCAAACCCCCTATAGTCTATCATCAATACATTATAACCATGTCTTGTAAAATCTACTGCAAATTTCCCCCACCCTTTTATACTTTTAGAATTCCCCTTTAAATACAGTACAATCCCTTTCGACTTCTCTTTAGGTTTAAATAGCAAGCCATTAATTATAGCACCATCCCTAGTTTCAAGATTATGCTCTTCAATATCCTGATTTTCATAATAAAACTGGAAGTCCTTGGCTAATTTTTCAGGTTTAAATAAAAAGTAATCCTGTAAATAATACAATGCAACACTAATTACAATGTAAATTACAAGAATAGTAATTATGGTAGATATCCAATATGCCATAAAAAACCTGTTTGCTTACTAAAATACGGAAAATCCCCTAGGTAAAATAGTTCATAAAAATATCCTGAAATGGATCTTGATTAACTACTGTGTAATAAAACAATGCTCCCAACCACCCATGGCAAATACCCATAACGTAAATATTCTTCACTTTTAAGTACATATAACCATAGAATAATGCGAGGATAAAAGTTCCAAACATTAACCACATAGATGGGTAATGCACTATAGAAAACAGAATAGCTGTTAATATAACCACTATTAATTTATGCACTCTTAAATGGTTTAAATTCCCAGCAATTAAACCAATGGTCAAAAACTGCTGTATGCTTCCCCAAATTGGATAGGTTAGAAGTAACGGCAATACGTGCCAAGTAACATTTAATGTATCTTGGTACCATCCAATTATAAAAAAGCTTGATACGGCTACAAAAACAAAAGGCACAATAAACTTTGTTGCTTTTTTAAAATTATCGGTTCTAAAGCCCCAATATTTTAAAATACCTTTTTCTTTTGAAGCACGACAATACACATAGATACTCCATGCCAAAATTGCAACTACTACATACGGTAATCTCCAATTGAGATGATCCATGAAAATGAATTTACCCATTGCTGTTAGCAATACTGCTATAATTTCCAGAGTACGTCTACGCTCTGAAATTAATACTGTTTTTGAGAACTCTATTAAATGTTTGGTAAGATCTGATTTCATTCTCATTGATATTAATATGGATAATACATAAAAGCTAGACCCAACAATACAATTATCATGATGTAGAATATTACAGTCTTTAAGGTTTTATTATTACTCTTTTTGTCTAAATACCAATAACTTACTCCGAACAAAACCCCCATGACAACTAAAATTGGGACGGATAGTACTAAAATTAGAGAGACACCCCCTCCTCCAATTGGCACAAATAGCATCATTATCAAAGTAATCCAACCACAAAAAACTAAAACTAAAGGTCTTAAACGCTTGCTCATTTTATATCTTTTAAAACCCCATAGACGAAGCCACAGGGTTTAGGGTTAACTAACCAACCATCAAAACAACCCTTAGTGTTTTGTGTTTTGATTTAAATGACATTTTAGATTATTTTTCATCTTCTAACTGCCTATCTATATATTGCACATCTCTTGTGTTTTTCTGTACTGCAATAGCTGAAAAAAGACTTAACAGAAAAGACATCCCATAAAACCCTTTTTCGCTTAACAATAAATCTGCATTCCACAAGCCAATAACAAGAAGCACTATGGAAGCTATTGTAGTAAACCAGCTTATACTGTAATAAATAGGAGTAACTGGAATATCTTCCATCTTATCGCGCACTGCTTTTTGAACCGAAATCACTGAAAACAATCCAAAAAGTAAAATGGTAAAATAATAGCCTTTCTCGTTTTGCATCATATCGGCATTCCATAATCCTATACAATAGGATACCATACCTATGAGAAGTGTGGACCAAGATGCGCCAATAAATGCTGATGTTGGTTTTTGATCAAAAACTTTAGTTTTCTTTTTTATTTTCGATTTTTTTAAATCTTCTTCAACCGAAACTGTGGTTTGATAATTCATAATTTTTGTTTTAATGATTACGGTTCAAAATTGCGAAACATTTTAAACCTACAATCGACAGTTTTTAAATATTACTGACGATATATTTTGTATATTAATATCATTTTTTTTCTAATTTTATTGATATAAACATTTTTTTAATGACGATTAAATGAATGACTTAAACCACATGGTTGCATCATTTTCAAAAGAAGATGGGCAGAAATTTATTGCATATCTGGAAAAAAAGAATAAACGAAAGGATATTAAAAACATCCAACTCTTCAAACTACTTCAAAATGAAGATTTAGACTCCAAAGATATTTGTTTAAAACTCTACGGCAGTAATAACAATAAAACAAACGCTTACCATGCCCTAAGGAAACGCTTGTTTAAATCTATCATTCATTTTTCTGCAAACTCAAGTTTGGAAGATGAGAATTCACTTCAAATGGAAATTATACGATATATTCTTGCTGCCAGAAATTACTTTGAGCAAAAACAATATAAAGTTGCGTTTAGAATTTTAAATAAGGCAGAAAAGATATCTGTAGAGCACCATCTATTTTCTCTTCTAAATGAAATATACCACACCCAAATACAATATGCGCACACAAATCCTTTAATAAACTTAAATCAACTCATTGAAAGATTTAACAAAAACAAAGCGCAACATCTTTTGGAAGACCAATTGAATATTATTTACTCCAAAATTAAATACAAACTCGCTAGAGAAGATAGTTCAGATTTTCAAACCATACTACAAAGTATTTTGGAAGAATACAATTTAAACATCACTAACAAGCTCTCTTTTAAATCGCTCTACCAACTTATTAGCATTGTCACGTTTTCGGCATTTGCCTCCAATGAGAATTTAAAAATAGAAAACTTCCTAATTCACAACTACAACAATATATTATCATATAAAGCTCAAGAAAAGCAACCGTATTACCATATTCAAATCTTATATCATATTGCAAACACACTGTTTAGAAACAAGAAGTTTAAAACCTCCAAAAACTATTTAAACCAAATGCATACGCTTATGTTAAAATATGAGGACAAATACTATAATATGTTTCTATTAAAATACAATTTACTTTTAGCTTTAAACTATAACTTTTCCAATAAGCAAACAGAAGCCATTGCAATTCTTGAACCTTTTTTAAAAACAAAACACGTAGATATAGAATCTATTTTAGACATCCATCTTACTTTAGCCATGTTTTATTTTCAAAACGATGCTCTAAAAAAAGCTCATCAAGTTTTAAGTAAATTTTACCATAGCGATGCATGGTATTCTAAAAAAGCGGGTAAAGAATGGGTTATTAAAAAAAACCTCATGGAGATACTCTTACACATAGAATTGGGAAACATTAATCTGGTAGATTCTAAACTTTTAAGTTTTAAACGTCAACATTACGAATATTTAAAATCTATCAAACAAGATCGTGCCATAACCTACCTAACACTTGTTGAAGCTTATTATAAAACACCCGAAAATGCTACTTCAGAAATATTTAAAACCAAAGTTGAGCAATCTTTTGAATGGCTAACACCAAAGCAAGAAGATATTTTTGTAATGAGTTTCTATGCTTGGTTAAAAAGTAAAATGACCAGGCAACCACTTTACACAACTACCTTAACACTCATACAACATGCATCAACAGAACTCTAAAATATTTTATATTTGTTTGATGCTAAGAAAGTCCCTAATCATTTTCTGTTTTGTAAACCACATCTTATGCTACGCGCAACAACAAGACAGTATAGTCTTTAAAAATGGCATAGACAGACCTAGTATATTAGCGACACACCATTTTGGGATTTTTAGTGCTCGCATTAACAATAATTTTAAAATTGCACCTCCCAAAAATCCCACACTGTTAATTAATTACACCAGTGGCAATAATTTTCATCCCTTTGTAGAAGCTCATTTCCCTAAAGACCCTGCTGTTAGGGAGGAATTAAGCAATGTTATTTGGTTTAACAGAAGGTTTAACTTTATAGACCAAGAAACCACACCAGCAGATTACATGAATATTGTTATTGATGCCGTTATAAAGGAATTCCGTTTCGATTATAATATAGCGCTAAGCAAACAAAGCGAACTGGGCATTACATGTAGATCCTACATAATCAGTAAAGGAAAATACCCATTTTCTTTTTTTACCAGTGATGAAACTATTGAATGGTTTCACAGTAACATTGCTGGTGGCGAAGACCCTTTTGGTAGACGCTTTTACGGGTTAAACCAAGTAAACTTTAACTATCTAGATAGAAATGGCAGGACTTTAGAACTAAAGGCCAACGATTTTTTTGTAGGAGGCTTTGAACTTAACCATTTTTATTATCCCGACTTCTTAAGAAACGAAAGCAAACACATATATGTAAACATTGGGAGCCACCTTGGTGTAAACACCTCTAAATTCAATAGTGCTTTAGACTATGGTATTTCCATAAATTCTGTAAAGCAAGTCATTTTTAAAAATCAAAACATTTTAAATTTTGGATTGGGCGGCAGCCTCTTACGTAAAAACTTTTTAAACTTTAGAAACGATAATATTGATTTAGGGAACAATAGACTCCTAGCTACTTTTGAAGGGCACATAGAGTTTACCAAATACACGAAAAAAGGCAACTATAATGCCCTTGGGGTTAATTATCACATACAATCCCGTTTTAATAAAAAAGAGGAAGCAGGGTATTACAGGCTTTTAGGAAAATGGCAAGAAATAAACGGTGGCTGGCACAACGGTGTCGCTACATTGTACAATACCTTATCAGACTGGACACTAATTTATACTTACGCCACATCCAAATACAAATTATCCCTGTTTTTTAAACAGGATTTAGATGTAAATAACGCCCCAGACTTCCAGACTGGCATTGCACTAAACCTGCCTTTTATTAAGCAGTAAGGCTTCCCGTATTCCTGTTAATCTTACGTTAAAACTTGGATGCTTTTTAAACCATCTTTATTTGTTATGGTCTAAGAAGCAAACATTTAAAAAAGACATCATCATGAAAAAATTAGTTTTAGTTGTAATGGCGCTATGTGCAATTCAAATCACATTCGCCCAAGGGCATCAAAAAAATAAAAAGGGCATGAATCTAAGTGCTGAAGAAATTGCCACCATTCAGACAAAAAAAATGACTTTAGCTTTAGATTTAACAGACGCCCAACAAGAGAATATCTATCAGGTTAACTTAGAAAACGCAAAGCTAAGAAAGGAACACATGGCAGAAAGAAAGGCAGAAAGAGCAAGTGGAAACACACAAAAACCTACCAAAGAGGAACGTCTGGAAATGGCTAACAAAAGATTAGATCATCAAATAGCCGTTAAAGCTAAAATGAAAGACATATTAAACGATGAACAATATACAAAGTGGGAACGCATGATGGCTAAAAAGCATGCGAAAATGAAAAACAAATTAAAAGAAAAGAAAGCTCTCAAAAAAGCATAGATTGAGTTTGAATTTTATTTATTAGTGATTTTTGTTTAGTTGAAAACACCTCCAAGTTTGAGGTGTTTTTTTATATCTGTTTCGCTACTTTGCCAACTGCGTTTATTGTAAAATCTAAATCTTCGTACGTTAATGCATCAGTAATAAACCAGGTTTCAAATGCACTAGGCGCTATGTACACGCCCTCATTTAACAATCCGTGAAAAAAGGCTTTAAATGTATCGTTATTTCCATTGGCGGCAGTATCAAAATCATAAACTTCGTTCTCGTCAAAATGAACAGAAATCATAGACCCTACACGGTTTATGGTATGCTTTACTTCATTTTTAGTTAAAACGTTAGAAATGCCTTTATGTAAATATTCCGTTTTCTCAGCCAGTCTTACAAAAACATCATCGTTTGCATTTAAAGTATTTAGCATTGCCAAACCTGCTGCCATTGCCAACGGATTCCCACTCAAGGTTCCTGCTTGATACACTGGCCCCAAAGGTGCCAAATGGTTCATAATCTCATCTCTAGCAGCGAAAGCACCAACAGGCAAACCGCCTCCAATTACTTTACCAAAACACACAATATCTGCATTTATATTATAAAGCTCTTGTGCACCACCTTTAGCTAATCTAAACCCCGTCATTACTTCATCAAAAACTAATAAAATGTTATGCGCATCACATAATGCCCTTAAGTTTTCCAAAAAGTTTGGTTTAGGAGGAATACACCCCATATTACCCGCCACAGGTTCAATTATAATACACGCTATTTCTTCTTTATTAGCTTGTATTAATGTTTTTACATTATCAATATCATTATAATTAGCCAATAAAGTATCCTTTGCTGTACCCTGTGTTACGCCCGGACTGTTAGGTGTTCCAAATGTACTAGCGCCACTACCTGCTTGAATCAAAAAGGCATCAGAATGTCCATGATAACAACCTGCAAACTTGATTATTTTATCTTTTCCTGTAAACCCTCTTGCTAAACGAATGGCACTCATACAGGCCTCTGTTCCTGAATTCACAAAACGAATCTTATCTATGTTTGGCACCATAGACACAGCAAGTTCTGCAATTTTTGTCTCAATCTCAGTTGGCATCCCAAAAGAAGTTCCTTTCTTGGCTTTTTCGATTACGGCATCTACCACAGGTTTAAAAGCATGCCCCAAAATCATTGGTCCCCAGGAATTAATATAATCTATCAAGCGGTTACCATCTTCATCGTACAAATAAGCACCTTGCGCTTCTTTTACAAAAATTGGTGTACCTCCTACGCCTTTAAATGCCCTTACAGGAGAATTTACGCCTCCCGGAATTACTTTTTCAGCCTCTGCAAACAATGCACTACTGCGTTTATATATCATTTGGAATTTTATCTATTTTACCTTTAATTCTTGACCTATTGCAATACTAGTTCCTTTTATATTATTTAAAGCTTGCAACTCCTTAACGGTAATATTATAACGTTTAGAAATATTGTACAACGTATCACCTTTTACAACCGTATGTACCGTGTATTCTATACTTTTTTCTTCAGTAAATTTTCGTTCTGAGGAATTTCTTCCTAACACCTCATCATCATACTTGTATAGCTCATAACGCTCAATTAAACTAATCAGTTTTTGAGGATACTTTTTATCGGTTGCATAACCAGCTGCTTTTAGGCCTCTAGCCCACGATTTATAATTTGAAACTTCTAAATCGAATAGACTAGCATAACGTTTTCTTGATGTTAAAAACAAAGAATGGTCCCTAAACGAATATTTAGGGCTATTGTACTTTCTAAAACATTCTCCTTTTTTATCATCATCATGATAAATTTTTGCTCCTGTCCAAGTATGGCATTTAATACCAAAATGATTGTTTGCTTCAACCGAAAGCCTTCCTTTTCCCGAAGCCGACTCTAGTATACCCTGAGCCAAGGTAATACTAGCAGGGATATTGTACAACGTCATTTCTTTTTGCGCTATAGCTTTGTATGCTTTAATATAAGCTTCAGTTGCACTCATATTTGAGGTTTCGGGAATCGTTTCAACGTTTTCGGCAACCTCCTTTTTCTCAACCACCACGCGTTCAGTAGTTTCTTTTTTAGGCTTCTTAGTAACTACAGTTTTTTTAGAACCACAGCTAAACACAAAAAAAACTAAAGATATTAGAACTAATAATCGTTTCATTAAACTTGAATTAAGGGTAATTTTTTCTTTTTTAAAACCATATTCATACCGCTTATACCCTGTAAACCTCCTGTATGAATTGCTAAAATTTTTGAACCGTTGGGAAAAAATCCTTTTTCAATTAAACTATAAATACCAAACATCATTTTACCCGTATAAATTGGGTCTAGCTGAACATTATTTTCTAATTTAAACCGATTAATAAAGGCTATTAAATCCGTGTTTATTTTAGCGTATCCTCCAAAATGGTAATCTGTAATTAAATCCCAATTGGTCTTCTGCACAAAGTTACTAATATCTTTATGTAAAAAAGAAGCTTTTAAAGCTGGAAAACCTAAAACTTGTTGACTGGGTTTTGAACAATTGATAATCCCCGAAATAGTACCCCCTGTACCAACTGGACAGCATACATAACTAAAACCCTTGTCTTGAGTAGTTAAAATTTCTTCACAGCCCGTAACCGCTAATGCATTGGTACCTCCCTCTGGAATTAAATAGAACTCACGAAACTCTTCTTTTAACAATTTTATAAAGGCATTAGAAGTCTTGTTGCGATAAGACTCCCGCGAAACAAATTTAAACTCCATACCATGCTCTTGGCAAAAACGCAATGTTGGATTATTTTCAATTTGAGATTGTAGTTCTTCTCCCCTAATCACACCAATAGTTTTAAACCCTAACACGCTTCCCGCTAACGCCACTGCAGCTATGTGATTTGAAAATGCACCACCAAAGGTTAGTAAGTTTTTGTAACCCCGTTTTTCAGCCTCTTTTAAATTATACTTTAACTTTCGGTATTTATTCCCCGAAACAAAAGCATGCATTTCATCTTCTCGCTTTAAAAATAGGTGTACTTTATTTGCTGTGGAAAGTTTAATTTCCTGATTAGGAGTATGCTCAAAATCAAAGTTCATCACACACGAAGATACTTTAAAAAATTCCAAAATCGACGTTTCCCTAAAAAGTTAAAATCGGTTTCTTTTGCATAAGCTTCACGCTCAAAAGAAATGTTCTTATACGCCATGTACCAATTTTTAAACTGTACTAACCTTATCAAAAACTCTACTAGGTACCATATATAAAACAGTAAAATTAACAGCTCCAACTGTTGCCTTAAGTGAATTTTTTCGTGATTAACTAAAACCTTATTTAATTTTGATTTTGGATGCCCAAAAAAAATGAAAGGATATAGCGCAATACCTGTGTAACCTTTTGGCACTATGTATTTTGAAATAAGAATCATAACCTTTGTACCCCAAAAATCAATCCAATTTACGTTATCTTTGTAAAACTATGAAGAAGATTATCCCCATTGAAGAAGGTGATTATTACCTAACACCTGAAGGTTACAGGTGTTTTACTGAACAGTACCATTTAAAACGTGGGTATTGTTGTGAAAGCGGATGCAGACATTGTCCATACGGATTTAATAAAAATACCGGCACGATTAAACGCTAAAATCACACCATTTATGGTATGATTCTTGATGCTAATTCCAATAAAATGAGTGACATCTCTTAATGTAACCGAGATTCAAAATAAATATATTTGTTATGAAAAAATTATTTAAAACTTTACCGCTTATTGCCCTTCTCATAGTAGCAAGCTCTTGTTCTTCTGTTCGTGTATCTACAGACTATGACAGAAAAACCGATTTTAACCAATTTAAAACGTTTGCGTTTTTTAAAACTGGTATTGACAAAGCTGAAATTAATGATATTGATAAACGCCGAATTTTACGCGCTATTGAAGCAGAACTATTGGCTAAGGGCTTTACAAAATCTGAAGATCCAGATGTGTTAATAAGCATATTTACCAAATCCAACCAACGTGTAGACGTTTACAACAATGCTTGGGGCATGGGTGCCTGGGGCTGGGGTGGATGGGGACCCTGGGGCTGGGGCGGATGGGGCTTTGGTCCAGGTTGGGGCTGGGGCTGGAATCAGCCATCGGTTTCTACACGCACAGAAGGTGTACTTTTTGTAGACTTAATTAATGCAAAGAAAAAGGAGTTAATTTGGCAAGGTATGGGCACAGGGTTTTTAACCCGGAAATCAGAGAAAAAAGAAGAACGCATAAAAGAGTTTGTTTCTAAGATTATGGAACAATATCCTTCAGGAACTGAAAAATAACAACAATAAAAAAAGCGACTCGAATGAGTCGCTTTTTTTACATTACAATATCATTTTTCCATTGGTAAGGTTCTGGGATATCTGTATCATCAATTAATTGACGAATATCTATTTCTATACCTCTACTCAAATCAGTAATCGGAACATCATTCGGCCCACCTTCAAACGGATTTTCGGTATTTTCCCCAATAGCTTCCATCGTATGGAACACCCAAGAAATCAATGCGCTAAAAGGAATTGAAAACCACACAAAGTGTTTTGCAATAAACTCTTGAGTTAAATGCCCCCAGGATGTTCTGGACTCGTGTACTAACAAATCTTCTAAAATATGATCCCCTATGGCTTCAAAACCCTCCATAATCCCAAAAGGAAGCAATATGATAAAAATCCATACAAACAAATAGTTTAACGTTGCGAACTGCCTTGGGTAGGGAAAGTTCTTAATACGCTCGCATTTGCCTTGTAATGTATAAAATTCCACCAATAAATTTGACATTTGCATATGACGAAAATCCTCAATCAGGCCTTCTTGCTTTAATTCCTTTAAACGTCTGGACTGAATTCCTAATAATTGAGATGCTTGGTTGCCTTTAGCAAAAACCTCCTTAAGGTCATCCTCGGAAAGATACGATTTAATAACCTCCCGTATTGGCTCAACATCCTCACATACCCTGTAATTCCTTGCTCTAAATTCTTTGTTGGATTTCTTATGTTTCAAATGCATTTCCCATGGCTTTTCTTTACGAAGTTGGTAACGCAATGCCGTTAACCATGCTACATGACGATGCACCATCTCTCTAATTATTACTCTTAATTCTTCATTAGATCGTTCAACTTCTGCATGGTCATTATTAATAAAGTCCTTTACCATAATCGTCCAAGAACGTGATGCGTTTACTATACCTCCCCAGATTTTTCTAGCTTCCCAAAGGCGATCGTAAGAAGCGTTATTCTTAAATCCTACTATGAATGCCACCGCTGTAGCTAAAGCCCCCAAAGGCAACCAAGGTACATGTAACCATTTTAAACCTACAATGTCAAATAAGACAACTGGTATTAATGCCAGAATAATAAAAAGAAATATATGCCGCCGTGTCCATTTAATAACACCCCTAACAGGAAAAATTCGTCTTGTGTACATTTGTAATCTGTATATAATTCTATATTAAATATATGGAAATCTTTTTAGCTGCTTTTATTAGACCCAAACACATTTTTTGAAGTAAAAGTTAAAAAACCATCATTTTGATGAATAATTCGTATTTTTAACCATACTTTCTATATAATTTTTACAAATGCCGGATATATTTGAATCAAATGAGATACTTAAAAAGCTTCCTAAGCATTTAAAGCAATTTATAAAACCGCAAAACTATGAGGACTATTCTGCAATAGATCAAGCTGTCTGGAGATATGTGATGCGCAAAAACGTAGACTTTTTAAGTAAAGTAGCTCATAATTCCTATTTAGAGGGGTTAAAACAAACAGGAATTTCGATAGATAGTATCCCAAACATGTACGGCATGAACCGTATTTTAAAAGATATTGGTTGGGCAGCTGTTGCTGTAGATGGATTTATCCCCCCAAATGCATTTATGGAATTTCAAGCTTATAATGTATTAGTTATTGCAAGCGACATTCGTCAATTGGATCATATTGAATATACTCCTGCTCCAGACATTATTCACGAAGGTGCGGGACACGCTCCGATAATCGCCAATCCTGAATATGCAGAATATCTAAGACGATTTGGGGAAATTGGTTGTAAAGCCATTTCATCAGCTAAAGATTACGAATTATACGAAGCTGTAAGGCATTTATCCATCATAAAAGAAGCTCATAATTCCTTAGAAAAGGATATACTTTTAGCTGAAAAAAAAGTGGAGGAATTGCAGAAAAATATGGGAGAACCTAGTGAAATGGCTTTGATAAGAAATTTACATTGGTGGACTGTAGAATATGGATTAATAGGTACGGTTGAGCACCCAAAAATATACGGCGCTGGTTTATTATCTTCCATTGGAGAAAGCGCTTGGTGTATGACGGATGAAGTAGAAAAACTACCCTACGATATTAATGCCACATTTAAGGATTTTGATATTACCAAACCTCAACCACAACTTTATGTTACCCCAGATTTTGCTCATTTAAGTTTAATTCTTGAGGAGTTTGCCAATACTATGGCGCTAAGGCGTGGTGGTTTATCAGGAGTTCAAAAATTGATAAATTCTAAAGCTTTAGGTACCGTAGAATTGAGTACTGGCATACAAATCTCTGGAATTTTTAACACAGTAGTTAACTATGACAACAAACCGATTTATATCCAAACAACTGATAAAACAGCATTAGCTTACAGGGAAAAAGAATTAGTAGGCCATGGCACTAAAACACACAATGATGGCTTTGGGTCTCCCATTGGTAAACTAAAAGGTATAAATATTGCCATTGAAGATATGAGCCCACGAGATTTAGCGGCTTATGATATTTATGAAGGCCAAACCGTACACCTTGAATTTGAAGGAGGTATAAAAGTCTCTGGTGAGATTATTACTGGAAAGCGTAATCTACAAGGTAAGATTATTTTAATAAGCTTTAAAAACTGCACAGTTTCCCATAAAGACACGATCTTATTCCAGCCAGAATGGGGTATTTACGACATGGCTGTTGGCAAAGAAGTGGTTTCTGCATTTTCTGGCCCTGCTGACTTTGATAGTTTTAATTTAATTACCCATGTACCTTCCTCACAAACTATTCACTTAAAAAAATCTAAAGAGCGACTACAACTTGAGGAGCTGTATCAACAAGTTAGGGATTACAGGGAGGGCATCAACACAACTATTTCAAGGACAAAAGTTTTGGAAACGCTTATAGAAAATCATCCTAACGACTGGTTATTACCTGTTGAACTTTACGAGTTAACTCAAGTAGATAATGAGACGGGACTCGCTAAAAGAATACTACATCATCTTGAAACTGTAAAACAGAGAAAACCTGAATTAGGGCACTTAATTGATGATGGGTTAGGTATTATATCTACTGAAAAAACTCTTAATTAAGAATTTTTAAGTGTGACTTTAAAAGAACATTGTGTCAAAACAACAAAACCATTAAACTTATGAGAACATTATTAATTCTAACATTGACGCTTCTTCTATCTGCCTCTTGCACTGACAAGAAGAAAGAAGAACAAAAACATGAAGCAACAATTCAAAAAATTGATTCTTTACAACAACAAGTAACTGAAGAAATAAAAGAACTTAACGACCTTACTAAAGAGGCTGAGGAAGACTTAAAAGCATTAGACAATATTTAAAATTAATTAAACATGAAATCAATAAGAACATTATTATCAGCATCTCTCTTATTAGCTTTATTATTAGGCAGCAATTCGGTAATAGCTCAGGGAAAAAGTAAAGAAAAAAAACTAGAGCAAGTAGAGCGAAAAGCGGAAAAAGCTAAAGAAAAGGGGTTAAAAAAAGTAGATGAAACCAAGGAAAAAGGGAAAGAAAAAGCAGAAAAGACTAAAGAAGACATAGGTAAGAAAATCAAAAACAAAGAAGGAGAGATAAAGGAGAAGGTAGAAAAAGAAAGAAAAGAGTATAGTGGAGATGGTAATGCTTATGGTAGAAATAAAGAAGAACTGAGTGGCAAGGAATTTGGAAAATTACGTGCTGAAGAAGCAAAAAACAAAGTTGAAGAAAAAGAAGATCGTATAAAAAACAGTGAAACTACCTTAAACGAAGGAAGAGAGAAAGTAAAAAAAGCTAAAGAACGTTTAAAAAAGATTAAAGAAAATAAAGAAATCTCTGATGAAGAAATTAAAGAAAAAGAAGGAAAAATAGAAAAAGCCGAAAGAACATTAGATGAATTGGATGAGCGTATTAAAAAAGCTAAGAACAAAACCAAAAAAGAGAAGGAAAAGCTAAAAGAAATCTCGGAATAAAAATAGAAAATAGCGGATAAAAATCCGCTATTTTCTATTTTTATTCTGTTTTATGTTTTACCTAAACCGTTTTAATGTCTTTTTAGTAAAATCACTCAATACTAGTCGTCCACTAATTTCAGCCCTTTCGTTTAGTAGTGTATCCCAACCTTCAGTACCTTCCCATATCACTTTTTTCATTTCGGCTAAGGCTTCCGGGTTATAACTTGCCAATTTTTCTGCTAACATTTTAACTGCATCATCTAATTCCTCGGCAGACTGAAAAACATCAGCATAAAGTCCTTTTTCTTTGGCCCACTCTGCTGCATAAAACGTTTCTGCATCAATAGTCATTTGTGCCATTGCTATTTTCCCAATCTTTCTTGAAACCGCTGGTTCTATAACAAATGGTCCAATACCTATACTCAATTCACTCAACCTAATTGAAGCATATTTTGTAGCCAGACAATAATCAGTAGCTGCTGCCAAACCTACGCCACCACCAACTGTTTTTCCTTGTACCCTACCTATAATTATTTTGGGGCATTTTCGAATCGCATTGATTACATTGGCAAATCCAGAGAAAAAAGCTTTCCCTTGTTCTTCATTTTCTATCTCAACCACCTCATTAAAGCTTGCTCCTGCACAAAACGTTCTATCTCCTCCACTTTTTAAAACTATTACTTTAATCTCATCATTATGTCCTGCTTTTGAAATAGTTTCTTCTAACTCGGATAAAACAGTACTTGGCATTGAATTTCTGTTAGGATGAAAAAACTCAATATAACCTACATTTTTTTCTACAGATACCGTTACGTAAGGACTCATGGATACATATTATTTTAGAGGCTGAAGATACCCAAAAATTATGTAATCAGCCACAGTACATCATTAACAAATAATGAAATATTAACTAACTTTACAAAAAGTAAACAGCATGGGTTTATTAAGTTTTATCTTTAAAAGGAACGCACAAAAAATAAAAGGTTTTTTAAAACGAGACGCCATTATTTTAGACGTTAGAATACAACATGAATGGGAAGAAGGGCATATTACAAATGCTATTCACGTACCATTAAGTGACTTGAAAGATCATATAGAGGCTATAAAAAAACTAAACAAACCTGTTGTAGCATATTGTAAAAGTGGTGGAAGATCGGCTCGTGCTACCAAACTTTTAAAATTTTACAATATTGAAGCTGTTAATGGTGGCGGATTATCAGACTTAAAACTACTTATAAGGTAATTGTCTCCAAATCTTTTTGGTTTAATATTGGCCTACTATTATAGTTTAATGTCCATCCCAATGAATTTGTTAGAATATAAAATTTAGACAATTCACTTATCAACCTATTCTTGGCATTGGTTTTAATATCAGAACGTTCAATTTTTTTAGACAATACTTGTCTTACCGTCTTATTAATCTCGTTATAATCTTTTGCTTCAAAAGGATTTAAATAATCTGCCTGTACATCATAGTACTCTAGATCTGGATGTATTTTAATCTCCTCTTTGGGAATACTTATTATTGTTAACGTTTTGTTAGCTTCATCTATATTATATGCAATCTTACTTAAATCGTAAGCCACAACTACCTCAGCATTTACTACAACTAGAGCTTTTTTCTCTGCCGAAAGCAAGTCTCCAAATATACCCTTTGAATTGCTATAAGTAAATACTTCGCTAAAATACCCTTCAGTGACCACCAACTTACCAACATTATTAACTTGCTCTTGAATTAATGAAGAACTTTCCTTGAGAACTATTTTCTCTTCTTTTTTATCTCCACAATATTTAAATGTAAAAAGTATGATTAGTGTTATAACAACACCAAATAAAATGTTTCGCATGCTCTAAGTTAGAAATATTTTAAGAGAAAGCAACCTTTATGGTAAAAGAGAAAGGCTATTAAATAAAGATTCCCGCATTTGCGGGAATAATGATTTCCTCCGACTTTGAAGTCTAACCAATGTATCTATGTTGCCTCTTGCAACACTACAAATATACAGGGTCTATTCTTTTTAGGTATTACCTAATTGTTAAACAACCTTTAAATTAAATTATTCTTTTTTGCTTTTTGTACTGCTTCTAGCTTATTGTGTACCTGCAATTTTTTATAAATATGTTCAATGTGTTTTCTTATGGTACCTGTAGATAAAATTAAATTATCGGCTATAGCATTATAACTTAATCCTTTACTGAGTTGCTCCAAAACTTCTGTCTCTCTTACTGTTAATGTAATTTCTTCTTTATCTTTTTCATTTTTAATTTGAATAGGATTACGTAACAATTTTAAAGTCTTTAGTGCTATGGATGGGGTCATTGCCGCACCTCCATTAAGCGTTTCTGTTATACCATTGTACAAATTTTTTGGGTTTACCTCTTTTAATAAATAGCCATCTGCTCCAGCCTTAATAGCATTAAAAATATGTTCGTCATTATCAAAAACCGTAAGCATAATAATTTTTATGTGCGGGTATTTTTGTTTAATCAATTCTGTAGCTTCAATACCATTTAAAACTGGCATTTCAATATCCATTAAAATCACATCAATGTTATGATTCTCTTGAAGATGCACCAATACATCCGCACCATTTACTGCGGTAATCTTAATATCAATATCATCAAAAAATGATAGCTTTTCTTTTACAGCTGTAATCAAAAAGGTATTATCGTCTACAATTGCGGTCTTTATTTTCATCTTATTTAACATGGTACACCTAATAAAATAGAGGTGCCGTTATGTATTTCGCTTTCAATAGCAATACTTGCATTAATATCTTTTGCTCGTTTCCTCATATTGTTTAATCCGTTACCATCACTTACACCATTAACATCAAAACCTTTTCCGTCATCAACAATGTCAATACATAATTGGTTGCTTTCTTTTGAAACTTTAACCGAGATATTTTTGGCATCGGCATATTTAATGGCATTGTGTATCGCCTCTTGAACAGTCCTATATATATTCATACCTTTTACTGACGTGAATATAATCTCATCAACAATATTATCACTTAGCAAAAACTGAAATTGGATGGCTTCTGAATGTTTATCTGCCTTTTCTACAAAATTACTAATGCGCGTTTGCAAATCCTCTAATGAAATTTCACTTTTATTCATTGCCCATATGGTATCTCGCAATTCATAAATAGTATCTTTTGTAAATGCACTTATACCTACTAGTTTTTTATTTAATTTCTCATTTTTTATGTTAAAACCATATTGCAAATTCTCTATAGAAGAAATGATAAAGGTTAACTGCGCACCAATATTATCATGCAAATCTCTGGAAATTCTTAAACGTTGTTCTTGTAGTTTATTTTGGGTTTCAATTTTAGCTAGGGCCTGTTTGAGTTCTGCCTCTTTTTGAAGCTGCTTATTTCTTAATTTTTGTTGATTATAAAGTAGGTAGCCTAAAATAGAAAGTAAAACGGCTACTATGCCCAAACCTACAAGTTGTATGTTTTTTCTATTAAGGTTTAATTTATTTTCAGCAAGTGCAGCCCTTTGTATAATTATTTCTTTTTCTTTTTTTTCGGTTTCGTACTTTGCTTCTATTTCTTGGCTATACTTTAAATTAGTCTCCCCAATGTTAGTATTTAACGTTTGCTTGTATACCTTAGAATAGAAGTTTAAACTATCAATATTTTTCTCGTAAGCATGTATTAGCATTAAGGTTTCGTAAAGATTTTGAAGCTTATCGTTTGCTTTTGTCTTTTTTAAATAGGGTTTAATTTGATAGAGTATTTCTTTTGATTGCTTAATCTTACCAAGAGTAAAATTATTCATTGCCAAAGTTAGTTTTGCACTTTCTAAATCCCCCAAAGCCCCTATAGATTCTCTAATTTCAATGGCTCTTTTTATATAGCTGGTACTTTTATCAATATCATTTAAACCATTATAAATGGTACTCAAATTATTTAATGCAGAAGCTAAACCCACATAGTTTTTTGCTTCTGTAGCAACTTCCTCTGCTTTTTCAAAATAACCAATGGCTTTAATTGTATCTGTTTTAGATAAGCTAATATTGCCCAACGTTACATATGAATTGGATAGTTGCCTCTTTAAACTGTTTTTTTGAAAAAACGAGATACTCTTATCAAGATACTTTAATGCTTTATCATAACTTCCTGAAGTGTAATATGTGGAAGCAATATTAGATTCAATGAGATACGAATTCAGGGAATCACTCTGTTTCAAGTAAAAATCTCTAGCTTTTAAATAATAATAGATAGTGCTATCTAAAACATTGGTTTTATTATAATTGTTCCCAAGCTTATTGTATAAACTGGCGATACCTGCTGTATCTGATAATTTCTTTCTATATTTTAAACTTTTCTTAGCAAGATTAATAGCTTTGGGATAATCGCCTCTTACAAAATAAACTGTACTCAAATCATTCAAAGATTGTCCAATCAATGTGTCATTTTTAGTCTCTTTGGACAATCTTAATGACTCATTACCGTACACTAAAGCCGAATCTACATTGACGTGACAATAATACCACGCTAAATCTGCTGATAGTTTAGATTTTGATTTTAAAGTGGTAGCGGTTTTAAGCTTATCTTTTGAGTTGGAAATTAAATCTTCTAATGATTGAGAATATCCTTTGGAAAGTATTACTAAACAAATAAATAGTACTATTTTTTTCATGTAAACGAATAGATATAACTCTGAAATATAAACAAAAAAGACTATAGCTAAAATTTATTACGATTTACGCACAACTTCTTCTTTTTTAGAACAACTTAAGCATCAGGTGTCGCTAATTTCTTTAAAACAAAGATGATAAAGCCCCACTAATTGCGCAATTAAGCTATTTAACCTAGAAATTAATGAGTGATTAATATCCGTATTTAATTTTAGCCTCTCTTCATTATCATGTAACACCAACTCTTTTCCCGTTAATTCACGCTTTAGTTGCTCAAGACTTAACTCTGTGTTTAATTTTTCTTTGCGTTCTAAAACACATAGCCTTATGATGAAAACTAATGAAACAAGTATCACTAGAATGATAAAAAACTCAAATGTGAGATTCCAGTTCATAAGAGGTTAAAATACAATGAAATAAAGAAAAAGTGTACGAAAAGAAAAAACACCAACAACTCAGGTTTTTTTATCAACGAGAGTAATTGATGTTTTCTGTATGAACTGATTAATAGCACTTTAAATCTAACAATTATTAGTCGTTATTCTGTAAATATTCGATTAAGTGTTTGAAAAAAAGATTAAGCGCAATAATCTGATTATCACGCCCAATCAACAAATCTCAACAACAAGATTTAATTTTTAAGATCGTAAGCATAAATAGTATTACTATTAGCTAGATAATACAAATAACCACCGAACTCATCGACTTCATATGTAGGTTTCTTATCTTTTAACAGAATCTCTTTTTCCGCCACACCTGTATCTTTATTAATTTTCACTAAGCCAGCTCCGTTATCTAGTTTTGTTAATATAAATTGGGCATTTTCAGTAGCAGCGGTAGCCTTAAAGCGCCTAGCCATTTCGTTAAAAGATGCCGTACCAATGGCCGTAAACATATCAGCTGTACGTTTCATTTGCGCTCCATACTGATTATATTGGCCTAAATAGTTACGGTTAGCGCCTGCTCTGGCACTTGCATCCATAGCCATTGCGGTTGAAGCTACAGCTGTTGCAGCCAATAGAGCTACTGCCAAAGCACTTTTCCCTGGAGAACGAAAATATTCATGAAACTTTTCAGAACCATCAAAATCTAACATCATCAAATTTTGGTCTGATGATAATAGTATACCACCACCTCTAATATCCATCGAAGAGGGATGTTCTTTTTCCTCAAATTTAAACGTTGCTAAAGTGCTTATATCTCCAGAGTTTTCATCAATTGCTATAATGTCTTCTCCAGTACTTATTAAGTACCTGGAATGTTCCTCATCGTAAGTACTCGTTACTGCTTTAGCTTTTTTATACTTAATGGGCTTGTTCCAAATAGAAGCTCCTGTATCTAGGTTAATAATATTAGCGTCGCTATCCGTAATATAAATCATGCCCTGTTTTGTTAACGCCATAGTATGGATATTCTCCCCCGTTTTTAGTGGCTTCTTAAATAAAGGAGTGCCATCATAAGATATCTTATTTATACCACCTTCGCCTATTCCAAATAAAATACCATCATCCATGATGTAGAAGTGTTGCACATACCCTTTGGTTTTTGGTGCTTTTTCCCATAAATCCTCTCCTGTTGAAGATGACAAAAAAGAAATGTTACTCTGGGCTTTTGCTGCTGCCAATTTTGCCAAGCCACCTTTTCCGGTATCTGCAACATCACTTACAATGGCCAATCCTTTATCGGTAACCTCAAAGTTAGACACTACACCTTTTAGCTTTGCCCCATCTCCCCACATTTGAGCACCAGAAGCACTAATTTTATGAATCACGTGATTCTTACCCTTTCCCTGTACAGCAAACATAGATTTACCATCTTTATCTGGAATAACATATGCTACATTTTTTAAGTCTACCACCCAGCTCTCTGCGCCAGTATTCATATCTATTCTGTAAACACCTTTGTAAGTTGGTAGTATGACGCCTCCATTAATAATACTTGGTTGCCCTGTTAATGAATTTGAGCCTTTGAGTTTAAAAAGTTTTACCTCATTACCAGTGCCCATATCATAAATACCCACAGCTTGTGTATATTTTTCTTTAGCAGTTCTTTGTCCAGAAACTATCAATTTATTTTCTGGCATTAACAATGTTGGTCTACCTGCAGCTTTCCAGCCATTAGCTTTTGTATCAAACAAGCGCTTCCCAGAAACTACATCAATAACGCTTTGCTTTGCAGATATACCTCCAAAACCTGCTTGTCCAACCATAACGTATGGTGTGTTCGGGACTATATAAATTTCTTCTTGCTTTACTTTCCCATAATCATCAAAATTAAATACCAATCCTTCCTGTCCCGGTTTAATTCCAGCCAAACCTTTACCATGCGTTATAAGCATAACTCCAGAGCTGGTTAATGTCATCTGATCAATTTTACCACCTAAATCATATGTAAAACTTGGTGTCTCAGCTTTTTGTGCGTTTAACATTAGCGTACCTGCCAATAGAAAAACAATTAATTTTAAATTTCTCATTGTTGATATATTTTGTTAGAAAATCACATCAGAATTTGTGATTTCTAATTATGACTTTATTGTTATGTAGTTTGCTTAGATAAATTGAACGATCCTTCTGTAATACTTTTTACAGATCCATCTCCATTAACATTTTTGCCAGAAAAATTGAATGATCCTTTGACATTTGAAGCTGTTTCCTCAGAAATAATAACCTCTCCTGCCTTAGTACTATCATAAGGCGCTTGCCAAAGTTCTGTTGTTGAAGCTGTGGGGTTAGATAGATTAACATCTGTTTCTGTATATGACGCTGTATTGGTAACAGCTGCATTAGCCCCTGTTAATTCATAAGTACCAGGCCCATCATAACCAAAAATAGTTATGGCAAATCCATTACCATCGCTATTTGTTGCTATAATGATTAAATTTTTTAAACCTCCTCCAGCGTTCGTTACTGTTGCTGAGGAAGAGATATCTAAAGACTGAAAATTGGTTCCATCTACTTTGGCTACTAGGGTTCCATTACCAGCAGCAATTGGGCCTCCATCACTATCGTCACTATTAGAACATGATGTGAGCATTAGTAATGAACTTACCATTACTAATAAAATGTGTTTTAAAGTTCTCATTGTTGATTTTTTTATTGGTTAATAACACAACAAAACTGCAACAATACAGAAAGGGAGTCAATACGATGAATTACGTATATTTTATGTACGACGTATGATTTTTGATTTAAAAACCACAGGAATTATTAGAATGTAATATGTGGGAATGCGCTATTAATCTGCTTTTTTTGAATTTCTAAATTTTGAAGAAATTTTTGGTGCGCTTCAGAATTGGGGTTGAATGGCTTGTGCTGTAATCCTTTTTGAATAGTATCAACCTGCTCCATAACTTTATAACTATCTTCTGAAACCCATACCTTTTTAAATGTTTCCCAAATATAATTGATGGCCGTTTGGTTTGGATGTATCATATCCTCAGTATAGAAACGATAGTCTCGTAACTCGTCCATCATGATTTCATAAGATGGAAAATAGAACGATTTATGATTTTTGATTGATGATTTTTGATTTAAAAAATGATGAATCCCAGCAATCAAATGCGATTTGCTCAGTGTGTTTTCAACAAACCCATCTTTTAGATGTCTTACAGGAGACACGGTAAAAATAATTGAAGCCTTTGGATTTATGCTTCGCAGTGATGATGTAATATTTTCTAAAGATTGATGCACGTCTTCAACTAACAATAATTCTTTTCCAAACTCTCTTTGAGGTACTTTGTGACAATTTGCTACAATGCTATTTGATTCTAAAAAACGATATACCCAAGCTGTACCTAATGCGATAATTACATGTGTTGTGTTTTGTATAGATTTCCCAAAACTCTTTAATTGAGAATTTAGTTTGGAAAGTAATTTGTCTTTAGATGTATCGCTCAACCCTGAATGTGCATCAAAACAATGCCAGCGCTCGTTGTGAAAAAAAATATCACTCTCAGAATATATTTTTTCGTTTACAGCTCTAAACAAAAGGGTTTCAATCGCCTTAGAATGAAATAAAACACCAAAAGGGTTTTGCGAATTTAGAAATTTAAAATACTCCAGTTTATTTCCAATGTTTTCTGAAAAACAAGAGCCTAACAATACAAGTTTGGAGTTGTAATCTATTAGATTATCAGACTGCTTGGATAGTGGTATTTTAGTTTGAAGGTTCATTATCTTCTATCAAAAAGGCGCCTTAGCGAGACTTTGCAAGATTAACTTATATAGTCTTTTGCTTTGCTGAGAGCCTCATCAATACCTGCAGGATTCTTACCACCTGCCGTGGCAAAGAATGGTTGTCCTCCACCGCCACCTTGTATGTATTTACCAAGTTCTCGTACCACTTGCCCTGCATTCAAATCTTTGTTAGCCACCAATTCTCTTGAAATGTAACAAGACAATAAGGCTTTTTCGTTATGCTCAGTCGCCAACAGCAAGAATAAATTATCAAACTGACTACCTAACTCGAATGCTACATCTTTTAAACCACCTGCATCTAAATCTAACTTTTTAGCTAAAAATTGTACACCATTTATATCCTCAAGTTCATTTTTAAGTTCTCCCTTAATACTTTTAGCCTTATCTTTTAATAATAGTTCAATTTGCTTTTTTAAACTCGCGTTTTCTTCTTGTAGATTTTGAAGTGCTTTAACAGGTTCTTTTGCATTATTAAGCAAATCTTTCATCTCAAAATATGTTCTATTATTTTCAAAATAAAAGTCTTTTACGGCATCACTTGTTATGGCTTCAATACGTCTAATCCCTGAAGCCACCGCACCTTCTGATACTATTTTAAAATGCCAGATATCTGCAGTGTTCTTTACATGTGTACCTCCACAAAGCTCTATAGATTTCCCAAAACGAATAGAACGCACTGTGTCTCCATACTTTTCACCAAATAAACTCATAGCACCATCTGCAATAGCATCCTCTTTTGGTACGTTACGTTTCTCTTCTAAAGGCAATTTCCCTTCTATTCTTCGGTTAACAAAATTTTCTACTTCACGTAACTCTTCAACCGTTAATTTTGAAAAATGCGAAAAATCAAAACGTAAATATTTAGAATGTACTGCACTTCCTTTTTGTTCTACATGTGTTCCTAAAATTTCACGTAATGCTTGATGTAACAAATGTGTCGCTGTATGGTTACATTCTGTTCTGTGCCTTTGTTTACTATCAACTACGGCTTTAAACGTTTCGTTTAAATGCTTTGGTAAATTTTTTGTAAAATGGATGATAACGTTGTTCTCCTTCTTTGTGTCTAAAATATAAACCACATCGCCGTGAGCATCTTCCAAATAGCCTTTATCGCCAACCTGTCCTCCCCCTTCTGGGTAAAATGGTGTTAAATTAAACACCAACTGGTACATATCACCTTCTTTCTTAGAAGACACCTTTCTGTAACGGGTTAACTTTACGTTAGCTTCTAGCGTATCATACCCTACAAATTCTTCTTGTGTATCATTAACCAAAACCGTCCAATCGTCTGTAGACATTTCGCTTGCGGCCCTAGAACGGTCTTTTTGTTTTTGTAATTCTTTTTCAAAGCCTTTCTCATCAAGCTTTAACCCTTTTTCAGAAAGAATTAATGCTGTTAAATCAATAGGAAACCCATACGTATCGTAAAGCTCAAAAGCTTTTTCTCCAGAGACGGTATCTCCCTTTGTTCCTTCTACAATTCCATCAAGCAATACTAAGCCTTGCTCTAACGTCCTTAAAAAAGATTGTTCTTCTTCCTTAATTACATTTTCAATCAATTGTTTTTGAGCTTTTAATTCTGGAAATGCTCCACCCATTTGTTTACTCAAAACATCTGTTAACCTGTAAATAAAAGGCTCTTTTTTATCTAAGAACGTAAAACCGTAGCGCACTGCACGTCGTAAAATTCTGCGAATTACATATCCAGCCCCGGTGTTACTTGGTAATTGACCATCTGCAATAGAAAATGCTACGGCCCTAACATGATCTGCTATAACGCGTATGGCAATGTCAACTTTATCATCTTTACCATATTTTTTGTTGGTAATGGTTTCTATTTCCCTAATTATAGGCGTAAACACATCAGTATCATAATTAGATTGTACACCTTGCAATACCATACACAAGCGTTCAAAGCCCATTCCCGTGTCAATATGTTTATTTGGTAAGGTTTCAAGCGAGCCATTGGCCTTTCGGTTATATTGCATAAAAACCAGATTCCATATCTCTACCACTTGTGGATGATCCATATTTACTAAATCCTTTCCAGATATTTTAGCTTTCTCTTCCGCAGAGCGAATATCTACATGAATCTCACTACAGGGACCACATGGACCTTGGTCTCCCATTTCCCAAAAGTTATCCTTCTTATCGCCTTTTAAAATGCGGTCTTCAGAAATGTGTGCTTTCCAAAAATCATATGCTTCTGCATCCATTTCCGTTCCATCTTTTGCATCGCCTTCAAAAACTGTAACGTAAAGTATATCTTTATCTATACCATAAACTTCAGTAAGCAATTCCCAAGCCCAGGCAATAGCTTCTTTCTTAAAATAATCGCCAAAGCTCCAATTACCCAACATTTCAAAAAGGGTATGATGATAGGTATCATAACCTACTTCTTCTAAATCGTTGTGCTTCCCAGAAACACGTAAACATTTTTGGGTATCGGCCAATCTATTGTTTTTTGGCTCGGCATTTCCTAAAAAATATTCCTTAAAAGGAGCCATTCCAGAGTTTACGAACATCAGGGAGGGATCGTCTTTTAAAACCATGGGGGCAGATGGGACGATACTGTGTTTTTTACCTTCAAAAAAACTTAAAAATTTAGACCTAACTTCTTGAGATTTCATCTATGTAATTGCGCTATTTCCAGTCAAATTATAGTATTTATAAAACAATTTTTATCTTTACTCGCCAACACAAATTTTAATTTTTGTGTTTATGAACCTATTTTTAGTAATTATCAATTTACATTAATAACAATACTTTAGTAGGTTTAGTCGTTTAGCTATAAAATTTAACAGGCTGTTATTCTCTTTAATTAGCTGCAAAAATAGCATAATTTAAGTAATGGGTAAGGTAAAATATTATTACGATCCAGAATCGCTTTCTTACAGGAAAATTGAGCGCAAAAAACGCAATACTTTTAAGTTTATCATGCTCTTTTTGTTGGCTGCTGCTCTTTTTGCTTTTCTATTTGTATTTATTGCTGGTCATTATTTTGAATCCCCTAAAGAAAAAGCTCTTAAACGTGAATTGACAAATATGCAATTGCAGTTTGATTTGCTGAATAAAAAAATGAGTGAAGCTGAAGCTGTTTTAGCTAATATCGAGGATAGGGATAATAATATTTATCGTGTTTATTTTGAGGCAAATCCTATTCCCGAAGAACAACGACATGCTGGTTTTGGCGGTATAAACCGTTATAGAAATTTAGAAGGTTATGATAATTCTTCGCTTATTATTGAAACCAGTAAAAGACTAGACATTTTGCAAAAACAAATTGTGGTACAGTCTAAATCCTTAGATGAAATTGCAGTGCTAGCCAAGGAAAAAGAAAAACTGTTAGCCGCCATTCCCGCAATACAACCTGTTAGTAACAAGGATTTAACTAGAATGGCTTCTGGGTATGGTATGCGCTCTGACCCATTTACCAAAGTGCGTAAGATGCATAAAGGCATGGATTTTACTGCTCCAAGAGGCACTCCTGTTTATGCGAGTGGCGATGGCACCGTAATTCGTGCGGACTCTGGCTCAAGTGGCTACGGCAAGCATATTAGGATAAATCATGGTTTTGGCTATGTAAGCCTGTATGCGCATTTATACAAATATAACGTGCGGAAAAACCAGAAGGTTAAACGAGGGGATCTTATAGGTTTTGTTGGTAGCACAGGACGTTCTCAAGCACCACATTTGCATTACGAAATTCGTAAAGATGGTGTTAACATTAATCCTATAAACTTTTATTACGGTAGTTTAACCGCTGAGGAATTTAACAAGCTCCTTGAGCATGCCTCGCTAGAAAATCAATCTTTAGACTAATGCATATAAATTTACCCGAAAAACGATATTACGGTATTGGCGAAGTAGCCAAGGCATTTGGGGTAAACACCTCTTTAATTCGATTTTGGGAAAAAGAGTTCGACATCCTTAAACCTAAAAAAAATGCCAAGGGTAATCGTAAATTTACACCAGAGGACATAAAAAATCTTAAGTTTATCTACCATTTGGTTAAAGAGCGAGGGTTTACTTTAGAGGGTGCAAAAATTCATTTAAAAGAAGAAAAAAAGCAAGCGTTAAGTAACTTTGAAATTGTAAGCAAGCTTGAAGATATCAAGGATCAGTTGATTAAAATTAAAAATCATCTTTAGCATATTGCCTCTGAAACGATCCAAATAAACTTTTCTTAGTTTTTATTAAATACTAAAGTAACTTTTCAATCAATTTTGAGTCTAACTAAAAAATAACTAACACTAATTATATTTTTATTATGAAAAAATGGATCTTACCCGTTGTAATTATCTTAATTTTTGCTTTACTAGGGATTAAAGCTTATAACTCCTTGATTGGACTAGATGAAAATGTAAATGAAGCTTGGGGAAAAGTAGAAAGCTCGTACCAAAGACGGGCTGATTTAATTGGCAATCTTGTTAAAACAGTTCAAGGTGCTGCAGACTTTGAAAGAGGTACTTTAAAAGATGTAATTGAAGCGAGGGCTAAAGCAACATCCATGAATATAGACCCTTCTAATTTAACACCAGAGCAAATTGCTAAATTCAGTGAAGTGCAAAGTGGTTTAGCTGGTGCTTTGAAGAGCCTTTTGGTTACCGTAGAACGTTACCCTGAACTTAAAGCAAACAAAAACTTTTTAGAGTTACAAGCTCAATTAGAAGGTACTGAAAACAGAATTAATGTAGTAAGAGATAGGTTTAATGAGGCTGTTAAACCTTACAATGAGACTATAAGATCTTTCCCAAACAACCTTTTTGCAGGGTTTATGGGGTTTGATAAAAAGGCTTATTTTGAATCAGAGGCTGGAGCCGATAAAGCACCAGATGTAAACTTTGATTTTAAGTAAAAAATTCAAATAGAAAATTTTTAGTTTATGTCCAAAATTGAAGCCTTTCTTACTGCTGATGAAGAACAAGATATTGTTGAAGCCATTAGACAGGCAGAATTAAATACTTCTGGAGAAATTCGTGTACATATAGAAAAAACATCCAAAGGCGATGCCTCGCATCGTGCTTTGGAGTTGTTTCATGTATTAAAAATGGACAATACCAAGCTTCAAAATGCCGTACTAATCTACGTCGCTGTTGAGGATAAAACCTTTGTAATTTACGGAGATAAAGGTATCAATGATGTTGTGAAACAGGGGTTTTGGGATAGTACCAAAGATATTATTCAATCTCATTTTAAAAAAGGAAACTTTAAGCAAGGCTTAATAGAGGGTATTTTAAAATCTGGTGAACAACTAAAAACCTACTTTCCATATATGGATGATGACACCAACGAATTGACCAACGAAATTTCTAAAGGATAGGGATTATATGCAGTATCCAGTATTCAGTTCTCAGTCTCAATCTCAGTTAAAACTCAAGACTATTGGTTTGTTTTTAGTTTTTATCCTTAGCTTTTTTTGCACAGCTTTTGGACAATATGAAATTCCAGAAAAACCAAAATTTCAAACGAGTATTTATGATTATTACAACCTTTTAAGTGCCTCGCAAAAAAGTAGTTTAGAAAAAAAGCTCATAAAATATGCTGACACCACCTCAACTCAAATTGTAATTGCCATTATAGCTTCTACTAAAGGAGAAAACATTAATTATCTGGGTGCCCAGTGGGGACAAAAATGGGGTATTGGTGGTAGTAAAGAAAAAGATAATGGGATTTTTATTCTACTCGCCAGAGACGATAGACGCATTGGTATAAACACAGGATACGGTGTAGAACATTTATTAACTGATGCTTTATCTAAACGTATCATTGAACGGGACATTATCCCTTATTTTAAACAAAACGATTATTACGGTGGACTAAATAGAGGAACCGATGCCATTTTTGAGGTCATGAATGGCGAGTATAAAGGGAAACGAAAATCTAATAACAGTAATGGATTTCCCATAGGCTTAATTTTTGTACTCTTCTTCATCTTTATCATTATTTTAATTTCTATCTCGAAGAATAAACGTGGTGGTGGTAACATCGGTGGACGCACAGGAGGTGTTGATGGCCGGGATATTCTAGAAGCCATCATTTTAAGCAACATGGGACGCGGCAATTACAGAAGAGGCTCATCTGGCTGGGGTGGCAGTTCTAGTGGCGGTGGTTGGTCTTCGGGCGGCGGCTTTGGTGGAGGCTTCGGCGGAGGTGGTTTTGGCGGTGGCGGTGCTTCTGGGGGTTGGTAGATTTTTAAATAAACTGTGCCTGACATTGTACCTAGATCCTGCTCTGCATACATTAAAACAAATTGGAAATAAAATTAACTGATTACCTGTTAAAGCGCCCTGAAATATCTCCATCCAATATGCGCGTGACTTCATCTATAGTAGCATAATTCACATCTCCAACATAAGTATGTTTTAAAGCACATGCTGCACTTGCAAATTGCATTGCCTTATAATCATCGAAATATTGTAATCCATAAATTAATCCTGCAGCAAAAGCATCTCCTGTACCTATTCTATCTACAATATGTGTAATATCAAAATCTTCTGTTTCTCTAAATTCTTCTTTATTCCACATTCTGGCTCTTATCTTATGCCACGAAGAATTAATTGATGTTCTTATCTTGTCGAATACTTTTTCTATTGATGTATATTTCGCAACAAGCAACTTACTTGCTTCTATAAACTCTTGGTTTGAATAACCAAAGTTGGTACCTAGCACTTCATTCATTTCGTTTATACCGCCGATAAATACAGTAGAATAGTTTAATAATTCCGAAAGTGCCTTTTTAGGTTCTAAGCCATAATTCCATAACCCACTACGATATGTTGGATCTGCCGAAACCGGAATACCTTTAGTTCTGGCTAATTTTAATCCTGCTTTTAATGTATCAAAACTCCCTTGGGTTAGAGCTGGGGTAATACCCGTCCAATGAAACCAACTTCCATTTTTTAAGGATTTTTGCCAATCTACCATATCTGGTTTAATTTCAGAAAAGGCAGAATGAGAGCGATTATAGGAAATAGAACTGGGCCTCATAACGGCTCCAACCTCTAGAAAATATACGCCCAGAGGTCTGTCGGTTCTAATAACAGCAGTAGTATCTAAATCAAATTTATTAAGATAAGCTATTGCGGTATCACCTATAAAATCTTTAGAGATGCAAGTGATATGTTTAACACTAGCACCAAAATTGGCAATGGATAAACCTACATTTACCTCAGTACCTCCAAAATAAAACTCTAAGGTATTGGCTTGAATAAATTTTTTGTTTCCAAACGGAGACAAGCGCATTAACACTTCTCCAAAAGTTATGATTTGGCCCATATTACAGGTTTATTATCTAAATATAAGTAATACGGCTAAAAGTAGTTTTATTTTGCTGAACTATTTTTTTCGCATGTAAACACTAATGGGCACACCATTAAACCCAAAATTCTCACGAAGTTTATTCTCTAAAAAGCGTTTGTAGGGATCCTTGACGTACTGTGGAAGGTTACAGAAAAATGCAAATTGCGGTTGCGGAGTTGGCAATTGCATAATGTACTTAATCTTTACAAATTTACCTTTATATGCTGGTGGTGGATAGTGTTCTATTATTGGCAGTAACACATCGTTGAGCTCACTCGTTTTAATTTTTTTAGAACGATTTTTATATACCTCCACTGCTGTTTCTATAGCTTTATAGATACGCTGCTTTGTTAACGCTGAAATAAAAACAATGGGCACATCTGTAAAAGGTTCCATTTGCTTTCTTATGGTTTTTTCGTATTCTTTTACAGATTTATGATCTTTCTCTACTAAGTCCCATTTGTTAACTAAAACTACAATGCCTTTTCTATTGCGTTCGGCCAACCAAAAAATGTTTTGCACCTGCCCATCAAAACCCCTATTTGCATCTAATACCAATAAGCAAACATCGGCATGTTCTATGGCTCGCACACTTCGCATTACGGAGTAAAACTCTAAATCTTCTTTTACTTTAGATTTGCGACGTATCCCAGCGGTATCTACCAAATTAAATTCAAAACCAAAACGATTATATTTAGTGTCTATAGAGTCTCTGGTTGTTCCCGCTATATCGGTAACGATATATCTATCTTCCCCTATTAGGGCATTTATAAATGATGACTTTCCTGCGTTTGGTCTCCCCACCACGGCAAAACGTGGTAATTCTTCTTCTACACGCTCTTCTTTTTCTGGTAAAGTTTCAACAAGTGCATCTAAAAGCTCTCCTGTACCGCTTCCATTTATACTCGCTACGGTGTAATAGTCGCCTAAGCCAAGTGCATAGAATTCTACGGCATCTTCAGCTCTCTTACCGTTATCTACTTTGTTAACCACCAAAAACACTGGTTTTTTTACCTTTCGTAATAAGCGTGCCACATCTTCATCCATTCCTGTAACACCTGTTTCTACATCCACCATAAAGATGATGGCATCTGCCTCATCTATTGCCAGTTCTACTTGCTTATCTATTTCGGCTTCAAAAATATCATCGCTACCAACTACATAACCACCAGTATCTATTAATGAAAACTCTCTACCATTCCAATCTGTCTTTCCGTAATGTCTATCTCTAGTTACACCACTTACGGCATCAACTATTGCTTCTCGTTTTTGAATTAAACGATTAAAAAAAGTTGATTTCCCAACATTAGGTCGTCCTACTATCGCAACTATATTTCCCATAGATATTTTATTGGGCACAAAGGTAGTATATAAAATTGAAGAAAAAATAGTAATTTACAAGTGCAAACCACTTTATATGCCAGCTAAAAACGATATTGTTTTAAGACCTCGATTTAAAAGAGAACTACAAGAAAACAATCAGTTTATTTTGGAGCGCTTCGAATATTTAAAATCTTCTCAAACCGCTTTTACGGTAACCCGAATTGACAACCATGTATTTATTAAATACCCTAAAAAGGATCAGCATTTTTGGTCCCCTCAACTACACTTGGAAATAGATGAGGTTGATGCCAACTCTTGCTTACTACATGGTTTATTTGGACCTAACCCTACCATTTGGACCTTATTTATGTTTTTACATTTTGTAGTAGCTTCTCTTTTTATTGCTTTTGCTATTTGGGCTTACACAAATTGGAATCTCGAAAAAGATTTCACGTTACAGGTTAGCTTAATGGTTATGATGATAATTATTTGGTTTGCTCTTTATTTCGCTGGCCGGATTGGAAGAGATTCTAGTAAACAAGAAATGTATGACCTATACACTTTCATGGAAACCGTGCTAAACGAAAAAAGCCTTAGTTGAAAGAGGATACAACCAAAGCTTTTAATAAACTAACTAACTCAAAGTTAACCAAACTAAATTTTGAGACGTACAAATATTAGTTTTTAAGATTACCTAAAAGTTACCTAATTAAGAAGTTATCATTAGGTTTTCTATTACAGGAGATACTTTATTTTGAATAGATATTTAATGTAGCATCATTAGGAAACTCATTAGAGACTACCAAAACTGTTTTTCCATTTGGACTATCTTCAGCATTTATGATTAACAAACCTTCTGGAGAGGTATTTCTAAGTCTTTGTACAAAAAACGGATTATAGATATCGTTAATATTATAAATAAGAACATCGCCACTTCTTTCCAAACCTATTACAGCAAATGTATTATCGCCTTCTGTAAAAGTTGTTACAGCTTCTGGCTCTGTGCCTTTGTCATCAGATCTGTTTTCAGGGTAATTTCCAAAATCATATAGACTCATTAGTGTAAACTCATTGCCAGAATCGAACAGTAATTTACCCTGAGTATCCCAAATTGAAAATGAACGCCCTCCGTAACCATATATTTGATCAATATCTCCATCACCATCGGTATCTCCATTGGCAGTAGTTACTTTTAAGCGTCCTAAATTTTCTTCTAGTTGAAGTGTTGCCGCATCTGGATAGGCTGTCGGATCTAAGGTTAGATCATCTCCCCGTTCTTCTTCAGAATACCCATCGTAATCTCTTGCGTCTCCTTCATTTGCGGTAATGATGTAGCCTGCCCCTCCAATTTCAAAATAGTCAATGGCATCTGGTTGATAAAAACTTAATACGGGCCAAAAATCAAGATTTCCAATAATGCCATCTTCATTACTTACATCAAAAGCTACTTCTGAAAAATCTTTTGTACCTAACGGATATATATCTGTAATGGTTTTAGTTTCAATATCCAACTTCGCAATTCCATTGTTTTCTTGTAAGGCGACAAAAGCCGTTTTAGAATCTGCTGAAACTGTAATATATTCTGGCTCTACATCTGTGCTTAAATCTGCTCCGGGGCCAAACACCCTAAATCCTTCTGCTTCCAGAGCAGCTTCCTTATCATTAAAAGCATCAAAATATACTTGTGTAGCTGTTTTGGTTTCTACATTAATTATAGTAATAGAACCTTTTGGGTCTACATCATAATCATCATTCGGTTCTCCTTCATTGGCTGATAGCACATATTTCCCATCTGGGGTAAATGTTACCATATCTGGTAATGCGCCAGCTGTAATGTTAGCATACGGTGTAGTTAAATTAGTTGTTTCAAAAATAACTACTTTACCATTATCAGTTGCTTCTTCTGCTTCAATAGCTATTGCTAAAAATCCATTTTTGCTGGCTACGGAATTTACATTACCTCCGTACTGGGTAACATCTATAGGCGTTTTTACTTCTGGACTATCAATATCTGAAATATCAGTAACCTCAACTTCTTTGGCTTCAGAATTTGTTGAAAAAATTGTTTTAGTTCCTGGATCGTATGCAGAAATCTCTGGAACTCCATCTCCAAAATTAATTTTAGCCTTTGTTGCAAAGTATGTTACATCCATTCCATCTTGGCCATCAGTACCGTCTTGGCCGTTAGCACCATCTTGACCATTGACTCCATCTTGACCATCTTGACCATCCATTCCATCTTCTGCACAGGAAGTGAAGGATAAAAAGGTGCCTAAAAGCACTATACTAAATACTTTAATTACGTTGTTATGTTTCATGATTTAAATTGATTAATTAATCAACAAATATGAAACTCGTTATTAAAACTAATGTTAAGGATTTTAAAAGTTACCGTTAGTATTTACTTGCTATTGTAACCAAAACGTTTCAGTTGGTTTTGATTGCTTCGCCAATTCTTGTTTACTTTTACGTATAATTCTAAATGAATCTGTTTACCGAAGAAAATTTCAAGATCTTTCCTAGCCTCTACCCCTACACGTTTTAAGGCACTTCCCTTATGCCCAATTATAATGCCTTTTTGGGTTTCGCGTTCCACCATAATTACAGACCTAACCCGAATAATGCTCTCCTCCTCAAAAAACTCTTCGGTTTCTATTTCTACGGCATAGGGTATTTCCTTTTTGTAATGAAGCAATATTTTCTCTCTTATTTTCTCATTAATAAAAAAACGCTCTGGCTTATCTGTTAATTGATCTTTAGGATAAAATGGAGGAGATTCTGGTAATACATCTAGAATACGATTAAAGACTTCTTTTACATTAAAACCTTCTAAAGCCGAAATTGGAAATATTTCTGCATTTGGTACTTTTTCAGCCCACAACTGTACTTGGCTCTCTAACTGCTCTTGATTTGAGATATCAATCTTATTTAATAAAAGTAATACGGGAATTTTGGAGTTAGTAATCTTTTTAAAAAATGCTTCATCTTTTAAATTTTGCTCTCCTATCTCAACCATGTAAATCAAGATATCTGCATCTTCGAAAGCCGACTTTACAAAGTCCATCATTGATGCTTGTAATTCGTAAGCTGGTTTAATAATTCCTGGCGTATCACTTAATACCACTTGAAAATCATCGCCATTTACAATGCCAAGAATCCTATGACGTGTTGTTTGTGCTTTTGATGTGATGATGGATAATTTCTCTCCCACAAAGGCATTCATCAATGTAGATTTCCCAACATTGGGATTACCAATAATATTTACAAAACCTGCTTTATGCGCCATTGTTTTAACTGTTTATTACAAATTTACAATCTAAAGTAATACAAGATATTCTATATAAAAAAACAGGAAGCAAATTTACTTCCTGTTTTTCATGTTATAATATGAGTATGTGTATCTTATTTTTCTAGAATCTCTATTAACTCTACTTCAAAAATTAATGCAGAGAATGGTTTAATTGCTCCTCCTGGTCTTGGGTTAGCTCCATAAGCTAATTCTTGAGGAATAAAAAACTTATATTTTGCACCTTCGCTCATCAATTGTAAACCTTCTATCCAACCTGGTATTACTTGAGTCACTCCAAATTCTGCAGGTTCTCCTCTATCAACAGAACTATCAAATACAGTTCCATCGATTAATGTCCCATGGTAATGTACTCTTACTCTATCAGAATCTGCTGGCTTCTCTCCACTTCCTTCTTTAAGCACTATATATTGTAAACCACTATCTGTAGTTAATACACCTTCATTAGCTACATTCTCTTTTAAGAACTTCTCCCCTGCCTCTTTATTGGCTGCATATTTCTTTTCAGTTTCTTTAGCAGCACGCTCTTGCTGTCTTTTCATGATTTTTTCGCGATTCTTTTCAAAATAAGACTGTATTAAGCCTTGCGCCATCGTCTTGTCTATAAGAACATCAGCAGAATCGAGAACATTTAAGTATCCCGCCATGAATAAATCATTATTAATACCTTCAAAACTAGATAAAACATTTTTTCCAACATCCATTCCTATGGCATAGCTTACAGAGTCTATTTCTGTTTTTAATGCATCTTTTGTTATTGCTCCTGGGTTGTTTTGACAGGAAGCAACACTTACAACAATTGCTAAAATTGATAATTTAATTAATCTCATAGTCTGTTCTTGTTTTTAATTGTCGCCAAATGTAACGAAATTAAGTACAGAAAAAAAAACTATTAACGTTCTATTTGGAAGATCGCTTTAGTTAAAAAATAGATTTTTACAATCTCATTTAAAGTGGTTTAAATTGGACATCTTTAGTTAAGATAAACTTATCTAACTCAAAACCGTCTTCTCTCATTGAAAACATTATTACATGATCTCCTGCTTCTTTTACGTCTAGATAAATCGTATTAGGTAAACCACAGTGGTTGTTTGGGACACGCTGTGCCGAAGACCACGCCCATGTATGTTTATCTTTACACAATTGAATTCTTTGTCCGCTTTCTGGCCAATGTCCATCCAACCCTACATGAACACCATTATCCTCTGACCCACTAGAAAAAGCTTTTACCCAAACATAATATCTTCCAGGCGTTTTAATATTTACTTTGTAGCCCACTATACCTCCAGTTCCCGGAATAGGATAAAAATTTTCTCCTCTAATCAGTTCTTCTTTATGTGTTATCCGAGTATCTGGTAACGCTTCTATGTAGGCCTTACCTGAGGCTTCTGCTGTATGATTGTCTATATTTAAGAATGGGGCATGCATTTCTTCATGTCTTACATACCATTTTCTGGGACTGTGATTGTTTGTATTAAGATGAAAATCTTCTGCCTCAATTTCAATGCTACCATTTGTTTCTTCTAAAGCATCCGCATTTTGTAAATCTTGATGGTTTAGTATTTTATTTTGCGATAAGGATATACTATTCCATCTTCCTCTAGACCACGCTGTACCTTCTTTTTCTGGTAGCTTTCCATTTGAATTTGCATTAGATGAAATTGTTAAAGTATCTCCCTTACTTAAATATAACACACCTAAATTAAGCTGTACTTTTTTAAAAGATTCTGATACTTGAGGGTTTTGTATCGTTTTTACTTTGATATTGTTCAACATAACGGCATAACTGGATTCTCCATCTTGTTCAGCCATGGCATCTAAGATTATATTATACATCCCTGTACTTCCAGTAAATACAATTTTTGCACTTGCAAACCCTTGCCTTTGATCTTCTTTTGAAGCTTTTATTGCCAACGCATTATTTTTCTTATCCTTGTAATACGTTACCTTATCTTCAACAATCTGAAAATCGGTTAACGCATTTAAAACCAGTGGCTGTTCTACAATCTTAGTCTTGGTAATTTCATTTGATACCTTCTTTATTAGAGCAACCCAATCGCCTTCTATACTTGGTGGTAAACCAACTGTAACCAATGCTCCTCCTTTAACAGATCTTATTTTACCTTTTCTTAGACCACCACCAACTCTTGGATTGTACCATCGCACCGAAAATTTACCAAAATCCTTTGTTAAATCTAATTGCAATTCTTCTGCTTTAGGTTGGTAAATAGCATACACCTCTCCTTTTTTTGCTAAAACAAAATCTGTATTACTTTGAGTTAAATCGTCTACAACCATCATATCTCTATATGGCAGATACATTTTAAAAAAATCTAAAGCATGTTTGGTTTGTTCCCAAAGCTTATCCCTAGAACGCCAATCTTCACACTTTAAATCGTTGTCAGAAAATTTGTAACCAAAGTACCATTCAACACCTGCTCCCCCTGCCATTAAATTGCCCCATAAAACATTGGTTCTCATATCATCATGATTTACATCATCAGCATCTGGTTTTGCACCTGTATGCGCTGGCCCTATTTCATCTAAAAATGCTATCCAAGGTTTGTTGAAATTTTTAGACGTTTCTATCCATTTTTTAGTGGTATAATGTACATCTTCAGGTTTTTTTATTTGCATGGATACGCCATCTATATACGGATATCCCAATAACGGATTTAATATATGATCTTGAGCATGCTCTGCTGCATGGGTATGGATTACCACAAGGTTTTTATACGGGTCGTTGGTTTTTAAATAGCGTGCCATAGCTTTTCTATCAGTGTCACTTTGTGCTTTTGGCGACCAACTTTGCCATCCATTTTCCTCGCCCAAATTCCATATTACTCCTAAATGATGAGAAAATCTAGCTATTAGCTCTCTGTAATACAATTTCCGTTGTGTTTTAAGCTCTCCAATATCCAACAACAATTCGTTCTCTGTTTCTTGGGTAATTATATGCAGTACCATACCTAAATTGTCCATATGATCAAAAACGATTTCCCATTGATCTAGTTTACTACAATCAAAACGGTATCGTTCGTGTTTGTTCGTCCATGGCCAAACATCATCACCATCTCCTTGAACGTTCATTGTTAGGAAATACACAGAGTTCATACCCTTTGAAGCTAGATAATTTAAAGCACCTATAATAGATTTTCCTTTCCCTTTTTTCCAAGTAGGGTTACCGGTTTTCCAATCTTTTGTGTGTGTTGTGTATTTATGGGACGGTTGTGTTTGATCGAATTCGTAATAAGCTAAAAAATTCTCTGGACTTCCTGCGCCTCCTTTTAAAAACACATCATTAGTACCAGCATGTTTTGGGTAGGATGTACCATCATAAAGAAGCCTCCCTTTTCGTCTAAAAACAGAACTTTCTTCGGGTGTATCGCTTACTGTAAATGTTCCTTTAACACCATTAAAGCCAATAGGATTACCTTCATAAATATTATCACTTATCGCAATATTTTTACCTTGCCTAAAAAACACCTCATATTCCCATTCCCCCACTGCATCAGGCACAAACCTAACCTTCCAAATATTTCCTGATGTGGCACTAGTCTCAGCTGCATTTCCATCTGCTGCAAAAAAACCAGGAACAGTAAACATCCTACCATTATTTTTAAATATTACATTTAGCCTGTAATTTAAAAACGGATTGTCCTCATCGTGCTCACCCAAAGTTTCCCCCTCAAAACTTAAAGTAAGTTTATGCCATTTTTTTAGATTACCCTCAAGCGTCACAGCGGAATCTTGAGCCATTAAAACACCCCAGTTAACAATTAGTAAAAAGATAAGCAAACAATTAGTGTGGAGTGTAAAAAAGCGTTTCATTGGTTTAGTTTTTATTGGACAACCAAATTAAAGGAATAAATTGTATTTTGTATTCAAAATCTCATTAAATGATACGAGATAAACTTTTACCAATTGTTATTTCTATTGGTTGGTTTGGATTAGGGTTTAACCAAAATGATACATGGATTGACAAAAATGAAAGTGAGGACTATGTTGCTAGGCACGAATGTTCTTTTGTACAAGCTGGGAACAAGTTCTTTATGTTTGGAGGTCGGGAACAAGCACAACAACTTGATGTTTACGATTTTAAAACTAACACTTGGAGTATTGGAGGTTTTGCTCCTAAAGAATTTAATCATTTCCAAGCTACGTTTTACGAGGGTTTTATTTGGGTTATTGGTAGTTTTAAAACCAATACATTCCCTAACGAAATACCTGCTGATCATATTTGGCTATACTTCCCTCCAACAAAAACATGGATAAAAGGGCCTGAAATCCCACAAGAAAGACGGCGTGGTGGTGCTGGCTTAGCTGCATATAACGATAAATTTTATTTGGTTGGTGGTAATACTAAAGGACACAATGGTGGTTATGTAAATTGGTTTGATGTTTACGATCCTATAACCAATAGCTGGACTGTTCTTGAAAACGCCCCAAATGCCAGAGACCATTTTAGTTGCATTATCGCTGACAATAAACTGTATACTCTAGGAGGAAGACATTCTGGTGGCGAAGGTGGTGTTTTTGCTCCCTTAATCGCACCTGTTGATGTTTATGATTTTAGCATCAACAAATGGACGAACTTAAACCATCCTTTACCAACACCTAGGGCTGCACCAAGTGTAGCTTTATTTAACAATGAATTGTTTGTAATGGGTGGAGAAGGCGAACAAAAAGGTCCTGCCTATAAGTTAGTTGAAGCTTATAATATTAAAACAAAAGTATGGTATAAAAAAGCTGACATGCATTATCCCAGACACGGTACGCAAGCTATTGTTTCAGGAGAAGGCATTTATATTGCTGGTGGTTCTCCAAAAAGAGGAGGTGGTCGCCAACACAACATGGAAGTTTATAATGATGACAATCCTAAAGGCAAAAAAATTATTGCTAGTACACTGAAACATCCTAAAGCAAAGTGTATTACTGCAGGAACAGAAGAATTGATTAAAATTAAAAGTACGGGTGGTAATTCAGGAATATTCATCAACTCTATAGTTATTAAAGGGAAACATAGCGATAGATTTGAGCTTCAAAATAGCTATGATCTAAAACTAGTTAAAAACAAACAAGACTTTCTAATTAAGGTAAAACACCTTCACAATACTAAAAATGATACTGCTGAAATCATTATAACCTATAATGGAGGTTTAAAAACAAGCATTTTGCTAAAGTCTACATAGTAATTATTTACCCTATTTCTTTTTAGAAAAAATGAAACTATATTGACTTCCCCCTGTAATACTCTAAAACCATAACACGTAAAATATATTCGTACTTTGCATTGGCTAAATTAACTTTAGAGTTATCTAAATTGTTTTTACTGGTTATGTAATTCAAAAAATTAGAAACACCATTGTTGAAACGTATCTCATTAATACGATAAGATTCCGTATATGCTTCCACCTGTTTTTGGATACTTTTATAGCGATTATAAACTGCCTCCATATCAAAATGAACTTGTGATATCGTATTCTTTATATCAAGATGTGTACGCTCCAATTCTAATATAGATTCTTGCACTCTAATTTTTTCTAAAGCTACATTGTTTTTTGCCCTAAACCCATTAAACAAAGGCACTCTTACCGCTACTCCCATTACAGTATTTAAATTATTATCTAATTGATCGTTGTAACTTATGCTCTCTGCCACAAACTGGGTTTGTTCTGTCATTACGGGAAAATCTTGTCCGTTTATTGATACAAAATCTCCTGTTTCAACAATACGCGTTCCTGAATTAGAAAAAATTTCTGCAGCACTCGAATAATTAGTATTAACTCCACCAAAAACAGATACCAAAGGCGTAAATTGGGCTTTAGTTGCACTAACGCCTTTCTTAGCTGCCTCAATACGCAAGGTATTAGCTTTAAATGTTACTAGATTCTCTAAAGCTTGTTGGTATACTTGGTCTGCTGAAAGTTCATATTTTTCTAAATCTAATAGAATACCCTCTGTATCAACATTAGTTGTATTTTTTATATTCATTAACCTCAGAAGGTTAAGTTTTGCATTATTTAGGTTAGATTCCGATTGTAGAACGCTAGTTTCATCATTGGCTATTTGTCCTAAAATATCGGCATAATCCGCTGGATTTCCAGACTCGTTTTCATAGAATTCTTTTTGAATTTCTAATTGCTTTTTTGTGGCTTGATATCGCTGTTGTGTTAGCTCTAAAATTGCTTTACTATTTAAAACTTGTAAATAAGCCAAAGTAACATTCAACACTAAATCTTGTTTAGCTGCTTCAATTTCAAATTCAGAAGCCTCCCTATTTAATTGGTTTTGTTTTGCAGTATTTAATAATCTAAATCCATTAAAAACTGTCATATTTAAACTTAACCCCATGTTAGAGAACGTTAATTCTTGATTGATAAAGTCATTCGTAAAGGGATCTATACTTCTTCCATCATTTACCCCTAAATTAAAATTACCATTAACATTTGGCAACAAGTTAGCTTTGGACTGTTGATGATCTATTTTTGCAGAATTAGCTCGTAAATTAGTAGACTTTAAATCTAAATTATTCTCTAATGCTACGTTGATACATTCATCTAAGGCATATACTTTTGTAGTTAAGTCTTGAGGGAAACTTGCCCAATTTATCAAAACTATAAATACTATTATTAACTGCTTTTGCTTCATGACTTTTTTTATTACTCTGAGACTATTTTCCCATCTAGTAGATTTATAATTCTGGAACCATAAGAGGCGTTTTTCTCTGAGTGGGTAGCTTGTATAATAGTAACCCCTTCTTTATTCAATTCTGAAAACAACTCCATAATTTCCATGCTTTGCTTTGAGTTGAGATTGCCTGTGGGTTCATCAGCTAAAATCAACTTTGGCTTTCCAATTAATGCTCTTGCTATGCCAACCAATTGCTGCTGGCCTCCGCTTAGTTGCATAGGAAATAAATCCTTTTTACCAACGATATTAAAACGATCTAGCATATCGGCCACTAAAGCTTTACGTTCAGCTGATTTTATATTTTTATACAGAAGTGGTGTTTCAATATTTTCCCAAACATTGAGCTCATCAATAAGATGATAGGCTTGAAATACAAAACCAATATATTCTTTATATAATTTAGATCTATTTCGTTCTTTCATACTATGTACAGGTTCTCCAAGAAAGACATAACCACCTCCTGTAAAATTATCTAACATCCCTATACAATTTAACAAGGTAGATTTACCAGAACCTGATGGCCCCATTAGAGATATAAATTCGCCTTCTTTAACTTCCATATTAATGGTATCTAATAAGGCTATTTTATTACTACCAGAATTAACTTCTCTTGTAGCTTGACTTAATTTTAGTATTGTATTTGCCATTAAAAATATTTTAGAAATTACGATTAACTATAATTTTAAACTTTTTGTACAATGTTTATATGGTAAAGATGATGCCAAAAAACCAAACAACTAATAATCAGATGTTTAAAATTAATTCCACATATAAAAGTGTTCGTTTACGATACACATCTTGTTCATAAACGAACACAAAGGTTGCGTTTATTCAGAGCGCAAAGCATTAACTGGTTTAGCCATTACTGTTTTTAAAATCAAAACGGCTATTAATAAAGTTGTTATGAAAAAAAGAATAAATGTAGACACAATAAATGGCTGTGGAGATATATCCACTTTATACTCAAAATTATTCAACCATTGCTTTGTAAAGTAAAACGCCAATGGTATGGCTATCGCTGAAGCAATTATAATTGTACCGCTAAACTCTTTTAGAAACAAGACTATTATACTAATTTTAGACGCCCCCAATACTTTTCTAACCCCTATTTCTTTTACTCTCTTATGCGCACTTAATGATACCAAACCAACTATACCTAGAAGTATAATAATTAACGATAATAATGAAGCGTAATACACCGTTTTTTTAAACCTAATTTCAGAAGCATATAAATTCTGTAGGGTATCGTCCATAAATTGATAATCAAAAACAGCATCCGGCAGCAGAGCATTCCATTTCTCACGAATATTGGCAACCGCAACCTCTAGATTACCCTGCTTTACCTTAAGACTTAAATAGCGGTATCGAGGAACCGTTTTTAGATTAAAAAACACTAGTGGCCCTATTTTTTTGTTCATGGTATCAAAGTGAAAATCGCTAACAACATTTTGTATCATATAATCGTAAGCATCTTCTCTAATTTTTATGCGCTTTCCAATAGCATCAGCTGGATTTTCCCAACCAAATTTTTTGGCAGCACTCTCATTAATGCTTACCACAAAATTGTTTTCTGGAGATAGTTTTAAATGTTCTTTTACAGCAATTTCGTAAGTACTAAAAAAATGATGATCAACGACCAACGACTTTATTGGAATAGCATTGTTTTCTGGCGCACCTACACGTTGCATAGAAAAGCTGCCCCCAAAATTCCCATTTGGAATTTCATAGGACACAGATGCTTTATTTATTTGGGGCATACTCTCAAATTCATGCCGAATAGATTCCATTTTATTTACTCCTTTTTCAGACCAATCTCTTGGTGTTTGTATGGTTAGGATATAATCTTTACTATAGCCTAAATCTTTTTCAAAAAAGTAATTTACCTGTTTAGTTATTATAAAAGCACAAATTAGAATTAACAAAGAAATAGCAAACTGGAACCCTACTAATGATTTTTGTTGCGTTGTGTTTTTTATCTGTAGTTTTCCTTTTAAAACTTGTATGGTTTTTAGTGATGATAATATAAACGCAGGATAAAAACCAGCTAGTAAACTTATTACTACAACAAAACCAATAATGATAAAAATTGCAACATGCGAAAACGTATTTAAAGTTGGGATTTCAGCGTTTAGAAGTTCAACAAACATTGGCCTCATAACAACATAAGCACCTAGTGCTATTACTGTAGCAAATAAAACCAAGACAAAAGATTCTATTAAAAATTGAAATATTAGCTGTTTACGCTCTCCTCCTAACACTTTACGCATCCCTATTTCTTTTATTCTACTTCCAGACATACTTAAAGAGATATTTATAAAATTGATAATAGCCATTAATAGTATAAACAAACCTATTATAGAGAGCGTATATAGCATACGTTTTACCCTTCTATTATCTTTTTCTAAATAAAAATCAGTAAGCAACACAGGACTCACGCTTAGATGCTTCTTAAAATTTTCTGGAGCATGCTGCGCTATTAAATTATTAATAGGCTCTTGTATATCTTTTGGGTTAACCCCTTTATTCAACTCAATAAATGAGGGGATATACTTATTATTCCAATTCTCTAAATCTCCTCTATTAAAAAAATCTCGGTTGCTACGTGGGATAAAAATTTCAGGCATCAAATCTGTCTTAATAGCATTTTCACTATTTAAATCTATAACAGAGTTTTTAGGAAGTGCATCAAAAACACCTGTAATACTAAAATTATGTTTCTCACTATTGTAGTTTTCTAAAGTAATTGTTTCGCCAACAACATTAGTTTTTCCAAAAATGCTAAGTGCTACATTTTTAGTGATAACAACAGAATAAGGATTTGTTAATGCCGTTAGATTATTACCATATAACAACTTAAAGCCATACATGGTAAGTAGTGATGGGTCTGATAAATGTACATACTTTCTAAAACGCTTGTCATCTTTTGAAACTAAAGATGTTATACCATCAAACCTGTAGTAATTTGCAACTAAATGTGGATATTCTTCCTTTAAACGCTTTGCCAATGGAGCCAATGTTGTGAAATCCAATCCCATATCAGGCTTTTCCCAATGACTTAAAAGAATGTATTGCCTATTGGAATTTTTAAGATTATTATTTACCTGTAATTCTCCCCATACATAGGCACTGATTAATAATGTAAAAGCAATACCCGTAAATAGTCCCAATATATTAATGGCACTGTAAAAACGATACTTTCTGAGATTCCGCCAAGCGATTTTAAAATAATTTCGCAGCATAATAATTTGTTCTTTGATTGATTAATTCATAATATTTATTCAGATCTCAAACTATTTACAGGATTCATTAAAGCAGTTTTAACCGTTTTAAAACTTATTGACAATAGCACAAGTAAAAACACTAAAAAAATTGGTAGTACAAACATCCAAATGTTTAAATCAATTTTATAAGCAAAGTTTTTTAACCAATTTTGCAACAACAAATAAGTAATAGGCACGCTGATAATTACTGAAATTAACACAGTTTTTAAGGCATCTTTAGAGAGGAGAATCAAAATTGTTGCAGTACTAGCTCCTACAACTTTTCTAATACCAATTTCTTTCTTTCTTTTAGCCACTGAAAAAGATGCTAGTCCCAACAAACCTAAACATGCAATTAGCATAGAAAACGCAGTAAGAATCATAAACACACTTTTAAAACGATCTTCTGCCTTAAATTGTTTATCGTACTCCTGATCCATAAAAAAATAAGAAAATGGGGCTCCTGGATAAACAGTACTAAATGCTTCCCTAACTTGTTTAAGATTTTCTGTTGGAGAACCTCCTGAAAATTGTACTGTTGCTAAACTTCCAAAATAATTATTAAATATGTGAATCATAGGAAGCATAGGAGATTTTGGGGATTGCTGGTGGTAATTTTTAACCACGCCTTTAATATTCCACTCTGCTCCCCAAAAAGACAATTTTTTACTGATAGCATCTTCTGGATTGGTAATATTCCATTTTTCAAGCGCTTTTTCATTAACAATAACATCCCGTTTTTGAGGTGTTGTACCTTCATCAAAATTAGTACCTGCTGACATCTCTACACCTAACAACGGCACATAATCTTTATCAATAAATGTGAGATAGAAATTATGATATGCATCTGGTGTTGTTCCAGTAATTCGTATATCTGCGGTAGTTGATAAAGCTCCCGAAGGCTGACCAGGCACTGTATGCGATAACGCTACTGTCTTAACATTAGAGTTTGCCAATAAATTTTGTTTAAATGCTGAATAATTTTGAGCTGCATTTTTTGCTGGTGCTTCCACTACTATACTTTGCTCTACATTAACTCCCCGATCTAAAGCTCGTAAAAAATCAATTTGCTCGTTTACTGTAAATGTTTGAATCAATAAAATTGTAGTTATTGCAAATTGAAAAACCACAAGACCTTTTCGCAATAGATTTCCTTTTATTGAATGTGAAAAACTACCTTTTAAAATTGTAGAAGGTTTAAATGATGATAGCACAAGAGCTGGGTATAAACCTGAAAGAATACCTCCAAAAACAATAAACACCAATAACAATAGCCAAAAGGATAAATTTGAAAATAAAATAAAGTTCTCTGGTAATCCAGCCAAAGCCAAAAATTTAGGTTTTACTAAGGCAACTAACCCAATAGCTAAACCTCCAGCTAGAATATTTAACATAATAGATTCTACTAAAAATTGAATTCGTAATTGACTTTTAGTTGATCCTAATACTTTTTTAACACCTACTTCTTTAGCTCTATCGAGTGCTTGAGATGTTGTTAAGTTTATATAATTTACAAAAGCACTTATTATAATTAAAACCGCTACTGCGAAAAGAAAATAAACAGAACTAGCATCCCCATTGGGTTCTGGTTCAAAGGTTTTTTTAGAATACAGATGAATATCTGTTATCTTTTGAGCAACTATAGCTTCACTTTTAATTTTTTCCTCAGCGATTAACTTCTTTGTAAAACCATCCAGTGAGACTACAAAATTATCATAATTGGTACCATCAACTAACTGTGCATACATATAGGAATTATTGTTATCCCAATTATCTTTCTTTTCTCCATGTCTTCTTAGCATTTCAGGATCAGAAAGCATTGTAGGATAAGAGATAAGCATATCATATTTAAGGTGTGTATTTGCTGGACTGTCTGGAGTTACACCAACTATATTATACAGAATATTACCGTTAACTCCAGGAGATTTTATTACCTCTCCAACCACATCGGTTCTATTGAAATACTTTAATGCTATAGATTCAGTTATAACTGCTTCATTAGGCTTTTCAAAAATATTATTTATACTCCCATACGTTAGAGGCGTATTAAATATTTGAAAAAAGTCTGCATCTACTGCATAAAGTTCCTTCATAAGAAATTGTTTTTCCTCAATCTGCATAGGTGAGTTAGGTTCGCCTATAGCATAAACCCTTGTATACTTCCCTACCTCTGGCAGTTCTTTACTTATACGAGGTCCAACAGCTGGGTACATCTCACTATCCTGGGTTGTTACAGTATTTCCTGTTAAGTAATTTAAGGTAAGCCGTACTGTTCTATCAGCATTAGGATGCATCTCCTCGTAACTTCTTTCAAATTGCACATATTGCGCTATAAGTAATGTTATAGCAAAACCTGTTGCTAAACCTAATAGATTAATAAATGTTAAACTCTTATGCCGCAAGAGATTCCTAAATGCTATTTTTATATAGTTTTTTAACATGATTGTTGTGATTAATTGATGAAAGCTATTCTGTTCTAAGCGATTTTACTGGATTTGTCGTAGCGGCTCTTACCGCTTGAAAACTAACAGTAATTAGAGTTATAACTAATGCTCCAATACAAGCAATTGCCAATACCTCCCATCCTACAGATGTTCTATAGGTAAATTTCTGCAACCACTGTCCCATAATATAATACGCTAATGGGGAAGCCACTAAAATTGAAATAATCACAAGAGTTACAAAGTCTTTAGACAGTAGTAGCCAAAGTTGGCTTATTGATGCACCTAAAACCTTTCTAACACCAATTTCCTTAGTGCGTTGCTCTGCTACAAACGAAGCCAAACCAAATAACCCAAGACAACTGATAAAAATTGCCAGAAGTGTAAATACTTTTGCCAAACTCGATATACGCTCTTCTGCCCTAAACTTTTTACCATACTCTTCATCTACAAACTGATATTGAAAAGGAACACTGGGAAAGTTATTTTTAAACGTAGTTTCAATTAAGTTTAAACTCTCACTTACACTTTTATTAGGATTTAAACGCAAGTTATAATAGCTTGCATTTTCATAACCATCAAAAACATACATGGCTTGTTTTACAGGTTCGTATGGAGATCGCACAATCATATCCTTAATTACGCCTATAACTTTTAATGGTGGTGCTGGATCTTCAGTATCAGAATCTTTAATGAGTTTTCCTATCGGATCTTTTAAACCCATATATTTTACAGCGGTTTCATTTAATATTACAGCAGTACTATCCGTAGCAAATTCTCTTGAAAACCCGCGTCCCTCAATAATTTCCAGATCCATAGTTTCCGCAAATTCATAGGATACAGAAGTATAAGCCAAATCCTCTTGAAACCCTTCTGGTTTCCCTTCCCAAGTGTAACCACTTCTATTAGACCAAATTTGAGTTGTAGGACTACTAGAAGTAGACATGTTTGTAATAGCACCAGACTCTAAAAACTGGTTTCTCATAATATCTGCCTTACCTTCAAACTCAGGGCTCATAACAGGAAGCTGTATTAAACCCTTTTTATTATAGCCAACAGGTCTATCCTTACTGTATTGAATTTGATTCATTACAACCATAGTTCCTATAATTAATGCTACAGAAAAAGTAAATTGTATCACTACCAATACCTTACGAGGCAATGCTGAATAACGTCCTGCTTTAAAGGTGCCTTTTAACACGGTAACCGGATTAAAAGAAGACAAATACAATGCTGGGTAACTACCAGACACTAGTGCTGTAAATAAGATAAACAGCAACGATACAAACCAAAAACCAAGGTTAGACCATGGAAATACTATTGATTTACTTGCCAAAGTATTAAACCCATTTAAAAATAATAGAACAATACCAACAGCAAGTATAAATGCAAATATTACTACTAGACAAGACTCACTTAAAAATTGGACGATTAGTTGTTTACGATTAGAACCAATGGATTTTCTAATACCAACTTCAGTAGCCCTTTTTTCTGAGCGTGCCGTGCTTAAATTAATGAAATTGATACAAGCCAAAAGCAATACAAACACACCAATGATACCAAATAACCAGACATTTTCAATACGTCCACCGGTTTGTACACCATCTTCAAAATTACTTCTTAAATGCCAATCTTTCATTGGTAATAGCATGAGTTGAGGATTGAATTCCTCAATATCTTTTCCCGCTACTTTCTTTTTGGCATCTCTAATTACCTCTGAAACAGATGCTATAGTAGTATTATCCTGCACTTGAATAAATAATTGAAATGAATTATTACTCCATTGGTCTTGTGCATTCTGCATCCACTTATATGTTTGCATCATCATCTCCCAATTACCTATATAGTTTAAGTCAGAAAAAGTGTTGTTCTCTGGTATATCTTCATAAATAGCCGTAACCATTAAATCACCTTGATAATTTACCGTTACTGGTTTTCCTATGGGGTCTTCATCTCCAAATAAATCTTTAGCTAAAGTTTCAGAGAGCATTATAGAATTTACCTCTTTCAAAGCACTATGATCGCCTTTAATCATTTTTAAATCTAAAAGGGATGGTGCCTCTTCTTGCATAAAATTCCCTGTTCTGGAAAGGCTTTTATCTCCAACTTGGAGGTAAACGGCATTGGTCCAAGAAGACATCACAATATGCTTAAAATGATCGGCATAGTTTTCACGCAGCTCAAACTCCAAAGGTCTTGGAATTGCTGGATTCGTGCCCGTTTTCCCATTAAACGTTTGACTTTGAATCATTTGCGCAACCTTAGATTTATTAGTAAAATAATCGTTATGGCTTAATTCATCATTTATCCAAAGCCCTATCATAATAGCTACTGCCATTCCTATGGCTAAACCAGATATATTTATGAATGAATACACTTTGTTTTTAAGTAAATTTCTAAACGCTATTTTGAAATAATTTTTAAGCATAATTTCTAAAGAATTACTGTTCGTTTTTTGATTGATGTGATGACAACACCTCGGTATATCTAAAATTGTTTAGTGATTGATGATATTATACCGAAGTGCCTTCATCTGATTGACTAGTTCGATTGATTTGATTGATGAAATTTTTTGATTTTAAGCCAATATATTCTCTGTAACTTTTTGTCCGTCTAACATTCTAATGATACGGTGACTGTACTTAGCATCATGCTCACTATGTGTTACCATGATGATGGTTGTACCTGCTTCATTTAAATCTATAAGTAAATCCATTACCTCATTACCATTGGTACTATCTAAGTTACCAGTAGGCTCATCTGCTAAAATTAGTTTTGGATTATTAACCACCGCACGTGCTACCGCTACACGTTGTTGTTGACCACCTGATAACTGCTGAGGAAAATGATTTCTTCGGTGCATAATTTGCATTTTTTCCAATACTTCCTCTACTTTCTTTTTACGCTCAGCCGGTTTAACACCTGTGTAGATTAATGGTAATTCTACATTCTCAAAAACCGTAAGTTCATCAATAAGGTTAAAACTTTGGAATACAAAACCAATATTATGCTTGCGTAAATTAGAGCGTTTACGCTCGTTATATCCAGAAACTTCTTCTCCATTAAACTTAAAACTTCCTCCATCAGGGTCATCTAATAACCCCAAAATATTAAGCAATGTAGACTTACCACAACCTGAAGGCCCCATAATTGCTACAAACTCCCCTTCCTTTACTTGGAAGGATAATTTATTCAACGCGATAGTTTGAACCTCTTCGGTTTTATAAAACTTCTCTAAATCTGTAATTTGTATCATTGTATTATTATTTGCTTTTAGCTATTAGCCATTGGCTTTTAGCTTAATTGTTTATTATTGGTTTTCTCTTTTTGTCTTGCTTCTTGATCTTGGAATCAATAAATACTTATTTTAAAATGAGTTCTTCAACATCCCCAAATGAGTCATAACTAGACGTTACTACTTTATCCCCTGGATTTAACCCTTCAAGAACTTCAAAATATTCTGTGTTTTGAGTTCCGAGTCTCACATCTACTTTGTAAGCCGTATTTCCATCTTCGCTTATCTTAAACATCCAGTTTCCCCCTGTTTTTTGGAAGAATCCACCCTTAGCAACAAGTAATGCCTCTTTTTCGGCACTAAGCGCCAAACGAATTTGAAGGTTTTGCCCTCTTCGTATACCTTCAGGAGTTTCGTCTTCAAAAGCCATATCCACCTGAAAACGTCCATTAGTAACCTGCGTAAACACCTTTTTAATCACTAAATTGTAGCTCTTATTGTTAAAAGTAAACATCCCTACTTGTCCGTTGTAAATCCTTGAAATATAGTGCTCATCAATATCTACCCTTACTTTGTAACCACTTGTAACATCTACTTGTCCTAGTCTTGTGCCTTTAGTTATAGATTGCCCAATCTCAGCATCCAATGATGTTAATTGGCCATCTATTGGTGCTCTTACCACTAAATCTCCCACTTTTTTTCGCATTAACTGTAACGCACTTTGTGTTCTGGCATAAGAGTCTCGTGCTTGTTTTACCTCAAGTTTTGAGGAAATAGAATCTTCCATCAATACCTGTTTTGCCAACTTCATACGCTCTTGTTGGTAGGCATAATTATTTTTTGAAGACTCATAATCCTGCCTGCCTATAGCATCTTTATCATATAGTTTTTGATTCAATTCAAATACGCGCTTCGCTTCAATAAGACTATTCTCAACATCTGTAAATTGATTTTGGCGATTAATTGTATTTTGGCGTGCTGCATTCTGCGAAATCTGCATCTGTGTTAATAAATTATAAACCGATGTTTCTTGATTGATAAGACTTAATTCTAAATCGGTATTAGATAAGCGAAGTATAGGTTCTCCCTGTTTCATCATTGCGCCATCTTCAACAAATTTTTCTTCTACTCTACCACCTTCCAAAGCATCCAAATAAATTGTAGTTATTGGTAACACAATACCATTTACAGGAATATTTTCTTGAAACACATTTTTTGAAACCGTATAAATTGAAATACGTTCTTTTTCAACATTTAATTTCGCACCTCCAGAGGTTTGTACAACTACATAACCTATAAATGCCAATAGAATTACTACACCTGAGATTAACCAAAGTTTCTGCTTCGAAAATTTTTTCTTTTGAATTGGTACGTCCATTTTTATTTTTTTATGACACTTAACTTATAGTGAAGATGATGCCAAAAACACAAATAATTAAAAATCAATAATTTACATTTTTTACTAAAAATAAAAGTGTTCGTTTTTGATACACTTTGTGTTCGATTGTGTACACATATAAAGCATCTATTTTTTGATTTAAGAGGCTTTAGAAGCTGAAGATAAAATCGTAATATTGTATGAATGGTTATAAAAAAGGCTAACATACTGGTTGTTGACGACGATGCAGACGTACTTACAGCATTACGATTACTACTTAAACCTATGGTAAATGAGGTAGTTACCGAAAAAAACCCAAACAATATTAATTCTCTCATTGATCGCTCCAACTTTGATATTGTTATTTTAGACATGAATTTTAGTGGGTTAGTAAATACGGGGAATGAAGGCATTTTTTGGTTAAATAAAATTAGAAAGCAACAGCCTGAAATAGCTGTTATACTTATGACAGCTTATGCTGATATAGATTTGGCGATTAAAGGTTTAAAGGAAGGTGCAGCTGACTTTTTAATGAAGCCGTGGAAGAATGATAAAATCATTGATACCATTACGTCTATCCTAAGCAATAAAAAATCAAACATTCCAAAAGAGAAAAAACTTAGCTCTAGCAGTGTAGAGATTATTGGAAGTAGTGAGGTAATGGACGATGTTTTTGTAAAACTTAAAAAAGTTGCCCCAACTGATGCTAATGTTTTAATTCTTGGCGAAAACGGTACAGGTAAAGATTTAATTGCAAGAGCACTTCATGATAACTCTAACCGAAAGCACAAACCATTTATAAAGGTTGATGTTGGCGCATTAACCTCTTCTCTGTTTGAAAGCGAATTGTTTGGTTACAAAAAAGGCGCTTTTACTGACGCCAGAGAAGATCGACAAGGGCGTTTTGAAGCCGCAAACGGTGGCACTTTATTTTTAGATGAAATAGGAAATATAACCCTTGGCCAGCAAGTACGGCTCTTAACTGTTTTACAAAACAGGCAAGTAACCCCATTAGGCTCTAATACTGCTATTCCTATTGATATTAGATTAATTTGCGCTACCAACTTAGAACCCAAAGTCCTTGCCGACGAGAAGAAATTCAGAAAAGATTTAATATACAGGATTAACACTGTTGATATTATAGTACCACCTCTTAGAGATCGTGGCACAGACATTACGGAACTTTCTCATTATTTTGTTTCACTTTACGCTGAAAAATACAATAAAAGTACTTTTAGTTTTGATACTGGTTTTATTTCTAAATTAAAACAACATGACTTCCCAGGTAATGTTAGAGAACTGCAATATGTATTAGAGCGCGCAGTTATTATGACAGATGGTAATGTTTTAAAACCAGAAGATTTGGTATTTTCTTCAATTGAGCGCCCTACAACTACAAATAGACTTGAAGCCAACAGCTTAAACCTTGATGAGGTAGAAAAAAATACGATTATTACTGTATTAGAAAAACATAAAGGTAATGTATCTAAATCTGCTAAAGAATTAGGAATTACAAGAGCTGCGCTATACAGAAGATTAGAAAAGTATGAACTATAGGGGTTATATACTTAGATTATTTTTTAGAATTCTACTTTTAGTTGCCGCAATTCTCGGTCTCACATATTTTATTTATACTGCAAAAACCCCCTATATAGTTGTTATCAGTTTAGTTATTTTCTATCTATTTATTGATACCTATAATTTTGTAAAACGCAGATTTGTTGCAATGGACGATTTCTTTCAAGCCGTTAAATATCGTGATTTTTCAAGATGGTTCCCAGAAGATAGAGGGCCAAAAGACATTCGGTTTTTATATACTGGATTCAATGAAATTAACCGAACTATTAAAGAGATTAATGCCAAAAATGAAGCGCAATATGTATATCTAAAAAAGATACTTGAAATGGTGGATATTGGCATTATTGCTTATAATTTAGAAACCGGTAATGTGTTGTGGAGTAATGATTATTTTGGGGAAATACTAGATATACCTTCATTTAAAAACATAAGATTTATAGAAAGTAGAAAGCCTAAACTCTTCAACACTATTTTTGACACCTATCACAGAGAGCCTCATTCTATATCTATTGCTTTGCAAAACGAAAGTATTAAAGTACTAATTTCAGACACAGTTTTTCAAGTTGATGAAGATGCATTTAAGTTAATTGTAGTTCAGGATATTGATACTACATTAAATAAAAATGAATCTGAATCGTGGAAAAAGTTATTGAGTGTGATGACACATGAAATTATGAATTCCATTGCACCAATATCATCTTTAGCAGATACGCTTCAAAAAAGTGTTGAATTAGCTATTGAGCACCCTCAAAAAAACACTTTGGAGTTAGATGATTTAAATGCAGGTATTAAAACAGTAAAAAATAGAAGTGAAGGCCTATTAAAATTTGCAAAAACATATCGTAGCTTAAGTAAAGTTACCAATTTAAATTTGCAAAGAATTATGGTTTCAGAACTGTTTAATAACATACAGTTGCTTATGGAACCCTCTATAAAGGCAAAAAATATTGATATTGAGTTTAAAATATCTGGAGCTAGATTAGAGCTAGATATAGATATTCATTTAATAGAACAGGTTTTGATAAACCTAATACTAAATGCCATTGACGCCTGTATCGAAGAAGATACACCTAAAATAAAAGTACTAGCATCGCAAAATCAAAATAGAGATATTCTCATTAAGGTATACGACAATGGTTTGGGCATACCAGAAGATATTCTAGAAAACATATTTGTACCTTTCTTTACCAGCAAAGCCACTGGAAGTGGTATAGGCTTAAGCCTTTGCAAACAAATTATGTTATTACACAAAGGAAAAATTATGGTAAAAAGTGCCGAGGGTGAAGGTTCTGTGTTTAGTTTGGTGTTTTAAATTAAAAACCTCCAACTATACAAGTTGAAGGTTTTATTTAGTAGCGGGAAAGATTGTAATATCTAACCAGTTTATTCTTGATTTTATAAAACTAAAAAAGTTTTATTGAGTATTATTTAATACTTACCAACCACCTCAATATTTCCCCTCTTAATGCTATATGAAGATATTAGTCTTAACTTCTTGAGGTTATCAATAAATATTCTATTCGAATTAGAGTTTGTAACCCTAGTTCGTTTTCTAGGCATTAAAAATCTAGAAAAAGGGTAAGATAATTTACTAGCCAAACTTTTAGCTTGTTCACGTGTAACATCTTCGTAGTACATATTGAATAGTTCAATTTTATTACTGTTAGAATCATTACTAGCAAAAAGTCCATGAAGTAAATTATAACTTAGTTCTTGTTTAGATGATACTCTTAATATTTCACTTGCTAATCGGCTAATATCATTATTATTGATGACTATGTTTTCATCAAGTTTCATTATTATATTTACCTTTTGGCTTTTCGATACTGTACTTGACAATAACAATTTCACATCTACTTCTTCCAATACATAATCATCGAATTTATTAAGGAAAGTGCTAATATCTTTTTCTAATAATTTAATATGTAAATCTGAAAAATCTTCTTTCAACTTTTCATAATAATCAAGACTTAGACTAATAAAACCTTCTTCAATCATCGATTCAACTTTGTCAAAAGATAACTTATCCAAGCTTAACTTTATCCAACTTGAAAAATGAAGTCGTCTTAACATTTTATGTGCTTCTAATGTTAAATCATCACAATAAATAATTTTTAAAGCAAATTTTCTTTTATCATCTTCATCTAAACTTAGTGGTTTTAAATCTTCTTGAGATAAAACAGCGTAATGACTTTTCTCGTTTAGGAAATCTACTAACTCATTTATTAGATTAATTTCTCCTGACTGTAACCAAATGTTATAAACATTTTCCCATGTTGATAACATACAATCATTTTTTAGTACCAACCTCATTACCTCAAAATCATTTATATCAGATATACTATTGATATCAGGAATAACTTCAGTAATAATACCTTCTTTTTGTTCAATACTTAAATCCTCATTATTTAATAAATGAACAATAGTTTCTTCTTCTTCATTTTGTAATTCATCGTTATTCTGCCATACATCATTAATGTACTCTTCAATATTACTTGATATATAATTTTTTAGTTCCTTAAGTTCTGATTTTAAAATCATGGTATAAGGTGCACCATTATACTTTTTTAAATCTTTTTTATTAATATAAAATCTGCAAATAGTATTTATATTATTAGTATTAATACTGTAATAATTATTATCATAAATCAATTTAAATATCACATCTGATTCTTTAGAAACTTCTGGAAGATTTTTAAATTTAATTTCAAGACTACCTAAAACATCATTTATTTTCTTTAAACTAGTTACAAATATTAAAACCTCAAGAGGTTTCTCTAGCCCATTTATAAACATTCTTAATCGTGATTCTTTAGATAGTATTTTAATATCATTTATACTACAATTATTTATAATAAATAATAAAATCTCAATTTTATCAATAGCAGAAAAGTCACTCTCCTCTTCTATATATTGCCAAAATTTAGGCCAATTTTCAGGTACTAAGTTTATAAAAGAATCTAATTCTTTACCTTCAATATAATATTCGTTTATAAATCTTTTGTTATATGTTTTGTTTTCACTTAAATATTGAATTATTGCATTGGCTTTTGCTCTGTATTTATTTTTATTCTTAAAGAGAAAATCAACTAAGTCAAAATTTAATATACTATCTCTTTTAAAATATTCATGTCCCAATCTATTAACTAAAGTTTCTACTTTATTCAACTTAAAACCAAAATCCATAGGTACTTGACTCTTTACACTTTGTAAAAACTCATTATCCGAACGAGTCATACTTACATTATGGAAATATGATATATAATCATAGTAATCCTCATCTATATGACCGTTTCTAAGTAAAAATATCAAAAGCTTATTATTAGCATATTCTGGCTCAATAAATTGAAGTAAATCTATTTCACTAAACAATCCCCTTAAACGTTTTTTCTCAGTAGTACGCTTCTTCTCTTTTAAAATCAATATTTGATTATTAATACTTTCCATATTATTATTAACCCTATCATTAATAAAAGAAATGCGCTTTTCAAAATTGAATTCCGATTCGATAAACTTTTCTAAATCCTTAAAAGTTTTGCCAGAATTTTCATTCTGTAAACTACGATAGTAGCTATCATAATATTTGAATGTCAAATTTTCTGATTTAAGTAATTTCTCAAATATCTCATCCTTAATTAGCTGTTTCAATGAATATTCCTTTGATTCTAATACAACGGAATGTATGTTCTCATTAGTTAGATTATGTAACGCATTAACATAAACTGCTCTAAGTTCTTTAACCTCTATAATTTTCTCATTTTCTATATTTAAAATAGATTTATTTAAACTTAAAATCTGTTCATCTAATGAATTTATAATACTAGTTATATATTTTTTCTTATCATTTAAAATTGTAAATAATTTTCCTTCTTCGTTATGTAAATCAACAAAATCATCTGGCATCATATTTTTATAAACAATCATTGCCAGAAGTTTGTCTTGAATTAATTTAGAACTTAAATTATTTGAATAAATTATGTATTCATTACATATATTATTTAAAAGCCTCATATCATCTATAAAGAGAGAGATATCATCAATAAAATTGGTAGTGGGTTTATTTTCAAGACTTATGGATTCAAATCTTTCACGTAATTTTTCATTAGAATTTGACTTATTTATGACTGGGATAACAGGTATGATAAAATCAAAAAACTTAGTTCTATCCTTGCCTGTAAAAATATCATCCCGAATAGCATACAGAAATACAACGTCTCCTTTTCTTTGTTCTGAGTTATTGATTAACGTATTTATTTCTCGTAGTTTGGAAAAAATATCTATACTCTCAAACCTATCTAAATCTTCAATTACAACAACATCATAATGATTTCTCTCAAAAAAATAAACTAACTCATCTAGATATTCATTCAAAATAGACTTGTCAATATCCTTACCTAATTCGACCTCTCCTTTTATACTTACCTTACTAATTTTCGAATTATTCAAAAACCTAACAATACCTTTCGCTAAATAGGCTATACCTAAAAAGAAAACTAGAAAAATTATTAATGCGTGATAATCTAAATCCCCAAATTGCCATGACCAATTAGAAGGGTTTAATTTGTCTAAATAATTGAAATTGAATACTACAAATACACTAAAAAGCCAAAATGCAAAAACTAATGAAAAAACAATTAAATACTCGGTAGTTATATTCTTAATTCTCTTAAATCTAGAATCAGGTATTTTATCTGACTTAACATGATAAAAGATTTGCTGAAGTATGCTAAGTTCTAATTGTCTTTCTAAATTATCTCCATTACTACTTCCTTGAAAACTTGCTAATGAAACTTTTAAAAATTTAAATTTATTTTTAGCTACTTCTTCAAACGTCTTAATCAAGCTACTTTTTCCTGCACCATAAGAACCTGTAAGAGCAATGTTGCTAATTTCTTTATTTTTAACGCCCATGTTCAGAGCTTCTAAATAAATCTCTACATCTTCCGGGTTTAATGACTTTGGAGATAATGAATCAAATAAATTATTAGGCTTTATCTCTATATTTTCTTTTTTATCAGAAATTATATGCTTTAAATCTTTAGTAAACAATTTAAGTGCTTTCCACACTCTTTTAGTTTTATCTCCCATTGGTAAATTAGTTTGATTGTAACAAATCAAAAACCTAACCTTTCTAAGAAAATTCAACATTTGTCTTAGAATTGTTGATATTCAATCTTTTATAATGTCATTATGGCAGAAAACACTTATTAAAAAGTGTTAAGCTCAATTTTAAAAAAGGGTTAACATTAATTAATTTAAATGTATCAAATTAAACCATTTGCAATTGCAGTAAAATTTATAAGTAGGTTTTCTCGTGAGGCTGGTGGAGGAATGGAGATATTAAAAAATCTTATTGAAACCTACGGGATTCATTTAATAGAGACCTCATCGGGTTTAGGCACCGAAAACGAAAAAGATAAATTAGAAATCTATACCAGAATTATTGAAGCTAATAAAGAAAATTATACTCGAACAGAAAGAACAAGACCAGTTTTAAAAAAATGTTAGAGAATGGTGGTTGCCCAGGTAAAGCTCCGATTGGATATGATTTATATGGTAAAAAACTTTCCAACCCTAAGTTTTATAGCCCTACAAAGCGTGTGGAAATAAGCGAATTTGGGGAAAAACTAAAACTAGCTTGGAAATGGAAATTGAGTGGAGAACGAGGTTATATCTCTTCAGGTTTTGAGTTTGATATTTTATTTTTTATAGCTTCTCAATAATTTTACTTTTGAGCCACTCAAACGCTTTTTCTTGATTATACGCTATTCCAGTTCTCAATAGAGCCTCCATATCTCCCGTGAAATTTGGGTCTTGTTCTTTTTCTTCAATATTGAGCAAAAACTCTCTTTGACTTGGCGGTCTATTTCCTGTTGAAAATGCTGTGTATTCCTTAAAGCATTTAATTATCTGTTCTACATCCAATTCCATATGTAATCTGGAATAATCCAAATCGAACAAATCCCTGCCTTTACTGCGCTGGTATAATGCCCTTAATTTTGTACCCAGTAACTCATTAATGCTGTAGGTTCTAATTTTAGTACTTCCTGTAAACCAATCACTTTCTACTTGAAAAGGAAACTCAACCCAAGGCAACACATTAAAATGTTCCCTACAATTGATTTCTAATTTTAAGCGCAGTCTAATTTCTTCATATTCTGAAGTGAAGCGGTATAATGCCTTCGCACCGTGTCCTTTTACTTGGGTTTTTCTTGGTTCTTCAAAAAACGTAATAACCTCGTTTAGGCGTTGCATTATTGGTTTTATAGGACCTGGTTTTATTTGAACCAAATCGATATCCTCTGAATAACGTGGTGCAGGGTTTAAATACAACTTATGAAGTGCTGTACCGCCTCTAAATGCTAAGTTTTCTCGTAGAAAATCATCCGAAAAAATTTCTACTAACGTACGACTAATTACAAGGTCTTGTTCTACTTGATAAAACTGTTTCCAAGGTGCTTGCACTTGCCATTTCGCTATATAGGGCTTCGGAATCATAAATCGCTTTCTAATTTTATATTTATATCAACTTTCCAATCATTAAGAACAGCTCCAGGTTTCTCTTTTGATTTTGGACTCAATAATACAGGATAGTATTTGGATGTATTTAAGTACTTCATAACTGGTGTATACAAAGCCTTCTCAACTTGCAGTACTACTTCCAGCAAAAACCCTAAACGTTGTAAGGTGCTTTTATGAGGATACCAACTAATTAGGTCTTCTATATCTTGAACGGTCATTTCCTCTGACAATTCCTCGAGAATTGCTAACATCCTATTGATACCACCCAATTTAGTTTGATGATGAATTAAATCTACAGCCGTCAGTGCTGGACTTGAAATTTTAAAAATGCCTGCATCCGATTTTTTTTTCAAAATGTTTTTTATTGGCCATTTTGATGTTGTAAAAAAATGAATCTCCAGCGACGATTTTTTAATATCAGGGAATGACTTGTCGTCTGCCATAATATATTCCCTTTGCACTTGTTGATGCCCAGCACCGTGAAACTTTGCAGCAGAATAAAAGCTTAAATAATAATTACTATTCAGGTATTTAAAGAGCTTTTCTGCGAATAATTGTACAGGGATTTGTTCTTGTTTTGAATATCTCGGTGGAATTATGAGGTAAAATCCTTTTCTTAAATTCATAATTTCCTTTTTGGCTACCAGTCTAGAAAGCTCCCGCTTTAAAGCAGTTTCGGTTTTATTACAGGCTATCACAAGTTCATCCCAAGAAAACGAGTATTCTTCAAAGGTTTGTAGTTGCTTTATATATTCTGAAATATCCATTATAAAAGTAAATTTTAGAGAAAGATACCACTTTTAGGTAATTATCTCATTATTTTACTATAATTATTTTAATTTAATTGAAACTTCTTCCAATTTTGGAATGCGAATAGTTTATCAACAACAGCTTAAGTACTAAGTAATGGTGTTTACTGGTAAAAAACGCCAATTCTTATCAATTAGAATGAATATGTGAACAACTTTAAATTGTTGTACCTGTGTTGTACCCAAGAATTAAAAAAGGCTTCACATTTCTGTGAAGCCTTGATTTTACTAGTAGCGGGAACTGGACTCGAACCAGTGACCTTCGGGTTATGAGCCCGACGAGCTACCTACTGCTCTATCCCGCGATATTGGACAGCAAATATACAATCCTTTTTAGATTTAGCAATGCTTTATTCTGAAAAATTTATTGCTCTATACTAGTTGCTTGAAAATCTGCGATTTCTGAATTAAAAAAGGTAACCTTTATTTGTATGGGGTTACAACACACTTCACAATCTTCAATATACTCTTGTTGCATTACAGAATCATCTAACAACATTGAGATCTCCTCCCAACAATAGGGGCAAGTAAAATAGTGTTCCTTCATATTTAAATATAAAAAAAAGACACAATTACTTGTGTCTTTTACCATTAACTATTTTTATGGAGAACTTATTCTTTTTCAATGTCCATCGTTGCGGTTGCATTAGTTTCAATTAACATCAATGATGGTGGGTTCTTTCCTGAAACACTTATATACTCTTTATTTAGCTTGTTATCGCTAACCATTATAGTATTTAAATTTTTTAGATTTACAAATTCTATAGGCACGTCTCCCGTAAATTGGTTTGTAGATAACAATAATTCTTCCAATTCTGTTAACTGTGCCATTTCCACTGGAATTTCGCCATCCATTTTATTATCCATCACACTAAATTTCTTCAATTTCTTTAATGCTTGGATTTCACGTGGAATATTACCTGTTAAATAATTGCTTCCTATTAGAAGCTCTTCCAGATTTGTTAATCCCATGATTGACATAGGTATGTTACCAGTAAGCTGGTTACTGTATAATTTTAAAGACTTCAATTTTTTTAATTTGCCTAATTCGGCTGGGATCTCTCCTTCAAACTTATTCATAAACAGCTCTAAAACTTCAAGATTTTGCAAACTGCTTAAAGCTGTAGGCACATTTCCTGTTAAGCCATTAAAACCTAAATTAAGTTTTACCAATCCTGTAAGATTAGCAATCGCTTCAGGTAACTGGCCTCTTAAATTATTAAAAGGTAAGTTAATTTCAACTACTTTATTATTTTCTATTGTAACACCATGCCAAGTATCAATTGGCGATGTTGTATCCCATGTGGAATTCCATTCAGCACCATTAGTACTATTGTACAATGCCAATAATGCTTCCTTTTCGCTATTAGAAATATTAGCAAAGGCTGCAAATGATATTAAAAAAGTTAAAACTGTATACTTTAGGTTTTTCATCTTTAGGTTGATTTGGGACTAATTTCACGTACGAAAATAGCAACTAAATAGACAAAAAACTATTTTTATCGACGAAATACATAAAATTTTAACATTTTTAAGCTAAGTCAAGGTTTCAATTTGAATTTGCACATCTTCCCATTGCTGCATATATCCATCTAAATCTGATTTCTTCTTTTGGTAATCATCAAAAAAATTAGGCTTTGAAGTCACCTCATTATAATTAATCTCCAACTCTAAATCTATGGCTTTAATCTCCTTTTCTAGCTCTGATATTTTAGATTCTATATTACTTAACTTATTGTTTAAAGATTTTAATCGTTTTTGTTCTTCGTAAGATTGATTCTTTTTCTCCTTTGGTGTTTCCTTAACCGTAGTACGTTTTTCAACCTCTCTAAGGTTTTCAACCTGTCGTTCCTCCAAATAGTAATCTATATCCCCAAGATATTCCTTGATTTTATGATCTTTAAACTCGTATACAATATTGGTTAAACCTTGCAGAAAATCTCTATCATGAGATACTAGAATTAACGTCCCTTCAAAACGCTTTAATGCTTCTTTGAGTACATTTTTAGATTTTATATCCAAATGGTTTGTTGGTTCATCCATGATAAGCACATTAAAAGGTTGCAACATCAATTTTGCTAATGCTAAACGGTTTCGCTCTCCTCCTGATAGTACTTTTACATATTTCTCTACCTCATCACCCCTAAATAAAAACGAGCCCAAAATATCACGTACTTTACTTCTGTTGGATTCGTTTGCGGCATCTATCATGGTATCTAAAACCGTTTTATTACCATCTAAATATTCTGCCTGATTTTGTGCAAAATAACCTATTTGCACATTATGCCCTAATTTTAAACTACCACTGTGCTTAATCTCGCCTACTATTATTTTTGCCAGAGTGGATTTGCCTTGCCCATTTTGACCAACAAAGGCGGTTTTACTATCTCGTTCAATTAATAAATCAATTGACTTTAGCACTTGATTGTCTCTATAATTTTTTGATATCTCCTCAGCCTCAACAACTACTTTACCAGGAGTTACAGAAACTGGGAAATTTAAAGTCATTACACTATTATCATCTTCATCAACTTCAATGCGCTCAATTTTATCTAATTTTTTAATGAGCGATTGTGCCATTGTGGCTTTGGATGCTTTGGCCCTAAATTTTTCAATCAGTTTTTCTGTATGTTCAATCTGCTTTTGTTGGTTTTTTTGAGATGCCAGTTGTTGCTCCCTAATCTCTTTTCTAAGTACTAAATATTTTGAATATGGTTTTGGGTAATCATAAATCCTACCCAATGATATCTCAATGGTTCTGTTGGTAACATTATCCAAAAACATTTTATCATGAGATACGATTACTACAGCCCCTGCATACTGCTTAAGAAAACTTTCCAACCAAATAATAGATTCTATATCTAAATGGTTAGTGGGCTCATCCAAAAGCAAAATATCGTTATCCTGAAGCAACAACTTTGCAAGTTCTATACGCATACGCCAACCTCCAGAAAACGTATCGGTTAAGCTATCAAAATCGTCTCTTTTAAAACCTAAGCCTTGTAATATTTTCTCTGTATTACCCTGATAATTGTACCCTCCAAGTATTTCGTACTGATGTTGTAAGTCGTTAATATCTATCATTAACTGATTGTACCCTTCACTTTCGTAATCGGTACGTTCTGCCAGTTGGGTATTTATATGCTCCATGCTAGCCTCTATTGCTTTAATTTCAGTAAAGGCTTGGTAGGCTTCCTCTAAAACGGTTCTTCCAAAAACAAAATCTATATCTTGTTTCAAAAACCCAATTTTTAAGGCTTTATCTGCTGCAATCTGCCCAGAGTCCGGCTCTAGCTCTTTTGATAAAATTTTTAGCATGGTAGACTTACCTGCTCCATTTTTACCAATTAAACCTATTCTATCTCCATTTCCTAGTTTAAACGTAATGTCCTCAAAAAGGTATTCTCCTTGAAATGAAATAGATAAATTGTGAATGTTAAGCATAGAAATGTGACTTTAGTTACAGCTGTTTAAACTATAAAATATACCTTTGTATGGCAGTATTGCACGCAAAAATACATCAAAATTAATGTTTAAAAAAGGAACTAAAGTTTATAGTATTTTAACGGGGTGTTGCCCAAAATGCCATCAAGAATCTATGTACAGCAATAAAAATGCGTATGTATTGTCTGAAACGTTAAAAGTAAACGAGCGTTGTTCTAAGTGTGATACTAAGTATAGAATTGAACCTTCTTTTTTCTACGGTGCAATGTATGTAAGTTATGCCGTTGGTATTGCTTTTGGTGTAGCTGCTTTTGTAATTAGTAACTTAATATTGGGAGCCGATTTAATAATGACATTTATAGCTATAGTTGGCACATTAGTAGTATTTATGCCTATTATTATGAGACTTTCTAGGAATATTTGGATTAATATGTTTATGAGTTACGATGAAACTCTAGTGCATAAAAATGAGAAAACTAATTAAGTCTTGATAAACTAATTTCTCGTTCCAAAGGGGTTTTATTCTCAATATACTCAAAAAGTTGTTTTGCCACATAAGGCCCAATCATTACTCCTCGTGTCCCTAATCCATTTAATAAGTATATGTTTTCATGATTATTATGTCTACCTACCAGTGGTCTCCTATCCCTTACTGTAGGCCTTATGCCTGCCACTTGTTTTATTATTTTAAACTCACAAGTAATCATACTCTTTAATCCCTCTAAAAGCTTTGTTTTTGCTTTTGCCGTGGTATCATGTGTTAAATCATACAATTCGTAGGTTGCTCCAACTACATACAAATCGTTACCTATCGGAATTAAAAACACTGGACCTTTTAGCACAAAATCTATGTTTAATTCTGGTGCATAAATGGTTAATAATTCGCCTTTTGTAGGGCTTAAGGGTAGGTTTGTAAAAAATGGATTTTTTGTAACTCCAAAACCTTCGGAAAACACTATGTGCTTCGCGCTTATATCCTTATAGATTAAGGATTGTTCTTGAGTATTTAAAGCTTCATATATAAACGGTTCTTGTTTTAAAGCATTATGGTAGTTTAGAAACGTTTTATATGATTTAATGAGCTTACTTACATCTATACGCCCTGTGTGCAATACTTTCCCAAAGCCATACTCTGCTTTAATTACCGTATTGGTATTAGGCACTATTTTACCTGAGAGGTATTTGCTTAACTTTGGTTTATCTGATGCTATAAACCAATTATTCTGTTCTTCTACCGAAGCAAACTTTCTATATACTGGAATTTTATAGTCTAAGGTAACTTTTAGCAGCTTTTCTAAATTACTGTAGTGTTGCAATGCTAAGTTTAATTGTATATCGCTTTTCCACACTGAAGTAAAGCGTTTTAAAACTACTGGGTTATACAATCCTCCTGCAACTACTGATGATTTTTGAGAACTATCATCAAATACTACGAATGTTTTATTGTTTGCCCTCAATTGCTCACAAAAACTTATTCCCGCCAAACCTAGGCCAACAACTATATAATCTACTTGCATGTTGCGAAGATAAAAAATGGATGCTTGACTTTACATGAATAACAAAAAAACGCCCACTTTTCAGTAGGCGTTTGTTTCACTATCGTTTTGAAATTGAATTAGTAGGTCCACATATCTAATTCAAAATCTCTAATTTTTGTTTTTATACGCTCTGATTCTAAAAGCTGCATTAATGCATTATCTGAAATATATTCATTTACTTTTCTATCGCCTTGAACATTCTCCTCTCTATAAATATAGCCTTGGAAACGTCTGGAATTTAGCAAATGATCGAATGAATGCGGTATGGCACTATTGGCATTATTGAATGCTTTTGATTCATGCAATACTTCTCTTGCATCTGGGAAAAACACCCAAAATAATGGCACTAAGTCAGGATTCTCATCATCAATAAAATTAACATCTGGAGCTACAGGAGCAATTCCCAAAAGTCTGTACTTCATTTCAGCATGACGCTTATCAAAATACCATAAGCCTTTTACACGATATTCTACAATATCAGCAGCAGTGATGTCGCGTCTATCGATATACTCGTCTGACAACTCTTCACCTGCATTTAATTGCTCAATACCATATTCTGTGGTATCAATTTTAGATAGTGCAGCCTCTATATCCTTTAACGTACGTTTTGTTGTAAAATAAGAATCATCATAAATGTTTTTAATTTTACCATTTTTAATGTTTTTCATCAAAACATCATATAACGAACGTCTGTTGCTACCAATATTGTTGGTGTCGATAGGATAATATAATGGAAAGTTTGCGCGTTCATCTAAACGTACCCTTTCCCATACCATTTTAGAATACAGGATATCTCTATCATCAACATATCCATATTCCAATGGTTTATCGTTATCTATAGCTTTTTGTTCTTCTGTTCTTACACCTATTTCTTCAGGACTTTTGGCATTAAGTATATTAGCTTGAGCAAATACACTTGATACTGTAAAAACAGTTACAACAGTTAATAAAACACTTTTCAAATTCATCTTATTTCTTATTTTATTGTTATTGGGCTAACATAAACCGTTAGCCCAATATTTCTAATTTGTAAGCTCAACAAATACTGGAGATACTTTTTTAAGAATCACACTTACACCATTTGCTTTTGCTTCTATATCAAATATTTGAACACCAGAACCACGCTTAGCTTTACGTAAAGCACTTTTAGCTCTGTCGTTTAATTTATTTCCTCTAACCTCAATAGTAGGTTGTCCTGGAACTTTAAATTTAAAACCACTCACTCTAAGTGGTAATTCAAAATCGAAATCATCAAACTTAGCACCTATAGAAGATTTTTCTAAACTTTGACGCTGCATTTTAACAGCACCATCTTCTCCTCTAACAGTACCAGTAGGTTTTGGTAAATCTTTAATTCTGAATTTAGCATTATCGCTAACTTTTCCACCATCAGGAAGTGTACCAGTTACATTAATGGTAACCTCTCTACCCCTGATAGATGTTGCATCCATAACATATTTGCTACCTCCTGCTCTAGATAATCCTTGAGCACTTGCATTTACTTTGTTATCAGGGATACCAGCAAATGAAATTGTCATAGGGTTTTTAACACCTCTGTATACTACATTCATTTTATCTGCTGAAATTGTAGCAGCATTTGGCTTGGCAACAGTTGCAAAAGATGATTTTACAGGAACTTCAATTTCCTCACCACCTTCTCCAAAAATCAATTTACCTTCAATTTTGTGCTCTCCTACGCCACCTGTACCTATTTTAAGCTTTACTTTACCATCTTCGATAGCGTATTGGTTTTCTGAAAGTTTTCTACCATCTAAAGTCAATTCAACTCTCTTTGGCTTAGTAGTAGCATCTTTACGACCTAATACAATTTGACCATCAAATTGTTCTCCATTGAAATACGCTGATTTCGAAGTCTCCATTAATGTTGTATAGTTCGTCATAGATAACTGAGCTGCTTGAGTACCCTGTAGCATCGTAGATAAAATTTGAGACTCAGTAGTTTTGATATCAGCTTGTAATTGTGTCATTTTAGTTAATGAAGCCACTAAAGGAAAACCTTTGTAATGATAGTCTAGCCAATCTACTTTAATACCATCTCTATTTTTTACAGGATCAGTATTAAATTTCTCATTAACTTCTTTTATTACTGGTGCCATTGCAGGATTGTCTCCTAGTACTTTTGCAACACCTTCTCTAAAAGTTTTCATATGGTTTAAGAAAGCTTGACCTTCTTCTTTTATTTTGTCACCTTTAAAGAAATTCTGGTCTAGATAATCTCCTTTATCCATTACTTCGTAATCAGTAGGGTCATCAATCTTAGCTGTCATTTTTCCTTTTAACTCAGATAAATAAGAATCAAAATCATGCGCCAACTTGTCTATTTGACTCGCTTTAGCCTGTAATGGTTGATACTTCTCTGGTTGATCTGCAGCTTTTTGCTCTAAACTAGCTACAAAGCTTTCATTTCTTGCTTCGGTTGCCTCGTTGGACTCCGTAAGTTTTTCGTTCATTAAACCGAACGCTGATAATACTTCTTTTGACATATTTAACGCTAACATCGCGATGAATATTAAATACATCAAGTTTATCATTTTCTGTCTTGGGGTTTCTTTTCCGCTTGCCATTTAATTAGGTTTTGGTTATTAAATCTGGGTAACCCCTAATTATTTGTTCATTGCAGATAACATTCCACCATACACGCCATTAAGTGACGATAAGTTTGAAGCCAAAGACTCCATTTGCTCTTTTAACTTAGCAGCATTTTCTACAGATTCTTCATTGATAGAAGCTTGTTTGTTAATGCTCTCTAATTGTACTTTATATAAGCTATTTAAAGACTCCATTTGCGCTGCTGCCAATGATAACTCTTCTCCATATTTTTGAGTAGCTTGAATAGAATCTACAGTTGGAGAGATACCTTTAGCTGCACCTTCGAAGTTTTTAATGCTTTCGCCTAAGCTAGCCATTAACTCTCCGTCAATCTTAGCTTCTTTAAGTAATTCATCTAATTTTTGAGATAATACACCTTTAGGGTTTTGATCTCTTTCAGCTGTAGCTCCTCCAGCTAATTCTGGATATACTAAAGACCAATCTAATTCATCATCAACAGGTTCGAAGGCTGATAATGCGAAAATAATTGCTTCTGTTACCAGACCGATGGTTAACATAACGTTACCTGTTAGGAATCCTATTTCGAAATGTATGATTTTAAATAATGCTCCAACGATTACAATTGATGCCCCTAATCCGTAGGCCATATTCATAAATTTCTTGCTTGCTTTTGACTTTGCCATAATTTTTGGTTTTTAATTTTAAGTAGACAAACTACTTAAGTAGGTTAAATTAATAGTTATTATTATTGATTTGATATAATACGATTTATTTGCCGTTCTTAGTTACGTTTGTCCCCATGTAATCTTGAACGGTTCTGAAACCTATATAACTTCTTGCAGAATCTGCATATTCGTAATCTCTAGAACTTACTTGTAAAAAGTAAGCCACATCCTTCCAAGAACCACCACGGATAACCTTACGTGTATTGTCCGGATCGTTAACACTTGGATTTATTGTTGATGAATACTCATAAGATGCAGGATCGTATGATGCATTTACCCATTCTGAAACATTACCAGCCATATTGTACAGATTATAATCGTTTGGCTCATAAGACTTTGCTTCTACAGTGTATAATGCTTGATCTGCTGCATAATCGCCACGTACGGGCTTAAAGTTTGCCATAAAACAACCCCTATCACTTTTGGTGTAAGGTCCTCCCCATGGATATGTTGCTGCTTGCAATCCTCCCCTTGCGGCGTATTCCCATTCTGCTTCTGATGGTAATCTAAATCTGTTTACCATAGCTGCACCTTTTCTACTCTTTTGGTATGTGTTTTTGTTTATGGTTCTCCATTCACAAAATGCTTTTGCCTGCTTCCAGGTAACACCTACAACTGGATAATCTCCGTATGCTTCATGCCAGAAATAATCGTTGTGCATTGGCTCGTTATACGAATATTGGAAATCTCTAATCCATACGGTTGTATCGGGATAAATTTCCACCTCTTCTTTTTTAATAACTTTGCTACGTTTTACCCCCCTGTTTCTGGCTGCTTCTTGGATATCCATGTAGCTAAACTGAAACTTGAATTTTTTAACATCCCAAGTGCGTTGTCCATTATAGGATTCTTCCATTGGAAGATACATTGTATCCATTACCTCTGCGTAGTACTCGTCTAAATACTCTGAAGTATCAAAAATCAACTCTGTATCTTTATTAATTTTTCTACCAGAGTACATATCATCTCCTAAACCTGTATAGTTATCATACATGTATTTTTCGTAAACCGACATATTTTCTGGATCTGCGTCCTTAAATGCATATTCTCCAATTGTACCTTCATCTGCTTGGGTTAAACCAACCTCATCAGCTAAAATTGCCAATTTCATTCTAAGAACAGAATCTCTTACCCAATGTACAAATTGGCGATACTCGCTATTTGTAATTTCGGTAGCATCCATATAAAAGGCTCTTACTGTTACGGTTTTACCAGGAGCATCATTTACCCCAGCAAGATCGTCATCGGCCTTACCCATTATAAATGCACCTCCTGGAACAAGCTCCATACCATAAGGTTTTTCTGGATGCCATTTTTTTCCTTGAACTCCTACCAGCTCTCCTCTATCCTTAGAGCCACAACTAGCTAGTAAAGTCAATACTGCGGTTAATAAAATAAACTTCTTCATATTCATAGAAAACTCGAGGTTAATTATTATAGCTTCATTTTTGAGAGCGTAAACATATTTATATATTTCCTAAAAAACAACTTTTTATCTAAAAAAATAACATTTCATCGTGAAAATTTGGCATTTCAACGATAAAATTGACCTTTTGACCATGCTTTGTCTATTACACAGAATTCTTCTGAAATGCTTTAAACCAGCGGTTTGGCACTATATCGTTACATGCATCTAAGTAATCTTGATGCGTGCATGGTAATAACGTATGTCTTTTTAATTTATTATTTACTTCGGCTAAAAAAGGGATCTCTACCCACCAGCGCCCTGTTTTTGTACTCTTGTAAAATACTAGCTCGTGAGACTCTACCATAGTATGAAACTTTTGATAGCTTCTTTCATCTGTAAAATCATCATCCTTTACCCTACAATTAACACCCTCGATGAAATACCATATAATTTGTGCCATAAGCATAGACGTTATTTCATCATTATTCGATGATTTATACTCGTATATACCAAAAGAGCTTACCTTATTGCTTATACCTGCATATCTGGATATGGCACAAATCTCTTTTCCATCTAACCCGTTGGGAGAAAACTTTTGCTTTAAACTTACTTCTGCTCCTTTTACCGCTTTTAAATCTATACTCACAATGTTAGCATCCCTAAGTACTGGTTCAACTAAGGTGATATCTTTATTAACTTGTCCTAAACGGTAAGATTCAAAATATAAGCGTTCCATTAAATCTATTTCTTCTTGCGAATTAAAATAGGTTTGATAGCCTATATTTGAATAGTTGAATAAATTATAGGGTTCATCTAATATAATTTTCCCAACGTAGCTGTTATTTTTTATAGGCTTTGCAGAATCCCCTAAATCGAATTTACAATCTACATTTACCAAATTAACCATTGGCATCAAAGCATCATAAGCACGGTAATTGGCATAGGTTAAATCTTGACTCCCTCCCAATAACACAGGAATTATATGTTTTTTTATGAGAATCTCTATAGTTTCCCTTAGCGCAAAATAAGTATCTTCTACACTCTCCCCTGCATTTATATCTCCTAAATCCGCTATGGATGTGTTCCAGCTCCCGGGATATAAAGCATAAAGTGATTTTCTTATTTCATCCAGTTGAAATGTTTCGCCAATGTAATCCGCATCATTTCTATTCTCGATGACTCCTAACAACGCAATTTGCACACCATCTAACTCTGGGATACCATTTTGGTTAGAATGTATTTGAAGCTTTCTTCCCAGGGCTTGCATCGACAGTAGTTCGTTATGCGCTAAAACTTTGTCTGATACTGGGGAAAGAAAATTAAAATTCATGTGTGTATTATTTTATTTTTTTGCTGCTGTTTTCTTTTTAGTGGTACGTTTTCTGGTTGCTTTTTTCTTTGGTGCTTTTGTTTCGATATGCGCTTTAGCTTCTTCTAAAGTCATATCAGTCACATCAATTGTTTTTGGCAACTCTACTTTTACTTTGCCTTTTATAACATTGTGTCGTCCCCATCTTGCTTTTTCTACACGAATACCTTCTTCTTCCCAATGGTGGATAAGCTTATCTTTTTCTTTTTGAATTTTATCTTCTATTAATTCTACAATATCTGTATCTGATAAATTATCCCAGTCGTACTTCTTGTTTACGTTTATAAACATATTGTTCCACTTGATAAATGGCCCAAAACGCCCTTTACCTTTTTGCACAGGTAAATCTTGATACATATATATAGGTGCATCGGCTTTTTGCTTTTCTTTTATTAAAACAATAGCGTCCTCCAACTCTACACTTAAAGGATCTTGCCCTTTTGGAAGCGACACAAATGCTTTACCATATTTTACATACGGCCCATAGCGTCCATTATTTACCGAAACTTCTGCGCCTTCATAAGATCCTAATGTTTTTGGCAACTGGAACAAATCCATTGCTTCTTCAAAAGTTATGGTATTTAATTGCTGATCTGGACTTAGGCTTGCGAACATTGGTTTCTCTTCATCATCTACAGTACCTATTTGTACCATAGGTCCAAACTTACCTAAACGCACGCTTACTTGTCTTCCCGTTTTTGGATCGGTTCCCAGAATACGTTCTCCAGACTCTCTATCTGCATTTTCCTTTACATCTTCCACCACAGGATGGAATTTCTTGTAAAACGATTGCATCATTTCTGTCCAATCCTCTTTTCCTTCTGCTATTTCATCAAAATCCTCTTCAACTTTAGCTGTAAAGTTGTAATCTAAAATGGCTTCAAAATGATTTACTAAAAAGTCTGTGACAATCATTCCAATATCGGTTGGCACCAACTTTCCTTTATCAGAACCTACTTTTTCCGTTAAAGTCGCATCTGTAACTTCTCCATTTTGAAGTTTTAATTGTGTGTACTTACGTTCCACACCCTCCACTGTACCTTTTTCAACATAATTTCTATTCTGGATTGTTGAGATTGTTGGTGCATAGGTTGACGGACGCCCAATACCTAACTCTTCTAATTTTTTAACCAAAGAAGCTTCGGTATATCTGGCAGGTGGCCTTGTGTAACGCTCTGTTGCGGAAATAAAACTATTTAACAAGGTTTCATTTACTTTAAGAGCCGGCAACATACCTTCTTGCTCTACATTTTCATCGTCGGTACCCTCAAGGTATACTTTTAAAAACCCATCAAATGTAATAACCTCTCCATTGGCAGTAAAGGTTTCATTGTGTGAAGAGGCGTCTATTTTAACATTGGTACGCTCTAGTTGCGCATCACTCATTTGAGACGCTATAGCACGCTTCCAAATTAAATCGTACAAACGTGCCTGATCTCTATCTATATCTACTGTGTGTCTTGAAAAATCTGTAGGACGAATAGCTTCGTGTGCTTCTTGCGCACCTTTAGATTTTCCTTTATAGTTTCTAGGGTTGCTATAGCTATCGCCATACGCCTTTTCAATTTCAGCTTGTGCACCTTGTCTTGCTTCATCAGATAAGTTTACACTATCTGTCCTCATGTAAGTAATTAAACCAGCTTCATAAAGGCGTTGTGCCATGGTCATGGTTTTACTTACTGAAAAGTATAACTTTCTTGAGGCTTCCTGTTGAAGTGTTGATGTTGTAAATGGTGCTGCTGGTGATTTTTTGGCGGGTTTCTTTTGAAGATCTGCAACCTTAAAATCGGCCGAGGCATTACTTTCTAAAAACTTGTACGCCTCCGCTTTAGTTTTAAAATTCTTTGGGAGTTTTGCTTTAAAAGCTTGTCCATCTTCGTTGGAAAACTCAGCATCAATCCTGAAAGATGCTTCTGGTGTAAACCCCTGAATTTCTCGTTCTTTTTCAACGATTAACCTAACGGAAACAGATTGCACCCTACCTGCGGATAAACCTCCTTTTACTTTTCGCCAGAGCACGGGCGATAGTTCGTAACCCACAATTCTATCTAACACCCTGCGTGCTTGTTGCGCATCTACCAAATCATAATCTATCCCACGAGGGTTTTCAATCGCCTTTTTTATGGCTGCTTTAGTAATCTCATGAAAAACAATGCGTTTTGTTTTTTCTTTATCTAGTTTTAAAGTTTCGGCTAAATGCCATGCTATGGCCTCTCCTTCTCGATCTTCATCACTTGCCAACCAAACCATTTCGGCTTTCTTTGCAAGATCCTTTAACTTCTTTACAACGTCTTTTTTATCTTTTGAAACTTGATATTTTGGTTTGAAATCTCCCTCTACATCAACTCCAAGTTCCTTGGAAGGGAGATCGGCAATATGCCCAAAACTAGATTCTACCTTAAAATCTTTACCTAAAAATTTTTCTATAGTTTTCGCCTTAGCAGGTGACTCTACTATTACTAAATTCTTCGCCATACATCCTTTTTTGAAGCTACAAATGTATATGAAAAAAAGTTTATCTGCCTAATTAATCGATATTTTACCAAATCTTAACATGAAAAATAATACTTAATTCCCTCAGCCATTTAAAAACTAAAACCAAATACCAACATGCCATAAACATGAGATGTAGACAACGGCGTTTCTCTTGAATTATAATTGAACTCCAATTTAAAAACATGGTGCTTGGTTCTCAGAGCGGTTCCTGCTACCATATTAAAAACATGACTTTCAGCTATCGATGTAAAGGGATCTCTATCTTTAAATGGGCTACCTTGTATCAAGGTATTTAATATAACATACCTATAACCCCCACCAAAAAAACCAAAAAACTCAGATTTATTAGTAGCACCTACTGCTTGAATGCGATACGAATTTTGAAAATCATTAAACTTCCCAAAAAACAACAATACGTTGTTCTGCAGATACGTATCCTTGCTCCCTAAACTTGCACTAGTTAAATTCTGAATATTAAAGTGCTGCGATAGCCGAAAGTTAAATACCTTTTTTGCCTTTACATTAAAGAGCCACTTAAAGGCTATTTCATCCTGCCAAGTTGGTTTTTCTATATTTAATAAATCATGAAACGCATTTTGCAGTTTTCCTGCTAATGAAGGGCCTCCAGTTATACCTGTTTCTATTTCTAAAAACACCGCTGAATTTAATTTGATTTTAGCTAATTCTACACTTCCAAACATCCACCCAGCGTACGGACGATCAAAATCATTAGTATTAAATGAAAACAGATTACTAGGAGTATAGGTCTCGTTGCCTATCTGTATATTGGTTTGCAATGTTTCATCTTTGCCTTTTTTAAAAAGGATACTCCGCTCTAGCCCTTTTCTATAAGTTATATGCAAACCATTGGTATAGTATTTATCTTGAAGGACTAGTTTATCGTTACTTATACTTATTTCTAATTGTTTGTTTTGGGATACTACAACATTACTCCCTAAGAACCAAAGGATTAAAAAGCTTCTAATTTTTAAAATTTGTGAGGTATACAATAGCAACATTTAAAATTAAACACCAACATATAGTCGTATTACCGGATTAAAGTCTTACGATATGCACTGCAATAAAAAAACCAAACTCTACAAGCTTGGTTTTTTAAAGCTATATCTTAAAAATACTTAGTCTTCAATACCTATTTGCTCTATCTCGCTTTTATCATCGAAACCTACAGATTCTTTATAGATCATGTACAAAGGAATATAGGAAAAAGAAGAGGTAACAAATACGCCAATAAAACACATTAGCATACCCACTATTCCTGCTAAAAAGCCAGCTACAATAATTAAACCAAAGGTTATCAACCATTTTTTATTACCTAATTTAAACCCAGCCTTAACTATTTCTGAAACAGATAAATCTGGATTAAACGCATAAACAACGTTTATTATAGACATGGGCACAACTGCATATATTACAGGAAAAAAACATAAAAGGTACGATACCATTATAATTAAAAATGAAGCTCCTCCAACTTTAATTGTTTTGACTAAATATGGTTTTTTAAAAAAATAGAAGTAATCGTCATTTACAACTTCATTTGCGTCTTTATGCTTGCATATTTTAAAAAAAGCTGCTTTTAGACCAACACCAATTATCGTCGCAAAAAATGCAAAAACAATCATCATACCATAGAATGGCAACATGATAGCAAAGTTTGGTTCTCCTCCATTATTAAAAGCTTCTGGATCCATAATTCCCATTCCAATAAGTGGCACATACATCAACAAGTAAAATGGAAGCATGAACAGCATGCTTAAGAGTAAAATTACCAACCCCTGTACCCAAACTTTTTTAAATAATTCAATAGAATCATTAAATATGGTACCGAAATCTAAATCTTTAGCACTTTCTATTTTTTCTAATAAAGTTACAATGGTATTCATCTTTATGTTATTTTAAAATGAGTCTTCTCTAATATCGTTTGTCCCAATTAAATCAATTTCGTTACGGTCATCAAAACCAATTGCATCTTTATAAATTAAAAACACTGGCAAATAGGCTATACTAAACGTAAACACAATTCCTATTATACATGCTATTGCTCCTAACATGGCTAAGATACCACACACAAACATGGTCCCGAAAGTAATTAACCACTTCTTGTTACCAAGTGCAAAGCTTAGCTTAAAAATTTCTGTTTCACTTAGGTCGGGATTGTTGGCAAATACAATAGAAAAATAAGACAAGGGCACCAGGACGTATATATATGGTATTAAAAATAGGGTTTGGGCTAATGCCTGTATTATTGCATACACAATACCAAGCATTAATGCCTTAGAAAAATAGGCCTTTTTAAAGTAGTAGAAATAATCATCCTGTTGATTTTCTCCCTGCACCGTTTGCTTGCATATTCTGTAAAACCCAGCTAACATAACAATCATCAATGTACTAGCCAAAATAGTTTGCGGTAAGCTATACAGGGCATTTTGAGAATAAAATTTTACCAAGCTATCTATAGTTACGCCTTCCATTAATATTGAAGGATCTACAGCTAATCCAATAGCCTGAAAGATAAAATTCAAACACACACCAACTATTAGTATAATAAGGATTACTAAAAACCCTTTTAACCATACTTTTTTGAATAATTCAATGGCATCATTTAAAATATCTCCAAAATTTAAATCTGGTGCATTTCTTATTTTATCCCTTAAAACATCGTATGAATTCATTTAAAGAAATGTTTGGTTAGTTGTATCTCTATACAATTATACATAAAAAAATCTGCCCGAAAGCAGATTTTTCCAACAACATTAGTTTCAGTTTAGTTTAATGAATATGCACTAATAAGTGCCACGTTGTTAACTTTATATTCGTATTGATACAGTGTATTTTTACCAATCATGATTAAGGTATTTTCTAACGGAATCACATCAGTTGCTTGCTCCTCTTTTAGGGTGTTTACCAAATCTAAATCCACAGGGGTGTTACGCTTAAATAATTTTAAACCTGCCACTCCATCACAAACATAGAGCATATCACCTTTTACACCCAGTCCGTAGGGATTCTCTAAAGTGTAACGTTCTGCCAAAGTAGGACTAAACTTATCTGATATATCAATAATTTCAAGAACACTTTCTTGTTGCCCACACAGGTTACCACCCCTTAAAGTCAAATATGCATAATTACCATCTACAACCACGGGGTCACATCCTTCCCAATGTGTGAATTCTGATACGTATTCTGGTGCTGAGGGTGTTTTTAAATCATAAATATACATCCCATTTGTACTGCCTAAATACAGGTAATTATCAGCAGCAAACATCGTTTCTATATTCCATCCAGCACTTTGTGTGGTCTCTAGCACAGGATTGGATAAATTTTGAATATTAAAAATAGACATGCTGTATTGTCCAACAGTATACAAATAGTTATTTACTATTTGAAACCTTGCTAAAGACCCTCCTTTACCAACCGCTGCTTCAGCAGTTGTATCACTGAAAGCGATATCGTCAATTAATACTCGATCAAAATCTTCTCTTCGTTCCTGTTTTAGATTCCAACCAACAATAACTTGAGTTTCATAATTAAAACCTTCAAAGTCAGAAAACTTAGCTTCTTCAGGAATTTGATAATTGTATATCTCAAAGACATCTTCCAAACGTTCTACCTGCTTCACATCATTTATATTGGAAATATCAAATACTACCAAATCTGTGGCACTATCTGCATACAGATAGTTGTTTTTTACAGAAATATCTTCGTTTCCCGGAATTTCAATATAATTTAAAGGTTGAGGCGATGTTGGATTTGTATTATCTATAATATGCACACCTCTATTAACATCATTTACAAAAATGTAATTGGCATAAACATATATTTTTCCTGGCTCTACTATAGGTTGAGACGCCTTAATTTTTACCGATTTACGAAAATCAGATTTACTCATTACCTGTGGTGTAGCCACAAGTACCAATTCTGAATCGCTATCCTTATCACAAGAAAAAAGTGTGATAACTAACAATAGACTTAAAAAAAATGAAGTTGATTTCACAGCGAGTAGTTTGTTTGTTATTAGCTTGTTTATATTTTAATACGAATAGTTTAATGGAGGTTCCCAACCGTTGAGATTTAAAATAATCTCATTACTTCCATTAATTTGTAAGGATGCTATGTTAAAAGAAATAGTACGTTCAAAAAAAGCTGTACACACTTCTGGATTAAGAAACTCTAATTTTAAAAAGCGCTGTTCTGGGGACGATTCGGCCACGGCACCAGAATCTACCAACCCGTAAGACCAAGAATTACCATCACAACCAGAGGCACCTATTGTAACATGTAAACAATCTCCCTCAATAACAACATCAACAAACTGAAAACTATCTGATTGAATGTTATCAAAAGCTATATCGTCAACCACAACTACATCATCACATGTATTATCAATATCTAATACAATATCATCTTCACATTGTGTGCTTAAAAAACAACACATCACGAGAATTAGAAAACTTATTTTTTTCATTGGTAGGTTATAACTAATATATTAATACTGGCAATCCATTTTCACAAACTACAGCAGTAGGTTGCGGGGTTAAGTCACAGGTTGAAAATACACTCCATTTAATATTATAATCTTGTTCTGCTTGTGTATAAACCTCTAACTTTTGTAAAAACAACTCGACATCAATTGACTTTGGATAAGCGATATAGCCTTGTGGCCCACCACAAGCTTTAGAACCATAGGGCGCATAAGCCCACTCCTCTACATTTTCGCATGCTATTCCATCCATTAATTGGGTTGCATCATCAAACAAATCCATCAATGCTCTATAATCTTGCTCCTGTTCAGTAAGTTTTTTTGTGACTACAAGTTCTGTTTCTGTAACTGACAAAATACGCCAGACATAAGTATTAGGAAAATGATCTTGTGTTATCGTTATTACATCATCAGTGAGTTCCCAAGCACCATCATAATCTGAAAAATGAAGCGGCGGCGTACCACACCACCCAGACGAGCGCTCTATTAAGTCCCCTTTAGCTTTAAATGAAATCCCATAAGCATCTTCTGGTAAAGTATTGTATCTTTTAAAGGTAATATTTTCGTCAGTATACTGGGCATCAGACCAGTTCCCTAACAATAAATTTGAAGTATCTAATACACTGTCTTCATTGGGTTCACACTTCATATTAATACAACAAATTAATATAGTAACAGCAAAAGCTAATTTTCTCATAAGTTTCTCTTGGGTTTGATTTGAAGTTCAAATATTAGATACAAAACTAGACAAATGGTTGCGTGAAAATACCTCTATGTTTTTTTCAAAACGACCAAAACACAAACTTTAGTATTAAGATTCCCGCTTTTACAGAAATAACAATTTTAAGAATACCCAGCGCTTAACTATTCGGAATTCATTTTAAATTTAATATGACACTTTGTCATAAAAACACATATTAATTGTATCTTTGCAGCTGCCTTACTATAGACAGGCACGAATATTGACCCACTGTGGATTCAAGATATTATGGAAAAGATTATAGACGAAAACAAACAAGGCCAATCCTTAATTTTAGATAAAAAAGAAGGTAACACACGTAAGCTTTTTATTGAAAGTTATGGTTGCCAGATGAATTTTAGCGATAGTGAAATTGTAGCCTCCATTCTAAATGAGCAAGGTTACAATACGACGCAAAATTTAGAAGAGGCCGATTTAGTTTTGGTAAACACCTGCTCTATTCGGGACAAGGCAGAACAAACCGTAAGAAAGCGTTTAGAAAAATACAATGCTGTAAAGCAAAACCAAAACCCTACGATGAAAGTTGGTGTTTTGGGCTGTATGGCAGAACGTTTAAAAAGTAAGTTTCTCGAAGAAGAAAAAATTGTGGATTTGGTTGTTGGTCCAGATGCTTACAAAGATTTACCTAATCTTTTAGCAGAAGTTGAAGACGGAAGAGATGCTATTAATGTTATTTTATCTAAAGAAGAAACCTATGGCGATATCTCTCCTGTACGTTTAAATACAAATGGTGTCACTGCTTTTGTATCTATTACTAGAGGCTGCGATAACATGTGTACGTTTTGTGTAGTACCTTTTACCCGTGGACGCGAACGCAGTAGAGACCCACAAAGCATCATAGAAGAGGTTAATGATTTGTGGAATAAAGGCTATAAAGAAGTTACGCTTCTGGGACAGAATGTTGATAGTTACCTGTGGTATGGTGGCGGATTAAAAAAAGATTTTGATAAAGCCAGCGACATACAAAAAGCTACGGCTGTAAATTTTGCCATGCTTCTGGATATGTGTGCTGTAGCTCAACCCAAAATGCGTTTCCGTTTCTCAACATCTAACCCCCAAGATTTTACCTTAGATGTGATTGAAACCATGGCAAAACATAGAAACATTTGCAATTATATACACTTACCTGTACAAAGTGGAAGTGACCGAATGCTTAAAGCAATGAATCGTTTACACACACGGCAAGAGTATTTTGAATTGATTGATAACATAAAGCGATTGATTCCTGATTGTGCCATTAGCCAAGATATGATTGCTGGTTTCCCAACAGAGACAGAAGAAGACCATCAAGATACATTAAGTTTAATGGAATACGTAAAATACGATTTTGGTTTTATGTTCGCTTATTCCGAAAGACCCGGTACACTAGCAGAGCGTAAAATGGAAGACGATATCCCTGAAGACACCAAGAAAAGGCGTTTAAATGAAATTATTGCTTTGCAACAAAAGCATAGTTTATTGCGCACAAAAGCACATGTTGGAAAAACTGAGGAGGTATTAATTGAAAAGCCATCTAAACGTTCTGATGCACATTGGTCTGGTAGAAACACTCAAAATACTGTGGTTGTTTTTCCAAAAGGCAAATATAATATTGGAGATTTTGTAAATGTGAAAATCACAGATTGTACCAGTGCTACCCTAATTGGAGAAGCTGTTGGGTATTCAGATAATAATTAAGCCAAGCATGCCTGAGTTCAATTTTAACAATAAAATATTTTCATTAATTGACAACTCTGAAAACGGACAAGTTAATTCTGAAACATTGTTTAAATATAAGCAAGACGGCAACCTAATTACTGCTGATTATTCTGGTGGAAGTGTTATTTACGGAAAAATAGTTGGCAAGCTAAACAAAGATAAAATAGAGATGCTTTACCAATGTTTAACTCTAGAAGAAGAGTTAAAAGCAGGAAAAGCAATTGCAACGATTAGTTTAACAAAAGACAATAAAATTAAGCTGAAGTTACATTGGCAATGGCTAAATGATACGAACGAAAAAGGAACTTCAGAATACATAGAAAACTAAAATGGAATCTGTACAAGCCATAAAACAACGTTTTGGTATTATTGGTAACACACCATCCCTTAACCGAGCATTAGAAAAAGCTATTCGTGTAGCACCAACTGATATTTCGGTTTTAGTTACAGGAGAAAGTGGTGTTGGTAAAGAAAGTATTCCAAAAATAATACACCAGCTTTCCCACAGAAAGCATAATAAATATATTGCTGTGAACTGTGGTGCCATTCCAGAGGGTACCATAGACAGTGAGCTTTTTGGGCATGAAAAAGGTGCTTTTACTGGTGCAACATCTACCCGTAGTGGGTATTTTGAAGTAGCCGATGGTGGTACCATATTTTTAGATGAAGTTGGAGAATTACCCCTAACCACCCAAGTACGCTTATTACGTGTGTTAGAAAATGGCGAATTTATCAAGGTAGGTTCCAGTAAAGTACAAAAAACCAATGTACGTATTGTTGCTGCAACAAACGTTAATATGTTCGAGGCTATTGAAAAGGAAAAGTTTCGTGAAGATTTATATTATCGTTTAAGCACAGTGGAAATTAACTTGCCTCCGCTTCGTGAACGCCAAGATGACATCCATTTATTATTTAGGAAATTTGCCAGTGATTTTGCCTTAAAATATAAAATGCCAACGGTAAAACTTACCGATAATGCTATTCAATTACTTTTAAAGCACAGGTGGAGCGGCAATATTAGACAGTTACGTAACGTTGCCGAACAAATCTCTGTTCTTGAACAAAACCGTACCGTTTCAGCAGAAATTTTAAGAGGTTATTTGCCCGCATCAGGCTCAACAAACTTGCCTGCAGTTGTAAAGTCATCTAAAAACGACAGCGAATTTAGCAACGAAAGAGAGATTCTTTATAAAGTGCTTTTTGATATGAAGAGCGATTTAAACGATTTAAAGAAACTCACGATGGAGCTTATGAAAAATGGGAACTCCAAAGATGTTGAAAAAGAAAACGAGCATCTAATCCAAAAGATTTATGGCAATGACAATGAAGACAGCAGGGATTTTGATTTTGAGGAAGAAAACATTGTAGAAAACCCAGAAGTATTATCTATTCCTGAGCATGTAAATGAACCTGTTTCAACAGATAAATACCATTTTGCAGAAGAAATTGAAGAAGAAGAAACATTATCCTTACAAGACAAAGAGTTAGAATTAATAAAAAAATCATTGGAGCGGCATAACGGAAAACGTAAATTAGCCGCTGCTGAATTAGGTATAAGCGAACGAACACTCTACCGAAAAATTAAGCAATATGACCTTTAAAAAGCAGCTTGTTAAAACATCTTTAATCAGCAACAATGTTAAAAATTCTACGTTAGAAACTAAATGAAACACATAAAACATATATCCTTATTGCTCTCGCTAGTTTTAGTGTCTAGTTGTGGATTTTATTCGTTTACGGGGGCTTCAATATCCCCAGACACCAAAACATTTCAAGTAAACCGTTTTGAGAACAATTCGCTTTTAGTAGAACCTGGTTTAGAGGTTACTTTTAGAAATACCATGATTGCTATCTTGGAAAACCAAACCAACCTAAACAATGTTAATTCCAATGGAGATATAGTGTACGAAGGCGAGATTACCGAATACCGTATCTCCCCTACCACCGCAACAGCCCAAAATACTGCTGCACAGAACAGATTAACTATTAGCGTAAAAGTCCATTTTTATGATAAAAACGATCCTGAAGCGGAATTTGAACAAAGATTTTCTTTTTTTCATGATTACGAAGGTACCGCGCAATTATCAGGATCGGTTAAGGACACCGCTATAGAAGAAATTTTTGAACGCATAACACAAGATATTTTTAATGCCTCTTTGGCAAAATGGTAACCATACTTTGAATAGTCACGATTTTACATCCTTATTACAAAACCCTCAAAATATAAACCCTCAAAAAACTGAGGCACTTAGGGCTATTATTCAACAGTATCCTTATTTTCAATCTGCCAAAGCACTGCAACTTAAAGGCTTAAAACAGCAAGAAAGTACAGAGTATAACCAAGCCTTAAAAACAACAGCTGCCTACACAACGGATAGAAGTATACTTTTTGATTTTATAACATCTGATGTTTTTATTCAAAACGAAATATCAAAAATCATAAAACGAAACACCATTTACATGAATGATATAAATGTAAATGCAGATGATATTTCTTTAGATAAAAGCCAACAAATTGCTCACAACCTAAATCAACAACTTAAAGCAACTTCAGGTGTTTTAGATCCTGAATTATTCCAACCAAAAGATCCATCAGAGGTAAGAACCATGAACTTTAAGTTGGACGAATCAGAGTCTATTGAAAATACAACGGAGAATACCAATTCACAAGAAGCCTCAGCCGAAGACATTCTAAAATTAGGGAAGCCACTTCAATTTGATAAGAGAGAAACACACTCTTTTAATGAATGGTTGAAATTAACGCACATAAAGCCAATAAAGAGAGATCTCAACTCTGAGGAGAATACAACTGCAACAGAAAGCGAATCTATCCAAGCGGAAAATAAATCAAAACGAAGTGAAATTATAGATAGGTTTATCTCAGAAAATCCAAAAATAACACCTGTTAAAGGTTCAGGATCAAAAGAAAACCTAGCCAAGGCTAGAACAAAACAACCTGAAACCTTAATGACAGAGACGTTAGCACGTATTTATCTAGAGCAAAAAAACTATAAAAAGGCGATTCAATCCTACAAAATTTTAAGTTTGAAATATCCAGAAAAAAGTAGTTTCTTTGCAAACCAAATTAAGGCGATACAACAATTACAAGAATATAATAAATAAGAAATAATGGGTACGTTTACAATATTTTTAATCCTTATCGTAGTTGTAGCATTTTTGCTTATAGTAGTGATTATGGTACAAAATCCTAAGGGCGGCGGCTTATCTTCATCTTTTGGTGGCGGTGGCACACAGCAACTTGGTGGCGTTAAAAAAACCACAGACTTTTTAGATAAAAGCACTTGGACTCTAGCAACATTACTTTTAGTATTGATACTAGTATCTAATGTTGCTATTGGAACTGGGGAAGCATCTTCTGAGTCAAAAGCTTTTGATTCTGATGCGCAGACTACGCAGCCATTGCCAAACACACAAGCTTTACCAACGCCCAATGATGGTGAAGGAAGTAGCGATGCAACAAAAGATGACAATGCTACACCATAAGCAATAAAAGATATATACGTTAAAAAAATGCCAACTTAAAAGTTGGCATTTTTTATTGGAGATCACTTGCATCAGCTAACAGATACTGCAAGTTTGTCAGTTTCTGTGCCATGGCACATTTTTAGCTTAACGCTTAAGCGTTAATTAATAACCTAAATAAATAAAAATATAAAACAAAATGGGAGTAAACATTAAACCATTAGCAGACAGAGTGCTTATTGAACCTGCTGCAGCTGAAACAAAAACAGCATCAGGAATCATTATTCCAGACAACGCTAAAGAAAAACCTCAAAAAGGGAAAGTAGTAGCTGCCGGACCTGGCACAAAAGACGAGCCTATTACGGTTAAAGTTGGCGATACCGTTTTATATGGAAAATACGCTGGAACAGAATTAAAACTTGAAGGCACAGATTATTTAATCATGCGTGAGAGTGATATTCTTGCAATTGTTTAACTACAAATTCCAAAAACCAAAAAAATAAATTCCAAAAAATCTCATTTTGCTAAACTCCTCCGCTTGGAATTTAGAGTTTGAACATTGAGGTTTTAAAATTTTAAATAAAATTTTTAAAAGATGGCAAAAGACATAAAATTTGATATTGAAGCACGCGACGGATTAAAACGTGGTGTAGATGCATTAGCAAATGCAGTAAAAGTAACTTTAGGTCCTAAAGGACGTAATGTAATTATTTCTAAAAGCTTTGGTGGCCCCTCTGTAACTAAAGATGGAGTTTCTGTAGCTAAAGAAATTGAATTGGAAGATGCTCATGAAAACATGGGAGCTCAAATGGTAAAAGAAGTAGCTTCTAAAACTAACGATTTGGCTGGAGATGGTACTACAACGGCTACCGTTTTAGCGCAAGCGATTGTAAAAGAAGGCCTTAAAAATGTAGCTTCTGGTGCTAACCCAATGGATTTAAAACGTGGTATTGACAAAGCTGTTGAAGCCATTACTGCTGACCTAGAAAAGCAAGCAAAAAAAGTAGGAAATTCTTCTGAAAAAATAAAGCAAGTAGCTGCTATTTCTGCCAATAATGATGATACTATTGGAGAGCTAATTGCGCAAGCTTTTGGTAAAGTTGGTAAAGAAGGAGTAATTACTGTTGAAGAAGCTAAAGGTATGGATACTTATGTTGATGTTGTTGAGGGTATGCAGTTTGACAGAGGATATTTATCTCCTTACTTCGTTACAGATTCTGATAAAATGATTGCAGATTTAGAAAATCCATACATTTTATTATTTGATAAGAAGATTTCTAACTTACAGGAAATTCTTCCAATATTAGAGCCTGTAGCACAATCTGGTCGTCCTTTATTAATTATTGCAGAAGATGTAGACGGACAGGCTTTAGCTACTTTAGTTGTAAACAAACTACGTGGTGGTTTAAAAATCGCTGCTGTTAAAGCACCTGGTTTTGGAGACAGACGTAAAGCAATGCTTGAAGATATAGCTATTTTAACTGGTGGTACTGTAATCTCTGAAGAAAGAGGATTTACTTTAGAAAATGCAGATTTAAGTATGCTAGGTACTGCTGAGACAGTAACAGTTGACAAAGACAACACAACAATAGTTAATGGATCTGGAAAAGCTGGAGACATCAAAGCAAGAGTAAACCAAATTAAAGCTCAGATTGAAACTACTACTTCTGATTATGATAGAGAGAAGTTACAAGAACGTTTGGCTAAACTCGCTGGTGGTGTTGCGGTACTATATGTTGGTGCAGCGTCTGAAGTAGAAATGAAAGAAAAGAAAGATCGTGTTGATGATGCATTACATGCTACAAGAGCCGCTGTAGAAGAAGGTATCGTTGCTGGTGGTGGTGTTGCTTTAGTTAGAGCAAAATCTGTTTTAACTAAAATTACTACTGACAATTTAGATGAAACTACAGGTGTACAAATCGTAAACAAAGCTATTGAAGCACCTTTAAGAACTATTGTTGAAAATGCTGGTGGAGAAGGTTCTGTAGTTATCAATAAAGTGTTAGAAGGCAAGAAAGATTTTGGTTATGATGCTAAATCTGAGGAATATGTAGATATGCTTAAAACAGGAATTATAGATCCTAAAAAAGTAACACGTATTGCTTTAGAAAATGCTGCCTCTGTTGCTGGTATGATTTTAACTACTGAGTGTGCTTTAATTGATATTAAAGAAGATGCTCCTGCTATGCCTCCAATGGGTGGCGGTGGAATGCCCGGAATGATGTAATGTAAATTGTTACAGTTAAATAAAAAAAACGCTTCCAGCTTGGAAGCGTTTTTTATTTATCACGTGTTTCTCTTTATATCTTTTTCTTCTAAACTAACTTCCCCTTAAAATTTTCTCCATTTTTCGACCCTTAGCCAATTCATCTATCAGTTTATCTAAATATCTACATTGCTTTGTCAAAATATTATCGATTTCTTCAATACGATAACCACAAATAACACCCTTGATTAATTCAGCATTAGGATTAACTTCTGCTTCGTTAAAGAACTCTTCAAAAGTTACTTTTCGGTCTATCATATCTTTAATTTTTGCATCATCAAAACCTGTCAACCATGTAATTACCGTATGTAACTCTTCTTTTGTCCTGCCTTTTTTCTCAACTTTATTAACATAGTGGGGATAGACTGAAAAAAATTTCATTGTCCTAACGCGTTCGTTGTGCTCTGGTGTAGTTTTCATATTTTAAAGTATTAGCAAGATTTAATTATACCATACCGCATAGCCTTTTCGTCTTAATTCCAAGGCTAGGGTTTCCTCCTTTTTTAAGGCTTCAACCCTTGAAAGAATAGGATTTATATGATTATATAAACTTGGTCTTAAATAAGACCCATATTTTTCAACAATACTAGCCGATATTTTATACCCTTTTTTATTCCTGTACCCTGTTTTATGTTGTAGAAATCGCTCTTTAGGTGTTTTACTGGTCATACCAACATATAAACATTCCAATACGCCATTAAATTGAGGGTTAGCAGCTCTAAATTTAGCATTTTCTGAAAAAACACGTTTCTTTAGTTCTATAACATAAATACAATATTCGGTCTTAGGCATATTTAAAAACTGTCACTATAATTAAGATTTAGTGTTTTCTTTATGGGCTTCTTTAATATCCTCATCTCTATACTTACAACATGGGTGTACCGTTGCATAGGCTTCATCTGTTGCTTTTTGATCCTTAACGTCATGCCCCACCGCTAACACTTGCTTTTTTATAGCTGTTGTATCTGTTTTACGTTCATCAAAAATTAATTTTAACTCATGTGTATCCACATCCCATTGCGCATATTTTACACCTTTTGTATTTAAACACGCCTTTTCTATTCTAGCTTTGCACATACCACACACACCATCTACCTCTATGGAAGCTTTGGCGTTTTTGTTTTGAGCATAGGTTGTTGTTGCTATTAGTAGTATTACTATTGTTATAATATTTTTCATTTTTTTGTCTTTTTTATGATTCCTACGAAGGCAGGAATCTTATTTTACATTTAACTTTATCTTTAATGAATTCCCTCCTTCGCGGGAATAACACATTCTATTTTATTCTATATCTTAACCCCGCATAATACATACTTCCAAAAATTGGACCATACACAAAAGTGGAATCAAAATTCTCACTAAAAGGATCATCTGCTGCTAAAATTGGGTTGGACTGTCTTACATTAGTAATATTTTCTCCTCCTAAATACACTTCAAATCTAGAAGAGAATACTTTCGTAATTTGCGCGTTAAGAGTAGCTAACGTAGGGGTTCGATCTGGCAATTGATATTGCAAAGGGTTACTTGATGTTGATGTATAACGTTGATCGCTCAACCAATTATAAGTAACATCAAATTTCCAACGACTGCTTGCTCCTTCTTCACGGTTTGTTACATACCCTAAATTAGCAAATACACGATGTTTTGGGGTTAATGATCTTTCTAATCGTCCTGTACTATAGTCTGTTTGTACATCATAAAACTTGTAAGCTGTTCTAAAATCTAAACCTTCAAAGGCATTATAATTTAATTCTACCTGAAAACTATTAGCAAAACTTTTCCCTTCTAAATTATAAAAATTAACTTCCTGAGGGTTTTCCCAATCTACAACAACTTGATTTGTGAAATCTGTTTTATAAAAATCTAAAGTAATATCAGCTTTTCTTCCAAAAAGATTAAATCCTTGTAAATAGGACAAGCCATAATTCCAGGCAATTTCGGGATCTAAACCATAGATATTACCCCTAGAGTTTAAAATATTGATCTGTCGCGATGTTGAGAATAATTGTTGATTTTCGGTAAAAATATTAGCACTTCGCTTACCTCTTCCAAAAGATGCTCTAAATGCAGATTTACTCCATGGCGAATATCTTAGGTGTAAACGAGGCGTGATGAATGTACCCAACAAATTATGATGATCAATACGAACTCCTGCCGTAAGATTCAGTAGCTCTAAATTATCGTAACTATATTCAAAAAATGCTCCAACTGAGTTTTCGGTTCTTTCATAATCTATAGTATTTACCAATTCGTCATAGTGATCATACGTATAGCTTAGCCCTGTTTTTATTTTATTTCTGGAATCGCTAATTATAGAGTTGTACATGGCATTTGCATATAGACTATTATGCTGAATATTATAAATATTTAACCCAAAATAAGAATCTTGTTTATGGCTACTAAATGCTGTTTGCACTCCTAAACTTTGCCATGGTACCTCTGGATTTACATAACCAAATTTAGCCGAAACCTCGTAACGCTTAGTTTTAATTTCACTACCCCAAGCGTTAGTAGTTAATTTATCTGTTTCTGGATTAAAATCTAACTGACCCGATTGTTTCTCATCATCTAAATATTTCAAATTAATAAAACTCACAAAACCTTTTTGAGTATCGGTATATTGCCAACGGTTCATAAAATTAATTTGGTTAAATAATGGCATATCTAAAAACCCATCATCATTTACATCATGCTTCTTTTGGTGTGTATTACCATGAATATATAATCCAGTATGCCATCTATCACTCACTTTTGCATTGATATGGGTATTTAGTTCTAAACGTTCACTTGTTGCCCCATATAAATTCACAAATAATTTATCATCAATTGAAGGTTTCACTAACTCGGTATTAATTTGCCCTGCAATGCTTTCAAACCCATTAACCACACTCCCTGTGCCTTTGGTAATTTGAATACTCTCTACCCAAGTTCCAGGAATAAAACTTAGTCCATAAGCTTGGGATGCCCCTCTTACAGATGGAATATTTTCCGTTGCAATTAAAATATACGGACTTGTTAATCCCAACATCTTAATTTGCCTAGTCCCTGAAATGGCATCGGCAAAATTTACATCAATAGAGGGATTGGTTTCAAAACTTTCTGATAAATTACAGCATGCTGCTTTTAACAACTCTTCACTGCTTACCGTAATAACATTTTGAGATTTTAAATACGATTTTGCTGTGGTTTGTTTTCTTGAAGTTACAACTACTTCATCTAAATCGTCTGTAGATTTTAACCAGTGTTGTATAAATTTTGGTGTATTAATTGTGAGTGTATCTGTTTTAAAACCAACATAACTAATCACTAGTTTTTTATAGAATGGTTTATACGAAATTGTAAAATTTCCATCAATATCAGTAACTGTTCCAACTTCTGTGTTTAACCAAAACACATTAGCTCCTGCTAAACCTATGTTTGTATTAGCATTGTTTGCTTCCATAACCATTCCGCTTATCTTGTCTTGCGAAAAACAAACAACTGGAAGCATCATCAATATATATATAATGCTTCTCATTTATCCATTTATTTGAATTAACATGATAATTGCCATGACAATCATGATACTATTCTCGATAAATGTGGCTTTAGTCATAGGCAATTTTAATGCGGTTCCCAGGCACGCACATTGAATTGACTTTTTATCCAATAGCGTTTTTGTTACCCCAATAGTAGTGATTCCTAAAATTACCAACGTGATAACCAAAGCTATAAGGATTTCAATTCGCATTAAAAATAGTAGACCAAGTGTCACCTCTATAAAAGGGTATAGCCATGCGTATATTGGCACTACTTTAGCCAAAGGATCATACATCCTGAATGATTTGGGAAAGCCTTGTAAATCTAATAGCTTAAAAAAGCTAAAAACAATGTAGAATAGCCCCATAAAATCTAACATAAAGCCATTAGTATCCCATGGATTTCTATTAAGTAATACAGAAGCTATTGTGATATAACCAAAAATTAAAAACAATGGAAATAATTGTTTTAATTCTGATGTATCTTCTGTTTTAATAGCAGAAGAATTTGCAAAACTATTTTGCTCAGAAATTGTATATTTATTAGGAAGTACTTCTTGTAATTGCTGAATTGAAATGTGTTTAGACATTTGAATAATTGCCTCTGCAGATTCTAAATTTACCATAGCATTTTCAACTTCTGAAATTGCATTTAGCTTTTCTTCTACAGAGGTTCTGCATCCATTACAGGTCATTCCTGTAACTGTATATTTATATTTCATTTTGAATGTAATTTGATAATTTTAATCCTCAATGGTATTCCAAAGTTTGGAAATACACATTTTGCTCATACTAAATAAATGAGCTTCCTGCTTCCGCAGATGATTATCAAATTAAAAACACCTCATCTAAAACTTGAATATCGTAGATGAGATTTGGAGGAGAATAGTCTTTATGGGGAATGGTTTCTTTGGGTATACTTTTAAAACCATTGAAATATGCGTATGTAAAGGCTACCAAGAATTGCTGCTGCTCAATATCTAATTCTTCAAAGGATGCTTGTTTTAATTCATCTTGCCCTTCAACTACATCAATCTCATCATCACAGCAAGACTTTTGCTGCATTACATCTGCACTTTCCATACCACAAGATTTTGCTTCAGAAAAAACCGCAACATCTATTAGAGTATCTCCACAATAGTGCTTTTCAATAGTAAAGGAAACTGTAGAAAACAGCACTAACATTGCTAGGGTAACAGAAAATATTTTATGTAACAATTGATGTATCACATTACAAAATTACAAAAATTGAATTTTAAGTAATTAGTATTTATCAAATGATTAACAAACAGAATGTTGTTGCAGGACATAATGTTTGCAGGTAATGTGTTAGGGATTGTCCCGCACGTGCGGGATGAAATCCCTGAGGCTGGAAAGATTGAGTAGTGAAAGCAGGCAGGCCCGACCCCGCTTTTCCGTAGGAATGCACTAAAAATTAACTTTCTTTTATTTTATGGTAATAAAAGGCTGGAACTAATAGAATTAAAATTATAGGTTGAATTAAAAACCTACGGATATTAAAAAACAGATAATAGTCTTCTTGTTTTGGGTTGGATACAAAAAACAGAAAGAGCAACATTAAAACAACATAGGCAATACCAAAAATAATACTTGAAAACTTTAGGACACTCACATCTCTAAATATAACAAACAGTATTCCTAAAGATATAATGCTATTTAAAACATACCTTAATGTTGTAAACGCTACCAATTTAAACACCTCGCGTCTTGGACTATCTAAATACAAATAGTCGTTTTGAAAAAACGTAAGATAAGGATCGTAAAAAAGCGTGTCTTCGAAAAACCGAATTAAAATCAACAATGCAAACAACACTATTAACAATATGTATTTTAAAGGTTTAGACATTGTTTTGCTTTAATTTAGAAAACCTATTTACCCAAAACACCCATAATAAAAATACCATACCATAAATTATTGCAGGAAATACTACACTGTGCAATATGTCTTCATACTTTGGATAATGATATAAACCCATAGTTAAAAGCACAATTCTTAACAGGTTTACACTATAAATAAGCACACTTCCTGAGAGAATATAAAAGAATGTTGTTTTTAAATTTCCTGAGAATGCTACAATAAAAGATAAAAACAAAATAATTACACTTACCGCATTACAACCCTCAATAACACGTGCCAAGTATTTACCATTTATTAGTAATTTCATGGAAGCTTCGTCAGGGTGTGGCAAAATTTTAGCATCATACCCTAGGGCATCTAAAATTGCATCGCTTTGTCTTGCTACCAAATTGGTTAAACAATCGGGGTAATAAAGTGAGCCATCAGAAAATTGCAAATAAAATTTATAACACACTGAAAGTATAGCATATACCAACAAAAATGTGAGAATAAATTTTATAACCGCCTTGTATTTTACAAATAGTGCTTTCAAGTAATTATTAATATGAACACCGAAATTACACCTTTTTAGATACTTTTGCCAAAACTTTTGAAATCATGCCTTTTAAAAATCTAAAACCACAAGTTGAGACTATTATTTCTAATACTGAAAAAACTGTTGATGAACGTTTACTAAGTATTTGCGAATTACTGGAAACCAATATTGATTACTACAACTGGGTGGGGTTTTATTTTAGAAACGGCGATAAGGAAGAATTAAAATTAGGACCTTATGTTGGGGCTCCTACAGACCATACAATTATTCCCTTTGGAAAAGGTATTTGCGGACAAGTAGCCGTAAGTAATGAAAACTTTGTTGTGCCTGATGTATCTGCCCAAGACAATTACATTGCATGTAGTATTACTGTAAAGTCTGAAATTGTAATTCCCATTTTTGTAAATGGAGAAAATGTTGGGCAGATTGATATTGATTCTAACACTCCTGATCCTTTCTCTGAAACTGATGAACGATTTTTGGAGTTTGTTTGTAAGAAAGTCTCTGAAATACTTTCTTAAAATTCCAATTTTCAAAAACTAAATTCCAAAATTATTAGAGTGCTGTTTTGTGATTTTTGCTCTCTGTTAACAACTTCTCGTTTTCGTTAAAAAAACGCCCTCTTTTTCAAACAAATAGAGATTGCATTTCTTAAGGAAATAGCTACTTTTGCATTTTGATTTAAAATATAAACTTTTTAACCAAACCACAACAGTACTGTTCTCTTTTTCAAAGAAATAGAACTTTAAGAATCTCTAAGCAATGAGCAACGAAAAAACAATTAAATCTGCATTAATCTCGGTTTTTAGTAAAGACGGATTAGCACCAATCGTAAAAGAGTTAGACAAACAAGGTGTTACTATTTATTCTACTGGAGGTACAGAAACTTTTATTAACGATTTAGGAATTAATGTAGTACCCGTAGAGGATGTTACTTCTTATCCTTCTATTTTGGGTGGTCGTGTAAAAACATTACACCCAAAAGTATTTGGAGGTATTTTAAATCGCCAAAACCATGATGGAGATGTTGCAGAATTGGCTGAATATGAAATTCCACAAATTGATGTTGTAATTGTTGATTTATATCCTTTTGAAAAAACTGTTGCTTCAGGCGCTAGTAATCAAGACATCATTGAAAAAATAGATATTGGAGGCATTTCCTTAATACGTGCGGCAGCAAAAAATTATGCTGACGTTATTTGTGTATCATCCGTTGATGATTACAATGAGTTTTTAGAATTAATTTCTACTAACAACGGTACTATCTCTGAAGAAGACAGAAAACGTTTTGCTGCAAAAGCTTTTAATGTGTCTTCACATTACGATACAGCTATCTTTAATTATTTTAATCAAAATAACGAAGAGACTGTTTTAAAGTTAAGTGAAACTAAAGGCAAAGTTTTACGCTATGGTGAAAATCCACATCAAAAAGGATTTTTCTTTGGAGATTTTGACGAACTATTTACAAAACTTCACGGTAAAGAATTGAGTTATAATAACCTTTTAGATGTTGATGCTGCAGTAAACTTAATGTTAGAATTTAAAAACGATGCGCCTACATTTGCCATCTTAAAACATAATAATGCTTGCGGTTTAGCCCAACGTGATACACTTCATGAGGCGTATGTTGATGCTTTAGCCGGAGATCCTGTTTCAGCTTTTGGTGGTGTATTAATTAGCAATACTGAAATTGATGTAGCTACTGCTGAAGAAATCCATAAACTATTCTGCGAAGTAGTAATAGCACCTTCTTTTTCTCCTGAAGCTTTAGAAATACTTAAAGGAAAAAAGAATCGTATTTTATTACAAATTCATGATATAGACATGCCAAAAACAAACGTTCGTAGTTGTTTAAATGGTGTGTTGGTTCAAGATAGAAATACTATTACTGATACTGCTAAAGACTTAAAAACTGTTACTAATATTGCGCCTACTAATGCACAAATAGACGATTTATTATTCGCTTCAAAAATTTGTAAGCATACCAAATCCAATACTATTGTTTTAGCCAAAAACAAGCAATTGTGCGCAAGTGGTACAGGGCAAACTAGTCGTGTAGATGCTTTACAACAGGCTATTCATAAAGCTGGCTCTTTTAATTTTGATTTGAATGGTGCGGTAATGGCTAGTGATGCATTTTTCCCTTTCCCTGATTGTGTAGAAATTGCCGATAATGCAGGAATAAATGCTGTGATTCAGCCTGGTGGCTCAATTAAAGACCAGTTAAGTATTGATTATTGCAACGATAATGATATAGCTATGGTAATGACGGGTACGCGTCATTTTAAGCATTAAAAAAATATAATTAATTCTTATTTAAAAAGAGCACTCAATATGAGTGCTCTTTTTTTTCGAACCTATACTAAATAAACTTATCCCTTAATTAAGTTTATCAATAAAAGACAATTATAAAATGGGTATATATCAGAATGCCTCAACCGAATATAGCTCGAACTGTGATTAAACAGAGGTTAATATAACTAGTCTATAAATCAAAATGCTTAACTGTATAACTACAGCTATCATTAAAAAACATAGTAAATAGTTTATTTTTGTTTTTTCTGCTCTTTCCATATTGTTTGTATCTTTCTTTCTATGCTTCTCTTTTGAACACATATATTTCTTAATCCCTTGCCTATTCTGGGATAAATATAAATGTGATACTTAAGCATTCTGGAAAAAATGGCATGAAACAGGAAATCTATTCCATGAAACAGTAAAAGTTTGTAATGAAACTTTTCTTTAATTGTAAAAGAAGAAGATTATGTTGTTCTACGCAAAACGATGTTACCTAAGCGTTGTTAGTCTTTTTAAAAGGTCCTTGTAGGTTTCGCTTAAAGTTACTTTGTGGTTTCCTGAAAGTAAAATAAGGTTATCAGCAGGTATTATTTCTTCAATTTTATTAATATTCACAATGAAATTACGGTGCGTTCTACAGAACACATTATTATCTAACAACTTAAGGAGTTTTGTTAGTGAAATTAAGATGACAAACTTATCTTGCTCCGATATGATATTACAATACCTTTCTTCCACTTCAATACAAATAATATCTTTTGTATACACTTTTTTAAGTGATTTTCCTTTTTTTATGAAGAGATATTCGTCACTTATGATGGTATCTTCAGCCTCACTTAAAAACACATCTGGCTGTTTATAAAATTTTTCTACTGCCATTTCTAAAGCATATAAAATCTCTAGCTCATTAAAAGGCTTCATTAAAAAACTAAAAGGCTGTGTAAGTTTAGCACGTTCAAATATAGCCCTATCAGTACTGCTCGTCAAAAACACAAAAGGTATTGATGCATTTGGTGTGGCATTAATTGTTTCTGCAAATGTGATACCCTCAGGATTTCCATTTAAAAAAATATCTACAACCGCTATATCTACAGGGTTACTATGAAATAATTGTAATGCATCCGAAAATGTGGTTGCCACCCCAACAATATTATAATTATAGACTTTTAAGGTTGTAACAAGCGCATTACTTTCGTCAGGTGTATCTTCAATTATTAAGACATTTACCTTATGCATTTGGTGTAGTTTTTGGTAAAGATACGACCATTTTAGTTCCTTTTCCTAATGTGCTCTCTATTGTAAACTTACCATTGTTCTTTTTGATGTAAGATTTACAGAGTTGTATACCTAAACCTGTACCAATAGTATCTTCATGCTCTTTTTTAGCAAATGTCCTTGTATCCTTTTGTAAGGCTTCGAGTGTGGTTTTACTCATACCTAAACCACTATCTTCAACTATTAAATTGCAATAGGTATCATTTGGATGTTCTGTGTAAACTTTGATGCTATCGTTAGCCTCAGAAAATTTTATAGCATTATCCAGTAAGTTTCGCAATACTATTTTAAGTGATTCTTGGTCTGCAAACACTTTATCGGTTTTTAAAATTGACGTAGAAAAATCAATACCTTTATCTTCCATTATAGCTTTGTAATTATATGCTACTTGCTCTACTATAAAAAACAAGCGTAATGGTTCAATATGGAAATAGGATTGTTTAGTTTGCAATAGTGCCCAATGCAATAAATTATCTAACAAGTTATAGGCACCGTTTACAATACTACTATTGTTTTGCAGAGCTCCTTTAATAGTATTGAGGTCTTTGGTTTCAATATTATCTAGCAACTTAGTATTACTCATTTTTAAAGCATTTACCGAGGATCTTAAATCGTGACTTACAATGGAAAACAATTTATCTTTTGCGGCATTAAGTTCGTCTAGACGCGCTTTTTGGGCAAGAATAATTTTATTAGTTTTATTTTTTTCCTTGTAAAAGTAAAAGGTTACGCCTAACAAAATTAAAAGTGTTACTACAGAATATAGCAAACTATTGCGTTCCTTGACTTTTGCTTTATTTTCTGCCTCTAATAAGTTCACTTCCTGTTGTTTTTGCTTAACTGCAAATTCCTTTTCAATTTGGGCTACTTCATATATTTTATTTTGATCATTTAAAGAATCTTTCCATTGTTCGTATTCTTTTCTATAAACTAGAGCTTTTTGAAAGTTTTTTCGATTTTCCTCAACTACTGCCATATTCATGGATGTCAACAGTTTTTCATTAAAAGCTTTAATATTTTTAGAAAGACGGTATGCCTTTTCAAAATATGGAATCGCCATGTCGTCTTTATATTGCTCGTAATATAAATTAGCAATATTACCATATGTTAGTATTAAAGCCAAAGTATCTTTTTTTAGCTCCCTGTCTTTTGCACTTTGTAACAAATAAGGCTCTGCTTTATTAAAGTTTTTTAGGTGCAAATAGCATAATCCAATATTTTCGAGTATATCCCCCTTTCTTATAAAAAAATTATTACCGTCCTTGGGAGATTCTATTAATTCCTTAAAATAAGATATTGCTTTTTCAAACTCATGCTGCTCCAAAGCAATCTGCCCCAAACGCATTTTAACTAATGGATAATACTCAAATTCAGGAGATATTAGTTTAAATTCTCTCTCAGCTTCTTGATATATGCTTTTGCTTTGAAAACTAAATCCTCTAAAGTAATGGCTATAATTAGTCAAATCAATATTTTGCTTAACTGTATTAAGATAGCGCATGGCGTATACCAATGTGGAGTCCCATTCCTCTTCTACAAAAAAAGATGCGGACTTATAAAAGTCTACATCAGATTTATGTTGATTTGCCTTTTTTAGAATTTCAGAACGAAATACATCATTTTGGGTTGCTTCTTGAGAAGACAAATAAAATCTAAAAAGTAGAAATAAAAGTAATATGCTAAACTTTATGATTCTTTTCATATTGAGAGAGCAAAAAACAAATATATTCAAAAAAAAACCGCAAGGTTCACTTGCGGTTTTTGTTTCTTTAATGATGAGAATCTTATTTTCCTTGTACTCCCGTAACTGTACCTCTAGATGTAACCGGATCACTATCCCATAAAAAGGTTTCTATTTGTACTAAATCAGACGGAGGATTTTCAACTACAAAATCAACACGATAAGCATTAAAAGTTTGACAGCTCTGCTCTGGCGCATCATAAATAATGAAAAAGTCCAATTGTGTTTCGCCAGAATCAGAAATAACAGATTCTTGATTTACAGCAGATAAGTTTGGTGTTTCAGAAGACGCTACAAATACTACTGCACTTACTTGTAAATTTCCCTCTGCACTAAAACTTACTTGCACAAGCGGTGGCAAGGGTTTTATACTTGATGAATTGTAATCAAATTCGATTTGAGAATTTAAATTTGTGATGTTTACCAAGGTTTGGTCTATAGGTACTCCTGGTGGAGTAGTTACACTTAAAATTGATGTACTCATGATAAATTTGGGGTTTTAGATTAATGATTGTAATTATTTTTTATTTTAAAATCATCCAATAGTATAAAATATATCGATTAAATGCAAATAAATAGGTTAAAACGTATTTTTAGACATAAAAAAAGAGCATTCGTAAATGCTCTTTTAAATTGTATAATTATGACTATTTTAATTTTTAACTACTCTTTTCGTTATACTACTTCCAGAATCCTCATCGGTAATATTTAAAAAATATGTACCGTTAGAAAGCTGACTTAAATCTAACGTCATTCTATTACTTGTAGATGTAGAAGTCTGAATATGTTGTTTTCCTAAAATATCAAAAACTTTAATATTTAAATTCAGACTATTGTTTCCTTTATAACTAATGGTAACAGAGGAATGAGTAGGGTTTGGATATAACGACACATTAAAATTAGTTTCAAAATCGTTTGTTGATAGTGAGCTACAATCCGTTCCTGTTAATCGTGTTACAGAAATAGCATTTGAAAGATCAAAACATCCACTCAAATCAGACACATAAGTCGCACTTCCTAAACCAATATCTCCTGTGTATCTTAAATACCAGATATCACAAACACCCGCTGGGGCACCCTCTAAACTAAAACCGCCTGCTGGTTGTGTAGCTGGAGCACCTAAAATCTCTCCTGTGGCTTGATCAGTGATTACCCATGTGGCACTATCACCTGAACGTGCTACCGAATCTTCAAACTCTACAGCTATTAAATCATCGGTGCCTTCGCCCACGCAAATCTCTGCTGTGGTATCTGTAGTGCCTGCAATTTGTATCGCTCCACCATTTACTGCATTTCTTGATACTGAGATTGGGTTAGACAGATCGAAACAGCCACTTAAGTCTGCAACATTCGTTGCGCTACCTAGGCCTATATCGCCTGTGTATCTCAAGTACCAGATGTCACAGATTCCTGTTGGTGCACCCTCTAAACTAAAACCGCCTGCTGGTTGGGTTGCTGGCGCTCCTAAAATATCTCCTGTGGCTTGATCCGTGATTACCCATGTAGCATTATCGCCTGAACGTGCTACCGAATCGTCAAACTCTACGGCTATCAAATCATCGGTACCCTCGCCTACGCATATCTCTGTCGTAGTATCTGTAGTACCTGCGATTTGAATCGCTCCACCATTTACTGCATTTCTTGATACTGAGATTGGGTTAGATAGGTCGAAACAGCCACTTAAGTCTGCAACATTCGTTGCGCTACCTAGGCCTATATCGCCTGTATATCTTAAATACCAGATGTCACAGATTCCTGATGGGGCACCTTCTAAACTAAAACCGCCTGCTGGTTGCGTGGCTGGGGCTCCCAAAATATCTCCTGTAGCTTGATCCGTGATTACCCATGTAGATGAATCGCCACTCAATACGCCTGCATCTACAAATTCTACTTCTATCCCATCTACTACCCCTTCTCCTACACATATCTCCGCTGTAGTATCTGTTGTACCTGCGATTTGGATGGCTCCGCCTTGAGTATCGCAAATATTATCACAGTCTGTCCCTGTTAATCTCGTTACTGAAATAGCATTTGAAAGATCAAAACATCCACTTAAATCTGACACATAAGTCGCACTACCTAAACCTATATCTCCTGTATATCTTAAATACCAAATATCACAGATACCTGCTGGGGCAGCTTCTAAACTAAACCCGCCTACTGGTTGTGTGGCTGGAGCACCTAAAATCTCTCCCGTGGCTTGATCCGTGATTACCCATGTGGCACTATCGCCTGAACGTGCTATGGAATCGTCAAACTCTACGGCTATTAAATCATCTGTGCCTTCCCCTACGCAGATCTCTGCCGTGGTATCTGTAGTACCTGCGATTTGGATAGCCCCACCGTTAACTGCATTTCTCGACACTGATATTGGGTTGGATAGATCGAAACAGCCGCTTAAGTCTGCAACATTCGTTGCGCTGCCTAAGCCTATATCGCCTGTATATCTTAAATACCAGATATCACATATACCTGTTGGTGCGCCCTCTAAACTAAACCCGCCTACTGGTTGCGTGGCTGGGGCTCCTAAAATATCGCCTGTGGCCTGGTCTGTGATTACCCATGTGGCACTATCGCCTGAACGGGCCACAGAATCGTCAAACTCTACTGCTATCAAATCATCGGTACCTTCTCCCACGCAGATCTCTGCTGTGGTATCTGTAGTACCTGCAATTCGGATTGCACCTCCATTTACTGCATTTCTTGACACTGATATTGGATTCGATAAATCGAAACATCCACTCAAATCTGATACGTTGGTTGCTGTTGCTAAACCTATATCGCCTGTGTATCTTAAATACCAGATGTCACAGATACCTGTTGGGGCGCCCTCTAAACTAAACCCGCCTACTGGTTGGGTTGCTGGGGCTCCCAAAATATCGCCAGTTGCTTGATCCGTGATTACCCATGTGGCACTATCGCCTGAACGTGCTATGGAATCGTCAAACTCTACGGCTATTAAATCATCTGTGCCTTCCCCTACGCAGATCTCTGTCGTGGTATCTGTAGTACCTGCAATTTGGATAGCCCCACCGTTAACTGCATTTCTCGACACTGATATTGGGTTGGATAGATCGAAACAGCCACTTAAATCTGCAACATTCGTTGCGCTGCCTAAGCCTATATCGCCTGTATATCTCAAGTACCAAATATCACATACACCCGTTGGTGCTCCCTCTAAACTAAACCCGCCTGCTGGTTGCGTGGCTGGGGCTCCTAATATAGTACCTGTGGCTTGATCCGTGATTACCCATGTAGCATTATCTCCTGAACGGGCCACAGAATCGTCAAACTCTACTGCTATTAAATCATCGGTACCTTCCCCTACGCAGATCTCTGCCGTGGTATCTGTAGTACCTGCAATTCGGATTGCACCTCCATTTACTGCATTTCTCGACACTGATATCGGGTTGGATAGATCAAAACACCCACTTAAATCTGCAACATTCGTTGCGCTACCTAAGCCTATATCGCCTGTATATCTTAAATACCAGATATCACATATACCTGTTGGTGCGCCCTCTAAACTAAACCCGCCTGCTGGTTGGGTGGCTGGCGCTCCTAAAATATCGCCTGTGGCTTGATCGGTTATTACCCATGTTGATGAATCACCGCTCAATACGCCTGCATCTACAAATTCTACTTCTATTCCATCTACTACCCCTTCGCCTACACAGATCTCTGCTGTAGTGTCTGTAGTTCCTGATATTTGGATGGCTCCGCCTTCCGCATTACAAGCACTCCATGAAGTAGCAGAACCGCCTGTTGTAGTTGTGTAAGGCGCATTTCCTGAAACAAAATTACTAGTACTATCCCATCTTCCCGCTGTTACCGCTTGCGACACACGAGGCTGACTACCAGCCCCCCATTGTACATAATCAATTAAATCAGTAGGATTTGATGATCCAAAGCTACTATTACTAAATAAACTTAAACCATCCATGGCATCGTCCATAGTGTATGATAAAGTTACATTTGCCCCAGCTGACAGCATAATACTACCACTTATTGGTGTGAGCGACCCTATTTGCACATATGTACCTGGACCTAAACATAACTGGTAATCTGTTAAATTTACTAACGTCATCCCAGGATTTGTAATGGTTAAAACATCTGATGTTGGATCTACATGAGTAAACCTAACGTCTGTTGCATTTGCATGAAATAATACTCCTAAGAAGCATATCATCAAAAAACACTTTTTCATAAAATTCCACGTGGGTAATTCTTTTTTCATTTTGATTTTTCTATTTGTTAATTATTGATTGATAAAACTAACAACCAACAATGATTCAAAATGTTAGCTATCTTACATTTTGAAAAAACAAATGTTAAAATTGACTTTTCTCAGTAAAAAGAGTAATGTATCACTTAGACAAAGCGTATCAAATAGGGAGATATTTTCGATTTTAAATATTTTGATATACTATTAAACTTAAATATTTATGAACTTTTATTACTTTTACGGGATTCGTTTTTAAACCACTTTAAACTTCTTACATCATATGGGATTTTTTGACTTCCTAACCGAAGACATAGCTATTGATTTAGGTACTGCTAATACCTTGATTATTCACAACGATAAAGTTGTTGTGGACGCTCCTTCTATCGTAGCCAGAGACAGGGTTAACAATAAAATTATTGCTGTAGGACAGGAAGCGAGTTTAATGCAAGGAAAAACCCATGAAAACATTAAAACCATTCGTCCTTTGAAAGATGGAGTGATTGCTGATTTTGATGCTTCTGAGCAAATGATAAGTATGTTTATCAAAAACATTCCTGCATTAAAAAAGAAGTTTTTCACTCCTGCTCTTAGAATGGTTATTTGTATTCCTTCTGGTATTACCGAAGTAGAAATGCGTGCTGTAAAAGAAAGTGCAGAACGCGTTAACGGAAAGGAAGTATACTTAATACACGAACCTATGGCTGCTGCAATAGGTATTGGTGTTGATATCATGCAACCAAAAGGAAATATGGTTGTAGATATAGGTGGCGGTACTACTGAAATTGCCGTGATAGCCCTTGGGGGTATTGTTTGTGACAAATCTGTTAAAATCGCAGGAGATGTGTTTACCAACGATATTGTGTATTATATGCGCACCCAACATAACTTATACGTTGGAGAGCGTACTGCTGAAAAAATTAAAATACAAATTGGTGCTGCAACTGAAGATTTAGAATTACCTCCAGAAGATATGAGTGTTCAAGGACGCGACCTATTGACTGGAAAACCAAAACAAGTTTCAATTTCTTTTAGAGAAATTGCAAAAGCACTTGATAAATCAATTTTGAGAATTGAAGATGCAGTAATGGAAACGTTAGGACAAACACCTCCTGAATTAGCCGCAGACATATACAATACAGGTATTTATTTAGCTGGTGGAGGATCCATGCTGCGCGGTTTAGACAAACGATTATCGCAAAAAACAGATTTACCTGTTTATATTGCCGAAGACCCTTTAAGAGCTGTTGTTAGAGGTACAGGTATTACACTTAAAAACTTACCTAAATATAAAAGTGTATTGATAAAGTAAACCCTTTTTAAAAACGCTGTGATATGTTTAAGGACGTTATTTTAAAATCCACAAATGCATCTTATGCGTTAGGGATTGCAACGGCATCCTTTTTTGCATTTTGTAGCAAAAAAGATATAGTGGAAAGCCCGACCACGCCAAAGCGTGGTAACGCCCAAAATACAACCATTAACAATTAGGCTGATAAACTATGCAACAGATTATAAACTTTATAATAAGGAACAAAAATTTTTTATTGTTCCTATTGCTTTTTGGTATTGGTCTTATTTTTACCATCCAATCCCACTCTTATCACAAAAGCAAGTTTGTTAGTTCTGCTAATTTTTTAAGTGGTGGTGTTTACAATTCAGTTAATAATATTAACGCTTATTTTGACTTAAAATCTCAAAATCAACTATTGGCGGAGGAAAACAGACGTCTAAATGAATTATTATTCAACAGCAAAACGGATGATTCTATTACCAATGATGAGTTTGCACCAATAAATTATAAATACACTTCGGCCAATGTTATTCGTAATAGCTACAATTTAACCAATAATTTTTTATTGATAAATAGAGGCAAGAACGATAGTATTAAAGAAGATTTTGGTGTTATTTCTTCTTTAGGCATTGTGGGTATTATAGACGATGTTTCTAATAATTACGCCAAGGTAATTTCCATTTTAAATTCTAAAAGCAGCATAAGTGCTACGCTTAAAAAATCTGGGCATATAGGTTCGTTAACTTGGAATACGAATGCTCCAAATATTATTCAACTAATTGATGTAGAAAAAATAGCTCCTGTTTCTAAAGGTGATACCATTGTTACCTCTGGGCAATCTTTAATTTTCCCTAAAAACATACCTGTTGGCACTGTACTAAATTTCAAACTAGACGCTACTGAAAATTTCTACGAAATTGATGTACAATTGTTTAATGACATGACAAATATTGAACATGTTTACATCATTGAAAACACTAACAAACAAGAAATTGAATCTTTACTAGAAAACACGAATGAATAGTATTATAACTGGACAAAGTATTAGGTTTATTTTGCTTGTATTATTTCAGGTAATACTGTTTAACCATATCAATTTTTTGGGTTATATCAATCCTTACGTATACATCATTTTTATTATTTTCTTTCCCATAAAAAATAACCGCCTTTTATTTTTAGTTCTTGCTTTTTTTATGGGTTTAGCGATTGATATGTTTTCTGATTCAGGTGGGATCCATACATGTGCCTCAGTTTTTATTGCCTATGCAAGACCTGTTTTTTTAAAGTTTGCCTTTGGTACCATGTACGAGCATAATAATGTAAAGTTTGATAATACCGACTTTGGAGCAAAACTGATTTATATAGCTTTGTTAACTTTATTACATCATATTATTTTATTTTCCCTAGAAATATTTAGTATTTCAAGAATACTAATGGTGTTTCAAAAAACGTTATTCTCAAGTATATTTACTATTGTAATGATTACATTGATTTCAATCATTTTTAGTCGAAAACACTAATGAGGCAATTTTTACTTTTTTTATTGGTAATTTTATGTGGTATTACCTTTATTGGCAGACTATTTTATCTCCAAATTTACAAAGGAAGGTCAAATAGTTTACATGACGACAATGCTATACGAAAAGTTTGGGATTACCCAAAACGCGGTTTTGTGTATGACAGAAATGGAAAACTTTTAGTAGGCAACCAACCTTCTTATGATGTTATGGTAATTCCGCGAGAAGTTGGCAATTTTGATGTTGATGAGTTTTGTAAGCTTTTAAAAATATCACGAGAAACTTACGATAAAAAACTAGAGCGTGCCACGAGATACTCACCTAGGTTAGCCTCCCCCTTTGTTCCCCAACTTTCAAAAGAAGATTACGCAGTACTTCAAGAAAAAATGCGGAAGTTTGAAGGTTTCTACATTCAAAAAAGACCTTTAAGAAAATATGAAACCACTATTGGAGCTAACGTACTAGGAGATATTGGAGAAGTAAACAACAGAGATATAAAGAACGATCCTTACTACCAAATGGGAGATTTAAAAGGAAAAAATGGAGTAGAAGCTTCTTACGAAAAAACCTTGAGAGGCGTTAAAGGTATTAAGCGTATTTTAAGAGACAGATTTAACAAAGATATTGGTCCATACAAAGATGGTAAGTTTGATTCCCTTCCTGAACAAGGCAAAGATATAACCATAACCATTGATGCAAACTTACAAGCTTATGGCGAACTGCTCATGGAAAACAAACGTGGTGGTGTAATTGCCCTTGAGCCCTCTTCCGGAGAAATTTTAGCCATGGTGGCTGCACCTACTTACGATCCTAATATCCTGGTGGGTAGGGAGCGTTCAAAAAACTTTACCAAGTTACTACGTGACAAAATTGCTAATCCATTATTTAATAGAAGTATTCAGGGTGTTTACGCACCGGGTTCGCCTTTTAAACTTATGAATGCTTTAATTGGTTTACAAGAAGATGTTATTACACCTGATGAAAAAATCACTTGTTATGCTGGTTATAAATATGGCAACCGCTTTATGAAATGTCACTGTTATAGAGGAAGGCGCAATAATATGATTACCGGCATACAAGAATCTTGTAATGCTTATTTTGCTACTACATATAGACGTATTTTAGATAAATCTGGTAATGCATCTGAAGGAATTGATGCTTGGAGCAAACATGCACAAAGTTTTGGGCTTGGTAACTTTTTAAATAATGATTTGCATGTAGGTCAAAAAGGACGTATGCCAGATAGAGCGTATTATAAACATGCGTATCCTAAAACATTCTATTCAACGTATACCATCTCTAATGCGATAGGTCAAGGAGAGGTAGCTACTACACCTATACAACTAGCTAATATGACCTGTGCTATTGCCAACAGAGGGTATTATTACACACCACATATTATTAAAAATATTGAGGATGAGACACTGCCAGATAATTTTACAAAGCCAAAATATACTACGATAGACAAAGCTCATTTTGAACCCGTAATTGAAGGGATGCATGCTGTTTACAAAAACGGAACAGCAAAATTCTTAAACATTAAAGGGATTGACATTTGTGGTAAGACTGGCACCGTAGAAAACTTTGCGATTATTGATAGTGTAAGAACACAACTAACAGACCATTCTATTTTTGTAGCATTTGCTCCTAAATACGACCCCAAGATTGCTATAGCGGTTTTTGTTGAAAATGGGTATTGGGGTAGTCGTTTTGCCGGGAAAGTAGCAAGTTTAATGATTGAAAAGCACATTAAAGGGCATATTACCAGAACAGACTTGGAAGAATGGCTTTTAAAGCACTCCTTAGAAAACGAATATGCCAAACCTTATTCAGGAGTTCCTTTTAATATTAATGGTAAAACGCAATTACAAATTGTTGAAGAGCCAGAATACTACCGTTTAAAACGAAAGTTAAACCAACTTAACGCAGCTGCTAACTAATGGTTAGAGAATCAAATAGATATTTTAAATTCGATTGGGCTACCATTGTTCTTTTTCTACTTTTGGTAGGTTTTGGTTGGCTTAATATTTTATCTGCCTCACACTCAGGAACTAATATTAACTATTTCGATTTCACGCAACCCTTTGGGAAACAACTGGCTTTTATCTGCTTAACTCTAATACTTATAGTATTACTTTTAGCTATTGATGCCAAGTTCTATGAACGCTTTGCAAGTATTTTTTATATTATTTCAATGCTATCCCTTATAGGGCTTTTCCTTTTTGGAAAAAATGTGAATGGTGCTACCTCATGGTACGCCATAGGAAGTTTTACCCTTCAACCTAGTGAATTTGCCAAAGCCGCTACCGCTCTAGCTATTGCTAAGTATATAAGTGATTTGAACACGGATATAAACACACTAAAAGACCAGTTTCGTACGTTCCTTATTATACTTATTCCTGCCATTTTAGTTTTATTACAAAATGATACTGGGAGTACTGTTGTTTATGGTGCTTTCTTTTTTGTGTTATACCGTGAAGGCTTACCAAAAGCATATCTTATCATTGGTGGTTTGATAGTACTACTCTCTATACTTGCACTCAAATTTGGTGCAATAGTTACTACTGTTATAGCTACTTTAGTAGTGCTATTTCTATTCTTTTTTAGCAAACGTAAAGCTTCTAAATTCCAAAGTGTGTTTGCAATTATTATAAGTGCTTCCTTAAGTTTTGGTATACAATTTTTTTACAAAAGTATACTAAAACCGCATCAGCAAGACCGTATCAGCTTATGGTTAGGCCTAGAAAAAGACCCCGAAAAACTAGAGGCTATGAAACGTACGTTTGCCTATAACCTCAACGAATCTGAAAAAGCAATAAGTTCTGGAGGTTTTACAGGAAAAGGCTTCATGGAAGGCACCCGTACTACTGGCAAGTTTGTACCAGAGCAACATACCGATTATATTTTTAGTACCGTAGGAGAGGAATGGGGATTTATGGGCACCACTTTTGTTGTTGTACTATATGTATTACTCATACTTAGAATTTTACATTTAGCCGAACTTCAAAAATCACAGTTCAGTCGTATATATGGCTATGGCGTGGCCTCAATTATTTTTATTCACTTCATGGTTAATATTGGCATGGTAATGGGTTTAATCCCTACAATTGGTATTCCTCTACCAATGTTTAGTTATGGTGGGTCTGGTTTATGGGCATTCACTATTTTACTGTTTATTTTTATTAAATTGGATTCTAACCGTATTAATGAATGGTAAGTTGATTATCGGTTATTAATTATATAATCCTTATGAAAAAAGTTGTTGTTTTTGTGTTTGGTATACTTTTAGTTTATGGTTGCTCTGGCGCTAAACATATAAAAACGTCTTCCTTTTCATCAGATGAAAAGGAACGTATCACAAATAAGGACAGTTTAACCCCTATGCGTGTATACAAAATCTCTAATAAAGCCGATTCTTTACTTTTACGAGCCAAGAGTACTTACATAAAACCAAACCCAAACGATATTATATTAAAAACATTTGTTAAGCGTTTGTACGCTACAGTAACAGATAGTATGTCTCTAGGTGTTGGTATCGCTGCACCGCAAGTAGGTATTTTAAAAAATATAATTTGGGTACAACGTTTAGATAAAGACAACCTACCTTTTGAAGTATATCTCAATCCAAAAATTGACACCTATTCTCAACAAAAACAAACTGTTCGCGAAGGTTGCCTATCTATTCCAAACAGAAGTGAAACTTTGAATAGTCGTGCTCAAGAGATTATTATAACATATGATACTATGGATGGGGTGCAAAAAACTGAAACTGTAGTGGGGTTTACCGCAGTAATTTTTCAGCATGAAATAGATCATCTTAACGGCATTTTATATTTAGATCACTTAGAAAAAGAATTAAAAAACTAAATTAATCTATAAATAGTTACTTCTTCCTATCAATTACATAATTTACCATCAATTCTAGTGAATTTTTGTATTCTGAATCTGGATAATCTTCTAACAGTTTAAGTGCTTGCTCTTGGAAAGACTTCATTTTTTTGACAGCATAATCTAAACCTCCATTATCTTTAACAAAGGCAATCACTTCTTTTACTCTTTTTTTGTCTTTATTGTAATTTTTAATGGAGTTAATCAACCATTTTTTATCCCTTTTATTAGCATGATTTATAGCATAAATTAAGGGTAATGTCATTTTTTGTTCCTTAATATCTATTCCCGTAGGTTTACCTATTTGGGTTTCCCCATAATCAAACAAATCGTCTTTTATCTGAAACGCCATCCCTATTAGCTCTCCAAACTTACGCATAGTGTCTACATGTTTAGATTTCGGCTTTACCGAAGCAGCTCCTAAACTACAGCAAGCAGCAATTAAAGTTGCTGTTTTTTGACGAATTATTTCGTAATATACATCTTCGGTTATATCTAATTTTCTGGCTTTTTCAATTTGTAACAATTCGCCTTCACTCATTTCACGAACAGCAATTGATATGATTTTCAATAAATCAAAATCGTTATTATCAATGGATAGCAATAATCCTTTTGATAGCAGATAATCTCCAATTAAAACAGCAATTTTATTTTTCCAAAGTGCATTTACTGAGAAAAACCCTCTCCTACGGTTACTATCATCTACAACATCATCATGTACCAAAGTAGCTGTGTGAATTAGTTCTATTACTGAAGCACCTCGGTAGGTACGTTCGCTTACCTCGCCTTCGGATACCATTTTTGCTACCAAAAACACAAACATAGGGCGCATTTGCTTCCCTTTTCGATTTACTATGTAATGCGTAATCCTATTAAGCAGAGCCACTTTACTTGACATGGAGAGTTGAAACTTTTGTTCAAAAAGTTCCATTTCGTAAGCTATGGGTTGTTTTATTTGCTCTACTATCTTCATCGAGTTTGCAAATATACCATTTGTTAAGATTTATTTGCTAATTGCCCACAGGCAGCATCAATATCTTTTCCTCTACTTCTACGAATAGTTACTGTGATATTGTTGGCTTCTAATACGTTTTGATACATATCAATAGCTCTGGAATCTGCCTGTTGAAATTCGCCATCATCTATGGGATTGTATTCAATTAAATTTACTTTACTGGGGGCAAACTTGCAAAACTGCACTAATGCATCTACATCTTTTCTTTTATCGTTTATACCTTTCCAAACTACATATTCGTAAGTAATTCTATTTTTGGTTTTAGCATACCAATACTCTAAAGCCTCCCTTAGATCTGCTAGAGGAAAGGTTTCATTAAATGGCATAATAGAGGTTCGCACCTCGTCTATTGCAGAATGTAGGGACACCGCAAGCTTAAACTTTACGCCGTCATCTGCTATTTTCTTTATCATTTTTGGAACTCCTGATGTAGAAACTACTATACGCTTTGGTGACATTCCTAGTCCTTCATCTGAGGTAATCTTATCTATGGCTTTTAACACATTATTGTAATTCATCAAGGGCTCACCCATACCCATAAATACAATATTACTTAATGGTCGATTATGGTATAACCTACTCTCTTTATCAATAGCTACTACTTGATCGTAAATTTCATCTGGGTTAAGATTACGCATACGTTTTAGACGTGCTGTTGCACAAAACCGACAGTCTAAACTACATCCTACTTGGCTGGACACACATGCTGTTGTTCTTGTAGCTGTTGGTATTAAAACAGATTCTACCACCAAGCCATCGTGGAGTTTTACAGCATTTTTAATAGTGCCATCACTACTGCGCTGCATGGTATCTACACGAATGTGATTTATTACAAAGTTATCTTCCAACATTTGTCGTGTTTCTTTAGAAATGTTTGTCATTTCCTCAAAACTATGCGCCGATTTTTGCCACAACCATTCGTAAACTTGATTGCCTCGAAAAGCTTTATCCCCTTGATTTATAAAGAAATCTCTAAGCTGTTCTTTTGTTAATGCACGTATGTCTTTTTTTAAAGTACTCATTTGCAATTACAAAAATAGTGAAAGGTTTTACGAATTAATTGGGTTTGAACTACGAATTACAATTGTGACGCTAGAGAGAGTCGTAAAGATTTTGAGCTTTTTAAATGATTAAATAGCATCTTATGTATTCAAGCACATAAAGAAAAAGTCCTGCTTTTTGCAGGACTCTTTTTTATAAAATTAACATGGCATCGCCATAACTGTAAAATTTGTATTTCTCTTTGATGGCTTCGTGATACGCTTCCATTACAAAATCATGCCCTGCAAATGCTGAAATCATCATTAGTAATGTAGATTTTGGTGTATGAAAATTGGTTACCATGCAGTTTGCTATGCTAAAATCGTATGGTGGGAATATAAATTTGTTAGTCCAACCATCCATTTCATTTAGCATTCCACTAGATGACACTGCACTTTCTATAGTACGCATTGCTGTTGTACCTACTGCACACACACGTTTTTTATTTGTTATACCAGTGTTTATGATATCTACCGCTTGAGGACCTATTTTTATCTCCTCGCTGTCCATTTTGTGCTTAGATAAATCTTCCACCTCTACTGGATTAAATGTACCTAAACCTACATGTAAAGTAACTTCGGCAAAATTTATCCCTTTAATTTCAAGACGTTTTAATAAGTGCTTAGAGAAATGTAATCCTGCTGTTGGTGCAGCTACTGCTCCTTCATTTTTGGCATATATGGTTTGGTAGCGCTCTTCATCGTCTGGTTCTACATCCCTTTTTATATACTTTGGTAATGGTGTTTCCCCAAGCTCCCTAAGTTTTATTCTAAATTCTTTGTATGAGCCATCATATAAAAAACGTAATGTACGTCCTCTGGATGTAGTATTGTCTATTACCTCAGCCACCAAGCTTTCATCATCCCCAAAATATAGTTTATTACCAATTCTTATTTTTCTTGCTGGATCTACCAATACGTCCCAAAGACGTTGTTCTTCATTTAATTCCCTCAATAAAAACACCTCTATCCTAGCTCCTGTTTTTTCCTTATTTCCATATAAACGCGCTGGAAATACTTTGGTATTGTTGAGAATCATCACATCATCTTCATCAAAATAGTTAATGAGATCCTTAAACTGCTTGTGTTCTATCGTTTGTTCTTTTCTATTTAAGACCATTAAACGAGATTCATCTCTATTTTCTGAAGGGTACTCTGCTAATAATTCTGCTGGCAAATCAAAACCGAAGTTCGATAATTTCATGGATTATGTGTTTAAGTAATTTTTACAAAGTTGCAAATATACAACCTGAGTATAGGGGTTGTCAAGTAAATGACTGATTATTATTCTGAAATTTTAAAACCAATAGTTTTTAAATCTTCCCAAAATGTGGGATAACTTTTTGAAACCACACCTGCGTCTTCAATAACAATGTCTTGTTTAAGAGCTACTGGTGCAAAAGCCATTGCCATTCTATGATCGTTGTATGTGGCAACTTTTACCATAGGCTTTATGTTTGTGGATGCTTTTAGATGTAACGACTTATCTGTAATTTCAACTGCTCCGCCTAGTTTTTCAATCTCTGTTTTTAAAGCTACTAGCCTATCCGTTTCTTTAATTTTTAAGGTGTGTAACCCTGTTAAATCACATGGAATTCCTAACACAAAACAGGTAACCGTAATAGTTTGCGCTATATCCGGAGCGTTTTTTAAATCTAATGTTAAAGACTCAATGTTTTTAGCTGTCTTTTGCAGTGTAATAACGTTGTCGTTAAACGTTGATGTTACTCCAAAATGCTTGTAAATGTCAACCAAACAAGAATCGCCTTGTAATGAGTTCTTTTTGTAGGAGGAAAGTTGTATTCGTGTCCCTACAGGACTAAGGGCAGCAATACTGAAATAATAGGAGGCCGAAGACCAATCAGATTCTACTACTAATGGTTTTGGCTGTGCTTTTGATGGATATACTTTTATAAGGTTGTCTTTAAAAGAGGTTTTAACCCCTATTTCATTTAGTAGACTTAACGTCATATTGATGTACGGCACGGAGGTAATATCGCCATCCAAAGTCAATTCAATACCTTTCTCTAATTTAGAAGCGATCAATACTAAAGCAGATATATATTGACTGCTCACATTGGCTTTTAGAGTTACTTGGTGCTTTAAAAGCTTCTTTCCTATTATTTGTATTGGAGGAAAACCATCATTTTCAACATACTGTATTTCAGCCCCTAGTTCTCTTAGAGCATCTACCAAAATTTTAATGGGGCGCTCTTTCATGCGTTTAGACCCGGTAAGTATGGTTTTTCTACCTTCTTGAACCGCAAAATATGCAGTTAAAAAACGCATTGCCGTACCTGCATGGTGGATATCTACTACTTCTTCCTTTGAAGCTAGTGCCTTAGCCATTAAATTACTATCATCAGAGTTAGACACATTTTTTAATTCGATTTTCGGAAAAAGTGCCTGCAATAAAAGTAATCGGTTAGACTCACTTTTAGAGCCTGTTATCTCTATAGAGGATTGCTTTTGTATTGTTGATTTTTGTAGAGTAATATCCATTAAAAAACGCTTCTAAAATTAGAAGCGTCAAATATAATTATAAATTATCGCAATTTCTGGTTATTATGATGCCTATCATGGTCTCGCTTTGCTTTTTTATCCATCCTTTTATCAAAGGCTTTTTGCAAATCTACCCCTGTTTGGTTAGCAAGACATAACACTACAAAAAGTACATCTGCCAATTCCTCACCTAAGTCCTTGTCCTTATCACTCTCTTTCTCACTTTGTTCTCCATAACGTCTCGCTATGATTCTGGCAACCTCGCCTACTTCTTCTGTAAGTTGTGCCATGTTGGTAAGCTCACTAAAGTAACGTACCCCATGTTGCTTTATCCAATCATCAACTATTTTTTGAGCGTTTTTTATATCCATTATGCTTTTGTTAGTACTACTTGTTCTGCCTCTTTAATAATCATTTGGTGGAATAATTGTTTTAAAAATGGATAATCTATTGTAGTAATCATGGCTTGATTTATTTCAAAATTAACCAACAATTGTAAGCTATTCCCAACTGGTCTCATTCTGTAGACAAATTTACCCAAATCTTTTGGCATTTTCATAGCAACTGGTTCTGGTTGGGACTCAATAGTATACCCTTCGGGAAGTTGTATTTTTATGATATAATTCTGGCTGAAAGGTGCTCCAAAATCAATGGGGTATTCTCTTTTATCTTCTTTAAAAGGGTTTTCTTCCATCTTAAAGAACATAAAAGGATTAAAGAATAATTTATTACCTGCAACATCCACCCCATTTTCATAATAAAAATCGAAAGATTCATTTACAAATCCTTCATAATGGTCTGCATTTTCTAATTTATATTCTGAAACCTCTATGTTATCCAGTGCCGATTCCCTTTCAGCTATAAAAGCATCCAAATCCCTATCCTTGAATTTTTTTCTTATTTTTAAGGCACTGTGTTTAGAACACCTTGAACTTAAATGACCTTCAATACTACCATCTTCATTTATCTTGGTGTCTACCATATATTGCTCTTTTGACTGCTCTGGTTGCTTGATATCTATAAGATTCCATTTTCTGTTTTCGTTATCAATATATATACCTTTCCAATTATAATCCTTTATTGGAAGCACATTAATATCACTAAACTCATCTGTAGCATCTAAAAAATAAGCTTCTTCCCCTATTCTGGCATAGGCTATTACATAATTTAGCCTATCTACAGTAGGAAAAAAAGGAATAATATTATCTTTTGTGCTTAAAACTACTGGGTTTGCATTGATACCCGCATACCTTAACATAGCCACAAGTGTAAGGTTTATATCTGCCACATTACCTTTTTTCTCTTTTAAGGCTTTTTTTATACCGTGATAAAAATATTTTCCATCAATACCATTCCATGTTATATTATCCTTTACATATTTGAAAAGAATCTTCATTTTTTCTTCAGGCAAGCTTGCATCTTTAAGTATGACATCTAAATCGTCATCAAAAGATCTTGTTTTATCAAGCTGATTTTCATAATCCTCAGTGTTACCAATTGTTTTAGCAACATCAGACCAAGTGGTTGCATAGGTACGGGGTGTTTGCCCAGGTATGATGATAGAGACCAGCTCAAACATTACACCTGATCGGTAATTATTGATATTGTCTACATAATTTTCCTTTTTTAAGGCAGGAACGTTTATCATAGCATATTTAACGGTTTTCATATCATTAAAAGAGTAGCCTCTTTCAGAGTGCACATACAAAAACCCTTTTTGTGTTGCCTTAAAATTAAACCCATCTGGAGTTCTTAGTTCTGCGTCTAACCTTTTTACGGGTATATCATACTGAAACCTAAACTCATCTATGTTCCAAACAAAAGGGGAGGTAATTGTATATTTAAACTCTATAACAGAACCTTCCTTTATGTTAGGCATTGTAAAGCTAACACCTTTATAGTTATAACTTATTTCTTCTTCAAAAATCTGATCTTTATCTAGTTTCGTTTTTACAACTTCGCCATTTTCAAGATTATAAGTATAAGCTTTTAATTTACCTACTGTTTCCCTGCTAGAGCGAGACTTAAAGAGACTGATTTGCTTTGTAGCAAAATCAAAACCCTCTTTGTTATAAATTTTTATGCGCTCATGTACCTCTGTAATTAAGTCATAATTAAACGAAAAATATGTTAACCTATGCTTATAGAGCACCACCGCATTGGCTGATTTGTCCTGTACATATTCTTTTTCTAACAACTCTTCTTTTGTAATTTCTCCAAACTTTATCTCAGATTGGGCTGACAAAAAATGAAAACAACCCATTAAAAAAATTATAGCGTATACTCTTTTCATCTTTAAATACTTTTCTTTAATATTATTTTTAAATTATCATTATTTGACACAGATTTTCTGAACATTCTATATGCCTTATATTCCGTTTTTGGATATGTTCCTTTTTTTATTAATAATTTTCTTTTGACCACAATGCTCTTATCTTCATTTTTAACAAAACTCAACTGATACTCTCCATATTTATTAACTATGCTGATATTTTCTGGGAGTCCTTCTATAATGTATCCCGCTGGAATTTTAATTGTAAAATTATCTTCATCAAGATAGCCTCTTTGGATTTGTAGAGGTAAGGTTCTATTCCTATATCTATCGGGGACAAAACCATTTCTATTGAAAACATTGGCATGAAAAATAATTCTATCTCCTACTTTTGAAGCAAAGTTTCTGGCGTATACTGTAACATCTTCTAAAAATTCAACGTCTTCTTTGTTATTTTTAAATTTGTAGGTTTCAATATTCAAACCATTAACGTACCCCCACGACTCTTTATAATATTCTAGTATATCCTTTTCAGATTGATTTTCAAGGAAAAATCTATTATCATATTGAATACCTTTAGTTTTTATTTCTATGGATGCACTTATACTTGCATCTTCTTTTAGGTCTATTTCTGCATGCATTGATTGATGATTTTGAGCATCTGAATAATTCACAGTTTTAACAATTTCACTATTGTCCTCTTTAACGACCAATACAGCTCTATCGTCTGTAAAATCACCTATAAAACCAAATGGATGTATTTGACTTGTACAATCTAACCATATCATGTCCTCTTCCTTAGGAATACACAATATAATATGGTTTCCTTGTGCTAGAGAAGCAAAATCGTTTTCAAAATCTACTATTTCCTTACCTGCCTCCACTATGGAGTAATGAGACTCCACTCCTGCTATATCTAAAAGTGCTTGCGTATAATTTGTAAGACCTTTACAATCTCCATATTTAAGCTCGTCTACTTCACTAGCAGCAATAGGCTGGATTCCTCCTATACCGACCTGTACACTTATATATCTGGTGTTATTCTGTACATAATCATATACCAGCTCTGCCTTTTTTATGGGGTTCTCAACACCTTCAACTAAATTTAGAATACTGTTTTTGGTCTCTTCAGACACTTTATTTCTACCATCAAGCAAATCATACTTTATCCAATTCCCCATTTCTTTCCAATCGCTTGCATTTCCATTTATACCATTATAGTGAAATGTTTCTACTGCCACCAATGCCTTGGGCGTTATATGTCCCAAAGACGGACTTAAATCTTCTGGCCTCAATGCTGTTACATTTTCAATACTATACTTCAATGTATTCGCACTGGCTTCGCTTTTAATTGTGTTATACGTTTCAAAGTTTTTCTCTTTGAATCTTAAACCTAAACCAGCATTATCAGTTACCTCATAAGTATTTTTTTCTGTACTAACATAATATCCGTTTATAGGATTCCAATTAGGAATAGCTGCCGTATTAGGTGTTTTAACCTCACAAATAAACTCAACAGTGTAGGGATAGTTTATAGGTGTATACCCCATAAATAAAACTCTTGAGTCTGAATATAAAGTACCTCCATCAACTGCACTATGATCTATAAAATCCTTTTTCTTAAACTTTTTAATTTGCTTACCCGTGGCATCATACACAATAGCTTCTATACCTTTAACCTTTAAATAATTATCGTATCCAGTGCCTGCTTCCACAAACTTATTCCCTGCTTTATTTAAAACCGTAACTATACGTCTAATAGTTACGGTCATATTATCTCTGGAATCAATGACAATAGTAGTTTTATTTAACCTAACCACGGCATTTGCATGTGCTTTTAAGTGATCTGGTATTGATAAGCTTGAATAAGAAAAGTCTTGAGAAATGCCTTTAAAGGAAAACAAAAAGCATACTAAAAGCGCCATGTTTTTTAACATAGTGTAAGTGTTTTTGCGATGTAAATGTAAAGAAATGCTAATAGCTAATTAGTGATAAATATCATATTTCAAACGTTCAAATTAACTAAAAATCGTACAGACCAAATAATTAAACACTTGAAAATCGATAAAAGTTACTCTTTATACTTTGAATCAATAATAATAGTAACAGGACCGTCATTAATTAAGGCTACCTGCATATCGGCTCCAAATCTACCTGTCTGTACAGGTTTTCCAATACTACGTTCTAGTGTTTTTACAAAGGATTCGTATAATGGTACTGCTATGTCTGGTTTAGCAGCTTTAATGTAACTGGGTCTATTGCCTTTTTTTGTAGATGCATGAAGTGTAAATTGACTCACTACGATAGCATCTCCATCAATATGTAACAGAGAAGTATTCATGACACCTTTTTCGTCCCCAAATATTCTTAGGTTGGCAATTTTATTACATAACCAATCGATATCCTCTTGAGTATCTTCTTCTACAATACCCAGAAGCACTAATAACCCTTTTTGTATTGAAGCTACTTTTACATTCTCAATACTAACACTGGCTGATAAAACCCTTTGAACTACTATTTTCATTCCTTATCCCAATTATCGGTTCTGTAATTTTCATCTTCCCCTTCTAATATTTGCACATAGCTTCGATATCTAGAATATGCTATTTCATCATTTTCTAACGCTTTTTTTACAGCACATTTAGGTTCTTTTAAATGCAAGCAATTATTAAATTTACAATACTGCTTTAGGGCAAAAATCTCAGGGAAATAATCTCCAACCTCTTCTTTATCCATATCTACCACGCCAAAACCTTTAATCCCAGGGGTATCTATAATTTTAGCACCAAAACTGGTATCAAACATTTCTGCAAAAGTAGTAGTATGCTGCCCTTGCATATGCTGACTGGAAATTTCCTTGGTTTTTAGGTTTAAATCTGGTTCTATTGCATTAACCAATGTAGATTTCCCTACTCCTGAATGCCCCGAAAACATGCTTACTTTATCTCTCATTAGATGTTTAACCTTATCGACATTTTTTCCTGTTTTGGCTGAAATACCTATACATTCGTAACCTATTTTTCTGTAAACATGTGCTAAATATTTTACTTCCAAGAGTGTTTCCTCATCGTAGGCATCTATTTTATTAAACAATAAAATTGTTTTAATGGAATAGGCTTCAGCTGTAACTAAAAACCGATCTATAAAACTCGTAAATGTTGGGGGATTATCTATAGTTATCATTAAAAACACTTGATCTATATTCGCAGATATAATATGGGTTTGTTTGGATAGGTTTACCGACTTTCTTACTATATAATTTGTTCTGTCATGGATATTATGAATAATACCTGAAATGGCATCGTTTTTCGTTTCTAAATCAAAATCAACTACATCCCCAACAGCAATTGGGTTTGTGCTTTTTATACCTTTAATTCGAAACTTACCTTTTATACGACATTGATATACCTCCCCAAGTTGAGTTTTTACTGTATACCAGCTTCCTGTAGATTTATAAACGCGTCCTGTCATGCATGTTTTTCTAACACAAAATAACAATATTTAAATTTAATTCATCAATCAATAATTGCTTTTTTAGTGGCCAGAAGTTTTCCGTTAGCCTCTATGCTAAGAATATATATTCCTGACGTTAAATTACTCAAGTCTACATGTAAAATATTATTGAAAAGTTTTGCTTTCATAGATTTTACCAACTGTCCTGAGATATTAAAGGCTTGTATATTTATAGTTTTATAATCTTCTAAAAGTTTCAATTGAAACCGTCCGGTCCTTGAGGGGTTTGGGTAGAGTTTTTCGGCAACTGTCTTTGGATTGAACCCTTTATGATAACACTCTATTACCCCTACACAACATATTGTTCTACTACATCTATAACTACCGTAAGCAACAATTTCAACTGCATCTAAAGCTATGTTACCATCTAAAACAACCTTTATCTCTTTTTGGTTTTCAACAACAACTTCTTTTGAGTTATAGCCCAAATAAGACATAAGAAGTGTATCTCTTTTATTCACGTTTATTTCAAAATTCCCATCAAAATCTGTGATAGTCCCTTTATTTGAGTTTTTAATTATAATGTTAGCCCCGACAAGAGGTTGCTCTTCTGCAACGATGTTTCCACTAATTGTAGTCTGCGAAAATGCCTTTATCCACATCAAAAATAAAAGCATTGTAATTGTTGTTTTCATCTTTTTTGGTTTTTTAGTTTTACATACCAAACCTACTATGAATTCAAAATCTTAAAAAAGATAAATGAGTGAATGCAACCTTTTAACTCGTAAACTGTCTATAATAAAAAATACTTCAAGCTAAAATCACTTTTACATTGTAGTATTTTTATATTAGCTTTTTTTTAACCTTATTATTAAAATTCAACAACATGAAAAAATTAGTATTAGTATTGGCTGTTTGCGCCTTTAGTTTTCTTGACACTCAAGCACAAGTAGAGTTTAAAGTGATAACAAGTGTAGAATCTATTGTTCCTAACGGATTAGGACGTTCTAGAATTATTAGCGCCAACGAAGAGAAAGACTATAAAGACTTTACAACCACACAAACCGAAGAAGACAATTCACGTAATAAATCTAAGCGTGATGAAATTAGAGTAAAGGGATTTGATGAAACCAAACTTTTAAATTTCTTTAACATAGGAGGTATTCGTTTTCAAAATATTGCTGCTAATGATGCCTTAATTACTTCTAAAATAAATACAATGATAGAAGAAGGTTGGGATCTTGCTTTTGTAACTAGTGCTGTTGAAAGCGCTGGTAAAGGCGATAACCAAGGTATATTTATTACCCGATATATCTTTAAAAGAACTAAATAGAATAAACTTTATTTTACACAGAGCCTCCAAATGGAGGCTTTTTTTATACCCCTTGATAAAGAAACTATTCATTAGTTATACATAAATCTTTAAAAGATTGATGACATTGTTACTCCTTTTACGATGAGAGATAAAATAACAGTACAATGAAAAAATATAACATTTTCTTTATCCTTACGGTTTTATTAGTTACCGTAGCTTGTGGTAGTGATTCTGAAAACATGAACAACTTACCTAGAAATGATGTAAGAAGCATGAGCGTCAATGGAGGTTCATTAATTGAAATCGATACCATACAAGGTCAATTTATAAAAGATTATGAAGTAAGTAACACAATAGAAGGTAGTTTTTCTGCTACCAATTTCACAACAGGTGATCAAATATTACTCTTTTTATACGATGACGATGAGAGTAGTTTCCCTTTTATCAATACTGGAGTTTTTCCTATTAATAACAATCCTATTCGAGCAACAGTACGCTACGATAACTTTAGAGAAAGTTTAACAATTAAAGCAAATTCAGGCTCTGTAACTATAACGGAATATGATCGTATCGAAGAAAACAATAGGGTTTTTATTAAAATCTCTGGTAATCTTAATATTTCAGATGACTCTGAAAACCTAACAGCAACATTCAATAACATACGTTTGCAATGTTTAGAATGCGAATAGGATTCTAATAATAAAGCCTGTTCAAAATAATTGAAACAGGCTTTATTATTAATTGATATAATGATAATCTATCTAACCATTTATTATCTTCTCTTGATGGTTAATAGATTCTTGATGAACGGCTTTAAACATTCTTAAAATAAACTCTTCACTTAAACCATGTTGCTCTCCCTCTAAAACCATTTTACCTAAAATCTCATTCCATCGTTTAGATTGTAATACAGCTACATTCTTTTTCTTTTTTAATGCACCTATACCATCTGAGGCTTTCATGCGTTGGCCTAGCAACTCTATAATTTGATTGTCAACAACATCTATTTGCGCTCTTAAATTATTTAGTGCACTATTGTATTCCTCTTCTTCATTAGATTCTTTTCTAATTTTCAAATCTTTCATGATTTGGACTAAAGTCTTAGGTGTTACTTGTTGTGCAGCATCACTCCAAGCATTATCCGGATCGTAATGTGTTTCTATCATCAACCCATCAAAATTTAAATCCAATGCAGTTTGAGATACGTCAAATACCATATCTCTCTTTCCTGTAATATGCGAAGGATCGTTAATCAAAGGAATATCAGGGAATCTGTTTTGAAACTCAATAGCCATCTGCCATTCTGGTATGTTTCTGTATTTTGTTTTCTGGTATGTTGAAAACCCTCTGTGGATGGCTCCAATATTTTTCACGCCAGAACTATAAATTCTTTCAATACCACCTAACCACAATGACAAGTCTGGATTCACTGGGTTTTTAATTAAAACTGGTTTATCTGTACCTTGTAAAGCATCTGCAATCTCTTGCATAATAAATGGAGAAACTGTAGATCGTGCACCAATCCAAAGTAAATCTATATCATGCTCTAATGCTAATTTCACGTGTGCAGCATTGGCAACCTCAGTACATACTTTCATTCCTGTTTCTGCCTTAACCTTTTGCAACCACTTTAAACCTAAAGCCCCAACACCTTCAAAATTACCTGGACGTGTTCTTGGTTTCCAAATACCAGCTCTAAAATAACTCACATCCGTATCTTTTAACTCATGTGCTATTTTTAAAACTTGTTCTTCTGTTTCAGCACTACAAGGACCTGCAATTACTAATGGATGATCTAATCCTAAATCATCTAACCAGGTTCTCATTTCTTTCTTGTTTTCCATTTTTACTTAATATTTGAAGCCTCCCCTAGCCCCTCCAAAGGAGGGGAAACCCACTGTTATGTATTTACTTATTTATATTAAAATGATTAAAAACTTTTTATTTACTTTAAATGTAGCCTTATCCTTATCTGAGTATTTGAGTTCCTCCGCCTTGGGGAGGTTAGGTGGGGCTGTCTATTATATCTTTTATACGATTAGTACTCTTCATTTCATCATAAATTGCTGCAAAATCATCAGCTACCATCAACTCTTTAAAATGAGTAAGGTTATTTATATATTCTTCTAATGTTTCAATAACATTAGTTTTATTCTGTTTAAAAATAGGTGTCCACATTTCAGGTGAACTTTTTGCTAAACGTACTGTAGAGGCAAATCCACTACCAGCCATATCAAAAATATCACGCTCGTTTTTTTCTTTTTCAATCACAGTTTTCCCTAACATAAAAGCACTAATATGTGATAAATGTGATACATAAGCAATATGCTTGTCATGATCCTTAGGATTCATATATCTAATCCGCATACCTATATCAGTAAACAGCTTTAGTGCTTTTTCTTGAAGTTTAAATGTTGTTTTTTCAACCTCACAAACAATGTTTGTTTTTCCTTTAAACAACCCCTCAATAGCTGCTGTTGGTCCAGAATGTTCAGTACCAGCAATAGGATGCATCGCTAAAAAATTTCGGCGCTTTGGATGGTTTTCAACTACTTTACAAATATCTTCCTTTGTAGATCCTGCATCAACTACCAAACCAGTATCAGATATGTTATCCAAAATGGTTGGCAATAATTTTACAGTGGCATCTACGGGGATAGAAACAATAACTAAATCAGCATTTCCTAAATCATCTAAAGTTGCCTTTTTATCAATCAACCCAAGCTCCAAAGCAGTATTTAAGGTTGTGTCTTTTCTACTAATACCATGAATAATCACATCTGGATTATGTTTTTTTATATCAATAGCAAGACTACCTCCTATTAAACCTACTCCTATGGCATAAATATTTTTCATAAGGCCTCTCCTAGCCCTCTCCATTGAAGAGGGAACTATTACGAATTTTTATTTTTTCTTTATTACTTCCAATTTTATCTAAACTACTGATTACTGAAAACTTATTTCACTCTTGAAATTGCTTCTTCCAGAACCTCAGTTGATGCACACAATGAAAAACGAATATAACCTTCGCCTTGACTACCAAAAATAGTTCCAGGGGTAATAAATATATGGTTGTTTTTCAATACTAAATCAATAAATTCTTCAGATTTTAAGTATGGCGGTAACTTTGCCCACACAAACATTCCTGTAGCATTCTTATCATAGGTACAGTTTAAAGCTTCGGCTAATTGCCATACCAAATCACGTCGCCGTTTATAAACACTATTTAAAGTAACAAACCACATTTCTGAGCATTTTAAAGCCTCAATCGCTCCCTTCTGAATGCCATAAAACATCCCTGAGTCCATGTTACTCTTTACTTTTAAAATATTGCTAATGTGCTCGCTATTTCCTATAACCATTCCCACACGCCATCCTGCCATATTAAAGGTTTTACTTAAAGAATTTAGCTCTAAACATACATCCTTGGCTCCTTCAATACTTAAAATACTTCTTGGATTATCATTTAGTACAAAACTGTACGGGTTATCATTTACAATTAAAATATTATGGCGTTTAGCAAAACTTACCAATTCCTCGAAAACTGTATCTGTAGGTGTAGCTCCAGTTGGCATGTGTGGATAATTAACCCACATTAGCTTTACTTTACTTAAATCCTTCTGCTCTAAATCCTTAATATTTGGCATCCAATTGTTAGAGGCGTCTAAATCATAAGTCACAATTTTAGCACCTACCAACTTTGTAACAGATTGATACGTAGGATATCCAGGATTTGGTATTAATACTTCATCTCCCTCATTCAAATATGCCATAGAAATGTGCATAATCCCTTCCTTACTTCCCATTAAAGGCAATATCTCATTGGTAGCATTTACTTTAACACCAAAATGATCTTTATAAAACGCAGCCATGGCTTCACGCAATTCTGGCAAGCCTTGATAACTTTGGTATTTATGGGCTGTGGCATCCATTAAGCTATTCGAAATAGCATCAATCACTTTTTGTGGTGGTTGTAAATCCGGACTACCAATTCCTAAATTAATGATAGGTTTCCCACTTGCAATAAGCAACCCAACTTCTCTTAGTTTTTTAGAGAAATAGTATTCTTCAACTGTATGTAATCGCTTAGCAACTTCTATCATGACTTTGCGTTTTTATAGGTTCCCAACAATTTAAAACTGGGGCTCATAATTTCAATTAAAGATTTCGCTTTTTCAAAATCTGCATAAGCTTCAAAAGTAACATCAACAAAAAACGCATACTTCCATGGCGTTTTAATAATTGGCAGTGATTGTATCTTAGTTAAATTCAAATTACAATCGCTCATTACGTTTAAAATAGTCGCTAAACTACCTCGTTTATGATCTGCTTCAAACTTAACAGAAGCCTTATTAATTTCACTCTCAGAAACCTCAGAATTTGTACGTTTCACAATAGCAAACCGGGTTTCATTATGCTTTATGGTTTGAATACTATGCGCCAGAATATCCAACTCAAAAATCTCTGCAGCTAAAACACTAGCAATAGCACCAACTTGTTTTAAACCTTGTTTTTGAATACGTTCTGCAACCTCAGCAGTATCTTTATCTTCAACCAGTTTAATATGCGGGTAATTCTTAAAAAAATCTTTACACTGTAGTAAGGCCATAGGATGCGAATACACCTCCTTAATATCTTCAATACTTTGATTTGGTAAAGCCATCAAATTATGTTGAATATCCAAATAATGTTCTCCTACAATATGCAGTTCATAATCATCTATTAAGGCATAATTAGGAATGATTGAACCTGCAATAGAATTCTCAAGAGCCATAATAGCAGCATCACACTCTTTGTTAATTAGTGCGTTTACTACACGATCAAAAGTCATACACTCAATAACACCAACAGAATTCTCAAAAAACTCCTTTGATACTATATCGTGAAAACTCCCTTTAACTCCTTGTATGGCTACCGTATTAATCATAAAAAAAAGTCTCGATTTTCATCGAGACTTGTAGTATTATATATTATTGCTTGATTATACACACAACGTCTCGATTTCTCTATTAAAAAAGAAATAAAAAAAGTTAAAATATGTATAATACGTTGTTGTTCTCATAATTACGGTGGCTAAAGTAATTATTATTTTAAGAAATCAAAATAGAATAAATCCTTTTTTTCTCGATTTTCAAAAAGATTTAAAGAATTTCCAACAAAATTCAAAATACATTACATAATCGTTATTTTTGATAAAAATTTTTAGAATATGTCTATCGAAGTGAATGATGTTTCCAAGTTATACGGTGAACAGAAAGCCTTAAATAACATTTCCTTTACTATAGAACGACCAGAAATCGTAGGGTTTTTGGGTCCTAACGGTGCCGGTAAGTCTACCATGATGAAAATATTAACGACTTACATTACATCTTCTTCTGGAACTATTAAAGTAAATGGACATGATACTGGAGAGCTTCATCATATTCAACAAAGCGTGGGATATTTGCCAGAGCATAACCCTTTATATCTAGATATGTACATTAAAGAGTATTTAAATTTTAATGCTGGTGTTTATAATGTTGAGTCATCCAGAATTAACGAGGTTATTGAAATGACAGGCTTAACCCCAGAAGTTCACAAAAAAATAGGACAACTCTCTAAAGGGTATCGCCAACGTGTGGGTTTAGCTACAGCGTTATTACATGATCCAGAAGTTTTAATTTTAGATGAGCCCACCACAGGTTTGGATCCAAACCAATTAATTGATATTCGCAACCTGATTAAATCTATTGGCAAAACCAAAACTGTTTTTCTCTCTACTCATATCATGCAAGAGGTAGAGGCAATGTGCGATCGTGTTATCATTATAAACAAAGGGGAAATTGTTGCCGACAAAAAACTGAAAGATTTAAGAGATGAAAAGGAACAAACGGTAATTGTAGAATTTGATTATCGTGTTGAGGATGCCTTTTTACTAAAACTCCCTAAGGTTGAAAAGGTAGTAAATACCTATGATTTTGTGTACGAAATCACGTTTAAGACCTCTGAAGATATGCGCTCTTATGTTTTTGATTTTGCACATGATAATCAATTGAAGATTTTGCAACTTAACCAAAAGAATACAAGTTTGGAAAGTCTTTTTAGGGATTTAACAAGCAACTAAATTTACAGTAAAATTAAAGTATCGTAAATAATTACTATACTTTATATAATTCATGACAATTATCATCTTTAAAAGGATAATCTCAAACTAATTTTGTCTCATAATAGTTTTATAAAACTACTTTATTACCTGACTTTTAAAGTATCTTTATAACAAAATAACAAGGAATGAGCAAAGGAATTTATGTTGCCACTATAGAGCCTAATAGTGGTAAATCTGTAGTGGTTTTGGGGTTAATGCGAATGCTTTTAGGAAAAACTGCGAAGGTAGGTTATTTTCGTCCAATCATAGAAGACACCAAAGATGATGAACCTGATAACCATATCAATACTGTTGTTTCTTATTTTGAATTAGATATAAATTACAAGAAATCCTTTGCATATAAAAGAAGTGAGGTTTTAGAACTATACAACAAAGGAAAGTCTGGAGATGTTATAGACCACATCATAAAAAAATACAAATACCTAGAAGAACGCTTTGATATAGTGCTTGTTGAAGGCACGGATTTTTCCCATGAAAACTCAAGTTTAGAATTAGACATAAATATGTTAATCTCCAAAAACCTTGGATTACCTGTTATTATTGTATCTCGAGGTGATGGTGGTATCGATATTTCTGAAGTTGTAGACAATGTACAATTAGCACATGATACGTTTAAGGGAGAGGTTGATGTATTATCTGTAATGACTAATAAGGCCAACCCAGAAGATGTTTCCAAACTAAAAACATTATTAAATGAGCGCATTCAATGCGGTACAGATATTACCGTAATCCCAAAAATTAAGAGTCTCGCCAGCCCTACGGTAAAGGAAATTGTAAAAAAATTGGAAGGTAGTATCTTATTTGGTGCAGATATGGTAAATAACCAGGTAGACAATTTTAACGTTGCTACCATGCAGCTACGCAATTATCTCAATCAACTAAAAGAAGATTGTTTAGTAATTACTGCAGGAGACAGAGCAGACATTATTCTAGGTGCTTTACAAGCCAGTGTTTCTAAAAACTATCCGAAGATTTCTGGAATAATACTTACTGGTGGTCTACTTCCAGAAGATTCCATTTTAAAACTCATAGAAGGACTCTCCAGCATTGTTCCTATTATAAGTGTAAAGGGAGGTACTTTTGCGGTTGCAAACCAAGTAGGTAAAATAAAATCTAGAATTTATGCCGAAAATATAGAAAAGATAGAAACCTCTATTGCTACTTTTGAAAAACATGTAAACACTGATAAATTAGCCAACGACCTTATCACGTTCGAGTCTGAAATATTCACTCCAAGAATGTTTCAATACAATCTACTACAACGTGCTCTAAAACAGAAAAAGCATATAGTATTACCTGAAGGTTATGACGAACGCGTACTTCGTGCAGCAGCCAGATTAATTGATGTACAAGTTGTAGATTTAACGCTAATAGGCGAGGCCAATACAATTAAGGAACATATTGAAAAGCTAGATATCCCTTTAAACATTGATGACATAAGCATTGTTTCTCCACAGAAGTCTCCTTATTTTGAAGATTATGTAAACACATTTTATCAATTGAGAAAACATAAAGGTGTGAATATAGATATGGCAAGGGATGCTATGTCTGACGTTTCTTATTTTGGAACTATGATGATACATAAAGGACATGCAGATGGTATGGTTTCAGGAGCTGTTCATACTACGGCGCACACCCTACGCCCTGCACTACAGTTTATTAAAACCAAACCAGATACATCCATTGTGTCTTCTGTGTTCTTTATGTGCTTAGAAGATCGTGTCTCTGTTTTTGGCGACTGTGCCATTAACCCTAACCCTAATGCAGAACAACTCGCTGAAATTGCGATTTCTTCTGCTGAGTCTGCAAAAAACTTTGGTATAGAACCTAAAGTTGCAATGCTCTCTTACTCTTCGGGTTCATCAGGTAAAGGAGAAGATGTAGAACGTGTTAGAGAAGCAACCGAAATTGTGAAAGCAAAGGTTCCTGATCTTAAAATTGAAGGGCCTATTCAATATGATGCCGCAGTAGATATGCGTATAGGTAAAAGTAAATTACCTGATTCTGAAGTTGCAGGACAAGCAAGTGTTTTAATTTTTCCAGACCTAAACACCGGCAACAATACCTATAAAGCGGTACAGAGAGAAACTGGAGCCTTAGCTATTGGTCCTATGCTACAGGGCTTAAACAAACCTGTAAACGATTTAAGTAGAGGCTGTACTGCTGATGATATTTACAGTACCGTAATAATAACAGCTATTCAGGCACAAGACCAATAACCATGCAAGTACTTGTACTAAACTCAGGAAGCTCATCTTTAAAGTTTCAATTATTTTCTATGCCCAAAGAAACTATCCTATGTTCTGGATTAATTGAACGTATTGGCTTTGAAGATGCCAAATTTAAGTTTAAAACCCAAAGCGATACTATTGAGGTTGTAACACCTATTCTTAATCATAATGAAGCTTTAGCATTGTTATCAAAACAACTTTTAGATACTAAAACTAGTATTATTACATCTACTGAAGATATTAGTATTGTAGGTCATCGTGTAGTACATGGTGGTAAACACTTTGGAAACACTACAGAAATCACATCAGATGTTAAGGATAAAATTAAAGCGCTATCGTCTTTAGCACCTTTACATAATCCAGCAAACTTAGAAGGAATTATAGTCGCAGAAACCACGTTTCCCAACGCAAAACAAGTTGCTGTTTTTGATACCGCATTCCATCAAAGCATTCCAGAATATGCATACAAATATGCAATACCAAAGAAATATTCTGAAGAAGATAATATCAGATTATACGGGTTCCATGGCACAAGTCATAAATATGTTTCGCAACAGGCTATTTCATATCTTGGCAAAACACACTCTAAAATTATTACCATTCATTTAGGTAATGGATGTAGCATGACAGCTATCAAAGACGGAAAAAGTATTGACCATTCTCTAGGATTTTCCCCTGTGAACGGGTTAATTATGGGGACGCGTTCTGGAGATATAGATCAATCTATAATTTTTCACTTGGCCAAAAAACACGGATATGAACTGGAAGATATAAACACCATGCTTCAGAAAAAAAGTGGCATGTTAGGACTTACGGGATACAGCGATTTAAGAGAAATCCTTGGTGAGGCCGAAAAAGGGAACAAAGACTGCATTTTAGCACTAGAAATGAGTGCCTACCGCATCAAAAAATATATTGGGAGCTATACTGCTGCTATGAACGGACTAGATGCTATTGTTTTTACAGCTGGCATAGGAGAAAACTCACCTTTTATCCGAGCTCAAGTATGCGAGGATTTAGAATATTTAGGTATTGTTATTGATACTAAAAAAAATAATGTGAGACCTAAGGATCTAACCGATGTAAGTGCTACAGATTCTAAAGTAAAAGTATTGATCATACCAACAAACGAAGAGTTGGAAATTGCAAAACAATCGGTAGCTTTATTCAAAAATTAAGCGACCATTAAATAATGTTTCAACATCTATGATTGGTGGTGTATTTATAGAAATAACATTACCTGTACTAACGATTTTACCTTTTATACTCTGTCGTGGATTTACAATAATATCATTAGAGCTTCTATGAAAAATGGTAATGTTTTGAGCTTCTAAAGCTCTAGCCTCAAAACGAGAATCCCCACCTGCAAAATTCACATTTAAACTATTTGTAGCACCCGAAATGTATGCAATAGACAAACCATTAAACACCGCTTGAAAACTATCGTTATTTATTTCTAAAATAAAATCGCCTACGGAGAATGTATCCGTAGCAATAAAATCTTCAGATAAAATAGTAATTGATGGGTATGTTAAAACGCCATCAGATCTAATATCATATTGCGTAGAACTTCTTATTTCGGTAATATTTGGCGAGGTTACATATACTTTTGTAATGTCGTAATCGCGAACATAATTGCAGTGATTATTATCGGTTAATACTAATTGTCCATTGTCTACAATAGCGGTAACATCGTTTAATAAATTTTCTCCTGTTTCAATAACAACTTTTTGCTCAGACCCCTCTTTTAATATTAGCTCTACTTCTCTATTCACTAAAATTTTTTCAAAAACCTCAACAACAACTTCTTGTTGAACAATGTTACCCGTTTTTTGAAAACAGTCATTTGCATTTTCACTATCACAAGCAAAAACGAAAAACAGTATCAATATGGAAACTATTCTTTTTACCATAAACTATTCCTCTGAAACATTTCCTTTTTCGTCTAATTCTAAAAACGGATTAAACGCTATCTCCCACAAATTATCATCTAAATCAGATACATAACCACTATAGCCTCCCCAAAACACTTCTTCAGGTTGTTTTACAATAGTTACACCTTTTTGTTTCAACTCAGAAAACAGTTGATCTACCTCAGCTCTAGATCTTAAATTATGTGCCAAAGTAAATCCTTTAAATCCATTCCCTTCATGCGGTACTTGCGCATCTTCTGCTAACTTTTCTCTGAGATACAAAGACAACAAAATGCCATTCAATTGAAAAAATGTAATCGTATCAGTACTTGAATCAGCTTTTTCCCAGCCAAATTTCTCTTCGTAAAACGCAGTAGCCTTCTTTAAATCACTAACCCCCAGTCCTACAATAGTTAATCTCTGCTCCATAATTTCAAAATTATAATCTTAAGCCAATTCCAAACTCAACAGCCTCTGCCCTAAAACCATGTGATTTTAAGGTTACTGCTCCAAACCATTTCTTACCAAAATAACGTTTTAGTCCTGCTCTTATATACACACGCCCTTCAAACTCAAAAGGGTAATACACATAATATCCTATTTGTGATAATAAACTTGTTTTATTTACAAACAATTCATGACCTACAAATACACCAACACGTTTAAAATCTTCATCTCCTGAAAGCCCTTCATTAGGGAAGGCTACACTTCTAAATCGAATTAACTCTTTTAAAAAGTTTGAAAAAAACACATCAGTACCCACCTGTAATGCACTCTTTCTATTGATACGTTTATCTGCATATCCAGAAAAAATATAAAATGGGTATTGTCCACTTCCAATTAAATCACTCTGGTTAATCCCACTTCTAAATACAACGTTATATCTTATGGGTTCTGTAAATTTTCTATCGGCTTTTTTATCTAAAGTTTTTTGATATTCTGGTACTTCTTCATCTAAATTATAAGTTACTCCTAAATTAAAAGCAATGGTATTTGTACCATTATTAGGGGCTTTTACATTGGCATTAGAATAATGAATTAACGAAACCCCTGCTTGTAAGCCAAACCTATCAAAAATGCGTTCTTTTTTGTAATTAATCATTGCATAAGTGCTACTCATTAAAGTAGAACCAAAGGCTACATTTTTAAAGTTAGTTTCTCTATCATAAGGATTAGAATTATGAGCCAAACCTTGCCCTATACGAAACATTACATTCCTATTTAAAAAATAGAAATTGTAATGCGCATAAATAGACACGTTATTACCTAAAACAGGATTATTAAAATTTTGGTACGCTAGCGAGAAGCCATAATCTGGATAGTTAAAGCGTTGTTCCCAATCTTCAAAGCCAAAGGTTTTCTTATTCCAGCTAAGAATAACACCACTGGGGTGTTCCTGTATTAAGTGCAGAATCTCATTATTGTGAAGGCCAATATAACCACCAAAATAATTCGCATCAACGTAAGAAGTATGTGTTTTGTCTTGCGCAATAGCACTAAAACAACATAAGATTAAAAAGTAGGTATAAAATAACTTCATATTTGGGTTTCAACCACCGCAAATGTACTATTTAAAATAATGCTTTAGCAATAGCATGAACATTATCACTCTTACCCATAGAGTAGTAATGCAATACGGGAACCCCAAAATCTAATAGTTCCTTAGATTGTTGAATTGCAAATTCTATCCCAACTTGCCTAACAGCTTTATTGTCCTTACAATCCTCTACAGCATCAATTAAATCCTGCGGTAAATCAATTTTAAATACTTGCGGTAGGAGTTGTAAATGACGTTTTACAGCTATTGGCTTAATTCCCGGAATAATCGGCACATCAATACCCATTTCTCGAGCTTTTTCAACAAATTCAAAATACTTTTGATTGTCAAAAAACATCTGCGTTACTACATAATCAGCACCAGCATCTACCTTAGCTTTCAAACGTTTTAAATCTGTTAATAAAGAAGGAGCTTCCATGTGCTTTTCAGGGTATCCAGCTACACCAATACAAAAATCAGAATTATGTTCTACCTCAACATCGTCATGTAAATACTTACCACGATTCAAATTCGCAATTTGTTGTACTAAGTCACTAGCAAAGGCATTGCCGCCTTTAATTGGCTTAAAATAGGGTTCATCTTTCATAGAGTCACCTCGTAACGCCATAACATTATCCAAACCTAAATAATGACAATCTACCAACACATATTCCGTTTCTTCTTTGGTAAAACCACCACACAATAAATGCGGAATAGCATCCACCTGATACTTATGCATAATAGACGCACAAATCCCCACCGTACCAGGACGCATACGTGTAATACGCTTATCTAAAAGTCCGTTACCCTTATCAATATAAACGTACTCCTCTCGAGACGTTGTTACATCAATAAACGGTGGCTTAAACTCCATTAATGGATCTATATTATTATATAAATCCTGAATATTTTTGCCTTTTTTAGGCGGTATTACCTCAAACGAAAACAATGTTTTTCCGTTAGCGTTCTTAATATGGTCTGTTACTTTCATAACTTGGTTTTGTCATTCCCGCGTAGGTGGGAGTTTCTTCATTAATATTTTTATTTTTTGGGCGTTACCTTCCGCTCATACCTACAAGGTTAAAAAAACCTTGCAGGATCGCTACAGGTCGGGCTTTCACTACTTGCTCTCTGCGAGGAGCTCAAACATACCGTTCAATCCCTAACGCGGGCTATCCTGCTAAATTAGGGTGTAACCATTTTCTAGCTACCTCTTTGGCAATACCTTTTCTTTCAGCATAATCAGTTACTTGGTCATCCGTAATTTTACCCAAACCAAAATATTTTGCCTCTTTGTTTGCAAAATAATATCCAGATACTGCTGCTGCAGGCCACATAGCCAAACTTTCGGTTAATGTTACCCCAATCAATTTTTCAACATCCAATAATTCCCAAATAGTTTCCTTTTCCAAATGGTCAGGACATGCAGGATAACCTGGCGCAGGACGAATACCCTTATAACTTTCTTTAATCAAATCATCATTACTCAAATCCTCATCTGCTGCATAACCCCAATGTTTGGTACGTATCTGTTTGTGCAAATATTCGGCAAAAGCCTCAGCAAATCTATCTGCTATCGCTTGCGCCATAATCGCATTATAATCGTCATCTTTTGCTTTATAAGTTTCTGCTAGCTCTTGAGCTCCAAAAATACTCACACAAAACGCACCGATATAGTCTGTTTTATTAGTTGCTTCTGGTGCAATAAAATCTGCTAAAGCATGATTTGGAACTCCTTCTCGCTTTTTCAATTGCTGACGCAAGGTTCTAAATACCGCTATTTCTTCTCCCTTTTTCTTTACAGAAATATCATCATCATTAATCGTATTTGCTTCAAACAAACCAAAAACTGCTTTTGGTTTCAACAATTGCTTTGATACAATTTGTTGTATCATCTCTTGAGCATCTTCAAATAATTGCGTTGCTTGTTCGCCAACAACATCATCTTTTAAAATATCAGGATATTTTCCATGTAAATCCCAGCTTCTAAAAAATGGACTCCAATCTATAAAAGGCAGCAACTCTTTTAAGCTTAATTGTTTCAAAATTTGCACACCCATTTCTTTAGGTTTTACAATTTCAGAAGTCTCCCAATCAATCTTATACTTTTTGTTACGTGCTTCCTCAATAGAAATATATGATTTCTCTTTACCTCGTTTTAAAAACTTAGTACGGAATTCATCATAATCCTTCTTAAGTTTCGCCACATAAGCGTTAGACGTTTTCTTGTTTAATAAATCGCCAACCACTGTTACGGCTCTTGACGCATCATTTACATGAACCACAGCATTCTCATACTGCGTATCAATCTTCACTGCTGTATGTGCTTTTGATGTTGTAGCACCACCAATTAAAAGCGGTACTTCAAAGTTTTTGTTTTGCATCTCTTTAGCTAAATACACCATTTCATCCAAAGATGGCGTAATTAACCCAGACAATCCAATGGCATCTACGCGTTCTTCAATAGCGGTTTGTATTATTTTTTCTGGTGGTACCATGACGCCTAAATCAACAATTTCGTAATTGTTACATGCTAATACTACACTCACTATATTTTTACCAATATCATGTACATCGCCTTTTACGGTGGCCATTAATATTTTTCCAACAGGCTCTGAGGTATCTGATTTTTCAGCTTCTATAAATGGGTTCAAATAACCCACTGCCTTTTTCATTACACGCGCAGATTTTACCACCTGCGGCAAAAACATTTTACCGGCACCAAATAAATCGCCTACCACATTCATACCTGTCATTAAGTTACCTTCAATAACTTCAATAGGTTTATTTGCGGCTAATCGTGCTTCCTCAACATCTTCAATAATAAAAATATCAAGCCCTTTTACTAAAGCATGAGTAATTCGTTCTTGTAAGGGGTTTTCTCGCCACGATAAATCAACAGTTTTTACTTTTGCTGAACCTTTAACAGTTTCGGCAAAATCTAAAAGACGTTCGGTAGCATCATCACGTCTGTCTAAAATAACATCTTCAACGTGCTCTAATAAATCCTTTGGGATATCATCATAAACCTCCAACATCGCAGGGTTAACAATACCCATATTCATTCCATTTTGAATGGCATAATATAAAAACACCGAGTGCATCGCCTCTCTAACTATGTTATTTCCTCGAAAAGAGAATGACACATTACTTACACCTCCACTAACAGAAACATTTTCTAAATTTTCTCTAACCCAACGTGTGGCTTCTATAAAATCAATAGCATTTTTACGATGCTCTTCCATTCCTGTAGCCACAGGAAATATATTTAGGTCGAAAATGATGTCTTCTGAGGGAAAGCCAACTTTATTTACTAAAACATCATAAGAACGTTTGGCTATTTCAATCCTACGCTCATAATTATCAGCTTGCCCAACTTCATCAAAAGCCATAACGATTACCGCAGCCCCATAACGTTTAATTTGTGTAGCTTCCCAAATAAATTTTTCTTCGCCTTCTTTTAAAGAAATAGAGTTTACAACACATTTTCCCTGCACCACTTGCAAACCTGCCTCAATAATTTCCCATTTGGAACTATCAATCATGATGGGCACACGACAAATATCAGGTTCGGCTGCTATCAAGTTTAAGAAACGTACCATCGCTTCCTTTCCATCAATCAAACCATCATCCATATTAATGTCGATAATTTGAGCTCCTCCATCCACTTGATGTCTTGCTATATCTAAAGCCTCATCAAATTTCTCTTCCTTTATTAAACGCAAAAACTTTCTTGAACCAGCAACATTGGTACGTTCTCCAACGTTTATAAAGTTGCTATTCTCATTTAAAACCAAAGGTTCTAAACCTGATAACTTCATGTATTTTGATCGATATATTTTCATTACCCCCTCCGTTTCCAATATTCTTTTTAACTACAAAACTCTAAAAACTATTAATACAACCAACTATTTCTTCGTAACCACTACTTTGTGATATTTGATGCCTGTAAGCGACTTTTAAGCATTTGATTAAATTATTTGGCAATATGTGCTCATTATTTTTCTTCACTGCCTTATAAACTTTGTGCGTTTTACCTGTTAAATTATATGAATAAAGAAACATATTCTTAAAACTAGGTTTTATCGATATGCGGTAATTAATACTAATAGGTGTTTTTGAAAAATCTAATAGTTTTGAAATACCATCCATATAGAAAACTTTTTCTTTTTCCCTTAATACCAGAAGAGGCCTTCTAAGTTTAAATATTCTAAAACAGTAATTATCTAATTCAAAACCCCAATAGTCTTTGTCAATTCTTTTTTTGAGTTTTTGACCTTCTTCATTCTTTAATTTCAAAACAAAACTACCAGTAGATGACCAACTATAATCTAAATATCTACCTGCTAATTCTTTAATACCATTCTTATAATCGTTACTTGATTTGTACAAATAAACTTTTAAATGTTTTTCTTGAGATAATAGATTCAAAAAAGAAAACAAAAAAAGTACCATGAAGAATTTATTCATAAATAATCTGTTTAGACTAGAGTTATTTTATTAGTTTACTTATCTGCTTCAAATCTTTAGGTTTGACATTGTGGGAGTTCTCTTGAGTCATATAGATAACATCACCAGATAAACTATTTATAATTGATAAAATCTTAATTTGATTAAATCTAGTATACATCAAATAATATATATTCTCTTTGTTCAAAATTTTAGTGTTCAATTCATTATTAGAAACAACTTTATATTGAAAATCATAATCTTTAAACTGTTTTTCAGGAGTTATCGTATTTTTATAAATACTTTTCATTGGATCAATTTTCTTTAATATCCAATCAGGAGTATAAAGTACTTGGTTCCTCAATTCACTTAACTTAACTTTATTTTCAATTCCATCACGAATTTTAAGGTTTTCAAATTTATTTAATTTAGTATTTAGTATTTGAAGGTAATTCTTTATGTATCCAAGGTCAAAATTATAATATCCCGATTTTTCTGGATTCTTTTGATTTAATTTTTTATAATTCATCATTGATAAAACCAATGGATTTATTAATCCAGATGAATGAACAAAATCCCTTATTAACCTGATATTTGGAGTGAAAAAAATCTCTGCTATTGTTTTCGGATACAGTTCCCCCTTTTTGCCAATCACATGATTAATTAAAGCCAATTTAAACTCTATATACACGGCCTTGATATCCTCTCGAACTGTAAACTTTTCTTTGTTAAGATAATTATTATTGATTAGTTTTATTATTGACTTATCAACCGAATAAAAAAAATCTCTTTTTTTATCATATTCCTTTTCTGTGACGAACTCAATCTTATTAAAAGTCCAAATCTCACTTATTACATTTTTAACTTGATCTAACTTTAAGTCAAAATTATCAGGTATGACAAAATAAGTTATCGTTTTTTTTAGATCGTTGAAAACCTTCTTATCATGTTCCTTCACATATAAGTTTATTGGTGATGTACTATGCCCAATATTAACTTGAGAACTTGACTTTAATCCACTAATTACTACTAAGAAAAAGAATACTAATTTTTTCATTCAGTTTGTATTTAAATTTATTCAATAATATTTTAAATTTTAAAGCTGCACATTAAAAACATGCTTCGGCTATGTTCTGCACAGGGGTTCAGCATAACGACGCGGTTTATATTTAGCTGCAATATCTGCTATCACTTTTATATGCTCAGGAGTTGTCCCACAACATCCCCCAACAATATTCATTAAATTCTTTTTTAAATACTCTTCAATTTGTGCACCCATTTCCTCAGGAGTTTCGTCATATTCTCCAAAGGCATTTGGTAATCCCGCATTTGGATGTGCCGAAACAGCAAAGTCTGTTTTATTTGCAATCGCTTCTAAATGCGGCTGTAGTAAATTAGCACCCAAAGCACAGTTAAAACCAACAGATAATAATGGCACATGTGATACCGAAATCAAAAAGGCTTCGGCTGTTTGTCCTGACAAGGTACGCCCCGAGGCATCTGTAATAGTACCACTAAGCATTATAGGGACTTCTATATTACGCTCTGCTTTTACTTCTTCTATAGAAAATAAAGCTGCTTTGGCATTTAAAGTATCAAAAACCGTTTCTACCAACAATATATCGGCACCACCATCTAATAACGCTTCAACTTGCTGCTTATAAGCGATGCGCAGTTCATCGAACGTTACAGCACGATATCCAGGATCATTTACATCTGGAGACATACTTGCGGTACGGTTTGTTGGACCAATAGACCCCGCTACAAATCTTGGTTTGTGTGGTTCCTTTGCAGTAAACTCATCAGCTACTTCTCTGGCTATTCTTGCAGATTCGTAATTAAGCTCGTATACCAAATCTTCCATTTGGTAATCTGCCATAGCGATAGTTGTACCAGAAAATGTATTGGTCTCTGCAATATCGGCACCGGCTTCAAAATACTTGGCATGAATGGTTTTTATAGCTTCAGGCTGCGTTATAGATAACAAATCGTTATTACCTTGTAATGGTGTTGGATAATCCTTAAAACGTTCCCCTCTATAATCTTCTTCCGTAAATTTATAGGCCTGTATCATAGTACCCATGGCACCATCTAATATTAAAATACGCTCTTTTAAAGCCTCGTATATTTTTGACATTTTCAATTTCTTTGACATTTACAGGGTTTTTAAAACCTTGTAGAAAAATTTCAGATATTATTCAAACAATGTTGATGATAAATACCTATCGCCTCTATCACAAATTATAGCTACTATAATACCTTCATCAATAGACTCTGCTGTTTTTAAAGCACAATACATAGAGCCACCACTGCTCATACCCGCAAAAACACCTTCCTCTTTAGCCAAACTTATGGTGGTAACTTTAGCATCTTCTTCAGAAACATCAATAACAGTATCCACTCTAGACCTATCGAAAAACTTGGGTACATAATCTGGCGACCATTTTCTAATCCCAGGAATCCTAGCACCATCAGCTGGTTGTGCGCCTACTATTTGTATATCTGGATTTTGTTCTTTTAAAAACCGCGATGTACCCATAATAGTTCCAGTAGTACCCATAGTCGCTACAAAATGAGTGATCTTACCTTGGGTATCTCTCCAAATTTCTGGGCCTGTGGTTTTATAATGCGCCTTCCAATTGTCATCATTTTCAAACTGATTCAACAATGTATAGCCTTTTTCATCACGAAGTTTAAATGCTAAATCTCGTGAGCCTTCGATACCTATATCCGCAGGTGTTAAAATAACCTCAGCACCATAGGCACGCATGGTTTTCACGCGCTCTTCAGTAGAATTCTCGGGCATAATCAACACCATATTTAAACCTAAAAGCTTCGAAATAAAAGCTAATGCAATCCCTGTATTTCCACTTGTAGCTTCAACTAAAGTGCCACCCTTTTTTATGTCGCCGCGTTTTAAAGCTTCGTTTATCATATTAAACGCAGGTCGGTCTTTTACACTGCCTCCTGGGTTATTCCCTTCTAACTTCAAAAACAATTTCACACCATCTTTTTTAAGCAGATGTGTTACTTCTACCAAAGGTGTATTTCCAATCTGGCCAATAATGCTATTCTCGAATGCCATTCTTTTTCGGTCTTATTTTGATTTCAGTTTGATAGGTTACCAATGAATTTTCTGGAACAGATTGGGTAATCCAAACGTTAGCTCCAATAATACTATTTGCCCCAATTACAATGTCGCCACCCAATACCGTAGCATTGGCGTAAATGCACACACCATCTTCAATTGTGGGATGACGCTTTGTTTTTGCCAAACTTTTTGACACGGAAACACCTCCTAAGGTTACACCTTGATAGATTTTAACATCTTTTCCTATAATAGAAGTTTCGCCAATTACAATACCAGTACCGTGGTCTATATAAAATGACTCTCCAATAGTTGCACCAGGATGGATATCAATTCCTGTGATGCCATGAATATATTCACTCATCATTCTTGGCAAAATTGGCACATTTAGTTTATAAAGTGCATGACTTAGCCTGTGAATAGATATGGCATGAAATCCAGGATACGCTAAATAAATTTCTTGTACAGAATGCGATGCAGGATCATTCTGCTCAAACGCAATAGCATCCAAATCCAATTTTTGTCTAATCTCGGGTAATTCTGCTTTAAAACTTTCCCATATAGCAGCACCGTTCTCTATCTCTAAAGCAGTAAGAATCTTTAAAAACGTTTTTTCCAAATACGCCCCGTGTTCCTCTTCCTGCGCACAATCAAACAAAGAATAAAACAAGCGTTTTGTAAACGTTTTAACCGTATCTTTTAAGCAAACATTATAGCTTTTCATCACATTAAATTTCGGTTGATAAAAATATAACTAATCCCTGAAACAATTTTACTTATTTAAATATTAAATCCCGCGAACTTAAAAAGAAACTCGCGGGATAATGGTATTATAAAAAGCTAAATATCTAATTTATAGCTTGAACAACCGCTTTAGGTGCTTCTTTTCGTGTGCCATCAAAACCATTAACACCAGAAACTGTTGTATATTTTAAAACAAACTTCTTACCCGGATTAATAATTTTGTAAGCTGCTTGACACATAATAGTAGCCTCATGGAATCCACAAAGAATTAACTTTAACTTCCCAGGGTAGTAGTTACCATCGCCAATAGCAAAAATTCCAGGTATATTCGTTTGATAATCTAAAGCGTTATTAACTTTTATTGCATTTTTCTCAATCTCTAAGCCCCAATTCGCAATAGGCCCTAGCTTTGGAGACAACCCAAACAAAGGAATAAAATGATCTGTTTCTAGAATAATAGGATCTTCATCTTTTTTAGTTAATTCAATAGCCTCAACTTTTCCATCGCCAATAATATTGGTAACCTCAGCAGGCGTAATCAAATTAATTTTGCCTTCATTTTTTAACTCCTGCACTTTTTCAACAGAATCTAAATGTCCTCTAAATTCATTACGTCTATGTACCAACGTTACACTTTTTGCAACATCAGCTAAAAAGATACTCCAATCTAAAGCAGAATCTCCACCACCAGCAATCACAACATTTTTATCGCGATACATTTCTGGCTCTTTAATCATATATTCAACACCCTTATCTTCGTAATCTGCAAGATTTTCAAGTTGTGGTTTTCTAGGTTCAAAACTACCTAAACCACTAGCAATAGCTACCACAGGTGCTTGGTGTTGTGTACCCTTATTAGTAGTTACTATAAACGTACCATCTTCCTGCTTTTCCACTGTATCAGCACGTTCTCCTAAAGTAAATCCAGGTTCAAACTGCTTACCTTGTTCTAACAAGTTTCTTGTTAAATCTCCCGCCAAAATTTCTGGAAACCCAGGAATATCGTAAATAGGCTTTTTAGGATATAACTCCGAACATTGTCCACCAGGTTGTGGTAATGCATCAATTAAATGACATTTTAATTTTAATAATCCTGCTTCAAATACAGTAAACAATCCTGTAGGCCCCGCGCCAATTATAATTATATCTGTTTTTATCATTTTTATAGATATGGTTTAAACCTGTATGGTCTATATTGATTATTTTTTTTCTATTAATCCTTTGGTAAATTCGTTAAGTGTTTCCACTTTCTCCTCGAAATCGCCTTTTATTGTTTTTCTATACTCGTTTAAATTCTTTACTAAATCGTCAATGTTTTCAGGTATTACAGCCTCAAAAAATTGTCGCAACCGTTTTGCTGTTGTTGGCGATTTTCCGTTTGTGGAAATAGCCACTTTCACATTGCCTTTGGTTACAATACCGCCCATATAAAAATCACAATACGGCGGATTATCAGCAACATTTACCAATTTAGCTTCTGCTCTACAGTCTTTCCACACCTGAACGTTAACTTCTGGAACATCAGTCGTAGCGACAACCATATGCTTGCCAATTAAGTAACTTTTTTTGTAAACATCGTCAACCAATGTTACACAACCTTTTTTTGCCAACGCAATTGTACCTTCTCTAAACATTGGAGACACCATGGTAACATGTGCATCTGGACTCGATTTTAATAAGAACGTTAATTTTTCTTCGGCAACATTTCCACCACCAACAATCAACACATTCAAGCTTTTCGCTTTTAAAAAAATAGGATATAAGTTATTCCGCTCCATTACCTATTTCTTGTTTACTTCATTATAAATTGAACTTAATACCGCTCGTTCTTTAACGACATCTCCGATGATGATAATTGCAGGATTCGCCAATTGTTTTTCTTCAACTATGTTTTCAATAGTATCAATGGTACCAATCCCTACATTCTCATTATCTCTGGTACCATTTTGAATGATGCCAATTGCCGTATCTCCTTTACCTTCTTTTGAAAAAATCTTAACAATTTCTCCAAGTTTTCCCATACCCATTAAAATAACAACAGTAGCAGTAGATTTTGCAGCTAAAGCCACATCTTCTGACAATTTGTGCTGCTTAGTTGTTCCAGTAATTACCCAAAAACTTTCTGAAGCACCACGTTTTGTAAGCGGAATACCTTGATACGCTGGTACTGCTACCGATGATGAAATCCCAGGCACCATAAAAGTTTCTAAACCAAACTGTCTTACATAATCAATCTCCTCTGCACCACGTCCAAAAATAAAGGGATCGCCTCCTTTTAATCGCACTACATGACCTTTTTCATTGGCTTTAGAAACAATGAGTTCGTTAATCTGTTCTTGTTGAAATGCATAACAACCCCTACGTTTCCCTACAAAAATTAGCTCTGCATCTTTTGAAGCATACTTAAGCAAAGATTCGTTGATTAGTGCATCATAAAGGATAACATTTGCAGATTCAATAGCCTTAATTGCCTTAAGCGTTATTAAATCTTCGTCTCCAGGACCTGCACCTACAACAGTTAATTTTGGGGTTGTACTACTCATATTTGTTTAAACTGCCTTTTGTTCTAGCTCTTGCTGTGCTTCTCTATATGCTCTAACTTTTGCTAAAAACTCATTTGCATTTTCAATATATTTTGAAGCAAATTCCTTGCTTGGTGCAAATTTATTAATTTGGTATATCAATTCTGAGAATGACGCTCCTAAATCTATGCGTCCACTTTCAATAAACAACTCATCAAACTGCTTTATAATTCCAGCATGTGTATTTGTTTTCTTGTTTTCTGCCAATAATAACGCTTTAGCTGAATTCACTAAAGATTGGTATGCTAAATAAATAGCTCCAGAATACACACCGTTTTCAAAAGACTCCTTGGCGTTTTCAATTTTCTCTTCGCTTTCAAAGAATAAGGTTGCTATTAAATCTATAACTACACCAGCACACTCGCCGATACCAATTTCTTTAACATACTTTTCTTCTGAACCCCAATCAATAAAATCGGCTTGCGTTAAGTTAGTTGCATCTTGTAAATCATTCAAGAAATCATAGAAATACTTTTCGCCTTTTTCTTGATAGTACTCCACAAATTGCTTTCCATTAGCATTCGCTTCAAAATCGTTTAAAATTCTGCGTAATGCCTCAGGACCTCTTCTACTTGGTACTTTTACTACTTTATCTGCAAAGGTTGCGTTACCATCGCCTTGATTACCACCACCAAGTAATACTTGTAGTGCTGGAGCAACTAATTTATCTGGCGTACGCACCGTCATCCCTTGGAATCCAATATTTGCCATATTATGTTGTCCACAAGCATTCATACAACCACTAATCTTAATTACTAAATCTTCATTTTTAAGATATTGTGGATATTCTTCTTTTATCATACGTTCCAACTCCTCTGTAATACCTGTACTACTCGCAATACCTAAATTACAAGTATCTGTTCCTGGACAAGCTGTAATATCTACAGCTTTGTTATAACCTGCTTCAACAAAACCTAGTTTCTCTAATTCTGTATAGAAAAATGGCACTAATTCTCGTTTTACAAAAGGAATTACGATGTTTTGACGCAGGGTTAAACGTACTTCGCCAGCTGCATACTTATCCACTAAATCAGCTAACAAACGTGCTTTATCTGTATAAAAATCCCCCAATAACACTTTAATACCTATACCTACATAACCCTCCTGCTTCTGAGGAATTAAGTTGGTAGATTTCCATGTTTCAAATGCTTGTTGGTCTTTAATAGTCACTTCTGGTATTTCGGTAATTTCTACTGGTGTAGATGCCACATAAGCATCAGCATCAATAGGAACACTTTTAAACTCTATTGCTTTTTGTTCTTCTGCAATTAAATCTTTAAACGCTTCTAAACCGATGTCTTTTACTAAAAACTTCATTCTAGCTTTTGCACGACTTTTACGCTCGCCATAACGGTCAAACACTCTTAAAACCCCTTCCATGATTGGAATGATTTTATCGGTCTCTACAAAATCATACAATACATCGGCATGTCGGGGCTGCGAGCCTAAACCTCCAGCAACCATTACTTTAAATCCGCGAACACCATCTTTTATTTTAGCAATGTAGCCTATATCGTGTAAGTACGACAAGCCTGTATCTTCATCTGTAGAAGAAAAAGATACCTTGAATTTACGTCCCATTTCTTGACAAATGGCATTACGTAAAAAGAATTTATACAATGCATCTGCATACGGCGACACATCAAACGGTTCGTTAACATCAATACCAGCGGTTTCAGAAGCTGTAACATTTCTTACCACGTTACCACATGCTTCCCGTACCGTAACTTCATCTTTTTCTAACTCTGCCCAAAGCTCTGGTGTTCTGTTTAAATCTACATAGTGAATTTGAATATCTTGACGCGTTGTAATGTGTAAACGCCCACGAGAATACTCATCCGATACCGCAGCTATTCTTCTTAACTGGTTACTTTTTAGCTTGCCGTAAGGTACTTTTATACGAATCATTTGCACGCCTTCTTGACGCTGACCGTAAACACCTCGTGCTAAACGTAAGCTTCTGAATTTTTCTTCATCTATTTTACCATTATGAAATAACTCTATTTTTTGAGCTAATTCTATAATGTCTTTTTGGACAACCGGATTTTCTATTTCTGTTTCGAAACTTCTCATATTAGAGGCCCGTTTCTAATCCCGCTTAAAGCGGGAAACTCTTACTCGGGCGGAGTAAAAATTTTTATTACTTAATATTTCTTTTATTTCATACCTACAAGGTTTTCAAAACCTTGCAGGAAAAATTTATTTTTTCGCAAACCTGCTAGTTCACTTTCAAGGGCTAGGGGCTTACTGAATAAACCCTGCACCAACTGTATTATTTGACTGTGGATCAATTAAAATGAAAGACCCGTTAGTTCTATGATTTTTAAACTGATCGTAAAAAATTGGCTTGTTTAATTTAAACGTTACTGATGCAATATCATTAATTCCTAAACCTGTAACGCCTTTTTCAAAACCAGAATAATCAGGATTTATTTTATGGTTGATACGATCTACTTTTGCTAGCACCTTATTAATACCATGCTGAACGATATATTTTCCACCAGGGTTTAACTCTTCGGTATCCATCCAACATACATTAGCTGTAAATTGTTTGTCTATAGTTGGCAAATCGTTCTCTTTCACAATCATATCGCCACGACTTACATTAATATCGTTTTCTAAAGTGATGGTAACTGACGAACGTCTTGATGCTGTTTCGTACTTTTCATCGTAGAAATAAATATCTTTTATTTTTGAACGTGTTTTTGATGGTAATACAATTATATCATCACCTACGCTTAAATCGCCACCGTACACCTTACCAGCATACCCTCTAAAATCATGGTAATCTTCTGTTTTTGGACGAATTACATATTGCACTGGAAAGCGTGGTGTACCTACATTAAAAATATCGGCCTTATCAATTGCTTCCAAATGCTCCAATAATGCTTCTCCAGTATACCAAGGCATGTTATCAGAACGATTTACCACATTATCGCCCTTCAAAGCACTTACTGGAATAAATGTAATTTTTTGATCTTGGTAATCACGTTTACTCATCAATTCCTCAAAATCAGCCTTAATTTTGTTGTAAACATCTTCTGAATAGTCAACCAAGTCCATTTTATTAATAGCTACAACTACATCTTTAATTCTTAGTAAATTATTGATAAAAAAGTGACGATTAGTTTGCTCAATAACACCTTTTCTAGCATCAATTAAAATGATAGATGCCTGTGATGTTGATGCTCCAGTTACCATGTTACGTGTATATTCTACGTGACCTGGTGTATCAGCAATAATGTAACTCTTCTTTTTAGTTGAAAAATAAATATGTGCTACATCAATAGTGATACCTTGCTCTCTTTCTGCAACCAAACCATCCGTAGCTAAAGAAAAATCTAAGTAGTCGTAACCACGTTGCTTACTTGTTTTTTCAATGGCTTCTAACTTATCTGTAGTTAAAGATTTTGTATCATAAAGAATACGTCCTATCAAGGTACTTTTTCCATCATCTACACTTCCTGCTGTTGCTATTTTTAATACTTCCATTTCTTTTGTTATTGGTTATTGGTTTTTAGTTTCTGATTCATTACTCATTCTCTAAAAACCAACAACTTATATTTTTTATACTCGTTTGAATATTTATATGTTGACAATCACTATTAACTAGTAACTAACAACTATTAACCATTTTAAAAATACCCTTGTTGTTTACGTTTTTCCATGGCTGCTTCAGAGCGCTTGTCATCAATTCGTGCGCCACGTTCTGAAATTGAAGAATCTCTAATTTCTTCTACAACTTTATCAATTGAAACCGCATCAGATAATACAGCTGCCGTACAACTCATATCCCCAACAGTTCTAAAACGTACCATTTCTTCAATAACCTCTTCATGCTCGTCTCTGTAAACCACCTCATCATCGGCAGACCAAATCATACCATCTCTTAAAAACACTTTACGCTTGTGAGCAAAGTAAATTGATGGAATTTCGATGTTCTCTTTTTCTATATATGACCAAACGTCTAATTCTGTCCAGTTTGAAATAGGGAACACACGCACATTCTGCCCATGGTCAATCTCGCCATTCAACATATCAAACAACTCTGGGCGCTGGTTTTTCTCATCCCATTGTCCAAAATCATCACGTACTGAGAAAATACGTTCTTTTGCTCTCGCTTTTTCTTCATCACGTCTTGCACCACCTATTGCTGCATCAAACTTAAATTCTTCTAAAGCATCTAGAAGCGTGGTAGTTTGCAACATATTTCTACTAGCGTAACGCCCAGACTCTTCTTTTACTTTTCCTTGATCGATAGAATCTTGTACGTTTCTAACAATCAACTCTAAACCTAGCTCTTTTACCAAACGGTCTCTAAATTCAATCGTTTCAGGGAAGTTATGTCCTGTATCAATATGCATTAAAGGAAACGGTACTTTAGCTGGATAAAACGCTTTAACAGCTAACCTTACTAAAGTGATAGAATCCTTTCCTCCTGAGAATAACAATACTGGTTTTTCAAACTGTGCTGCTACTTCTCTCATGATGTAAATCGCTTCGTTTTCTAACGAGTTGATATGTGATGTATCTTTATTCATAATTAGAAGCCCCTCCTAACCTCCCCAAGAGGGAGGAAAACTTACTCGGGCGGAGCAAGTGTTTTTTGTTACTATTTTAATGTCTTAATCGGTTTCACTGTTTACTGTCACTGCTTACTGACTAGGCGTGTAAACCACACTCTCTATTTTCTAATGCTTTTGTTGGGTCGAAATATTTAAATTCGTTTGGTAAACTGTTGTCTTCTAAATAGGTGTCTAATTTCTTATCTGTCCAATAATAAAATGGACTCACTTTTAAAACGCCATCTTTACTCAAACTAAAAATACCAATGCTATTTCTAAATGCTGTTTGCCCTTGACGTAGATTGGTAAACCATACATTTGGTTTATGCTCATCCATGGCTCTTTTAAAAGGTTCTAACTTTACTTGCTCTGTAAACTCTGCGTGTTTTGGATCGTCTATTGATGGAATACCCATAACCACATCTCTATGTGATGATGTTTGCTTAGGCACATATAAATGTACATTTAAACTTAACTCTTTAATAACTTGCTCTGCATGCTTATACGTTTGAGGTGTATTATAACCCGTATCACACCAAACCACAGGAATATCTGACTTCTCTTTACTTACCGCATGAAGGATTGCAGCTTCATAAGGTCTAAAGTTGGTAGTTACTACCGCGTTATTATTAAGTTCGAAAGCCTTCTGAATAATTTCAGATGGCAACGCTTTTTCAAAACTTTTATTTAATGCTTCTATTTGATCTTCTGTAAACATATCCTTTTGTTTATTTCCCCCATTTTATAGCGTTCCAAATACGCTCATGAAAAAAGTACAATACTAATTTTGTTAAAAAATCTACTGAAGCAATAGAAGCTGCAAGAGATATTCTTCCTGTTAATATGTAAGACACTACTAATGTATCTAAAGTACCCACCACTCTCCAACTAAGTGCTTTTGCTACACTTCTAATTGGTTTTTCTCCAACACTATCCTCCTTGTAAGTGGACTTTTGTTTACTTTTAACTAGCATTTGCGCAATCATTTGTCATTATTTTATATTAATCCTATCAATTTAGTAGGGATTACAAAAATAATACTTTTTTTGGCTCTACAAACTTTGATCTTAATTTTTTAGAATAATTGCCTATTTGGACGATAAAATGAAGAAAACTTACAGGGTTTCCGTGTAAATTGTGAATCTTTTAATAATTAAAGACCTGAAAGATCTGCTAATGTTGTATTTCTAAACACTTTAAGTGTACTATCCCTTACTTCAATCATAAGTTTATGGACACTACATTTATGTTCATCAGGACAATCGTCGCACTTTTCATAATAATTTAAACTTACACAGGGCACCATGGCAATGGGGCCTTCCAGAACGCGCATGACGTCTGTCATTTTAATTTCAGACGGTTCACTTCGCAGATAGTAACCGCCGTGTTTTCCCTTTTTAGACCCTAAAACACCCGACTTCCTGAGCGTTAATAAAATACTCTCCAAAAACTTTTGAGGTATTTGCTCACTCTTGGCAATTGCACTAACCTGTACTGGTACATCATCGCCACTTCTTGCAATAAACGTTAAGGCTTTTAGTCCGTATTTTGTTTTTTTAGATAACACATTGCGAAGATAAATAATTTACCAACAAACTTTTGGGCAAAATCAGGTAACGATTAAAAATATTGGCCAATACCAAACACAAAACCGTTGCCTCCATTACCAGTTAGGTTTACACCATAATCAAAGCGCAACACCGCATTAAAAATATATTTATGAATAAAACGCACCCCCAAACCTGAATATACACGTGTTGTATTTTGTGAAAATATATCTCCAAAATCAGCATCTGGTCGTTGCACGCCACTCACATCCAAAAAGCCATTTCCTTGCAACACAAACCAACCTTTTTCTAATAGCGTATGCCGATACTCACTGTTTAAGGCTACAATGGCGGAGCCTCTATCTGTTATATTCCCAACGCCTCTTGTATTTAATTGGTTATCGAGAACTAATGGTGCAAAAGCACTATTTTCAATCGGATTACTAAATTGTAATTGTAGCTGACTCGCAAAATTACCTTTACTTCCTATTCGTTTAAAATACTGTGTCGTGTTATTTATAATGAAATCTGTTTGTAAAAAGGCATTACTATTACTAAACACGGTAGTTTCAAAAAGATTTCTAAACCCTGAAACGTTTTGATATTCAATATCAATATCTACATATTCATGAGAGCCTCTAAATGCTGTTCTCCTGATACTTGGTTCTGCTGAATTTATGGATTCTATTTCATCATCGGATATTAACACATAACTTTCATCTGAAGTTCTTACACCAAACTCAAACCTATTATTAAAGTTCAATTCATAAAATAAAATGGTTTCAAAACCTTTATTCGTAAATACATAATCGGTATCATTATCAATGGCATTAGGATCAAAAAAAATAGGCTGTTGCGTACTATCATCCATGTAATTCACGCCTAAACCTAACTTGTTTGTAAACACATACGGATGCTCTAAAAACACACCAAATGCATTAAAAACTTCCTTCTTAAAAAAGCCTCCAAATATGATATTACGACCTAATCCGTTAAATTCAAACGCTGAAAATCGATACGAAAAACTATCATCTGCCGCTTGTCCTATACGCACTCCTGGAATGATACTGAAGTTCTCTTCAATAGTATAAGTTATTTTATAACCATCATCTTGTGTAGATTCTACTTTATAATCCGCGAAAGCGATACCATCCAAACGTTTAAAGCGTTCAATATCCGTAATAACAATTGTGCTATCGGTTTCTTGTCCTGCTTTTACCTTTGCTATTCTTGCTAAAAAACTGGCTTTGGTTTTTTTTAGGCCTTCAAAGTTTAGGCTTTCAACTTTAAATTTGATTTGGGAGAATCCCTGAAAGCTTAACAACACCAACAGTACAAGTATTGGCATGCTTTTATACCTCGATATCATAGTCACTTTTTTTGTGACAATCAGTCGGTATATTTAAAAATACATTACCAAGCTTATGCTTAAAGTTTCAATTTTGCTTCAAAAACGGTAACCGCTTTCCCTTTAATCGCCACGCTATAATCATTCAAAGCTACTTGCAGCACACCACCCCGTTTAGAAATTTGATGAGAAACCATAGAAGTCTTTCCCAACCTACTCGCCCATAAAGGCGTTAAAGCACAATGTGCAGAACCCGTAACAGGATCTTCATTAATTCCAGATTGTGGTACAAAACAACGTACAACAAAATCTACATTACTATCTTTCCCTTCTGAAGTAACCATCAAATGTCCCAGTCCGTTTATATTTAAAGCTTCAAAATTAGGCTTACACCCCTCTATAGCATCTTGATTTTCCGCAATAGCAATCATCCAATTATCATTACTTTTATAAAATCCAATGGGCTGAAAACCCAACAACGCTTTAAAATTGGCAGGTACTTGAGCTTTTGACAAACGATACTGCGGAAACGTCATCACTATACCATCACCGCTCTTAGTAATGGTTAAATTATCTTTTAAAGCTTTAAAATGAATCTGTTCATCAGCTGTTTTAATTCCTAATTCATAAATAATATGTGCTGATGCCAAAGTCGCATGTCCGCATAGAGGAATTTCAACCGTTGGTGTAAAATAGCGAATATCAAAACCAGAACCATTAGGCGCAACAAAAGCTGTTTCAGACAAGTTCATTTCAGCAGCTATATTCTGCATAAATGCCTCAGATGGCATCGAGTCAAGAATCATCACACCCGCAGGATTTCCTTTAAATGCTTCTTCTGTAAAAGCATCAACTTGGTATATTGTGTTGTTATCCATATTATTTCAAAGCCTGCTCCAAGTCTGCAATAATATCATCTACATGTTCTAAACCAACCGAAACGCGCACCATCCCATCGGTAATTCCAGCAGCAGCTTTAACCTCAGCCTCAACTTTAGCGTGCGTAGTACTAGCAGGATGGGTTACAATAGTTCTGGTATCTCCTAAATTTGCTGACAACGAACACATTTTAATAGCATCCAAAAAGGTACGACCACCATTTAAACCGCCTTCTACTTCAAACGCTATAATATTTCCACCTAAGCGCATCTGCTTTTTAGCAATATCATACTTTGGATGCGACTTTAAAAACGGATATTTTACCCATTTCACTTTAGGATGTCCTTCTAAAAATTCTGCTAATTTTAGAGCATTCTCGCAATGCCTATCTACTCTAATCGATAAAGTTTCTAAAGATTTAGATAACACCCATGCATTAAACGGACTCATAGATGGTCCCGTTAATCTCGAAAACAAATAAATCTCACGAATTAAATCTGCTCTACCAACTGTAACACCGCCTAAAACACGTCCTTGGCCATCCATTAATTTTGTAGCCGAATGTATTACCAAATCCGCACCAAACTTTATAGGGTTTTGCAAATACGGTGTCGCAAAACAGTTATCAATTACCAACAATAAATCGTGTTTTTTACAAATGGCACTTAAAAACTCCAAGTCCAACACATCCACACCAGGATTAGTTGGCGTTTCCGCGTAGATAAATTTGGTATTTGGTTGTATCAAGGCTTCAACCGCATCTACGTCGTTAATGCTAAAATACGAACACTCAATATTCCATTTTGGGAAATATTTGGTAAACAACCCATGTGTCGCACCAAATACCGAACTGCACGACACCACATGGTCGCCCGCATCCAGCAAAGTCGCAAATGTTGAAAACACCGCTGCCATACCACTTGCAAAGGCAAACCCCGCTTCCGCACCTTCCATGTTACATACTTTATCTACAAACTCGTTGGTGTTGGGGTTACTGTAGCGGCTGTATAAATCGCGCTGCTTTTCCTCGGCAAACGAGGCACGCATCTCCTCGGCATCCTCAAATACAAATCCCGATGTTACATATAATGGTACCGAATGCTCTGAAAACTGTGTGGTTTCAGATTGTGTTCTTATGGCTTCGGTTTCGAATTGTTTTTTATGCTCTTTCATTTTATGTTTTTCAGACCTGTAAGGTTTTGAAAACCCTACAGGTTTCACTACTAATTCTATTTTTTATTTGGGCGTTACCTTCCGCTCATACCTACAAGGTTGAAAACCTTGCAGGATCGCTACTGGTCGGGCTTTTCACTATATCTTTTTTTGTTTTAGCATCTGCGTCATTGCGAATTTACCGAAGCAATCACCTAAACCCAAAAGATTACTTCGTCGTGCCTCCTCGTAATGACGATCCATTTGCCATTACAAAAAAGGATTCCGTTGCAATCCCTAACGCGGGTGTGTTTGCTAAAGTATTTTTTAACTAGCAAGGTTATGCTACTTAATAGGTTTCATTACTCTTATTTTTACGTCATAAAAGATTCCTAAAGCCTTGTAGGTCTATTTTTAGATATGTTCATTATTGTGCTTTTAAATCATTTTAGCTTTTTTACACCCAATAGCATTCTAAATTCATCTTCTAACTCGCTTATTACCTTCGGAAATTCGTCTTTCACTAATTCAGATATTTCTTTGGTTTTATTTGAGTATTCTTCATAAAGCTCCTTTGTCATTCCTGATTCACTTAGATATCTACTCATGTAAGCATAATCCCAACCTTTACTTCTATATTCATTTGATAATTTATCCAATTTTTCAGCCAGTTCTTTATCAAAATAGATTCTATTTGGCATATAAAAATTAACAAAATTTGAAAGTCCTTTATTTACTCTTTCAATTCTTTCTTGTTTTTCTTTTTCAGCATCCTCAACTATAGGATGTATTCTTCTTGTGAAAATCGTCATAGCTGATTGAAGCTCGATTATCTTATAATACAAATCTTTTACAACTTCCGCTCTGTCCTGATGAAGTTTAGAAAATTGAATATTAAATTCATTAAGTTTTAGGTCCAAACTATGTTGAAAATCCTTATTCTGCTGTGCTAATTTATTTTTATGGCTCTCTAATTCTTGATTAAGTTCAGTTTTCTTTAATTCAATTGTTTCTGAAAAAAAATATTCAATTAATTTTTTTCCGAATAGTAAAACAGCAAGAATAATTAATACTCCTGGTCCATTTGTTTGAATTAGGCTATAAAGTTCTTCCATAATTGTTCATAATTAACTCACATGCTTACTCAACCTCAAAATATCTCCAAAAACACCACGCGCCGTCACTTCTGCACCAGCACCAGCACCTTGTATCACGATAGGTTGCTCGCCATAACTTTCGGTAAATATTTCAAAAATAGCATCGCTGCCTTTTACATGGCCTAAGGTAATATCCTCTGGAATAGACACCAATTTCACTTCTAAATTCCCTTTATCTTGCGATAAATCGCCAGACAAATCTCCAACATATCTTAGCACATGCCCTTCTTCTTGGTTGTCTTTTAATTTTTGATACTGCTCATCCAACACCTCTAGTTGACTTAAAAAGTCGTCAACCGAAATATCACGATACGCCTCAGGAATTAAATTCAACACCTCCACATCTTCAAACTCATTTTGCAAATCCAATTCTCTAGCTAAAATCAATAGCTTTCTCGCGACATCATTTCCTGAAAAATCTTCACGTGGATCTGGTTCTGTAAAGCCTTTATCTACCGTTTCCTTGATAATCGCACTAAACGGTTTGTCTTCCACAGAAAAATTATTGAATAAGTAACTCAATGTTCCTGAAAACACTCCTCTAATTCTTGTGATATTCTCTCCAGATTCGTGTAACAATTTTATGGTATCAATTAGTGGTAAACCTGCACCAACTGTAGTTTCATATAAATATTCCTTATTGTTTTTTGCTAAATGCTCTCGCAACTCTGTATAAAACCCATGTGAAATGGTATTGGCTATTTTGTTACTCGACACCAAATCGAAACCAGCTTCAACAAGTGGAATATAGTTTTTATAAAACACATTACTCGCCGTATTGTCTACAGCAATTAAATTTTCTAAATGGTGGTTTTTGGCATAGGTAATCACATCTTCAATAGAACTTTTAAAAGTGCTTGATGCAATCGCCTTTTCCCAATCTCCATTTACACCATTTTTATCCAAAACTAATTTTCTGGAGTTGGCAATAGCAAACACATTTAGGTTGATGCCTTTGCGTTTTTCAATATCGTCTTTCGACTTTAAAATCTGGTTAATCAATGCACCACCAACGCCACCATGACCAAAAATGGCAATATTAATCTTTTTAGACACACCGAAAATCTCCCCATGTACCACATTTACAGCCTTATGTAATTGTGTCTTTTTTACCACCAAACTCACATTCTTGCCCGTTACGGTATTATTGAATAACAATGGGGTAATCTGATTTCGGATTAAAGCATTAAATGGTTTGTGGAAAGAGCTCAACTCTATACCAACAATTGAAATTACCGCCACATTATCGTTTACAGAAATGGCATTAACATCTTGCGATTGAAAATCGGTTTTAAACTCACGCTCCAAAGCTCTTACGGCTTGTGCCGCTTGGTCGGCTTCAATAATCAACCCGATACCTCTTTCTGATGACCCTTGAGATACAATACTCACACTAATACCACTACTACCTAAAGCGCCAAAAATTCTAGCATCAACACCAATTTTCCCTAACAAACCGCGACCTTCTAAATTCAGCAACGCCACATTATCCATTACAGAAAGTGAGGTTACTTCTTTACCGCTTGGGTTTGCTGTGATTAAAGTACCTACATCATCCGCATTAAAGGTATTTAGTATTCTTAAATTAATATTCTTTTCAACTAAAGGAATAATCGTTTTAGCATGCAATACCGATGTTCCAAAATTTGCCAACTCGTTGGCTTCACTAAACGACAACTCACGAATCTGTTTGGCGTCTGCCACCAAATCGGGATTGGCTGTATAAATACCGCTAACGTGTGTATAGTTTTCTAGTTCTTCTGCTTCTAAAAAATTAGCAATTAAGGCCGCAGTATAATTACTACCGTTGCGCCCTAAGGTTGTTGTTTCATTCTTTAAATTTGACGCAATAAAGCCCGTAACCACATTAACCACATTTTTATTTTTTGAAAAATAATCTTGTGTGTTCTCCTTTGATAATTTGGTTAAAGGTTGTGCATTTCCAAACCCTTCATCTGTTTTTATCAATGCTCTAGCATCTGTAGCTTTTGCAGCTATTCCACGTTCATTCAGTAAACTGGAAATTAATTTTATAGATAACAATTCGCCCTGAGCCAAAATAGTATCCTTGGTTTTTTTGCTATAATCGCGCAATAAACTTACACCTTCAAATAACTGGTCTAACAATGAAAACTCTTCTGAAAAATCAATGGTTTTTAAAGGTTTGCTTTGGTAGGTTTTAAACGCTTCTAAATCCTCCTGATACGGTTTGCCGTCTAAAGCCTTGTTCAACATAGCTTCCAAATCGTCCGTAGCAGAACCTCTTGCCGAAACTACCACAGTAATCCGCTCTCCTGCTTCAACTTTATTAGTAATAATGGAAAGTACAGTTTCTAAACCTTTACCATTAGCCAAGGATTTACCACCAAACTTTAAGACCTTGATAGGCTTGCGTTTAGACTCTGGCACAAAAATACCTTCTACTATTTTTTCCAACTGCTCATATTCCATTAAAAAGGCATCATGACCATGCAGCGAGTGGATTTCACTATACGTTACATTTGGATTTGTTAGTGCTAATTGTTTTTGGGTTTCTCTGTTTTCTTCTGCTGTAAAAAACAAATCAGAATCCACACCGATAATATGGATCTTTGCTTCTATATTCTCCAACACATTAAAGTTGCTCGATCTTCCTTTAGTAACATCAATAGTTTTTAACAACTGATTCATCAACTTATATGCCGATAATTGAAAACGTTCCTGTAACTTTTTACCATGATGCAACAACCAACTTTCTACATTAAAAATCTCTAAATCTTCGTTTTTAGAACGCTTAAAACGCGCTTTAAACGACTCTGGTGTGCGGTAACATAACATCGCATGCATACGCGCATCATGCACAGGGTTTTTAGAGTTTAATAAAAACTGTTCTTGTATTTGGCAATTGGCAATCAACCAATCGGTAGATTTCCAATCGGTAGCTACTACCACCAAATGCTCAGTAAAATCGGGTTGTAACACTGCCATTTCCCAAGCAATGCCACCACCTAATGAGCCTCCAATAGTTGCAAACAATTTACCTGTATGCAGTGTTTTCAATCCTTGTAAAAACAATTTTGCAACATCCCGGGCTACAAAATCCTTGTAATTATCAATCACAAATCCATCGTAACCATTCCCAGGAATATTAAAAGCCAGAATAGAGTATAATTTAGTATCAATAACCTTATCATCTCCAATCAAATCTTTCCACCAACCATTTTCGCCCGCAACTTCACTATTTCCTGTAAGCGCATGATTTACCAACACAATTGGCGCATCGCCCAACGGCTTCCCAAATACTTGGTAGCTTAATTGTATTTTAGGGTTAAGCACACCACTTTCGGTAGTGTAATTTTCAATTGTAATATGTTGTAATTCGTGTTTCATATAGAAGCCCCTCCTAACCTACCCCATTAGGGGAGGAATATTTACTCAAATGTAATCAAGACCTGCAAGGTTTTTGCAACCTTGTAGGTCTGTTTCTCAATACCTACAAGGTCTCTAAGACCTTGCAGGATACTAGCTGTTTTTCAGACCTGACAGGTCTTGCAATTCTCAATTATATTTTGGAAAACGCCTGTTTTAAATCTGCTTTTAAATCTTCAATATCCTCAATACCTACAGACAAACGTATTAAATCTGGACTTACACCTGCTGAAGCTTGTTCTGCTTCATCTAATTGCTGATGTGTAGTACTTGATGGGTGTATGATTAATGATTTTGTATCTCCAATATTTGCCAATAAAGAAAATATTTGGGTTTCATCTGCAATGGTTTTTGCAGCATCAAAACCACCTTTATGTCCAAAGGTTACAATACCACTTTGGCCTTTTGGTAAATATTTTTTAGCTAAAGCATTGTACTTACTACTTTCTAATCCTGGATAGTTAACCCAAGCCACTTCGTCTTGCGCTTCTAACCATTTTGCCAATTCTAAAGCGTTTTCACTGTGTTGCTTAATACGAACTGGTAAGGTTTCTAAACCTTGAATAATGTTGAAGGCATTTGTTGGACTCATAGCACCACCAAAATCTCTTAATCCTTCTAAGATTAATTTAAACGTATACGATGCTGCACCTAAAGTTTCGTGATATTTTAATCCGTGGTATCCTGCTGAAGGCTCTGTAAACTCTGGAAACTTACCATTTGCCCAATCAAAAGTTCCGCCATCAATAATAGCACCACCTAGTGATGTACCTTGGCCACCAATGTATTTTGTTAAGGAGTGAATTACAATATTAGCACCGTGTTGTAACGGATTTAATAATGCAGGCGTTGCTACCGTATTATCCACAATAAAAGGTACACCTGCTGCTTTTGAGTGTCCTGAAATAGCTTCTAAGTCCAAAACATCTAATTTTGGATTCCCTAAAGATTCTACAAAAAATGCTCTGGTATTATCTTGTACAGCATCCTTAAAATTATCTGGGTTTGATGCATCTACAAATGTAGTTGTAATACCCAATCTTGGTAATGTTACACTTAATAAATTGTACGTTCCACCATATAAACTGCTTGAAGCTACAATATGATCTCCCGCTTTTAATAGCGTTAATAACCCTGTAGAGATTGCCGCAGTTCCTGAAGCAAAAACTACTGCACCTATGCCACCTTCCACAGCTGCTAAACGCTCTTGTAAAATTTGATTGGTTGGATTATTTAAACGTGTGTAAATAAACCCTAGTTCCTGTAATGAAAACAGATTTGCAGCATGATCTGAATCGTTAAAAACATAAGACGTAGTTTGATAAATTGGAACAGCTCTTGTTCCCCCAGTTGCTGTCACGTCATGCCCTGCGTGTAATGCGTTTGTTGCTAATTTTTGATCGCTCATTTTTCTAGTTTTTATTATTAATACCTAATATCCCGCAAAAAAGCGGGATTAGTTCATCTTACTATTTTGAATGCATTGCTACGCAATTTCTCAAAATAGAGTTTCACTAAAAAAAATGTTATAAAGAATTTTTTAAAACTACAGACTGTAATTTTTTGGGTTATCTATCCAAACTCTGATAAATGAATCTGAGTTTAAGTAGAATTTAGCACCTTCTTTAATAAGTTTAAAGGGTTGCTAAGGTTTCATCGGGTCTAATCCCTCCACCTTTCTTGATAACATTTCAATACGTTTTTGAACTTTGTGACTGCAAATATCGTGTAGAAAAGTTAATCTGCAAATTTTTATGGATACTATTTTTATTTTTATAGTATATATCCACAAACTAATTGTCGTAAACTGCGAATAAAATACTTGGTTTTATCAGGAAAAATGATAATTTCGTTTAACTACGGATAAGCCATTAAGAAACGGTCCGCATCCGTTAACATTATGTATACAACTAAAATAGTCACTAAAAAGAAAACATGGTGGATATTGAAAAAATATCAAGACGGAAAATGATAAAACAAATTAGGCATACTATAACTACTTTGCTTTGCCTCTTCCGTTTGTAGCCCATACAAGATAATACTATGACAGACAGTAAAAATTTTGATATAATTATCATAGGTGGAAGTTACGCAGGACTCTCTGCTGCAATGACTTTAGGTAGAGCAATGAGAAATGTTTTAGTTATTGATAGTGGAAAACCTTGTAATCAACAGACACCGTATTCGCATAATTTTATAACGCAAGATGGAGAAAAACCTAGTGTTATAATAAAAAAGGCTAAATCACAGGTTTTAAGATATGATACTGTTAAACTTTATCATGGACTTGCTATCAGTGGAAAAAAAACTTCAAAAGGATATCTTATCAGTACAGAAAAAGATGAAGCATTTACAGCAAAGAAACTCATTTTTGCCACAGGTCTAAAAGATGTAATGCCTGACATTAAAGGTTTTGCTGATTGTTGGGGAATATCTATTCTTCACTGTCCATATTGCCACGGTTATGAAGTGAAAAATGAGAAAACAGGAATTTTAGCTAATGGCGATTTAGCCTTTGATGTTGCACAACTCATTATAAATTGGACAAAAGAATTGACCATTTTCACAAACGGAAAGTCTTCTTTAACACAAGAACAAACTGACAAAATTAACAAACACAATATTCCAATAATTGAAAAAGAAATTGCAGAAATCGAACACAAAAATGGTTATGTAAAACAAATCGTTTTCAAAGACCATTCAATTTTTGAACTTAAAGCTATTTATTCACGACCAGCATTTGAGCAACACTGTAAAATACCAGAAACTTTAAACTGCGAATTAACAAAACAAGGATTGTTAAAAGTAGATGTGTTTCAAAAAACTACTGTAGATGGAATTTTCGCTTGTGGAGATAATGCAAGTCCGCTTAGAGCAGTTTCATATGCCGTTGCAACAGGTAACATAGCTGCAGGAATATTAAACAATGGAATGACTGAAAAAGATTTTTAAAAAGCATAAAACAAACACACCCGCGTAAGGGATTGCAAATACCATATAGAAAAGTTAATCTGCAAATTTTTTAGGATTATTTTTTGTTTTTTATTACTGAAATCTAGTTGATAAATTTTTTGAAATAAGCTAGATATACTTCCAATCTATAAATCATTGACTTTGTAAAAATTTTCGACTACCTTCGTTTACTGGCGGATATAAGATTCCGTATTGAATTTGTTTCATTATCTCAACGGTATATATCCGAAAACTAGTTACGAATATATGCAAATAAGTAAGCTATTCTTCTTCTTACTTTTCTCTTTTTCATCAATTTGTATTGCTCAAAACAATGACTTCATTTTTGAACTAAAACACCATCCAAAATCCGAATATTTATCTGAATTAGAAAAAATCACCAATTTTAAAGTAAAGAAAAAAGCAGATAAGGAAACATTGAAATATTTCGATTCACTAGGAATAAAGAGACTTCAAAAAGGAAATAAAAAAGAGACTTATAGCATATCAACAAAAACAAAAGAACTAAAAGAAAACAAAACTATTCCAGTAGAATTTTCAGCTTATAATTTAAATTTTCAAGGAGCTTTGAATAAAGTAAAAGTTGATGAAACGTATGATATAAAATTAATTCAGGCAAAAGGGTACGTAAATTTAGAAAATGACCTTACGATTAATGAAATTCTTATAGATAATGAAAGAAGCGATAGAGAAAATGAATTGATTGAAAAACTAAAAAATAGAGTAATCGGAATTGATTTTCCTGAACATAAAATCGGAATTGGAGAAACTATTTCATTTAAACATACAATTTACTACTCTGCCTTACCTGAAGGAAACAACTTCTATAATGTAAATTGTATAGCAAAATTAGTTAAAGTCAAGAGAGGTTTAGCTTATTTTAAAATTTCCTCTGACCAAAAATCTAAACTATGACTTAATTGTAAATGGAACTCTAAAATTTGATATAGAAAGAAATTTTATTCGCTTTATCAGTTTAGAAAGCACGTTATTCATTAACGAGTTCATTGAAGATGGAATTATATTCGAACATAATTATTCTGAAAAAAATAAAATAACAACGGAATTGAAAACACTAGTTGGTAAAAAAGTGTAAAAATAATTACTTGATTCTTGTCTGCTTTGTAAATCCTACGGATTTTCCTCTGGTTTGCTTTCTTTTACTAACTTAGTTCTTACATAACTAATATTATACCAGAGTGATAAACGAACCTCCCCAAAAAAGCAAAACCCAATAGTTTAACCCTAAATTAGCAAACAAACCCCGCGCAAGGGATTGCAGCTGCATGTTAGAGCTCCTGACTTTAGTAAGAGCGACTATTGAAAGCCTAGCGGTAGCCGTTACGCATACTCGCACCTTCAGAGGAATTAACTCTCATCATTACCTTTGATTTTTATCTTCAACTCATCGAGTTTATTTTTAGGTAAAAAATTACTCCACTCAATAATGTCATTGGCTAAAATTTCCATACCCTTTATATCTCCCAATTCATATGTTTCGATTACAATGCCTTTGTATCTTTCGGTCAAGGGATTACTTTCAAATTCATTAATAAAATCTAAAATGAGTAAATTTTTATTTTTAAGCATTTCTAGTGAGTTCATTCATTAATGTTAATTACAAATCATAATTTTAATAAATACGGTCTATATCGCGTAAAATTAGCAATATTACCAAAAGCTAAATTAGATGCCTCATGATATAATTCTCCTGCAGGATTAATTTTTGAAACGCCCCTTATGACATTTCCAATGTTAGGGTGTCTTGTCCTGAAATAGGTTTACACAAAACGTGTAAAATTATGGAAAGGTATTCAAAAGAGCATTCCTCAAAATTTCAAACTATCTTTTCCTCTAAATAACCTTTTTTTTGAAAATAGCTTTCTAAATCTTGAATAAGTTTGATATCATCAAAACCATCCATTGCCCTTTCTAAAAAAACCTCTTTAGATTTCGATAAAATTTCTTGAGCTAACATACATTTTCTTTGTAGCTCATCTGACTCTTTGAATTTATCAAAATCTAATTTTAATTCGTATTCAATGGCAGATTTATTTTTTAGCATTTTGGGTTTACGAATTTTAAATTCACTTTCAAAATTCTTAGAAACACATGTGACTCCTATGTATATTCTCTTGATAAAACTACCATAATTCTTATTCTTAAAAAAAACAGCTAGCTCTTCTTCAAACCTTGTCGTAATTGAGCTTTCTTGAAAAGAAAATTCAAATGAAAACTCGGGGCTTAATAGTACTTCCATATATTATCTTTATTATATTCTATCTAAACATCCGATTTCCTGGGGGTAGACTTCCATTCATATTATAATATTGATAGAGTAGTACTTTTTCAGTAACTTTAATTTCTATAAGGCTTCCATAAAAAATTGGAACCATTGTTACCCCCAAGTATCATATCTCTTCTTTGACTCGGGCTATATCTTTTAAAGCCCTTTGTTGTTTCTCCTATTTTCCAAATTTCCCCAGCATTTAACATAATTTCATTTCCTCTAACGTCTTCGACCATCCCAAGTAGCCGTTGCGCATACTCGCACCATCAGGGGGCGCCCAAAAATTTAAACTTGTGTTTGCAAAAATTTATCGCGGATAACTTGTCCGATTGGTCGGTTTTCAATTTTAGATTCAAGCCATGAAATAATATCTAAGTACAAGAACGCTCTACTTTGATAGGGGTCGTTCTCAAACTCTTTTAACTTTTTGTGTAGTTTGATGAATTCGCCTTTTACTTCGTGCGGATATATATCTGGCAACACACGTAAAAACTTGATAAACTCTTTTTGTACTTCGTACAAATCTTCCATTTTTATTAGAAACTTATACGTACTCCTGATAAGCACATCTAAGTTGTAATCTAAACCTGCTTCGTAGTGCGCTACCAAATTCAATATGCGAGAAAAGCACAACAAATCCTCCCGCATTTGCAGCGATTTGTTGCTTATTATTTTATCTAAATAATAGATACATTTTCGGCTATCTCCTGCACCAAAATACATACTCGCCATTTTGTAGTAGAAGACCATAATATGATGTTCGTCTATGCGATTTTTATAGTCTTTCAGCTTTTCTAAAACCTCATCAATAAGCGGTAATCCCTCTTTAAAACTCCCTTCTATAAAATGCAAATTAAATTTATTGTTATAGATATACAAAAATGCCAAAGCTGCATTGTTATCGTCTAGTGGGAACCATTTTTCTTGGGTAATCTCTTCTAGTTGCGCGAGTGTTTCTTTAAACTTTTTGTGCTGGCGTAAATAAAATAAAGCTTCTAGCAAGTAGTGATTCCCTCTTAGGAAAAAGACAGGATTCAACACTATCATATCTTTATTTTCCATAAATAAGTCTACCCATTTCGAGGCATACTTGTAACAGGACAAAAAGTCTACCGTTAAAAAGCTATACCACAATTTAGCTTTGTATAACCATAATTTTTCACGAAAGCCAAGCTTATTAATATCATATTTAGGTAACCTGTCGTGGTAGTATTTATCAATAATTTGAAATTCCTCATCATTTTTTACATAGCCTGTTTTTAAAAACAAGCCATAAAGTTGAAGGGATAAATTAGAGAGCTTACTTGCCAAAACATTTTGTAAACTTAATTCTTTGGCTTGTATGGTAAGTTCGTCTGCACGATTGCTTATACTTCTTGTAATGTACTGGGATTCTATAACTTTTTCTAGCTCTACAATTTCGTACGCCACATTTTTTTCTTCGTGGGTAATGGCTAAATTTTTTGCTTTGTCTAAAATTTTAAGGCTCTGTTTATAAAGCCCTTTATGGTATAGAATGGTGGCAAAATCCAGCTGTTCCCTAATTTGAATGCGTACATTTTGATGTGAGGGATTTAAACGCAAACTAATTAAAATCTGCTTGTAAAGATGTGCTTTAAGATTAGATAATTGTTGCTTTTTTACAATACCCTTTTTTAATATCGTAGCCTCATCGTAATACTTTAATTTGTCTAAGATATTAAAGAGCATCAAGAATTTAGAGTCCTCATTAACCCCCAATCTTCCTACATATAATTTAAATTGACGCTTCTCTGACTTTGAAAGCGATTTTACCAAAACAAACAAATTATCTTTTTGCTCTTTTACCATAGTCACAAAAACATATTTAAACTATTGATTTTTAAATATTTAAATCACATCTAATCTAGTTAAACGTCGTAAAAAAAATAAGTTGAATAGTAGTTTTTACATAACCAAAATATAAATTCGTAATACAATAAGAAAATATATTCTAAATAAATGTCTGATAATCACGTTCAAATTTTTGACACCACCCTTCGAGATGGAGAGCAAGTTCCTGGTTGTAAGCTAAATACAGAGCAAAAACTAGTTATTGCAGAACAGTTGGATAACTTGGGAGTAGATATTATTGAAGCTGGTTTTCCCGTCTCCAGCCCTGGAGACTTTAAATCGGTTGAAGAAATTTCTAAGATTGTTAAAAACGCTACGGTTTGTGGTCTTACACGATCTGTAGAAAATGATATAAAAGTTGCTGCGGAAGCTTTAAAATATGCAAAAACTCCCAGAATCCATACTGGAATTGGCACTTCAGAATCCCATATAAAATTCAAATTTAAATCTACTCAAGAAGACATCATAGAGCGTGCTGTGAAAGCCGTGGGTTATGCAAAGTCTTTTGTTGAGGATGTTGAGTTTTATGCCGAAGATGCCGGTAGAACCGACAATGCATTTTTAGCTCGTGTGTGCGAAGCTGTAATTAAAGCTGGTGCTACTGTACTAAATATTCCTGACACTACAGGTTACTGTTTACCGCATGAGTATGGTGCAAAAATTAAATACTTAAAAGAAAACGTAAAGGGTATAGAAAAGGCTACCTTATCTTGCCATTGCCATAATGATTTAGGTCTGGCCACAGCTAATTCCATAGAGGGTGTTATTAATGGTGCGCGCCAAATAGAATGTACCATAAACGGTATTGGGGAACGCGCTGGAAACACTGCTTTAGAGGAAGTTGTAATGATTTTACGTCAGCACCCTTACCTAAACTTAGACACTAAAATTAATTCTGAAATGCTTTATGGCATTAGTCAATTAGTATCCGATAGCATGGGCATTTATACGCAACCTAATAAAGCAATTGTAGGTGCAAATGCCTTTGCCCATAGTTCTGGAATCCATCAGGATGGTGTGATAAAAAACCGAGAAACTTACGAAATTATTGACCCTAAAGATGTTGGTGTGACCGAATCTGCTATCGTATTAACTGCTAGAAGCGGAAGAGCAGCTTTGGCATATAGAGCAAAAAATATAGGGTATGAGTTAACCAAGTTACAGTTAGATGAAATTTATACTAGTTTCTTGGATTTTGCTGATAAGAAAAAGGAAGTGGATGATAACGATATTCACAAAATTATAGAGGGTAGTACGGTGTATAAAGAAATTGTATCCTCTTAGTCGAAAAAATTTTATTTATAAATGAAAAGCTTCTTAACTTACAAGGAGCTTTTCAATTTAAAAGAAATAAATACATATAAAATGAAATTAAACATAGCTGTTTTACCTGGAGACGGTATAGGCCCTGAAGTAACTGCAGAGGCAGTTAAGGTGCTAAAGGCTATTGGTATGGTGTTTGAACACACGTTTAATTTCAAATATGGTTTGGTTGGTGCTGCTGCTATTGATAGCCATGGCAATCCCTTACCTGAAGCAACAATCGACTTATGCAAAGACACTGATGCTGTTCTTTTTGGTGCTATTGGAGATACAGCTTACGATATTGATCCGGACGCAAAAGTACGTCCAGAACAAGGCCTTTTGGGCATTCGTAAAGCATTAGGACTACATACCAACATTCGCCCTGTAATTGCTTATGATGATTTATTGAATAAGTCATCTTTAAAAGTTAAGCAAATTAAAGATACTGATATTCTCATCTATCGCGAGCTCACTGGAGGTATTTATTTTGGAGAAAAAAGTTTAAGCAGTGATGGCAATACCGCATATGATGTTTGCGAGTACCACCGTTTTGAAATTGAACGTATTGCTCATGCTGCATTTAAAGCGGCTCAATCTAGAAAAGGTAAAGTTACCTTAGTAGACAAGGCTAATGTTTTAGAAAGCTCGCGACTTTGGCGCCGTGTAGTTTTAGAGCTAGCCAAACATTATCCCAACGTAGTTTTGGATTTTATGTTTATTGATAATGCTGCCGTTGAGCTTATTAAAAATCCCAGACAGTTTGATGTGATTTTAACCGAAAACATGTTTGGAGATATCATATCTGAAGAGGCTAGTGTTATTGTTGGTTCTATAGGATTATTAGCATCGGCTTCTACTGGAGACACTCATGCTATGTTCGAGCCTATTCATGGCTCCTATAGCAAAGCGAAAAACAAGGGGATTGCCAACCCAATTGCATCTATACTTTCTGCTTCTATGCTGTTGGATCATTTTAATTTATCTGAAGAAGCGGCTTTAGTAAGAGAGGCTGTAGAAAAATCGTTAAAATTACATATTACCACTCCAGATTTAAATACTAAATACGATAATATCACCACAAGTAAGGTGGGAGATTTTATAGAAGATTTTATAAACAATCCAGAAGAAACCAATCTAAACTTTACTAATATTCACTTAGGACAGTCCACAATTATTTAATTATTTGAATTAGTCACCAATACAATTAAATACCAAACTAAACTTTACGGAAATGTCCGGAAACGAGAGCCCAATTCTAGGGCTCTTTTTCTTGTTGAATGGTTTATTTTAATAGCTAATATTAACGTGGAGATTTAAACAAATGTAATGGTTCCAATAGAATAGTAGATCCTAAGGTCTCTACATTAACGTTCCCATTTTTAACCTTTAGTATGTTACCACTATAAAACTCGGTTAAAGTTTGTCCTTCTAAAAAAACATCCGACACGCTAATTTGTTTGATGTCTGTTGAAACATTTAAAGCAATAACCACTTTATCCTTAAAATCTCCTCTTGAATATACTCTTGAGAACACATAGGGTGTTTCAGTTAATATTTGATGCACCCCAGCTCCAACAGCAGGATGGTTAGCTCTAAATTGCCCTAATTTTTGCCAATGCCTTAAAATGGCTTTATTTTTTTCTAAATCATCCCAATTCATCACTGAACGCAGTGTTGCATCTCCTTGAGCACCTTCAACCAGTAAAGACCTAGCTATTTCGTCCCCATAATATACTTGAGATGCTCCTGGACATAACAATAATTTGTTAGCTGTTTCATAAGGTTTTTCTCTTGAGGGATCGAATGGTTGACCATCGTCATGTGAACTTAAATAATTCAATACACCATAACCTTTTAGATCTGAATTTAAAATACCTGAATATTTAGTAAAAAAATCATCCACAGACATTTGTGCAGCATTCCATTTTGCCTCAAAGTTTATCAACCCATTAAATGCATTATCAAAATAGTTAACTTTTTTATCCCCAAAATCAAAAGCTTTTTTTGCCGAAATACTATAATTGTAGACCTCTCCAACTAAGTAAAAATCATTATCATCTAAAACCTTCTCTGGATTATTCTCCTTGTATTGAGAAAAGGCATAATCACATTCTTTTTTAAATTCTTGCCATACATAAGGCTCCGTATGTTTTACCGTATCTACGCGATAGCCATCAATTCCAAATTCTTTAATATAATCGGTTAGCCATTTCATAATATAAAACCGTGGCGCTCTTGGGTACCCCGTTCTACTAAAAAATTCATCTAATTCAGCAACCTCTTGGTCGTACCTCCCTTCAGTTTTCCATGTATCAATTAACTGAGGAGGCAACGCAACCGCTTCATTACTTTCTGTTTTAATGTCTGGAAGGTTTTTTACCAGTGTACAGGTTATTGTATTTTTATAAGACTTATAGTTACATTGTGGCAATGTACGCACCCATTCTTCTGGCCATAGTGGGTCTTTTTCAGTTACTGGTCCTGTATGATTAATCACAGCATCCAATACTATACGAATGCCTTTTTTGTGAGCTGATGCTACCAACTCTTTTAAGTCTTCTTTTGTCCCAAAATTCGGATCAATTGCAGTCCAATCTTTTGTCCAGTAGCCATGAAACCCATATGTTATACCTGTACCTTCATCTGCGCTACCATGAATCTGTTCCACTATGGGTGTCATCCAAATGGCATTGATACCCAAATCTGTAAAATAGCCTTCTTTAATTTTTTCGGTTACGCCCTTAATATCGCCTCCTTCAAAACCACGCAGTTTTCCTGTTTCTAGACTTCTATCAAAATTAACATCGTTGGACACGTTACCATTGTTAAATCTGTCGGTTAGTAAAAAGTAAATGTTTGCTCCTTCCCATACAAATGGTGTTTCTAATGTTTCTGCGAGGGTTTCTTTTTTCTTTTCACAATTAAAAACAATGAAAACCAACAGCAAGGCATATATGTATTTCATAAATTCTATTTCAATTTTAAAATAAAGGATTCTAGTGGTTTTAATTCTATATCTAGGCTACCCAATCCATTTTCAACATATAAAGAGGTGTTGTATATTTTGTACAACTGATCTTCTACTTGATATTCCCCGCTGGTCAGCCTCCATGTTGCAATAATTGCTTTTGGAAGCTTTAAATCGAATTTATACCGTTTTTCATCATCAAAATTTGAAACAATAATGAGTTTTTCATTTTTATTCCAACGCACGTATGAAAGCAGTTTGTGATTATAGTTTAGAGTGTTTTCCCTATTAAATTGGTGGATATCTTGATACGCACCCATTAGTGCTTCACTATTAACAGTAAAATTTAAAAGCCTTTTATAGAACACTCTAAGTTCTTTTTCTTTTGATGATGATTGTCCTCCATCAAACCGTCCATTATTCATCCAACGTTGATGTGCAGGCACGCCTACATAATCGAAAATTGAGGTACGTGATGGTTTTCCAAAACCTGCATCTTCACTCCCATCTTCCCCAACTTCCTGACCAAAATAAATCATGGTTGGCGCAGTTGAAGATGTAGCACAAACAACCATAGCTGACTTACCTTTTTCTGCATTTCCAGCAAACTCAGGACTCGCTAATCGTTGTTCATCATGGTTTTCTAGGAAATGCAACATGTGATGTTCGATATCCTTTAAGTCTTCTAATATTGGTGGAATATTATCCGTTTTCCCATGTCCTTGTATCACATGTTTTATGGTATCATACAATTGTACTTTATCATACAGATAATCCATCTTTCCTTTTTTAATATAATCGTGGTACAATGCGGGATTGTAAACTTCTGCCAATAAAAACGCTTCTGGATGCTTCATTTTAATTGATGAATTCATGTAACTCCAAAACTCCACGGGTACCATTTCTGCCATATCATAACGAAAACCATCAACACCCTTACCTATCCAATACAAGGCAACATCTCTGAACTTTACCCATGAATTTGGCACATTTTTATCTCTCCAAAATTCAAAATGCTTCTTATAATTCTTATTTTCAAAACTATCTGGAAGTAGATCAAAATCTTTTTTACCATCAGGTAAAATTCCATAATTTACTTTTACGGTTTCATACCAATCGTTCATATCTGGTTGCGATAATCGCGAACCGTTACCTGTCCATTTTGCAGGTTGTTCTGGAAATTTACCATCTTCTAATGGATGTGTTTCATTGCCCAATGGCGAATAGTCATTTTTCCATTCAGGTACTTTAAATACCTCATATGGGTTATAGTAAAAATTGTTATCCCTAGCATAAACTACAGAAACATCGTCGTTTTCCCCAAAATCTTTCACACCTTCTGGTTTAGAATTACTCTGGTAGTTACGTGCTACATGATTTGGTACTATATCAATAATCACTTTCAATCCAGCTTTGTGAGTACGTGCTATAAGCATTTCAAACTCCTCTAAACGGTTTTCAACATGCTCTGCCAAGTCAGGATTTACATTGTAATAGTCTTTCACGGCATAAGGCGATCCTGCTCGTCCCTTAACCACATCTGGATCGTCATTTGTAATACCAAATTCTGTATAATCATTAATTACGGCATGATGTGGCACACCTGTATACCAAATATGGGTAACCCCTAAATTTTTAATTTCTTGTAAAGCTTTTTCGGTAAAATCATTGAACTTCCCAACGCCATTCTCCTCAATTGTTCCCCAAGGTTTATTTGTTGTATTAGTATTACCAAATAAACGGGTAAACACTTGATATATCACGTATTTTTTCTTAGTTGGCTTTTCATCAATTACTGCTAAATTTTCTCTAACTTCAGATTTACAACCCAGCGTACCTATTACCAAAACAACTATAAAAAAATGGACGAATTTCATACTAATTTGCTCTCAAAAGAAAAGTTAATAACCTATGTAAACGTAGATTCCATAAAACAATAAACACTCATTTCATTACTACAGCTTCTTTGTAGTTAACATCACACTACCTTTAGTATTGAATTTTAATGTCTTATCCCATTTTACAGTTGCTCCTGTTACTATATTTTTTAAAGATTTTCCATCTAATCCTATCTCCTTAAATCTACTCAAATCTAAATCTACTTCGTCTATATTCTTGTTAAGAATATGAACAAACGTTTCATCTTTATGAACTCTAAATAACACGTATATACCATTTTCAGGTGCAAAATGCACTGTCTCTCCTTTGTGAATAGCCTTGCTGCTCTTACGATAATTCAACACTTTTTTTAAAAAAGACTGCATATTCATCTGATCTGGTTTTAATCCTTCTCCGGAAAAAGCATTAACCTTATCATTTGCCCAGCCCCCAGGAAAATCACTTCTAATTAATCCGTGATCTCCAGGTTTATCAAAATCATGCATCAAGATTTCTGTACCGTAATATATTTGAGGAATTCTGGGTAATGTTAATATATAACTTAGGGCCATTTTGGTATTCACTAAGTTACCATGTAGTTGTGTAAAAATGCGGCTCATATCATGATTGTCTGGGAAAATCATTATGTCTTTCGGATTGGCATAATGAAAATCGTTGGCCAATCCTTCGTATATCTTAACCAAACCTGTATCCCACTGTTCATCTTCGTTTAATGCTTCCACTATTAAACGTTGCATCGCAAAATCCATTGGAGACTTTAAGTTAGATTTATATCCATCACGATTGTTAGCACCATCTTGCCAATAACCAATAAGTAATGGATTATAACTCCATTCTTCTCCTACGATACTAAAATTAGGATACTCTGTCATGATTTCGCCTGCCCACTGGCTCATAAAGTCCTTATCTGGATATGGGTAGGTGTCTTGACGAATACCACCCAAGTTAGCGGTTTCTATCCACCAAATACTATTTTGAATGGTGTAACGTGCCATAAACGGATTGCGTTGGTTCAAGTCTGGCATTACAGAGACAAACCAGCCTACACTCATGTTTTCTTTATCAATTTTAGAGGCATATATATCTTGGTTCGTAGTACGTTTATGATTAGTGGTTTTGCTCATATTACCCGTCCAATGCTCAATGTTTTCTTCATAATGTGCCTGATGATTAATCCAATCCTTAAAAGGTAAATCTTTCATCCACCAGTGCTCCAATCCACAGTGATTGGCTACTTGATCCATGATTAATTTCATACCGCTTTCTTTCAATTTTAAAGATAAAGACACATAATCCTCCAAGGTACCATAGCGAGGGTCAATCTGATAATAATCCGTAATAGCATACCCATGATACGAACTCTCTGGCATATCGTTGGTTAATAGCGGACAAGACCAAATAGCGGTAAACCCCATATCTTCTACATAATCCAAATGATCGATGATCCCCTGAATATCTCCTCCATGTCGTGCATAATTATCTTTTCTACTTATGGCTTCTTCCTTCATACCTAAAACCACATCATTCTTAGGATTACCATTAGCGAAACGGTCTGGTGTAATTAAATATACGACATCACTACTATCAAAACCTTTAAAATCATCCGAAGGTCTTTGGCGCTTTTTCAACTCATAAGTATGCACTAAATCTTTTTCGCCTTCTTTTTGAAATATGATGTTAAATTTTCCTGAGACAGTTGATTCTGCTATATGCAAATCAATGAAGAGATAATTTGGACTATCGCCTTGGTACACTTTTTTTATCACGACGCCTTGGTAGGCTATTTTTGGTTCCCAGTTTGAAATATTAGGATGATGCACCAATAATTGTAATTTAGGATTTTTAAAACCTATCCACCAATGCATTGGCTCAATACGATTGATATCGTTTTGTTCAATAACCTCAGATGGTACTGAGAATTCTTCTTTAGACATATCCACTTCTTTTTTGCACGCTACAGTAAGTGCTACTAAAAATAGTAATACACCTACAAAATATCTGTATTTTGAACCTTTAATCATTATTTAAACTTTAATTCATTGGTTTTATGCTAATTGCATACCCTCCTCCCGAAGCAGACCATAACTTAAGTTTAGATTTGCTGGTAACTTTTTTTGTTTTTATAGTATATGCCTGCGGATTTGTTTTATAATGTGCATCTTTAGCATCGGCATAAATTGTGGCTTTATATGTCTTGCCTTTATCCAAAAAGTCCAAAGTAATTGAAGATTTTCTTGGTTGCTCACCATTTACATTACCTAAAAACCAATTATCACTGCCTTTTTCTTTTCGTGCTATGGTAAGAAACTCTCCTGGTTCTGCCTCCAGATATTCACTTGCTTCCCAATCTATGGCCACATCTTTTATAAACTGGAACGCATCCATGAATTGCTCATAATGTTCTGGTAAGTCTGCCGCCATTTGCAATGGACTATACATAGTAACATATAACCCCAATTGATTAGCAAGCGTGCTGTTGACATGCGAATTATTTTCTGGATTTAATTTGCTAATGTCCATTACAAAAATACCAGGCGTGTAATCCATTGGCCCACCTATTAAACGTGTAAATGGTAAAACGGTAACGTGATTTGGTTTTGAACCTCCAAAAGCTTGAAACTCTGTTCCCCTGGCAGATTCATTTCCAATTAAATTAGGAAAGGTTCTACATATGCCTGTGGGGCGCACCGCTTCGTGAGCGTTTACCATAATTTGATATTCAGCAGCTTTTTCTAAAGCATACTGATAGTGATTCACGATATACTGACTGTAATGATGCTCACCTCTTGGAATGATGTTACCAACGTAACCACTCTTTACGGCATCATATCCATTGTCTTTCATAAATTGATACGCTGTATCTAGATGACGCTCGTAGTTTCTTGTTGAGCCGGAGGTTTCATGATGCATAATCATTTTTACTCCTTTAGACTTTGCGTAGTTATGTATTTCGGAAACATCAAAATCTGGGTAAGGCGTTACAAAATCAAACACATAATCTTTAGATTTTCCAAACCAATCTTCCCAACCTTCGTTCCAACCTTCTACTAAAACACCATCGAAACCATGTGCTGATGCAAAATCTATATAGCGTTTTACCTTTTGGTTGTTTGCTGCATGTTTGCCATTTGGTGTTACTTTAGAATAATCAGTAACACCCAATTGTACTGCGGGTAAATCATCAGTGTATGTCCAGGAACTTTTTCCTGTAATCATCTCCCACCAAACTCCAATATATTTTACGGGCTTTATCCAAGATACATCTTCTATAGCACAGGGTTCGTTTAGGTTTAGGGTTATTCTTGATGCTAAAATATCTCTCGCATCATCGCTAACCATAATGGTGCGCCAAGGCGAATTACATGGTGCCTGCATATACCCTTTATCTCCATTTACATCTGGTGTTAAATGAGACTCAAACACCATAGTTTCAGTATTTAAATCTAAATGCATGCAAGCGTAATTGAGTAATGCTGCTTCATGTAAATTGATGTATAGGCCATCTTCTGTCTTTAGCATTAATGCCGTTTGCACCCCTGTTTTCGAAAATTCTGTTTGAGAAGCGTTACTCTGACGTGAACTATCAAATTTGGCTTCAATTTCTGAGAGCTTAGATTTTGTATAATCGTATTCTTGAGAGTCGTAATCTCCCGCAATCCAATGCGCTGTATGATCTCCCGTCATAGCAAATTGTGTGCGCTCTTCTTTAATAACAAAATATACTAGGTTATCCTGCTGTGGAAATTCGTAACGAAACCCTAAACCTTCATTAAACAGTCTAAACCTAATCATCATCAACCTATCTGTCTCGCCTTGTTTTAAGGTTACCGCCAGCTCGTTGTAGTGGTTTCTTATCTGACTTTCTTCTCCCCAAACAGGTTGCCAAGTTTCATCAAATGATGATGTATCTGTATCAATCACTTCAAAATCATCTAAAAGTGATGTAGCATCATCCTTTAACTCCAATCCTAAATAACTAGGTTTAATAACTTGTTGGTTTTTGTATGTTAATTGATAGGTTGGCTTTCCATTATTTTCTAATGAAAATGTCATAAGTATTTCGCCATTTGGCGATTTCAATTCTTGCGCAATACCATATTTAACATATGATACTACACTAATAAGAGCTACAACTATCTTTAATTTCATTTTATATTTTGACTTTTAAAATTAGCTTACAGCCTTGAGCACATTACTTTCTAGTACTAACGCCTTGTCGTTAAAAAGAATCTCTAATGCTTCACCACATAACATTTCAAAACAGGTTTGCTCTTGGGTTACGTTTACTTTTAAAACGTGGTCTCTAAAATTAATTTTAAATGAGTAGCCTTTCCATTGCTTTGGGATTTTAGGCGCAAAGGATAACTTCCCGTCCTTTACTCGCATACCACCAAAACCTTCAACAATACTCATCCAAGTTCCTGCCATTGAAGTAATATGCAACCCTTCATGAACTTCGTGGTTGTAATCGTCCAAATCTAAACGAGAGGTACGTAAATAGAACGTATAAGCTTGCTCCATTCTGCCTAATTTTGCGGCTTGTATACTGTGTACACATGGCGAAAGTGAACTTTCATGTACTGTAAAGGGTTCATAGAAATCAAAATGACGCTCTAATTCCTCATCTGTAAATTGATCTTCAAAAAAGTAAAACCCTTGCAGCACATCTGCTTGTTTAATATATGGTGAGCGTAATATTCTATCCCAACTCCATTTCTGATTTATTGGTCTTTGTGTTTTTGGTAAATCTTTTACGGAAATCAATTCCTTATCTAAGAAACCATCTTGTTGCAAATACACTTGATGTTTCTCTGAATACGGAAAATACATATTGTCTGCCACGGCTTTCCATAGTGCTAATTCCTTTTTAGTAAGTTTTACTTTTTTAGCAATTCTAGAAAAATCCGAAGCAAACTCTAGTTCTACTTTTTCAATTTGTTGTAAAGTATAATCAATACACCACTTTGCTAGGTAATTTGTGTACCAATTGTTATTGACATTATTTTCATATTCATTAGGGCCGGTAACTCCTAAAATAACGTATTTATTTTTTGCTTTAGAGAAGTTAGCACGTTGCTGCCAAAAACGTGAAATACCTATCAACACTTCAAGACCTTTTTCTGGAATGTAACTATAATCTCCAGTAAAACGATGATAATTATAAATGGCAAAGGCTATAGCGCCGTTTCTATGTATTTCCTCAAAAGTAATTTCCCATTCGTTGTGGCACTCTTCTCCATTCATCGTAACCATTGGATATAGTGCTGCTCCATCTTTAAACCCTAACTTTTCAGCATTTTCAATGGCTTTTTCTAAATGGTTGTAACGATATTCTAAAAGTGTACGGGCTACGTTTTGGTTTTTTGTAGCCATGTAAAATGGAATACAATAGGCCTCGGTATCCCAATAGGTACTACCTCCATATTTTTCTCCTGTAAATCCTTTAGGTCCTATGTTTAATCTCGAATCTTTACCCAAATAGGTTTGATTCAATTGAAATATGTTAAAGCGAATACCTTGCTGCGCTTTTACATCGCCTTCAATTGTGATGTCTCCCATTTCCCAGATAGTGGCCCACGCTTTTTCTTGGTCTTTCAACATCTGCACAAATCCTTTCTTTGTAGCTGTTTTTAGAACCTGTTTGGCTGCTTTAACCAATTTACTTTTATCATGATACCTATCTACAGTATAACCTCCATATTTTTGAATACTATACGTTTTACCTTTCTTTACTGAATAACCATAACTAAAGGCCACAGAATTTGCATCGGCCACAATATTATGTTCCACTAAAATGGGTTTACCTGAAATATAAACTTTAGATTCCATAAACGTACAGGTATGGAAATCGGTTTTCATGGTTTTTGCCTCAATAAAAGCTTGCTGGTTGATATGACTTATATGTGTTGTATCCCAAAATTTATCATCCCAATTGGTATCTTCATTTGTAATTCCTGAATCTAAATATGGTTCGTATACTATTTCAGCATCCATATTTAGTGGTGTTACTTCATAATTAATAACACCTATTTCATCTAAATCCAAGCTCAAAAAACGTTTGGTTTCTACCTGCACTTCTACATCATTTTTTAATGTTGCCTTAAAACTTCTTGATAGCCAACCTTGTTTCATATTAAGCTCTCGCGTAAAATCTTTTATGGATTTACAAGTGTTTAAATCAAGAGGTTCTCCGTTTATAAATACATTTATTCCTATCCAACTTGGAGCATTGAGTACTTTTGCAAAATACTCTGGATAGCCATTTTTCCACCAACCCACTCGTGTTTTATCTGGATAGTACACCCCCGCTATGTAACTGCCTTGAAAGGTATCTCCTGTGTAAGATTCCTCAAAATTAGCGCGTTGCCCCATGGCACCGTTGCCTATACTAAATAAACTCTCTGAAGACTTTACGCGACTTGCATCAAAGCCTTCCTCTATAATCGACCAACTATCTGGTTTAATATAATTTTGGTTCATTTTTCTTGAATATTTTTTCTGAAATAACACTGGTAAAAAAATCTTCGGGTATTTCAGTTAAATCGTTAAAATTAAAATGGGCATCTTTAAGCGTTTGCTTATCCCCAATACCTACTGATATCATGTTTGCCGCATTAGCAGCTTCAACTCCAGCAATTGCATCTTCAAAAACCACACACTGTCTTGTGTCTAGATTCAGTTTTTTGGCACCTATTAAAAATACTTCTGGATCAGGTTTTGCCCTAGAAACACTATTTCCATCAACTATATCTACAAATCGATGGAGAAGCCCCACCTGTTTCAAAATCAATGGTGCATTTTTACTTGCAGATCCCAATACATACTGTATACCTAGAACATCTAAAGCATTTAAAAGCTTGTTTACTCCTGGCAGAATTTCATCTGCCCCCATTTTATAGATGTACTCTAAATACTGTTCGTTCTTACTAATAAGATATGCCTGTTTTTTTGCTTCGGAAATTTCTATTTTACCAATACTTAAAAGTATTTCTAGAGACCGTACACGGCTCACACCTTTAAGTCGTTCGTTATGGGCTTCGGTAAACTCAAACCCTAATTGGTCTGCTAAATCTTTCCAGGCTAAAAAGTGATATTTAGCGGTATCAACAATAACACCGTCTAAATCGAATATGACTCCTATTTTATTCATTTTAAAAGCCCCCTAGCCCCCAGTTGGGGGAACTCTTACTCGGGCGGATAAGAGTATTTTGTTAATACTATATTATTCAATTACATCATCAACGTCTTTGACTTTAAACACCAAAGCCGCTGCTATTAAAAAACTAATACCACTCATTACTAAAGCTATTACGGCTTGGTTTCCATACAGATACTTTACCAAAGGACCGCCAATAAGCGCATTAATAATTTGAGGGATAACAATAAAGAAATTGAAGATTCCCATGTAAACCCCCATCTTTTTGGGAGAGATAGACCCCGCTAATATGGCATAAGGCATTGCTAAAATACTTGCCCATGCTACCCCAACACCAATCATTGATAGTATTAACCAATTTTTATCTGGCATAACGTAAATGGAAAGTAACCCCAAACCACCAATAATTAAGGATATTGAATGTGTTTTCTTCCTCCCTACTTTTTTAGCGATATAGGGTAATGCAAAAGCATAAAGTGTAGATACTAAATTGTAAACCCCAAAGAGAATTCCAACCCAATCCCCAGCTTCTTGATACGATACACTATTGCTATCATCAAAAGCTAAACCATAAGTATGTTGTGCAATTGCTGGGGTTGCAAATACCCACATTCCAAAAAGACCAAACCAAGAAAAGAATTGCACCCAACTTAGTTGACGCATAGTTTCCGGCATCTTTTTAAAATCCTCAAAAATATCCAGCAAACTTGATTTTTCCTCCGCTCCATCTTTTTCCAAAGCTGAGGAATGTGCTTTTACATCTTCAAAGCTAGCTAGTTCTTCCGGCGAGTATTCCTTGGTATTGGTAACCGTCACTAAAATTGAAACTATTAGTACAATAGCTCCAATAATAAATGATAATACTAAATGAAAAGGTACTGTTCCTTCAACTGATGCGTTGGATACTCCAAACCAGTTAGCCAAAGCATAAGGTAAAAAAGATCCGATTACAGCCCCAAATCCAATTAGGGCGGTTTGTATACTAAAACCAAGGGTTCGCTGATCTGTTCTTAAATTATCACCAACCAGAGCGCGAAAAGGCTCCATGGCGATATTGAACGAAGCATCCATAATCATGAGCATACCAGCACCTACCCACAATGCAGGCATAAATGCTATAAAAATATCTGCCTGAGGCATTAATATTAAACCAATAGAGGCAAGAATAGCTCCTACTAAAAAATAAGGCTTACGTCTACCAAAGCGTCCCCAAGTTTTGTCGCTGTAATGTCCTATGATTGGTTGAACAATTAGCCCCATTAATGGTGCAATTATCCAAAACCATGATAATTCGTGAACATCTGCTCCAAATATTTGGAGGATCCTACTGGCATTAGCATTTTGGAGGGCAAAACCCATTTGAATTCCCAAGAATCCGAAACTCATGTTCCAAATTTCCCAGAAACTTAATCTACGCTTTTCCATGAATAGTATATTTTGTTAATACTATTTGATAAGCGGTATATACTTATCAAAACTTATTGAGAAGTGAAAATATAAGTCTTGATTTCAATACCAAAGATAGAAAAGAATTTCGGTTTTCCTAATACAACATTAAATGTAACTATGTTGTACGAAACTATTTAGTAGATTCCCGTTCTATGATTTCGGTTTCTATAACTACCTTTATAAAGTCTTTCTTTGTGTCGTTATTTGTGAAGTACTGTTCAGCATCAGCCTCCTCTGCTTCCAATCTATCAATCAACAAGTTAGCTGATTGTTCTCCCATTTTTTGACCATGTTGACTCACTGTTGTTAGGCTCGGCGTAGCATGTTTGGAAAGCACACCATCTGTAAAACCAATTACTTGCATATCATCTGGAATACTTAAACCTAATTTCCTAGCAACTTTCATTGCCGTAACGGCATAAAGCTCGTTTACCGCAAAAATACCGTCGATACTTGGGTTTGATTTTAAAAAATGTGCAATTTCAGTTTCTAAAACTTCTACATGATTTTCAACGTCTAAACTATCATCTATCTTAAGAATAAGGTTAGAATCTGCCGCTCTTCCACTATTTTGGAGTGCCTCTAAATATCCTTGAGTCCTTAATCTACCAACACTCACATAATCCATAGTGGTAATAAGCGCTATATTTTTACAATCGTTTTCAACTAACTTTTTTACTGCTTTAACTGCCCCATTAAAATCATCTACTATAACCTTATCACAATCTACTTCACTTACCACCCTATCAAACATCACAATGGGCATCCCTTGATTTATGGTTTCATTAAAATGATGATAATCCTGTTTAAGTAATGTCTCTTTAGAAATCGAGAGAATAAACCCGTCAATACTACCATTAGCCAGCATTTCCATGTTTATAATCTCCTTGGTAAACGATTCGTTTGACAAACCAACAATTACATTATAACCACGCCTATTAGCCACCCGTTCAATACCTCGAATTACAGTTGAGAAAAAATGATGTACGATTTCTGGAATTAGTATGCCTATAGTTTTGGTTTTTCTATTCTTTAAGCTAAGTGCAATATTATTGGGCTTGTAATTGTAAAGTTTAGCAAAAGCTTGAATCTTTTTTGTTGTATCCTCACTAATCTCCTTACTATTACTCAGTGCCTTAGAAACTGTTGAAACAGAGACATCTAACTCCTTGGCAATCTGCTTTAATGTAATCTTTTTCTTCATAGCTAAAATTTAGCTCTAAAATAAACAATAATCTTTGGTTTCTTCAATTTTAAATTTCATTTCTATTTGGTTTGAAAATGAGAATTTATTAATTTATACGTAAAAAAATAAAAAGTTGTCAACACGAAAACGTTTTCGTTGTTTTTTTCGTAATACAAAATTATTTCTTAACAATTTCTTTACATAGTTTTGGTCTGAGAAGTGAAAATATAAACTGACTAACTCAGAACATTAAATTAACAAAACTAATGAAAACAAATACTCAAAAATTACTGTTTTTGATGCTATGCTTACCTGTATTTTTGTTTGGGCAAACTGTAGTTAAGGGAACAGTAACAGAACAGTCAACTTCCATCCCACTTCCCGGTGTTAATGTCGTTATTAAAGGAACAACAACAGGAACTACCACCGATTTTGATGGAAATTATCAAATACAAGTCAATAACGGCGATGTTATTGTTTTTTCTTATGTAGGTTATGCATCACAGGAAATTACGTATTCTGGTCAATCTACTTTAGATGTGCAACTAAGTGAAGATGCAGCACAATTAGAGGAAGTGGTTGTAATAGGTTATGGTACTACTACCAAAAAAGATGCTACAGGCTCTGTTGAGGCCATTACTTCCAAAGGGTTTACTAAAGGTAATATTGTAACTCCTGAGAACTTAATTAACGGACGTATTGCTGGTGTAAGTGTTAATACCAGTGGCGCTCCAGGTTCTGGATCTCAAATTAGAATTCGTGGTGGCGCCTCTATTAATGGCTCTAACGACCCTCTAATTATCATTGACGGATTGCCAATTTCAAATGATGGCGTTACAGGTTCTAGAGGTGTGTTAGCCTCTATTAATCCAAATGATATTGATTCCTTTTCTGTTTTAAAGGATGCTTCAGCCACTGCAATTTACGGTTCTCGAGCATCAAACGGTGTAATAATTATTGTTACCAAAAAAGGAAAATCTACATTTAGTGCCACTTATGATACACAGTATAGCTTTGGTGAAGTAACCAATACCATTGATGTGTTTTCAGCTGATGCCTACAGACAATTAGTAGCATCTCAGCCCATTAATGGTACTACAATCGATGAAAGCTTGTTAGGAAACGCTAACACAAACTGGCAAAATGAAATTTTTAGAAATACTGTGTCTTCCCAACATAATATTTCTATGCAAGGATCTTTATTTAAAGTGTTACCCGCAAGATTTTCTTTTAGTGTTGTAGACCAAGAAGGTGCTTTAAAAGCATCTAAATTCGAAAGACGTAACTTAAGTTTATCATTAAACCCTAAGTTTTTTGATGATCATTTAAAAGTAAGCCTTAATGCGAACTTTGCATTTGAGGATAACCGATTTGCTGATGCAGGACAAATTGGTGCTGCAATGCGTTATGATCCTACACAACCTGTATTTGATGCTGATTCTCCTTTTGGTGGATTCTATCAGCATAGAACTGGAAACCAAGTAGCAAACGGTACTACCAACCCTGTTGCGCAATTATTACAAAGAACTAACCTTGGTGATGCCAATAGACTTTATGGTAATTTAAATTTTGATTATAAATTTCACTTTCTACCTGAACTGAGAGCTGTAGTAAATCTTGGTTATGACAAAACTGAAGCTAAAGGCTTTGATACAAGAGATAGATTACAAGCAACTACAGATCAAGACATTCTATTCAAGGGAGAGTCTAGACAAAACACTCAAGAGAGAACAAACGAGCTATTTGATGGATACCTTAACTACAAAAAAGACATAGATAATGTAGGTTTAGATTTTACTGCTGGTTATTCTTACCAAAGATTTACTAATGGAGGTAAAAATGGTAGAAATATAACTGATCCATTGAGTGTTGATGATTTTTACACTGATCCTGATGTAGTACTGATTGGCTTCTTTGGTAGAGCTAACTTCTCATTAGATGATAAATATTTATTGACTCTTACTTACAGACGCGATGGAACTTCTCGTTTTAGCAAAGAAAACCAATGGGGTAACTTCCCAGCTGCTGCTTTTGCTTGGAGTATTAGTGATGAAGATTTCATGAACGATTCTAAAGTATTTTCAAACTTGAAATTACGTTTGGGTTATGGTATTACTGGTCAACAAAGTATAACTGAAAAGGATATTTTCTTAAACCGTTACAGAGGAGGTATAGCAAACTCTCAATTTCAATTTGGTAATGAAATTATTGAGTCTTTGATAGCTTCTGAAATAAATCCAGATCTAAAATGGGAAGAAACCACTACAATGGAAGTTGGGATAGATTATGGACTATTCAATAACAAAGTTTCTGGTTCATTAAATTTCTTCCAAAAAAACTCAACAGATTTATTGTTTACGGCTGCTGTTCCTGATGGTGCCAACTTTTCCAACAGTGTTATTCAAAACATTGGAGAATTACAAATACAAGGTTTAGAATTCTCTGTGAATACTGATGTTATAAGTAATGACGACTTAAAAGTAGACTTTAACTTTAATGCTACATTATTAGACAGAGAAGTTAAAGAATTAGCTTTAGGGCAAGATGTGAGAACTGGGGGTATTAGTGGAGGAACCGGTACAAATATTCAATTACACAGAGAAGGCGAAGCACCAAATTCATTTTATGTCTTCAAACAATTGTACGATGGTAATGGAAGGCCTATTGAAGGGGCTTATGCCGATTTAAATGGGGATAACATTATCAACGATAATGATAGATATATTAAAGAAAACCCTGGAGCAAATGCAATTTTTGGTTTTCAATCTAATGTTTTTTATAAAAACTTAGATTTCTCATTTAACTTAAGAGCAAACCTTGGAAATTATGTTTATAATAACGTAAAATCTTCTAGAGCACAATACGAATTATTATTGGATAACGCAGTACTAGGCAACATCCCTACTAGTGTTTTAGATACTGATTTTCAAAGAACTGCCGATGTTATTATTTCAGATCTTTTTGTTGAAAATGCATCATTCTTAAGAATGGACAACATAACTTTAGGATACACCTTTAACAAAATATCTAAAACACTTAAGAGTGTTAGAGTTTGGGGTGGTGTTCAAAATGTATTCACAATAACAAACTACAGTGGTTTAGATCCTGAAGTTACCGATAATGACTCAGACCTAACACTTACGTTAGGTATAGATAATGTAGTATATCCAAGACCAAGAACTGTTTTGGTAGGAGCTAACATTAAATTTTAAAAAAACAACTATGAAAACAAGATTTAAAATGCACAAAACAATTGGAGTAATATGCTTTTGTCTCTTAGCGCTAGTATCGTGTACCGATGATTTAAATATTACCCCTAACGATGATCAAACTGTTTTAAGTGAAAACCTTTTTGAAGATGAAAGCGCTTACGAACAAGTTTTAGCTGGTATTTATGCAAATTTAGCATTAACAGGAACTGATGGCCCTGAGAGTTCTAACTTAAAAGATATTGATGCTGGTACTAGTCAATTTGGGCGTGTATTATTATACACTCAAACACTTACTACAGATTTAATGGTATGGTCTTATGAAAACGATGCTGGTACCAGAGAACTTCAAAGAAATATCTGGACAGCCCAAAACCCTCTATTATTAGGAATGTTTAGTAGAGCTCATTTATCTGTAGCATTGGCAAATAACTTTTTACGCGAAACTACTGATGATAAATTAGACTCTAGAAATGTTTCTGAAAGCACAAGAAATAATATCCCTGAATATAGAGCGGAAGCAAGACTAATGAGAGCTATGGCATATTATTATTTGATGGATTTATTTGGAAAAGCAAACTTTACAGATGAAAACACACCATTAAATACACAACCAGAAGTTTATGAAAGAGCACAACTATTCTCTTTTATAGAGGCAGAATTATTAGATATTGAAGATGATTTAGTTGCCCCTAGACAAAACGAATATGGAAGAGCTGATAGCGCTGTTGCCCAAATGATTTTAGCTAAAATTTATTTAAATGCTGAAGTTTACATAAGTGAGAATCGCTATAGCGATTGTATGAGTTATTGTGAGAAGATCATTGGTGGAGGTTATGAATTAGCAGATAGTTATTTACATAATTTTATGGCAGATAACAATACTAATTCTGCAACCAAGGAAATTATTTTTCCAATTGTATCTGATGGAGTAACCACTCAAAATTATGGACCGACAACAGTTATGGTAAATGGCTCTGTTGGAAGTTTAGAAAAAAATGGAGATGAAGTTGGTGTAGGCACCGAAGGCTGGGGAGGTGCTTTAAGAATAAAAAGACAATTTGCTGAACTTTTTGGTGCTGCATTTGCAAATGATGACAGAAACACTGTAATCTCTGCAGACAGACCAATCGATATCCCAGACATATCTGATAGAGATACAGGATATGTTATCCAAAAATATTCTAATGCAACCTCAACGGGCGGATTCGGTGCCGATAAAACATTTGTTGACACAGACTTTCCTCTATACAGACTTGCTGATGTATACCTGATGTATGCTGAAGCACACTTAAGAGGCGGTGGAGGCAATTTAACTACTGCCGTTGAATATATTAATGCATTAAGAACCAGAGCAAATAACCCTAGTACCATTTCATCTGGAGATCTAACCCTTGATTTTATTTTGGATGAAAGAGCTCGTGAGTTACACTGGGAAGCGCACAGAAGACAAGATTTAATTAGATATAGTAGATACACTGGCGGGAATTATAACTGGGCTTGGAAAGGTAATGGGAGTAATGGAATCGCAATACCTTCACATTTTGATGTATTCCCAATACCAACAGGTAGTATAGCTGCTAATCCAGATAACTTGAAACAAAATACAGGGTACTAAAACTAAATAAAATTAAGATGATGAAAACAATAAAACGAATTTCAGCACTTTGCATGATTGGGTTAGTTTTACTATGCCTTGGTTCATGTGATGATGATTCAACACTATTTACCGTATCTGATCCTAACGCACCTGTATTGGCAGATTTAGGAATTACTCAAATTGAATTAGATGCTGCCAATACAGGAAACCCTGCCATAGCACTAAACTGGTCTGAGTCTGATTATGGACAACCAACAGCAGTAAGCTACGCCGTACAATTTTCAATGGATGAAGCATTTACTGCGCCAGTTACGGCAACAAGTGTTACAGGACGCAATAACATTACATTATCCATTGGAGAAGTAAATGCTGCAGCTGGTAATGCAGGTTTAAACCCATTTGAATGGGCTACATTGTACACAAGAGTTGTTGCTTCATTAGGTACACAACAAAGTGAAGCAATAAATTCTAACATCCTTCAATTTGAAGTATTTCCTTTTTTCAATTATACATTTAATGACTATTATTTAGTTGGAAACGGCACTGCTCCTGGGTGGGATAACAATGCTAATAACCCACCATTATTTAGAGACGCAGATAATGCTAACCAATACTATTATACTGGTTTCTTTACTAAAGGTGGAGGCGATTTTAACGACGGAAGATTTAAAGTTTTAGAATTTAGAGGTTTATGGCAACCACAATGGGGCGTAACTGATAATGAAGGCGAGGATGAAATCAAAACTGATGGGGATATAGCAGGAAATCCTGCAACTCAAGATGGAGACCCTGGTCGTTTTGGAGTTCCATCTGATGGATACTACGAATTCACAATAAACTTTTCTACAAAGAAGTATACAATGACCCCTTTTGATGCTTCAGGAGCTACTATGTTCTCTGGTATGAGCATTCAAGGATCAAGTGTTGCAACTACTGCAATGACACAACTAACATTTGACGGGCATATTTGGTATGCTGCTGGAATTCGCTTAACACCCGGCGAAGTATCATTCTTAACAGACACAGGAGCTACTTGGGGTGCTGGTACTGGTTTTTCAGGTGTAGCTACAAACGGAGGAAGTGCTATTCCTGTGGTTGTTGAAGACGATTATGATGTTTGGTTTAACACCTTAACCGGTCGTTACATCCTTATACCATTAAATTTATAAGACTAACGTAATAATTAAAGAGAAATGAAATCAATTATAAATAAAATAGGTCTTCTACTGCTAGTAGTAACTCTAGTGTTTACATCTTGCGAGACAGAAGAAACCTTAGAAATTACAACTCCAGAAGCAGAGTTTATATTAAATACACCAGGTATTAGTACCGTGTTTTTAAATTTTGCATTACCAGATAACCCTGCGTTTACAATTTCATGGAATGATGAGGTAACTGGAAGCTCATCATATACTGTTGAGATGGCAACTGATGCCGACTTTACATCTCCTATGACGTTAGGAACTTCTGATTCCAATAACTTTTCAATGTCAGTTTCAGAATTTAATAATGCACTCACATCAACTGGAAATACTCAATTTAAAGATATTCCTGTTTATATGAGAGTTCTGGCTAGTAATCAAATTAGTAATAGCATTTTAATACTAGCCACTACTTATCCAGTTAACGAGCCTACCATTAATAGTGTAGCTGATGGCGATACATTTGTATTATCCATTGACAATAATGACGCTGTTGCAATGACATTTGAATGGACAGATCCTATTCTAGACTCTTCTTTAAATTTAGATGTTGAGTATATATTACAAGCTGCTTTAGCCGGTACTAATTTTGCAGTACCCGTTGAAGCAGGAACTGCGACAAACACAAACAGTATTACTCTTACTAACGCTCAACTAAATGCTGCAGCTATTCAAAGTGGCATTGAAGCTGATACTACAGGTAATTTAGATTTGCGTTTAGTTGCTATAATTACAGATAACGCTTCTGGCAGTGTTCTAGAAAGAACTACAGATCCAGTAACTATCACAGTAACAACCTATGCTACAGCTTTAGATTTATCAACTAATTGGGGAGTAGTTGGATCTGCTGCAAATGATTGGGGGGCAACTCCTGATTTACCATTCTTTAAAACAGATACTGATGGCGTATTAGCTGCCTATGTAAACCTGATTGATGGTGAGATCAAGTTTAGAGAGAATAATGATTGGGCAAACAATTTAGGCGACAATGATGCCGATGGCACACTAGAACAAGGCGGAGCAAATATTGCAGTAACTGCTGGTTCATATAAAATTACAATGAACTTAAATGACTTTACCTATACCATTGAACCTTTCTCTCTAGGAATTGTGGGTGGTGCCTATAACGATTGGGGGGCAACTCCTGATTTTATGCTAGAGTATGATCAGTACTCTGATGTATTTAGAGGTATCGTTACGCTTATTGATGGCGAAATGAAATTTAGAATGAACAACGATTGGGGTACCAATTGGGGTGATGATGGTGCAGATGGCACTTTAGAACTTAACGGAGCAAACATTGTTGTAACTGCTGGAATTTATATAGCCACAGTAAATATGAATGATTTAACATACACCTTAGAACCAATCGATTATGTTTGGGGGCTTGTTGGTGGTGCTTATAATGATTGGGGGGCTACGCCAGATGCACAATTCACAAGAGATTGGTCTCGTCCATTTGATGATATTTGGATTTTAAATGATGTAACACTTATTGATGGTGAATTTAAGTTTAGAGCCAATAACGACTGGGGAACAAACTATGGAGACGATGGTGGCGATGGTGTATTGGAGCTAAACGGTGCCAATATTTTAGCAACCGCTGGAACATACTCTTTCGTTCTAGACTTCTCAGACCCTGCAAACCCAACATATACACAAAATTAAGTTTAGTTTAGTTGAGAGTGTCTAAAAAAGGCTGTGTCAATTCTTGTACAGCCTTTTTTGATTAAATTTTAAAGGAACAAATATGAAAAAGAAAATATTTTTTTTCCTCTTTCTGTGTAGCGCATTAGTTTATGGACAGTCTGTATCTACTGTACCCGCAATTCCAACTGCGGATAATGCCCTAACCATAACATTTGATGCGACAGGTTCTGAGCTTGAAAATTACACAGGAGATGTTTACGCTCACACTGGTGTTCTTACCTCAGAATCTACAAGCAATACAGATTGGAAATATGTTATAGGCTCTTGGGGAAACAACGCCCTACAGCCAAGGTTAACACGGTTAACGACTAACACTTATGAGCTTTCTATTACACCAGACATTGCATCGTTTTATAACGTAGGTACTGGAGAAACCATAACCAATATAGCCATTGTGTTTAGAAGTGCTGATGGTAACCAACAATCTAGACCAGATCTATTTATAGAGGTTTTTGAGGCTGGTTTAAACATTACAATCACAAATCCTTCAAACGATGATGTTTTTGATGTAAACGATAACATTACGATTACAGCAGAATCCAGCACTACAGCTAATTTAGAGCTAAAAGTTAATAACACTACCATTGGTACCGAAACCGCCTCAACTAGCATTGCTACATCATACACATTTACTACTACAGGGGCATTCACTATTAATGCAAGTGCTGTACAAGGTGCAGAAACTAGAGAAGAAACCATTTGGGTTTACGTAAAAACACCCACGCAAACAGAAACTGCCCCAACTGGTCTAGAGTATGGTTTAAACAAAAACAATGATGGCTCTGTAACTTTTGTATTGCAAGCTCCGATGAAAACTGATGTTTTCCTCATAGGGAGTTTTAACAATTGGGGAGTAGATCCAATGTACCAAATGAAAAAAGATGGCGATACGTTTTGGCTTACATTAAACGGCCTTGATCCCGATACCGAATATGCATATCAATACTTTATAGATTATACGTTGCGTCTTGCAGACCCTTACTCAAAAAAAGTACTAGACCCTAGTAATGACCAATTCATTTCAGATACCACTTACCCTAATTTAATGGATTACCCAGAAGGTGCTTCAGGCATTGTATCCACCTTTCAAATTAATGAAGTAGCCTATAACTGGCAAGTCGATTCATTTTCTAAACCTAACCAAGAAAACCTGATAGTTTACGAAATGTTAATTCGTGACTTTACCGAAAATGATTCGTTTTTAGCAGCTATGACGCATCTAGACTACCTTGAAAATCTAGGTATTAATGCAATCGAATTAATGCCAGTCAGCGAATTTGAAGGTAACGATAGCTGGGGTTATAACCCGTCGTTTCATGGGGCTTTAGATAAATATTATGGCACTCAAAATCATTTTAAAGCATTTGTAGATGCATGTCATGAAAAAGGTATTGCTGTTATAATTGATGTAGTGTACAACCATGCGTTTAGTCAAAGCCCGCTTGCACAAATGTATTGGGATAGTGCTAATTTTAAACCAACAGCAGATAACCCTTGGCTAAACCCAGATGCACGACACCCATTTAATGTAGGATACGATTTTAACCATGAAAGCGAATACACTAAAACCTTTGTAAAACAAACCCTAAAATATTGGATTGAGGAATTTAGAGTAGACGGGTTTAGATTTGACTTATCTAAAGGATTTACACAAACCAATAATCCAGATAACGTAGGTGCGTGGGGCAATCGTGATGCTTCACGTATAGCGATACTTCAGGACTACGGCAACTACATTTGGAATAATGTGTCAAGTGATGCTTACTTGATTTTAGAACATTTTGCAGACAATTCTGAAGAAAAAGAACTGGCGGACTATGGTTTTATGTTCTGGGGTAACTTAAACCACAGTTTTAACCAAAACACAATGGGATTTGCCTCTGATACTAATGTATCTTGGTTATCCTATACCGAGCGTAATTGGAACGCCCCTCATGTTGTTGGCTACATGGAGAGTCATGACGAAGAGCGACTTATGGTTAGAAACATTAACAATGGTAATTCCAATGCAGAGCACGATACTAAAGATTTTCAAACGGCATTAAACAGGATTAAAGCCGCTACAGCAATTTTTTATAGCGTACCTGGACCTAAAATGCTATGGCAATTTGGCGAACTGGGTTACGATAAAAGTATAAACTGTGAAAACGATATTACCAATGGTAACTGTCGCTTAGATAGGAAGCCAGTAGCTTGGACTTTAAATTATGATGAAGATGAGGACCGTTTAGATTTATACCGAGTTACTGCCAAAATGATACAATTAAAAACAGATTACCCTTCAACGTTTAACACAGATGATTTTAGTTACAGTTTAGACGGCCTAGTAAAACGTATTAATTTAAATGATAATACTGGAAACTTTGATGTAGTGGTAATTGCTAATTTTGATATTGTTGAACAATCCATAACCCCAAACTTTTCAAAAACAGGCACATGGTACAATATTCTTGAAAACAATAAACCTCTTGATGTTACCAATGTATCATCTTCAATAGCATTAGCACCCGGAGAATACCGTGTTTATGGTACGCAACCTGTTATAGATCCTAATGATTTAGATAGTGATGGTGTTCCTAATACAGATGATGCCTGTGCCAATACACCAATAGGAGCAAACGTTGACGCTACAGGCTGTGAAGTATTTATTTTACCAGCCACCAATTTTAGGCTACAAATTGCCAGTGAAACATGCAGAAATAGTAACAACGGCATTATTGATATAATGGCAGTAAAAAATTTAAACTACACAGTGGCAATTACTGGAAATGGTTTAAATACTTCTGAAACTTTTACAAGCACATACATAAAATCCGATTTAAGCGCAGGAGATTATCGTGTATGCATCACTGTGGATGGACAAGCTAATTATGAGCAATGTTTTAATATCACTATTACAGAACCTGAGGATTTATCAGTATCCTCCAAAGTTATTGAAAGTAAAAATGTAGTTGCTTTAAGTTTGGATGGTGGCGAGTTATATAAAATTGACATAAATGGTACCATTACCGAAACTACAGCATCACAAATAGAATTACCATTACAAATCGGGAAAAACAATATAACAATTAAAACCGATAAAGACTGCCAAGGTGTTTATAAAACATCACTCTTTTTAGAGAGCAAAGCCCTTATAAGCCCCAATCCTTTTGATGGTTATCTTGATGTATTTACAGGTGTATCAAATGGTACAAATGCATCGATAGAAGTGTACTCCATTCTAGGAAATCAAGTTTATAATACTACCAGTATAAAGTCTAACTTAAACATTGACACCACTGGTCTTTCAAAAGGCATTTATATACTTAGAGTTACCACAGATGCAAGCATTAAAACATTTAAAATCATAAAAGAATAATGAAAAAGTTAAGTACATATATCTTAGTGGGTGTTATCATATGTGGCTTCCATTTTAGCTGTAGCAGTGGTGGAGGTGGAGATGATGATATGTCAAGCCCAGATCCTGACCCAATTGCCATGGACCCGCCAAGTGCAGCTGCGTTGGTGTTTCCAGAACAAAACTCAGAATGTACAACGGGTTCTAATCTAACCAGTACAGAAAGTACGATTGTTTTTAATTGGAATGATGCCAGTAATGCAACTTCATATCAATTATTTGTTAAAAATTTAAACACACAAAACACTCAAAATTACACCTCTAACGTTTCAGAAAAAAGTGTAACGATTATGAGAGGCACACCTTATTCTTGGTATGTTATTTCAAAAAATTCAGGTACAGAAACTGCTCAAAGTCCAACATGGAAATTTTACAATGCAGGAGAGGCTGTATCATCCTATGCTCCTTTTCCAGCTGAATTAATATCACCTGCTCTGTCTGAAACTCTAGATGCAACAACTACAAGTGTTGTATTAGAATGGAACGGAGCCGATGTAGAAAATGATATAAAGGAGTATGATGTGTTTTTTGGCACTGAAAACTCTCCAACAAATAAAGAAGTTACTACTAACAGTAATAGCACATCAGTAAGCGTGAGCTCAGGAAACACATACTATTGGAAAATTATAACTTACGACGAGCAGAATCATAATTCTGAATCGCAAGTATTTCAATTTCATATAGAATAAAACTTCTAGTTTAGTTTGTTTATTGGTTGACTTTGATCAACTCTCAAAACTAAAAGGCTTCCTGTCGGAAGCCTTTTTAATAACGTAAATTTAATTAGGAAACTTAGCTTTAATTCTATCTAAAGATAGGTTGTGGATGCTTCCTATATGGGTATGCTGTTTTGAGGTATCTGGAATATAAGTACCATCCTGTACTTGCCCACCTATTTTTTGGTAGGCCTCTCTAAAGCTCTGTCCCTCAACTACAAGCGTATTTATATTATCTACCGTGAATAGGTATTTATATTTATCATCATTCAAATCAATATCTTTTACAATGACTTGTTGAATAGCGTAATTAAAAATATCTAAAATGTCTTTCAACTCTTCAAAAGCTGCAATCATGTTTTCTTTCAATAACTGAAAATCTCTGTGATATCCGCTTGGTAAATTATTGGTAATTAATACCATTTCGGTTTGTAATGCTTGTATTTTATTGCACTTACCACGAATCAACTCAAATACATCTGGGTTTTTTTTATGTGGCATAATACTACTACCAGTAGTTAACTCGTCTGGGAAAGTGACAAAGCCAAAATTCTGACTCATATACAAACACACATCCATTGCAAATCTAGATAGTGTGTTGGCTAAACTTCCTAAAGCCGCAGCAATAGTGCGCTCGTTTTTACCACGTCCCATTTGTGCAGCTACTACATTATACTTTAGCGTAGCAAAATCCATTTCTTTAGTAGTTAGCTCTCTATCGATAGGAAATGAACTCCCATAACCAGCAGCCGAACCTAGTGGGTTTTGGTCCACCGTTTTTAAGGCAGCGTTTAGTAAATACACATCGTCAATCATTAATTCAGCATAGGCCGAAAACCATAATCCAAAGGATGAAGGCATCGCGACTTGTAAATGTGTATATCCTGGTAAGAGTTTGTCTTTATGTGTTTCAGCTAAATCTAAAAGCGTATCAAACAGTGTTTTTACTTTAGATTGTACTACCTGTAAATTCTCTTTATAGTATAAATGGCATGCCACTAAAACCTGGTCGTTTCTAGAGCGTGCCGTGTGTATTTTTTTTCCAACCTCTCCCAAAGATTTGGTTAATTCGAACTCTATTTTAGAGTGTACATCTTCAAATTGTGCATCAATTTCAAACGTACCTTCCTCAATTTGTTGTGCCAACACCTCTAAACCTTCTAAAAGCTGTTCTAATTCTTCAGAAGTCAAAATACCAATGCTTTGTAACATTTTAGCATGCGCTTTGGATGCGATAACATCGTACTTTGCTATATGAATATCAATTTCACGGTCGTTCCCAACTGTAAATTGCTCTATTTTATTATCTATTGATATGCCTTTATCCCAGAGTTTCATTATAAAGTTTTTTGTCATTCCCGCGAAGGCGGGAATCTATTTTTTAATTTATTGGATTCCTGCCTTCGCAGGAATGACAGAATTGCTAAACGATAACCCGTTTCAGCAATTCAACATATATTTTAATGCCTTCTTCTATTTCTTTTAAATAAATAAATTCATCTGCACTATGTGAACGTGTACTATCGCCTGGACCTAATTTTAAACTAGGGCAGGATAATACGGCTTGGTCTGATAATGTTGGTGATCCGTATGTACTTCGTCCCATGGCAACTCCAGCTTTTACAAGTGCGTGGCCTGTTGGTATGGAGGATGAATTTAATCTTAAACTACGTGGTGTAATGCTGGTTACTGGTGCTTCTTTTTGTAAAATTTCGGCAATTTCAGCATTACTGTACGCATCATTAACACGAACATCTATTACTAAACTTAAATCGGCTGGTACGGCATTGTGTTGCTTCCCTGCAATTATCTGACTTACGGTTAACTTCACATCGCCTAAAGCTTCGGAGCCTTTTTCAAACCTGTAATCTTTGAACCATTGCAAAGTGTTAATTGCTTTGTAAATCACGTTGTCGTCGTTTGGATGTGCTGCATGGCTTGGCGTTCCTGTCAATACAGCATCGAACACTACGAGACCTTTTTCAGCGACAGCCAAATTCATCAATGTTGGTTCTCCAACAATAGCTACATCTATATTTGGAATAACTGACAGCATACTATTCAACCCATTTGGACCGCTACTTTCTTCTTCCGCGGAAGCGACAATCACTAAGTTATAGTTTAGGTTTTCATGGTTATAGTAATAGGTAAATGTTGCTATTAAAGATACCAAACAACCCCCAGCATCGTTACTGCCTAAACCGTATAGCTTTCCATCTTCTACAATAGCCTTAAATGGGTCTTTTGTGTAAGCAGAATTAGGTTTTACCGTATCGTGATGTGAATTTAAAAGTAAAGTTGGCTTTCCTTCTTTAAAATGTTTATTTACTGCCCAAACGTTATTTTTTGTGCGCTTGTAATTTATACCATAACGCTGAAACCATCCTTCGATATGAGATGCTGTTTGGTCTTCTTCTGATGAAAACGATTGGGTTTCTATCAGTTGTTTTAACAAAGCTACAGCATCATGCGTTAATTCCTGAATCATAATTACAAGGTTATGGTTGTAAAATTATCATTTTCTTGGGTTAACATTGCTGTGTTTCCCATGTTAATAGAATGTACACCATTGTTTAAAGCATCAAAACAATTTTCTAGCTTTGGCAACATACCGTCTGCAATAATACCTTTTTCTAATAATTCGGCATACAATTTAGTATCAATATGTTTAATTACAGAGTTTTTATCGTTAATATCTTCTAATACCCCATTTAGCTCAAAACAATAATAAATAGAAACATCATATAAATGACTCATTCCTACAGCTACCTGACTTGTAATAGTATCAGCATTAGTGTTCAATAATTGTCCATTTCCATCGTGCGTAATGGCACAAAATACTGGTGTGAAATCAGCTTTAATCAATTTATCTATGGATTTACCTGATACGGTTTTTACATCGCCTACAAAACCGAAATCTACATCCTTTACTGGCCTTTTATCAGAAGTAATACTGTTTATATCTGCACCTGTTAGACCAATAGCATCAATATTTAGCCCTTGTAATTTAGCTACTATGTTTTTATTAACTAATCCGCCATACACCATAGTAATGACTTCTAAGGTATCGGCATCAGTAATACGTCTACCATTAACCATTTTAGACTCAATACCCAATTTTGCAGCTACACTAGTAGCGCGTTTTCCACCACCATGTACCAGTACCTTTTTGCCTTCTAACTTTGAAAATAATTGTAGAAAGTTATCTAAAGCATTAGCATCCTCAATGATGTTTCCTCCTATTTTTACGATGGATAGTTTTTCCATTGGCCTCTCCCTCCACCCTCTCCAAAGGAGAGGTAACTTTTTAAGTTCGTTATATGTTTTCTAACAATTTCTTTAATACCAATTGTGCGGCGTAAGTTCTATTATTAGCTTGTTCAATAACTATAGAACTGTCGCTATCTAATACGGTATCCTCTACCACTACATTACGTCTTACTGGTAAACAGTGCATAAATTTTGCATTGCCAAGTTTTTCTTTGGTTATCATCCAATTAGGGTCTGTATCTACCACCTTTCCGTAGTCTTCATAAGAACTCCAGTTTTTGGTGTATACAAAATCGGCATCTTTAAATGCCTCTTCTTGGTTATGATATATTGGTGTGTCTCTTGTTATCTCTGGGCTTAAATCGTAACCTTCTGGATTGGTTATTACAAACTCCACATCCATTTTTTGCATGGCTTGAGTAAAACTATTGGCTACAGCGTGCGGTAATGGTTTTATGTGGGGTGCCCAACTTAACACTACCTTAGGCTTTGCTTTTGTAGCATGTTCTGAAATGGTCAAAGCATCTGTCAACCCTTGTAGTGGATGACCAGTAGCACTTTCCATATTTACAATTGGTACAGACGCATGCTCCATAAAGGCATTCATCACTTGTTCGCTTTCATCTTTGACTTTATCTGTAAGCGTTGGAAATGCGCGTACCGCTATGATATCGCAGTATTGTGATACTACGGCTGCTGCTTCTTTAATATGCTCGGCGGTATTGCCGTTCATAATTGTACCATCTTCAAACTCTAATCCCCAAGCATCTCCCGACACATTCATTACAATAGGATTCATTCCTAAATTTAAGGCTGCCTTTTGCGTACTTAAACGCGTACGTAAACTAGAATTAAAAAATAACAGACCAAGTGTTTTGTCTTTTCCTAAAGTTATATGTTTTAAAGGATTTGTTTTCAAAGCCTTTGCTTCTTCAATCCAAGTGTTAATATTATCAATATCTTTTATGGATGTGTAATGTTTCATTGTTATTACTTTAATTTAAAATAAGTTGAACATCGGACGGTACATTTTGAAGCATCTGGTTTTCTAGAATTTCAACTTCTTCGTTTAACATTTCCTCAAAAGTATTCCAACTATTAGTTAACTCACCACTCTTTCTAAAGCACATTATTTTCTCACCATCAAAAAAATAACCTACATTTTCATCATAAGTATAGGTTCTGCTACCAAAATGAAATAAATCCCTATTGACATCATATCCTAAAATCCAGTTCGAATTTGCGGTTGTCAAATCATGGCATTGCAACCTTCCTCTTGTGAGCGTTCCTTTTGTGTAAAGAGAGGTAGGCAATCCATATAAAGACATTCCATAAATAAATCCTCCATTTATATTTTGCAAAAAACTCTTATAAAAACCAGGAATAATTTTCTTGGTATTGCTCTCAAATTGACTAAACCAATTATTTTTAGCTGGAGAATACAACATAAGTCCCCAGTTTAATTTAGCCACCCATGGCCTATGCAAAATGTTCAGAACAGAATCATCGATTTTTGAATCGTTTCTTAAATATTTTTTTGCTTGCTTTGAAATAGCATCTAATTCAATAGAAAAGCTATTTATTCTTTCTTCAATATTCTGCATAAAAAAACTATATTACCTTAGTAAACAACACATTGTCTTCCATAGCATTGATTATAAAATCATCTTCTAGCCCGTTTACAATCCATGTTTCAACCTCAGCTTCTTTCGCCACTTTGGCAGCTTCTATTTTGCTTTGCATGCCACCACTACCGTGCGAAGATTTAGAATTAACCACCTCGTCTGCCAATTCACTGAAATTAGTAACTTCTTTAATGGTTTTAGGTGTACCGCTTTCTATAGATGCTTTGGTATAAATACCGTTAGTATTGGTAGCAATGATAAATAAATCGGCATTCAACAATGAAGCGGTTAAAGCTCCAAGTTTATCATTATCACCAAATTTTATCTCATCGGTGGCTACCGTGTCATTTTCATTAATTATTGGAATATAATTATTGTTGACCAATACGTTAATCGTATTTGTGATATTCACTTTGCTTTCTTCCTTTTCAAAATCTGAATACGACAACAAACACTGCGAAGTTAACAACCCATATTCCCTAAAAATTTCCTGATATATGCGTATGAGATGTGGCTGACCAATAGACGCTAAGGCTTGTTTTACAAACACCTCTTCTTGCTTACTCTCTAACTTTACAAATTGTTTTGCTACGGCAATTGCCCCAGAACTCACAATAATGAACTCGCAGGTATCTTGAAGTCTCGCTATCTGATTTGCAATGTCTTCAATCTTACCTCTGGAAATATTATCGGTTTCCTTGGTTAGGGTATTAGACCCCATTTTTAGTAATATGCGTTTCTTTTTTTTCATATTAGCTATTGCTAAATTCTAAGAATACCCATTTAAGGTTTAACGAATTTGTCCATTACCATGAACATACCATTTATTGGTTACCAAATGTTGTAAACCAATAGGTCCACGTTGGTGTAATTTATCTGTACTGATGGCTAACTCGCCTCCTAAACCTAATTGTCCACCATCTGTAAATCTAGTTGAAGCATTGTGATACACTGCTGCTGTATCTACATTTTCCATGAAGGTTTTGGCTTCACTATCATCTGTTGTGATGATAGAAGATGAATGTCCCCCAGAATAGGTGTTTATTTTAGCGATAGCGGCGCTGTTAGACTCTATTTCTCCAATTAAGATTTTATAATCTAAAAATTCCTCGTACCAGATATTTTCTGAAGTGATGGCTTCTAAATTATTAGATTGACAAATAGCATCATCGCCTAAAACTTCAATTTTAGAGTCTTTCAATTTTGAAATTAGGGTCTTCACAAATGTATCTTTGTTCTCTAGATTTTTATCAATCAATACCTTATCTACAGCATTACATGCGGATATTTTTGACTTTCCGTTCAAAATAACATCTACTGCAACCTCCAAATCGGCTTTTTCATGTACATACACAAAATTATTGCCTCTACCACTAACAATTACAGGGCACGCTGCATGTTGTTTTACAAAAGCAATTAAACGCTCGCCACCACGAGGCACGATTAAATCTACACGTTGTGTTGGTTTTTCTAAAAATGCTTGGGTTTCTGTTCGGTTAAATTGTAAATATTCCACCCAATCTGTAGACGCACCATTTTCTTTAAGTGCTTGATGCCATAATTCTACGATTTTCAGGTTAGAACGAAGCGACTCTTTTCCGCCTTTTAGTAAAATCTTGTTACCTGATTTAAAAGCAATTCCAGCAGCCTCCACAGTTACGTCTGGTCTAGATTCGTATATGATTAATACCGTACCAAAAGAGGCCGTTTTGTTATACACTTGCATACCGTTTTCGTGTTTAAAGCTAAAACGCTCCACACCAACAGGGTCTTCTTGCGATGCTAGGTGTTTTGCAGCCTTAATCATTTCATCAACTTTGGAGTCGTCTACTTTCAAACGGTCGAACATTGAAATATCATCGCCATTATAAGCCTCTAAATCTGTTTTATTTATTGCGATAATATTGTCTCTTTCTTGTTCTAACAATTCTGCCATTCTTAATAAAACGGCATTTCTTGTTTCTATGGATAATAGTGTATTCATTTTTAGTATTCTGTATCAGTTTGCAGTCAATTCCACATGATTTAGAGCCATTTCTAAAGCTTCAAAAAACTGGTCAATATATTGCTTTTCTATATTTAGTGGTGGTAAAATTCGCAACAACTTTTTATTGGCTGCACCTCCTGTAAATATCTTATAATTATAAATTAAATCTTTGCGTAGGTCGCCTACTTCAAAATCAAACTCCAAGCCTAACATTAAGCCTCTTCCTTTTATTTGTTTTATCTGCGACATTGCCTTTGCTTTTTCAATAAAATAAGCTCCCATCTCGTTGACATTATCTATTAGATTTTCATCTTCAATGGTATTTAAAACGGCCAAACCAGCAGCACATGCTAAGTGATTACCCCCAAATGTAGTGCCCAACATGCCGTATTTTGCTTCGATATCTGGATGGATTAAAACACCACCAATTGGGAATCCATTCCCCATACCTTTGGCAATGGAAATAACATCTGGTATAACATTGTAATGCTGAAACGCAAAGAATTTACCAGAACGCCCGTAACCAGACTGTACTTCATCAGCAATAAACATGGTATTGTTCGCTTTACACAAGGCATCTACTTGCTCAAAGAATTCTGCCGTACCTTGGTCTAAACCACCAACACCTTGAATAAACTCCACAATAACCGCGCAAACATCTCCTTTTTCGAGCTCTCTTTTTACACCTTCAACATCGTTTAATTCTAAAAAAGTTACTTTTTGTTGTGCGTTTAACGGTGCTACCACATTTGGATTATCAGTCGCGGCAACTGCGGCTGATGTACGTCCATGAAATCCATTTTTGAAAGCAAGTACACGAGCCTTCCCTGTTTTAAACGAGGCTACTTTTAAAGCGTTTTCATTTGCCTCAGCACCAGAATTACATAAGAATAGCTGATAACCTTTACAGCCAGAAAGCTGCTCTAATTTGTCAGCTAATTGTTTTTGCAACGGATTTTGAATCGCATTAGAATAAAACCCTAAGGTTTCAACTTGTTTTGTAACTGCCTTTACATAATCTGGATGTGCATGCCCAATGGAAATAACGGCATGTCCTCCGTAAAGGTCTAAATACTCAATCCCTTGGTCATCATATACATGAATGCCTTTCCCCGAAACTGGTGTTACATTATATAATGGATAAACGTCAAATAATGGCATCTTTTCTGTTTTTTAGTTATTGGTTGCTGGTTAACAGCTATTAGTGTTTGACAACTGCATACTGAACACTGCATACTGAATACTGCAATCAACTCTCTTTTAATTGATTAATTTTCTCAAACGAAGCCGTAATTCCTTGAATTAAGGCAGAGCTCAATCCTTTGTGCTCCATTTCATTTAAGCCTGCGATAGTACATCCACTTGGTGTGGTAACCCTATCAATTTCTGCTTCTGGATGCCTACCAGACTCTTTAAGTAAACTAGCAGCGCCATAGCAGGTTTGTAACGCTAAATTATGGGCTTCATCAGCTTCAAAACCTAGCTGAATAGCTCCTTGAGTAGTCGCACGCACAAGGCGCATCCAAAATGCAATACCACTGGCGCAAATTACAGTAGCAGCTTGTATTTGTTCTTCAGGGATTACCATTGTTGTTCCTAACTGATTAAAAATACTTTTCGCTAATTCAAGCTTCAACTGCCCTACATCGTTAGCCGATAAACAGGTCATCGATTTCCCTATAGAAATCGCCGTATTTGGCATCACACGAATAATATGTTTATCATCGCCAATAATATTTTCAATTTTAGCTATAGAAAAACCAGCAGCCACCGACATTATTACATGGTCTTGAGTTATTAAAGGTTCCAATTCCTTTAAAACACCTTCAATATGTCGCGGCTGAAGGGCAAAAATCACAACATCACTGTTCTCTACAGCAGCCGCATTACTATTCGTAATTTTTACATAATCTTCATCTACAAACTCATTGACTTGCGCCGTATTTCTATCACTTAAATACAACGATGTAAACGACTTGTTTTTAATAAGCCCCTTTGCAATTGAGCTTCCTAAATTCCCGGTTCCAATTATAGCTATTCTCATGTCCAAATTCTTTTTTCATTCCTCAAAAGAGGAGGTTTACTTTTATTATTCTTTTTTATGGCGTTACCCACAAGGGGTCGGGCTTTCCGTTCCAAGTCCTCGCTGCACCCTAAAGGGATTCCGCTGTGGGCTTTCCTCTACAATCCCTAACGCGCTCACTCAAGCGCAACAATACGCATGAGTAAAATTCCTCCCCTTCGGGGAGGTTAGGTGGGGCTAAAAATAAGTGCCTTTCAAACCTAAGCCCATAGTTTCTTCCAATCCAAACATCAAATTCATATTCTGTACAGCTTGTCCAGAAGCACCTTTCAATAAATTATCAATCGTACTTGTAATTAATAATTTACCATTATGTTTATGTAAATGCACTAAACACTTATTAGTGTTTACCACTTGCTTCATATGTAAAAACTCATCCGACACAAATGTAAATTTTGCATCCTTGTAAAACGACTTATAAATAGCTTTGGCATCGTCTACAGAACCATCAAAATCGGTATAGATAGTCGCAAAAATACCTCTAGAAAAATTACCTCTATTTGGCATAAAAATAATTTCAGAAGAAAAATTGGCTTGCAACTGATTTACCGACTGGTTAATCTCTCCTAAATGTTGATGCGTAAAGGGTTTGTAATACGAAAAATTATTATCGCGCCAGGTATAATGTGTGGTAGCAGATAACGACGTTCCTGCTCCAGTAGCTCCAGTAACCGCATTAACATGTACATCCTTTTTAAGTAATCCAGCATCAGCCAAAGGCAATAATCCTAGCTGAATAGCCGTAGCAAAACAACCAGGATTAGCAATGTAATTCGCATTTAAAATAGCCTCTTTATTCAATTCTGGCAATCCATATACAAATGTTTTCCCATCAAAAACTTTATCAGCTTCCAATCTAAAATCGTTACCTAAATCAATAATTTTAGTACTATCAGAAAACGTATTAGCCGATAAAAACTTAACCGAATTTCCGTGCCCTAAGCACAGAAACAATACATCTACGTTTGGGTTAACTGTATCAGTAAACACACGGTTTAAAGACCCCACCAAATCTTGGTGTACTTTAGAAATTTGATTTCCTGCATTACTTGTACTATACACAAAATCTATCTCAACCTCAGGATGATTAATCAACAATCTAATAAGTTCTCCTGCAGTGTAACCTGCGCCTCCTATGATACCTACTTTTATTTTCTTCATTTCAATTTATATTCTATTGAGATGCTGAAACGAGTTCAGCATGACAATAAGATTAAGAGTTTACCTGCTGATAAATCTTGTTTTGATTTCCTATAATTTTGATAAAACCTTTCGCATCGTCGGCAGTCCATGCTTTATTTTCTTCGCCGTAACTTCCAAACTTCGCACTCATTAAATCATGTTCTGATATGATACCGTCTAATGAGAAATGATAAGGTTTTAAGGTTACCGTAACGTCTCCAGACACTTTTTCTTGACTGTTAGATAAAAACGCTTCAATATCTCGCATTACAGGGTCTAAATACTGTCCTTCGTGCAAATGCATACCATAGAAACTAGATAAATATTCCTTATGTTGTAATTGCCACTTTGTTAGCGTATGCTTTTCCAATAAATGGTGTGCTTTCACAGTAATTAAAGCAGCTGCTGCTTCAAATCCTACGCGACCTTTTATACCCACAATGGTATCACCTACATGAATATCTCTACCTATAGCATAAGCCGATGCTAAATCATTCAATTTTTCAATATTTACCTCTGGTGCATTAGTTGCGCCATTCAAAGCTACAAACTCCCCTTTATCAAAGGTTAAAGTTACCTTTTCTTCGCCTTCTTTTTCTAATTGCGACGGATATGCTTCACTTGGTAATGGCTTTTCAGAAGTTAATGTTTCTGCACCACCTACACTCGTACCCCACAACCCTTTGTTTACAGAGTATTGTGCTTTTTCCCAAGACATATCAATACCATTAGCTTTTAAATATTCTATCTCTTCTTGTCTTGATAGTTTTTGGTCTCTAATTGGTGTGATGATTTTAATACCAGGTGCCAGCGTTTGAAAAATCATATCAAAACGCACTTGGTCGTTTCCAGCACCAGTACTTCCGTGAGCAATATATTCAGCATCAATACTTTTGGCGTACTCAATAATTTCAATAGCTTGTACAATACGTTCTGCACTTACAGATAATGGGTAGGTATTATTTTTCAACACATTACCAAAAATTAAATACTTCACTACCTTTTGGTAAAAGGTTGTTACAGCATCTATATTTTTATAGGTAGACACACCCATTTTATAGGCATTACTTTCAATGTGTTTAATTTCGTCTTGTGTAAAACCTCCTGTGTTTACACTTACCGCATGCACATCGTATTCTTTGGATAAACTTACTGCACAATACGATGTATCTAATCCGCCACTGTAGGCTATTACTAATTTTTTCATGAATTTGTTTTAACTAATATTTTTAAGAATCTTATTAAACTGATTGATTTTAGATTCGAAATATGGATTAACGTAATACTTATATTTAAACTCATCCCTCAATTTCCCTAATTTCTCAAGTGTTTCAATTAAAACAGGAGACAAGTCTTTTAATGTAATAAACTTCATGCCTAACAACTCATTGTTAAGGTGCACGGTTTTATCTTGGGCTATTGAAATAAGAAATGCTTTTGAAAATTTTTTGGTCAACGCATCCATTAATAACAACCCTAAATTATGATTTCTATAGGTTTTATGAATCCATAAAGAGGAACGCTCGTATACAGAATGCTTTTCTATAGTGTGCCTGTGTGCAAAAATATGACCAACGATATCATCATCTTTTAAAAGCAAAAAACAACCATTATTGAGTCTATCAAGTAACATACCTACACTAGCATGATACATCGCAGGAAGATTTTTAGTTCTTTCTGAAATAATCTGTAGCTGTGTTTTGGAAACCTCATGCGTAAAAACAAGCTCTAAGCCTTTATCTTCGCAAAAGGCTGTTGCTTCTAATAAAGCTTTATTAATATCTTTTTCCAATGTCGTTTCCATGTTTAGTTGTTGTTTTTTTCAAAACACATTTCTAGTTTAATATTCAACTTTGACCTAAATAGGTGTGAATTTTAAATTACTTTTCTGCTGAAATTTTCCATAATGGAATAATCCCAATAAACTTTAATACTTCAATACATAACGAAAATCGCGAAAGTGAATTACTTTCTTAAACAGATACACCCCACTAGGGGCGTGTTTGAGGAAAACGCACAACAACTGCCTCAGCATTGGCTGCTGAAACAAAAGAGATAAAAGATATGTTGTTTCCTGTTTTCACTGAATAACCATCTTAACTATTAACTCTAAATCGTCGGCGTGAGCCCCTTTCGTTAATATGAGCGGCAAAATTACAACTTATTATGAATTAAACAACTACTAAATGTAAAAAATAAAACCTACGGAAATAAAAGTTGTTTTAATCCAACGCTCTAATCCAAATATTTCTGTAGCTCACACGGCTATTATCGCCATGGTCTTGTAACATTAAAGGTAGTTTACCATGGGGGTTATACTTTGGAAAACCTACATGTGCCACAGCACCTTGGATTTCAAAATTATCCTGAATTAACACACCATTGTGCAACACTGTAATGGTTGCTTCTTTAATCACACGTCCTAAATCGTTAAACCTTGGTGCGTGAAAAATTATATCGTAAGTATTCCAATCGCCGCTTGCAACCGATGCTTTTACTAATGGTACCGATTGTTTGTATATGGCTCCAACCTGTCCGTTAACATAAGTATCGTTGTTGTTATTATCTAAAATCTGGACTTCATATTGACTTTGTAAAAACACACCGCTATTAGCACGATGTTGCCCATTCCCACGAATATCTTTCGGCGATTTCCATTCTATATGCAACTGTACACTCCCAAATTGTTGCTTGGTTTGAATGTCTCCAGATCTATCTTTTACCGTCATTGAACCATCTTCATTTAAAATCCATTGTACGGCACTGCTATCCTTTACGTGCTCCCAAGCCCCAAAATTGCTACCATCAAAAAGCACAATGGCATCACTAGGCGCTCCGTTTTGCCCTTTGGGATTTACCGTTGGCGGTACAGGTTTATATAGCTCTGTCTCTTCAGGAGTTGTGGGTTCTTCTTTATTGAGTGCTTTTTCTTTGGCTAACTTTTCACTTTTATCTTCTAGTAAATAGTTACAGGAACTTATTGCAAGCAATAATAACAGTAAGGGTAAAATTCGCTTCAAAACCATGGCTTAGATTCCTAGTATATTTTTTAAATAATCTTCATCTATATCGCCTCCTGCAAAATCATCAAAACTACGTGTAGCGGCTTCAATAATATGCTTTTGAATGAAAGGAGCTCCCTCCCTTGCGCCTTGTTCAGAGGATTTAATACAACACTCCCATTCCATAACCGCCCATAAATCGAGTCCATATTTTGTTAATTTTGAAAAAATGGCACTAAAATCCACCTGTCCGTCTCCCAAACTTCTAAAACGTCCTGCTCTATCTTTCCAATCGGCATAACCGCCATACACACCTTGTCGTCCTGTTGGGTTAAACTCAGCATCCTTTACATGAAACGCTCTTATATGCTCATGATAAATATCAATAAACTGCAAATAATCCAGTTGCTGTAATACAAAATGACTGGGGTCGTATAATAGATTCGCTCTTGAATGATTCCCAGTAGCTTCTAAAAAACGCTCGTACGACACACCATCGTGCAAATCTTCGCCTGGATGAATCTCATAACACACATCTACGCCACAGTCATCAAAATGATTCAAAATAGGCAACCAACGCGCCGCTAATTCCTTGAATCCCATTTCTACCAAACCTGCTGGCCGTTGTGGCCAAGGGTACACCGTATGCCACATTAATGCTCCAGAGAACGACGCGTGCGATTTTAAACCTAAACGCTTACTTGTTGTTCCAGATTTTTTTACAAAATCTATCGCCCACTCGGTTCTAGCCTTAGGATTGCCTCGAACAGCTTCTGGTGCAAAACCATCAAACATAGTATCGTATGCTGGGTTTACGGCAACTAATTGCCCTTGTAAATGGGTAGACAATTCCGTAATTTCTAACCCATAAGACTGTACTTTTCCTTTAAGCTCGTCGCAATAGGTCTGACTTTCTGCTCCTTTTTCAATATCTATTAAGCTAGATTCCCATGTTGGGATTTGTATACCTTTATAGCCTAAATCTGCTGCCCATTTACACATACCATCTAAACTATTAAATGGCGCTTCACTACCTGCAAACTGCGCTAAAAATACTGCTGGTCCTTTTATTGTTTTCATAGGCCCCTCCCTTCCTCCCCAAAGGGGAGGTGTTTTATTTTATTATTAAATTTTTTTAAATCTTCGTCCAATTAGCATTGTTCTTATCACTTTCCACAGCAGCGTAAATAAATTTCATGCCACGTACACCATCTGCGATAGTAGGATAATCTGGATTTTCAATAGTTCCCCCTTCATTTACAGCTGTTATGTGCAATGCGAAATTCTTATATATCGTAGCAAACGCTTCCAGATAACCTTCGGGATGTCCTGCTGGAATTCTACAGACCGCCAAAGCCTCGTCATGCAACCCGTTACCGTTTGGTGTGTAAATTGTTTTAGGTGCTTCCAGCCAGCGCGCTGTCAGTTCATTTGGGTTTTCTTGATACCATTCTATACTGCCTTTTGTACCATATACTTTAATGCCCAAATTGTTTTCTTCGCCTAATGCTATTTGCGAAATGGAGATTGTGCCTTTTGCGCCATTTTCCATACGTATGAGCATATTGCCATCATCATCCAATACCCTGCCTTCTCCAAAGCGTCCTAAATCGGCTGCAATTTCTTCAATTTTTAAGCCTGTAATGTATTCTATCAAGTTTTCAGCATGTGTACCAATATCGCCTAAAGCACCTCCAATTCCTGAACGTTTAGGGTCTACCCGCCATGCAGCTTGTTTTTGTTCGGTTTTTTCCAATGATGTAGATAACCATCCTTGCAAATATTGCGCTTGTATTTTTCTAATGATACCTAATTCGCCTTTAGCCACCATAGCTTTGGCTTGTTTTACCATAGAATTCCCCGTGTAATTATGGGTTAGCGCAAATAATTTTCCGCTTTTAGCAACCACATCTTGTAATGCTTCAGCTTCCTCTAAAGTTAAGGTTACTGGTTTATCGCACACCACGTGAAAACCATTCTCTAAAGCCAATTTTGCAGGTGGAAAATGCATATGATTCGGCGTTACGATGGCTACAAAATCCATTCTAATATCTTTGGGGAGTGCTTTCTCCTTTGCAATCATTTCTTCAAATGTTCCATAGCATCTTGTTTCGTCTAGACCTAATGCTATACCAGATGCAATCGATTTTTCGGCAGTGCTACTAAAGGCACCGCACACCAACTCAATCATCCCATCTATGGCTGCAGCCTTTCTATGCACATCGCCAATAAATGAGCCAGCACCACCACCAACCATTCCCATTCTTAATATTCTACCCATATATTTTTAGACTTCTGCTTTTTGTTGTTTTTTCATGTAAATATGCAATCCTAGAAATGCCACAATTAATATAGCTGGTAAAATAGACATGGTTTGTAATGCCTCGGCAGCATTAGCATCATCCATGAGTTTTCCCATAACAGGTAATACTAGAGACACAGAAAACATACCCACACCTCCCATAATGGAGAGTCCAAGTGCACCCGTTTCTGGCAAATACTCTGCCACAAACCCAAGCATTGTAGGCCAAAAGAACGTAACGCCTACAGCAAAAACCGCAGCTGCTACAAAGGTCATTCCGCCACTGGTAATTGTTAACAACCATAAACCAATAAAGGTAAAAATAGCCGAATATAACAACATGCCAGACGGACTCAACTTATGCACTACCTGTCCTGCAAAAAGTCGTCCCAAAGCCATAATACCATTAATAAACGCCAACACCAATAAAGGTGCGGTTACCGATTCTTTTAGCAAGGATTCTATACGCTGCGTAGTCCCTAATTCCGAAGCCGCTGTTAAAAACATACAGATTACCATGAATAGAAATAAAGGTTTTAATATGCTAGAGAACATTTTTTTATTGCTTATGCCCATTTGCACACGTTCGGTAACAGGAATCTTTTGCCCCCAAAACAACACCCCATAAATAACAAGCGGAATGAATAATGTTCCTACCATAACTTGCCAGCTTAATCCTAAAACATCCATAACCAACCAACCTACAAGTGCACCAATAACGATACCTCCTGGAAACCACACATGAAATCGGTTTAGCATTTTGGTTTTTTCATCAGGATACATAGAGGCTACCATAGGGTTTAGGGCTGCCTCTACAAAACCATTACCTATACCTATAAACAAGGTTGCTATGAATAGTGAAGTCATGGAATCTGCTAATAAAGTCAATACGATTCCAACAGCGTGGGTTATAAACGCCATCCAAGTAATTTTTTTGATACCCAATAAATCCACCAAAGGCCCACCAATAATCATAGCAATGGTAAACCCGAAAAAGGCTGGCGCAAAGGCATAACCTATTTGCTCTAGTGTTAAACCTACGCCTTCAGGACCAAAAACCGTTTCTAATCTTGCCCTAATAGCAAAGGTCATGGCAGTCGTAATTAAAGCCAAACAACTCCCAAGGAATAACCTGTTCTTATTAATCGTCTCCATTTATATTTAGTTTGGTTAGTTGTGTTTTAAGCAAGTTGTTTTCCAACTTTCTTTAGCAAGTCTCGCGTTGCAGTAATACCTGCTTCTTCAGTCATACCTCTACCTTCAAACTCAATACCCACAAAGCCTGTATAGCCAACTTCCTTAACTAGCTTCATTAATCTTAAGTAGTCTAGTTTCGTTTCGTTTCCTTCGGCATCAAAATTATATGATTTTGCACTTACTGCTTTTGCAAACGGCAATAGTTCTTTCACGCCTTTATAAGTATCATAGGCCTCCAGACAATTTCTGTCTTTGTCTTTTTGGATACAGAAATTACCAAAATCAGGCAATGTCCCACAATTTTCATGTTTTATTTGAGAGAACACCTGTGTCATCCACTCGCCATTTGAAGAAAACCCACCATGATTTTCCACCAAAACATTGATATTGGAACCTTTTGCAAATTCAGATAATTTAGACAAAGAATCTATACTAGCCTTAACGGCATCATCCTTATCTATACCGCCTGCAAGATTCACGCGAATGGCATGACAACCTAAAAAATGAGCAGCTTCCACCCATTTGTAATGATTTTCAATAGCCTTTAAACGCTTTGGAGTATCTGCGTCAGCCAAATTTCCCTCGCCATCAATCATTATTAAAACGTTTTGTTGCCCTTCTGTGTTAGCTCTAGCATTCATTTCTTTTAAATAAGACCTATTTTTGGCCTTATCTTTGAAAAAACTATTAACATATTCCACACCTTCACAATCAAAATGGCGTGCTTTTGCTGCAAAGTCTAAGTTATCCATAGTACCATTACGCAACGAACGATTAAACGACCATTGTGCCAATGAAATTTTAAAATGCCAGGCAGGGTTTTCTATTACTGCCGTAGACGCTTCATTATTCTTGTTTGTATTTTTGCAAGAAGAGAGCCCTAATAGCGACAACGCCAAACCTGTTTGACCAGTTTTATAAATAAAGTCACGTCTTTTCATTGTTCCTAATTTAGATGTGTTAGTAAACACGTGAAAATATATAAATATTAGCCTCTTTCTGTTTATTTTTATTCAGTGAAAGATTTTGAACAAATACTTTACAACTCAGGATAAGTAGTAAGCGATTGCTTTTTACTATATAACTCGCGATATTCATTTGGAGAACATTTTTCATGTTTTCTAAACACCGTGGAAAAGTACTGACTTGTTGAAAACCCACACATATAAGCCACCTCCGTAATAGTTAGATTTTCATTTTTAAGTAGTATTTCTTTAGACATCTTCAACCTGCACATGGTCAAGTACCGCATTGGCGTTAAATTAGTCAATTGCTTACAATGATGCGTAAACCTAGTGAGGCCAACACCTGCGGACCGAGACATTTTACCTATCGTCCAGTTCTCAGCAAGATTTTTATCCAGCTCCTTTAAAAAGTAAGCCACACTTCTAGAACTATCGGTTAAAGATTCATTGAACTCAATGTTTTCGTTATCCAACAAATCTAAAATCAATATTAAAAGATAGTTTACCAAAAGTCGAATTCTAGACGCATTACTTCCCTTTTCATCTGTATTAACCGCCATATTGATACGTTTAAAACAGTCTCGTACCCTTTGGTCTGTTTTCAATATCGATTTTTCGTTCTGCCTTAAAAACTTAGTTAATCGTGACAGGTCGGTTTCCGTTAGGGTAATCCAATCTGGCCAAACCCATTCTTGATGCGGCCTACGCACACCCAAATCGATAATAACCCAATAAAATTTCCCCATGCCTATATAGGGATTTCCAACCTTATGCACCTCCCAAGGGCGTGTAATTGTTAAATGATTTGGCGTTAACAACACCTCCTTGTTTTCTTGGGAATACGGCATAGAACCAGACTCTAAAAAATGAAATTCTATCCCTTCATTCCTATGCCAATCCAACCCCCAATCCTGCGGCTCGTTGGCATCCCAATACCCTATACTGTTCAATCCAAGCGTGTTATCATCTAACCTGTCGCCAGGATATGTGTGGCGAGCCAAGGCCTTAAATTTCAATTTCTTTCTCTCAAAAGCATCAATTAACGGCAAACATGTATCGGCATGATACACCACTTCTCCCGACTCGTAGGGCTCTATCTGTTGTATATTTATTTTCACTGAAATATTTTAGACAATTAACCTGCACAAATTAGTTATTTTTCCGAATATTATAAAGAAACTAAGTCTTTTGTAATAATTCTTAGGTTTTTAACATGTATTATGTCCCAAATCAACAATACAAACCTATGCTATAGAAAAACTGAGACATTATGAACACTAAGGAATCAATAAAAATATTAAGTAAGTACGATGCTATAGTTATAGGAACTGGCATTACTGGAGGATGGGCCGCTAAAGAGTTGTGCGAAAACGGACTTAAAACCTTAGTCTTAGAACGTGGCAGAATGGTAGAGCATATTAAGGACTATCCTACAGCGCATTTAGACCCTTGGGATATGGAACTTCGTGGCGAACCCACCGCTAAAGAACTTGCCCAACAACCCAAACAGTCTAGAACGAGCTATGTGGTTAAAAAGGATTCTCGACACTGGTTTGTGAATGATTTAGAACACCCCTACAACGAGAAAAAAAGATTTGATTGGATGAGAGGATATCACGTTGGTGGACGCTCAATTATGTGGGGCAGGCAATCTTACCGGTTAAGCGATTTGGACTTTGAAGCCAATATAAAAGATGGTTATGGTGTCGATTGGCCAATTCGCTATAAGGACTTAGAACCTTGGTACAGTTATGTGGAACGTTATGTAGGTATAAGTGGAGAGGCATTAGGTCTACCACAATTACCCGATAGTGTTTTTGAACCACCTATGGAACTCAACTGTGTAGAAGAACATCTTAAAGCTGAAATGGCAAAAAATCAAGGACGTGTTTTAACTATTGGTAGAGTTGCTAATGATACAGGAAGTACTCCTCGCGAAGGACGAGGTAAGTGTCAATTTAGAGCAAGATGCAGGCGTGGATGCCCTTATGGCGGGTATTTTAGCAGTAATGCGTCTACACTACCTGCTGCTGCCCGTACTGGAAACATGACTTTGAGACCTCATTCTATTGCCTATGAAATTGTGTATGATGATACACACAAAAAAGCAACAGGTGTTAAAATAATTGATGCAGAAACCAAAGAAAAATTGGAGTTTGAAGCCGATATTATTTTCTGTTGCGCTTCTGCTATTGCATCGGCTTCTATCTTGATGCAATCGAAATCCTCCCGATTTCCAAACGGATTAGGGAATGATTCTGGAGAATTAGGTCATAACATTATGGACCACCATTTAGGCTCAGGAGCTTCTGGAACTATTGATGGTTTTGAAGACAAATACTATAAAGGGCGAAGACCCAATGGTATCTATATTCCACGTTTTAGAAACCTAGGCGATAAAGCTAGTGAGCAAAAAACATTTTTAAGAGGTTATGGTTACCAAGGCGGTGCTGGAAGACGCGGTATTTCTGAGCACGTGGCAGAACTAGGGTATGGGGCGGAATTTAAAGAAAGAATACTTGAACCTAAACCTTGGCGAATGCATCTTGGCGGCTTTGGAGAATGCCTACCGTATCATGATAATAAAATGACTTTAGATTATGAAAAACTTGACCAATGGGGTTTACCTACCATAACGTTTGATGCCGAATGGAAAGAAAATGAACTCAATATGAGAAAGGATATTGTGGAACAAGCTGTAGACATGTTGGATAAAGCAGGTTTTAAAAATATTGTACCATATGATAGACCTGCTGCTCCAGGCATAGGGATTCACGAAATGGGAACCGCTAGAATGGGTCGAGACCCTAAAACCTCAGTACTCAATAAGTACAATCAAATTCACAGTGTACCCAATGTGTATGTAACTGATGGCGCCTGTATGACCTCAGCAGGGTGCCAAAACCCTTCATTAACATATATGGCGCTTACCGCTAGAGCAGCCAATCATGCTGTTAAACAATTTAAAACCAAACACTCATGAAACGTAGAGACGCCATAAAACAAATTGGCCTAACACTTGGTTATTCTGCCATAGCTCCCAGTGCTTTAAGCATTTTACAAAGCTGCACAAGTGACGTTGAAAAATGGACACCAGTGTTCTTTACGGAAGAAGAGAGCATTGTTATAAAACATCTAGTAGATTTAATTTTACCTAAAACCGAAGCTACGCCTGGCGCTTTAGACGTTAATGTCCCCAAATTTATAGATTTATATGCTTCTAAAGCTTATGATGAGGAAGATAAAACAAAATATAAACAGGGCATAGAAAGTATAGTTAAGGCACTACCCATTCCTGAGACTGGAGCAAAGGACCTAAACACACAAGATTACACCGCTCTATTAGATAAATACTTAAGAGCATCCAAAACGGAAGAAAAACAATTTGAAGCAGAAAAAAACTTAGTTTACAAAGCTGTCATCAATTTAAGAAATCAAACCGTTTGGGCTTACCGCACTAGTGAAATGGTAGGCGAACAGGTGTTGGCTTACGACCCTATTCCCGCATCACAAAAAGGATGTGTTTCTTTAGAAGAGACCACCAACGGAAAAGCTTGGTCTTTATAAACATCTACTATTATGACGTTTTTTAAACAATTATGCCTTATAGCATTAATACTGAGTATAGCCTTTTCTTGTAAAAAAGAAGACCATTGGACACCAATTTTTAATGGTAAAAACTTAGAGGGTTGGACACCAAAAATTAAAGGATACGAATATGGGAACAACCATAACAATACTTTTATAGTAGAAGATGGTATTCTAAAAGTAAGCTACAAGGCTTACGACTCCTTTAATAATACATTCGGACACCTATTTTACAAAACACCATATAGTAATTACAGGTTTAGAATGGATTATCGGTTCACAGGCAATCAAATTATAGGAGGAAGACCGTGGGCATTAAGAAATAGTGGTATTATGATTCATTGTGAAGACCCTAAAAATATGGAACTAGACCAAAACTTCCCTGTGAGTATAGAAGTGCAACTTTTAGGCGGAAATGGTGTGGATGAACGCACTACAGGAAACTTATGCACACCAGGCACACATGTGTTTTATAAAGACACTTTAGTCACAGAGCATATCATAAAATCATCATCAAAAACCTATCATGGCGAGCAATGGGTACATGTTGAAATAGAGGTTAGAAACGATTCCATTATCAAACATTTTATAAATGGCGAAGAAGTGTTAAGTTACACTAAACCACATATTGGAGGCGGTGCGGTAAACACAGGAGATAAATGGAAACCAAAAGAAAACCAACACCTAAAAGGTGGTTATATTTCACTACAAAGCGAAAGCCACCCAGTGGAGTTTAAGAATATTGAATTATTGGAGTTGAAATAAAACTCACATCTAGCTTAACTAAAATAGAAAGTTTAACCAGTTACAAATCCGTTAAGTTAATTAAAAAAATCAATTATTGATATATCAATATATTTGCTATATTTGTACTCATAAATTTTCATTCATGAAAAAGATAGAAGATGTTATATTATTTCAAATAGACTTAACTAGCAAGGTTTCTAAACAGTACTCACAAAAAGAATTCAACAAAAACAAACTAGGGATTACTGTAGAGCAGTGGATTATACTGAAAATTATTTCAGAATCATCCAACCTTTCACAAAGAGATATAGCTGAAAAATCTTATCGTGATACCGCTTCAATAACACGTACTATTGATTTATTAGAGAAAAAGGAACTTCTGTTGAGAAAATCATTACCTAATAATAGAAGAACCTACCACGTATGTTTAACAAAAAAAGGACAACAGTTTATTGACAATAATATGAAACTCATACAATCTCACAGAAATAAAAGCATAGAAAACCTTACTACAGATGAGCTCAATCTTTTGAGCAATCTATTATTGAAAATTAGAAAAAACATGACATAATATTTTTTAATATATAAATTGATATATCAATAATTGATTTTATAACATAAATATATAATGACTAAAGTGTGTATTAAAATGATGAAACAAATATTGACAATGCTTATGGCATTACTTACTACGGCGTGTAATGCCCAAGAAAATGAAAACAAAAGCATCACCAAAAATAAAATGACTGTAAGTTGGCATTTCAAAAATGACAGAATATACTTTGAAATGACCGCTCCGACTAGCGGTTGGGTAACTATAGGTTTCAATACAAAAACTGGAATTTCAGGAGCGTATTTACTTATGGGAAATGTAGTTAAAGACAAAGTTAATCTTGTTGAACATTACACAAAAAGTCCAGGCAACTATGACCCAATATCAAAATTTGGAGTTAAGCCACAAGTTGAAAATATTGAAGGTAAAGAACAGTTTCGTAAAACTACCATTAGATTTTCACTTCCAACAACTTCAATAAGTAAATATCAAAAAGACCTGTCAGAAGGCATGAAGTATTATATGATTATGGCATATAGTCAAGAGGATGATTTTCAGCATCACTCTACCATGAGAACATCAGTTAACGTTAAACTTTAAAAAAATTATGAAGGAAATGAATTATCATTAATCAAATTATTTAACAAAAAAGAGTATTAATTAATAAAAACAAAATTATAATGAAATCAATAAAAAAAATCGTTTTGACTTGTTTCATATTTTCTGCTTTGTGTTGTAGTGCTCAAAATTCAGAACTTGAAAATATAAAAGAAGTAATTACAGCCTTTGCAAAAGCAGGAGACAAAAATGATTCGCAAGAATTGGCTACGTATTTAGATGATAATTATCGAATAGTTATGAATCGTCTATTTGGAAGTGAGTCTGTTGTTATTATGGACAAATCTACATATCTTAAAAAAATTGAATCAAAAGAATTTGGAGGAGACAAACGTCAATTAAACTTCGAAAACATTACAATTAACGGTTCATCTGCAAGTGTCAAGGTAGCCTTTAAAGGAGAAAAAATGACATTTGTTGCTATTCTTTGTTTAATACAGAATAAAGAAGGAAAATGGAAACTTGTGAGTGATATCCCTGTAATAACATAAGGTACATTAAAACGTTAGGAAAGAGCAAATCTAAAGATTTGCTCTTTTTTTACTTTAAAAAAGAAAGGGTAGTTTTTAGTAAGCTTCTTTTCATACTCTAATCGTAAACAACCCAAAATAAAACGAATAAAAAAAGACTGTCTTGAGACCAGTCATGGTCGGAAGATTTATTCTTCCGACTTTTTCGTTTTACTCTATAGTTACCTGGTTTTTAGAATCTGGTCTTAAACAAGTAATATCTTTATTCTCACGACGTAACTCCGCCAATTCTTTGAGTATATATCTTATCTCTACTCTACAATAAATTTTCCTTTCATTAAGGCATAGTGCCCAGGGAAACTACATAGAAATTCATAAGTACCAGGTTCAGGCGCATCAAACTCAATAACATCTGTTTCGCCTCCTCCAAGCATTTTAGTATGTGCAATTATATCTTGAGTAGACGATTCTGGAATATAACCGTTATCTCTGGCATTAGCTGCTTTATTACCAAATGCGGTAAGATTGACTCCATTTTTAAGTAAAACAAAATTATGTCCCATAACATCTTTACCCATTTTACCAATGTGCCTTAGCGTAATTTTTACAGTTTTACCTGCTTTTACCCTAATTTCCTTTTTATTGAATTGCATGGCATCGTTACCCGTAATAACTACATCATTAGAATTGCTCTCTACGCTTTTTTCTTCTTTTTTTGTCCCTAGTTTAATTTTTTCTTCTGATGCCTCTTTCTTTTTATCTCCTCCACAATTGAATAAAAGTGTTACGGCCAATACTCCTGTACATAGAAATTTAATACTTTTCATGTGTTATATTTTAATTGATTTTACCTTTTTGCAAAGATAATTATTACTTCTTGGGTTTTTGTATGATTTTAGTCAATGAAAGGAAATGAACTTTTGAAAAAAGCAATCTATATTTTAGTCTGTTACTTTTGATTTTCTAGTTCAAAAAATTTAAACCTCCCATTCTTCCTATTTTCCTTTTTAAAACCTTTAGCATCTCTATGCTCAGGAAGCTTAAAGACTGTACGGTTAAGTTTAATGTTTTTAATATCAACTAAACTGAATTCTTGCAATACGTTAGAATTTTTAGCTTCTAACCTGTAATAATAAATTATAGAATTATCTATTTCAAGTGCTATTTCTTTGGGATGAATTTGTTCTCCCATGTTCCTTAAAATATTTCTATTATCGGTCAGTTTTAAACTATCATTTTCAGAAAACACATAAGTTTCATAACCATACTTTCTCTCAACAAAAAGTTTTTTGAGACCATAAGTCTTATTTCTAAATTTTATAACCGTATCTGATTTCTCTAAAGCTATTATTGTACCAAAATGGGAGTTTTCTCGATTATAAAGTTTACCATAATTCAGATTGTCCTCATTCATGGATAGATTCTTTGATTTACTTAAATTGTCTTTATAAATGACATATTCCTTTTTCAAGGAATCAATAAAGATTACTTTTTCGTATTCAGTTGAGTTTTTAATTTTTATATAGTTCTTATTTCCATAAATGACTTTTAATGTGTCGAAATATTTTTCCGAGTTTAAAAAATCTATAGAATCCACTTTCATACTATGATGATAAATCAACTCTCCTTCGAATATCCTTACTGAAGACGATTTCGAAATGAATAGAATAAAACAAAGTAATACGGTAATTCTCATAAAATAACTACAAAATATAATCTGTGCTAATAAAATTAGATGATTTCTGATCTAACAATTCATTTAAAATCGCATTATTATAAGCGTTATCCTTAGAAGCCACAAAAGTTCTTATAGAAAAAGAACGCAACGCATCTGTAACACTTAAGGTGCCTACGGCAGAATCTTTTCGTCCTGTAAAAGGATAAACATCCGGCCCACGTTGACATGAGCTATTTAAGTTAACACGACACACTAGGTTTACCAAAGTATCAATTAACGGTGAGAGTGTTGTAACATTTTTTCCAAACAAACTTACTTGCTGTCCATAATCAGATTCTGCCATGTCATCTAACGGTTCTTCAATATCTGAGAATGACACTACTGGTATTACTGGTCCAAACTGCTCTTCTTTAAACACGCGCATATCTTTGGTTACAGGAAACAACACTGCTGGGAAAATAAAATTATCGGTTGTTTCTCCTCCTTTTTTGTTTAAAATTTTAGCGCCTTGCGCTGTAGCATCATCAATTAATTCTTGAATGTATGCTGGTTTATCTACTTCGGGTAGTGGTGTTAGTTTAGCACCTTCTTCCCATGGTTTTCCAAATTTTAATTGATCTACTTTGTATGCAAAACGCCTATTAAATTCTTCTACAATGGATTCGTGAACATATAACACTTTTAATGCGGTACAACGTTGCCCATTAAAAGACAATGTTCCTGCGATACATTCCTCTACAGCTAAATCTAAATCGGCATCAGGTAATACAATTGCTGGATTTTTTGCTTCTAAGCCCAACACCATTCGTAACCTGTTTCCTTTTGGGTGCTGACTTTGTAATGCATTTGCAGATTTACTGTTTCCTATTAAGGCCAACACATCTACTTTACCAGATTTCATAATTGGTGTTGCCAAAACACGTCCGCGACCATACACAATATTTACAACTCCTTTTGGAAAGCTATTTTGAAATGCTTCCAATAACGGAGAAATTAAAAGCACACCTAATTTTGCTGGTTTAAAAATGGTGGTATTTCCCATAATTAAAGCTGGTATTAACAAGCAAAATGTTTCGTTTAGTGGATAATTATACGGGCCTAAACACAATACTACTCCTAGAGGACCTCTACGAATATGGGCATGTACCCCTGAATGCTTTTCAAATCGTGCAGAATCCCTATCTACTTCCTTGTAAGCTTCGATAGTATCATAAATATACTCAATAGTTCTATCAAACTCTTTTTCAGAATCTGGTAGGTTTTTACCTATTTCCCACATTAATAATTTTACTATTTCTTCCCGTTTGGTCTTCATTTCTCCTACAAAGGTCTCCATACAGGCAATTCTATCTGCCACTTTCATCGTTGGCCATAGCCCTTTTCCCTTATCATAAGCTTTTTCTGCAGATTCTAGAGCTTCTAAGGCTTCTGCTTCTCCAAGCTGTGGAATTGTTCCTAATAAAGTAGGCTTATAGGTTTTCGTACTAGAAATGGTAGAATATATTTCTGCCGTATCTCCATTCCATTGCTTTAATTCTCCATCTACCAGATATGTAGATTGGTGCAACAAATCGTTTATTTTATATTCATTTGGAATTTCAACTTGTGCTTTGCTCATAGTTATAGTTTTAATGGTGCTAAGATATCCAATATTTAAGAAAAATACTTTCTAAAGAGGTCGTCAAAACCTTTACAAACTTATGATTTTCAAAGTGATTTTATATTAAAATGCACTAAAACGTTTGCGAGGTTTCTAATATAGAATATGTTGGAAATAATGATATTTAATAGCTTTCTAAACTATTGAATTAGTTAGATTTAAGCATATTTAAAAATTTTGAAAGTTAGGTTTAACTAATAAAAAAACCTCACATATTAAATATGCGAGGCCTTCCAACATTTAAAAATGTTTAGTTTAGTTGAATTGTTATACTATTGGTTTCATAGCGGTCATAGACGCTCTTAAGAATGTTCCAATTTTTTCAACTGGATGGTTTCTTAACGCTGCATTTACTTCTATAAGTTTTGCATTATCAACACCTTCTCCGTTATCTTTTGCGTAAGTTTTACCAATAACATCAGTACTTACTGTTTTCATAAAATCTGCTAATAAAGGCTTACAGGCATGGTCGAATAAGTAACAACCATATTCTGCAGTATCAGAAATCACACGGTTCATTTCATACAATTTCTTTCTTGCTATGGTGTTTGCAATTAGCGGTGTTTCGTGTAATGACTCATAGTATGCAGACTCGTCTATAATACCAGATTCTGTCATAGCTTCAAACGCTAATTCTACTCCTGCACGTACTAAAGCAACCATTAACACCCCATTATCATAATACTCTTGCTCGCTAATTTCCATATCGCCAGCCGGTGTTTTTTCGAATGCTGTTTCGGCAGTTTCCGCTCTCCATCCTAAAAGTTTTGCATCGCCATTTGCCCAATCTGCCATCATACCGCTAGAGAAGTTACCTTCCATAATGTCGTCCATGTGCTTTTGGAATAACGGGCGCATGATATCTTTTAATTCTTCTGATAATTCGAATGCTTTAATTTTTGCTGTGTTAGATAAACGATCCATCATGTTTGTAATACCACCGTATTTTAAACCTTCAGTTATTGTTTCCCAACCATATTGAATTAATTTTGAAGCATAACCTGGATCAATACCTTCTTCTACCATTTTATCAAAACAAAGGATAGATCCTGTTTGTAATAAGCCACAAAGAATGGTTTGCTCTCCCATTAAATCACTTTTTACTTCAGCTACGAAAGAAGATTCTAGAACTCCAGCTCTATCTCCTCCTGTTGCTGCAGCATAAGCTTTTGCTTGCGCCCAACCCTTTCCTTCAGGATCGTTATCTGGGTGTACTGCTATTAACGTTGGCACACCAAAACCTCTTTTATACTCTTCACGTACTTCAGATCCTGGACATTTAGGTGCACACATAATTACCGTGATATCTTCACGTACTTTCATTCCTTCTTCTACAATATTAAAACCGTGAGAATAAGATAATGTAGCTCCTTTTTTCATCAATGGCATTACTGCATTTACAACATTGGTGTGTTGTTTGTCTGGAGTAAGGTTTAACACTAAATCAGCCGTTGGAATTAACTCCTCGTAAGTTCCTACATTAAATCCGTTTTCGGTAGCATTTACAAAAGAAGCACGCTTTTCTTTAATTGCCGCTTCACGTAATGTATAAGAAATATCTAAACCAGAATCTCTCATATTTAGTCCTTGGTTTAACCCTTGAGCACCGCAACCTACAATTACAATTTTCTTGCCTTTTAATGCAGCTACACCATCTGAAAACTCAGACGAATCCATAAATCTACATTTAGACAATTGGTCTAATTTACCTGCTAATGTAAGTGTGTTAAAATAATTTTCCATTGTTTGTTTATTGATTTAATAATCTAGTTTGCACCCATCAAATTAAGATGCTTTTTTTAGTTTTAATTTATTTATTGATTTCTAAATTCTTCTAATATTTCTGAAACTTTCATTTCATCCTTGGTAACAGCAATACGTCCTGAGCGTACAAATTGCATAATGCCAAAGGCATCTAATTTCTCTCTAAGCTCTTCTATTTCGTATCGTCTCCCTGATTTTTCTAAGACGAAAAATTCCCGATTTACAGTTACTATTCTAGAATCACTATCTTTTATGATATTTTGAATCTGTGGTTCCTCAAAAAGCAATTCGCTCTTTATTTTAAACATACAAGATTCTGTAAATATAGTGTCTTCGTTAGTATGATAGTACGCACGAATAGCCTCTACTTGCTTTTCTATTTGCCCTACTACTTTAATAGCTTGCTCTTCTGTAATTTTAACAACGATTACAAAACGATTTACATTTTTAATTTCTGATTGCGACGTTGTTAAACTCTCTATATTGATGTGCCTACGTTGAAAAATAGCAGATATACGATTGAGTAGTCCAATATTATTTTCTGTGTAAACAGATATGGTATATGTTTTTATCTCTTGACTCATTTTAATCTTTTTAAATACTAGCTTAACCTGATATCAGAAACCGATGCTCCTGATGGAATCATAGGGAATACATTATCTTCTTTTTCCACACACACTTCTAAGAAATATGAGGATTTAGAGGCCATCATTTCTTGTACCGCATCTGCTAACTCCTCTCGTTTTGTAACACGTTTTGCATCTATGTAATAGCCTTTTGCTATGGTTACAAAATCTGGATTTGTCATTTCGGTAGACGCATAGCGTTTATCAAAAAATAATTGCTGCCATTGACGCACCATACCCAAGAATTCATTATTTAAAACTACTATTTTAACTGCCGCTTTTTGCTGAAAAATAGTACCTAATTCTTGAATATTCATTTGGTAACCTCCATCGCCTATAATAGCTACAACCTCTCTGTGGGGTTCTGCCATTTTAGCTCCAATAGCTGCTGGTAAAGCAAACCCCATGGTACCCAAACCTCCTGATGTAATATTACTTTTGGAAAGATTAAATTCTGCATAACGACAGGCAATCATTTGGTGTTGCCCAACATCTGAAACAATTGCTGCATTACCATCGCTGTAATTATTAATTTCCTTTAAGACTTCGCCCATGGTTAAGCCTTCTTTTTCAGGCAATAAATCGTCCTTAATTACGGCATCATACTCAATAGCATACAAGTCTTTAAATTCTTGGTGCCAAGACTCATGGGAATTCTTATGTAATTCTGAAAGGAGTAATGCCAGACTTTCTTTTGCATCTCCTAAAACCGCAATATCAACTTTTACATTTTTGTTGATTTCGGCAGGATCAATATCAAAATGAATGATTTTTGCTTGTTTTGCGTAGGTATCTAAACTACCCGTAACACGATCATCAAAACGCATACCTATAGCTATAAGCACATCACATTCGTTGGTAAGCTTATTTGGCGCATAATTACCATGCATACCTACCATACCTACGTTTAATGGGTGTGAGGTTGGTATTGCAGAAGCTCCTAAGATAGTCCAAGCAGCTGGTACACCAGATTTTTCAACTACTGCTTTTAATTCTTCTTCGGCTTTGCCTAAAATAACACCTTGTCCCCAAACAATCATTGGTTTTTTAGCATTATTAATAAGTGCAGCTGCTTCCTTTACTTTATTTATATCGGTTTTTGGTACAGGTTTATAACTTCTAACTCCTGTACATTTTTCGTATTTAAAATCGAATTCCTCAAACTGTGCATCTTTTGTAATATCTACAAGTACTGGCCCTGGTCTTCCACTTTTTGCAATGTAAAACGCTTTAGCCATGATCTCTGGAATTTCAGATGCTTTGGTAACTTGGGCATTCCACTTTGTAACTGGTGTAGAGATACCTACAATATCGGTTTCCTGGAAAGCATCTGTACCCAATAAATGTGAAGGTACTTGCCCTGTAATACACACTATTGGTGTAGAGTCTATTTGTGCATCAGCTATACCTGTTATCAAGTTGGTTGCTCCGGGTCCAGAAGTAGCCATGGCAACACCAACCTTTCCTGAAATCCTGGCATAGCCTTGTGCTGCATGCGCTGCGCCTTGTTCATGACGTGTTAATACGTGATGAATTCTATCTTGATATTTATATAACTCGTCATAAACTGGCATTATGGCCCCTCCAGGGTATCCATAAAGAATGTCAACACCTTCGGCTATCAAACATCTAATAATAGCTTCACTCCCGCTAATGCGCTCAGTTTTGTCTGTGTTGTTTGTTTCTTTTTTAATGGTTTCTGTATTCATAATCTCAACGTATTATTGATGAGATCCCGATACCGAAATTTCGGCACGGAATAACAAAATGTTTTAAAATGCATCTGTTACACAACCTTTGGAGGCTGATGCAACCGATTTTGCATATTTATATAATATTCCTTTTTTATGTTTTAGCTCTGGCATAACCCAATTGGCTTTTCTTTGCGCCAACTCTTCTTCTGAAATCAATACATTAATAGAGTTATCTTCTGCGCTAATTCTAATGTTGTCACCAGTTTCAATCAACGCGATAGCTCCTCCAGATTGTGCTTCTGGTGTAATGTGCCCTACCACGAAACCATGGGTTCCTCCTGAGAAACGACCATCAGTAATCAATGCTACAGATTTACCCAAACCTGCACCCATAATTAACGATGTTGGTTTTAACATTTCTGGCATCCCAGGACCACCTTTAGGGCCTACATAACGAATGACGACGACATCACCTCTCTCAACCTCTCCATTGGATATCCCTGTATTGGCTTCTTGCTCACTATCATAAACCACAGCTTTACCTTCAAACAACAATCCTTCGTTACCAGATATTTTTGCTACAGCCCCTTCTTCTGCTAGGTTTCCGTAAAGAATCTGTAAGTTTCCAGAAGATTTTAAAGCTTGTTCTTTTTGGTACACTATATCTTGTTCTTCAAACTCTATAGCTTCAACACCAGCTAAATTTTCTGCTAATGTTTTTCCTGTAACCGTCATACAATCGCCGTGCAAATATCCGTTTTCCAATAAATATTTCATAATTGCAGGAATACCTCCTATACCGTGTACATCTTCCATTAGGTATTTGCCACTAGGTTTTAAATCCCCAATTAAAGGTGTTCTATCACTTACTCGTTGAAAATCTTCTAATGTAAAATCTATATCAGCAGCATGTGCTATAGCCAAAAAGTGTAACACAGCATTTGTAGAACCTCCAAGTGCATTTACCAAGGTAACTGCATTTTCTAGAGATTTTTTAGAAATGATATCTAATGGTTTTAAATCTAACTCCAATAAATTTTTAATAGCTCTAGCATATCGCTCTGCTTCTGATAATTTGTTTGGATTTTCGGCTGGGATAGACGAGTTATAAGGCAATGCAAAGCCCATACATTCTATGGCAGAAGCCATTGTATTTGCAGTATACATACCACCACAAGCTCCTGCTCCAGGAATTGCTCTTTTTATAATCTCTTTATATTCTGCTTCATCTATTTCCCCAGCTACTTTTTGTCCTAACGCTTCAAAAGCCGAAACAATATTTAATTTCTTGCCTTTGTAGGCTCCAGAAGCTGTAGAGCCTCCATACATCATTATGGCAGGACGATTTAAACGCAACATAGAAATAATAGATCCTGGCATATTTTTATCACACCCCACTATAGCTATTAAGCCATCGTAGCTTTGCGCATTCATAACCGTTTCAATAGAATCTGCAATAATATCACGAGATACCAAAGAGTAATTCATACCAGAGGTTCCCATGGAAATACCATCACTAACACCTATGGTGTTAAAACCTAAACCAACTAAACCAGCAATATTACATTCAATTTTAACCTCGTCTTTTAATCCATTTAAATGCATGTTACACGGATTTCCATCATAACCAGTACTCGCAATACCAATTTGCGCTTTTAGCATATCCTCTTCCGTCAAACCTGCCGCATACAACATGGCTTGAGATGCTGGTTGAGATTCATCCTGTGTTAATCTTTTACTGTATTTATTAAGTTCGGCCATTTTTATTGAAAATAATTTTAGGGTTTAGCTTATTTAGTTGCAAAAATTTCAAATTCTTTAAGAATTTCAAAAAGAATCCTTAATTTCAGAGAACGAAAATACTTGTTTATGTCATTTTCATCTTTTTCATGCTTACTTAGCGGTTAAATTCACTACATATAAAAAACACACAAATCTCTGTTTTTCAATAGTTTAAACTATATTTTTTATGATGTTCAAATGAAAAAAAAGTCATAAAAAAAACCTTCTTAGAAATCTAGGAAGGTGTTTTATTATTTTAAATATTAAATAACGCTTCCTATCACTGCGAAATGATCACAGTAATACTAATTAGGCTATTTAAAATTTGATTTTTCATTTATAACACATCAAATATTTAAAAATTAAATGAAGTTACCAAGTCTTGGATGAAAAATCTAAAAACATATTTACATATTCTTTTATTTTTTTACTTTTGCATCCATAAATCACAGAGGAAAGATTTGACTGATTGCAACCTCTTTACACTCTAATATTTCAGTGTAAATAAAAATGCTAAAGGCAGTGTTAACTTCCTTGACGTTTTCCGTCAAATCTTATCTCATAAATTAAAAATATACAATGTCGTATTTATTTACTTCAGAAAGTGTTTCTGAAGGACACCCAGATAAAGTTGCAGACCAAATAAGTGATGCCTTAATTGATAACTTTTTGGCTTTTGATGCCGACTCTAAAGTAGCTTGCGAAACCCTTGTAACAACAGGGCAAGTAGTGCTTGCTGGCGAAGTAAAATCTAAAACCTATCTAGACGTACAGAAAATTGCCCGAGATACTATTAATAGCATAGGATATACCAAAGGCGAGTATATGTTTGATGGAAATTCTTGCGGTGTATTTTCTGCAATCCACGAACAATCCCAAGACATTAACCAAGGTGTAGACCGTGCCTCCAAAGAGGAACAAGGTGCTGGCGACCAAGGTATGATGTTTGGTTATGCTACCAACGAAACAGAAAATTACATGCCGTTGGCCCTGGATTTATCACATCGTATTTTAATTGAATTGGCTGCTCTTAGAAGAGAAAACAAGGATATTACCTACTTAAGACCAGATTCTAAAAGTCAGGTAACTATTGAGTATAGTGACGATAATGTTCCGCAACGTATAGATGCCATTGTAGTATCCACACAACATGATAATTTTGCTGATGATGCTACCATGCTAGCAAAAATTAGAACAGATATTGTTGAAATTTTAATACCTCGCGTTGTTGCTAAACTTCCCGAGTCTATTCAAAAACTATTCAACAACACGATTACATACCACATTAACCCAACAGGAAAATTTGTTATTGGTGGCCCTCATGGTGATACAGGTTTAACAGGACGTAAAATTATTGTAGATACCTACGGTGGTAAGGGCGCCCACGGTGGCGGTGCGTTCTCTGGGAAAGACCCCAGTAAGGTAGACAGAAGTGCTGCTTACGCTACCCGCCATATTGCAAAAAACTTGGTTGCTGCCGGTGTGGCTTCAGAAGTTTTAGTACAGGTAAGTTATGCCATTGGTGTTGTAGAGCCTATGGGGATTTTTATTGACACCTATGGCACCTCTAAAGTAGATTTAAGTGATGGCGAAATTGCAAAAAAAGTATCTGAAATTTTTGATATGCGCCCGTATGCCATTGAAACACGACTAAAACTACGGTCTCCTATGTATAGTGAGACTGCAGCTTATGGCCATATGGGACGCAGCAACACAACCGTTACAAAAACCTTTACACAGCCCAATGGCGATAGTAAAACCCTTGATGTAGAATTATTTACTTGGGAAAAATTAGATTATCTGGATAAGGTTAAAAATGTATTTAACCTATAATTAAAAGCCAACATAAAAAAGAAACCCTTTAAACGCTGTAGTTTAAAGGGTTTTTTATTTTTTTAAAACTAAAGGGTAGGAATTTTACGAGCTCACTTGTTATATAAGCAAATGACTGCTTTGGCAGTCATTAACCCAAATTGTTTAACCTACTAATAAAGTAATTATGAAACTTAAACTTATTTTTACACTATTCCTTTTTGGAATTTTTTTGTCGTGCGATAAAGACAGTATTTCAAACGACGACCAACAAGATGATACACCATCAAACTTTAGCGAAAATTTTGGTAGTGAAATTACCCGATCGTTCCTAGGCAACGTAATGGACAGCAACGGAAACCCACTACAAGATGTTACCATTACTATTGGTACAGACCAAACACAAACCGATGAAAATGGGGTGTTTTATATTGAAAATGCCAAGGCAAACCAACGCTTTGCATATATTAAAGCTGAAAAAACAGGCTATATACATGGCTCTAGATCTTTAGTACCATCCAACGGTGTTAATAAAGTATCTATCATGCTTTTAGAAGAAACAGTGGCTGGCTCAACTACCAGTGGCACTGAAAAAACCATTTCTATAGCAAACGGTGCTTCCGTGAGTTTAAAAGGAGATTACATCAAGGAAGATGGCACGCCTTATTCAGGAAGTTTAGATGTTATCATCCATCATTTAGATCCCACAGACGAGAATGTTACCTTACAGATGCCAGGAATGCTTTATGCTGAAAACGAAGCCAACCAAGAACGTATGCTACAAACTTTAGGCATGTTGGCAGTAGAATTAAGAGGTGCTACTGGTGAGGATTTAAACTTAAGCAAGGACAGCTCCGCAGAAATTAAAATTCCTGTTGATGCTAGCTTATTATCTATAGCACCTAGCACCATTCCGCTTTGGTATTTTAACGAAGCCAAAGGGTATTGGATTGAAGAAGGAGAAGCTACTTTAGTGGGTAGTAATTACATCGGAACCGTTAAGCACTTTTCGTTTTGGAACTGCGATATACCAGCAGAAGCCGTAAACCTATGTGTTACTGTAACAAATGAAGACAACACGCCTTTTGCCAACACTAGGGTAACTATAACAAGTAACACCTATGGTACACGTACCGGCTATACCAATGAGTTAGGAGAAGTATGTGGATTAGTACCTAGCGGAGAAACTCTAGAAATTAACATCTATGATTTTGCAATTTGTGGTGCAAATAGTATCTACTCTGCAATGATTGGCCCTTATACTACAGATGACAGTATTGCTGTAGTGGTTGAACAAAACTCAGATATTATAGAAGAAGCAGTATTTGGTACATTTGCCGATTGTAACGAAAACCCTATTACTGAAGGTTATGTGATATTAACCTACGGAGCGCAAACCTTCTATGATACCGTGATAGATGGTGCTTTTGAAATTAACTTGTTGCGTTGTACTTCATCTGATAGCTTTTCAATTGAAGCAATAGACACCAGTAATTTACAAACTACCGGGGCAATAAACTATACTTTTAATGATACTGAAACCAATTTAGGAAACCTACTTTCCTGTAATACTATTGCTGAATTTATTCAGTATACTATTGATGATACTGATGAATTATTGATAACCACAAATATCCAAGCTAGCTTTATGGCTACAGGTGGTAACATAAACAACAGTTTAAGCATTTCTGCAGAAAGAGAGAGCTCCGGTAACACCAATGGTTGTTTTTACTTATTTGGTGTTTTAAATGATGCACCGCACACTGGCACTTATGACAATTTAAATTTTGACAATGAAAATGATACTGGTATAAATATTTCTGAATGTCTTGGTATATCTGGGGATAATAATACTATTATTTATAACGTAACAGCCTTGGGAGCAGTAGATGAATATATTGATATTAACTTTAGTGGTAGTTATGAAGATTTTAACGGTAACCCACATACCATTACAGGTGTAATCCATGTATTGAGAGATTAGAATAATGAATCCATTGACTAGTCCTAAAAAGACCACTTTAAACGGTGGTCTTTTTGTTTTCAATCATTTTAAGCGTGTGTAAATTTACCTTTAACTTGCTCCTTGCCCATTTTTATAAAACATGACAACTCTATTTTTATGTTAGTTATAATAATTGCTTATTCTCGCCTTCTTAAAAAAACGTATTAATTTTTGGTTTATTCCATTTGTTATTTAAAATTTCTTTTACGGCAATCTTAAGTGCTACATGATGTTAGCAAGTAGTATAAAAATTCACAAAACAACAGTTAAATACAAGTATTTACATACGTGTATTTTGTATATCAAGTTTATAAAAAAAGTGAATTTGATATACAAAATGCATGACTATAAAAAAGCATTTTTCTTAGTGTTTGCAGATGTTATGTGAATTTTATTACTATTTTTATGCATGTGCAAAACTTGCATATATATACTAGTTAGCCACAATTTAAAAAATGACGTTTCCAATAATAAACATATCGACTGAAAAATGGAATGATGATGATATTCTTGACTATATTCTATTTAGCAATCTGATATATACAGACAAAAAATCAATTTTTGACAAGTATTATCGTAACAAAATGTTTTGTGATTGTAATGGAAAAGTTTTTAGAGTTAATGGTCTTGAAAAACCGAAAGAAAAATGGCGGAATTGGTTAAAATTTCTACCTGGAATTTATAAATGTAAGATTAAATTTGAACCGACTCAAAAGGAAATGACTGTTAACGAATTGCGAAATCATTTTTTAAATGGAATTTCAGACTTAACAAAGAATGACTATACAGAAAAATGGATTTTGGACATAAAAAACGCTGAAAATCATTCGGAATTAATAAATGGAAAACAAAAAAACAGTGGCTAACAATGTATCCTATGAAAAGCCATTGTTTAAGCAAGTACCTTAGATGAGTTTAAATTTACTATTTTATTTTTAATTATATCATAATGCTAATGTGGTGTTGGAATGTTGGCTAACGCGCAGCGTTATCAACATTACAATGCCTTTTTATATAACTCGCTCAGCATCCTATATGTAATCAGCTTTCTTAAGCCGTTACCAGCATCTGTATGATTATGAGTTATTAAACCTGATCACTTGCTAACCGATGTGGTCGATTTTGAAAACCGCCACCTACATTGTTCTGTGTTTCAGGTTTTTATCTTTTTGAGCTTAGTTATCTTGTTAATTATTGTTCTCTTTGCAAAAGCGTTATTACTCTATTACTCCTATTTCATAAGGTATTTCTGTTTTTATTACTGCCAAGGTGCGGCTCAATAGTTTTCTGGCAATCTTAACAATTATTGATTTTACGTTCTTGCCCTGATGCTTGCGGTAATATGCCTGCATCACAGGATCTGCACGTATCGCTTGCCAACTTGCTTCTATAAAATAGCTGCGCATCAACCTATGAGCACGCATACTTACTCCTGTATGTCTTAAGTTATCCCCACTTTGATGAATCCCCGGACACAAGCCTACATAGCCCGCTAGATGTTTTATACTTGTGAAACGGCGTAGGTCGCCTAGCTCACTGAGTATACCGCTGGCTACTATGGCCCCTATACCTGGTATGCTGCGCAATAGCATATAGTCTTTCTTGTAATATTGCTTTGTATATTTACGAAGCGCTGTTGACACAGCCCTAAATTCCTGATCTATAAACCGAAAGCTGCGCATCCTGCTTTGTAATGCTTCATCTCCTGTTACGTATTCAAAACGCAATTCGTCCAACCAATTTCTAAAATCATGGCTCCAATGATCGTTATCGTACTCCTCTGGAATCTTGACACCGTAGTACAATAACTGCATCTTGATATAACTCTTTATTTGACGCATATCCTTGACCAAATCGTTGCGACGTCTAAATAGACTGCGCAACTGCTCGCGCTTTCGATCGGGTACCTCTATACTCTCAAGCCTGCCATCTTTCAGCTCTCTGGCTATCAACTGTGCATCTATCCTATCTGTTTTTGTATACCGCTCTTTGCCCTTTCTAAAAATATCAGCAGGATTTACTACCAGACTGTGCCATCCGTAACCCCTAAATGCACGATGCGCTCTATATCCGCAACAGCCCGCCTCATAGGCACAACTCACTTGGTAATTCTTAAAATGTTTATCTACATAGGACTTCAATAAGTAAGGCTCTGGAGGCATTGAAAACGTTTTGCCTGCAAATAAATCACTCGAACAGTGAACTTTCCAACTTCGCTTGTGTATGTCAATACCAATGTATAATTTAGGGGTAGCAGTTTGTCGTTCCATATCTCTATTTTTTTTTATCATCTTAAAGATACTCGATAGACTGCTTTTACATAGATGCTAACCGCAATTACGGCGGATTCGACTACGTCCGAATCCATTCGGAATTGCTAACGTCAGTGCTTATCCGAAAATAATCGCTAATTTAACCCGTAACTGACGGTTATACGAGACCGTTGTATGCAATGCCGAAAAACACCAGTAATCAATGAAAATTAGCCAATTTTGGATTAGAGTTTTTGGAATTTTTGGAATATTAGGTGGATTGACTTTATTTGCTGGAGATATGCTTTTATATTATGACCCAGTCAATATGAATTTAAAGCGGAATATGGGAAATGCATCTGACTTTAGAATTATTGCAAGTGGAGTCTGTGCATTATTTGCGACTTGGTTTTATATGCTCGGATTAGGTCAAGTTTATTACGCATTTAAACCGACAAAACCGATTTATAGAAATGGTGTTTTGATTTTTTTCGGAAGTATATTAATAGCGTTTGGAATAGTTCACGGAGCTTTTCTCGCTATTGCAACATCCGCAAAATTAGCGACTGAATATAATCTTGACATAAACAATGCAGTTTCGCTCTCTGAAAAAATAAACGGAATTTTGAGGTTATTTGTTTATCCGATTGTTGGAATTTTGTCCATTCTTTTTATTAGCCAAGTTTGGAAAAGAAAAACTTTATATCCGAAATGGATTATCATTTTTTTTCCGCTAATTCCATTTTTAATTGAGGATTTAATCACAAAGTATTTACCTGACAACATTTGGATTATCATAAAAGGAGGTTACTTAAATATAATTTTGGTTATCTTTTTTACTGCATCGACAATTGCATTGTGGAATAGTAGAAAATCTGAAATAATTAGTGAATAAAGCACAGCATACAACATTGTAAAAATAATGCGTAAGTTTATTCCTAAATCAAAAGGTTAGTGCGTATTTGGTCACTCTGATTTTCCTGCGGAAAATCCTCGGACACAAAACCGCACTATTCTTATACGTAACCGTTGTAGCCAATTACCCAAAATGCCTGAAGAGCTAGGAAATAAACTAATCGATATTATTGAAAGAGATAAATGGATGACTAATATTTTGAAAATAGTCAGAGATTTAAACTTAAAAGATTGTTGGATTGGAGCTGGTTTTGTTAGAAATAAAGTTTGGGACGAAAAACACGGGAAAGACAAAACTGAACTTAATGATATTGACGTAATATATTTTGACAAATCAAATTTGACCAAAAAGTTTGACTTAGAAATAGAGAGCAGGCTGAGAAATCTGAATCCTAAACTAAATTGGTCTGTTAAGAATCAAGCAAGGATGCATATTAGAAACGGTCACAAACAATATACTGATTGTAATAAAGCTATTTCCTTTTGGCCTGAAACAGCTACCTCAATAGCTGTAAGATTGAATTTCAAAAACAAGATTGAGTATATAGCACCTTATGGATTAGAAGATTTATTTAACCTTTTAGTTGTACCAACACCGAGGTTTGATTTGACCATTTACAAGAATAGGATTGAAAAGAAAAACTGGAAGGAAAAATGGAACGAATTAGAAATAAAAACTGGCTACAACAAAGTATAAATTTTATTGCTAGCTAATAGCTTACTTGCGAAAGTTCTCACGAACTTTCTAATCAGTAATAATTTGGTTACTTTTAGCTTGAAAACACGCAACAAACTTTATACAGAGCCGTTGTAGCTAATATGAAAAAACATTTCTGGAAAATATTGAGTGTGATTTTGATTTTATATTTTGGATTTGGAATATTTAAGAAGTATCATCCTACCTTTTATGGAACTTCATTTAACGACGAGCGAATTGAAATCGGACTTGTTCCAATTGATTCGAATTTAGTTACGACAAGTAAAAATACCAGTGTTTATCAAACTTGGAAAAATGAAAGCACTAATATTCCCAGATTTTACGCTAAATACGCATCCTTTGACAAATGGAATAAAGGAATTGAAATGGAAAATGATAATTATGTTGTAATAGTCGATTCCTTAAAAACGATAATTTCAATTAATTACAACTTCGAAACCGAAAAATTCAATTATGCTCTGAAAGAATACGATAGACCCAAAAACACTGTTGATTTATATGGTCATTCAGGAAAGATAATTAGAGATTTGAACAGAGCTGAAACAAAAGAAATATTAAATAACAACGGAATTAAATACTAGCTACAACAACGACTCCTATAGTTCATTACGGCTGAAATTCCTACTCGGAATTTCAGGCCTTTTTGCTAAATTTATGGTTACGGCGGAATGATACTCGCGTACCATTGCGTAACGCAACCATAGACAAAACCGTTACACGCATACCAAACTTTATGGAAAATCAATTAATAACATTTTTCCTTACTGTAGTAACAGCAGTAATTTCTGCTATTATAACCTATGTGGTTTCAATAAGAACTAGTCTAAGAAGCAAAGAAATAGAAATCAGAAAGGAACAAGAATTTAAATATTTTTTTCCTCTAAAATTCAGTGCTGATGAGTTATATCACCGATTAGCTCATATTGAAAAAAAAATCTTTGAAAAGAAAGACATAAATATACAACTACCTCAAACTATAGAAGGGAAGAGTTTAGAATGGTATTTTCTTGATTGGGAAAATCCTGAAAAACCAGAAATAGGAGCTGGTGGATACTTTTTAATAACCACCATATTTATGCATGCTCAATTGTACAATAGAATTAATCAATTACTAAAAGTGTATCCTTTCTTAAAGGTAAGACTCAGAACCACATTGCGAAATAAAATAGAAAATAACAAAAATGAACTAACACGCTGTCTTGAGGATGTGATCAATGATGAGCATACAGTGGGCTGGACAAAAGTTTCTGATGTAATGAATCTATCTGGAGAAATTCCAATAGAAGAATTAATAAAATTTATAAGACTATCAGCTGTTATGAAAGGTGGAATCCCGTACGGTTTACAAACTGCATTTGGCGAATTCTTAGAAAAAAATGATAGTAAAGAAAATTCTCAAATTAACTATGAAGATTTCGCAAGAATTCTTATGGATAAAGAAAATAGAGTAAAGTTTTTACCATTGATTAATTTTTACACGGGACTAGTTGATGACCAGTTTTCCGTTGACTCTTCTAAATTAACTAAGATAAGGGCTTTAATGTTAAGTCTCTTAATGTTCAGAGATGCAGAATTGATTTAAGCACAACAAAGTACAAACCTTATTGCTAGCTTTTAGCGGACTTTTTAGTCAGTAATATTTGCTTACTTTTAAAGTGAAAACAACGCAACAAGACTCATACAGAGCCGTTGCGCGTCTCTCAGAAAATCCACCGAACGATAAATGGACTACCAAACATTCGAAGCACATTCTGACCTAAAATCGCTTGTTAGTTGCTATTGGACTTTGGAAGTGCCTCAATCAATTCAATCCAAAAAGACAACTTATCAAAACGTAGATAACTCGAAAAAGACTTTAAATAGTTCACAGGAATACACCCTAAAGAATTTATTAATCGCGAAAAATTAGCGCTTTCCGCCCTTTGTTACAAATAGTTTTAAGATGTCGCATTTTTACAATTTCAAGCGACTTTCTACTGCTAATTTTGTTCCGTCAGCAATAGACATAAATGAAAAGAAAAATATTTAACACAATTGCCAAATTGAAAAAGAGCGAACGCAGCATTGTGTATAACTCATTGTTAAAAAAGGCTTAACCACGCAACGAAATCATACACTTTACCGTTGGCTACAATTAGTAAAAGAAATTAAGTATAAATAGTAGAATTATGAGAATGAAAAGTATTTTTTTAGCGCTATTGTTTTTATTGCCTTTTAGTATGTTTTCACAACAAGTGGAATACATAGAAACCAAAGGAATAATAAAAAACATAGAAAAGAAAAGGTCGGGAAAAACAATTAAAGAAATAGCAACCGTATCTTTTGCAACACAGCAAGGCGACACCATTGAAACGGTTGTAGAACTCGAACGACTTCCGTTTTTGGGAAGTTTTAAATCTGTTGGAGATGGACTTACCATTAATTATAACAAAGAAAACCCTGCGTTGGCAAAAACAAATGTGGGTAATTTTATTTCAAAATATGGAATGTATATTCTTATCGCTTTAGGAATTATTTATTCAGCAAAAACGTATATAAGAGCAAGAAAAAAACAATATAATTAATAATAGTATGGAACAATTAATATCAGTAAAACCAGAGTATGCTTCTTTGGAAAAAATAGAGGAGTTTATAAAAAAAGAAACTTCATTTGAAGCTAAAAAGGAATATGATAGTTGGGAAGTGCGAACCGATGCCAACGGACAGATGGAAAAATGCGTAATTGTTAAAAAAAGTAATATGCACGGGGCAAAAATACATTTCACAAAAGATAATAAAATGAAAGTTAGCTATATTATACCTAACAAAATAATGAATACTTATTTTGGAAAAAGTCAAAAAAAATATCAAAATATTATTGAAGTTATTACTGGAAAAATAAAAGATTTAATTCTTGCAGGTTCGCAAAAAACAGCTTTTGAAGAAATGACACAATCTTTCAGCAAAATATCAATCTAAACTAAAATAGAAATGAATAAAAACTATTGCTAACAATGTATCCGCAATTACGGCGGATTCGACTACCCTTCGACTGCGCTCAGGGCTGGCTGAATCTACTAGGAATTGCTAAGGTCAGTGCTAAATCGAAAATTAACGCATATTACAACCCGTTAAACCCAAAGACCGTTTTAGTTCGCCTTTTTTCTTCTGTTAATTTAATAATTCAAAGTAAAGAAGACCGTTGGGCAACATTTAGACCATTCGATGACTAATTCACAATCGGAAAAGATTTATAAATAAAAAATAAAGTAACAGCTAGTATTAGAAAGAAAGTCAAAAGAAGATTATATACAACCTGTTTTAAACCATTAGAAAAAGACCAAAAATCTCTAGATTTAATCCCTCTGACAAACAACATTAGGTTAATAAACACAAAACGGATGACCATTCCAATAAAAGCAAATAACAGAATTAAGAATGGATTTCTAGGATAATTTTCTAACATTTATCAAATATAACGATTGAAATTTCTGATTGAAAAACCACATATAATTTATTTACTCGCTATTCCAACTACAATGGTAATTGGAATTTTGAGTGGAGACACAGCATGGGACATTAATGTTCACGATGCTTATTATGTGATTGCCCATTTGCATTTAGCAATACTGATTTCAATACTTTTTGGAATAATCGGAATTGGATATTGGATTATGCAAAAAACAGGCAGAAAATTATCAAAATGGTTAAATGGGACTCATATTGGACTAACTTTTGGCGGAATTATACTTATCTGGGTTTTGACCAAATTTTATCGGACCGAAATTATGGAATATGAATTCAATAATAATCTGACTTTAATCATCAATATGATAATTTTGCTTATGATTATTGGACAACTCATTTTTCCGATTAACATAATTTACGGGCTAATAAAAAAGAAAAATAAAACCAGTGGCTAACTTAAGATGGCTATCATTCATTGCGGTTGAATTCCTAATCGGAATTCATTGCAATTTGCTATCTTTCGGTTACGGCGGAAAATCATAGCTTATTTTCCGCAACGATCCCTATACAGTGGACGTTATGCATAAGCTTGAAAAATCCAGACAATAGTTTATTTTTTTTGATGAAAACAACATTTACATTTTTAAAACAGAAAATGAATTTTTCAAACTTCTGGTTTAGAAATGGGAGCATCATTGTATTGATCTCTATTTTAGTGAACCATCTTTTTGAACCAAAAAATTTTCCGTTCAATAAAGATTATGAATTTCCTTTATTTCCTATTATTGTTTCAATTATTACAGGGTTTCTTGTAATTCTTATCGCAAGTATTAATTTCAATCACTTCAAAAAGAAACACTTTACCGAAAAAATCAACAAAAAATTATTATCACGATTCCTATTATCAACTTTAGGTTACATTACATTGCTATATCTTATTTTGTATTATGGTTTAAACGGTCTAATTAATGGAATTCAATCATTCAGTATTTACCACCTATTAAAAGGACTTTCAATTTCCCTATTAATATGTACTATTGCAATTGTTCTTTTATTCTCAATTGATGTATACAGACTTTACAAGACACTTGCGATTCAAGGTGTCCTTAAAGTTAAACAAGGAGGAAAAATAACATTAGTTAATTATTCTGAAATTTCCTTTATCTATAGTGAAAACAAAGTGGTATATATTGTTAAAACAGATGGGACAACAATTATTTCAGACTTTACTTTAAATGAAGTTGAAAGTAAAATTAATAAACAAAGCTTTTATAGAGCAAATAGACAAACTATTCTTCATTACAATGCTATTGAACAGGTTAAATCCATAGAAAACGGCAAACTATCTATACAACTTAAACCCATTTTTACTACTAAAAAAAGCTTTCAAATAAATATTAGTAGATATAAAAAACAAGAATTTATGAACTGGTTTAAAGACAAGCTGTAAACACAATGATTATTCAGCTATTATTTTGATACCATTCAGTTAAAATGAGTGGTATACAGCCCATTTTTTCGCTTTATAACATTTACTTCGTATTGAAATTAAAAACGATAAAAAAATGAATAAAGCTTTTTTAACTACGAAATTAACACCAATAATTGCCATCCTTATTTGTTACGTTTTATACCTAACAGGTTATTTCCAAATGATATTTGCTGCATTAATAGTATTAATAGCAAGTGCAATAGAGCACAGGAAAAAACTTTTTAGTGCTTTAGGTTTTCAGCGTAAAAATATAAATGTAAAAAGTCTTTTAGTTTATGCGCTGCTATTAGGCATAACAATCTTCTTATGCTACGGATACATAATGATACCAGGTGTTACTAATCTCACAGGAGTACCTATGGACTTTTCGGTATTTGAACAATTTAAAGGGAACCTATCTGCATCACTTAGTCTGTTAGTTTTTATTTGGATTTCAGCAGCATTTGGAGAAGAAATTGTATTTAGAGGGTATTTAATGAGACAGTTCACTAAGTTCTTTGGGACAAGTAAAATAAGCTTGGCAATTAATATTCTTCTTTTTGGATTTCTTTTCGGCCTTATACATTCATATCAAGGAATTAGTGGGCAGATTTTATCGGGTATTATAGGTATGCTTTTGGCTTTTATTTTTCATATTAGAAAGAATGATTTATGGTTCAATATTGCTCTTCACGGATTTATTGACACTTTTGCAGTCGTATATATGTATAATGGTTGGGCTTTATAATTTAAACTAGGAAGCCTATGTGTAACACTTATAACCGCAATTACGACGGATGCGATTACTCTTCGACTGCGCTCTGGGCTGGCTGAATCCATTCAGAATTACTAACGCCTATGCTAAACCGAAAATTAACTTATATTAACCCGTAGTCATATTTCAGGACTGGATATATTCTAAAATCATCATTTCTCAACCGTAAAACGGTTTCAATTAAAAAAATATCTAGTAAAGTGTGACAATTTGTAATTTTTAATACTAATTAAGTAAAAACCATTTTGGGTAAGAATTTCTATAAGACGTCAATTTTACCTTTTGCTACAATCATTATAAAGATTTGTAAGGCATACACCTATTCAGAAGAAGATTTTGAGGACTACTATCAAGAAGTTTGTCTGCAAATCTGGAAAAGCAGAAATAGCTTTTCAAAACAAGCAAAATGGTCAACTTGGGTTTATAAGGTATCCCTCAACACCTGTATAACATTACTGAAGAAGAAAAAGAACAATGAGCACCTTTTTGTTTCGGATTTCAACTCTCTCGATATCAACGAAAAAAATCAAACCTTTAGTGACGAAGCACTTAACGCGCTTTACAATGCTATTAAACTTCTCTCTGAAGTAGATAGAGCAGTAATTCTTCTTTACTTAGAAGAGAAACCATACAAAGAAATCGCTAAAATAATTGGAACCTCACCCAGCAATATCAGTACACGAGTAAACCGAATAAAACAACGCTTAAAAAAAATATTAAATGGAAAAGTCAATTGAAACAATTTGGAAAGAAGGTTTTTTAAACAGCGAACCAATTGCTACACCTAGTATGAATGACCTGTATAATAGAAAATCAATTCACGCCATTGACTCATATGTACGAAGGTTTAAAATTAATGTTCAGTTAATTTTTATAGCATCTCTGGTCATTTTGGGCATATCATTTCTTATTGGATTGCCAATAATGGGAGTTTCTATGTTTTTAATCTTCAATCTAATGGTAGTTGTGGATAAAATTCTATTGAAAAAACAAAAGCGACTTGAAAAAGGAGTTAACTGTTATGAACACCTTACATTATTTTTAGAATGGATGGACCTTAAAACCAAATGGAACATCTACGTGGCTAGAATTATGTATCCTGTGATGCTTATTTCTATGTTTTTAGGATATTGGTTTCTAGAGGTAAATGGAATTACAATAGGCAATAGACTTACGCAAAGATTATTACAGGTTTATCCAGAAATGAATTTTGTATTTGGGGTTCCGTTTTTGGGATTGCTTGGTCTCTTAATAATAGCAAGTATATCAGTGTTTTTTGCCGAAAAACTCTACAAATGGGATTTAAACATGGGATACGGAACATTATTAAGAAAATTAGAGGAAATTAAAAGCGAAATGGAAGAATTAAGAAAATAACCCCATAAAACGTAAAGAAACAGATACTACTTTATTGCAATTCCAAATAAAATTATGGAAATAAAAGACACATTGAATTTCTTCATGAATTTGAAAAGTAATTCTATTGAAAAATCTGAAATAAAACTCTATGACAAGTATATTGGAATTTTGTTGGATTTAAAAAATAGGAATTTAACTCAAAACCAAATTCAAACAATTGAATCTGAATTAGAAACCCTAAACTTAAAAACTGAATCTGTTAACAGAAACAAATATTTAAGTCAAAAACTACCTGAATTTAAAAAATTCTTGAAAGACAAATTCAATTTAGTATCTGAAGGTTATTACGCAGGAATTGGAACTGGAAACGGAATAGTTTTAGGCTCAATTTTCAGTTTACTATTATATTATGTATTAGGAATATATGCCATGTTGATAGGGGTTGTTGGCGGAATGCTTTTAGGGTCTTTTCTAGGTGGAATAAGAGATTCAAAAGCTAAAGAACAAGGACGAGTATTAATAGCAAAACCGGAATAAAAATACTAGCTACAACATCGGTAACCGTTGTACAAGCCCATAATTTTATAAAATCTAATAAATTCCTGACTCTTTTAAGAGCCTTTAGGTTTTAAGTGTATTTTATGGCCTAAAATTAGACCCCTTAAAATGCGACCTATACCATCGTAGTCCTACCTTGTATTACTAAATAAACCACTATAGATATAAAATTCATAGTTTTAAACTAAAGGAAGAAATTCTTTTTCTACGCTAGATTACACAATTGCCCCTAAATTTCATATCGTAGTCTAAACGTCACAAATCGTGGTTGTATAAAATATTCAGAAGCAAAAACAGAAACATTATTGTTACCGTTTTGTATTAGAGACGTTGCATTTAACAAGTTGGTAGCTTTGAGTGTGTATTCCCATTTTGCATCTTTATCTTTTCTATAGGATAAAGATGCATTCCAAATCTCAAACTCTTGCGGAGCACCATTAGGATTACTTTGGCGTGTATAGGAGTAATCTGTTAAAAAGGTAAACTTCTTCCAGATATAAGCATCAAACTCGATAGATGGCGCGTTGGTGGTAAACTTAGTAGTCCTCCCTCCTTGTTGGTTTCTGTTTACAGCATAACGATACGAAATCTCAAAATTTGGTGCTTCCCTAAAATTGGTTCTTAACTCGGGTGTGTAAGATTGTGTAAAATTCTCATTAATGGAACGCTCACCTTGTATAAACTGGTTAAACTTGCTATAGTTAAAACGTGTATTAATACTTGTCCTAAGCTTTCCAAAAGTGCGCTGAAAACGCCCAAAGGCGGTAACTGTTTCATCAGCAAACCCAGAATTAAAAAAGTTATTGGTTCGTACTACGCTTTCAAAATTAGAAATAGAGCGTATTTGGTCTACAGCATTACTATAATTTACTACTGCAAACACGTTAGTGTAATTAAACAGATTGAAACTACGGTAAATTAAACTTATATTATTAGTTAAGGCATTTTGTAACTCAGGATTACCCACCTGAATGCTGTTAAAACCGTTTAACACAATCCCACTTGCCAATCGCGTAACATCCGTAAACTGGTTACGCATGTTATACCTAAGCGTTAAACTTTCACTCTTTTTAAATTGCATACGTGTTTCAAAACTTGGTAACACCAACCCAAAATTATCCTGAAACTCTTGCCCAAATTGATCATTACCATATCTATACGCATGGGCCGAAACCCCAGGAGTAAATGTAAAAATCCCCGCTTTTAGCGTATATTTTACACCTAAATAATAATCGCTAAAGTTATATCTAATATTATTTTCATCTAAACCATTATTAAATGTTGGTGTTGGATCAAAACTGCTATCATTATCCAATAGTTGAAATAAATCTGAATTGAAATCCTGCCTACTTGTTGTTATGCCTAAAGTAAAGTTGATGTTGCTTTTATCATTTAGGATATTCCAATAATCTAATTTTGCATCGAGCTGATTGGTTTTAACACGTCTGGTTTGATTTACATTATAGCCTATTTGATCTGGATCTAACCCCAAAGCATCAGCCGTGTTTTCATAGTTATCCTTATCTTCTAAAATGGCATTGTAAAACGGATCTTCATCCTGCAATAAATGCTGTACTTCAAAAGCGAAAATATTGGTATCATTTAGCGTATAATAATAATTTAAATTTTGATTGATACTATAGGGCGTGTTATCCTCAAATTCATTAGTGTTTCCTATAACCGAAGAAAAGAAATTTTGTTCTTGGGATTCTTTGGTAACCCTGCCCAATACATCATAATCCATTTGATTATTAACATTAGGCTTACAGGATGCGCTTAACTTTAACAACCCAATATCAGAACGCTGTGATGTTAATTGGTCTGTATCCTCATCTGGAATCCCTAAATTTGGATTTGTATATTGCACAGATCGCTTTTGGCGGATATCTACTGTACTACTGTTAAAAATTCCAAAACCACTAATATCTAGTGCTTTGTTGGGCGAATAACTAAAATTACCAGAGGCTAGTGTATTCTCAATATTTTGTGCTCGGTTATTTTGGGTTGCCAAAAACCCTAAATCGTTATTCCCTAGGCTTAAACTGGTACCACTATCTCTATTGGGAGGTCTAAAACCTCCACCAAAACCTCTTAAATCGCGCCGTGTAAGTGCTGGTTCGCCTGTATTATTTAAATCTCCAATGAGATTTATACTGTATTTTGGACTATAATAAAACAATTTTGGCTGCACCAAATACAAGGCATCATCTGGAGCACTACCAGCTCCTGCAGTTACGTTACCAAACCAAAAATTCTTTTTACCTTCCTTTAACTTAATATTAATAGCATAGTTATCTTGATTATTAGTAACACTGCTGAGCTGCCCTACCTCAGCATAATTTTTTAAAACCTGAACTTTATCTACCGCATTTGATGGAATATTTTTGCTAGCGAGTTTAGAATCACCATCAAAAAAATCTTTTCCATCTACCATTACTTTAGAAACCCGTTGCCCTTCTACTTCAATTTGCCCATCATCATTTACCTCTACACCTGGAAGTTTTTCTAATATATCTTCAAGTTTTCGTTCTGTACCGTTTTTAAAAGAATCTGCATTATAAATTAGGGTATCACCACTAATGGTCACTGGCATTTCGTAGGTTAACTCTACAGCATCCAGTGCATTATCGGTGGTCATGCTTATAGTTTTATCAATGTTTTCTGTTGTTGTTTTTAAAATTTCTTCGTAAGTTTTCATTCCTATATAACTTACTTGTAATTTATACGTGGAATTTTTACTTAAATTTAAGATAAACTTACCTTTATCGTTAGTAATACCGTAAGACTCCAATGCGCTGGTTTCTTGGTTGATTGCTACAACATTTGCAAGTTCTAGTGGTGTACCAATACTATCTTTTACAACACCTTGAAGTTTAATTTGCGAATAGCCCATTGAAACTATAAAAACTAATATTATGGATAATTTTATTTGCATTATTCTATTGGTTAATTTGATTTAGCGCCTTCCGCCACCTCCGCGTTGTCCACCTCTTCTAAAGTTTTCTCGCATTTCTTGAAATTTTTTAGTAGCAATTTCAACATACGCTTCTTTTGTAATTTCTTTACCCTTAGTAGGCTGTTTAATATTTGCTTTATCTTCTGGGTTTAATACAATTTTAGAACATAAAATCGTAGTAGTATCGGTATTCACTTCTAAAATTAAACCTGGCAACCCCCAGTAATCTCCAGGGCCTTGATTTACTGGTATTTGCATGGTATACCATGCTATAACTTCTACATCTGGCTGCACTTCTTTATCCTTGGTTTCTTCTTTGGTTCCTTCATTATTATCGTTACTATTTGGTGGTCTTCTTAAAGCTGTAGCATCAAAATCCTGCCAAGTTTTAGTTGCCGTTGCTTTGTAACAGGTATAACCGCCTATTTGTTTTGTCTCACTAGTCATAGTCCATTTTAAATCTGGTAATTCGTCTTTAACTAAAAATAATTTTCCAAACAGCTCTAATTCTTGCAATACCATTTTTGTTTGTACATTCTTATATTTTTCGCCATCTATAGCTCCAGACATAATAGCTCCAAACCTACCATTACCTCCTTGCGTAGGTGCTTCAAGTTTCTCTTCTAATTTATAAACTGACTCTACCCTGTTAAACGCTAAAACAAAGTTTTTTTGGAACATATTTTTTAACCGATTTTCCATACGTTTTCGTTGTTCTTCGGTCATATTTGGTCGCCCAAAATTGCTCATATCTACTGAGGTTTTAGATGTATAATAGGCTTTACCCTGAAATTCTTGACTGTTTGAAAAAATAGTTGCAAATAGAGAAATAAATAAAATAAGACGCTTAAGTTTAATTGAAGTCATAATGAAATTTTAAGTTGATAGGCTGCTCTTGTTCAAAATCATGGTTTTGAACATTCATTAGACATCGTAAACACGACTTAGTTTAAATGTAAACTATTAAAGATATGTTAAAAATTAATCAAGATCGGTTATACCTTCTGCCTACTCTATTATCTCTAAACTCTTTCATCTTTTTAAAGATGATGTCTTTATATTCTTGTTTTGTAACTTCTGTACCTCTTTTAGGTGCCTCCACCTCTGCTTTTTCTTCTGGATTTATCACTATTTTAGAGCATAACATGGTTGTAGAGCCAGAACTTACTTCTAATATCAATCCTGGCAATCCCCAGAACTCTGAAGGCCCTTGACTTACAGGTATTTGTGGTGTATACCACGCTGTAACCTCAGTCATAGGTTCCTCGATATCTTTAGTCTCTTCACTGTTTTCCTCGTCAGTTTCTCCTTGTTCTTGTCTCAATTTACTCCATGAAAATTCCCAAAATGCCATTTTTGAATTTGGTATCATAGCTGTAGCCTTAAAACATGTATAGTTTCCTATTTTTTTTGTTTCAGTTCCCATTTTCCAATCTATTTGCAATAGTGCATCATTTACCAAAAACTTCTTCCCATAAAATTCTTGCTCTTGAATAAAAGCTTTTGTTTTTACATTTTTATATTGTTCTCCTGGTGTAAAGTTTTTTCCCCAAGAATCTGTTGCTCCAGACATTGCATCCAACTTCTCATACTCATCATAAACCGAAGCCTCTTTATTGAATGTAAGGATATACTTTTTCTCTAAACGATTTTTTAAACGTGCCGCAATTTGCTTTTTTTGAGCTTCACTCATTTTCGCACCCCAGCGTCCCAAGTTCATTTGAGCCTTATAAACATATTCTGCTCTTCCTTGAAACTCTTGAGCACTTGAAACAGAACTAACTAGGCTGAAACAAAAAACTAGAATGGATATGATAAATGCTTTCATAATGAGTGTTTTATATTGTTGTTTAACAAATATATAAAATTATTAAACAAAATTTGTTGTTATAACAAAACACTAACAGTTTAAGAAGCAGCTATCCTCCTAACCACTAACACTAATCATTACTCTCTTACCATCTTTTCCACCTCTATTAGTAGATCTAAACTGTTCTAATCTTTCCTCCCTTTTTGCCTCTTGTATACTATTAAATTCTTTTTGTGTTACAAGTTTTCCTTTTTTAGGTTCTGTTATTTCAACAGACTTCTCAGGGTTTATTACAATCTTAGTACAAACTAATGTTAACTTACCATCATTTACTTCTAAAATTAAACCTGGTAAGCCAAAATAATTTAAAGGCCCATTACTTACAGGGATTTGTGGTGTATACCACACAGTGGTTGTTCTTGGTTTGGTAACTTTAACAAATTGCCCCTCATTATTAATAGTTTTTGTTGTAATTTCATCTTTAAATATTGCTTTATAGCATGTATACGCTCCAATATTTTTGGTTTCGTTTATCAGTTCCCATTTTCTGTTGATTAAAGTATCTTTTATTAAAAAGCGCTTACCATAAATTTCAGTTTTACTGGTATATCGCTGCTCTTTTATATTTTTATACATGATATCATCCCCCTGTACTACTTTAATATTTATCCCTGAATTAGAAGGTTGAGGCACATCTAATTTCTGATTTTGTTTATAAATCGATTCGTATTTATTAAACTCTAAAGTATATTCTTTTTGAAACTGTTTTCTTAATTGTTCCTGAATACTTTTTTGTTGATCTGTACTTATTTTACTCTCATCCATTTTCAAGTCTACTTTTCGATGTGATTTATAGGTAGCAATACCTTGAAAATCTTGTGCATCTAGTTTTGAAATTACTAGCAGCACAACTGTAATAATAATATTTACTAAGGTTTTCATTGTTTTAATTTTAAAATTGATGATTGATTAAAAACACAACTGCAGTCGTTTTTTGATTGATGTGATACAAATATCTAAACCAAATTCTAAGAAAAAGGTTAACCAGTGTTAACGTGTGTTAACCGATTAGTTTTTAAGGGTTTTTACATTTACATTTGGAATATGAACGATAAAAGATATCAATATACACTATACATAATTGTTGCTGTAATTGTAGCCACTATCGGGATTCAAGGGTATTGGAATTACAAAAACTACCAATCAAATAAACAGCAATTGATTGCTGATGTGCAAACTAGCTTGGATAAAGCCGTAGATGATTATTATACCGAAATAGCTCAAAAAACAACACTTGGGTTAAGGTTTAATGATCATCATCAAAAAGATGTTCTTAAAAAAGGAGGCATCCTAGAAAACATTTCAAAATCCATAGATAAAAACTACAGCTCCTTTAAAGTTTTAGACTCTATACAACTAAATTCTATTGATGGCATTACCGTTATTAAAGGCTTAAATAAAGACTCTATACACTTTGAAGCCAAAGAAAAAAAGTTTCCGTTTTGGAAAAAGGACTCTACTGAAAAGCATCAACGATTACGTATCATTCAAGGTGATAGCTTACACTTTGAAAGGAATTTAGAGCTATTAACTTCAAAAGTATTTATCTCTATAAACAATGATACGCTTGACGTTAAGAAAGTGGATAGTCTTTTACAACTCAACTTTGCTTACAAGAAAATTGATTTAGATTATAGCCTAAACTACAACAAGACCAAAAAGCGATTTCCAGATTTTTTCAATTCAAAAGAAAATACTGAAAAAATAAAAACAGACACGATTGCTGTGCATCCTAAACTTTTAAGTGTGTCTTCAAAATCCACATTTTTACCAAAAGGCAGTACGTTAAGCGTATATTTTGAAAATGCCAACTGGGTCGCTTTTAAAAAAGGAACTAGTGCTATTTTGATTTCTATTTTATTGGTCTTGGCGGTTATTAGTTGCCTATTTTTTCTTTTAAAAGTTATAAAAGAACAAAAGCAATTGGCAGAAGTAAAAAACGATTTAATTAGCAACATTACCCATGAATTTAAAACACCTATTGCCACGATTGGTGTAGCACTAGAGAGTATTAGTAATTTTAATGTTATTGAAAACAAAGAGAAAACTAAACAGTATATAGACATGTCAACCGGCCAGCTATCAAAGCTAAACCTAATGGTAGAAAAACTATTGGAGACAGCCACTTTAGATAGTGAAGCGTTAAAATTCAACAAGGAAGCTATTAATGTTAATCAATTAGTAAACGTTTTAGTAAATAGATACAGAACGCAACATCAAAAAAAGACATTTCATTTAGATAGCACTGATAAACACCTGACCATACAAGCAGATTCTTTCCATTTTGAAAATGCCTTGAATAACATTCTGGATAATGCCGTTAAATATGGTGGAGATATGATTTCTGTTAGCATTAAAAAAATAAAACATAACATTGAGATCCAAATTTCAGATAACGGAAACACTTTAAAAAAGGAAAGTGCCCCACGTATTTTTGAAAAGTTCTATCGTGTACCCAAAGGCAATACCCACGATGTAAAAGGATATGGTATTGGCCTGTATTACACAAAAACCATAGTTAATAAGCACGATGGTAGCATTACTCTGGATTTAAGCAATAATTTAACCACCTTTAAAATTGTAATACCTAATGGCTAATACTACCAAACTGATATTGGCTGAAGATGAACCCGCTTTAGGACAAATTATAAAGGAAAGCCTAGAGACACGAGGCTTTAACGTTACTTTGTGCGAAGATGGAGAAAAGGCCTTTAACCAATACCATGTTGTAAAACCCGAACTTTTAGTACTAGATGTAATGATGCCCAAAAAAGATGGTTTTACTTTGGCAAAGGAAATAAGAGATATTGATGATACTATCCCCATTATATTTTTAACCGCTAAATCGCAAACTCAAGATGTGGTTGAAGGCTTTACCATTGGAGGTAACGATTATTTAAAAAAGCCTTTTAGCATGGAAGAGCTCATTGTACGTATCAATAATTTACTAAACAGGACTAAAGAACAAAAGGCTACCGAAATCATTAAAATAAGTGATTACACTTTTAATTTCCCCAAACAAACGCTTCAATACAAATTAGAAGATAAAATACCACTTACCCATCGCGAAGCACATTTATTATTCCACTTAGTTAAAAATCAAAATAAAGTGTTAGACCGTTCTTTAATTTTGAATAAACTCTGGGGGAATGATGACTTTTTTAGCGCCAGAAGTATGGATGTATTTATCACTAAACTGAGAAAAAAATTAAAAAAGGATAACAATATAGAGATTATCAACGTTCGTGGATATGGCTACAAACTAATTTGCTAAATATGGTTTGATTTTTGTATTTTTCAAACTCTATGAAATTTTTTCAAATTATATTTTTTTTGGTAACTGGTGTATTAAGTGCCCAACAGTCTGTTGAAATTATCCCAGAGAAAACATCAAACTTCAAGGCAGATACTATTATTGGTATAGACAATTTTGGTACTATATTCTACTCTAACAGCAACACCGTTTATAAAAAAGACAAGGACACCACAATTAGTTACAATAACCTACAATTGGGGAAACTAACAACGGCTAACAGTTTTAACCCTTTAAAAATCAATCTTTTTTATCAAGAGCTAAACACTGTAATTATTTTAGATAACAGACTTGCAGAAATTTTTAAGGTTGATTTTAATAGTATTAACAACTATAAAAATGTGTCACACGTTTCTACTGGTTACGATAATACTATTTGGCTGTTTAATCAGGACACACAGTTACTTGAAGTTTTTGATTATAAAACCAGGAATACAAAAGCGCAAACCCTAAAACCCATAGACAGCCCTATTTTAGATTTAAAAAGCAACTACAATTATGCATACCTACTCACTGAAAACGAGCTTTTAGTATACAATTATTTTGGGAGTTTGGTTAGAAAGGTTAAAAACCAAGGGTATACTAGCCTAGAAGAAAATAACGAAGCGGTATTTCTTAAAAAAGACAATGCATTGTTCTACCTTAACACAGACTCTAACTCTATTTTATCGGTAAAAACTTACAATATTTTAATTCCTCAGTTTTTTGTAACCAATGAAACCTTGTATATTTACAACTTTGAAACTCTCCAAGAATTCCAAATTAAAATAAAATAATTATGCATATTGCTGTTGCTGGAAACATTGGTGCTGGTAAAACGACACTAACCAAACTACTCGCAAAACATTATAAATGGGAAGCCCAGTTGGAAGATGTGGTAGACAATCCTTACCTAGACGATTTTTACAATCAAATGGAACGTTGGAGTTTCAATCTACAAGTTTATTTCCTGAATAGTCGCTTTCGCCAAGTTTTACAAATCCACCAAAGCGGGAAAGACATTATTCAAGACAGAACTATTTACGAAGACGCCCATATTTTTGCACCAAACCTGCATGCCATGGGTTTAATGACCAACAGGGATTTTAGCAATTACAGTTCTTTATTTGATTTGATGGAATCCTTAGTTAAAGGACCTGATTTATTGATTTATTTACGAAGTTCTATTCCTAATTTAGTATCCCAAATCCACAAACGTGGCCGTGATTACGAAAACTCTATCAGCATTGACTACCTAAGCAGACTTAACGAACGTTATGAAGCTTGGATACATGGATACGACAAGGGCAAGTTACTAATTATGGACGTTGACAATTTAAACTTTGTAGATAATCCTGAAGATTTGGGACATGTTATTAATACTATTGATGCAGAAATTAACGGATTATTTTAAATTGTATCTACCCAAACTTTAGCATATACCTTCTTTAAATATCCTCCTGTGTAAATATTTAACATTTCATTAATAGGGGCTAACTGTTTTTTTTGAGTCTTTTACACGACTGTATAGAACCATAGATAAGTAACTAAAGTAGCTTTAAATAAATTTTAAATTCCTTTATTGCGAGCTCGATAAAACTATTTTGATGAAAAAAATATTTTTCCTCCTTGTATTACTAGTTTACACAGCTGGTTATGCCCAAATAATAGCCCCAGTAAAGTGGACTACATCTGTTGAAAAAATATCTGAAACAGAATATGATTTAGTTATAAATGCCGACATTGAAGATGGATGGCATGTGTATTCCCAATACACTGCAGAAGGAGGCTCATTACCTATTGTTATTGATAAAAATGAACCCACCGAAGATTATGAACTGGTTGGTAAAGCTATTGAAAGCGATACCATTAGAAAGTACAATGAGATTTTTGAGGTTTACGAATCTTATTTTGATCATCATGCCACATTAAAGCAAAGAGTAAAACTAAATAATTCCAATATCTCTACAGTTGTATTGAATTTAACTGGCCAAGTGTGTAAAAAGGCGTGTCTACAAATTGATGAAGTATTTACATTTTCATTAAACGGCACCACTAGCAATGAGACTATCCCAACACCAAGTGTTAACAACAACAATGATGTTAACCTGATGTTATATGGAATGACACCAGAAGACATAAAGCTTGTAGAAAGCACATCGGTAGAAAAAAAATCGCTTTGGACTATTTTTGCATTAGGGTTTTTGGGTGGATTACTGGCCTTATTAACGCCCTGTGTTTTCCCAATGATTCCACTTACAGTAAGCTTTTTTACCAAAAACGATAATTCCAATAAAGGGTCTGGAGTTTCCAAAGCCATACTTTATGGCTTCTTTATTTTAATGGTCTACCTAATACTAAGCATACCGTTTCATTTACTGGATTCTGTAAATCCAGACATTTTAAATGAAATATCAACAAACGTATGGTTAAACATTATATTCTTCGCTGTATTTGTGTTTTTTGCATTCTCCTTCTTTGGATATTATGAACTGACATTACCTTCAAGCTGGACCACAAAAACAACACGAGGAGAAAATACAGGAGGTATAATTGGTGTCTTTTTTATGGCATTAACCCTTGCCATAGTTTCTTTTTCATGTACTGGCCCAATTTTAGGCTCATTACTCGCAGGATCTCTATCTTCTGATGGTGGTGCATGGCAGCTCACTGCAGGCATGGCTGGTTTTGGCGTATCTTTAGGCCTGCCCTTTGCTATTTTTGCGATGTTTCCCAATATGATGAATGCGCTTCCAAAATCAGGAGGCTGGCTCAATACCACAAAAGTTATCTTAGGATTTTTAGAACTCGCATTGGCGTTTAAATTTTTATCTAATGCTGATTTAGTGAAGCGTTGGGGTATTTTAAAAATTGAACCCTTTTTAATTATTTGGATTGTCATTTTTGCTGGATTGGCACTCTACCTATTTGGTAAGATTAAATTTCCCCACGATTCGCCTTTAAAAAAACTAACATTTCCAAGAATTGCGGGAGGTATACTTGTAGCTTCATTTGTAATTTATCTAGCCTCTGGCTTTAGAGTAAATAAAGACACCAATACTTATATACCCCTAACTTTACTTAGCGGACTTGCACCTCCTGTTGGCTATAGTTGGCTATTTCCTAGTGAGTCTACTAACAACCTTAAAACGTTTAAAGATTTAAAAGAAGGAATTGCCTACGCCAAATCTGTAAACAAACCTGTAATGATAGATTTTACTGGATATGCTTGCGTGAACTGCAGAAAGATGGAAGAACATATTTGGCCTTTGGATAAGATAGATAACTACTTAAGGAATGAATACGTTTTAATCTCACTATACGTAGACGATAAAAAAGACCTTCCTGAAGACCAAAAGGTAGAAGTTAACCGTATTAACGGAGGCACAAGATTATTAAAGAACTACGGACACAAATGGGCCAATTTTCAAACACAGTTTTTTAAATCTAATTCCCAACCTTACTACGTATTGTTTAATCCAAACACTTTTGAAGTACTGAATGAGCCTGTTGCGTATACACCAGATGAAGATGAATATGCCAAATTTCTTAAAAGTGGTATGGACAATTTTAAAACTAGATAATAAAAAAGCCATGCTTAAAAAACATGGCTTCCAATTAATTAAATGGTTTATTTAGTTTAGTTGTTTTTCTTTCAGGCATCATCTTTTTGAGTCAATGCATCAACTTTAGCATCTACCTCTGTTTTAGTTCCTGTTATAGTTTCGTATGTAGTTGAAGCTACTCCATTTTCAGTAGTAACTGTAGTTACAATTGCTTTTACAATACCTTCTTCATCAGTTTCAGTTAAATTTACAGCAACCTCTTTTAGAATCTCTACCTTTTCAATAGCACTATCCTCTGTGTAAGCTGTTACAGTATCAGAAGTCATTGCTATACTTGGTGCTATTACCAATGCTACAACTGACATCAACTTTAATAAGATATTTAATGAAGGGCCTGACGTATCTTTAAATGGATCTCCAACCGTATCCCCTACTACAGCAGCTTTATGTGCATCAGTACCTTTTCTTCCTTGCTCTTCAATCATTTTCTTAGCGTTATCCCATGCACCTCCTGCATTAGATTGAAAAATTGCCATAAGTACACCACACGTGGTAACACCAGCAAGAAGTCCTCCTAACATTTCAGCACCACCTAAAAAGCCAACAGCTACAGGAACAGCGATAGCTAATAACCCTGGCAATACCATTTCTTTAATTGAAGCAGTAGTGGAAATCGCTACACATTTATCATATTCTGCCACTCCGTCAGCTTCATCAAATATTTTTCTTTGAGCTTCAGTTGCTTTAGACATATCAGAATCCACAGCTCTCATTACTTCTAAAGCTGCTTTTAATTTTGGAATATCTCTAAACTGGCGACGCACTTCTTCTATCATAGCCATTGCTGCACGCCCTACAGCATTCATAGACAATGCTGAAAACACAAATGGTAACATACCTCCAACTAAAAGTCCAGCCATAACAGTTGGTTTAGATACATCAATCGCTGTTACATTTGCAGTTTGCATAAATGCAGCAAATAAGGCCAATGCAGTTAATGCTGCAGAAGCAATAGCAAATCCTTTACCAATAGCAGCAGTTGTATTTCCAACAGCATCCAGTTTATCAGTACGCTCACGTACTTCAGGATCTAATTCTGCCATTTCTGCAATACCTCCTGCATTATCAGAAATTGGACCATATGCATCCACAGCCAATTGTATTCCTGTATTTGCCAACATCCCTACAGCAGCAATAGCAATACCATATAAACCTGCAAAATGATGTGATACCAAAATAGCAGCAGCTATTAAAAGTATTGGAATCATTGTAGACATCATTCCTACACCTAACCCTGCAATAATTGTCGTAGCCGCGCCTGTTTCAGATTGTTTTACAATTGAATTAACAGGCTTTGTTCCTGTACCTGTATAGTATTCTGTTACTTTCCCAACTGCTAATCCAGCCACTAGACCAGCTACTACAGCCAGAAACACTCCCATTGATGAAAACTCTGTACCACCAAATGACCAAGTTTCCGGTAACATTTGATTGATAATAAAATATGATGCTACCAACATTAAACCTGCAGAACCAAACTCACCAATGTTTAAAGCAGTTTGCGGGTTTCCGCCATCTTTAACTTTTACAAAAAATGTTCCTATAATTGACATTATAATACCAATAGCAGCTAATACCAAAGGTAAATACACAGCTCCCAAACCATCAAAAGAACCAGCAAAAGCAGGAATTTGAGTAAAAGCTGCACCTAAAACCATTGTACCGATAATAGAACCAACATAAGATTCGAATAAATCTGCACCCATACCAGCAACATCTCCAACATTATCTCCAACATTATCAGCAATTGTAGCAGGGTTTAAAGGATGATCTTCTGGAATACCAGCTTCAACCTTACCTACTAAATCAGCTCCTACATCAGCAGCTTTTGTATAAATACCACCGCCAACACGAGCAAATAATGCAATAGATGAAGCTCCAAGAGAAAAACCAGATAGTACATTTAATACTTCTCCTATATCCCAACCTTGCCCACTATATATCATAAACAAAGCACTAAGACCTAAAACTCCAAGACCTACAACTCCTAACCCCATTACTGCTCCTCCAGCAAAAGCCACTTCTAATGCTTTTCCTAAAGAGACTCTTGCAGCACTTGTAGTTCTCACATTAGCTTTAGTTGCTACTTTCATACCTATAAATCCGGCAAGGGCTGAACATATTGCTCCTACGATAAATGAAACTGCAACCATTCCATTAGATCCATCTTCATTATTTCCTTTGAAAAATAATAAGACAGCTACAGCAACTACAAAAATGGCTAATATTTTATATTCAGCTTTTAAGAATGACATTGCTCCATCAGCAATGTTTTTCGCTATCCTTTTCATTTTATCACTTCCTTGATCTTGCTTGCTTACCCATGCACTTTTTATAAACACAAATAGCAATGCTAAAACCCCAAAAGCTGGCAATCCTTTAATTAGTAATTCCATATTTTAAATCAGTTAGTTAAGTAATTATTTTTAAACGGAGCTAAAAATAGGAAAATAAAAGTGATAAAAAAAAACCTATTTAGATAAAGATTTAATAACCTAACCCTTCTTAAATTATATTATCCACAAAACAATGACAAAGATCATTTAATTTAGAATTATAAATAAAAAAATGCTCGCTTTTGCGAGCATTTAAATAGGCACATATTAAGTTTATATTTTAAAACGAATTAAATCGTAAACGTTCGTTTTTTCTTATGTTCACTTTCGTCGTAACGCTTCACACATTCATGGTAAATCTTACGAGCTTCCTCTGCATTTCCCCAACCGCCAACATCTACTTTTTTCTTCTCTAAATCTTTATATACCTGAAAAAAGTGTTCGATTTCTTTTAGACGATGCGGATTCAAATCTGTAATATCACTACGCTTACTCCAAACAGGATCTGATACAGGAACACAAATTATTTTTTCATCTGGTCCCTTTTCGTCTGTCATATGAAACACACCTATGGGTCTTACTTCCATGACTACCATGGGAAAAGAAGGCTCAGTAGACAGCACTAAGATATCTAGAGGATCTTGATCAAGAGCCAGAGTTTCTGGAATAAAACCATAATCCCCAGGATACATCATTGAAGAGAACAACGTTCTATCAAATCGTATTTTATGTAATGTAAAATCGTATTCGTATTTGTTTCTACTTCCCTTAGGTATTTCTATTAAAACGTCAAACGTCAATTTTTTCTTATCACTCATAGTATGAAATTTGGGCATCAAAGGTACTGAAGCTTTAGAGTGTAAACAACTTATTACGCATAGAATAACATTGAATTTACATAATTTTAATTTTAGAAAAAACAATCATTTAATTAACAGATATTTACCTCTAGAATTATTAAATTGTAAAACTTTAAAAAAACTCGACTAATTCAACACAAAATGAAGTACCTAATAGCTTTTTGGCTTACATTTTTTATGCTTCCAATACAATCACAAAATCAACCTTGGAAAGGTAAATTTGAGCCTATTGACAATTTAATATTACCTCCAAATTCTTACAGAACAGCAAGTGGCGCTCCAGGCAAAGCCTATTGGCAACAACGAGCTGATTACAACATCAAAGCCTCAATTGATGAAACTACTAACATTCTATCTGGAGAAGAAACTATAACCTATTATAATAATTCCCCAGACGATTTAAGTTATTTATGGATTCAGTTAGAACAAAATGTAAATAAAAAAGAAAACGAAGATTTTGGGACTATAAACAATAGCTTAAAAGACGGTATCAACACCCAACAAATGCAATTTTTAACTAGGGCTATTGATTTTCCTGCTGGTTACACCATTAAATACATTAAAGATTCTAATGGAGAACCTATAAGATCTCTGGTAAATAACACCATGATGAAAGTACTTCTGGACGCACCTTTAGAATCTGGTACATCCATAACATTCTCTATTGGGTGGTCTTACCCTATTACAGACAGAAGTATGTTTTTATTGTCTAGGGAAGGTTATGAGTATTTCCCAGAAGACGATAATACCGTATACCTTATTGCACATTGGTTTCCAAGAATGGCAGTTTATAACGATACTGAAGGGTGGCAGAACCAACAATTTCAAAAGCTAGGGGAATTTGCCTTAGAGTTTGGCAATTATGAGGTGGAAATCACTGTTCCTGCAGATCATATTATAGCATCAACCGGAGTGCTTGAAAATCCCGAAAATGTACTTTCTAAAAAACAACGAAAACGCTTAAAGGATGCCGCTTCTTCATTTGATAAACCAGTAATGATCATCACAAAAGAGGAAGCTATTGAAAACGAATCTAAAAAATCTAACAAACAAAAAACATGGAAATACTCTGCAAAAAACGTACGTGATTTTGCATTTGCCTCATCCAGAAAATTTATGTGGGATGCACAAGCTGTTAAATTACCTACCAACACTGTAATGGCCATGTCCTTTTATCCAAAAGAAGGGCTTCCTGTTTGGCAAGAAGAATCTACAACATCTATAATGCATGCCCTTGAAGTCTATTCTGAAGCTACTTTTGATTACCCATACCCTGTATGCATTTCAGTAAACACCTCTAATATTGGCATGGAATTCCCCATGATAAGTTTTAATGGAGGAAGACCTAAAAATGGTAAAATGAGCAAAAATGCTAAAGCTAGCATGATAGGTACTATTATACATGAAGTTGGGCACAATTGGTTTCCTATGATAGTAAGCTCAGATGAACGTAAATGGATGTGGATGGATGAAGGTCTTAATACATTTTTACACCAACGTACAGTGGCAGAACGCTATCCAGAATTTAATAGTGTAACCCCTAAGAGTATTGTACCTTTTATGAATGGCGATAAAAATATATTGCGCCCTATTATGACAACTTCAGACAACGAATTATTTAATCAATTTGGAGCTAACTTCTATATTAAACCTACTGTAGGCTTGCAAATGCTTAGAAATTCTATAGTTGGTAAAGACCTATTTGATGCAGCTTTTAAAGAATATGCAAACCGTTGGAAGTACAAACACCCAAACCCTTCAGATTTGTTTAGAACTCTAGAAGATGCCACTGCTACAGATTTGGATTGGTTTTTTAGAGGTTGGTTTTTTACTACCGATAATGTTGATATGGAATTAGCCAACGTAAAATGGTTTAAAGTTCATGAAGAAGATCGTAATATTGAAGACCAAACTGAAAGTACGCAAGTTATAGCTGAAGGTAATAACACATCAGAAGCTCCAAAAGACTTTTCAAATGGCCCTAAGGTTATCAATATGACCTCAACACCCGACAGAAGTTATGGTGGTTTCCTATCAAGAATGGATGATGTAGCCATTAGAAAAAAGCTTTCAGGCAAAAATCTTTATGAAATCACGATTAAAAATGTTGGCGGACTTGTAATGCCTGTAACTATTGAATGGGTTTTCACTGATGGTTCTTCTGAAATAGATACACTACCAGCACAAATTTGGCGCAGAAATGAATATGAGGTTAAAGAGGTTTTTATTAAAGACAAAGAAGTAAAGACTGTAAATCTTGATCCTAATTTTGAGTTTGCAGATACGGATATGTCCAACAATACTTTTCCAAAATCGGAAACAGTTTCAGAGTTCGATTCATTTAAGAACGAAAAGGCAAATTAGCCCTTTTTTCTTGGGTATTTGAAATTACAAAATCTATAAGTTTTGCTGCCAAACTTGCTGTTAGCGTATCTTTATCATATTTTGGGTTGAGTTCGGCGATATCACAGGAAACAACCTTCCCTGATTTGAGCAAGAATTCAAGCATCTTGCACACAAATATTGGACTAAATCCGAATGGCGACGGCGCACTCACACCTGATGCATAAGCTGATGAAAACCCATCTAAATCAATGGTAATATAGAGATAATCATTATTCCCAATTATTGATTTTAATTCATTTTGAAGTTGCTGTAAATTTTCTTTTGAAGTGTAACAAGCATCATTAAACACAAAATTGACATTGTACTTCTTAGCTATTTCAAAAAGCTCTTTAGTATTAGATTGCTTTTGAATTCCAATAGCAAAGTAATCTACCGTTTCTCCTCTTTTTTTAAACTCTGAAAGTATTTGATTAAAAGGCGTTCCTGAATTGGGTTGAGACTCCACTGGCCGTAAATCAAAATGTGCATCAAAATTTATAATCCCGATTCGTTTTTTGGGTAATGCTTTCTTCAAACCCATATAGTGCGCATAAGCAATATCATGACCTCCACCTAAACCTATTGGAAAAACACCCTTATCAATTAAATTGGCAATAGCCAATGAGAACGCTTTTTGACAAGACTCTAAGTCTCCATCCAAACAGTTAACATTTCCAAAATCCACTACCGTCTTATCAAAATGCAATGGTAACTTGGCTAATTTTTCCCGTATTGCTTGTGGACCTTCCACTGCACCTACTCGACCAAAATTACGCCTTACACCTTCATCGCAAGCATAACCAATTAACGCAAAACTTGGTTTTTCATTAGCTTCTGAATGTATCAAATCTCCACATTCAATATGTTGATACCAATATTGAGGTGCAATATTCGCAGGTGTTTGTCGTCCCGTCCAAAGTTCTTTTTGTACAGGTTTGTATTCTGCATTTATGTTTGAAAATAGATTATTCAACAACCCTACCTTTTAAGTATACATTTTCGATACAATGATTACCAAAACTGTATGGTAAAAAATTATAGGATGAAATAGGTTTCGTAACTATAAAATTTGCCAATTTCCCTTTGGTAATAGAGCCCACTTGCCCTTCTAATCCCATGGCATAGGCACCGTTTATAGTGGCTGCATTAATCGCTTCTTCCGGGGTCATCTTCAATTTTATACAGGCTGATGACACTATAAAATTCATATTTCCTGAAGGTGCAGATCCTGGGTTGTAATCGGTGGCAATAGCCAATGATAATCCTGAATCAATCATTTTTCTGGCGGGCGTATACGGAATCCCTAAAAAGTAGGAGCATCCAGGTAATGCTACGGGCATCGTTTTTGTTTGCTTTAATGCTTCAATATCTTGATCTCTTATTTCTTCTAAATGATCAACGGACAACGCATTATGTTTCACTCCAACTTGCACTCCTCCTATCGCAGTAAACTGATTTACATGAATTTTTGGAATCAACCCATATTTTGTCCCTATGTCTAAAATCTGGTCTGTGTCTTCAACAGAAAAATAGCCTGTTTCACAGAAAACATCAATAAAATCGGCAAGGTTTTCATCGGCTACCCTTGGTATCATCTCATCAATCAATATATTGATGTATTCGTTTTTGTTGTCTTTGAACTCTTGCGGTATTGCATGTGCTCCTAAAAATGTCGCCTTAATTGGTAATGCATAATCTTCATTTAGCCGCTTAATTACCCGAAGCATTTTTAACTCTGACGCTAGGTTTAAACCATAACCAGATTTTATTTCGACAGCTCCGGTACCTAATCTTATTATTGCTTCAAGCCTAACTTTACTTTGGCTGTATAATTCTTCTTCCGAAATATATTGCAGCGCTTTCGCAGAGTTTAATATCCCGCCACCACGTTGCGCTATTTCTTCATAAGATAACCCATTAATTCTATCCACAAATTCGGCTTCCCTTGTTCCAGCATAGACAAGATGCGTATGAGAATCGCACCAAGTTGGCAATACTGTTTTTCCTGAAACATCAACAACTTCAACATCTTTTAATTCTGGGCAATCTCCCATTTTACCATAATCAGAAATCAATCCATTATCAACTAATAAAAATGCATCTTTAATTGTTGGTAGAATTGCCATATCCTTTCCGCCAACAAATGACATTGGTTTTTCCCTAACTTGTACAAGTTCCTTTATGTTTATAAAAAGTGTTTGCATTAAAACAAGGATTCTAGAAGATCATTATCTACTAAATTGGGTACCGTAACTTTTAAATTTGGTGTGCGTTCCATTTCGCGCTTTATGGTAAAAATAGCACCTTCATTCCTAGCCCAACTTCGTCTTGCAATACCATTATTTACATCATAAAACAACATGTTTTTTAGTTTTTTTTCAGCTTCTTTTGTGCCATCTAATAACATTCCAAAACCACCATTTATCACTTCTCCCCAGCCAACACCACCACCATTATGAATTGATACCCAAGTAGCACCTCTAAAACTATCGCCTATAACGTTGTGTATCGCCATATCTGCAGTAAACTTACTACCGTCATAAATATTTGAGGTTTCCCTGAAAGGGGAATCTGTACCACTAACATCGTGATGGTCCCTTCCTAAGATAATTGGTCCGATAATACCTTTTGCAACGGCTTCATTAAACGCTATCGCTATTTTAGCACGCCCTTCTGCATCAGCATACAAGATACGAGCCTTGGAGCCAACAACCAATTTATTTCGCTTTGCGTTTTTTATCCAAGTAATGTTATCATGCATTTGTAATTGGATATCTTTTGGAGCTAACTTCATTATACCTTCCAAAACTTCTGCCGCTATTTCATCGGTAGTATCTAAATCTTTTTCGTTGCCGCTAGCACAAACCCATCGGAATGGTCCAAATCCAAAATCAAAACACATGGGGCCTAAAATATCTTGCACATAAGACGGATATATAAAATCGATATTGTTTTTTGCCATCACATCTGCCCCGGCACGTGAAGCTTCCAATAAAAACGCATTTCCATAATCAAAAAAATAGGTGCCCTTTTTGGTGTGCTTATTTATGGCTTCTGCATGTCGTTTTAATGACGTTTGTACGTTTTGTTTGAAGACTTCAGGATTGTCCTTTATCAATTTATTAGCTTCTTCAAATGTGCACCCCATAGGATAATAACCACCCGTCCATGGTATATGTAGTGACGTTTGATCCGAACCCACATGCACAAAAATATTAGCCCTATCAAACTGTTCCCAAACCTCAACAACGTTGCCTATATAAGCTATGGAGACTACTTCGTTTTCTTCTTGTGCAATCTTTACACGACTTATTAATGCATTAATATCTTCTATCAAAATATCCACCCAGCCTTGTTCAAATCTTTTTTTAGCAGCTTTAGCATTTACTTCAGCACACACGGTTATACAACCCGCAATGCTACCAGCTTTAGGTTGAGCGCCACTCATCCCACCCAAACCAGAGGTTAAGAATATTTTTCCTGCTGGGGTTTCTCCTTGAGGAAGTATTTTTCTGAAGGCATTCATCACGGTAATTGTTGTTCCGTGAACAATACCTTGTGGGCCAATGTACATGTACGACCCCGCAGTCATTTGTCCATATTGTGTTACACCTAATGCATTATATTTTTCCCAATCATCAGGTTTCGAATAATTTGGAATCATCATCCCATTAGTAATCACAACTCTTGGTGCTTCTTTTGAAGATGGAAATAACCCCATGGGATGCCCAGAGTACATATGAAGTGTCTGCTCATCAGACATGGTCGCTAGATATTTCATAGTTAATAGATACTGCCCCCAATTTTGAAATACTGCTCCGTTACCACCATAGGTAACTAATTCTTCGGGATGTTGCGCTACCGCAGGATCCAAATTATTATGAATCATCAGCATAATGGCTGCAGCTTGAAGTGACTTGGCAGGATATGCATCAATCGATCTAGCATAAATCTTATAATCTGGTTTAAATCGATACATGTATATACGCCCATAAAGCTTGAGTTCCTCAGCAAATTCAGTTGCCAATTCCCTGTGCCATGCTACCGGGAAATAGCGCAATGCATTGCGTATAGCCAATTTTTTTTCAGCTTCAGACAATACATCCTTCCGTTTAGGTGCTCTATTGACACCACTTGGAATTGATTTTTTGTTTGGCAATTTATTCGGTATCCCCTGTAAAATATGTTCTGCAAAGGTCATACTCAATTTATTTTAAAATGAAAGCCTCTTGTGCAACTAATGTAATCATGGCATCAATATCATCTTTTAAAAGCCTGTCGTCTTCTAATCTTTTAACCTTTTTCCTGATAATTTTGAAATTTGCTTCAATAATATCAGAAAAGGTATTTGGTCTTCTAAATTCCAAAGCTTGTGCGGCATACATTAACTCTATGGCCAGTATTTTTTCCAAATTTTCTAAAATCTGATTGAACCTTCTCCCCGAAATACTTCCCATGGATACATGGTCTTCTTGCCCTAATGCTGTAGGCACACTATCAGCTGAAGAAGGAAAGCACAAGGATTTATTCTCCGTTACCAAAGCTGCCGTGGTGTATTGCGGAATCATAAAACCAGAGTTTAATCCACCACCTGTAGTTAACAATCGTGGCAAACCGAATTTCCCTTCCAATAATAAATAGCATCGCCTATCTGAAATATTACCCAATTCTGAGGCTGCAATAGAACCATAGTCTAAAGCCATAGCCAAAGGTTGTCCATGAAAATTCCCCCCAGAAACAGCTTCTGTAGTACTCAAAACAATAGGGTTATCTGTAACCGAATTTAGCTCTATTTCAGCAAGTTCCTTTAAATGGTAGTATGCATTTCTTGATGCCCCATGAACTTGTGGAATGCAACGCATAGAATATGGATCTTGTACACGCTCACAATTTTCATGTGCATCTACATTTTGAGATCTATATAGTAAAGCAAACATGCGTTCAGCGACTTCTATATTTCCAGAAAATGGACGAATTTTATGCAATTCGTCTTTAAAGGGTGCTGAGCTCCCTTGGTAACCTTCAATACTCATTGCACCCGCCACATCAGCCAAATCAAGAAGGTATTGCATTTTTTTTAACCCAGTAACTGCATGCGCCAAAATAAACTGCGTGCCGTTTATCAATGCCAACCCTTCTTTTGCTCTCAGATGAATTGGTTTTAGATGATGTTCTCTCAAAATAGATTTAGCATCTACAATCTCATTACCTATCCAAAATTCTCCTTGCCCAATAAGCGGTAAAAACAAATGCGATAGTGGTGCTAAATCTCCCGAAGCACCAACCGAGCCCTGTTCAGGAACAACTGGTAACATGTCGTTTTCAATGAAATACAGAATACGCTCAATAACTTTTAAACGAATACCCGAATAGCCTTGAGACAAAGCATGTACTTTACAAATCATCATAAGTTTAGAGATGTGCTTATCGATGGGGTTTCCAACACCTACGGCATGTGTAATTAATAAATTTTTCTGAAGCTTATTGGATTCCTCGGTAGAAATTTTAACATCACACAAAGGCCCAAAACCTGTATTTACACCATAAACCGGTTTACTGGAATTAGCTAAAACCTCTACTTTTTGTCTACATTCAGCAATACGCTCTTTTGCTTTATCAACGAGTACACCATCAATTTTAGCATCAGCAATAGCAATTACTTTATCAAGAGTCAATTCATCTATACCATATTTGAATACCATTCTCAAAAATCTTAGTGGAATATCACAAAGTTATTTCTATTTTTGATGTTTAAAAAGACTATTTAAACGCTAAATTGATAACTATGAGTAATCAATTAGAATTGCGCCACTATAAGTATTTTTTAGCGGTTGCTGAAGAATTACATTTTAGAAAAGCAGCAGAACGCCTCTATATTTCACAGCCTGGTTTAAGCAGACAGATTAAACAGATGGAAGATGATTTGGGCATTCAATTATTTGAACGTCATAATCGTAAGGTTGTTTTAACCAAAGCAGGAACGTATCTAAAGCAAGAACTTAGTTTGCATTTAAAGCAATTGGATGATATCGTAAATCATGCAAAACTGCTACACGATGGTAAGAGAGGTCAATTAAAATTAGGTTATGTAGGTTCTGCTATGCAACAGGTTATTCCCGATTTACTTTTGAAATATGAAAAAGAACACCCTAACGTAGTTTTTAATTTAAAGGAAATCGACAACCAAAAACAAATTGAAGGGCTTTTAAACTTTAAGATTGATATTGGTTTTGTAAGATTAGAACATTTGCCCTCAACAATAACATCCCGACCTGTTTTATGTGACACGTTTTGTTTGGTTTTACCTGAAGATCATCCAATAAACAAAACAACCTTTAAAAATATAACACAATTAAAAGAAGAGCCCTTCATCCTTTTTGACCCTGAATATAGTGCGTCTTATTACGATAAGGTTTTACAAATTTTTAAAGACCATGCTTTTATGCCAATGGTTTCACATCTAACTATTCATGCCAGTTCTATTTATAAATTAGTTGAGAATAATTTTGGTATTTCCATAGTGCCCAAGTCCTTAACATCAAGCCATATAAAAGGAATTAAATGTATTGAATTACATAATATTCCTCAACGTACCGAATTGTTTATGGTATGGCACAAGGATAACCGAAACCCTATTTTGATGAGCTTTTTGCATTTAACGCAATAATAAAATCCATGAATAAAATCATGGATTTTATTACGATTTTTTTCCCTAAAATCGTGCTACTAACCAACTCAAATTAAACTAATCTACTTATATGAGAAAACAAAGAAAGACCCATAAGAAATTATGGGTCTTTCATCACAATTTCAAACTACTAACTAAACTAACTAATTTTTTTACTCACCTTGTCCCAGAGAAAAAGCTCTTTTACCATTAAACTCATAAAGGTTTTCTGTTTTTATTACATCCATACCTTCATTATGTAATTTTGAGAGCAATGCAATAACTTGCTCAAATTCTACAGGTTTGTATACGGGTTCCTTTGTTTCAATATCAGCATCTATGGCAACAAATCTACATCTCCAATGGTCTGTACAATAGGTTTCTTTTAACCCTTTTGGATACACTTTTACACCTCTATTTGTAATCATCTTTAATTTTAATTTAAAGGCGCTGATATTAGAGAGTATACCTCCTATTTCTTCTGGATTTGCACCTTTCCAGTCTATAAAAACATCAACACCCAGTAATTGCTTGTTCGCTTCCTTTCTTTTATATTCTGGGATAGTAATTTTACCTGTACCACTTGTTAATGTACTTGCAGATAGTTTTTTAGGCTGCTCTCCTAAACGTTCAATTACTGCATCTGCAAACTCTGAGGTGGTCACCTTTTTTATACTAAACTTATTGTTGTAAATATCTGCCGTATGATAACCCTCTTCCAAGGTTGTTAGCCATGCATTTTTAATTTTGTCGGCTATTTCTGTTTGGCCTATGTAGGCCAGCATATTAACAGCAGCGTTTAAAAGGCCCGAAGGGTTTGCGATATTTTGACCAGCAATGTCTGGTGCAGATCCATGAATGGCTTCAAACATAGCTATATTCTTCCCAATATTAGCTGAACCTGCCATACCTACAGAACCACCAATCTCAGCAGCTATATCGGATATGATATCACCATAAAGGTTTGAGGTAACTATCACATCATAACGCTCTGGATGTGCTGCTAAATGTGCTGCACCTATATCTATAATTTGTGAATCGTTAATAATATCTGGATATTCTGCGGCAATTTCTAAAAACACTTTATGGAAAAGTCCATCTGTAAGCTTCATGATATTATCCTTAATCATACAGGTTACTTTTTTTCTACCAAAAGCTCTCGCATATTCAAAAGCATAACGTATGATGCGCTCACAACCAGGTCTTGTAATTAACTTTAAACACTGTACTACATCATCCGTTTGTTGATGCTCTATACCAGCATATAAATCTTCTTCGTTTTCTCTTACAATAACCACATCCATATCCGGGAAATTGGTAGCTACATAAGGGTGTAATGCAGTTACGGGACGTACATTAGCAAATAAACCCAAAGATTTACGTAGTGTTACATTCAAACTTTTATAGCCTTTCCCTTGGGGTGTAGTAACTGGTGCTTTTAAAATAATTTTTGTATCTCCTATTGTTTCCCAAGCCTCAGTTTTAATTCCAGAAGTATTACCTGATAGATATACTTTTTCGCCAAGTTCGATAAAATTAGATTCTATGTTAGCACCTGCAGCTTTTAGGATTTTGAGTGTCGCATCCATGATTTCAGGACCAATACCATCACCTTTAGCAACAGCTATTTTTACTTTTTTATCGGTTTTATTTACACTTTTAAAGGCTTCATTTTTTTTGAAACTACCGTTTAATAATTCTGCTTCCATTGCGTTTTCTTTTTGTTACACTACAAAATTAAAACAAAGGATTGATATATTTTTATTTATATTTTTTATGAAAAACATAAATATTATTTATAAATAAATAAAAACACTACCATGAGAAAAGTTGACGTTGATAAAAAAAATGATGAACTTCGTTTAACAATTGTTATTCCTAATAGAATAAATGAATCTTGAAAGCATCGTAAATAAAATAGGAGAAATATACTCACCGCTATCCACTAAATGTCAAAAAGAATTTATTTCTAATTTAGAAATGGTTACATTCAATAAAGGAGAGGTTGTTGTTAAAGAGGGACAATATTCCGAAAAAGCTTATCTTATTATCAAGGGTTGTGCTAGAGCCTATTATTTGAAAGATGGTAAAGATATTTCAGATTGGTTTACCTTTGAGAATCAGTTTATTGCTTCTATAGTAAGTTTTTTTGGTAACGTACCTAGCCCTCATTACATAGAATTTATTGAAGACTCAATAGTACTGAAATTTTCTAAAGACACTGTTAACACCCTTTCCAATAAACATCATGATTTTGAGCGATTAATTAGAGAAGTAGTAACTGAAACCATGCTGGGGCTTTGCGAAAGATTGCATACTATTCAGTTTACTAAAGCAGATGAAAGGTATAGACTTTTAATTAATATTTATCCTGATATTACCCAAAGAATTCCACTTACCCATATCGCATCTTATTTAGGGATCACACTTGAAACTTTAAGTAGAATACGAAGCCAAAAAAAACCGAATTTGATATAAATCAAATGAAACTTCTTTCATTAAAATAATCTTTGCAAAAAGGTTTAAAAATGGAAGCAAACAAAAATCAATTAAAATCAATTTGGGGAAAATGGTGGGTACCTATCAGAAAATGGTTTTATCCAGCTTGGTTAATCTATGAAGCGTCAATTCGTTTTTATGATTATGCCATAGATCTATATAAATACACCATAGGACTACAAGATTATATAGGAGAAACAAGTACACAAATCTTAGCCGTCTTTAGTGGAATTATCACTTTTGTTATCTGCTCGTTTTATTTAACTGTACCTGCTAGTTTAGCTTTGTTCAAATTCTTTAAAAAAGAAAAGCCTATAAGCCACTCTTTTGAAGATAGGATTAAAACATGTTTATAAACGCCCATATACTATGGCTAATATTATATGAACCGCAAGTACAATTTTAAAAAGAATGGAAAAAAATCATATCACAATAGCAGGTACCTATAAACTTTATAGTTTATTCTATCTCTATTTCAATGTTTTGTTCTTCTATCCTAGTAATATTTGGCACAACAGGTAAACATCCTAGGCAGATGTTTTTTAATTACAAGTATTTTAACATTAACAAATCATAAAATAATACAAACATGAGTAAACGCATAGCATTAATATATGGACATCCTGATAAGGAAAGCTACAATTACGCCTTGGCTGAAGCTTACAAAAAAGGAGCTACAGCTTCCGGTAACGAGATTCAGGAAATAAAAATTGCGGATTTAGATTTTAATCCAAACCTTCAATATGGTTATAGAAAACGAATGGAGTTAGAACCTGATTTATTAAAAAGCCAAGAGATATTAAAATGGGCAAACCATTTGGTTTGGATATATCCTGTTTGGTGGGGCTCTGTTCCTGCAATTATGAAAGGCTTTTTGGATAGGGTTTTACTACCAGGATTTGCTTTTAGTAAAAGAGAAAACTCATTATGGTGGGACAAACATTTTACTGGTAAAACAGCCAGAATAATTTGTACGTTAGATCAACCTAGTTGGTATTATAGATGGGTATATGGTGGCCCTAGCCATAAGGCCATGAAAAAATTAACTATGCATTTTATAGGGGTAAAAAAAGTAAAAACTACAACTATAGGCCCTATTAGGCTATCTAAGGAAGAATTTAGAGCTAAATGGTTAAAAAACGTAGAAAAATTAGGCAGACTAAGCAGGTAACACAGTTTGTAAGATGAAGTTTTGGACACTTATTAAGAATACGGAACTGAAGCAAAACCTCATTAAAAGTAAAATCCAAAACTACCTGTTACCCCAAACTTTCTAGCATTAGGATAAAGTAGATCGTCTTTATAATTGCCTCGGAAGTTAAAATCGATCCTAAACACCTTAAATATATTACCAATACCTAAGCTATACTCATAATAAGGTTCTCTGTTAGGTGCCACTAACTGTAAATTTGCAGGGTTGCTAGGAACATCATTCAAGGCAATGTTTTCATCTGAAATACTGGCTATAACACCACGAACACTTACTATTTCTCTTAAATTCAGCTTTCGCAGAAACGGAATTCTTGAAAACAAACGCCCATTGAAATTATGCTCAAAATGAAAAGACGCATATTGGTCGGATACAAACTCATAAAAATCCAGTTGCGAAAAGGTATTATAGATAGAGAAATAGGTTTGGTTACCTGGTATTACATTTAAAAGCCCTAATGGTACCTCTCCAAAGATTTTACCAATCTCAATAGATGTAGCTAACCTACCAAAACCACCCACTTGCCATGGCTTTAAATAAGAAAACTGCACTTTAGTATAATCGAAATCGCTATTGAGGATACTTCTATCCCCACGACTAATTTGAGCAAATACACGTGTAAAATCATCATTTGCTGTTTTACGCTCCACCCCAAAACCTGTCATTTTTCGTCCTGGAAAATACGCTAGTGAAAACGTAGTTTCGTATTGTTTAATTTCAGATTGCACACCTGTTGGGGAGTTATAATCTAAACTAAATGTTGGAGATGCAGACTCTAGCGTCCGATAGTTTGCTCCTAAACGTAATATCAAATTCCTAAAAGGCTCAGCCTCTACAGCAAAACTCGTTAAATTTATCGAAGTCAATTTATCATTAGCACCTGCCGTAACTACGGCAGAGGAGGCTAAACTACGACCTAATACATCTGTTGAATTTGTTAAACTCGCCCCCATTTGTTCAACATCACGACGATTACCACCTGAAATTATCAATCGGTTTTTCTTATCCAATAACCACTTTCCAGAAATACCATATTTAAACTTATCGTCTCTAAATCCGTAAGCTAAAAACCCTTCTAAACGCCATAAATCGTTGCGTCCAAAATAGGTTCTTCCTCCAGTTCTTAAACGCAAACCTTCCACGTCATTAAACCCAAATGTGGAAAAAATAGGCCCGTAATCCAACGGCAGGGAGTTAAACTCAATATACCCAGATGCAAGAATACTCCCTAAATTATACAAACGCTTAAATTTCTTAACGGTTTTTAAGGTGTCTAACATTTTATACACCCCTTTTTCATCTTTATTAAGCGCTTCTAAACGATTCTTGTCCCAAAATTCATCGCCCCTGTCATACACATCCTTGTCGTAATTATAAACTTCTTTATCGTAGAATTTTTTATCCTTTGGTTCATCAAACTTATAATTATCATAAAGCGTCGTTCGCTTTCCATAAATTCCTCTGGACTTTTCTTTTTTATTAAAAGCAAAATCACTCATCATATAGTCGCGTTTCACAAGAAATAGGGAATCATTCAACACCTCAAACTCTTGCTCTATATAAATGTCTTTTACCCAATTTATATTAGCACTTTTTGATGCTTGCATGTTAATTTCCTTAACTGCGTAAGTTGTATCGGCTACCCAGAAATCACCTTTAAACGTTAGTTCGTTTTTACGTCTTGGATAATAAATAATATTGTAGCACCACTTATTATCAATATAACTACTATCAGATAGTACATAATTGTAAGTACCAATGCCTGTTCGAGATAAGGGACTCACAAAACTCTTATCAAAAAACTTCAAAAAATTATCATATACATTGAAATCGGAATACAGGTCGTCTACAAAATCTATGATAACTTGGTTATCACTAAACCCTGAATTTTTATTGCCTCTTAGTTCTTCTTTTTGTTTGTTTAAAATGTTATCGCCATACACCGTTGAAACAGCTTCATTGATAAACATAGGTAGATATGTTTTACCTGTTACCCTTGAGGTATCTACCTGATTAAATACAAATTCCATTCCCCGAAACAGTTTACTTTTTATAAGAGCACTGTCAATGGTATTAATATCGAATTCTACCTTCTCGTATTTGTCATACTCATACTGATTAAATCGCTTTAACCCATTGCTGCGTTTGTTTGCCCAAATTTTACGAAGTATATCTATAGCAGGGTTATTCTTTTTTGGTTGTTTACCCGAAACAATAACCACTTCGTTTAATTGTGCGGCTTCTTCCTTTAAAACAAATCTTAAATTATAGTTTACTTTTTGTTCTAGGGTAACATTCAATGTTTCATAACCTATAAAGGACACTGTGAGCGCTGCACGGGTTTCATCAGACTCTAAATAGAATTTTCCGTTTTCATCGGTTATGGTGCCTTCTGTAGTTCCAGAAAATATAACATTGGCAAATGGAATAGGTAGATTTTGTTCGTCAAATACATAACCACTTACTTTTGTTTGCGCCAAAAGAGCGCAAACATTTAGTAGAAAAAGGGCAAAAAGTAGTTTTATCTTCATTTAAAACACAATTCTCAATAATATAGACACACAAAACATGTCCTAGGTTGCACGAGATTTAAAAATTAGATGTCTTCATATAACAAAAAACTTCATCAGCAATGTGCTGATGAAGTTTATATAACGTAAAAAATTTTATTTTATTTATACATTACCTTTTTTACAGCCTTGATCACGTCTTCATGATTTGGCAACCATTCTTTAAGTAATACTGGCGAATAAGGTGCAGGTGTATCTGCTGTATTAATTTTTACAACTGGTGCATCCAAATAATCAAATGCTTCACTTTGTACTAAATAAGTAATTTCAGTAGCAACATTTCCAAAAGGCCATGCTTCTTCTAAAACAACCAATCTATTAGTTTTCTTTACAGACTCTAGAATTGCTTTTCTATCCATTGGACGAACGGTTCGCAAATCTATAATCTCACAAGAAATACCTTCTTTTTCTAATTCATCTGCAGCTTTGTATGCCTCTTTAATAATTTTCCCAAAAGAAACTATGGTAACATCTTCTCCTTTTCTTTTAATATCTGCAACACCAATTGGTAAAATGTACTCACCTTCTGGCACTTCGCCTTTATCACCGTACATCTGCTCACTTTCCATAAAAATAACTGGATCGTCATCACGTATAGCGGCTTTTAACAATCCTTTGGCATCATACGGATTTGAAGGCACAACTACCTTTAGTCCTGGCGTGTTAGCAAACCAATTTTCAAAAGCTTGCGAATGCGTAGCTCCTAATTGACCGGCAGATGCTGTTGGCCCACGAAACACTATAGGGCATTTAAACTGCCCACCAGACATTTGTCTTATTTTTGCAGCGTTATTTATAATTTGATCAATACCAACTAAAGAGAAGTTAAACGTCATGTACTCTACAATTGGTCTGTTTCCTGTCATGGTAGATCCTACAGCGATACCCGCAAAACCAAGTTCTGCAATAGGTGTATCAATAACACGCTTATCTCCAAATTCATCCAACATACCTTTTGATGCTTTGTATGCACCATTATATTCTGCTACTTCCTCTCCCATTAAATATACGCTTTCATCTCTGCGCATTTCTTCGCTCATCGCTTCGCAAATCGCTTCCCTGAATTGAATTGTCTTCATTTACATTCTTTTAAATCGAGTTGCAAAAATAGTAATTAAGGCTTACTTGAGTATACGATTTATTTAAAAATTTACTATGCATGCATAGTATTTTTCAAATAAAATACCTAACTTCGTACCTGCGAAAAAAAAAGACATTTTAATATAAATAGATTTATGAAAATATTAGTTTGTATAAGTCATGTTCCAGACACCACATCAAAGATTAATTTCACAGATGGGGATACAAAATTTGACACAAATGGTGTACAATATGTAATTAACCCAAATGATGAATTTGGATTAACTAGAGCCATGTGGTTTAAGGAAAAACAAGGCGCAAATGTAACCGTTGTAAATGTTGGTGGTTCTGAAACCGAACCTACACTACGTAAAGCTCTAGCTATTGGTGCTGATGCTGCAATTAGGGTAAACACTGCTGCCACAGATGGTTTATCAGTTGCTAAACAATTGGCAAAAGTAGTTGAAGATGGTGGGTACGATTTAGTGATAGCCGGAAGAGAATCTATAGATTACAATGGCGGTATGGTGCCTGGGATGTTAGCCGGTATTACAGGTGCTAATTTTGTTAACAATTGTATAGGTTTAGAAGTAGATGGTACAACTGCAACTGCAACTCGCGAAATAGATGGAGGTAAAGAAACTGTATCTACAACGTTGCCTTTAGTAATTGGCGGACAAAAAGGCTTGGTGGAAGAAAGCGACCTTAAAATTCCTAACATGAGAGGCATCATGATGGCACGTAAAAAACCGTTAACGGTAGCTGAACCTGTTGATGCTAGTGCTGGTACAACCTCTGTTTCTTTTGAGAAACCAGCTGCGAAGGGCGCAGTTAAATTGGTGGCACCAGATAATTTAGATGCGTTGATAGATTTGCTTCATAATGAAGCTAAGGTTATATAAAGCCTAAATACCAAGAATCAAATCCTAATGATATCATTTTGGAATTTTTAATTTGAAATATTGAAGAATTATGTCAGTTTTAGTATATACAGAATCAGAACAAAATAAATTCAAAAAAGCTGCTTTTGAAGTGGCATCTTACGCCAAAGCTGTTGCAAGCCAATTAGGCACAACAGTTACCGCAGTGGTTATTAACGCTGAAGACACATCAGAATTAGGAAATTATGGTGTAGATAAAGTGTTAAAAGTATCTAACTCAGCATTAGACAACTTTAGTGCTAAAACTTATGCCAGTGTTTTAACAGAAGCTGCGCAAAGTGAAAATGCCCAGGTGGTAATTTTAAGTTCTAGTGCAGACAGCAAATACCTAGCACCACTTTTAGCTATCGGACTAAATGCTGGTTACGCATCAAACGTCGTAGCAGCACCATTAAGTACTAGTCCTTTTAAGGTAAAACGCTCTGCATTTACCAATAAAGCCTTCGAGGTAACCGAAATACAATCTGAAACAAAGATTATTGGTGTTTCTAATAATTCCTTCGGACTGGTTGAAAATAGTGGTAGTGCAAATGCAGAAGATTTTTCGTCTACGATTTCAGAATCTGGTGTAAAAGTAGAATCTGTAGACAAAGCCGCAGATAAGGTAACCATCGCTGATGCAGAAATTGTGGTTTCTGCAGGACGAGGCTTAAAAGGTCCTGAAAATTGGGGAATGATTGAAGAATTAGCCGATGTTTTAGGTGCTGCAACTGCTTGCTCTAAACCAGTATCTGATTTAGGATGGAGACCTCATAGTGAACATGTTGGACAAACCGGTAAACCTGTAGCATCTAACCTATATATTGCTATTGGAATTTCTGGAGCCATTCAGCATTTAGCTGGAATTAATGCTTCAAAAGTTAAAGTTGTAGTAAACACAGACCCAGAAGCACCATTCTTTAAAGCTGCAGATTATGGTGTTGTGGGCGATGCTTTTGAAGTGGTACCACAACTTATCGAAAAACTCAAAGCTTTTAAAGCCCAATAAGAATAATTTACTTTTATAAATTGTAAAGTACTCTAGAACTGCTTAAATTAGCATTTCATGCCAAAAACTGTTTTTACAGTTGGTAAAGTTGTAATTTAAGCAGTTCTTTGCGTTTTTAAATGAAGATATGAGTTTAGTAAGATTGAATATAAAAGGCATATCCTACAGCCAAACCCAAAATGGCGCATATGCCTTAATATTGAATGAAATTGAGGGCGATAGAAAGCTACCCATAGTAATCGGTGCTTTTGAAGCACAGTCTATTGCCATTGCTTTAGAAAAGGAAATTCGTCCCCCAAGACCCCTAACTCACGATTTGTTTAAAAACTTTGCCGACAGGTTTGACATTGTTGTAAAACAAGTTATCATTCACAAATTGGTAGATGGTGTTTTTTATTCTAGTTTAATCTGCGAACGTGATAAGATTGAAGAGATTATTGATGCCAGAACCAGTGATGCCATTGCTTTGGCGTTACGGTTTAATGCTCCTATTTTTACATATAAAAATATATTAGATAAAGCAGGTATTTATCTAAAAGTAGACACCAAAAAAGAAGATGAAGACGATAGCGAAGATAGTGTGTTAGTAGATGATATTTTAGCAGGGGAATTAGAACCTGCAGTATCTAAAGAAGACTACTCATCAAAATCTTTGGAAGAATTACATCAACTTTTGGAAGAAGCCGTTTTAAACGAAGATTACGAAAAGGCTGCAAGTATTAGGGATGAAATTTCTAAACGCTAATTTTTTTTATGAAGCAATTTTTATGTGGTATTGTTTTCATATTATTTTTGTGCAGCGCACCACTATTTGCTCAAGACAACCTTAATACTACCGAAACTACCAAAACCGAAGTTTCAAAAGAAGTAAGCGATAAAATCAGCACGCTACTCATCGCCGACACTACCTCTATACCCAGAGAGAACTCAAAAACCACCATTCCGAGTACTAGCAATACGACTATTATCCCAAGTCAGGGTTTCTCTTTAGAAAGTCTTTGGCGAGGTATTTTAGGAATGCTATCGCTTATTTTTATAGCTTACTTATTTAGTAGTAACAAAAAAGCGATTAATTGGAAAACCGTAGCTGTAGGCCTATCATCACAATTAGTACTCGCTATCCTAATCTTAAAAGTACCTTTTGTAAAGGCTATTTTTAAATATTTGGGCAAAGCATTCAATAAAGTTTTAACGTTTACAGAAGCTGGAACAAAATTTCTGTTTAGCTCATTTGGCTCTGGAGAAATTGAAAGTTCCTTAATAAATTTTGCCGTTTCAATATTACCCACAATTATATTCTTTTCTGCACTTACTTCAGTATTGTTTTATTTGGGTGTAATTCAAAAAATAGTAAAAGCATTAGCCTGGCTACTCACGAAAATACTGGGAATATCTGGCGCTGAAAGTTTGAGTGTGGCCGGAAATATTTTCTTGGGGCAAACAGAAGCACCTTTAATGATTAAGGCCTATTTAGAAAAGATGAATAAGTCGGAAATCTTATTAGTCATGGTTGGAGGTATGGCAACGGTTGCTGGTGGAGTTTTGGCTGTTTACATCCAATTCCTAGGTGGAGAGAACGTAGAGTTAAGAGAATTTTTCGCCAGTCACCTATTGGCCGCATCCGTTATGGCTGCACCAGGCGCTATAGTGATTTCAAAAATACTTTATCCCCAAACTAAACCAGTAAATACTGATGTTAAAGTGAGTAATGAAAAAATAGGATCTAACATTTTAGATGCTATTGCAAATGGAACAACAGAGGGTTTAAAGTTAGCAGTTAACGTTGCCGCTATGTTACTAGTTTTTGTTGCATTTATCGCCATGATAAATTACGGATTACTTAAATTAGGCTCCATTGGTAGTATAAATGAGTGGGTAGCCAATAATAGTCCCTACGACAACCTATCGTTAGAAGCAATACTGGGAACAATATTCGCTCCTTTAATGTGGTTAATAGGTGTTGCCAAAGAAGATACCATGATGATGGGGCAACTTATAGGTATCAAGCTAGCAGCCAGTGAATTTCTTGGGTATATACAACTTGTAGAACTTAAGGACATTACTAATCCACTACATTTAAACTATCAAAAATCCGTAGTAATGGCAACATACATGCTATGCGGGTTTGCTAATTTTGCATCAATAGGTATTCAAATAGGAGGCATCGGATCATTAGCTCCCGGACAACGAAAAACCTTATCTAAATTTGGTATTAAAGCCCTTATTGGAGGCACCATAGCCTCTTTAATCTCAGCCACTATTGCAGGGATGATTATTGGTTGATCGTTCTTCTTATTCACATTTTACTAGAACCACGCATTACCAGCATTATATAATAAATTTATACTGTTTATTAAACGAAAAAACACGTTTGCAAAACCAAATTCTTTAGTATCTTGCTTCATCTTTTATTTTGACTATGAACTGGGAACAACTGCTCTCCTTAAAGCGCTTTGGCGACACCAATAAACGACTACGACAAGAACAAGACGAAACCCGCTTAGGGTTCGAGGTAGATTACGATCGTATTATATTTTCTCAGGAATTTAGGAGTTTACAAGACAAAACACAGGTTATCCCATTATCTGAAACCGACTTTGTACACACACGCTTAACCCATAGTTTGGAGGTAAGCGTTGTTGGACGTTCTCTAGGGAGACAAGTGGGGCAAAAAGTGTTAGAAAAACATCCTCACTTACAAAACATACACGGTTATCAAGCCAACGATTTTGGTGCCATAGTAGCCACTGCAGCCTTGGCTCATGATATTGGTAATCCTCCTTTTGGACACTCTGGCGAAAAATCTATAGGGGAGTTTTTTAAAACAGGTAAGGGCAACAAATACAAAGACCAGTTAACCGACAAAGAATACCAAGACCTTTGTGATTTTGAAGGAAATGCAAACGGATTTAAAATCCTTACACAAAGTAGGGCTGGACGTGAAGGCGGACTCCGTTTAAGCTACGCTACACTGGGCGCATTTACAAAGTACCCTAAAGAATCCCTACCCAAAAAACCAACACAACACATTGCAGATAAAAAATACGGTATATTTCAATCTGAAAAGGAAGCATTTATTGATGTGGCCAATGAATTAGGGCTTATAAAACGTAATGACGCACACCTAAGTTATTCTCGCCACCCACTAGCGTATTTAGTAGAAGCAGCAGACGATATTTGCTATACTATTATAGATTTTGAAGATGGTATTAACCTTGGTCTTATCCCAGAAGAATATGCCTTGGAATACCTCTCTAAAGTAATACGCCAGAACATTAAACCAGAAAATTACTATGCCCTTTCCAACAGAGAAGATCGTATAGGATATCTCCGTGCCCTTGCCATTGGTGCTCTTATTAAAGACACTGTAGACATTTTCATGAAACATGAAGATGCCATTCTAAACGGAACGTTTAATAGTGCGCTACTTGACAAAAGTAAATTTGAAGCCCAAATAAATGACATCATTAAAATAAGTATAGAAAATATTTACCAATCTGAAGAAGTGATTGGTAAAGAAATTGCTGGATACCAAATCATTAACAAACTCCTTACAGTGTACACCAATGCTGTAAATAATAGCTTTAATGGCACTGCTTCAAATTATGACAAGCTTATTATACAGCAGTTACCCAAAACCATAAACTTTAGTGAAAAAAGTCTTTACCAACGTTTGCTTTCGGTATGTCATTACATATCTTTACTATCTGATAGTAAGGCCATCCAAAACTTCAAAAAAATAGAAGGCATTACCTTTTAAATCCCTGTCTTCAAGAGTTAAATTTCAGACAGAACCAGTTAATAACTTTTAATATTTCTCAACTTTAAAAGCCGATACATACCTCTCTTTTTCTTTAAATTCGTAATCGCTGTTTTTTATTAAGCAGATGTATAACTTAAAAGATATTTCCGCCATAGCGGATTGGTTAATATGAAGCAATATCACGATTTAGTAAAACACGTTTTAGAACACGGAAATGAAAAAGGAGATCGCACTGGCACAGGTACCAAAAGTGTGTTTGGATACCAAATGCGTTTTGATTTAAGTGAAGGTTTTCCTATGGTTACCACAAAAAAACTGCATTTAAAATCGATTATTTATGAACTATTGTGGTTCTTAAAAGGCGACACCAATATTAAGTATCTTACTGAAAACGGCGTACGCATATGGAATGAATGGGCTGATGAGCAGGGAGATTTAGGACCTGTTTACGGACACCAATGGCGTAATTGGAATAGTGATGAAATTGATCAGATAAAAGACGTCATTCATACCTTAAAAAACAATCCCAATAGTAGGCGTATGCTAGTATCTGCTTGGAACCCATCCGTATTACCAGATACATCCAAAAGTTTTTCAGAAAACGTAGCTAACGGAAAAGCTGCGCTTCCACCCTGCCATGCTTTTTTTCAGTTTTACGTAGCTAACGGAAAATTATCTTGCCAGTTGTACCAACGCAGTGCAGATATATTTTTAGGAGTTCCATTTAATATTGCATCTTATGCTCTATTTACAATGATGATGGCACAAGTTTGTGGTTACGAGGCAGGAGAATTTATACACACCTTTGGTGATGCACATATCTACAGTAATCACTATGATCAATTAGAGTTACAATTATCCCGTGATATTCGTCCGCTACCAAAAATGATGCTTAATCCTGAAATTAAAGATATTTTCGATTTTAATTTTGAGGACTTCACATTGGTAGATTATGATCCCCATCCTCATATTAAAGGTGCTGTAGCAGTTTAGTGTTTTTAGACAAATACTAGTTTCTTGTTTTACAAAGCTTAATACAGGCTAATATTTACAAAACAAGAATATTTATCGTGTATTTGACACCCCATTTAAAAGTAAAACACTATAAATTAGGTTTTCATAATTAAAAACCTCAACTTTGCAACCCTTTAATAAATACTTAGAATAAAAATAGATTACATATATGTTAAAGATTATTGTAAAAGACGGAGAAAATATAGAACGTGCTTTAAAGCGTTACAAGCGTAAGCATAGAAATGTTCAAGTAATGCAGAATTTAAGAGAAAATCAATATTTCACTAAACCTTCTGTTAAAAGACGTCGCGAAATCCAAAAGGCTGCCTATATACAAAGCTTGAGAGACCAAGAAGAAATATAATCTTTCTCATAACATAATACTAATCCCGTTTACTAAGGTAAGCGGGATTTTTTGTTTGTAAGCTTTTATACTTTAATACTACAAAGTTGCTATGATACTTCTATATCTAATCATAGGAATTTTTGCTTCCATATTAAGTGCATTACCACTTGGAGCTTCTAACATTGCAGTAATAAACACAACACTTAAAGAAAATGCTAAACAGGCATTTAAAATTGCTTTAACTGCTGGCCTTGCAGAAGTTTTACTATCCTACTACGCTTTAGATTGTAACGAAGTTATACGGGATTTCTTTGATAAAAATTTATGGATTCAAACCGCCATTGTCGCTATATTATTTGTTGTTGGCTCTTACCTTTTCTTTAAAAAGCAAACGGAAAGCAAACCTAAAAAACTAAAAATAATACAATCTAAATACGCAACGGGGTTTATTTTAGGAGTATTAAATCCTCCAGTTTTAATATTTTGGATTATTGCCTTTGGCGTATTAAACAATAACGATTTTATGTTATCACTACAATCATCCTTTTCTGTGTTGTTTTTATTCTTTCTAGGAGTGTATTTAGGAAAACTATTTACACTCTATGGGTATAGTAAAGTGAGTTTGGTTATTAAAAATAAGATTAGCAACATTTCCCTTATTATCAATAAAATAACTGGTGTATTACTTATGTGTATTGCTCTAATCCAGAGCGTTAACCTATATGTATTATAAAACATATTGGGCAACTAATTATCACAATATTCTTGATGAGTATTAAAGAAGGGAAATATCCAAAACCAACCCTTCATTAGCTCTCACATTAAAAACAATATCATCCTCAAAAATTAGGTACTGCCCTTTTACACCAACTAACGTACCCTCATAAGACTGAGCCTTAATAATATTTAAACTCTTGGGCTTTTCTGGATATCTATGTACAGGAAATTCTAAATTGGTTTCGGAATTGTTAGCAATGAAATAATCTTGAACTTCCTCTGGAATGAATGATTTTAATCGTTCACGCCATTCTACCAAATTTTCATCCTTAATATCATTCTTCAGCATGTTACGCCAGTTTGTTTTATCTGCCACGTGATCTTTTAATGCTACTTCAGTAATTCCTGCCAAGTAACGATTCGGTACTTCAACAATCTCTATGGCTTCGTGAGCACCTTGATCTATCCAACGGGTTGGCACCTGGCTTTTTCTGGTTACTCCAACTTTTACGTTACTAGAATTAGCCAAATACACAATATGCGGCTGTAATTGTGCGTTTTTCTCAAATTCTAAATCACGATCTTCAATACCCATATGCGCCTTGCTTAATTCAGGACGCATTACCCAATCTGCAGCTTGCGGCACTTGATAAAAACACTGCTTATCAAAACCTTGCCTATAAATAGGTTTATCTAACCCACAATTCAAACATTGATACCTAACAAATTCCATTTTAATGCGTTTGTTAAGTAGCTGATTTATATTAACAAAATCATTTTCAAACACTAAATAGTATTGGATTGGACTCGCAAATTCAGTCTCCATTTTTCTCAAAACACCTTGATAGGTCATATAAAAAAAAGTGTTATTTTTAAAAACTTAAAGATAGCATAAATATGCCAATTCCCTTAGTTAATTCCATTGCATCCTGGTTTCTCAAGAAGCGATTTCATCAAATTGAATTGTTTTTAAAATACCCTAATGAAGTGCAAGAGGAACTCCTTTTAAGTTTATTGGATTTTGCCAAAAACACAGAAATTGGCAAGCATTATGATTTTGCTTCCATTAAAAATTACAAAACCTTTGCTGAACGTGTGCCTATTAAAAATTACGATGGCTGGCAAGATACTATAGAGCATTCTAGAAAAGGAGAAAACAATATATTTTGGCCCACACCCATTAAATGGTTTGCAAAATCTAGTGGCACTACACGAGCAAAAAGTAAATTTATTCCAGTAAGTGAAGAATCTTTAGAAGATTGCCATTATGCTGCAAGTAAGGATTTATTGTGCATGTACTTAAACAACAATGAAAATTCTCAATTATTTACCGGTAAAAGTTTAAGACTTGGAGGCAGTAAAGAGTTGTATAAAGAAAACGGTACTGTATTTGGCGACTTATCTGCTATTTTAATTGATAACATGCCATTTTGGGCAGAATTTAGCAGCACCCCAAGCAATAAAGTGTCTTTAATGAGCGATTGGGAACACAAAATGCAAGCCATTGTTGATGAAACCATAAACGAAAATGTTACCAGTCTTGCTGGTGTACCTTCGTGGATGCTAGTACTATTGAATAACGTTTTAGAAACCTCAGAACGACAAAGTTTACTTGATGTATGGCCAAATTTAGAAGTTTATTTTCATGGAGGCGTAAGCTTTGTACCTTATAAAGATCAATATAAAAAAATACTGCCTAATAAGCAGTTTAAGTATTATGAAATCTATAACGCATCAGAAGGTTTCTTTGCCATTCAAGACCAAAACAATTCTGATGAATTACTGCTAATGCTTGATTACGGAATTTTTTATGAATTTGTTCCTATGGAGGTATATGCTACTTCAGATGAAAAAGCTATTCCTTTAAGTGAAGTACAATTAAATAAAAACTATGCTGTAATTATAACCACCAATGCAGGATTGTGGCGTTATAAAGTTGGTGACACGGTAAGGTTTACGTCCTTAAACCCTTATCGTATTAAAATATCTGGTAGAACCAAACATCACATTAATGTTTTTGGAGAAGAGCTAATTATTGAAAATGCCGAGACTGCACTAAAAAAAGTATGTAAACGCACCAAAGCAGAAATTGTAGATTTTACGGCTGCTCCAATTTTTATGCAGGGTAAAGATAAAGGTGCCCACGAATGGTTGATTGAGTTTAAAACGCCTCCAAAAGACATTCACTACTTTAATGAATTATTTGATAATGCTCTAAAATCGTTAAACTCTGATTATGAAGCGAAACGCTACAATAATATTACATTAAATAAGCCTACCATTAACATTGCTAGACCTCAACTATTTCATGATTGGCTAAAACAAAACGATAAGCTTGGTGGCCAACATAAAATACCTAGACTATCCAACACAAGAGACTATATAGACGAATTACTAAAACTAAACGCTTAGTTTATAGAAAACACTATAATTCAATAGGTTAACGATTTTAACATGCGATTTGTCCAAAAAAATTCCTCAATACCTCTTTTCATAATACTTTTAAATTCAATTAACCATTAAACCCCTCAACATTATGAAAATTAATGTTTTTGCAGTGATTGTATTATCTTTTGCTTTCGCATACGGCCAAGATACTTCAAGTTTTGTCGTAGAAAATGATATTGACACAAATAAAGCGGTTACTTCGTCTTCAAATATTGGCACTAACGGCTATAATTTTAGTTTATTAAATGCAGGTGTAAACTCTAAATATTCTGAATTTGGTTCTGGTTTTTTCTTAAACAAATTAATTATGGTGTCTTCTAAAAAAATTGGAGCACTCGCTAAAATAGATCCAAATACAAACGAGGCTTACAAAGACCTATTTTGTCTTGATATTAAAGAAGACGGCGATTTGTCTACCCCACTCCTATTTTCTAGAATTTTAAACACTAACAATAGCGAAGACCAACTCACATTTACTCCTGATGAAAAAACCGTATACTATACCAGAAGCAGTAAAGAAAACTCGTTACAATACAAATTATATAGAGCTGATTTAGAAGAAGACTCTCATGGTAACTGGATAAACCAAGAGTTACTATCCATCAATCAAGCTAATATTTCCATAGAAAACCCCTTTGTTAGTCCAAAGGGAGATAAACTGTACTTTTCATCTAACATGAACGATTCTTATGGTGGCTACGATTTGTATGTTGCTGATATAAATCCTGATGGTTCGTTAGGCACTCCTGAAAATCTAGGCCCTAATGTTAATACACCTTTAGATGAAAAATATCCGTCTCTATCCCTAGATGGTGTGTATTTATATTTCTCATCAAAAGGACATAAAAACCTAGGAGGTTATGATGTGTTTGTGAGCAGAATATTGGAAAAGGGTGTTAAAGCCCCAAGAAATATGGGAAATACTTTAAACTCATCTTATGATGAAGTTGCTTATTTTCTAGCTGAAAGAAACAAAGGGTATTTATCATCTAACAGACCTAATGGTAAAGGCAGTTATGATATGTATGTGGCCACTAATGAAGAAGTGAAGCAAAACCTAGAAGGTTTTGTAGTACACTCTGAATCTAAAATACACTTACCCAATACAGTAGTTGTTTTAAAAGATGAAGATGGGAATGAAGTTGCAAAACAATTAACTGATAATAATGGTGCTTATAATTTTGGAGTTTTACCTTTTGAGGTTTATACCATAAGTACTGAAAAGGACGGCTACATCAATAAAACTTTTGATTTTACAGCCAGTGAGGGCACACCTACTAGTTATAATAAAACCCTTGAGTTAGATACCACACCTCCTGTAATTGAAAAAGTTGATGATAAGCTATCTATAGTAATAGAAAACATCTATTTTGATTCTGCGAAATGGAGCTTAAAGGAAGAATCTCATGTTTCTTTAAACAAAATTGTAAAAGTATTAAGGGAACACCCTGAGATGAGACTCTCTATAAATGCACATACCGATAATAAAGGGCGAGAAGCTTACAACATGAATTTATCTAATAAACGTGCTGCTTCTGCTGTTGCGTTTTTGATAAAAAATGGTATTGCCAAAAGTAGACTAGAGTTTAAAGGCTTTGGCGAAACGCAACCTAAAATAGATTGCAAATCGAAATGTACAGCTGATGAATTACAACAAAACAGACGTGTTGAATTCATAATTCTAGATTAAAACTTCAAAAAAATATCGATGAATAGATAAAGTGCAAGCACTTTTAGAGTTTTAACGAGTTATTTGTCCCATCATCTAAAAGTTATGGTACCCATTTGTTGAAAACTTGAAGTAACTATACTTTTGATTTCGAAATCGAGACATCTCTTAAAAACATTATATATTAATTACACATCCATTTGAAAATATACCGCGCTTTAATAGCGTGGTTTTTTTTGCTTAAAATTCTAGTATCTTTAATAAAAAAAAGATATGTCAGTTTTTAAAAGTACCCTACTCATATTTGCATTATTACTTTTTGGTATACACCAAAGTAAAGCACAAGACCATAAAGATAAATTTTGGAAAAATGTAAGATACGGTGGAGGATTGGGTTTAAACCTTGGCAACGGTTTTTTTGGTGCTACAATTGCACCAAGTGCTATATACGAATTCAACAACAAGGTCGCTTTAGGCATTGGATTAAATGCCACATTTAACAACCAAAAGGATGTTTTTAAAACCACCGTTTTAGGTGGAAGTGTAATTGGACTTTATAACGTAATACCTGAAATTCAACTTTCAGGAGAATTCGAGCAACTTAATGTAAGCAGAAGATATGATATTAGGGTTAATGCTGATGATGATAAGTATTGGTCCCCAGCATTATTTCTAGGAGCTGGTTACCGCAGTGGTAATGTTATTTTTGGTATGCGATATAATGTTTTACACGACAATGAAAAAAGCATTTATATAGACCCGTGGGTACCTTTTGTTCGGTTTTTCTTTTAAGAATATTTATGCCTAAACCAAACTTTCTGCCATTCGCGCTTTAAAATTAAAAACGAAACCTCCTCAGAGAGTTCCACAATATCATCTCCATTTAAGGCTTTTACTTGCTGTTCTGGAACATCAATAATGTAGAGTAAATTTAAATATTCTGGAAATTTCTCTTGTATTAATTTATAAACTGTTTCGTGCAAAATTAACTTCAAACTAGACGGTAAAATATCTTCATGAAAATCTAAATCTACATTAGCTAGTAAGAAATCTTTATTAAGCTGAAGAATTAGCTTCTTGTACAACTCTAATTCATTAGCCTTAATAATTACATCGTCAAATGAGGCAGGACTTTCCATTTACACCTTTCTCCCCATTAAACCTATTCCAAATTCCTTCAAAATTTGCTTTCTATCATCAGAAATATTTAAGGTATCTAAAACAGAAAAAGCTTTGGTAGTATAATCTTCAACAGCAGTTTTAGTAGCTTGGGCTGCACCAGTAGATGTAAACAAACCCTTAACTGCAACAATCTTTTCTTCTGCATCAGCAGTATCTGTAGTATACAAATGTTCTAAACGCTCTCGCTCTGTATCATTACCAAACTCCAAGGTTTTTAAATACAAATAAGTCTTTTTATTCTCTATGATGTCCCCTCCTACTTGTTTTCCAAAAGTTTTTGGATTGCCAAAGGCATCTAAATAATCATCCTGTAACTGAAATGCAATACCTAAATTTCTTCCAAACTCATAAATATGATGCTGATCAGCTTCTGAAGCACCGGCTACAATAGCTCCCATTTTCATGGCTGCACCAACTAAAACAGCAGTTTTGTACTCAATCATCTTTAAATACTCTGGGATAGTTACATTATTTCTGGTCTCAAAATCCACATCATATTGTTGTCCCTCACAAACCTCCAATGCTGTTTTACTAAATAATTTTGCAAGTTCCCTAAAGGTTTTGGGCTCGTAGTTTTCAAATAACTGATACGCCATAATTAACATGGCGTCTCCAGAAAGAATTCCAGTATTAATATCCCATTTTTCATGAACTGTTTGTTCCCCTCTCCTTAAGGGTGCATCATCCATAATGTCATCATGAACTAATGAAAAGTTATGAAACACTTCTATGCTCAATGCTGCATCTAAAGCCTTTTTATAACCCCCATTAAAAATATCTGTAGACATTAAAGTAAGTACAGGCCTAAGACGTTTACCCCCCAAACTTAATATATAGTCTATAGGTTTATATAAATTCTGAGGCTCTTTTCTTATTGAATAAGCCTTGAGGTAATCAATAAACTCATTCTGGTATTTTTCTATTGAAAGCATCAAACAAAAATAAAGTAATTCATTCTATTAGGGCAAGCTATTTTTAAAAGTTAAGGTATTTCAACCCTAAAAAAACTAAAATATTGTCCCCGTTGATTAAAGAGAAATCGTTTTAAAGTAAAATTGATGTTAAAAAAATATTAAAACTCAGGAAACTTTTATTGTTTCTAAAGTTTCCTGAACTATATTTGCACTCGATTATGAGAGAAAAGATTTTATTAGGAGCAACAGATTTATTTTTAAGCTACGGGTTTAAAAGTGTTACAATGGATGATATTGCCAACAAACTTGGCATGTCTAAAAAAACTATTTATCAGCATTTTGACAATAAAACAAAACTCGTAGAGGCCTCAACCTTAAATTTATTCCATTTTATTTCAGAGGGGATAAATCAAATTTGTGCCTTAGAAAAAAATCCCATTGAAGAAATATTTAGTATCAAGCAATTTGTAATGGAGCATTTAAAAAACGAAAAATCGTCTCCGCAATATCAATTGCAAAAGTACTACCCCTTAATCTTTAAAAGTTTAAAAGAAAAACAATTTTGCGTGATGCAAGATTGTGTAACAAGTAATCTTAACAGAGGTGTTGCAACTGGTATATACAGAGAGAATATTCATGTAGATTTTATTTCCAGAATATATTTTAACGGAATGATAGTTATAAAAGACGACGAATTATTCCCTAAAGATAAATTTTCAATGCCAATGCTCATGAGTAACTATTTAGAATATCATTTACGTGGCATTTGTACCCCCAAAGGATTAGAAATATTAAATAATCACATCAATTCAAATCAATCATAAAATGAAACACAAACTAATTTTATACTTTAGTTTTCTATGCTTATATGCTCTAAATGCACAAGAAAAACCAATGCGTTTTTCTTTACAAGAGGCTATAGACTATGCTCTTGAAAACAATAGAAGTGCTAAAAATGCGCAACGTGATGTTGAAGCTGCCAAAAAACAAAAATGGGAAACTACCACTATTGGACTTCCTCAGGTAAATGCAAGTATCGACTATCAAAATCAAATAAAACAGCAATTTGAAGCTATAGATTTTGATATGGACGGCGTACCAGATTTTGGTGCTAAACACTCAATGATTGCTGGGGCTAACATTTCTCAAATGATTTTTGACGGTTCCTACATAGTAGGTTTGCAATCTGCCAAAGTGTTTTTAGAGATTTCTAGAAATGCAAAAGAAAAAACAGATTTAGAGATTAGGAAAGCCGTTATAAATGCTTATGGTAATGTACTACTAGCTGAAGAGAGCATAAAAATTTTAGAACGAAATATTAAGGTTTTAAAAAACAACCTGTATGAAACCACTAAGATTTATGAAAACGGTTTAGGTGAGGAAGAAAGTGTAGAACAGCTACAAATAACACTATCTGGAGTTGAAAATAATTTAAACAACACCAATAGACTAAAAGATTTAGCCTATCAGATGTTTAACATTACCATAGGAACTGATATTGATAATGAAACAACACTAACGGATTCTTTAGAATTACTTACCACTCAAAATATTGCTTTAAATGTTTTAGACTCCAGTTTCGATATCAACAATAACATAGATTATAGAATCGCTCAAAACGATAAAAAATCCAAAGAGTTACTAGTAAAGTTAGAAAAAAGTAAAGCTTTACCAACACTTAACGCATCATTAAATGGATCGTATATAGCAAATAGAAATGCTTTTGATTTTCTAGACTTTCAAAACCGTTGGATTGGTACAGCTACTTTAAATGCAAGTCTTAACATTCCACTATTTAGTTCAGGTAAAAGAAGTGCAGCAACACAGCGTGCTAAGATAAATTTAGAAAAATCTAAAGAAGAGTTGAACGAGACAACCCAAAAACTTAAATTACAAATAGCTTCTGCCAAAAGTGATTATAAGTTTTCCATTGAAGATTACAACAATAAAAAACAAAATCTGAATCTTGCTGAACGCATAGAGAAAAAGAATCAAACAAAATTCTATGAAGGTATTTCTTCAAGTTTTGATTTAAGACAAGCGCAAACCCAACTTTACACGTCGCAACAAGAATTTCTTCAAGCTATGCTTAATGTTATTAATAAAAAAGCTGAATTAGATACTGTACTAAATACTATAAATAACTAAAAAAATCAATCAAAATGAAATATATATATCCGCTAGTACTGGCAACCCTGATTTTAACCTCTTGTGGAGGGGATAAAAACAAATCTGTAGAAGATATAATTGCTTCTAAAGATTTAACACAAATAAGGCAGAAAAAAACTGAGTTAGACGCTCAGGTTCAAGCAATTTCTGCACAACTTAAATTACTAGAAAAAGAGATCAAGACTTTAGATCCTCAAGAAAAAATCCCATTAATCACAACCTTTAAAGCTGAAGAAAAAGTGTTTAACCACTTTGCTGAATTACAAGGTAATGTGAGCACTAAACAAAATGTAGTAATTTCAGCAGAATATGGCGGTGTACTTACCAAAGTTTATGTGCGAGAGGGACAAAAAGTACGCAAAGGACAAACACTTGCCAAAATTGATGATGGAGGTTTAAGCCAGCAATTAGCACAAGTAAAAATTCAAGCAGATTTAGCAAAAACCACTTTTGAGCGTCAAAAACGCTTGTGGGATCAGAAAATTGGTAGCGAAATTCAATTTTTACAAGCAAAATCTAATTACGAAGCCCAAAACGAAATGGTAAATCAGTTACAACAACAAGTTGGTAAAACTATTGTTCGTGCTCCATTTTCTGGGACTATAGACGATGTAATTACAGATCAGGGTAGTGTTGTAGCACCAGGACAATCTCAACTGTTTAGAATTGTTAATTTAGATGACATGTATATTGAAACTGATGTCCCAGAGCGTTATGTTTCAAGCATCACTCCTGGCAAGGAAGTAAAAGTAAACTTCCCTGTGTTAGGAAAAGATGTTGATGCTAAAGTTCGTCAAGCTGGAAACTTTATTAACCCAGCAAATAGAACCTTTAAAGTTGAAATAGCTCTCCCTAATAAAGATATTGCAATAAAACCTAATCTTACTGCTAAACTGAAGATTAACGATTATACCAACAAAAATGCAATTTTAATTCCGCAAAGTATTATTTCAGAAAATGCCGAAGGAGAACAATACGTGTACACTGTAACAGGTAAATCAGGAGAAAAAGCAAAAGCTAAAAGAGCAATTATTACTACCGGAAAAACGCAAGGCGATGATATTGAAGTACTTTCTGGAATCAATAATGGCGATGAAATTATTGAAGAAGGTGCGCGAAGCGTAAAAGAAGGGCAAGATGTTAAAATATTAGTTGATAGTCAGTAGTAATTAGTCTTTGGAAATAGTAAAATAATGAACCCGATTAAATTCAACTTTGAAGATTTGAAAGTATATCAAAAAGCTTTAGACTTTATTGATGATACCTACAAAATGACTAAAGATTTTCCTAAAAGTGAAAATTATGCTTTAAGCTCTCAATTCAAAAGAGCTTCAATTTCCATAGCATTAAATATAGCTGAAGGTGCAGGAGACACTAACGCTCAATTTAATAGATATTTAAATATCGCATCTGGATCAATAAAAGAATGCGTGGTATGCTCTACGATAGCAAAAAGATTAGATTATTTAGATAAAGAGGAGGATTACTCAAATAGAGTGAAACTTGAGGAATTATCTAAAATGACATCTAGCTTACAAAAATATCTAAAGTCTAACGACTCTAGAACTAACAACTAAAGACTACAGACTCATGACTAAGAATAATAAAAACAAAAAAGTAGATAAGGAGTTTCCTTTATCATCTTGGGCTATAAATAATAAAACCACCATGTATGTCTTAATCACTTTGATTTTGATACTAGGTGCAGGAGCATATTTTAGTATGCCAAGAGAGAACTTCCCTGAGATTAAGGAAACCAAAATATACATTAGCTCTGTTTATCCTGGAAATACTGCTGAGGATATTGAGAAGCTAATTACCGATCCTATTGAGGATAAGCTAAAAACGGTGAGTAATGTAGTAGAAATTACCTCAACATCACAAGAAGACTACTCTATAGTAATAGTTGAATTTGATGAAAGTATTACAGTTGAAGCTGCCAAACAAAAAGTAAAAGATGAGGTAGATTCTGAAACTTCAGGCGAAGACTGGCCAACATTTAATGGTGCCAAAGTAGAGCCTAATGTGTTTGATTTAAGCATGTCTGAAGAAATTCCAATTCTAAACATCAATATATCTGGAGATTATCCCGTAGATAAGTTAAAGGAATTTGGAGAATATCTTGAAGATGAGATTGAAAGCCTACAAGAAATAAAACAAGTAGACATTAGAGGCGCTCAAGAAAAAGAAGTTGAAGTTGCAGTAGACATATACAAAATGATGGCTGCTCAAGTGAGCTTTGATGATATTATAAATACAATTAGTAGAGAAAACATGACAATGTCTGCCGGAAATTTAATTACCAGTGGACAACGTCGTACTATCAGAATTATTGGAGAAATTGAAAACCCAAATGAGCTTGAAAATTTTGTTGTAAAGTCTGAAAAAGGCAACTCTATTTACTTGCGCGATGTAGCCAAAGTAAATTTTAAGGATGAAGACAAAACTACCTATGCCAGAGAATTTGGGCATCCTGTAGTAATGCTTGATGTAAAAAAACGCGCTGGTAAAAACATGGTAGCTGCGGCCGAGCAAATACAGGTAATAGTTGACAATGCCATAGAGAATGTATTCCCGCTAGATTTGCAAGTTACTGTTGCAAATGACCAATCATCTAAAACCATTGGCCAGGTAGACGATTTAGTAAATAATATCATCTTTGGTATCATACTCGTAGTTACAGTTTTAATGTTCTTTTTAGGGTTCAAAAATGCATTATTTGTTGGGTTCGCTATACCCATGTCTATGTTCATGTCTTTAATGATACTCGATTTATGGGGTTTTACCATGAATACAATGATTTTATTTGGACTAATCATGGGACTTGGTATGTTAGTAGATAACGGAATAGTTCTCGTAGAAAACGTGTACCGCTTAATGAAAGAAGAAGGCATGAGTCGTATTGAAGCTGCCAAAAAAGGGATTGGAGAGATTGCTTTCCCTATTATCATTTCTACAGCTACCACGGTTGCAGCATTCATTCCTCTTGGACTTTGGCCTGGTGTAATGGGGCAATTTATGGTATATTTTCCAAAAACTTTAGGTGTTGTTTTAGGTTCATCATTATTTGTAGCTATCTTTTTTAACTCCGTATTAGTTTCCCAATACATGGCAATAGAAGACAAAGAAATGCCACTTCAAAATATTATAAAAATATCAGCAATTGTAGGTGGTATTGGCTTATTAATAACAATTTTCGGAGGAAGCTATAGAGGTTTAGGCACGCTAATGATTGTTGTGGTTATTTTACTTTGGATGTATCGCTTATTCTTGCGTTCATGGGCAAACGGCTTCCAAAATAGAATTTTACCAAAATGGGAACGTTTCTACGAAAAAGTACTACGTGGTGCACTTAGTGGTAGAAAACCTGGATTTATAGCGATTGGCACTGTTGTATTATTATTTATCGCTTTTATGGGGTTTGGTGCTTCAGTTGGAAGTCAAAGAACCAAAGTAGAGTTCTTCCCAGACAATACACCAAACCAAATTATAGTATATATTGAATATCCTGAAGGTACTGATATTGAAAAAACCAATGCTATCACAAAGGATATAGAAGAGCGTGTATACAAAATAATTAATGATGAAGCCTACATGAAAGGAGATTTTAATTTCCTTACAGAAAGTGCTGTATCCCAAGTTGGTGAGGGCGCAGGAAATCCGCAAACCGATGGTGGTTCGGCAGCAGAAATGCCACATCGAGGAAAAATTACCGCTACCATGCGCGAGTACAAATTCAGGGATGGCGCTGATAGTAATGTTTTATTGAAGAAAGTACAGGAAGATTTACAAGGCATCTACCCAGGCGTGGCCATTTCAGTAGAAAAAGATGCTGTTGGGCCACCTGCAGGCTACCCTATCAACCTAGAATTAGAGGGGAACGATTATGGAGAATTAATTGCTACCGCAGAAAAAATGCGCGATTTTATCAACTCTAAGAATATTCAAGGTATAGATGAATTAAAAATCGATGTAAATAAGTCTAAACCATCAATGCAGGTTTTGGTAGACCGTAAAAAAGCTGGAGAACTTGGTGTTACCGCAGGACAAGTGGGGCAACAATTGCGTAATTCTATTTTTGGTGCGAAAGCTGGCATCTACAAAAAAGATGGTGAGGATTACGACATCTATGTACGTTTTAACGAGGAAAACAGATACAATACCAGTGCCATTTTTAATCAGAAAATTACGTTTAGAGACATGGCAACAGGACAAATTAAAGAGATCCCCGTATCTACTGTTGCAAAGCAAAATAACAACTCAGGATTTAGTGCCATTAAACACCGTGATGTACGCCGTGTAGTAACACTATATTCTGCATTATCACCAGGATTTACAGATGCAGGAGCTATCGTTTCTCAAATTCAGAATGAAATGAAGTCATTTACCGAGAAACCAGATAGCGTAAAGGTAGACTATACAGGACAAATTGAAGAACAAAATAAACAAATGGCATTTTTAATGAGTGCGTTTTTTATTGGTCTAGGTTTAATATTTTTCATCTTAATTTTCCAGTTTAATTCAGTTTCAAAACCAGGCATCATTATGCTGGCTATTTTCTTGAGTTTAATAGGCGTATTTGGAGGAATAGTTGTTACAGGTAGTGCTTTTGTTATCATGATGACCATGATGGGAATTATTTCGCTAGCAGGTATCGTTGTAAATAACGGTGTGGTACTCCTTGATTATACACAGTTACTTATTGATAGAAAAAAGGTAAAATTAGATTTAGACGATGAACAGTATTTGCAAACAGATGATTTAATAGAAGCTATTGTAAAAGGTGGAAAAGCACGTTTGCGCCCTGTACTATTAACAGCCATTACAACCATTTTAGGTTTAATACCATTAGCATTGGGAATTAATATCAATTTCTTTACTCTATTTAGTGAGTTTGATGCCAACATTTATATAGGAGGAGATAATGTAATTTTCTGGGGACCATTAGCATGGACGGTTATTTATGGGTTATTCATAGCCACGTTCTTAACACTTATTGTGGTGCCTATTCTGTTCTATTTAGTCACTAAATTCAAAATGTGGTTATATAAAAACCGAACTGCTGAAGTAAGCTTAATTAAAAACCAACAAGAAGTTTTTAATATGGATAAACGTATTGAAAACGCATAAAGGTTATTGTTTCTGACTAACTCAGATTAATAGCGCGAGAGGGCCACAATACAATTGTGGCTCTTTTTATTTTAATCATATTGTCCTGAACGTTTTGGGGAGGCCTATAACTAGTTTTAATTTAAACAACTTTCCTGATTCCCCATAATAGAATACATCCACAAACCCATATAAATTCAACAGACAAAAACACAATTAATGCTATAACTTATGTAAATTTGCACCTCAATTATTCAAGACAATGTACAGAAGTCATAATTGCGGCGAATTAAGAGCTGCACACATTAATACAGAAGTTACCTTAGCGGGTTGGGTTCAAAAATCTAGAGATAAAGGTTTTATTGTTTGGGTAGATTTAAGAGATCGTTATGGCATTACCCAATTAGTTTTTGATGAAGAACGTACAAACAAAGAATTAATAGAACAAGCGCAGAATTTAGGTCGTGAATTTGTAATTCAAGCTAAAGGAACCGTGGTAGAACGTGCTTCTAAAAACCCCAACATGCCAACTGGAGATATAGAACTTTTAGTTTCAGAATTAAACATATTAAATGAAGCCGAATTACCTCCCTTTACTATAGAAGACAATACAGATGGCGGAGAGGATTTAAGGATGAAATACCGTTATTTAGATATTCGCAGAAATCCAGTAAAAGACAGCTTAATCTTTAGACATAAAGTTACCCAAGAGGTTCGCAATTATTTATCAAATGAGGGATTCATTGAAGTTGAAACACCTTATTTAATAAAATCAACCCCAGAAGGAGCGCGAGATTTTGTGGTACCATCCCGAATGAATGAAGGCGAATTTTACGCATTACCACAATCACCACAAACCTTTAAACAGTTGTTGATGGTTGGTGGTATGGATAAATATTTTCAAATTGTAAAGTGTTTTAGAGATGAAGATTTACGTGCCGATAGACAACCAGAGTTTACCCAAATAGACTGTGAAATGGCATTTATTGAGCAAGAAGATATTTTAAATGCATTTGAAGGTTTAACAAAACATTTACTTAAAGAAGTTAAAGGTATTTCTGTTGAAAAATTCCCTAGAATGCAGTATGACGATGCCATGCGATTATACGGTAACGACAAACCAGATATTCGCTTCGGCATGGAATTTGGCGAACTTAATGCAGTAGCGCAACATAAAGATTTTAATGTATTTAATACTGCAGAATTGGTAGTTGGCATTGCAGTTCCAGGTGGTAATAGTTATACCAGAAAAGAAATTGACAAACTGATTGATTGGCTTAAACGTCCGCAGGTAGGTGCATTAGGTATGGTCTATTGCCGTTGTAATGAGGATGGCTCATTTAAATCATCAGTAGATAAATTTTACGATCAGGACGATTTAGCCAAATGGGCTGAAGTTACAGGTGCAAAAACAGGAGACCTCATTTGTGTATTGTCTGGAGACACCAACAAAGTACGCACACAGCTAAGTGCATTACGTATGGAGTTAGCAGAACGTTTAGGTTTACGAAAACCAGATGAATTTGCCCCACTTTGGGTTATGGACTTCCCGCTATTGGAATGGGATGAAGAGACCGAACGTTACCATGCGATGCACCACCCATTTACAGCACCAAAACCTGGACAAATAGAATTATTAAAAACCAATCCAGGAGCTGTGAAAGCTAATGCCTACGATTTAGTATTAAACGGTAACGAAATTGGTGGTGGCTCTATAAGAATTCATGATAAGGAAACACAAGCCTTGATGTTTGATTATCTAGGGTTTACTCCAGAAGAAGCCAAAGCACAATTTGGATTCTTAATGGATGCATTTCAATATGGTGCACCTCCACATGGCGGATTGGCATTTGGACTAGACAGATTAGTAGCTATTTTAGGCGGACAAGAAACCATTCGTGATTTCATTGCTTTTCCTAAAAACAATTCAGGACGCGATGTCATGATAGATGCGCCAGCTCCTATTGATGACGACCAATTAGAAGAACTAAGTTTAAAACTAAACATAAAATCATAACTCAAAAAAATCCCGCAATTGCGGGATTTTTTGTTAATTTTAATCATGCAAATAAAACGCTTTTTCTATTTTACTTTTATTTTATTTTCCTGTTTAGGGTTTTCTCAAAACTTAACTGGCGAACAATTATTAGAAAAGGCTATTACCTACCATGATCCAAATAACAACTGGCCTATATTTAAAGACAACTTCCATATTACTATGGAAATCCCTGGAAAGCCAAATCGAGATAGTAAAATCGTTATAGATTTACCGAATGAATTCTTTTCAGTAAAATCAAAAGTAAACGATACTATTTCAGAATACATCATAAATAAAGATAGTATTACCATAGTTTTTATGGGAGACCAAAAACCTTCAGAAACTACATTAAAATCTCAAAATCTAAGTAAAGAACGTGCAAAGCTCTATCAAAACTATTATACATATTTGTATGGTTTACCTATGAAATTAAAAGACCTAGGGACAGTAGTGCATAAAACGGTGGAGACCAAGGAATTTAAAGGAAAAACATATCTTGTTTTAAAAGTCACTTATGAAAAAGATGTGGGAGAAGATACATGGTATTTCTATTTCAATCCCAAAAACTTTGCTATGGAAGTATATCAATTTTTCCATGATGAGTCTAAGAATGACGGAGAATATATTTTACTTTCAAAAGAAGAAACTATTAACGGTATTAAAATGCCAAAGATTAGGGCTTGGTATATGAATAAAGACGATAAATATTTAGGTACTGATATTTTAAAACCGAAACAATAATTATGAGTTTTAAAAGTATTTTACGTAAATTTTTGATTTGGAAATACAAACATATTTCCGAACGTCAATTTATCTACATACTTAGTATTCTTGTTGGTTTTTTAGCAGGATTGGGAACTGTGACGCTAAAAAACTTAACACATGCTATACGAGCATTTTTTATATCCAATGTGTTTAAAGATTACCAAAGCTCACTCTATTTTATTTTACCTATTGTTGGATTATTATTAGTGTATATTATCAAGCAAACATGGCTAAAAAAACACATTGGGCATGGTATTTCAACAACACTGCACGCCATATCTAAACTTAACGGTATTATTCCCAGATACAATATTTATGCAGCATTAATAACCGCCCCTTTAACAGTGGGGTTTGGTGGTTCTGTAGGATTACAAGGGCCCGCAGTAAGCGTGGGTTCTGCTTTGGGATCTAACGCAGCACGTTTGTTTCACATGAACACCAAAACACGATTGCTACTTGTATCTTGTGCAGCGGCTGGGGCCATGGCATCTATGTTTAAAGCACCTATTGCAGCAATTATTTTTGCTATTGAAATTTTTAGTTTAGACATCGCATTCGCTTCGTTGGTTCCTTTGCTACTGGCTTCTGTTTCAGCAGTTGTTACTTCCTATTTTTTCTTGGGTACAGATGTGTTGTTACGCTTTGAACTCACTGATAAATTCCAAATTAACGATATTGGATTTTATGCTGTTTTAGGTATCGTTACAGGTTTAATGTCGGTATATTACTCTAAGGTATTCTTTGGTATCACTAATTTTTTTAAACAATTTGAAAGTCGTGCTAAACGCCTTTTAATTGGCGGATTGGCTATTGGCACCATGCTTTATGTTATTCCACCGCTTTATGGTGAGGGGTATGGAGTGATGAATAATCTTCTAAAAGGTGACCATATCGCTGCTATAGGCACAACACCTTTTACTTTAGATTTAGAAAATGTGTGGATTGTAATTGGGTTACTTATAGGTATTGCTATTTTTAAAGCCATTGCCATGACTACTACCTTTGGTGCTGGTGGTGTTGGTGGCGTATTTATTCCAACACTTGTAATGGGTAGTGCTTTAGGGAATGCTTTCGCTAAAATCATCAATAATTTAGGATTAGATTTTCATGTTTCAGAATCTAATTTCACGCTAATAGGGATGACAGGTTTAATGGCTGGTGTACTACATGCGCCTTTAACTGCAATTTTCCTTATTGCCGAAATCACAGGTGGGTATGAACTATTTGTACCGCTTATGTTAGTAGCTGCCATTTCATTCTCCATTACTAAATACTATATTTCCCACTCCATATACACTTTAAAGTTAGCCAAACGTGGCGAGTTAATTACACACAACAAAGACAAAAATGTGTTAATGATGCTTCAAATAGACAAAGTAATTGAGACCAATTTTATCATCTTAAAACCAGAAATGAAACTCCGTGAAGTTCTTGAGAATGCAGTGGCAAAATCTTCAAGAAATCACTTTCCAGTAGTTAATAAGAAAGGGGAATTTTTAGGAGTTATCCGTTTAGACGATATTAGGCACATGATGTTTAATGTAGATTTATATGACAAAGTAGATGTAGAAAGCTTAATGCATGCTGATGCGGGCATCATTAATTACGAAAAAGACAACATGAATAGTATTATGGAGAAATTTAAAACCAGTGGCGCTTGGAATTTACCGGTTATTAAACATGGAAAATATTATGGGTACATCTCCAAATCTAAATTATTAACCGCTTACAGGCGACAACTTATTAACGTTACGCAATAACCATAATGAAATATCTCATAATAATACTAACCTTGGCTAGCGCTGGATTGATTATTTCAGGATTCACAATTCAATCAGATTACTCCCAAAAGTTAATTGGCTCTGGAGTAGCATTATTGTTTCTAGTTGTTTTCCCTATATTCTCCTATTACCGATGGAAAGATAGAGACGTAAAGGAATATATGTTAACCAAGGAAAACCTAGATAAAATGCGTGAGAGTCAAAAAGATAAAAAACACTAATGTTGTTGCAGCACATTAACAACAAAAAGATAGTGCTTCACATTAGTGTTCATTTAAAAAGAATAAACACCTCTATTGTTATCTTATGTTTTAAGCCTAACCATCTTCCTCTTCTCTCCCATCCAACTATCCAATTTTAAAAAATACACATAAGGGTTTGGTGTGATTATTGTTATATTTAATGCATTAAAACCGCAAATGAAACTAAAAAAACTCTCTTTACGTACACGTATTTTTATTGTGATGATAGTATTGGTACTTATAGCTTCAGTACTTATAGCTGCTGTAGCCATTTATCAATACAACGAAGAAACCACCGAGTACCACATACAACGTCTTAATCGTAAAGAACAAAATATCAAAACACATTTAAGGCGCGTTTTAAACGGGAGACAAAACACTTGGGAAGTAAAAACAAGAAACATTCCTTTAATCTTCAAAGATGAGATTAGTAACATTGCTGACATTCATCAATTGCAGGTTAACCTATACGATTTAGAGGGAAATTTGCTTATAACCTCAAAAGCAGATTTAAAACCTGACGAGGAAGATAAATGTATTGAAACGCATATTTTAAATGCCATTTCAAATACTGCAGATCATCGTTATGTTGATAAACTAACTGAAAACGGCTCTACCTATCAATCTTCTTACACTTTTATTTATGACAAAAAGTTTAAACCTTTAGCCATTTTAAATTTACCTTATTTAGAGCGGGACGATTTTCTATCAAAAGAGCTAAATGAGTTTTTAGGCAGGTTAGGAATTGCCTATTTATTTGTTTTAATTATTGCTGTTGCTATCGCATTTTTGTTATCAAAATATATTACAAAATCACTTAAAACGATTAGTGAAAAAATTATAGCAACACGGCTTGAAAAACGAAATGAAAAAATTGTAATTGAAGATTCAAGTCAAGAAATTTCAACCTTGATAGACTCTTACAATAACATGATAGATGAGCTTGAGGAGAGTGCAGTGCAACTGGCACGAAGTGAACGCGAACAAGCATGGAGAGAAATGGCAAAGCAGGTTGCCCATGAAATTAAAAATCCATTAACCCCTATGCGTTTAACAGTACAGAACTTTCAACGTAAGTTTGATCCTAATGATGAAAACATTACTGCCAAACTAAACGAATATAGCAAAACACTTATTCAGCAGATAGATACCATGAGCTCTATTGCATCGGCGTTTTCAAACTTTGCCAAAATGCCCGCGCAACAAAAAGAAACACTAGATGTCACAAATATTACAAAATTAGCATTAGATATTTTTAATGAAGATTATATTGTATTTACATCTGATGATGATGAAATAATTGCCAAATTTGACAGAACACAACTCATTAGAGTGGTAACAAACCTGGTTAAAAATGGAATTCAATCCATACCAAAAAACAAAACCCCTCAAGTTTTAGTAAACGTTGGGCAAGATGATAAAAATGTAATTATTACTGTGGCTGACAACGGTTCTGGAATTTCTGAAGACAACAGGAGTAAAATATTCGAACCTAAATTTACCACTAAAACCAGTGGTATGGGGCTAGGTTTGGCTATGGTAAAAAATATTGTAGAAAACTATAACGGTACTATTTCGTTTACCACTGAAACTAATAAAGGCACCGTTTTTAAGGTAGTTTTTCCAAAAGAATCTTAACACATAATATAAAATGAGCTATACCAATTTACTAGTATATTCTGAAAATGGTATTACAACCATAACTATTAATCGTCCTAAAAAATTAAATGCACTAAACCAAGACACGATACAAGAACTGCATGAAGCTTTTAAAGCAGCTGATAACGATAATACCACTAAAGTAATTATTATTACTGGCAGTGGCGAAAAAGCCTTTGTAGCTGGTGCAGATATTAGTGAATTTGCCGACTTTAACGTAGAAGAGGGCACACATTTAGCTGCAAACGGACAAAAATTACTCTTCAATTTTGTTGAAAATTTAAGTACTCCTGTAATTGCTGCAATTAATGGTTTTGCTCTTGGTGGAGGATTAGAGTTAGCAATGGCATGCCATTTTAGAGTAGCAAGTAACAATGCTAAAATGGGGTTACCAGAAGTATCTCTAGGTGTTATTCCCGGGTATGGTGGTACACAACGCTTAACGCAACTGGTAGGTAAAGGACGCGCTATGGAAATGATTATGACGGCGAGTATGATAGATGCCAATCAAGCCTTAAGCTATGGTTTGGTTAACCATATAGTAACGCAAAGTGAACTTTTGGATGTGTGCGATACCCTTGCGACCAAAATCGCACGTAATTCCCCAACTGCTATTAGCGCGGCCATTAGAGCTGTAAATGCGAATTTTAAAGAAGGCGTTAATGGTTACCGAACCGAAATTATGGAATTTGGTAACTGCTTTGGAACCAACGATTTTGAAGAAGGCACCACAGCCTTTTTAGAAAAACGAAAGGCAAACTTTTCGGGCAATTAACCTAACTAGTCTTTTGTAGGGTCCTGTTTTTTTCTTTGAGAATAGCCAATTGTTTTTCAATAAATGTAATTGCTTTTTCTGTTTTATAACTTGTTTTAGAAGCTAAATCCTTAATATCCTCTTTTAGTTTTTGTTTACCAGAAGCTGCCGTTTTAGATAAGTCTTCCTTAACTTCAGAGAAATCTTTTACCAATTGATCTTTTATGTCTTTACCTTCTTTTTTTAAATTTTCTCTGGTATTGCTTCCTTTATCTGGTGCCAATAAAACACCTACAGCAGTGCCCAATAAAACACTACCTGCGATTAAAATCCCTTTATGAATCATAGTTTTTCTTTTAAATGTTAATCTTGTCTATTTATTAGTGGTTAAAATTACCTCTTTGTTACAAACAAATTCAATGCCAAGTATTTACGTCTATATTTTTTAAAACTTTAAATAGCATCTTACCAATTGTGGTGTTTGTTAATAACCCATTTTTACTTTAACATTTTTCAAAAGAAATAATATTTAATTTTATTGGGCTTCTCTCAAGCAAAATAACCTATATTTTATTAAAATGAACTCAAAATCTGCCATTAAAGGACGTGGTGCACAACTTAACGTCCCTAACCGTTTCTTCGAATTGCGTCACGAAATGCGTGATGATTTTTTGGAATTTTGTCAAAAACAAGGAGAAAGTCCTGATAAAAATAAAACCAAATACCTAGAAGTTTTTCCAAAAACCATCGTCAATAAAGTAACAAGTCCAGATATTGGTATGCTGTATTCCATGAATCCTTACCAAGGCTGCGAACATGGCTGCATCTATTGTTATGCCAGAAATACACACGAATTTTGGGGCTATAGTGCTGGGTTAGATTTTGAACGACGCATTTTAGTAAAAAAAGATGCTCCCAAATTATTAGAGCAACAGCTAAAAAAGAAAAGTTGGAAAGCACTCCCCATAATATTATCGGGAAATACGGATTGTTACCAACCTGCCGAACAAAAATTTAAAATTACAAGACAATGTTTGGAAGTATTTTTAAAATATAGACATCCAGTAGGTATTATTACCAAAAACTCTGGAATTTTGGAAGATTTAGACATACTTACAGATTTAGCAAAGTACAACTTGATAGGTGTTAATATATCTATTACTTCATTAATAGAAGATACCAGAAGAATTTTAGAGCCTAGAACTACAACAAGCAAAAAACGATTAAACACCGTAAAGGAGTTAAGCAATCATGGTATTCCAGTAAACGTCATGATAGCTCCCATTATTCCGGGCATCAATAGCCATGAGGTTCTTAAAATCGCAAAAGCAGCAGCAGATCATGGAGCAGTTTCTATTGCGCACACTATAGTAAGACTAAATGGTGCGATTGGAGAAATTTTTACGGATTGGATTAAAAAAACTATGCCAGATAAGGCTAAAAAAGTATTGCATCAAATTGAAAGTTGTCATGGAGGTACTTTAAACGATTCTCGCTATGGTACAAGAATGCGAGGAGAAGGTAAAATTGCAGAGCAAATTAATACCTTGGTAACATTAGCACAACAACAATATTTTAAAAACAAAAAGATGCCTAGGCTAAATTGTAATTTACACGACCAGTACAAAGACGGACAATTAAAGCTTTTTTAATTAGTATAAGTACAATACATAAAACAAAAAAAGAGCGGACAGTTAGTCCGCTCCTGAGTAATTAGATTATTTGAATTAGTCTATTATTAGAAAAATTTTACAAATTTTTGTCCTTCAGTCATAAAAACAATTTTGTATTGCCCTTTACTAAAATCACGTAATTTGTACACCCTTTTAATATGCTTAGTATCAGTAATTGTTTCAGAGTGTATTAATTCATAAGATGAGGAGTAAGTAGAACCTTCTTGGTAAATCTTTATTTTTAAAGGCTTTTTCTCAAGAGATAATTGAGATACCAATAAATGATCGTTTCTTACTACAGTTAAAGGTTTAAAAACAGTTTCAGACTTTGATTTATCAAAAGCTACATCACTAGCTTTAACTGTAAAAGGAATAGTAGTAATTTCCATATCCTTATCAAGTTCAAAGAAGTAGCTACCATCAGGAAGAGACGTTAAATCGAATCCTTTTTTATAGACCCCGTTTTCTTGTATTGCTTCCTTATATAGTATTAAACCGTTTTCATTTTTAATTGTAAATAGATCTCCCTTTTTTACCTCCATTAAAGTGAGTGTGGTTTTACCGGCGTCACCTTTAGAAATGTAAAATGATTTGTCGTTAGCGTATCCTATAACCGTAACCAATAGAGCTACCATTAAAAATACTTTTTTCGAAGTGTGAATTACGTTTTTCATGATTTGGATTTTTTAACGTTTTACACTCCAAAATTACATCAAAGAGAACTACTGTAACACATTGAAATTGACCAATTTATATGCAAAATTATCTGTTAAATTTATGTTATCTCACTATAGGGTTAATATGCTATAATGTTGAGTTAATTACCTACATTTTATGGGGTAATGTAGCATAGATATATAATGTATTAACCCAAATAATTTTTTGAAAAAAAAATAAAAAAAATGAAAGTTATTTTTGTGTTAAGCAAAAAAAAAGTGGGCCACCACAGCCCACTTTAACCAACTAAACTAAATAAGACATTAAAATTAATTATTAATGTATATGATATATGTACTTTTTATGTGCAGTACAGTATTTTTCTATGTCTTTCTTGAAATGCTTTAATCATTTAAGTGATTCATCACATTTACATTACAAAGATACTTTGGATGCATATCCTAAAAAACAACAATTTTGGCTTATTTATATGCTATTTTAACCGTTAAACAAATGTTAACTAAACGTTAAGTTAAAATAGTATAATTTTGAGGTAAAAAAATATACAATGAATGCATAATAAATGGTAAATTTGCATTAAAATTGCCACAATGATTAACAAAAAGCCTACTTTAGAAAAAGTAACTCCCAGTTTTGGAAGTTCTATACTGGTAAAACAGCATTTAGAACGTGTTGACAAGAACAATGCATTCTGGCATTTTCATCCAGAATTAGAGTTAGTATATGTAAATAAAGGACAAGGAAAAACGCATATTGGAAATCACTTATCCTACTTTAATAATAGTCAACTTATATTAATAGGTGCCAACCTTCCTCATAATGGTTTTGCAGACAGGTTAACCGCCAATGGCTCTGAGACTACTGTACAGTTTAAGTCTAATTGTTTAGGCGACTATTTTGTAAACATTCCAGAAATGGCTAATGTTTCTGCATTATTTGCCCGCGCAGAAAAAGGAATACGTTTTGGTATAGAAACCAAAAGAGTAGTAGGCCCAATAATAGATACGCTTACCGAACTTCAAGGATTAAAGCGTATTATTAGTTTTCTAAAAATATTAAACTATTTAGCAAATACAGAAGATTACACACTGTTAAATGCAGATGGAATTGCTTTTGAGACCAACCCTCAAGACAGTGATAAAATTAAAGTAATTTATAAATACATAAATTCTAACTTCCAAGACCATATAGCTCTGGACGAGATAGCAGATAAAGTAAGTATGACTGTACCTGCATTTTGTCGTTACTTTAAAAAAACCACTGGAAAAACCTTTACCCAGATGGTAAATGAATACCGCATTGTGCACGCTACTAAGTTATTAAATGAGAGCCAGATGAGTATCGCTGATATTTGTTATGAATGCGGATTTAATAACTTTTCGCATTTCAACAAACAGTTTAATGACATTACGGGTAAAAGTGCATCTCAATACAGAAAGGAGATAAAACATATTATTCAATAACACTTATTAAACAATAGTTGTGTTATTTGATGATTACACGTTTAACACGTTGGGAAATGGAAGTAATTAATTCATAAGAAATAGTACCTGCATGTTCTGCCAACGTTTCGGCAGTAGTGGTTTTTCCATCAAAAATTACAACCTCATCCCCTTCCTTACAATCAATATCGGTAATATTAACCATAATCATGTCCATACAAACATTACCTACAATAGGTGCTTTTTTCCCATTTATGGTAACAAAACCTTTGCCATTACCATAAATCCTGCTAATACCGTCGGCATGCCCCAAAGGCAGTGTGGCTGTTTTAGTTGAGGGAGTATTACTCTTGTAAGTACGGTTATAACCTACAGACTCTCCCTTTTCTATATGATGTATTTGCGAAATCACTGTTTTTAAACTAGCAATAGGTTTTAAATGAGCACTTTCCTTTTCAGAATTCCCATAACCATAAAGCCCAATGCCACAGCGCACCATATCAAAATGAGCATCAGGATAATTTAAAACACCAGAAGTATTGCATATATGCAGCATAGGTTGATACCCTAAAGCACCAGAGAAACTTTCGGCAATAGTCTTAAAAGCTCCAATTTGCCCATTTGTAAATGCTTCTTCATTTAAATCTTCACTAGCTGCTAAATGAGAAAATAAAGATTTTACTTTAATGGCCTTTGTTGCTTTTAGTTTAGAGACTATATAGTCTACATCATTTTCCCAGAATCCTAAACGATTTAAACCTGTATTGAACTTTATATGGATGGGGTAATGGTTTTCTTTTCTTGCTTCACTAAATGCGATAAACTCATTTAAAATTTTAGCATTGTATAAGTTAGGCTCCAGGTGGTTTTCAATCAAAATATCAAAATTAACCTTAAGTGTATGTAAAACCAGTATGGGTTTGGTAACACCTGCTTGTCTTAACGCAACCCCTTCATTAGCATAGGCTACAGCAAAATAGTCAATATTTAAATCTTGTAAATAATTTGCAATTTCATTAGCATCATTGCCATAAGCAAAGGCTTTAACTACCGCTAAAAACTTTGTATTATTTTTTAGTTTAGATTTTAAATATTCAAAGTTATGCTTAAGTGCGTTTAAATCTATTTCAAGAATGGTTTCTTGTACTTTAGGCATCAGGATTTCTTTTGTTTAGGAGAAACGTCTTCTGCTTCTTTAACTTTCATAGTTTTTATCTTTTCGCTCATTGTAGCCTTGTAATACGCAGCCCTGCTCAACGGTTCGTATTCATCCACCTCTCCTAGCATTACAATATCGTCGTTTTTAGATTTCCTATAACTATATTGAGCTAAATTGCCCGTTCTCGTACACACAGCATGTACTTTGGTAACATACTCGGCAGTGGCCATTAAATATGGCATAGGTCCAAATGGATTACCCTTAAAATCCATATCTAATCCAGCAACAATTACCCGAATACCTTTATTGGCCAAATCATTACACACGCGTACTATTTCATCATCAAAAAACTGGGCTTCATCAATACCTACTACATCGCAATTATCTGCTAAAATAGGAATGTTAGCTGCAGCTGGCACAGGTGTTGAACGAATTTGATTCTCATCATGAGACACCACCATATCCTCATCGTAACGCACATCAATTGCTGGTTTAAAAATTTCAACCTTTTGCTTTGCAAATTGCGCACGTTTTAAACGGCGAATCAATTCTTCTGTTTTTCCTGAGAACATAGAACCACAGATGACTTCAATCCACCCAAATTGTTCTTTATGATTTACGGTATTTTCGAGAAACATTTTGTAATTTTAACACTAAAACCATGCTGTTGCACGTTTTGCATAAAGGTGGCGTAAATTTATTAAAATCGAAAGTGTAAAGTGCATTAATTTTTTAAAATTATATAACAATGAAGAAGAAGCTAGAATCTGAGTTGGTTAGTATTGCCCATAGAATTCTAAAATTAAAAGGTAAAGAAGATGTGTTAAAAATGCATGAAGAAGCACGTGCGCTTTATGAGAAACTTTCAGTTCTAAAATTTGCACATGAAAATTTTGATGATGATATCCCAACTATCGGTAATAATTCTTCTTTTTTTGATATGTTAGATACCGCCTTTAACAACAAAATAAGTGATAATATTGAGGTTGAAGATAAAATATATATTAATCTTGACGATGTGGTAGATGATGATATTTCTGAGCCAGTTATGAACAAGATTAAAGACATGGTAGAGTTTATGCCAGAAAAAATTCAGCAAAAAGAAGTAGATGAAATCGTTGAATCTGTTGTACCTAAAAAAGAAAATATAAAAGGCGAATTGGAAGATTTAACAGCAGATTTTAGGGATTTACCAGTATTTGAACCTATATCGAAAACACAAAAAACAAACGGCCATAAAAAAGTATCTCTTAACGACCGAGTGAAAAGCGGCGGTTTGAGTATTGGCTTAAACGATAAAATTGCATTTATTAAACATTTATTTGACGGGAATACCGCAGATTATGATCGTGTGATTTCTCAATTAAATACTATTGAATCCCTTGAAGATGCCAATCGTTTTATAGAAACCATTGTAAAACCTGATTATAATAATTGGCAGGACAAAGAAGACTTTGAAGCACGTTTAATACAAATTATTGAAGCCAAGTTTAATTAATTTATATCAGGTTTTTTTCTATGTGATAAGCTTGTTTTACCATATGTTTTACTACCAGAACGTGAAAAGGCTTTATAACACCCATATAAACCTTACCTAACAGATTATTATACTCAACAAGCGTAGTTACTTTAATATTGTGCTTTGGTGCGTTGGAGTTATAAATACTCACTCTAAAATTAAGATGTTTATCATCAGCACCTAGTACAATTTCATTTTTTTCTCTGCTATATATTTTAAAAAAAGCATTTTCATCCCCAATTTTTGTTTGCTCATCAAAATCTCTTGGGTTTACAGTTTCTAAACCCAATCTTTTTACTAGGGCATTTCGTAAATCCATTAAATACATTACCCAACGTGGCATGGTTCCAAAAATCATAGTCATAATAGTATCAAGAGAATGTACATGATTCGTAGTAGAGAACGTATCTTTAAAATCAACTTTAGAAAGTGCATGTTTTATACCACTTGTATCTGGAGTATCTTCTAATTTAACTTTCATACCGCATAATGATTTTAAAATTAGGTCAAATATACTAAAATTATTTCAAATTAGGTCAAACTTACTAATTTAGTATCTTTGGTTTATGAAAAATACTAAAGACATTATTTTACAAACTGCTTTAAAACTATTTAATACAGAAGGTTTAGCCAAGGTAACTTTAAGAACCATAGCTAACGAAATGCACATTAGTCAAGGTAATTTAAATTATCATTACAAAAAAAGAGAACATATTATTGAAGCATTGTACTTTAAAATGGTAGAAGATATAAACCAAAGTATTGTTAAAAATATGAACTTAAAAGACCTGCTCCAAGCGCAAGTATATCTATTAAAAGCAATATTAAACACCTTTTACAATTATCGCTTTTTCTTCCTAGATTTTGTTTTAATCATTAGGGAAAACCCAAAAATAAAGGCACATTATACACAATTAATGAAACAACGGGAGACAGAATTTTTAAGTAGTATACATATACTTATTGAAAACAAAATAATAAGGCCAAGTGCTATTCCTAACGAATATTCTAATCTCTTTAAGAGATTTCAAATTTTAAGCGATTTTTGGATGTCCTCAGTTGTAATTGAAAAAAATAGAGTTACCAAAACATCAATCAATCAATATGTAGAGGTATTAATGCAATCGTTATTTCCATACTTAACTCATAAAGGACAAAATATGTATAAGTCATTATCTTTGACATAACGAAAAAGACAAAACAAAATGGGTAAACTTTACCTTGTTCCTACTCCAATTGGAAATTTAAAAGATATTACCTTTAGAGCCATTGAGGTTTTAAAAGAGGTTGATATTATTTTAGCTGAAGACACTCGTACTTCTGGAAAACTTTTAAAGCACTTTGAAATTACCACTCCAATGCAATCGCATCATATGCACAACGAGCATAAAACGGTAGACAGTATAATTCAAAAGTTAAAAAGCGGAATTTCCATAGCATTAATAAGCGATGCGGGAACACCAGCGATTTCAGATCCTGGGTTTCTATTATCCAGGGCTAGTATTGAAAATGAGATAGACATTGAATGTCTGCCAGGTGCCACTGCATTTGTACCAGCTTTAGTAAACTCAGGACTACCAAATGATAAATTTGTATTTGAAGGTTTTTTACCTGTAAAAAAAGGTCGCCAAACAAGATTACTATTCCTTGCCGAAGAAACCAGAACTATGGTATTTTATGAAAGTCCGCATAAACTGGTAAAAACTTTGGGGCATTTTTGTGAGTATTTTGGAGAAACCCGACCAATATCAGTATCCAGAGAGTTAACAAAACTCTACGAAGAGACTGTTCGAGGAACAGCCAAAGAAGTATTTGAATATTACTCCAATAAACCACCAAAAGGAGAAATAGTAATTGTTGTAGGTGGTAAAAATAAATAAAATGAACATAGAAGAATTTAAAAACAAACTTATAAATAATCCAACCGAAATTGAATTTTCTGAGACTATGGCTATAATAGACTCTAATTACAATTTTACACCAACCGCTTTTAAAAACGGAAGTTTAGAAAATGTAACAGGGCAAAATTCTGGCTCTTGTAAACTATTTGCTTTTGCTGAAGCGCAAAACTTAACAAAAGATGAAACTTTAGCGTGTTTTGGTAAGTATTATTTTGTAGATGTACTACAAGACCCTAATGGGGACGGACATCAAAATATTAGAAACTTTATGAAAACGGGTTTTGAGGGCTTGTCTTTTAACAACACACCTTTACAAAAAAAATGATTTATTATTCTGAACTAGTTTCAAAATCTCATATTATCTTTTGCAACAATTACTTCAAGACATAAAAAACTGCACCATCTGCAAAGGGCATTTACCATTAGGACCTCGCCCTGTGGTATCTGCACATCCAGATTCTAAAATTGTAATTATCGGGCAAGCTCCTGGTACAAAAGTACATGCTTCTGGGGTGCCTTGGGATGATGCCAGTGGCAAGCAACTAAGAAAATGGTTAGGTGTAAGTGATGACATGTTTTATGATGACACCAAATTTTCTATCGTACCTATGGGATTTTGTTACCCTGGAAAAGGAAAAACAGGCGATTTACCTCCTCGCCCAGAATGTGCACCTCAATGGCATAAACCTTTATTTGATAAATTGAAACATGTTGAGCTGGTTATTCTAATTGGCATGTATGCCCAAAACTATTATTTAGGCAAACAAGCAAAAAAAACGTTAACGGAAACTGTTAAGAACTACCATGAATATTTACCAAAGTATCTAACACTACCCCATCCATCCCCAAGAAATAGATTTTGGTTAACTAAGAACCCTTGGTTTGAGGTTGAGGTTTTGCCAGAGTTAATGAAACAGGTAAAAACTATCCTGAATTTGTAATAAGGTTATTAATGTTTTTAGGGATTGATTTCTTTCAGTTTGAAAAACAACTAAATACAAAATAAACATTAAACCATTATATAACAAAAACAGCCTTTCACTAAGGGAAGGCTGTTTTAAATCAGTGCAGTTAAAGGTTTTCTAATCTCTACTAATATCGTTAATGGTTATTTGATTGTTACCAGCATTATATGGTAAAATATCTTCAGAAATCATTTTACCATCTTTATAGACCCTAATGGTTTTTGTATTGTTTTTTGCTGATATTTTAGAGGTTAAATTCCCCTTTTCATCATAAACTAAAGATGAAATTACTTCATCATTTTTCTTTCTGGTTTCAGAGCGCACCTGTCCCCCTTCATAATACTCTATAATCTTACCGTATGGGACACCTCTGTTATATGCTGAAAACTTTTTTAATTTTCCAGACATATAATACAGCAAGTCTTCTCCATGAAGTTTTCCATCATAATACTTAGAATGTGTAAATACTTTACCATTGTTGTGATAAATAATATAGTCCCCATTTAACACACCCTGTTTCACAGTAAATTCTTCCCATTTTTTAATTGAGTCCCCAACAATGTAATGGCCATCCATTATTTGTTTTGTAGAGTTTTCTCTATGAATTTTCTTTCCATTGTGAGAATAGATAGAGTAAGAATCTCTTGGAATAAACTTTGGACCCTCGTTTTTTACCTCGGTTTTACAATTAAGTAAACATAAAAATGCACACAAAAACAGTGCTTTTAAAGTAATCGTAGATTTTTTCATATTTAGATTGGTATAATTGGTTGCCCCTAAAGTAACAACAAACTCTTAAAAAACAAGTTATTATGTAAAAATAATCGACGAAATGCACTTTTTTATATAAATTTAGGTTTATTATGCACAATGTAACTAGTAAAACATTATCAAAAAAATAAGTATAAAACCTAGATATTCATGTAGCAAGTTTATGTTTACAAAAGAGTAAACTTTTACTTCTAATTGATGATGACTATTTAAAAAATTAAATAGTTCCAATCTTTTTTTGTGAAAAAAACCTCCCTATTTATAGAGAGGTTTCAAATACTAAGAGGCATAAAGCATCCGTTTAATTTTCAATATTTAGAGAGTTTCCAAAAATCCAAGTTTTATATTCATCGCCGTAATATAAATATGCTGTACTTGCCGGTGCTTTGTAATGTCCTGCAATATCTGCCTTTAGATCTAAACGTAGCGTTTTGGTTTGGCTACTGCCAAAATCTCTCCAATAAAACACTAAATAATTATCAAAAACTTCGTAGAAAGCTACCTTTTGTTGTTCTAAAATTTCCTTAAGCTGCCATGGTTGTACTGTGGTTCCTGAGGGGATACCTATTATTGCTGTTACCATTCCCAATGGTTCTTTACTTGTATTTTCAACATTTAGAGTCATACTAACATTATCTCCTACTTTATAAGATGTATTAGTATTGGCAAAAACAGTTTCTAATTTTAAAGGACACTTTGTTGAAGTATCGGGTAAGGCACTATCCCAAGATACATTTAATGCATAAGGGAAGGTAGCATTTGGATTGCTATAGTGTATTTCAACGGTTTGACTACCCTCTTTAAAGTAACTAGAAAGCTCACTTAATACAATTTTACCATTACCATCAACCTTTAATTTTTCTTGAAATTCATTTCCATTTATTACTAACCTTATTGTGTCATTAGCATTGATTATTTTTTGTTTTTCCAACTTAGTATAAGTAATTAATGCTTTTAGAGCCATTACGGTAGCTTGTGTAGAACCAAACCTACCATAGCTTCTTTTACTTAACAGGTGTTCTATACCTTTTACTATTAAAGTTTTATCTATTGTGTTTTCCTTTAACAATACAAGTAAACTAAAGGCCAGTGTTTCAATATTCTTAGAATTACCATAGGATCTTGTTATAGTATTTTTTACTGGTAAGTTCTCAAAACCGTATTTATCAATATTACTCTTAATGTTTTCAACTAAAACTTTGGCGTTTTCTAACTTCTTTAAATTATAACTTGCAAGTGCTAAAAGTGCCATCTTGTAGGTGTCATTGCTATTTAAGGCATCTTTATAGGCTGTATTATACTCCAAATTAAAATCTGTTTTTATTTTGGCTTCACTTAATGCATATACTATATAAGCGTTGGCTACATCAATAGGCGAGCTCCTAAAACTATCATATCCTTTATTGCTTTTGTGAAAACCTCCTAAACCATCTCTTTTACTTATTAGCCATTTTACAGTTCTATCAATCATTTTTTGATCTACACCTTCAAATACTGCTTTCATCTCGGTAAATTCAATTATCCCATAAGCAGTTAAAGTCTCATGTGGTGGCGTATGCCCAAACCATTCAAAACCACCTTTTTTCGTTTCAAAACTAACAAGACGTTCGTATCCTTTTTTGATATAGTCCATCGCTTTCGCCTCAATTTCTGGATTACTTTTTCCAGTTTCTTTTAAATATTGTAATACCATAATATTAGGGTAGGTAGAGGATGAGGTTTGCTCAAAACAACCATAAGGCTGCCTTAAGATGCCCTCAATACCGTTCATTACATCTCCAACTACATCTGTGTAAATATTAAACTCTGCCTTTATGCTGTTGCCAACAACATGATTAATTTCAAAACTAAATGATTGTGATTTAGATCCTGAAACCGACATTTCTGTTGGAAAATAAGGACTTAAAATGGTTGCTTTTCGTTTTACAACATCAAAACTATGTTCTGATTTAAAATTTGCTGCAATGGTTACATCTTCTGCTTTTTCTAAAGGAACAATCTTAATGTTTTTAACGACAGATTGTTTAGCTTCCATAGTAATTTTAGACTCATAAGAATCTAATATTTTTAAATGTTTTGGTAGTATTAATTCCAGGTTTCCTGAAATACGCTTTTCTGTATCGTTGGTAATTGTAATTGGTAAAACAACAGTATCGTTTAAAACCATGTAATTTGGCGATTTAAAATCTACATTTATAAATTTATTTGTGGCATACGTTGTTTCATTTCTACCTACCAGCCCATTAAAACCAACACCTTCGGCTGTAATTTTAAAAGATGTAATAGCATCAGAATTATAAAATTCAAATTTAGCCTTACCAAGTTCATCAGTTTGTATTACTGGGTTCCAATAAATGGTTTGTCTAAAATCAGTACGTTCCTCTGGTACTATTTCACTATTATACTTTGGCACATAAAATACTTTTGAAGCATACGTTTTTTCGTTTTGAGACGCCTCATAATAATAAAAAACAGCCGATGCATAGTTGTTGTACTTAGCATTGTTTAACTTTTTCTTACCCCAGTTTCCATATAAACCTTTGCTTTTAGTAGTAATTACTATAACGCCATTTGCTCCTCGGCTACCATATAAAGAAGTTGCTGCTGCATCTTTTAGAACAGATAGCTCACTAACATTATTAAAATCTATATCACTAATTTTTTGTGGTACGCCATCTACAATGATTAGTGGACTGCTATTACCCTTAAAACTACTTGCGCCTCTAATATATACCTTAGAACTAGTTCCTGGAGCAAACCCATCAGAAATTGTAACTCCGGAAACACGCCCTTGGAGTGCTTTTACAGCAGCATTAGTATCCGATATATCTTCTGATTTTACATAACTAACAGCACCGGTAACCGTACTTTTTTTACTAACTCCATAACCAATAACCACAACTTCATCTAAAGCATCTGTATCTTCGTTTAAAGCAATATTTGTGATGGCTTTTTGCTTAATATTAGTTTTTAACGGTTTGCTGTTTTTTAAAAAAAGTTTTGATTGTTCTTCCTGCGATATATCTTTCTTGTTTAGGTTATTTGTAATAACTCCGTTTTTATATTTGTTTTTAATAATGCGCAATTTTTTACCATCATCAGTGTAAGCAAGTAAAACAAGGGTTGCCAAAGCTGTAGATTTAAATTGAAATTCGCCCTCATCATTGGTTTTAAATACCAAAACATTATAACCGTCTTTATTGAATAATAACAAATTGGCTTTAACAGGCTTTCCTTTTTTATCTACTACAACTCCTGAATACATACCTTTTATTTCTGGCTGAAACACTGCATTTTCATAAGTTATAATCGGTTTCTTAATATAATTTCTCCACCCATGAGTTAACATTACATAGTCTAAAGCAGCATAAGATTTCGGTTCTTTAGGATTGAAATAAAAAGAAGGTTTATGAATTTTTCCTTTTAATTCTGAAGACAATAATAAGCCAGACAAAATATGGTCTTGTTTATCATCAGCGAAAGATAATAACTTATTATCGGCAACGGCAACTGATATATTTGAGGGTATTGGTCTACCATTTATATCTGTTGTTGTAATAGTAGCTTTTACTTTTTCTCTTGTTTTATAAATGGATTTATCCAATGCAATATCTACCTTAAGTTGTTTGCGGGCATTTAAAAAAACCAACCGCTCTGCCATTACCGTTTGCTTTCTATCTAGAATGCTAAATTTTGTAATTCCCATAGGAAATTTTTCAGTCTCAATTTTAATAATTCCCTCAGAGGGAGAAATACGTTTACTAACAAGTATTTTTGTACCATTGGACACCTCTAAGAATAATGGTTTTTTCTCTGACGAGAAGATGTTAACCTTAGCGTCTATGCTATCTGTAATTACTGAAAATTTAGTGCCGAAGTTATGAACTTCAGGAAGTTGAATTCGTCTTTCTGAAATAAAAGGAGTTTTTATTTTTGCAAAATACGATGTGTTTTTTGCCAACATATCAAAGGCTCCCATGCCATCATGAAAACTCTTAAAGGTTTTAATGATATTGCCATTTTCATCAAGAATATTACCTGAAACGTCAACAGGTTCCCCAAACTCGTTAATTGCTTTAAATGCTATTTTGTTGGTGGTATTTGCAATAATTTTTCCGCTTTCAGGAAAAAACTGTAAATCGATATTATCTAAAACAACAGGTACACTTCTCGATATAGATTCAGTATTTCCCTTATAAGGCATTAACACATTTAGAACAACATCAGTTGTATTTAAATCCTCTGGTAATACAAATGTTGGGTTAGCTTTACCTTTGTTATCTGTGAGTATAGTTTTTGTAATTATAGTTTCGCCTTTTACAGAAACTTTACACGTTACAACTTTTTGTTTTAAAGGATTATTCTTAAGATCTTTTGCTTCAAAATTTGCAATAACTTTTGATGCTTTCCCATAGCCTTCTTTTTCAAATTTTAAATTTAGTAAAACGTTTGGTTTTACTATTTTTTGAATAGTGATTTGTTTTGTAAAAAAAGATGTTGTGCCAAAATTGCGCATCCAGTTGGTGTAAGTTTTTAAGGTGTAAATACCGCCAACCCAATTGCTATTAATATCAAAATCGCCATAAGCATATCCATTTTCAACTGAAAGCCTAATTGTTTTTACTACCGCTCCTTTTGGAGAAATTAATTCGGCAATCATTATATCGCTAGTACTTGAAATAGTATTGCTTTTAGTTACAATATAGGATTTAAACCAAATGGTTTCTCCAGGGAAATAAAACGATCTATCAGTTTGAGTATATATTTTTTCAATTGGTGCTTTTTTACCAGATATTGATGTGAAAGACACCAACGAAATTACTGTTATAAAGAGTACTATAGTGTGTTTAAATTGACGTTTTATATGTATCATAATATTATATTTTAAGGTTGATATTTACACCTACTTCGCTGGTAAGTGGTACGTTAAAAAAATTAAGTCCGTTTGCTGAAGTATTGTCGTATAGATTGCCGTAGGGCGAAGCTCCATGAAACTTTGTCCATGTTATGAGATTATTGGCATAAATACCCACATCCAAAGAGCGAATAAAATCGTCTTTGGCATTTTCTTTAAAAGTATAATTAAGATGTATTGATTTTAAATTGATATAACTCCCGTCTTCAATAGCATTCTCGGCTATGCCTTCAAAACCATAACGTACAAATCGGTTGTCTGAAACTGGAAGGTTTGGATTATAAAAATCTACTGGAACCGTATTTGTGACACCTTGGGCATTTACACCGTCAAACACAAAATTACTTATGTTTCTTTCAATGGCACTTTGCTGGGATGTACCAAAATAATTCAATACATTTTGTGTACCATTCCAAATATCTCCACCTTTTTGAAAATCTATTAAAAAATTAAGAGTAAAGTCGTGTAATGTTATTTGATTATTAAAACCAAGATTGAATTTGGGAATAGGATTCCCAATTATTTGGGGCTCAGGATGCACCAGTGGAAATCCATCGCTGCCAATTATAAGTTTATTGTTTTCATCTCTAGCAAAAGCTGAGCCGATAATAACACCCGCTAGATGCCCTTCAATCAAGTTTCTTGATACTGTTGAGAAACCGGCAATAGGTATAGAAATTCTATTATTTAACACCTTAAACACTCTGGGTCTATATGTGGAAAACGTAAGTTTAGGATAATATTTAAAATTGTTTGCGAAGTCTATGTATGCGCCTAAAGCTATTTCAACACCAGAGTTTTTAACATTTGCCACATTATCTAACCTAAATGTATTGTTTTCAAAAATGGGGAATACCGTATTTTTTGTAGTATTTGTAAAATGGGTAAAACCAAAATCAAAATGCGATCCTAATGCTCTAAATTGAAAATTAAAGTTAAACTCTAGGTTTTGTTTCTCTTCAAGGTTTAGGGTATTATCAATAAATAAATCATTAATTTCCCTGTAGCTTAGAGTCTCTTCAGGACGAAGGTTTAAACTATTATGACTGAGATTTTCGTACAACAAACTAGCATCGTTAATGTCTCGCGATGCGCTTGCAGAGAGTGTTATATTGTAAAAATCGTAAACATCAATAATATCGTCTAACTTCCATTTAACCTGCAATGCTGGTAAAAACCATGCATTCTTTTGTATGGATGAAGCATAAGAGTTATTACTTAAACCAATAATTAAGTCATCATAATTTAAATTATAAGTTAGTTTTTGTTGTAGCCTTAAAACGTGCCTAAACAGGTATTTTTCGTTGGAAATGGTTGTTTGAGGATTATTGAATGAATCATTAAACCCTTCAGCTTGAAAGAGACTATATTTTAAATCTTCATAAAGATAATCTGTAGATGAGTTAAGATTGAATTGTGATTGATTAACTTTCTTTTCAAAATTAAAATTCACGAGTGCATTTACTTTGTTATTATTCCAACTTCTATCGCTTAAATAACCTTCTACAAAACCATTAGTATTACGAATTACACCAAAATATTGTTGGTTTTTAAAACCACTGTAATTCACTTTTGCCACCATGGTATTGTCTTCTGAAATTTTCAATTCATTTGAAAGTGCGGCAATAAATCCTGTATGTGTTTCTTTGTTTCTATTATTTTGAAATAACCAATTAGGATTATTGAATCTATTTGGACTAAAACTTCGTTGTGTACCATCTGGTAAAGTTGAACTTTGATTGTTTGAAAAACTTGGAGGTGTAATCCATGTATTGAAAAGTAGGTTGTTTTGAAATCCGTTAATATTTGGCTGATTACTTTGTTGGCTATTAAATTTCACAAAAGCATTCCACACATGTTCATGATTAAGATTGTTTTCATATTTTAATATCATATTATTAGAATTGTTTCTTTCCTTATTATAAAGGTCTTTTTGCGATTTGTGGGTCATATCAAATCTAAACGAAGAAGCATTAGTATTGATATTGAAAAACAGGTTGTGGGTAGCATTTAAACTCGCATTAAAAATAGAATTATCATATGCATTAGAAGATAGGCCGTTGCCATTTCCTATATTTACCAATTGCCCATTAGTATCGTATGGATAGCTAGCACCATTAAATTCTAGTAGATTTAACTGTGGCCCATAAGAAAAAACAGTTCCTGTTTCTGGACCTTGAAATGTAAAAGTACCATTATTGGAAGCACCTTGGCTGTATGTGTTTTGTAGTTTTGGTAAGTTGCGCTGTTTTACAAACTGAAATCCGTTGATGGTTTTTAAACCAACTTCAAAATAAATATCTGGATCAAAATACGTAAGTTTAACCTTGTCTTCCTTAATATCAATAGTCTTAATCCTGTTATGTTCGAAACTGGAATTTCTATTGTAACTTCTTGGGGAATCTGCAATTGAGGTAATTACAAATTCTGACGATTTATAATTTTCTAAAGCATTTATATAAGCATTACTCTTTATCAATTCAGCAGGTACCTTTTCTGTAATTACCGTTTCTGAAGATGTACCAAACATATCTGAGGTTACAGTAACTTCTTTTGTAGCAAACCCTATATACTTGAATACTAGAGCATCGCCTACACTACAAGTAATGCTGTAATTGCCATCAAAATCTGTTGTTACACCAGTAGTTGTACCTTTTATCTGAATGTTAACACCTGGTAATGGATAACCCTCATTATCTTTTAAAACCCCTGAGACTATACCTTGTTGAGCATATGCTGAAAAGAAAGATAAAGTAAATAAAAGTACAAATAGAACTTTGGTTAGATGTGTTTTCATTTGGTTTAGTCTTTAGATACATCAAACCTAATTCTGAAAATAGTATTACAAAACCAAAAATGAGTGAAGTGTCCTTTTTATTGAGTAAACAACAACCATTAAAAAACCTCTCCATTTCTGAAGAGGTTATAACTTTTAAAATGATGAAAATGTCTAATCCTTCTCCAAAAACTTGTTCTCTTTCTTTAATTTATTGGCTTCCATAGAATTCCAAATACCATAAACTAAGAATGATACAATAATGATTTTCCACAAAATGCCTCTAAGAACCAGTTCAGGATTGATGAAATATAACAATCCGTAATAACTTAAAATAACTATTAACGCTAAGGATAGAAATAGAATGGGTTTCTTAGAAGAAAAATAGCCCAAAACTCCTAATAACAATCCAAGAATAATGTAAAAAGAAGTATCAAAAACACTCTTTGTTTTAAAATAAATCAAAATAGCGTTTAGTATTTGAAACCCAGCAATAATGTATAAAATACGTTGTGCTTTTTCTTGAGACTCTTTGGCATCTCCTATTTTAGACTTATTAGAAATTTGCCTTCCTATAAAGATAGCCTTCTCTTTATCTGTCCCTGATAACGGAAAACCACAATTTTCGCAATCTATTTCTACCTGAGAAATTATTTCATTACAGTTTGGGCATCTTAGTTCTTCCATGTGTATATTAGTTTATTCAAAAGTGAGATTATTCTAATTATTGAGATTATTGCTTTCTCAGAAATCACACATGCTTCCCCTTTTCCCAACCGTGTTTTCCTAAATATTGCTCTCCACTTTCTACCGCACCATCTTCAATACTAGTACCCATAGAGTCATTCCATCTATTTAAATACCCAAATAAAGAAATAACACCTAACATTTCTACAATTTCGCCTTCATCCCAATACTCATATAAACGTTTTTTAATAGCTTCATCTACTGCATTTGGCACTTGCGAAGCAGCTAGACTAAAATCTAAAGCAGCACGCTCTGCTTCACTAAAAGCAGGATGTGTTCTGTATTCCCAAATGTTATCGAGCTGTTCTTGTTCTGCACCATAACGTTCGGCTGCCCTAATAGCATGGGCTTGACAATAGCGACACCCCGTAGCGTTGCTACTTACCCAGGCAATCATGCGTTTTAAGGCCGAAGTTACACGCCCCTCATTAGCCATAACCGCTTTATTTAAATTAATAAAAGCTTTACTAATGGCTGGGCGACGCTGCATGGTTAATACCGAGTTTGGACAAAACCCCAAAGTTTCATTGAAGAACTTAGCAAGTTCTTTAGTTTCTAAATCATGCTCTGGAGATAATGGTGTTACTAAAGGCATATTTTTATTTATTAAATAGTATTTTTGACTACTACAAGAAACAAAAATAATTAGAAAGATGGCAGTTAAAGTTTCCACAAAATGGTTAGGTAACATGCGGTTTGAAAGTACAAATCCATCAGGTCATAATTTATTTATTGATGCAGGCGAAGAAAATGGTGGCAAAAGCGAGGGGTATCGCCCCAAAGCATTAATGCTCTCAGGGTTAGCAGGGTGCTCAGGATTGGATGTTGCAGCATTAATTAAAAAAATGAAATTAAACGTGGATGATTTCAATATAGAAATCGAAGCCAACCTTACGGAAGAACACCCCAAATACTATGATAAAGTTGCAATGCATTTTCATTTTTATGGTAAAGAATTAAATGAAAAAAAATTACAACGTGCAGTAGATTTATCTATTGAAAAATATTGTGGTGTAATGGAAATGTTTCGTCAATTTTCAGAACTCAGCATCAAGACGTTTTTTCATAATAATTAAGTTTGAGTGAGCAACTTTTAAACTTTTTAACTCAAAACTTTAAACTGAAATATGCGCTGGACGCTTAAACCAAAACCAGACTTAGAAAAAGTAAAGCACTTACAAGAGGTACTACAAGTAGAAGCCACTACTGCTGAACTTTTGGTACAACGCGGTATTGAAACTTACGAAACTGCAAAAGCGTTTTTCCGCCCAAGTTTAAGTCATTTACATGACCCTTATCTTATGAAAGATATGGATAAGGCCGTTGCAAGAATTGAAAAAGCCATAGCCAACAAAGAAAACATATTGGTATATGGGGATTACGATGTGGATGGTACAACTGCAGTAGCTTTAATGTCTACATATTTAAAAACAAAACACAATCTTGTTTATACTTATGTGCCCAATCGTTATGATGAAGGTTACGGCGTCTCTAAAAAAGGGATCAATTTTGCATTGGAAAATGACTTTACACTAATTATTGCTTTAGATTGTGGTATTAAAGCTATTGAAAAGGTTGAATATGCAAAATCTCTAGGTATCGATTTTATTGTTTGCGACCACCATAGACCAGGCAATAAAATCCCTGATGCTGTGGCAGTATTAGATCCTAAACGAGAGGATTGCAACTACCCTTACAAAGAACTGTGTGGTTGCGGTGTTGGGTTTAAATTAATCCAAGCATTAGCACAAAAAGACGGTGAGACTGTAGAGGATTTAATTCCGTATTTAGATTTGGTAGCAACTGCCATAGGTGCAGATATTGTTCCTATTGATGGCGAAAATAGAGTATTGGCATATTTTGGTTTACATGTTATCAATACAAACCCCAGACCAGGGATTAAAGCAATTTTAGATCAAGTTGAAAAAACAGAACTAACCATTACGGACGTGGTTTTTATAATTGCTCCCAGAATTAATGCTGCAGGACGTATGGAACACGGTAATTTTGCCGTGGCGCTATTAGCTGAAGAAGATTATGAATTGGCAAAAACACATGCCATTAACATAAATAGTTATAATACGGAGCGAAGAGCCGCAGATAAGACTATTACAGAAGCTGCTCTAGAGCAAATAGAAGCTTTAGATGAACAAGACCGATTAACTACAGTTGTGTATGATGAAACATGGCACAAAGGTGTTATAGGTATTGTAGCTTCTAGACTCACAGAAACTTATCATCGTCCTACATTGGTATTTACTAAAAGTGGAGAGAAATTAGCAGCTTCTGCGCGCTCGGTACGTGGTTTTGATGTTTATAATGCCTTAGAGGCATGTAAAGAATATATTGAACAGTTTGGCGGACATAAATATGCTGCAGGTTTAACCTTAAAAGAAGAAAATTACCAGGCTTTTAAACAAGCTTTTGAGGACGAGGTCTCCAAAACTATAGATAAAAACTTGTTAATTCCTGAGGTTAAAATTGATATGCAAATTGATTTAAAAGATATTACTCCAAAATTCTACAGAGTATTAAAACAGTTTGCCCCACATGGCCCCAGTAATATGACACCAGTGTTTATGACAGAAAATTTACGAGATACAGGTTATGGTAGGTGTGTTGGTGCTGATAAAACACATTTAAGATTAACCGCTTCTCAACCCGAATCCAATACCATAGTGTGCATAGGTTTTGGAATGGGAGATAAATATGAATTGATTTCAGACAGAAAACCATTTAAAGCCGTATACTCCATTGATGAAAATGAATGGCAAGGTAATGTGTCTCTACAATTAAAACTACGAGATATAAAAGCGTAATTATGGCCAAAACAGACCCATACTCAGCCTTACGTATCAAAGAGTTTAATATTTTTTTAGTGTTACGCTTGTTCTTAGTATTTGGCTGGTCAATGCAATTTATAGTGATTGAATGGCAAGTCTATAGTTTAACAAAGGATCCGCTATCATTAGGGATTATTGGGTTAATGGAAATTATTCCTGCTTTTACTATGGCTTTGTTCGCAGGACACATAGTAGATCAAAAAGAAAAGCGAAATCTATTTGCGCTGTGTATAGCTGCTTTTTCATTAATTAGTTTAGGATTATTTTTGTTAACTTATAAAAATGTAGTTGAAGATTGGTCTACACAAACTATTTTATATTGCATTTATGCCTTAGTGTTTTTTGGTGGGTTTTTACGTTCCTTTTTTGGCCCCATTATTTTCTCTCTAGTAGCACTTATTGTTCCTAAAAAGATATATCCCAATGCTGCTACTTGGAGTACAAGCACATGGAAAACAGCAGCTGTTTTAGGAGCGCTCTTTGGAGGTTTTTTTATTAGTTGGATAGGGGTTGCAAAAACCTTATGTATTGTTTTCCTTTTAGTTATAATTTCATTTTGCTTAGTGTTTTTTATTAAAAAGAAGCCTATTTTAAATAAAAAAATAGGAGAACCAGTAATGGATAGTTTACAGGTTGGCATTCAGTTTGTGTTTCAAAATAAAGCAATTCTAGGAGCACTAACTTTAGATATGATTGCTGTATTATTTGGAGGTACTGTTGCTATTTTATCTGTTTTTGCTCAAGACATTTTAGAAGTTGGCAGTAAAGGGTTTGGCATTTTAAATGCCTCTATTTCTATGGGAAGTATTGTTACTATGTTCGCTACCACTTATATTCCCATTAGTAAGAATACAGGTAAAAAACTACTTATTGCGGTATTTATTTTTGGTGTGAGTATTATTGGTTTTGGGTTATCTAATATTTTTTGGCTAAGTGTACTAATGCTTTTTATTAGTGGTGCTGCTGATGGAATTTCTATGATTATACGTCAGACCATTTTACAGTTAAAAACACCAGATGATATGCGTGGACGCGTGTCTTCAGTTAACTCCATGTTCGTAGGATCTTCTAATGAATTAGGTGCTTTTGAGAGTGGTTTGGCCGCTAAACTTATAGGACCAGTAGCTGCAGTAGTTTTTGGCGGCTCTATGACATTACTAACCGTTTTTACTATAGGTGTAAAAAATCCTATTTTGAGAAACTTAGATTTAACAGAAGATGTTGCTGCTAGTGAGGTAGAATAAACCTTGATTATTAATCTAATTTATACTTAAGTACTCTAACCATTTTAATGGTTGAACCAATTTATGATGATTAAATTCTAAGTGAATAACTCTACGTTTTTTACCATTAGTTGTTCTATTTGATGTATGTAATGTCAATGGTTTCATTAACATTACCCCTCCTCTTTTTACATTACAGGTGTATTCATTTTTAATATTCCAATGTTCAGATTCTGCACGAATAATTCCATTTAAATGAGATTTTGGAATTACTTTTAATGCTCCATTATTTTCATTTGTATCATCTAAATGAACTCTAACAGTAACCGTATCTTCTAAAATTTTAACAGGAGGCTGAACTCCATACTGTCCTTTTTTGTAAGTCCAATTTTTATAGCCCTTTAGCTGTAGTTTTTTGTCTACACTTATACTTAAATCTTGATGATACCCTACAAACCAATTGGAATTGCTTGGCTTATCAAAATAAATAGCTTTGGAAAGAAAATAACTAGATTTCGAAAAATTAGAAATTAATTCTCTAAGACTACTATTGAAAATAAGGTGCTTTAGCTCTGGAATATTTATAATCAATTGCCTTATTGCAAATAGGTCTCTAGTTTTTAAAAATGAATTATTGTTTTGTTCTGTATTTTCTATACAAGTTAATATGTGCTCAACTTCATTATTAACGTATATATTATTTAAGATAGAATATCCATTCTCATTAAAATCTTTTATGATGTTTGCGTAACTCATTTTTAAGAATTACAAGAGATACTTTTTCTTGTTACTATAAGGGTAAAGGCTTTTTATATTCTTTTAACTCCATACGTTCTCCATCAAACTCAGCATAAGTAAAATACTGGATCCAATCGCCTAGATTAATGTATTTTGAGTTGTCGTTAAGACTTATATCTAAAGGCAAATGCCTATGTCCAAACACAAAATAATCGCGATGTTTATCTGCTAACTTTCGTTTGCTATATTGCACCAACCATTCATTTTCTTCTCCTAAAAACGTAGCATCATCATCTCCTGAAATTAACTTATTCTTTACTGAAAAGTATTGAGCAATACGCATACCTATATCTGGATGTCCCCATTGGAATATCCATTTAAAAAACGGATTGGTAAACACTTTTTTTAAGCGTTTGTAGCCCTTATCTCCAGGACCCAAACCATCGCCGTGACCTATAAAAAATGTTTTATCATTAAAAGTGAATTCTTTGGGTTTATGATATACAGGAATGTTTAATTCTTCTTCAAAATAGCCATTCATCCACAGATCGTGATTACCTACAAAATAGTGAATAGGTATACCTGAGTCTGAAATTTCGGCAAGTTTCCCTAGAGTTCTTGTAAACCCTCTAGGCACTACGGTTTTATACTCAAACCAAAAATCAAACAAGTCACCTAAAAGAAAAATTACTGCAGCATCTTTTTTAATCTCATCTAACCACGCTACGAATTTCTTTTCTCTGGGAAACGAAGCTTCTTTGGTTGGTGCTCCCAAGTGATTGTCTGAAGCAAAATATATTTTTTTTCCTTTTGGGATTTGCATGATGTAAATATAACAAGTTTGATCTCTATAATAAATGTGCTTTTATATATTTGTGCATACTTATATATTATAAGTGGCAACTTTTACCAATCTAATTATATGAGAAACTTCATTTTAGTACTTTTTTATGTCTCTACTGCTTTTGTAGCAAACTCACAATCACAAGATTTATTTAATCTAGCTAACGGAACTTTTATAGATTTTAATATTCTTTATAATAATTACGACCCAGAAAACACATGTTATATATGTACTGAAACCGATGATGTATTTGGTTATTATTCTTTGTATAACAATGGAGAAATCTCAGAAAACATTGAAGAAATAGAATACATACTGTTAGATAAGAACTTAAATAAATTTGCAAATGGCACATTTAAAAAATTGGTAGCTCCACGAAAGGCATCATCAAGCTTAAGGGTTTTTAAAAATAAAGATACTTTAGTAATTTATAATGCTGTGTATTCTTCAGCTGTTCTTAGCTCGTTTAATTCTCTGGGCGTATATCAAAAATTAGTTTTAAAAGACAATACACTTTTACCTCCGTATTACTATGATAAGAATGGTAAACGAAAAAAAATTAGTTTAGATAGTTTAGCAAAAACATTTACAAAAAAAAGACTAAAAGAACTTGATAATGAAAATGAGTATTCAAAAGAAAAGAAGGACTCTTTAGCATTACACAAAACATTGTTTTCTTACAATGATGAAAAACGTAAAGTAGTTTTAAATAAAGATGGAGAAATAAAGAAAAAATATATAAAGAATAAGCATGATAAGTCTCTTTCGTTTATAGTTGATAAAGAAACTAAGTGGGAGGCACCACTTTTAAAAGCCGCTAAAAATGATTACATAGGTCATTATCCATTATTTTTAGACAAGGATAAAGATAATATAGGCTTGATACGTTACCACACGAAAAAAAATGAAGATTTATCAGATATCCTGATATATGATTTAAAAAATGGAGAACAAAAACGTTCTTTTTCATACAATACAAATAACGATTACAACTATAAAGATTTTTTTAATCTAGAAAATGAAAGGTTAACCATTTTATCCTCTGTTATCTCTGGTTATTACTTTTTAGGCTTTAACTTTAACAAGTTTAATATAGAAAACGATAATTCTAGGGAAAGTGACATTTTTAGATGGAAAGATGCCTCTAAATTTATTGAGATCAAGAGAAACGGATTAACTGAAAACGGATTAAGACTACGATTATTAAATTATTTTTTCCTCAAAAACGGAGACATTGGAATTCTTACCGAAAAATATAAAGTAAAACCTAATGGAAAAGTGATTACTACCGATTATGTATTCTTTATGTTTAATAAAGATTTTAAACTGGTAGATGCCTCTATTATAGAGAAAGACAAATCGAAGAGTTATTCAAGCAATATAGATTATTTGTTCTCTCAAGAAGTTGATGGAGGCTCTATTATATTTTACCGCGATTATAAAAAAGATGCCGAAACTAAAGACAGAAATTGGGTACTAGGTATTATAACCTATATAGATGGGGAATTTGGGCACCAAACCTTACCTATAACATCTGAAGATTATAATATTATTCCCTTTTTGGCAAAAGAAGGATATGTGCTTTTAGCAGAATTTAATGCTAAAGAAGAAAAATATAATAAAATAAGATTAGAAAAAATTAATTACTAGGGATAGATTGAAGTATAATAATCTGCTATTGTTTTCATTTCAGAAAGCCTTAAATTCCATATAAAATTTAAAAACAGATTATAACTATCACTTTGTTCTTGTGGGTTTAACTTTTCCACATAACGGTTTAGCGTATAAGCTTTCTGAGCATTATATATTTCATTAAAATTTAAACCAACGTATTTTAATAAATACGCATTATCTGGGTAGTTTTCTAGTAATATTAATGTAGAGTATAAGCTAGCACCATACTCTTTTAAATCAAAAAGATTTGCTACTTGTTGAAACACAGATTTATATTGCAATTTTGAAAAACTTTCATTGGGTTTAACAATAGTGGAATCATGGTCTTTTGGCATTAACGCCCTTATTTTAGCAATTCTATTGGTTAATTCAGGATGAGAAGCTATAGAATCAGCACTAATTTTTTCTTTAAAATGACTGTAATTATAGGCACTAAAATCTTCTTTCTCTAGCCATTTAGCTTTAAATGGTTGATCTTCCAAATCGAACAAACGGGAATAAATCGTAGAGTCTAAAACTAAGCTTGGTGCATCTTCAAATGTTTTTAGCCTAATGAAAGAATTGGCAAATGATTGTATTGGCCATTTTGTGTTTTCATACAACACATATCCTAAAGAATCTGCTTCTAACTCTTCTTTTTGATTCTTCTGACTTTGATTAATCAGCAATGCCCTCATCCTTTTAAAAGCCAAACCTCCCTTGTTATATTCTGCATTATTAATATCTTGAATTGCTTTTTTTGAATCGTTAGATAAATTTATTTTTGCAATGTTGACAACAGCATTAAGGTTGTGTTTTTTCATATCGTGAGCCAATTCATGCATAATAACAGATCGCAATTGATATTCATTTTCTAAATATTTAAATAAACCCATATTTACCATTACAGTATTGTAACCAATACTAAACGCATTTGGAGAGGGAGATTTTGATAATAAGAGCGTATAATCCTCTTTTATCTCAGGATTGTGTATTAAAATCGTATCTAACGATGTCTCCAAGAATTCATTAAATTCATTATCAAACAACAAACTTCTATCTGAAAACATTTTTAGAATTTCTGCTTGTCGTTCTTCAAGAAGTCGTATAATTTCTTTTTTAAGTTTTCCAGAATAATCTTGAGAAATAGCTTTATTAAATACTTCAAATTCAGACTCGTAGTTACTTTTTAATACTTTGGTTTTATCATAGCTAGTTGTATCTAAAGCCGTATAGTTTTGGGCATAGCTAAACGTTGTAAATGCTAATACAAATACAAGAACAGTTTTCATATAAGTTTTGAGTATCAATTGTTTTGAGGCTATGTATATTCTACGTTTGATAATTTACGTGGCCTAAATATAGTTGTTTTACACGGAAGATAGAAAGCCTTTAGATAAAGTATACACTTTCACAGATAGTATGCTAATAATTGTAGTGATAGCTTTCGTCGTAGTGAAAGTACAAGTCAAAAAGCTATGCTATAACCCACTATTGATCGCTTGCATACCATTCTGCATAGCTGGTAGCTGTTTCTCTTAATTTTAAAGAGTGAAGCTTGATATTTTCTGGTAAGTATGCTTGAATTTTTTTTGCAAAATCTATAATCATCATCTCACTGGTAGGTTGATAATCTACCAATAAAACATTATGACCCTCAGCAGCTAAATTTCTACCAAGCTCGGCGTGAGGTGTATTTTGATTAAATACAATGGCATGATCAAAAACATCAACAATTTCAGTTTTAACAATCTTTTTTAAATCACCAAAATCTATAACCATACCGTGTTTTACATGCGAGGTATCTGTAATAGGTTTACCAATAACGGTTACTTCCAGACTATAACTATGGCCATGTATGTTTTTACATTTGCCATCGTAACCATGAAGGGCGTGCCCTGCTTCAAAAGAAAATTGTTTGGTAATGCGTATGCTACTCATTTGTAAATTATTGGTTGGCAAATATACTATTTAAGACGTTTTCTATCTACTTAATAAAAGATTATTAATAACTCAAGTTAAAGTAAAAAAAATATTACTAATTAGGCAAGTTATAATGTACATATTACATGTTAGAGTTACGTTTTTTATTGTAATAGTAAATCATATAAGCGATGATTACCAGTACTACAAAGGGTATCATAGACCCTATAAGAACACCTATTTCATAACCACTATCGGGTGCTTCTTTAAGTTTTTCCTCAATATCAGCACTTTGTAATATGCTAAGCATTATTTTAAAATTCTTGAAAAGTACGATACAAAGTTAGTTGTTTTTGGCAAGTGGTATAAATTGTTTGTTAAAATAAATTAAAAGAGGTAATGCCCTAGCAATCATCCAAAAAGTTAGTGCAATAAAAATGCCATTGAGTTTTAGGTTAAAATAATCTAATCCATAAAGTATGGGAAGGAACACTAAAAATGTGGCTCCTAAAAGTACGTTTCTAAGTGTACTCATTTTACCGAGCCCCTTAAAAATCCCATCAAAAATAAAAGCAATTGCACAAATAGGTTGCATTATAAGCACTACCCAAAACATATTGTAAAACAGCTCTAAAACTTCAGACTCTTTTGTAAATAGCATACCGATGGGTTTATAGATAATAAATCCAACTATAGCTAAAACACTACCTATTATTAACCCTATTTTAATAAGCTTCTTGTTAAGGCGCACTAAATCTTTGTAGTGCTTTGCTCCAAATAATTTACCCGACATAATATTGCCTGCACCTGCATACCCATCAATAATAAATGCTCCTAAAAACCATAAGTTAATGGCAATAGTGTAAGCAGCTATGTAGTTTTTACCATAGCCTGTTGCAAATCTTACAGCGAAATACAATGTTATGTTAAGCGCAACTGTTCTTATAAATAAGTTAAAAATCATCAGCAATAGCTTAATAATTTCGCTATTAAAAGGAAGTTTTGGTATAAGTGGAATGTTTGTTTTTTTCAATAAAAAAAATGCTGAAAATAACGCCATGAGTATCTGCGCAATAACACTAGCATAAGCTGCACCTTTTATATTCATGGGCTCTATGTATCCTGGAATTCCATAAACTAAAACAAAGTCTAGAATAATATTAGCAACTGCCCCGATAATGGCAATAATCATGGGATAATAGGTATTTTGCAAACCTCTAAATGTGCCAAAAACAGCTATGGTAAATAATGTAAACGGAAAACCAAATACCCTGATTTTATAATATATAATACTGTAATCTAAAATAAGACCTGAAGCATTGTAGAGTTTAAAAATTTGACTAGTTAAAGGATATGTAACCAGTATTATTAAAACACTTAAAGATGTTACTATAAAGATGGCTTGTGCTGGTAAGTTTTTTACAGCTTCAAGGTTATTTGCCCCTAGGTATTGTGATACTATGGCAGATATGGCACTTCGGGTTTGCCCCAAAACCCATATTAACATTGATAAAAATGTACCAACGATACCTACTGCTGCGAGCGATTCTACCGGATTTACATCAATATTTCCAACAATAGCCGTGTCCGTAATAGAAAGTATAGGTTCTGATATCCCAGAAATGAGTGCCGGGATAGCTAGTTTATTAATGTATTTTAGGGTTATGTTATTACTCACAAGACCAACTCATAACAATGAAACGGATATTTACTTTGTCTAGGAAAATAAATATCGCCTAGTTTTTTATAGCCGCGAAGTTCGTAAAACTTTTGGTTTCTTTTGTTTTGTGAAAAAGTATCTAGCCGTATTGATTGGTATTTGTTTTCTTTTGCATATTGTTCTGCAAATTGTATCAATTTTTGTGCGTACCCTTTACCTTGATGTTTTGGGTGCACGGCTAAACGGTGTATATAAATATTGTTTTTATTTGCTGTAAGCCACTCTACTGGAATATACTCTTCATCCATTAAAGTAGAAACAGTAATACAGCCAATAATGTTGTCTTCAATCTCTAAAACATAACATTCACTACGTTTTATATCTTTTCTAAAAGCTTCTGCATTTGGATAAAATTCATTCCATTGAAAAATGTTTAGTTGTATCATGTGTGCTGCACATGCGTTTGTGATACCTAAAATGTTATCTATATCTTTAAGAGTTCCCTTTCGTATCATTAATTGTTTTACTTTTGCCCTGAAATTTTATTGTAAATTTAAGTTTTAACTTCCAAAAAAAATGAAAAATATTTTAGTTCCTGTAGGTTCGTCAAAAAATGCAGTAAGTCATTTACAATATGCTATAGATTTTGCTGAAAATTTTGGAGCAAAGGTGTTTGTTGTTCAGGTTTATAATGTATTTACTAAGGCTGGAACAATGATAAAGGTTGACCAAATTATTGAACGTGAAAGTTTAGCGTTTTTAAATAGTTTGGTAGCTCAAATTGACAAGAAAAATGTTGATGTTTTTGTAAAAACCTTAAAAGGGGATTTAATAGATACTTTAGAGCTTGCTTGTAAGGCTGCTGATGTGGACTTAGTATTGATTGAACCTAAAACGACATCTATAAAAGAAGAGGTATATTTAGGAAGAACCTCCGGAAAAATAATTAAGCAAATGGATGTGCCAACATTGATTGTACCTGAAGGCTATAAATTTTCCGCACCCTCAAGTATTTTAATGGCTATAAAATCTGCAATCATTAAAAAAGATAACGTATTAAAACCTCTTGAGGATATTAAAGCTAAATTTAAGTCTGCTGTAGATTTACTGTTAGTTAAAACTAAGTACCACAAAGAAGAGGATTTTGAAGTTAATGATGATTTAAAAAGCATTATAAATAAAACTACTAAAACCGAGAATGTAACCACGTTTCAGGGTGTATTGGAGCATTTTCAATTGCACAACCCAGATATGTTATGTGTAGTTAGAAGAAAACGTGGTTTCTTCGCTAAAAAATGGGAAAAGAATACTATTTTGAAGAAGGATTTTCATAGTAGTATTCCTGTATTGGTGTTGAGTGGGTTGAAATAACGAATTTCTAAAAACCGTTTTCTTGAACTGAAAAAATAGTCACCAATTCAGATTTCCCTTTTATTTGGTGTTTATGTAACGCTTCGATAGCATAATTATCTCCTAAATTAAGTTGATTTTTAAGTTGTTCTGAAATTAAAAGCTCTGTGTCGTATGTGTTACACAAGCTTTGTATTCTAGCGGTTGTATTCAAAACATCTCCTGTGAAGAAAATTTCTTTTTTTAAAGCACCAATTTCACCAGTAGTAACTTCTCCGCAATGCAATGCTGCCTTAAACTCTGGAAAAATCTTATGCCTTTTTAGATAAGATGCTTTTTTCAAAAACAAATCTTTCTTCATATCAAAAAAACATTTAACACAGTTGTTGTTTTGAATTCCTTTGTGGAGTTTCCATGAAATTACTATTTCATCTCCAATATATTGGTATACTTCTCCATGGTTTTTTACAATTGCATTAGCTAAATCGTAGTAGTACGAACGTAAAAATGTAAAGTATTCAATATGACCTAACTGCTCTGCTATTGATGTTGAAGATTTCATATCTACAAACATAAAAACTCTGCTTTCTGATTTTGGATGATGGTACTTGCCTGTAAAAAAATTGAGTAGTAAGTTTTGTCCTAGGTTTTCACTAATTTCAGAATACAACAAAGAAATAAGTAATGAAAAAGTAAGTTGTATTATAGCACTTACATGGGTTAAACTAAAAAAGAACGTGGTATACTTATCCCAAACTCTCTCATCTAGTATAGATGTATTAAGTTCTATACTTGCAGCAATAGGATAATTTATCAAAATCATCAAGAAAAAGAACAACATATAGATAAAAAACTTAGAAATTATTTTTACTATGAAGCTCTGTTTTACAAAAAGTCTATTTAGAAAAAGTATTTCTATACAACCAATTAAAAGTCCAATAAGCGTAATTCCTGACAGTGCAAATATCAGTATACTAGAAGTGATTTTTATAGCAGCTTTAGGAGTATTTGCCTGATCTCCTATGGCAGCGTATTCTATCCATAAAAATAAGCATGCGAATATGAGCCAAATTAGACCAAATGGAAGAATTCTGTATATATTTCTTTTTGTAATAGGAGATATTCCCATAGAATAATACTTGGTATGTTCAGCAAGTTAAAGATTCTATTTACAATCAAATTGTACAATTTTATTTTTCCATTGAATCCAATACTCTTGCAGTCCTTCAGGTGTGACTTTTAAGTCACTAATATTTAAAGCATGTCCTTTCATTAAAGCTTTGTTTAGCTCTGCTTTTCTCCTTGACATAGCTGGTTTATGATTCCATCCACCTACATGGTCAAACGAAGTATAAGCATCACATTTTTCTTCAACCGTTATAAAAGGAATTGATAATTTGTAAGTTACAATACCTGAACTCATACCTTCGGTACTCATTGTAATATTTGGAAAGTCTACTTTAGAGTAGTCCCCTTTCTTATAAAGCTCTTTCAATTTGTCTCCCACTGCATTGGACATTTTATTTGAAAATTGATGTGCTATATCGGAGCCATCAATAAATTCGGGTCCATGATATTGTCCTTCGCAGTTTGTGTCAGAACAGATTATTTCTGCTTTATCTTTAGATAACAAGTTATTATAGTCTTCAGGTTTATTATGTGTCATCGAAGCTTCACTAAATGTTGTGTTGCCAGTTATTATTTTAGGAGACATATATGAAATTAGGAGCACTGTTATGACAATTATAGCAGTTTTTATAATTATGAGTTTTAATTTCATTGTCAAAAGGTTAAGTAAGATGCATTTATTTTTTTTAGTAGTATCACCTTTTAATTTAGTCATGACACTGATGTTTATCACTTGGTTTAATATATTATATGTTTGGTTCTATGATAATTCAAATTGTATATAATGGTACATATACGGTATGGCTATGTTTAGCCGACGTAAAAGTTATATGCTTTTCTGGTCATCGTTTTTCTTTTCTTCTAATTTGTAATCTCTAATTGTTGCTTCTTTAATGATTTCTTTACATTGATTTACAAAACTTTGAACATTGGGAATGTTTTCTCCTAATATACTTTCAAAAAAATGCAAAGCTGTCATTGTATATTTTCTAACTAGTTCATTTGTCTCTTTGGAAGGCTTCTTATGAACAAGGTTAAAAAGCCCTAATTCCATGAAAGTTTTTGCGTATAACTCTCCAAATGTCTTTGGGTCAACTTCCATTAAATAATAGTAGCTTGTACAAGCCTTCAGTAATATGTCTTGAGCACTTTTTAAATCTTTTAAAGCCATTTTTAAGTGAAACATTCTACGTTGCGTTTCCGCCAAATCTTTTAAATAAATTGCAGCATTTTTATTGAACAAGTCTTCCGCAATTGATAAGGCTTCCGTAAGAATTGGTTCGGCTTCTTTTGGGTCTTCTTGAAAATGTGCATAATTATAGAGTACATCAAATAAACCGATTGACCAATCTGATTTTCCATTTTTTAGTCCATCTCGAAATATCTCTATTGACTTCTGATAATATTCTTCAGTTAACAGTCTAGCAGCATTTATTTTATCTTCATTACTTAACTTGTCAATTGCTTGACGTGCTCGTAAATACTCCTGTTCAGTTAGATTGCTGAAACTTTTTTCATCGGGATGAATTCTTAGTTGTTGAGGGGCTATATTGGAAACTGAAACAGCCAATTCAGAATATATTTTTCCCTCAAAATATTTGAGGCTACTATCATTTTTTTCTAATTCTTGGTAAATTTTGAGAGCTTCGCCGAATTCAATAATGGATTGATAATACTTTTTTTGTTCTCTTTGTGAAAGCCCAATGTTAATATGTAATTCCCCTATTTCTTTTTTAAGGCTTTTTTCTTTGGTGTTTTCTTGTTTTGATTTCAATGCACTTTTCAAATAGTATTCTGCCTTATCATATTCTCCAAGCCTCATTAAACATTCTCCAAAACTTCTGTAAATTTTATAAGTATTCTCAGGAGTTTCTGCCGACGTGTCTAAGAAAGCCTTTTGATAGTATTTAAGTGCTTGAGAATTAAAATGGTATTTTGATAGAAAATGTGCATATAGCAAGCAAGTATCGAAACCTTCATACGTCTTTATTGCATCTTCATAATATTGTTTTGCTTGTTCAAAACATTTATCAGGTTGAGTAATCTCAATAGCTTGTGCTTTAAAAAGAAACTCTTTAGAATAACTCTTTAATCCTTCTTTACCTCTTTTAATGTCTGCATAAATATCTTCATCATTAAGAACATTGATTGCTTCTTCAAATTTGCCTAAATAAAACAACTTTTCAGCTTCTTTTCCCCGTTCTGTAATTATATTTTGCGATTGAAGAAAATTAGACAGATTGATTACTTCAATAACAAAATTGTTCAGCCGTTTTTCTATCTCAACTCTTTCATTATTCGTATTTATAAGTTCTTTTTGTGATGACCGAATAAACCAAGTATTTCTTTCCTTTTCAAAGTTCTTTAATTCCTTTTTGGATTCTGATTTTCTATGCTCAATTTCCGTTTTCAGATAATTTTCTCTTTCTATTAAGGTTTCAATTTTTTGATTCAAAGAAATATATGTTTGATTGACTTCTATTTGAGGGAAGTTCTCATGAAGCCGAATTTCATTAACCAAATCACTCTTTACATTTTCTAATTTTTGAATGATTTCTACTTTTGTGTTTTCAAGAATTGTAAAAATTTCTTTGACTTGTGGAAGTAACTCTTTGTAATAATCAATTAAGGAGTCAACTTTATCATCAAAACTTTGGTAGTCATTAGTTAATTTAGATATATTTTCCTTAATGTCCAGTATGTATTGAGTTTGAATTATCTTAGAAAGACGTGAATTGCTCTTTAATTCTTCCGAAAAGAAGGCACTCATTAAATCATACCAATCAATTGTTTTTTCGTTATCTTTCCAACCGTTTAAAATTGCATCTTTTAGACTTCTTTCAACCCAATATAAATTCGCATTTTTAAGTTCGTCTATTATTATTTGCTTTTGCTTATCTTTTAATTCGGGGATTCTTTCTTGGATAGTTTTGGCTTCAGGTTTAATCAGAAACTCGGGATTTTCAATTAATTTATTTTTATCGAAAGCATAGTCCGATTTATCTATTTTTTGTATCTCATTTTTTAAGTATCGAGTAACCTCTCTTAAATTTTTTGGTGCTCGTGAAAATAATTCATCCCAAGCATTGTATTTAGATTTAGCTACATACATACAAGCCATTAAGGAACTATTAAGTTGTGCTCTCCTTACAGCTTTTAGAATGTCATGATTTGTTGGTTCTTCTAATCTTGAACTAAGCTTATTATAAATCCCTTCAACTGATTTACAAAAATAATGGTCACTTTTATTTACTAATATACCTTTACCTATTTCTGTAAGTAACGAAGCTGCTGATATACCTAATATTGTGAATGGTTCTGGCAATTTAATTATGGTTAACAATTGGATAAACCCACTCTGGGTTTATTTATTTTATACTTCTTAAAGATAGTTCCTACACATTAATAATCATAATATATTCTCTTACTCTTTAAGATATAAATATAAAAGGTGGTGGGTTTTCGTGGTGGGTTTTTGCCCTTAAATGTATATATTTGCCAAGTTTTGCAGGCAAATGCGCTTTTACTTAAAAGTATCAAAAGGCTTGTAGACACTATAATTACAGCTAACGGGGATGTAGCTCAGCTGGCTAGAGCGCTTGACTGGCAGTCAAGAGGTCGTCGGTTCGAATCCGATCTTCTCCACAACAAAAAGCAACATTTTAGGATGTTGCTTTTTTATGTAAAGTCCTCATCATAATATGTAGTGGCGTCTTTTAGCACCGATTTAAGTTGCTCCTCTTCATGTTTAATTCTACTAGCATCCCAATTTAAATATTTTGACATATCACTAATAACACTAGTTTTATATTGTTCTATACTTTTAATATCAAAATACAACCTACCTGTGCGCCTTACAAAAAAATCATTAAGGGTATTAACCATTTCAAAGTGCACACCATACCAGAGTTCTGCACGAATTAAACATTCTACAGCATCATCGTTTTTAAATTCTTGCGATTTTTTAATGATTATATCTGCTTGTTTTCCATAAGAACTGCACAAATACCAAGCGTAATACAAATCAGTAATTCCTAATTTCAGTAATTGCTTTTCAATACTTTTCTGGTAAGTCTGCACTTCTTTATTAGATGTAAGTGGAGGATTTACCAGAGGCATTGTTTCCGTAGTTGGCTGCTTAAGCTTTGAGTTGTAATCTTTAGCATCATACGTTTTTAAAACGGCGTCTAAAGCGCGGTAAGCCATTTTTCTATATCCTGTAAGCTTACCTCCTGCCATAGATATTAGCCCGCTATCTGAGATAAAAATTTCATCTTTTCGGGATAACTCCGAGGCTGTTTTATTCTCTTTATGTATAAGCGGTCTTAGCCCTGCCCAATTCGATTCTATATCATCAATAGTTAAATGTACTGTTTGAAACATATTGTTTACAGCATTTAAAAGATAATTGGCATCCGCTTTTGTAGCCACCACACGGTCTAAATTACCAGAATACGCTGTATCGGTTGTACCTAGATAGGTTATTTTGCCCCTGGGTATCGCAAATACCATTCTGCCATCTGGCACATCAAAATAAATAGATTGTTTTACAGGTAATTTTTCATATGGAAATACCAAATGCACTCCTTTGGTAAGAAACAACTGTTTTTTAGTTTCCAAATTATCCTTTTTTCTAACAGTATCTACCCAAGGACCTGTAGCAGAAATGTAGTGCTTTGCTTTTATGGTTACAGATAATTCTGTATTTAAATCTTTACAATTAATACTTTCTATTTTAGCCTGGGCATCATAATTAAATGATGTCATTTCACAATAGTTAACAATAGTTGCACCTATACTTGTTGCCTTTTTTAAAATCTCAATGGTAAGCCTAGCATCATCAGTTCTATACTCAGCATAAAGTCCTCCACCTACAACTTTATGTTGGTTTAATAATGGTTCTTTAGCAAGGGTTTCGGTTTTATCCAACATTTTTCGCCTATCTGCAGATTTTACATCGGCCAAAAAATCGTATACCCTTAAACCTATAGCAGTCATCAATTTCCCATAGGTTCCACCTTCAATCAATGGTAATAACATTTTTTGTGGGGATACTAAATGTGGTGCCAGATTATGTACTATGGAACGTTCCGAGCCCGATTCTCTAACTAGACTAATCTCAAAATTTTTTAAATAACGTAACCCTCCATGTATGAGTTTTGTAGATTTATTACTCGTACCCGAAGCAAAATCATTTTTTTCCACAAGGCAAACCTTAAGTCCTCTAGCAGTAGCGTCTAAAGCAATGCCTGCACCTGTTATACCACCTCCTATAATAGCTAAATCAAACACTTCAGAATTTAATTTATCTATTTGTTTTTTTCTATTTAAAACTGAAAAATTAGAAGCGTTCAAATTTAAAGTGTTGTTTTTATAAAAGCCTTAATTACGTTTATGGCACTATTCAACGCTTCAGACATAGTTTGATGTTCCCAAGGATGTTTTACATTAAATACATGGTCTGCACCTTTTATAATCTCTAATTGACTTTTTGGATACCATTTGTGAAGCTGTTGTGCTTCTTCTATAAAAATACTGGTATCATTATCTCCATGAATAATTAGATAGGGTACCTTAAGGTTTGATACCGCACGCTTTATCGTAAGACGTTCTTCATTTTTAATAAAATCCTCATAAAATTGATAATAGTGCGGCATTTGTTGTTTTGTACGACCGTTTAAAACATATTTTACACCCTCTTTTTTCCACGCTTTTAAATCCCCAATTGTAGAGCTCCTTTTTCCATAGTCACAAACGCCCGCTAAGCTTATTACATTGGCAATACGACTATCTTCTTCTGCTTTAATAGTTACGATACCTCCTCCTCTACTATGGCCTATCAAGCTAATATGGTTACTGTTAATGTTGTTACGGTATGCCTCATTATTAAAAATCCAATCGATAACAGTGCCCAAATCATCTAATTCTTTAGTGTAATTATTATTGCCAAAAGCCTCCAAATCTGGAAAATCTATGGGTTGCTTAACTGTACCTCCATTATGGGAAAAATTGAATTTAATGAAAAAGTACCCTTGGTCTGCAAAAGCCTTTGCCATCAAATCCCAAGCCCCCCAATCCTTAAACCCTTTATAGCCATGACAAAAAACAATTACGGGTTTAGCTTGATTGTTGTCTTTATAAAAAACATCTGTAAGTATGGGTTTGTTATGCTGTCCTTCTAGAATAATATTTTTAGTTATCATCATAGTTATACTTCTTTTTCAATAAAATCTATCTTTGGATTACATATTTCTGAAATGAGTGTTTTTAGTTCCATTTCAAAATTCAAAATCGTATCCTCAGTAATTAAAGTGTTTTTAGTTCTACTCCTTGAACTCTCTTTTTTTGCAAACTTTAAAAACCCTGAATTTAAGTTTTTAAATGAAATAATACCCGCTTCTATAGGAAGGCTGATTTTATTGGATTTGTACATCATATAAGCATAGGTTAGTACCTGAAAACTTTTGCTGTATTTTTTGTAATCTGATGTAATATCCTCCCAATCTACAACCTCAACTTGCCCTTGTTGTACATTCCCTGTTTTATAATCTATAATTCTAGTCATCCCATTGTATTGATCTACACGGTCTACCTTTCCTGTAATGCTAACTGGGAAATTAAGCTCTGGTATAGTAATTTCTATAGTGTTATCTTCTGCTTCAATCTCTAATATTTTTATTTGATTTCCTCCATTTAAATCGGCAATTTCAGCATTCAAAAAATTAAGTACGTAACGTTTTGCTATTTCAAATATGATAAGGTTTTTACCTTTTGAAATGTCGCCTTCCTTATATTCGTTTCTAAAATGATACCTAACACGGGCTTCAATTTTAGGTTTTAAGCTTTTTATAATATCTACCGTTAAAAACTGCCCTACATAGGGTTTATAAAAATCTTCAAGCGTATTATGCACCACAGTACCTAAGGTATTTGAGGCTACGGTTTCCTCAACATCATCATATTCACGGATTTTTAGAATTTTCTGATAATAAAAATCGATTGGGTTTCTTATATAATTGGTTAAAGATGAAGGTGAGAAACCTGCTTTTGCGACCTCAACAATAGCTTGCAATAACTTATTAGTTTTTTGTATTACTACTAAGTCTTTTTCAATTTTAGGTACTATAGGGACAATTGTTTTATTATGAATAGTGTGAATACCCTCTAACTCCAATTGGGTAATAAAACGACTTTTCTCTCCACCAGTAAGCACATCTGCCTCTGTGTTATAAAGTATATATACATTTTTTGCACGTTGTAATAGCCTGTAGAAGTGATAGGTGTATACTGCATCCTTTTCTTTATAGGTGGGTAGGTTGTTTTGCAACTTTACGTCAAAAGGAATAAATGAATTATTACTCTTTCCCGATGGTAAAACCCCTTCGTTAACCGAAGAGATAATAACGGTTTCGTAATCGAGAACACGGGATTCTAGCATACCCATAATTTGTAAGCCCTCTAAAGGTTCGCCAAGAAAATCTAATGTTTCGCTGTTTAACAACTCTTTATAAACGCTATATAGGGCTGATATATCTTTTATATGATGATAATCTCCATTTAACCGTTTTATTTCATTGAATAAAATATTAAAACGGTATAGGTATTCTAAAGACAATCTATTAGAGGATTTATCTACATCTAACCTTTTTTTGATTTCTAAGATTAATGCTGAACATTTAGATAACACAGTGTTTATGGAAGACTGCCAGTTTGAAAATAGCAGATCAATAACGTCAACATGTTTTGGGACTATTGTTTTTAATCCTTCAATTGAAATATAGCTAAGATTACTATTATTTATATGTGCAATAAGCTTATTTACAAGATCCTCACGCTCTGTATCAAACAAGAATCTCACGAATTGATGTGACAAAATAGATTGTACATCTCTGTAATAAAAACTATTTGAGGCTATTTTGTGAATACGAAATAAATTTTCAAACAAAGAAGCTAGGGGAATAGACTTCAAAGGAAACCCCATAGTTATATTTAATGCTCCTATATCTGAGGGAAGTGAATTTAAAATAGGAATCAACAAGTTTTCATCTCCTAAAACTACAGCTGTATTTTGAAGATTTTTATTTTCCTTTTTTAAATTTTGAAGTAACTCTCCAATATACTTAGCTTGTCCTACATTTTTTGGTACTCCAAAAACAGATATATGCTTTGGTTTAGTATAGTTCTCTGTAGCCCATTTAAAGGGATGATTTTTAAAATACACCCAGTTTTTATGGGCTTTGGTAAAAAGTGCTGCGTCATGCCTTGTGTTATTCAAAAATACTTTATCTATGTCCCAATATATTTTTGCAAGATCGTTTTGAAGCAACTCTTGAATAATGGTTTTCTCGGCTGTATTTAGCGCATTAAATCCTAAAAACACAAACTTGTTATTGCTTGTATTCTGAATATAAGATTCAATATTTTCTACTGCTTCTCTATATATTAAACCTTGGTATCCTATACCCTTGTTTACTAATGAAGTTGTAAAATGTTCGTAATAGTTGTTTAGTTTATTCCAGAAAGACAAATAGTTTTTAATAAACTCTGTTTGGTTGTTTTCAACCGACCAATGATTAATTTCTTGTATAGCGCTTAAATAGTCAAAAATTTGCTTTTGTGGTATAAGGTAACGATCTATCTCATTAAAATCTTGTAAAAGTAATTGTCCCCATTTAGAAAAGGATTCAAAAGTATCCTGTTTTGATGGGTCCGTAAGTTCTAGATATGTAGTATAGAATTCAAAAAGCAAATCAGTATTAGCAATACTTTTAAGCTGTGACAGTTCTTCAACAAACGCTTCAATACTTAAAATTTCTGGAGCAAAAATAGGTTGCTTGCTAATCTTTGATATTTCGTGTTTTAAAAATAGCCCAGCTCTTTTACTGGGGAGTACAAAAGTTAATTCAGATAGGTTGTAATTACTTTGTTGTAAGTCTGTTAAAACATCAAAAATAAAAGAGGTCATAGGTGTATAAAAATAAAAAACGCTTCGGTAATCCCGAAGCGTTTTTTCAACTTATTATTTTAAAAGTAACTAACTCGCTCTTACTTAGCTAAGTTAATTTCTACACGTCTGTTGTTAGCTCTACCTTTTCTAGTTTTGTTAGTATCGATAGGCTTAGACTCTCCATATCCAAGAGCAGATAGTCTGAATGCATCAATACCATGACTAGTTAAATATTCTTTTACTGAATTAGCTCTAGAATCTGATAATCTTTGGTTTAATTTTTCACTACCTACACTATCAGTGTGCCCTTCTACTGTAAACTTAGCTGTTGGGTATTCTTTAAGAATAGCTATGATATCAGCTAAAACAGCTTCAGATTGAGATTTTATGCTAGATTTACCAGTATCAAACAAAATAGTTTTTGCATACTCATTTAAAGTTTTTTGAACTTCTTCTGATACTTCTGGACAACCATTATTAGCAACAGTTCCCTTTACATCTGGACACTTATCATCTTTATCTAATACACCGTCTCCATCAGTATCTGGCCATGGACAACCTTTGTTAGCTGCAGGACCTGCTTGTTCAGGACATTTATCATCTGCATCAGTAACGCCATCACCATCAGCATCTGGACATCCAGCTAAAGCTTTTAAACCAGCAACTGTAGGACAGTTATCGTCTTTATCAACAACACCATCGCCATCACCATCAGGACAACCGTTAAATTCAGCAGCACCTGCTTCGTTTGGACAATCATCTTTACTATCTTCTATACCGTCGCCATCTGTATCAGGACATCCATTGAATGCTTCTAAACCAGCAACGTCTGGACAAGCATCATCTTTATCGTAGATACCATCTCCATCTGTATCAGTTCCTCCAAATTTAATTGAAAGTCCAGCTGTGTGTTGGAAGTGTGTTTGTAAATAATCTTCAAATGCATGTTTGTAAGCTGTCTGAACTGTTAAACCAATATTTTCGCTAAACCAAACATTGAAACCTAATGTTCCGTTTAATGTACCAGCTCCAACTTCATCAATCCAAGTGTATCCACCTCCGATACCTACATAAGGATCAAAAGTACCCCATCCTAGTGCTTCTCCGATACCGTATTTAATGGTTCCATCAAGAGCATAATAAGATAAATCATCTACATTATTTGTTTGTTCAGGAACTAATTTTACTCCGTTTGCATCGGTAGCATCTCCCCATTTGTCTATTTTGTTTAAAGATCCAGCTATTCCAAAAGAAAAGCCATCTCCAACGTACTTAGAAACAGAAACAGTAGATAAGGATGGCAAAATGTTGTAGTGGTCACTTGCGTTAGCAAACTCATCAAAGATAGTTTCGCTAAAGTTTCCACCATCACCAGATGGATATGCATCAACTGCATTTACCCCTATGGTAATTTGCCATGGGTTGTTTTTGTCTTGCGCATTTATGTTGCTATAACTTAGTACAAACAACATAGCGAACAATAATCGGCTAAGATTTTTCATATTCAAAAGTTTAATTTTTAAGTGTTAATTGTGAACAAAAGTAAGTTGTTAAATATTATTAACAAAGACAAATATATAAAAAAAATGAAGATTACCTTTATAGATGCGTATTTCAGAATGATTTTAGATAAATACTGAATATTAGCTTAGTACCGTTGTGAAGATATACAGCTAAAAACTTTTTATTAAAACTTGATCGTTTACATAAACAAGTATTTTTTCCCTTACTACATACCCCATCTCTTTCATTAAAACCTCATATTCATCTAATTGTTGCTTATGTTTAAGATGTTCTTCTCCTGTTTTGTAATCTATAATGGCAATGGTGTTATTTTCTTTATCTAAAACTAATCTATCTGGGCGCAGTATCTTTCCTGTACTAGAAATTATATCACGCTCATTAAACACCAAGTATTGTGAATCATAGTATTTTTTTAGCTGAGGATGGTCTACAACGCTTATAATTATTTCTTCAAGTGCTATCTTTTGAATTTTTGTTATTTCTGATGAATGATAACATTGATTTATTGCAGCTTCTATATCATCGCTAGTTTTTATATCTGCCATTATATTGTGAATTAGATTTCCTTTTTCTATGGCTTCTTCTTGCTGTGTATCCCACAATACTCCTGCTTTTGTAACTATTGAGATATTATGGTTTTCTTTTGGATTTGAAATAAATGTATGTTGTTGATGTACTGCTTGTGTTGCTTCTGTTTTAATAATAATTGGTTCCTGACTCCCAAAACTGTATGTCCTTTTTAAGCTGTCCCATAGATTTTTCTGCTTTAAAAAATTTATAAATAACCCAGAATATTTCTTGTTTTTAGAATCTTCTTTTAGAGCATCATCGTTTTTAGATATGATGTAAAGTTGTTCTTCAGCTCTTGTGAGTGCAACATATAAAAGGTTGATGTTATCTAGCTCTTGTTCGGATTTATGTCTCTTGTAAATGTCTAATCCTTGACTTCCAAAATGTTCAAAGTCACTATTAAAATTCAATAATGCATGCTCAAAATTATTGTAGTGTTCAGCGTCTAAGTGAAACCACTCTTTGGGCTCTATTTCTTGATACAAATTTAAATCTGCAAATGGAAAAATCACAATAGGGAACTCCAAACCCTTAGACTTGTGAATCGTCATAATCTGCACAGCATTTTGTCCATCTGGAGAGACAATCGCAAAAGTATCTTTCTTTTTGTCGAAATATTCCAGGAACGAAGCAATGTCCGATCCTTTTTTCTGGTAAAAGTCAAGCACTATATCTAAGTAATATTGAATATAGGCATTAGAGATATTTGCTAAATTAAAGCATCTAATTATGGTTTCAGCTAAATCATACAAAGGTAATTGCACTAAATCGTTATAATTTACATAGATACCATATTGTTCTAGCGCTTTAAATAGTGCCTTTATTGGTAGATTAATATATAACGAAAAGAACCCATGTTCATCCTCAATACTAAGTGTTTTGGCTATGTATATTAAAACCTTAATTTTTACCTCATTATTTTCAGGTTGTGATAAAAGCCTTAAAACATTATTAATAAAATCAACCTCTGGACTATGGACCAACAATAAAGTTTCAGATGACACAATGGGAATGTTGTTTTTGCTTAAATAGTCTGCAACAGCAATTCCCTCTTTTTTGTATCTCACTAAGATTGTAATATCTAAATATTCGAACCCTTTAGAAATACAAGTATTAATTGTATTAAGTATAGCACTGCAAAACGTATCATTTCTATCATCATCTTTTTCAATATCTAAAAAAGATAATTCAACATAACCATCATGTTCTCTATGTGTATTTTGTCTTGCGTTTTTGTAGAGACTTGCATATTCAGGATTTTGGAATACTGTTTCTGAAATAAAAGTGAATAAATTATTATTGAATTCAATGATACTCTTGGCACTTCTATAATTGGTATCCAAATCATTTACATCTTGTGCTATAAAAAATGGCTGTTTTGTTTTATTAAACAAGTTAATAAACTGTTCCGCTTTCCCACCTCGCCAACGGTAAATGGCTTGTTTTGCGTCGCCAACCAACATAGTGCTTCCTCCCTCTGCAGAAAGCGCATTGTTTATAAGAGGCATTAAATTCTCCCATTGCTTTACTGAGGTATCCTGAAATTCATCAATAAAATAGTGTTTAAATTTCTCGCCAATACGTTCGTAAATAAAAGGTGTTGGTTGATCTTTAATTTCTTCACTAATAATACTATTGAATTCTGATATCAGCATCTTATTTTGCTCTTCTTGTATTAGTGTTAATTCCTTGTGAATAACATTTAAAACAGATAGCGGTGTTATATTTTTATAAAAAGCCTTTAAAAATTTAAGATGAAATACATTCGCCTTTATGGTTTTGTAAGCTATTTCAATTTCAGGAAGAATTCCATCTATCGTATTGGCTAAAACAGGATCTATGGTTTTGTTATAAATACTTTTTCTTTCTGAAAGATATTCTTCTAATTTATTATCATATAAACGGTTTAAATCTAGTTTTGCTGCTTTTTTAAAGTGGTTGGGCAAAGTGCCTCTTGAAAAATCAGAATGCTCTAAACCCGCTTGTCCTATGAGGGACAAAACACTTTCAGCCTTTGACTTTACATTAGTTTCTGTCTCAGAGATTTTTACATTTAAAACCTTTTTCAATACCCTAAAATCGTCAAGCGTTTTGTCTTCTAGTTTTTTAATGTAAGGCAGGTCGTTTTCACTTAATAATAGTTTCGCTATTTTATTAAAATCTAATGCAACATCCCAACTTTTATCATCATCTGCTTTTTCAATGGCAAAATCCACCAGAATATTTGTAAAGTGTTTATCAGCTCCTGCTTTATTAATTAAACTATCTACAGCTTCATTTAAAAGTGAATCTTGGTCTAATTCAACTTCAAAATTTAAAGGTAACTTCAAATCGTAAGCAAAAGTCCTTATAATTCTATGTGTAAAACCGTCAATAGTAGAAATATCAAAAGCAGCATAGTTATGAATTATTGTGTCTAAAACGGTTTTTGATTTATCGTGAAGTACATCTTTTGATACATTCAATGCTTTAGACAAATCATTAAACATATGATTATCAGTAGTACTTAAAATCGACTCATCTGAAAACGTTTTAAGCGTATCTATAATACGTCCTTTCATTTCAGCAACAGCCTTATTCGTAAAAGTAATTGCCAAGATACGTTTAAAAAGATCAGGGTTTTTGGCTCCTAAAACTAACTTTAAATACGATTTTACTAGTGTATAGGTTTTACCACTACCTGCGGAGGCATTATAAATAGTAAAATCACTGTGCTTGGCCATATTTACAATTTGCTTACAAGATAAAAACTCTCAATGAGTTCATAACTATTTATTATTTTTAATTGATGCCTTTTATCTCTAACTTTGTTGAAATTAAATAACAAAACTTTAAATAAATAATTATGGCTTTTGAATTACCAGAATTAGGTTATGCGTACGATGCGTTAGAACCACATATAGATGCGAGAACTATGGAAATACACCATTCTAAACATCACGCAGGATATACAAGTAAATTGAATGCTGCTATTGAAGGTACCGATTTAGAAGGAAAATCTATCGAAGATATTCTTACTAACTTAGACATGAGCAATGGTGCAGTTAGAAATAATGGCGGAGGGTTTTACAACCACTCTTTATTTTGGAGCGTAATGAACCCTAATGATGGTGGTTACCTTTCTGGAGAACTTAAAGATGCTATTGAAGAAACGTTTGGTTCTAAGGAAGGGTTTATGGATGCGTTTTCTAACGCAGCTGCAACTCAGTTTGGATCAGGATGGGCTTGGTTGTGTGTTCAAGAAGGTGGTAAAGTAGAAATATGCTCTACTGCTAACCAAGACAATCCTCTAATGCCTGGAATTGGATGTGGTGGCACGCCTATCTTAGGTATTGATGTTTGGGAACATGCCTACTATTTAAATTATCAAAACCGTCGTCCTGATTACATTAAGGCATTTTTTAGTGTAATTAACTGGAATGAGGTTGAAAAGCGTTATGCTGAAGCGAAATAAAACTTAATAGTTTTTTTAAAAACATAAAATCGTCTAATTTAGAATTAGACGATTTTTTTTATACCTTTTAATTACTATCATGAAATGAAAAAGGTGAACCGTTTAGCTCACCTTTTTGCCCCAAATCTACCATAAACTTAACCTACTTATGTTATGGTGAGTCAAATGTACATTGATACTAAAGCATGCGAAAATATTTTGGCTGAACTACTTATAAATTGGCTTAAAGGAAGTAAGGTTAAAAAATACTGATGAATGGCAATCTTAAAAGAAACCTAGACTGGAAGAATAAAATCTTAACTTATGTTAAGATGAAATATTATTGCATAAAAAAAGGCGAACAGTTGTTCACCTTTTTTTGCCCCAAATCTACCATGAACTTAACCTACTTATGTTATGGTTCAACGAATTTATATCTATTTAAGATAATCAGAATATTTATTAGATGAATTGCTCATTTATCAGACAAAAAGCATCTTTTACGGTTTAACCGTAACAAAATTATCAATTTGATAATTAGTACGCCCTTTCTTTATTGCCTTCGTAAAAATTAATGAATGCACGGTTTACTACTCTATTACCTCCATCTGTAGGATAATTACCGGTAAAATACCAATCTCCTAAGTTATGTGGACAAGCTTTATGCAAGTTCTCAACGGGTTGAAATAATATCTTTACTTCTGCTTCAATAGAATCGTCACTAAGCAATTCTGATATCTTTGCGGATACCTCTTCATCCGTAAAGTTATCATAGATTTCTTTTACATAATTCTGAACATTTTTATCTTCAAAATTTTCTTGAGATTTACACTTATTGTAAACTTCTTCAACAATGTGATACTTTCCATGGTCTTTCAATAAAGCTAGTGCAGCCCTGAACGCCACCAAATCTTCTAATCGGGCCATGTCTATTCCGTAACAATCTGGATAACGAATTTGTGGTGCTGAAGACACTACTACAATACGTTTAGGATCTAAACGGTCTAGCATTTTAAGGATACTTTTTTTAAGAGTGGTACCACGCACAATACTGTCGTCTATTATTACCAGATTATCATTAGGCTTTATAACTCCATATGTAATATCGTAAACATGTGCTACTAAATCATCCCTACTACTATCTTCAGTGATAAATGTTCTTAGCTTAACATCTTTAATTGCTATTTTTTCAACACGAATTCTTTCAGAAAGAATCTCTGTGACTTTATCTGCTGAAATGTTACGCTGTCCGTTTAAAATAGTTGCGGTTTTAATTTTGTTTAGTTCTGATTCAGCAGTTTCAATCATTCCAAAGAAAGAGGTCTCTGCAGTATTTGGGATATAAGAGAATACAGAATTTTTTAAATCATTATCAATTGCATCTAACACTTTAGGCATTAATAATTTACCTAACATTTTACGCTCTTGATAAATTTCAGCATCACTTCCTCTCGAGAAATAAATACGTTCAAAAGAGCATGCTTTTCTTTCAAGTGGCTCTAATATCTTTTTAATAGAAAAATCTCCAGATTTTTTTGTAATTATGGCGTGACCAGGTGGTAATTCATTAACGTCTTCAAACTTTACATTAAATACAGTTTGTATTACAGGACGTTCTGAAGCTACAACAATTACTTCATCATCACTGTAATAATAACAAGGCCTTATACCTGCAGGATCACGTAAAACAAATGAATCTCCATGACCAATCAACCCTGCCATAGCATAACCTCCATCCCAATTTTTTGCAGCACGCTTTAGTATTTTAGAAACCTTTAAACGTTCTGCAATTAATGGAGAGGCTTGTTGTTTGTTGTAACCCTCTTTTTTTAAGTCTTTGTATATTTTACTTACAGCGTCATCAAGGAAATGACCAATTTTTTCCATTACCGTAATAGTATCAGTATATTCTTTAGGATGCTGCCCTAGTTCTATTAAATTCTGGAAAAGCTCTTTAACATTAGTCATGTTAAAGTTACCTGCCATAATTAGGTTTCGGTGCATCCAGTTGTTTTGTCTTAAAAAAGGATGTACACTTTCTACACTATTTTTTCCAAAAGTACCATAACGCACATGCCCTAAAAACAACTCTCCTATATATGGTATATTTCTTTTTTGAAGTGCAACATCATCATTGTATTCTGGATGATTTTTAAATTCAGTATTTATACGGTTGTTTATTTGATCGAAAATATCCTGAATAGGTTGTTGTGCAATGGAGCGTACTCTACTTATGTAACGTTGCCCTGGTTTAACATCTAATTTTATACTTGCAAAACCAGCACCGTCTTGTCCACGGTTATGCTGTTTTTCCATCATTAGATACATTTTATTTACACCATAAAATGCCGTTCCGTATTTTTCTTTATAATACTCTAGTGGTTTCTTGAGTCTAATGAGTGCAATTCCGCATTCATGTTTTAAAGCATCGCTCATGTTTGTAATTTATAATTGTATTCCTCTCGCTTTCGCGGAACTTACCTATAATTAAAACAAAAACACACTCGTTTAGAGCGTGTTGGTTTAGGTTAATTCTATTTCAAATTGCGTAAGTTGTTTAAATTGCAACAAACGCTTTTCAACTTCTTGTTTGGACAAATGCTGCATACGTTCTGTCCCGAATTTTTCCACACAAAATGAGGCTAAAGTTGAACCATATATTACTGCATTTTTCATATTCTCGAAAGAGATATCTCCTGTTTTTGCTAAATATCCTGAGAACCCTCCTGCAAAGGTGTCTCCTGCTCCAGTAGGGTCAAAAACCTCCTCTAGTGGCAATGCAGGTGCATAGAACACATTGTCGTCATTAAATAATAAAGCACCATGCTCTCCTTTTTTAATAACTACATATTTTGGCCCCATGTCATGAATCTTTCTTGCAGCTGTAACCAAGGAATATTCTCCTGTTAATTGTCGTGCCTCTTCATCATTAATGGTAATTACATCTATACGCTTTATAACATTAAGTAAATCTTCTAAAGCGCAATCCATCCAAAAGTTCATGGTATCCAAAATGGTTAACTTAGGTTTTACAGCCATTTGATCTAATACGCTTGCTTGAACAAGTGGGTGTAAATTTCCCAACATTACGATATCAGCATCAATATAATCTTTAGGGACTACAGGTTTAAAATCTGCCAATGTGTTAAGCTCGGTCACTAAAGTATCTCTGGAATTCATATCGTTGTGGTAACGACCACTCCAAAAAAATGTCTTACCATCTTCTACTATCTCAATACCAGATATGTCGAGGTTTTTACTAGTTAATACGTCTAAATATTCCTGAGGAAAATCTCCGCCAACAACAGACACTAAAGATGCGTCTACATTAAAGTGGGAAGCAGAAAGCCCAATAAAAGTAGCTGCTCCACCCAGAATTTTGTCGGTTTTACCAAATGGTGTTTCAATAGCATCAAACGCTACCGTACCAACAATTACTAATTTACTCATAAAAAGGAGTCCTGAATTTTGTGCAAATATAATATTTTTAATGCTAAACCAATGGTTATTTTAGCGAGAAACACTGGCTAAATCAAGACCTATTTTCTACCAAAATCTGCAGGAATTTCACCCCATGCCTTGGTTTCCCATTTAACAATTACCGTAGTGTATGTATTTGCTTTTAGCCAATCTACAGCCCTATCTACCAAATCGAACACCGGTTTGTTCTTTTTGTTTCGTTTCAGTTTGGTATTACATTGTTTTTTTCTAACCCAACTCATAGCAGTTCTGGAATCGGTGTATATTATACGAGTACTCTTCTTTTTTTTCAGTATAGCTAAAGCATGTACAATAGCCAAAAACTCGCCTATATTGTTAGTGCCTTCTTCAAAAGGCCCTTGAATAAAAAGCTGTTCTTTTGTTTTTGTGTCTACGCCTCTATATTCCATTTTTCCAGGGTTACCAGAAGAAGCTGCATCTACAGCAATAGAATTGTAATTGGGGTTACCTATTTTTTTTAGCTGCGCTTCAGAAAGTTCTGAAGTGAATTTTTTTTGCTTCCCTATGTAATCCTTGTAATTACCTTTAAATGCTTTTTTGGCAGCTTCAAATGTAGAAAAGGATTTATATTGTGCACCTTCAAAGTTTGTGATTTGCGCTTTGCAATCGTCCCACGATTCAAAAACCCCTGTATGATGGCCTTTCCAAACGGTATAATATTTTTTCTTTTTTTTACTCATTTCTGTCATTCTTGCGTGGGCAGGAATCTCATTAATCTTTTCCTTCTATTGTTATATTAAGATGTTCATTGCCGATATTTAGGCCTAACAGAATATTCAAATCTTGGTCATCCCCTTTAACTATAAGAAGATTATACGTCTCTTTTTGACCAGAAACTTCAACTTTTTCAATATTTGATACTCTTAAAGTTATGGATAAGGAATTATTTACAACAACATTAACAAACCAACCTTCTTTGATTGTACCTTTGATCAAATTTCCAATAAGGTAAAATTCGTTTTTGTTTCTTATTACAAAACTTTCAAAGACTTCAAATACACCTTTGATAATTTCTTTCATGGGATTCTAATCTTTCAATAATTTCTCTACCACCTTAGAAAAATGCTCCATCTCCAATTCATGTATTTTAGCTGCCACATCTTCAGCAGTATCAGTATCAACTACCTTACATTTCACCTGAAAAATAATAGCCCCCTCATCATAATTTTCATTTACATAATGAATGGTAATACCAGTTTCAGTCTCATCATTATCAACAACGGCATTATGTACATGCATCCCATACATGCCTTTCCCTCCATATTTAGGCAATAAAGCAGGATGAACATTAATAACTTTATTAGGAAATGCATTCAAGATAACCTCGGGAAACTTCCAAAGAAATCCAGCCAAAACAATTACATCAGGTTTTGATGCTTTAAGAATATTCAACACATCATCCGTTTCATAAAACGCTATTCTATTGAAAGACAAAGCACTAACTTTAAGTTTTTTTGCTCGTTCTAAAACTTTGGCATGAGGATTGTTACACAATACTTGAATAACAGACGCATTATCGCTGTTGTGAAAAAACTTAATTAGATTTTCAGCATTACTTCCACTTCCGGACGCAAAAATTACAATACGTTTCATTTACAGACTATAGTGTTAAAATTGTTCAAACAAAAAAAAGAATAATTATTAACAATTAGTAGGCAATTCACAATTACTTCAGCGTAATTTTGTAAATTACAAACACATTTTTTTTGCAAAACTGTGTATTACAATAAAGTTTTTTATTTTTGCCAACTAATTAAACCTTTAAAATTAAAAGATTATGTCAGACATTGCATCAAGAGTAAAAGCGATTATCGTAGATAAGTTAGGTGTTGATGAAAATGAAGTAGTTGCAGAAGCTAGCTTCACTAACGATCTAGGAGCAGACTCTTTAGACACTGTGGAATTAATAATGGAATTCGAAAAAGAATTCGATATTCAAATACCAGACGATCAAGCAGAAAATATTGCTACTGTTGGTCAAGCTATCTCTTACATAGAAGAAGCAAAATAAGCAAAACATTTTTATGGAAATAAAGCGCGTTGTAGTTACAGGACTAGGAGCTTTAACACCTATAGGCAATACCAAAGATGAATATTGGGATGGCCTTGTTAGTGGTAAAAGCGGTGCTGCGCCTATAACATATTATGATACCGAGAAGTTTAAAACCAAGTTTGCATGCGAGGTTAAAAACTTTAACGCAACCGATTTTATAGATCGGAGAGAAGCTCGTAGAATGGATAAGTTTGCGCAGTATGCAATGGTAGCTTCTGATGAAGCCATTGCTGATGCAAAACTTAACGTAGACGAACTCAACAAGTTGCGTGTAGGTGTAATATGGGGAGCAGGAATTGGTGGACTTGAAACATTTCAGCAAGAAGTATTAAACTATGCTGCTGGCGATGGCACACCACGATTTAACCCGTTCTTTATTCCAAAAATGATAGCAGATATAGCACCTGCTAACATCTCCATAAAATATGGTTTTATGGGGCCTAATTACACAACGGTTTCTGCCTGTGCATCTTCAGCAAATGCTATGTTTGATGCCTTAAATATGATACGTTTAGGACATTGTGATTTAGTAGTAACTGGAGGAAGCGAAGCAGCTGTTACTATTGCTGGCATGGGTGGTTTTAATGCAATGCATGCCTTATCCACTAGAAATGAAAGCCCAGAGACAGCCTCTCGCCCTTTTGATGGGACAAGAGACGGTTTTGTTCTTGGCGAAGGTGCTGGCGCACTAATTCTAGAAGAATATGAGCATGCTAAAGCCAGAGGCGCAAAAATATATGCTGAAGTAGCTGGAGGAGGATTATCTTCAGATGCGCATCATATGACGGCTCCTCATCCAGAAGGTGTTGGTGTCGTTGAAGTCATGAAAAACTGTTTAGACAATGCAGGATTAAAACCTGAAGATGTAGATCATATAAACACACATGGTACTTCAACACCATTAGGCGATGTAGCTGAGTTAAAAGCCATTTCTAAAGTTTTTGGAAATCACGCTAAGAATATAAATATTAATTCTACAAAATCTATGACAGGACACCTTTTAGGTGCAGCTGGTGCCATTGAGGCCATTGCTAGTATTCTTGCCATAGAAAATGGGGTTGTTCCACCAACTATAAATCACACAACAGTTGATGAGAATATAGACCCAGAATTAAATTTAACACTTAACAAGGCTCAAAAAAGAGATGTTAAAGTTGCAATGAGTAACACCTTTGGATTTGGCGGACACAACGCCTGTGTGTTATTCAAGAAAGTAGATTAAATCCCGAATGGCATTCATTCGTAACATACTAAATTCCCGTTCCGAGCGAAACGGGAATTTTTTTATGCAATTACATAAAATCTTAGGATATAAACCTAAAAAAACAGAGGTGTTTAAAAAGGCATTTACTCACCGTTCTATGAATTTAAAAGATGATAATGGAAATCCTTTAAATTACGAACGATTAGAATTTTTAGGCGATGCTATGTTAAGTGCCGTAATTGCATCACATTTATTCCAGGAAGTCCCTGGTGGTGACGAAGGTTACCTTACCAAAATGCGCTCCAAGGTTGTAAGTAGGGAACATTTAAATGAACTGGGGAAAGAACTCCAACTTATTGATTTAGTGGAGAGTAAAATTCCGTCAGGACAGTTTGGAGACAATATACATGGTAATCTTTTTGAAGCTTTGGTGGGAGCCATCTTCTTAGACAAAGGCTATAAACAATGCGAAAAGTTTATATACAAACGTATAATTACTCCACATGTAGATATTGAACAATTAGAAGGAAAAGTAATAAGCTACAAAAGCCTATTAATAGAATGGTGCCAAAAAGAAAAGAAAACCTTCAATTATAATGTTTATGAGGACACAGGTAACGATGATGTAAGGCATTTTTCCGTTAAATTATCAATCGACAATAAAATTGTTGCCAAAGCCAGAGCCACTTCAAAGAAAAAAGCAGAGGAAAAAGCATCAAAACGTGCCTTTTTTGCGTTTCAGAATAAAATATCTAGAATAATTTAGGTTTCTTACAAATATTACTACAACGTTTTAGTGAGATTTTGATATTAAGAAATCGTAATCTCTTTAGTTCTATGTATATTTAACAGTATATTTACATCGCTAAAAGTCAGGTAGTATGGCAGTACACAAACTAATTCTTGATGATGTTTTTGAGGATGTGTCCTGTACTTTAATTGCAATACATTGTGCAGTTGAAGATTACAGGTTAGCCTATCTTTTAAATAAAAATTTAAATATTACTTTAACCAGAAAAGCTCAGGATTTAGATTTTGACAAAGGCATTACGAGGTATTCTGTTTTTGATTATGAGGACACCAAAAAACTTATAACTTGGAATTTGGTGTCGAACATTTGTAAAATAGAAACAGACTCTACCATAGTAAAACAATCATTATTTAATGCACACCATAAAGTAATTAAAACCTACAATCTAATTCCAGAATACGGTAAAGTAAATTACTTTTTAAAAATTGATAGTGAATTTAGCAATAGTAAAGAAAAACAAATTATAAATAACCTCCTTAAGATTCCCCAAATAGCAATGGCATACAATGTAGATCTGGGCACATTAAAATCTAAGGACAATTTAATTTTTGATTAATGGGATTAAGAAAAAAAACAAAAATAGTAGCAACATTAGGACCAGCAACTAGTACAAAAGAAGTACTAAAAGGAATGATGGAAGAAGGTGCTAATGTTTTTAGAATTAACTTTTCGCACGCTAACTATAATGATGTAAAAGAACGCATCAAGATGATTCGTGAACTAAATGAAGAGTTTGGATATAATGTAGCAATTTTAGCCGATTTACAAGGACCAAAGCTACGTGTGGGAGTCATGAAAGAGGAAGTAGAAGTAAAACCTGGAGACGAAATTGTTTTCGAAACAGGAGAACGCTTTGAAGGCACGAAAGAGCGTGTGTATATGACCTATGAAAGGTTTCCTCAAGATGCAAAACCAGGAGAACGTATACTTTTAGACGATGGAAAACTTATCTTTGAAGTCGTTTCTACTGATGAAAAAACCCAAGTAAAAGCAAAAGTAATTCAAGGAGGACCTTTAAAATCTAAAAAAGGTGTAAATCTTCCTAACACCAACATTTCGCAACCCGCACTTACAGAAAAAGATATTGAGGATGCCATTTTCGCTATCAGTCAAGATGTAGACTGGATTGCGCTTTCCTTTGTGCGTCATGCTGAAGATTTAATGCAACTTCGAGATTTAATTAAAGAGCATAGCGAGTATAAAATCCCAATCGTTGCAAAAATAGAAAAGCCAGAAGCTGTTGAAAACATAGATAAAATAGTGACACAGTGTGACGGCATTATGGTAGCGCGTGGAGATTTGGGTGTTGAAGTTCCGGCCGAAGAAGTACCACTTATCCAAAAGCAATTAGTATTGCGTGCTAAAAAGGCAAGAATACCTGTAATTATTGCCACTCAGATGATGGAAACCATGATTTCCAGTTTAACACCAACAAGAGCAGAAGTAAACGATGTAGCAAATTCTGTTATGGATGGTGCCGATGCCGTAATGCTATCAGGAGAAACCTCAGTTGGACAATACCCAATTCAGGTTATCAAGCAAATGAGTGACATTCTAAAAAGTGTAGAGGGTTCTCCTTTAATTAAAGTACCAGAAATGCCCCCACACATTCGTACCAATCGTTACATTACAAAATCTATTTGTTATCATGCTGCAACTATGGCCAACGAAATTGATGCAAAAGCCATTTCCACATTAACCAATAGTGGTTATACGGCATTTCAAATTTCAGCTTGGCGACCATCCTGTCATATTTTAGTATTCACATCAAATAAACGTATTTTAACACGTTTAAGTCTCTTATGGGGTGTACGTGCATTCTATTACGACAGATTTGTAAGCACCGATGAAACTATTGAAGATGTAAATGCCATCGCCTGTAAAATGGGCTATTTAGATGTTGGCGACATGCTTATTAGTTTAGCCGCAATGCCAATACAGGAAAAAGGAATGGTAAACACATTAAGAGTTACTGAAATTGAAACATGTAGCTTTTAAAAACTAATTATTTGGGCGTTACCCTGCGGGTCGCGCTTTCCACTATATCTTTTATACACCAAATGCTGCTTTAAGCAGCATTTGGTGTATAAAAGGATGCCGTTACAATCGCTAACGCACTATCTGCCAACTTTTAGTTACCCCTTTTCTTTTTGTGTATTTGCCTACTAAATCTTTAAAGTAAACCTAAGATTTTATGGTTTTGTTCTAAATTTTGATTTGAATTTGAGTATTTTTTAAAAAAGTTTAAACCTCAGGCAACCATTTTTAAACCACATGCGTCTTTATAAACAGAAAGTCAAATGAAATCTTTTTTGAAAGTAATACAACTGCATAAAAATGAAGGCGCTTTAATCAAAAAAGCGATAAAGCATCATCGTGAAGCACAGCATATACTATTTAACATGCATGCTCCAAAAATGTTAAGCATTTGTAGATACTATATTAAAGATATTCAACAAGCTGAAGAAGCAATGCTTAATGGTTTTTTTAAAGTATTTAAAAATTTAAAAACCTATAAAAGCGAAGGGGCTTTTGAAGGATGGATACGACGTATCATGATACGAGAGTCCATTTCATATTTAAGACAAAAAAAAAGACTTGAATTTGTTTCAGATGAAGATGTAAGTACTAATGATTACAGTAACAATATTCAAACTGATTTAGAAGTTAACGATATTCAAAAATTGATAGATAAATTACCCAAAGGATACCGAATGGTATTTGTAATGTATGCTATTGAAGGGTACAAACATCAAGAGATAGCTGAACTTTTAAACATCAGCGAAGGCACATCAAAATCACAATTATTTAAAGCACGAAAGATGCTTCAAGAACAAATAAAGACATTAAATAAAACAAGCTATGGCTCCAACTAATTTTGAAAACGACTTTAAAGAAAAGCTAGACAAGCGTACTATAGCACCATCTAAAGACGCATGGAACAGGTTAGCAGAACGTTTAGATACAGAAGAAAAAACAGCTAACAATAAGAAATTTTGGTGGATAGGAATTGCTGCAAGCATAGTTGGGATTTTGTTTATAGCAACACATTTTTTTAGTAATGATGTAGCGGTAAATACACCTGAAGTAGTTAATACTGAAGAAACAGTAGCACATCCAGAAAAAACTATAAATACTGAAAATAATACAGAAATAGCAATAGAAAACCCTGATAAGGAAAACAGTACTAAAGAAGACAATAATCCAATTCTAAATAAAACTGAAAATTACCAAGAAGCACCTTCAACCCATATAGCCCAAGAACAAACAACTCAGACTATAAATAAGGAAAGAGATATAGAAAAACACAAAAGTATTGAAGCAGTCTCATTTGAAACTAAAAAAGCGCAAGAAGTTGCTGATGCTATTTTCTCATTAAGCGAAAAAGACTCTGGTATTTCCGATGCTTCTATTGATTCGCTTTTAAAAGCAGCGCAACGTGATATTCTTTTAAGTAGGATGAAAAACGAAGATCAAATTACTATTGATGCAGCATTATTACTCCAAGAAGTAGAATTTGAGCTGGATGAATCTTTCAGGGAAAAAGTATTTAAAGCCTTTAAAAGTAGCTATGGTTCTATAAAAACAGCCATTGCGCAACGTAACGATTAATATCATCAATCATAGTACATAAATCATCAACACGCATTATCCCAAAACTTTGGGATTAGCATCAAAAAACGAACAGTTATGCAAACAATTACAAAGTATTTTATACTAATTATTTTAAGCTTAAGTGTGCAACTCATCACTGCACAAGATAGCATTCCAAAAACAGTAAATAAAGCCGAAATACAAAAGCTAAAAGCATCTATAAAAAAGGTTGAAGCCGAAGAAAAAGCACTTCTAAAATCTGAAGTAGAAGCTATTGATGCACGATTAAAAAACGGAGAAATTACTCAAGAAGAAGCTCAAAATCTTAAAATGGAAATGGCAAAAAAACGAGCTTTAAATATTGAAAACCGTACTGCTATTTTAACTAATAAAATTGCTTTATTAGAGCGTAACGAAAAAGGATATGGTACAGAGGAGGATGAAATTGTATTTAGGATAGGAGGAAGTGAAGATGGAGATGCAAGTTTTGTCTTTTTTGGCAAACAAAAAGATGACAAGCCAAAACATAGAAAATACGACAGACGTACCAAAAGTGATTTTGTCCTAGCATTTGGCTTAAACAATGCGATTATAAGCGGACAGAGTTTAGACGACACGCCCTACAAAATTGGAGGCTCCCGTTTTTTTGAAATGGGTTGGGCATGGAAGTATCGCTTATTTAAAAACTCAAATTTTGTGCGTTTTAAATATGGTGTATCCTTACATATTAACGGTTTAAAACCTAATGACAATCAGTATTTTGTAAAAAACGATAATCAAACCATGCTAGAGGAATTTCCTGAAAGCTTAAGAAAATCTAAATTAACAATAACCAACTTAGTTTTTCCCATGCATTTTGAATTTGGTCCATCCAAAAAAATAGAAAAGGAAACCTATTTTAGATACTCAACTAAAAGAAAGTTTAAAATAGGCTTAGGTGGCTATGCTGGGTTTAACATAGGTACGCGTCAAAAACTAAAATACGATTTAGATGGAGAACGTATAAAAGACAAGCAAAAACGCGGTTTAAATACAACCGACCTAGTTTATGGGCTTAGCACCTATGTGGCTTTTGGAGACACCGCACTGTACCTTAAATACGACTTATCTCCCATTTTTAAAGACCAAATAGTAGATCAAAACAACATATCCCTTGGTGTTCGTTTTGATATGGATTAAGTGTTCTTTGAGTTAGTCTACAAAAGCCTCCAAATGGAGGTTTTTGTATGTAACTAGAACATAAACGATATTCTGGTTAAAAAAATACTAAAAATAATCAGTCTCTAAAATTCAAACTTCAACTGCACACTTACACTTTTCTTAGCTTTTGGTTTTTCTTTTTTTTCAGTATTTAAATTAGACAATGAAATTCCTAATAACCTAACAGAATTTTTAAGTGCTTCTTGATAGAGCAAATCTTTAGCAGTTTCCATAATAATACTCTTATCACTAATAAAATAAGGCAGGGTTTTGCTTCTTGTTTGCAACGTAAAATCACTATACTTTATTTTTAACGTTACTGTTTTACCCGCTACTTTACTTTTGGATAATCTTCGTGTTACCTCCTCGGCTATATGTTCCAGTTTTTCTAGCATAAAAACTTCAGAAGACAAATTTTCACTAAAGGTACGTTCAGCAGCCAGGCTTTTTCGCGTGCGGTGCGGTTTTACTTTACTAGTATGTATCCCTCGAACAATATAATAGTAGTATGCTCCAGATTTGCCAAAGTTATTTTCAAGGTATTCTAAAGATTTTTGTTTTAAATCTAGCCCTGTAAAAATCCCTTTTTGATACATCTTTTCTGCAGTAACTTTTCCAACACCATAAAATTTCCTGATGTCCAGCTGCTCTAAAAACTCCAAAACTTCCTCTGGATTTACCGTTTTTTGTCCGTTAGGCTTATTATAATCGCTCGCTACTTTTGCTATAAACTTATTGATGGAAATTCCTGCTGAAGCTGTTAAGCCTATTTCATTAAAAATACGTTCCCTAATGTCTCGGGCTATTAGAGACGCACTAGGATTGCCCTTCTTATTTTGCGTCACATCCAAGTAGGCTTCATCTAAAGATAACGGTTCCACCAAATCAGTATATTCATAAAAAATAGTTCTAATTCGTTTTGAAATTTCAGAATATCGCTCAAAACGAGGTCTTACAAAAATTAAATCGGGACATAACTTAGCGGCTAAAGTACCTGCCATAGCACTTTTAACTCCATATCTTCTGGCCTCATAACTTGCAGCACTCACAACACCACGCTTTCCACCTCCCCCAACAACAATAGCTTTACCTTTTAGTTCTGGATTATCCATTTGTTCTACAGAGGCATAAAATGCATCCATATCTACATGAATTATTTTTCGAATTGGTAAATCGGCAGACATACAACAAAATTATGCTAATTTTGAGAAACCAAACTACAAAGCCCAAAATCCAAAGGCAAAGAAAAAATACTGTTTTTGGGATTTAGTGATTGAATTTTGGAATTTTTTAGAATTATGATAGAAATAGAACGGAAATTCTTAGTAAATTCAAATGCTTTTAAAAATGAAGCAAAAACCAAGACAAGAATAGTTCAAGGGTTTTTAAATACCGATAAGCAAAGAACTGTTCGTGTAAGATTAAAAGGAGAAAACGGATTTTTAACAGTAAAAGGGAAAGCCTCGAAAGATGGATTGTCTAGGTTTGAATGGGAAAAAGAAATCTCTAAAACAGAGGCCGAAGCCCTGTTGAAACTATGTGAACCCACAATTATTGATAAAATACGTTATGAAATACACATTGACGCACATGTTTTTGAAGTAGATGAATTTTTTGGCGAGAATGAAGGTTTAGTTATTGCAGAAGTAGAATTAACAACCGAAAATGAAACGATAACAAAACCAGATTGGTTAGGAAAAGAAGTTACCGGACAAATAAAATATTACAATTCGCAATTAAGCAAACAACCCTATAAAACTTGGTCATCATGAAAAAAACAAAAATCATTTACGTTATCCCATTTCTAGTAATTTTAGGTTGTAAAGACGCAACAAGCACATCTACGTCTGAAACAAATAATGCATCCAACAAAGGCGATGCAACTATTGAAACAATAACTGAAGCAGAAACAGAAATCACCAAAGTTATTGAGGCCCCAAAGAAAACGGCAAAACAAATAAAAGAAGAGCTTACAGCCAAAGGTTACAAGATTTTTTATGATATAGACCCTGTAAAAAAAGACACCTTTTTAATGCAACAATATTATTTAGCTTTTCTTAAAAAGGGGCCTATAAGGGGGCAAAATGAAGAGGAAGCCGCAGCTTTACAAAAAGAACACTTGGCACATTTAACCAAAATGTATGAACTTGGTTATGCAGATATTTCTGGACCGTTTGGAGATGATGGAGATATTCGTGGTATAACTATTTACAATGTACCAACTCTAAACATGGCTGATAGTTTGGCAAATTCTGATCCTATGGTAAAAGCTGGACGATTGGAAATTGAAATCCATCCTTGGTGGGCTGCAAAAGGATTTCTATTGCGTTAATGAAAAAGTTTTTAAGAACTCTTTATCCTACTATTAATATCGTAATAGTATTAGCTTTATTAATCATTCATTTTGCAATAAAAGAAGAATCTTTCCAATCTTCCCTGTTCTATTATTCATTTCCCCTACCAGTTGTTATTATTATCATTTTACTGCTATCCATATTTGCAAGTAAAAGCTTTAGGAAGTATAATTTATACATCGTATTAGTGCTGCTTGTTATTTGGTTATATAGAAGTTTTAGGATTCATATTCCTGATGATTTAAACGAAAACGACCTAGAAATTGTTTTTTGGAACGGATCTCACTATTTAAATGTTGAAGATGGGTTTCAAGAAAACGAGAGTATACCTGATATTTTTGTGCTAACCGAACATGGATCTTATGATTTAGAAACAGTACAATCAAAATACTCTAGTTACTATTTTCATAAGTCAAACCGTGGTATCAGTATATTTTCTAAAACGCCAATAACCAATGTTAGTGAATTCTTCTCTAAATTCAGCACAGCGGTAACATACTTTAAAACAGCAGGTCTTAATTTTTATGCTATTGATGCCGTAGCAAGTTTAGATGTACCAAAAGCATGGGGTTTGGAGTACATCGATTCTAAAATTGTACACAAACAAAATACGGTAATTTTAGGAGATTTTAATTTGCCTTACGATTCCAAACTTTTTTCAAATATTAAGGCAGATTTTAATCATGCCTTTTCTGAAAAAGGTAACGGATTTAGAGAGACTTGGGCGTTTAACTTACCTATATTATCATTAGACTATATTTGGGTATCTAAAGATTTGAATGTTAAGCAATATAAAAAAATCCACACCTTTAAATCTGATCATAATATGATAAAAACGTATATTGAAAGATAATTACTATCTTGATATTTCTAAACTACGTTTCGCCTCACTTCCAAACTCATCAACTACTGTTATCATGTGTTTTCCTGTTTTAGGCTGTATTGCTAATTCATGAATATCTTTGGTTACGCCAATAAATACATCATTCAAATACCAAAACACCGTACTTTCTGGTTTGGAATGTGCAATTTTTAAAATTAAATCATTTGTTTCTCCATCAAAATCCTTAGGTAAAAAAATAGTGTTATTGGCTTTTGGGTATATAAATTCAATTGAAATAGAATTACCGCCCAAACAATCTTCTCGAAATTTGGGTAAGGTTTTATAAAACGGGTTTTTTGTTTTGTAATAATATGCCATTAAAGGTGGCAACACAAACCAAGATTTATGTGTAATGGCAGATAAATCTTCACAAGAGGTATTCACTTGATATGTTTCTTCTTGGTTAAGATGTACTAATTTATGGTACGGGCAAGGTTTAGTTTTTAATCCACTTTGTTGAATATATGTAACTTTGATGTCATCACAATCTGGCGAAGCACGATAACCACTCAGTTTACAAATGGAAACTTCCTGCATTTCATCATAAGGTTTTGCAAACCATTCACTATTTGGCAAAACATCAAATACATCAAAAAGTATGGGTGCTGCAGCTTGTACACCTACTAATCCTGGTCGTCCTTCACCATCGGCATTCCCTACCCACACGCCTACTACATAATCTTTAGTAGTACCGATAGCCCAAGCATCTCGAAAACCAAAGCTTGTTCCAGTTTTCCAGGCAATTTGCTTAGAGCCATCAAAAAACTCCCAACTCTCATCACTTTCTGGACGGTTCACTTCCTTTAAACTTTCATACGTTAAATAAATTGAGGCAGCATCAAAAAGTATCTTACTTGTTGTTCTGTTATCAAAATCAATAGTTTCAGAAGCCAAAAAAGTAGGCTCACAAAATTCATTTTCAAAATATTCACTGGAGGTTTCAGTAAAATGGTTTAAAGTAGACGATAGGGCTGCATAACTTTTACATAAATCCCAGAGGTTACTTTCTGCGCCTCCAAGGGCAAGTGACAAACCGTAATGATTTGCAGTATATTTTAAATCCCTCAATTGCAATTGTTCTAAATAATGATGAAACCTATCCAATCCAAAATCTTGCAACATCCTAACTGCAGGAATATTTAGAGATTTAGCTAAAGCCCTACTTGCAGGTACTGCACCCTGATACGTTTTGTTATAGTTTTCAGGATTGTAATTCCCAAACTGTGTAGGTACATCTGCAACCAAGGTATTGGGAAGTAAATCGCCACTATCTAACATGGCAGCGTATAAAAATGGCTTTAAAATACTACCTGTACTTCGTGGTTTATCGATAATATCCACTTTGTTTTGGTGGAATTTATCTGTTGGTGTATTACCTACATAAGCCATAACTTTTCTAGTATTAACATCTAAAACCAACACCGCTGCATTATAAATTTCATTCTGACTTAGCTGATCATAATGGGTTTTCACAATCTGATTTACCTGTATTTGAAACGCTTTATCTATAGTTGTTTTTACAAACTCTCCTTTGTGTGTTTTCGCTATATTTTGTAGTAAGTGTGGTGCTATTTGCGGCAAAGGATATGGCTTTTGTGGTAAAGTCTCGGCTATTGAAAGCTCGAAAGTTAAGGAGTCGATAATACTATTTTTCAATAACTTTTTTAATAATCTGTTTCGCTTTTCCAGTAAGTGATTTTGTCGCTTTCCAGGATAAATTAAACTAGGCGCATTGGGCAAGACTGCTAAAGTGGCACTTTCTGCCCAAGATAAATCGTGCGGGCTTCTATTAAAATAGCGCCAAGAAGCAGCATCTAGTCCCACAACATTCCCACCAAAAGGTGCATTACTAGAGTAGTACGCTAAAATTTCCTCTTTAGAGGCTCTAAGTTCCAAACGTGTTGCCAATATAAGTTCCTTTAATTTTTCGAAATACGTACGCTTCTGTCCTTTTCTAGATAACCGGATTACTTGTTGCGTTAAGGTACTACCACCACGTTTAACGGTACCCGACTTTAAATTATCACGAAGCGCTTTACAAATAGATACAGGATTAAATCCAGGATGTTTATAAAAGTACTCGTCTTCAAATTGAACAATACAGGTTTTAAACTGCTCTGGCACACTATCATTATGTGGAAATCGCCATTGCCCATCTTTAGCAATTTTAGCACCCAATAATTCATTGTTTATACTTGTAATTACTGTAGCAGTTGGATCTTTAAATAATTGTTTAGGCAAGCATAAATAGTAAGCTAATGAAAGGAAGGTAAAGATTAAGAATTTAAGTCTTCTTTTTTTTATGTAGCCTACTATAGTGTTCATATAAGATATCTACTTACTAAAGTAAGTATTTAGATGTAGTTTAAGATAAGTTTATGATATTTTGTCAAAAGAGACTAAAAAGATTATTGTACTTTCGAATTTACCATCAATCATCTTAAAATCAATATGTTAAAATTAATTTGTTGCAGTTACTTTCTTTTATGCTTTGCATTTATTTCTCATCTACAAGCACAACTAGGGTTTTGTGGAGGTAACTCTGGCGACCCCATTTTTATTGAAACTTTTGGAACAGGAAGAATTGATAGTGAATTAAACCCAGGGCGTACAACCTACAGTTTTACGCAAGGGTCTCCAAGAGACGGTTTTTATAAAGTGTCTAGTAACACAAATTATTATGGGTGGTTTATCACTAAAGACCATACTCCAAATGATAAGGATGGTAGGTGTTTAATTGTAAATGCCAATAACCTTCCAGAAGAGTTTTTTACAATACCCGTTTCTGGTCTATGTGAAAACACAACCTATGAGTTTACTTCGTGGTTAATCAATTTGTTTCCTTATTATCATAAGGTATGTGGCTATAGCGGCAATCAAGTTGCAAACCCAATAAATGTTACTTTCGAGATTTGGGATAGTACCAATAGTTTTATCATTAAACAAGGAAACACAGGAGATATATATGGCTCAAATTCTCCAAATTGGCAACAATATGGTTTGGTTTTTAAAACTGCTCCAAAACAAACATCGGTAATTCTAAAAATGCGTAACAACGGATCTAGTGGTTGTGGTAATGATTTAGCCATTGACGATATCATGTTTAGAACCTGTGGCGATACCGTTATAATAGAAGATGCGTCAAAAAACAAAAACAGCATTAATATTTCACAAACTAATTTTCCTTATACAACACAGCTTACCGCAATTCCAGATTTTGCAGTATTTACATCACATTTTTACCAATGGCAAAAAAGTATAGATGATACTAATTGGGAAAATATAGAAGGGGCTACCAAAAATAATTTTTCTATAAAAAACTTGAGAAAAACATCTTACTATAGGGTCTTGGTTGCCGAAGATGCCAGTAACCTTTTAAATACTTCATGTCAGTTAATTTCAGATTATTTTAAAATTAACATAATTGAGCCGGACATAAAACTAAAAAGGAAGACCAAGTCTAAACTATCAGTCAATATTAAAGAAAATGAAAAAGCAATTGAAGAGTTAAAAGATAGTCTTACTGTTAAAAAAAAATCATCTAAAACAAAGCTTACAGTTACAAGTAAACTTCCTAAAACCTATAAAGAAGTTATTATAGTAAAAGACGGTTTAAATATTATTACAGATAAAGTTTGGATAGATGGAGCTGTAGGTTTTTATGTTCAAGCCAGTGAAAAAATCATAAGAAAAGGAGATGATAAAGGAGATATCATAATAGACGAAACTGTTTATTACAAATCTGCTTATGGTTATAACTCTAAGAAAAGAACGTATACAATAAAAGTTAAATCTAAATAATTAGCTCATAGTATTTTTTGATCATATAAACATTATACTTATTTATCTAACCACATATGATTACACTTGTAATTACTGTAGCAGTTGGATCTTTAAATAATTTTTTAGGCAAGCATAAATAATAAGCTAATGAAAGGAAGGTAAAGATTAAGAATTTAAGTCTTCTTTTTTTTATGTAGCTTATTATGTGTTTCATTTATATAGTAAGTACTGTCTAAAATAGGTGTTTGGATGTATTTTAAGATAAGTTTAAGACGCTTTTTCAAAATTAACCTATTATTACGTGTAACAATATATTACTACAATCTACTTACAAATAAACTTTCATCAATCAATAGAAAATTATGCCATTAGTTTTATTAAAAACTATAAAAAAAACAACAACGGTTTTACTATTCTTTTTAGGTCTTTTTAATGCAGAAGCACAATTGGGCTTTTGTAATGGAAATACAGGCAATCCTATTTTTACAGAAGATTTTGGTAGCGGTATTGGTAACGTGAAACTGCCTTTTGGAACAACCACATATAAGTTCACAAAGAATAGACCTAAAGATGGGTGTTATGTGGTTTCAAACACGCACAAACACTTTAATTGGTATAAGCTTAATGATCATACTCCCGGAGATAATAATGGAAGAATGCTTATTATAAATGCTGGTTTTGAACCTGGTGAGTTTTTTAGAGTACCAGTTTCTGGGCTTTGTGAAAATACATCTTATGAATTTTCATCATGGATGGTCAATTTAACGCAAGAATATACAAAAGCATGTGGTAGAGGTATTCCAATTGATGTAACTTTTGAAATATGGAATAAATCAAACAAAACACTGCTCGCTAGTGGTAGCACGGGTTCAATATACGGAGGCTCTAAACCAACATGGAGGCAATTCGCACTAGTATTTCAAACCAGACCAAATGAAACATCGGTTATTTTAAAAATTAGAAATAACGGAAAAGGTGGTTGTGGTAACGATTTAGCCTTAGATGATATAGCTTTTAAGCCTTGCGGCGATAACGTAGTTGTTCTGGATAAAAATAATAAAAAAAGGGTTTCTGTTAACAAAGGGTATTTACCATTTTCAACAACTTTAAAGTTAAAGCCAGACTATAGCGTTTTTTCTAATCACTTCTACCAATGGCAAAAGAGTAAAGATGGTATAAACTGGGATGACATTCCTAAAGCAAAAAAAGACACTTATAAAATAGCCCCTACAAATTCTAAAATCTTTTACAGAGCAAAAGTTGCCGAGAATCCACAAAATTTAGATAATAGTTTGTGCTATTCGTATTCAGATATTTATGAGATAGGCATTTCAAAAGAAAAACCCATTACAATAAGAAGACCAACTGCTAGAAAAATAAACAGTTTAGAAAAAAAGGGATTGAATGGCCTGAGTTTATCTATAGAAACTCCAAAAATAAATACAGTTCCTCTATTTATTGATAGAAAAAAACTAGCCAAAACATATAAACGTGTTATTATTGTAAAGCAGGGTACTAAAGTTTGTCTTGATAAAGTTTGGATTGATGGTGTAATTGGTAAATACGTTCAAACCAACGAAAAAATTATAAAAAAAGGGCATCCTAAAGGCTATGTTGTGATAATAGAAACAATTTATTACAAATCTAAATATGGTTATAACTCTGTAACAAGACAATATACAACGAAATAGGTTATAACATTTGTGCGATCTTTTCCTTCAAAGCTCTGGTTGCATTTGTTATAAATTTATTACCTCTACAAACCATTGTTGTTAACTCTGCAATACCTGTTTGGGCAAACAAAAGTAATAGGTCACACCCATAATAGCTAGACCTACACATCTAACCTTTTCATTGCGCTAAAACCTATTACTTTGTTCATCTACCTCATTATCCTGGCTTTAAATTGGCATATCAAAAGCTATAATTTTCTCAACTTTTTTATTCTCAAGCGTGGTAAAAATCACTTTAAAATACATTTTACTCATCACGATTTTAGCTGCACCTTCATTAATAGTATTGTTATCCTTTATATGAGAAACCCAATCTTCGCCACAATGTCCTTTTACCTTGTCTTTAAAGGCGTTGATATCTACCTCAACAAATTGATTTACCGATTTATTATCGTATGAAACGGTTTTAAACACACTATTTTTATGCTTAGTTTTTAAGGGCTCCCAAGCGGAATAAAAATGTTTCCAATCTTCTAAATGACAGTACGACGCATCGCCATGTATAGCAATACTACTTTCATACTTTTGAAACACTTTTACATCCTTGTACTTGGAATGGTGTCGTATTCTAATGGTTTTATTTTTTAAGGTCTCTCCAAAATCTATAAACGCATCAACAGTACTTGCATCGTGTACGGCAACTTGTGGGTCTCCAATAATTTCCGCCCTCAAATTGTTAAACTCTATTTTAAAATCCTCAAAATCTATACTAAAACGTTTTTCAAGTTTTCTATCTGTTAAAAACCCATTAAACACATAGCCTGTTCTGTTATTATATAAATCATCCGTACAGGTAACCTTTACCCATTCCCCTGAAATAACAGTATTATCGTCTTTAACATCAAGCTTTAAATTGGTGCGTTCAGTAACTTCCAGAGCGGTACCGTAAACTAATTTATCCACACGCTTTGATCCTTGATTAGGTGTTTCCCTTAAAAATAGGCCATTATCAGCGTTTACGTATCTAATCTCTTGTGCGTTAACTGCATTAAACCCTATTAATACAGCTATTATATAAATATATGTTTTCATTGTTTTTTTGTTTTATGTTACCTGTTGCGTATGTATTTTGAGCGTTACCACAAGGGTCAGGTCTGCCTACCGGCAAGTAGGCTTTCACTGCTCAATCGTATTCAGAGCCACGAAATACACACGCCTTAGTAACGTTATTTAATAATTGTTATCCACTTCCCTTTAGTTCGTACTAAAAAGTCGTTATCATACATTGCTTCCGCTTGAATTCCAGGCAAGTAATAAGAGCCTAAATAACTAGCATTTAGCATTACCGAGAATGTTTTGGAGCTATTGGAATTTCCGCTTTTGCTTAAGTCAAAATAGAAATTCACGCGGTCGTCTCTAATATCTATATGGCGCGCTTTATTAGAGGTTGTGTCTCCAAACGCTGTAAACCGGGTATTTACAATTTCCCATCCCGAAGGGAAAATTTGCGTTAGGGCCACATCATTAATATTGTAGTTTTTTAGATTACTTACACTAACGGTAGCCACAAAATCCTGACCTTGCATTAGTTTAGTAATATCAATTGTACTGCCTTGTAAATCTTTGTATTGTACTGAAACGCTTAAACCTCTTTTTTCCACCAACTCCTGCCCAAGAGGTAGCTTTCCAGAATTCAATACACGAACGTATACTACATTATTTTCTTTGTTATTTATGGCTATTGCGTTGCTTCCATCAACAATTTTTAGCTGTCTTTGGGCAACGGCGTTTTTAGTTTGTATGGTTTCAGAAGAACCGTTAATGTTATAGCTTACATGTAGGGCTTTCCCTCCATTTGCGCCTACCATTTTTGCCATTGCCAATAAACTATATGCTGTGGTTTGTGTGCTCATCCACTTATCACTAGAGAGGCTTTTGGCAATGGTTTCAGCCAAATCACGAGTTTTTGGGTTTTTAGTTAACACCATAGTCTCCAGAGCCATGGCACGATTTCTATCCACAGAGCCATACGTATAAGAATTATAGCGAAGCGATTTAAATTCAATATTAGCCATTTCCGAAAGTTTATCACTGGCTTCTTTCTGTCCAGCCAAGGCATAAGCCGCTGCCAATCGCCATTTGGCTTCATTTGAAATTTCACTGAATTCCCGCAAGCGATTCATACTGGCTAAATCTGGGCTTCCAGCCAAAGCAAGAGTGTATAAACGATATGCTTGGGCCAAATCAGAATTATAACGTCTGTAGCTTGGACGCCAATTTCTAGCGGTTTGTTTTTGGTATTTCAACCAACTACTTTTAAAGGTAAGCGGTAACACATAGCCTTTTTTCTCGGCCTCAATCATAAAATGCCCTGCATAACTCGTTCCCCAATCGTTAGCGCTATTTTCTCCCATCCAATAACTTAATCCGCCATTTGGTCTTTGAAAGCGTCCTAATCGTTGAATACCTTTTTCAACATTATCTCTAATTTGTTGTTTCTTTTCAAAAGTGAGATCAAAAATATCTTCTAAAAATAATTGCGGAAATACGCTAGATGTGGTTTGCTCTACACAACCATGAGGATAGCGAATTAAATATTGCAAACGCCTTGTAAAATCCATAGCTGGTAATGTTGAAAACTCCACAGTTGCAGTATTTGTACCCGCTACACCAAAGGTTGAAAACCCTATAGTTTCAGAAGCGTTGGCAACTACCGTTTTATCAATAGATTTTGACGTTACAGGATTTGTATTCTCCACATCCAGCTCTACTTTATATTTTGACGTTTCTCCATTTCCTGTAGCGATTACTTCAACCGTATTAATACCTTTGGCTTTACTTACATCTAGTTTAAAATATGCCATTTGCTCATCGGGTTTAGCAAAGCTCAAAGTCTTTTTAGCATTGCCAACAACCGAAATGCCATCACTCAATTTTAAACTAATATTGACATTTTTCACTTTAGGTTCCATCGCAAAAACCGTAACAGGTAAGGTTACTTTTTCGCCAGGGCTCAATTTTCGAGGAAGCGTAGCTAAAACCATCAAAGGTTTTTTTACAGGAACGGTTTTGTCTACACTTCCATAAGCTTCATTGCTGTTATTCCCTGCAACCACCATAGTACGTACAGAACCAATATAATTAGGCAGTTTTATTTGGTGGGTTTTGGTTTTTCCAGCATCCAGTTTAAAAGGTCCTAAATAGGTTACTACGGGTTTAAACCGGTTGGCTTTTTTGTTTTTACCGCCTGCTGCACTGCCATCTCCACCAATAGCAAATACTTGGTCTATACTTCCGGAATACGCACCAATTACATCATCAAATACATCCCAAGTTTTTACCCCCAAGGCTTCACGTTTGTAAAACTCGTTCCACGCATTTGGTGTTTTAAATCGGGTTAAATCCAACAAGCCTTCTTCAACCATAGCAATGGTGTAGGTCATGGGTTTATTATCTTTTTCAGAGATTTTCACTTTAAAGGTTTGCTCAGGTCTTAACTGCTCTGGCATCTGTATTTCTGGGTACAATTTAGTATCGGGATTTTCAACCATCATGGGAATTACACCATATAGTCTAATAGGTAAATCATTAGCGGTTATGGCATGCGGTTGTAATAGAGAAATATTAACAAATACATTGGGTGCCATTTCCTTGGTTACAGGAATATCTACCGTGGTTTCGCCTTTTACTGTTTTTACCCATTTATAGTCTAAAACTTCAGTACCATTTTCAATGCTTACCAAAGCGCGACCTTCGCTTCCTGAGGCAAATGTAACTTTGGCGTTTTCGCCAACATTATACTTTTCTTTATCAGAGGAAAACACTAACATTTTAGCCGCTTCTTTATCGCTAGATGGTGCTTTTTGCCACCAGTTTTTATAGAAATATGCGGTACGTCCTGTGGCATGACCGCTTTTAGGATCAACCACCCTTACTAAATAGCGTCCACGTTTAGTATCTGGAATATTTATGTTGAAGTTAGCTTTACCATTGACATCTGTATTCACTTTTATGGATTTAAAAGGCCTATGATATCTGCTTGACACATAGCTTGCTAAATCATCGTAAGAAGAATTCCACCACCAACGCCACTCTACTTTATAAATTTTAACTTCAAGATTGTTGCGTTGTATGGGTTTCCCATTTGTATCTACGGTAACTACATCAAAGGTTTGATTTTCATCTGTAAAAAACGAACCATAAGCGTTCCCTTTTGGCAAACGCAAGCCAACAAAGGCATTGTATGGCGCATATGTTTTAGTAAAGGCATCTAGGGAAAAATCGCCACCGTTTTCAAAAGCACGAACCAAAAATTGCACATTTAACATCCCCGGAGCATTTTTGCCTACATTAAGTTTTTTATTAATTGAGGCTAATCCTTCTTCATTCACTTTCCCCTCAAATACATTAATGTCTTCCATCTGAAATTTACGTGTAGGATCATTAAAGGTATAATCCTTATAATTTTTAAAAGCGGTGTAAGCCGTACTAAATTTTGCTTTTACTTCTGCTCTCAGGTTTTTCCCAGGTGCGCCGTGTAACCATTTTACATCCAAGGTACCCTTTAGCGGTGTGTTATTTGTTAAAATTTCATCTTCAAAATCGACTTTTAATTTAAGCCGATTAGGTTTTACGGTTTCAATTTTTAAACCTTTGTTAAAAGTTGCCCCACCAATGGAAATTTTAGCATTATAATTTCCAGTTTTATCCTCTGTAGATGTAGGCACCGTAAACTTGTAAAAATTATTGAGATTGTCTGTAGTTACATGTTTGTGCACAAGTTTTCCATTAGGGTCGGTAATTTCTAATTTTACAGGATGTTGTTTTGGTAGCGGATTAGCATTATCATTCAACATAAAGGTTAAATGTAAGGTGTCTCCTGGGCGCCATACACCTCGTTCGCCATACAAATAGCCTTTCAATCCACGTTGTAAACGATGACCAGAGACATCAAACTTACTTAAGGATAAAGAGTTACCATCGTGCAGCTTTACATAGGTGGTGTTATTTCCTTTTGAAACAATGGCGAAATTAGCGTGGTGGTCTGCATCAATGATTGTTAAGCCCTCCTCATCAGTTGTGCGACTTGCTATTTCTTGCTGTTGAAAGTTATATAATGATACTTTTGCGTTACCCACAGGGGAAATGCTTAAAATATCTGTTACTGCGAAATAATACGAATTATTACCACCTCGTTTTGCAATAACACCCAAATTGGATGCCAATAAGTTTTGAGAAACGATTTTACGCTCATTGTAATATGCATCATGACAAGGGTTTTGTTCTTCTCGCCAGTTATAGCTGTAATTTTTATAGCGATATAACAAATTGTCCCAATACATTTCCTCTCGGAGCTCTTCATCTCCTGAGGCTAAATCATCATCATTTTCTTCATAGTAATCTTCCTCGTAATAGTCGTCATAATAATCGTCTTCATCATTTGTAGTACTCGGATTGTTAGCTTCACAATCATATAGTGAATATCGTCTATCAAAACTTAATTCCACACGATAAATAGCGCCTGCATCTGCTTTAAAAAATTTGGACAAATCGATGCTGTAAGCTTTCCATTTCCCTGTGTTTTCAGCCGAGGTTTGCAACTGAATAGTTTGTTTTGCAATACGTCTTCCTACTTTTTTAATATCGTATCGGTTATTGCTGTTTAGGTTATTGTCCTGTAAAAATTGTAATATATTGTCTTCAAAAATCTTAATCACTCTCACATCCACCGCACTTAAATTTACCGCTTCAAAATTGAATTTCAATTCTTGCGAATTAGGTAAAATTGTACCGTTGCTAATCAATCTTACCTGTGGTTTTAAATCTTCAAAAGCAATCGTTTCAGAAAAAGGAGTTTTCAATTTATAACCTTCTTCATTTTTGATACCTTGAAATACATCCACTTGAATATTGCCCACTAGTTTACTATCTGGATACACTTTAAGTAGGTTTCCTTCGACTATAAACCTTGGGTTTTTTACTTTTTGAATGGATACTAAGCCATCAAAATTTTGCTGTTTTTTAAGAGGGTCAGAAAAGTTAATGGATAAAAATTGCTCGGGCGACTGTGTTACTTCGACATCAACGATGGTAAAGTTATTTTTACCTGGAATTAATACTGTGTTTTCGCCCTTATTAACTGCTTTAATAGGGCTTCCATTCCATTTTACCAAAATTTTACTGTCTTCAACTAAACGATTAATACTATCAATTTTAAATTCAAAATGTTTAGAACTGGCATTCAATTCATTAAAAACAATATTTAGTTTTTTACCATTTTGCGACGCTTCCACCAACCGCTTTGCATCCTTAATAGAAATAATATCAGCAGATTTTATAACACCTTCCAAATATTGCCATTCCTTACTGTAGGATTGTAAACTATTGGTAACCAGATTAAAACTAGGGGTTATGGTTTTAAACTGAAAGGTGTAGTTTTCAAAACCATCAGGCATGTTTTTGTAGATATCTTTCAGTTTAACAGTAACGGTATATTCGGTATCAGGCTCTAAATGCTCATCTGGTGTAAATGCTAAAGTATGTTTGTTGGTAACGGTTAATTTACCTTCCACATGTGGTGTGATGGAAACAATGTTATCGGTTATTTCCTGTCCCATTTCCCAACCTTCTACATCATTCGCTAAATTAATTTGAATAGGATTTGCTACCGATGTCATTCCAGAAGTGGTATAGCTGACGTAATCTCGGAATTTAAAGATATTATCTGTTTCTACTGCTTTCTTTTTACAGGATATAGCTAACGCAATTACCATTACGACAGCAAAGAGCTTTTTTAATGACATAAAGTTTGAAGATTTAGAATGAACAAATTACTGAAAAAACGAAAGCGTAGGTAGAATCTCGTTAATTTAATTACGTTGAAGTTTTAAGGTTTAGCCTTGTGAGAAATGTTAAATAACTCTTAAGGTTTTAGGTGTTAAAAATTAACGTATAGTAGCTTTCTCAATTAAGAATCATCGATAAACGGACATTTTAAATGCATTTTCATCGAATTTTTAATCTTTTCAAGTCTGAGAATAGTCTATCAGCGTATATTCCACATACCCAAATTTACCTATTATTATGAAAGTCTTTTTTTCTAAAACCTACATTTTACTTGTTTGCATTTCATTTTTAATGATTTCTGTTTCATGTTCAAAAGAAGAAGAACTAACTGAAGAGGAAGCTGTTGAAATGGCAGAAGTCCTTTCTGTTGCAGACGAAATATTACAATTAGTTAATGAACATAGATTAAGTATTGGCGAAAACCCATTACAAGTAAATGATTTAGCAACTAATTTAGCAATCGAGCATACTAATTATATGATTGCCCAGAACGATATTAGTCATGATGATTTCGACCAACGTTCTGATCGTTTAATTGCTGAAGAAAATGCGTCACGAACAGGCGAAAATGTAGCTTATGGTCAACGCTCTGCCCAACAAGTAATGACCGCTTGGTTAAATAGTTCTGGACATAGAAAAAATATTGAAGGCGACTTTACGCACATTGGTATTGGCGTTATCAAAAACGACGCTGGTGTGTATTATTTTACTCAGATATTTTTAAAGAAGCGCAATATTAATACTTAGCATTAAGTATTTTAAGAAAATAAGGATACTGCTAAAAAAGTTATTTAGTTTGCAAACATCTCAACATACAATTCGCCTTTATTATTCATTGTAGCGCGAAACATACCGGGGGTGTTAAACTCCATAACCATATTGCCATTATGATCAATAGCTATAATACCACCATTACCTTTGCCGTCGCCTACGTTTGGTAATTTATTCTGAATAACTTCCTTTGCTGCATCCTCTAAACTAAGCGCTTTATACTCCATAAGTGCAGAGATATCGTAAGCTACCGTGCCACGAATAAAATATTCGCCCCAGCCAGTACTAGACACAGCACAAGTAGCGTTATTAGCATAAGTTCCAGCACCAATAATTGGGGAATCTCCAATACGCCCCCAACGTTTATTCGTCATACCGCCTGTTGAGGTGCCTGCTGCTAAATTTCCGTGTTTGTCTAAAGCCGCACAACCTACAGTTCCAAATTTTGAGTTTTGAATATCTGCATCGTAAAACGAGGCGACCTTTTTTTGTTCTGAGGCTTTCACACGCTCTAAAGACTTCATGCTCTTTTCTGTATAGAAGTACTCTGGATCTACGATATCCAAACCCTGTTCTTTGGCAAAGGTTTCAGCACCTTCTCTTGCAAGCATTACATGAGGCGAATCTTCCATAATAGCTCTTGCCAAATCTATAGGATTTTTAACCATTTTAGTACCTGCCGAAGCTCCTGCATTTAAAGTTTTACCATCCATAATAGAAGCATCGTGTTCGCAAGTACCCTCATTAGTAAAAACACCTCCTTTGCCAGCATTAAAAAGTGGAGAATCTTCTAGAATATTAATAGTTTTTTGAACAGCGTCTAAACTGGACCCACCATCTTTCAAAATGGTATAGCCTACACGAATAGCTTCTTCTAGTTTTTGGCGATACTCTGCTTCTTTTTCCTTAGAGATATTATCTTTTCTCATATAACCAGCACCACCATGTATTACAATAGCAAATTCTACTTTTTCTGTTTGATCCAAATCCTTTTTAATTTCTGGTTTTATATCATTCTTACAAGAGATTATCAGTAGAGTGATGCATAAAACGGAAAGTGCTTTTTTCATGTATCCAATAAATTTATAAGATGTAAAAGTACAAATTTCAATATTGCTAAATTTTAACAAAAATCATATTTACTTACTATATTCGTAAAAATTATTTGAATAACTGAATAATCAATAAAACATGGAATCAATAGCTACCAAATTTGGCATTCAAAATGCATTAAAAATATTAGGAGTACAGACTGTAAATGAGGGTACATCCACAGGGTCATTTCATTTTTCAAATGGAGAAATAATCGAAAGTTATTCTCCCGTTGATGGTCAACTAATAGGATCGGTAAAAGCAACTACAAAAGAAGATTATGAAACCGTGATGAAGGTAGCTACTTCTGCTTTTAAGGCATGGCGTATGGTGCCAGCACCTCAACGTGGAGAAATTGTGCGACAGTTTGGGGATAAATTACGTGAGAAAAAAGAAGCTTTGGGAAAATTGGTTTCCTATGAAATGGGAAAAAGTTATCAGGAAGGCTTGGGAGAAGTTCAAGAAATGATTGATATATGCGATTTTGCTGTTGGATTATCAAGACAACTACACGGCTTAACCATGCATTCCGAACGCCCTGGGCATCGTATGTACGAGCAGTATCATCCACTTGGCGTAGTAGGTATTATTTCTGCCTTTAATTTCCCTGTTGCTGTTTGGTCCTGGAACACGGCTTTGGCTTGGATTTGCGGTGATGTTTGTGTTTGGAAACCTTCCGAAAAAACACCCCTTTGCGGTATTGCTTGTCAAAATATCATTGCTGAAGTTTTAAAAACCAATAATTTACCAGAAGGTATTTCCTGTTTAATAAATGGTAATTACATAGTGGGTGAGTTTATGACAAAGGATTCTCGCATCCCTTTAATATCTGCAACTGGATCTACCAGAATGGGAAAAATAGTAGCTAAGGAAGTTGCAGGACGTTTAGGTAAATCGCTTTTAGAATTAGGTGGTAATAATGCCATTATCGTAACACCAGATGCCGATATAAAAATGACGGTAATTGGCGCTGTTTTTGGAGCTGTTGGTACTGCAGGACAGCGCTGTACATCAACCCGTCGTTTAATTATTCATGAAACTATTTACGATAAAGTTAAACATGCTATTGTTGATGCCTACAAACAATTACGAATAGGTAATCCATTAGATGAAAATAATCACGTTGGGCCTTTAATTGATACTCATGCTGTTAAGATGTATAAAGAAGCCTTAGACAAGGTGGTTGAAGAAGGTGGTACTATTTTGGTTGAAGGTGGTGTGTTTTCAGGAAAAGGTTATGAAAGCGGCTGCTACGTAAAACCTGCTATTGCAGAGGCAAAATCAGAATATGAAATTGTGCAACATGAAACTTTTGCACCTGTTTTATATTTATTGAAATACTCTGAAAGCATAGAAAATGCTATTGATATTCAGAATAATGTAGCGCAAGGGTTATCATCAGCGATTATGACCAATAATTTACGCGAGGCTGAACAATTTCTATCACAAGAAGGCTCTGATTGCGGTATTGCCAATGTAAATATAGGGACATCTGGTGCTGAAATTGGGGGTGCTTTTGGCGGTGAAAAAGAAACTGGTGGCGGACGTGAATCTGGTTCTGATGCTTGGAAAATTTATATGCGTCGCCAAACCAATACTATTAATTACACTACGGAATTGCCTTTAGCTCAAGGGATAAAGTTTGATTTGTAAAAACGTCACGTTTGATAGAATTAAGATACACTGAAACTGCAATATGTGGTATGCAAACAAGTGTCTTAAATAAAGTGAAGGGTTAACATTAAAATATTGATAGCTTAAAGCTTATTAAACCTTTATCCAAAACTTCAGTCTAAAAGTAATATTGGCATTACTTTAAATCATACAAATATGAAGCCTAAACACATACAGCATTTATACAGGCGTATTGGTTTTGGAATACTACCTTCAACACTACAAACTATATCTCCAAAAAGTAAGGCGCAAATAGTAGACGATCTCATTAAAGCTTCTAAAAACACTACTAAATTGGAAGTTGATATCTCTGAAATCAAAGATATTTTTGGAGGTATGATGAGTGGCTCAAGATTAGATGCAGATACGCGACGAAAAATTCAAAAAATAAGTAGAAAGAAACAAGTAGAACTTAATATATCCTGGATAAATCGTTTAGCAAATTCATCAGAATTACTTCGCGAAAAAATGACACTATTCTGGGCCAATCACTTTGTATGTGAAGACAATAATATCGTTTACATTCAACAATTCAATAATACTTTAAGACAACATGCTTTAGGTAATTTTGGTGATTTTGTTAAAGCCGTTTCAAAAGAAGCAGCTATGACAAAATACTTAAACACTAAGCAGAATAAAAAGCAAAAACCTAATGAAAATTTTGCTAGAGAATTGATGGAGTTATTTACTCTAGGAGAAGGTCATTATACCGAACAGGACATTAAGGAAAGTGCTAGAGCATTTACAGGTTATAGCCACAATCTACGTGGAGAGTTTTTGTTTAGAAAACGGCAACACGACTACACAGACAAAACATTCTTTGGAAAAACAGGAAATTTTAATGGAGAAGATATCATCGATATCATTTTAGAAGAGCGCCAGTGCGCCAAATACATTTGCACCAAAGTGTACCGCTATTTCGTAAACGATCTAGTAGATGAGAGACATGTAAATGCTATGACAGATGTGTTCTATAAAGACTACAACATAGAGCATCTAATGCAGTTTGTTTTAATGTCTAACTGGTTTTATGACGAAAAAAACATAGGTTCAAAAATCAAATCACCCATAGAGTTTTTAGTTGGACTAAAATATACAGTTCCTGTAGTATTTAAAAACCCCAAACAACTATTACAAATTCAACGGCTATTGGGTCAAACCCTATTAGATCCCCCCAATGTTGCAGGTTGGAAAGGTGGCCGAAACTGGATAGACAGCAATACTATTATGCTACGTTTAAAATTACCATCGTTGTTGCTGAATAACGCATACATTTCAAATGTTAAAAATGGTACTGAAGATGTGATGATAGATGCCAAAAAACAACACTTCAAGAAAAGATATGGTAAACGTTTTAATACAGAAACCAATTGGGATTATTTTGAAAAGCATTTTAAAAAAGTAGCCTTACAAGACATAGAACCCTACATTTTGGCTTGCCCATTACATAAAGATGCAAAAATATATTTACAGTCTTTACAAAAAGTTTCAAAACAAGAATACTGTATACAGCTTATGTCTTTACCAGAATATCAAATGTGTTAGTTATGGATAGAAGAAAATTTTTAAAACAATCATCATTAGCAAGCAGCTTGTTTTTTGTGCCTAGTTTTGTTAAGGCTTTTGAAGAGGTAGCCAGTAGTAAATTAGGCTATAAGCGTTTAGTAATTATACAATTATCTGGCGGAAATGACGGTTTAAACACCGTAGTTCCTTTTAGAAACGATTCCTACTACAAAGAGCGTCCAACTCTAGGACTAGGGCAAAACGATATTATAAAACTCAATGACGAAGTTGGTTTAAATACCAGCTTAGCTCCTTTAAAACGGCTTTATGATAAAGGCTATGTTTCCATTATAAATAATGTAGGCTACCCTAACCCAATCCGATCGCATTTCAGGTCTATGGATATTTGGCAAACCGCCTCAGACTCCAATCATTATTCCCAAAGCGGATGGATAGGCCGATATTTAGATGCTTACGGTAAAAACTCGCATAGTGCTATAGAGATAGACGACAGCCTATCTCTTGCTATGAAAGGCGAAAGCATAAACGCTATAGCCACAAAAGACCCTAAAATCATGTATAACCTATCTAAAGGGCCTTACCTCAAAAATATTAACAGACATCTAGTAGATAAGCATTTAAGTGAGCATAATTTGGGATATCTATATAAATCTATGATTGCAGCCGAGTCTTCAGCAAAATACATTTACGAAACTTCAAAAACGGTTACAAGCAAAAAGGAATATCCAAAGAATAAGTTTGGTAAACAAATGAAAACCACAGCACAATTTATTAACTCACATTTGTCTACTAAAGTATATTATACTTCTTTGGGTGGTTTTGATACGCATGTAAACCAAAAAGCTACTCAAAAACGCTTACTAAATATGTATGCGCAAAGTGTAGAGGCGTTCGTGGAAGATTTAAAAGCGAATAACACCTTTAAAGACACTTTAATATTAACATTTTCAGAGTTTGGGCGTCGCGTGAAACAGAATGCTAGTATTGGTACAGACCACGGTACAGCTAACAACGTTTTTATTATTGGGGAAAACCTAAAAAAACAAGGACTTTACAATAATATGGCTAACCTAGATGATTTGGATGAAAATGGCGATTTAAAATTCGAAATAGATTTTAGAACAATTTACGCCACCGTTTTAGATAAATGGCTTGAGGTTGATGATAAAAAAGTACTAAACAAATCGTTTAAGCAATTACACTTTATTTAATATAGCTGTTGCTGGCGTTTTACTCATCCATCTTTAAAAACCTGATAAAAAACTAATTGTTGTACTTAAAAGTTAATTTAAATTACGTTTCATTACAAAAAAGCGTTTTAATAAACTACTTGCTTCTTCTTCTAAAACTCCACCTTGCATGGTTGTTTTAGGGTGCAATTTGGTTTTTAAATTAATACAACCACGCTCCAAATCTCTGGCTCCATAAACAACCTTAGAAATCTGACTCCAATACAAAGCACCAGCACACATTTGGCAAGGTTCCAGCGTAACATAAAGCGTACACCCTTTTAAATACTTACCTCCTAAAAAGTTAGCAGCAGCGGTAATGGCTTGCATTTCAGCATGAGCTGTTACATCATTTAATTGTTCAGTTAAATTATGTCCTCTTGCTATAACCTTATTATCAATAACAATAACAGCACCTACAGGAACCTCTCCCTTTTCAAAAGCTATTTCAGCCTCATTTAAGGCTTTCCTCATAAAGTAAGTATCATCAAAAGGTTCTATCATAATTGCTAAAATACAAATTCATTCTTGTACTTTTGCCATGTGCAAAATTCTGTTTTAAATAACATAAATTCTCCAAAAGAGCTACGCCTTTTACACCAAAAAGACTTACCAGTACTTGCCCAAGAACTACGTGAGTTTATCATCAATATCGTCGCTACAAAAGAGGGGCATTTAGGAGCAAGTTTAGGTGTTGTAGAGCTTACCATTGCATTACACTATGTTTTTAACACTCCAAAAGATGTATTGTTATGGGATGTAGGGCATCAAGCCTATGGACATAAAATCTTAACTGGTAGAAAAAAAAAATTTCATACCAACAGACAATTAGGAGGCATTAGTGGTTTCCCAAAACGAAGTGAAAGCAAATATGACACTTTTGGAGTTGGACATTCCTCCACTTCTATTTCAGCAGCTTTGGGAATGGCAATTGCCTCAAAATTAAAAGGAGAAGACAAACATCATATCGCTGTAATAGGAGACGCTTCTATTGCCAGCGGCATGGCATTTGAAGGCTTAAATCATGCTGGAGTTACTGATGCCAATTTATTAGTTATTTTAAATGACAATGCTATTGGAATAGACCCAAGTGTGGGTGCTTTAAAGGAATATTTAACCAACGTAAAAAAAGGCACGCAAAAAAGAAATAATATTATTGAAGCCTTAAATTTTGATTATTCAGGACCAATTGACGGCCATGATTTAGATAAAATCATCTCTGAACTAAAACGTTTAAAAACCGTTAAAGGTCCTAAGTTATTACACATTATCACTACCAAAGGTAAAGGCTTAAAACAAGCGGAAGCAGATCAAGTAAAATACCACGCTCCTGGTAAGTTTGATGCTAAAACTGGTAATTTAGAAATCCAGCCTAACAAAAAACAGCCTCCTAAATATCAAGATGTTTTTGGACATACCATTGTTGAACTTGCCGAACAAAATAAAAAAATTATAGGGATAACCCCTGCAATGCCAACGGGAAGTTCTCTAAAATATATGATGGATAAAATTCCTGAAAGAGCATTTGATGTTGGCATAGCGGAACAACATGCTGTCACATTAGCTGCCGGTATGGCAACACAAGGATTAGTCCCTTTTTGCAATATATATTCCACCTTTTTACAGCGAGGCTATGATCAGATTATTCATGATGTGGCATTACAAAAACTACCCGTTATTTTTTGTTTAGATCGTGCCGGTTTGGTAGGGCAAGATGGGGCTACGCATCATGGTGTATTTGATTTAAGTTATTTAAGATGCATCCCTAACCTAATTATTTTTGCTCCCCGTGACGAAGTAGAACTACGAAACATTATGTATACTGCACAATTAGGTCTAGAACAACCAATAGCCATTCGCTATCCTCGTGGACGTGGAGTAACTTTAGATTGGAAACAGCCTTTTAGAAAACTAGAAATTGGTAAAGGAGAGCAATTAAAACAAGGCAAACACCTTGCTATTTTAAGTATTGGGGCTATTGCTAAAAACGTAACCAAAGCTATAATAGATTTAGACGTTTCTCATTATGACATGCGCTTTGTAAAACCTCTAGACGAAAATGTATTGCATACCATTTTTAAAAAATACAATACAATAGTTACTGTTGAAAACAATACTATTAAAGGAGGTTTTGGCTCTACTATTTTAGAATTTGCTACCGAACACAACTATAAAAACACCATTAAAGTCTTAGGTATTCCTGATACATTTATAGAACATGGTAGTATTGAACAATTAAAAGCTATAGTTGGTTTAGATATTGATACACTTAAAAATACCTTTAGCAATCTTCTGGAGCAATAAACCTGTTTTTAGATTTTAAATAAATCGTAACATTTTAATCTATGTACTCAGTTTCTAAAAAGTAGTTTACAATAGCTTCTTTCATTAAAACAGATTGTTCGCCTGCTTTTAAAAAAGGAAGTGCTTCAAGGGCTTTATAATGTGGCCAACCATCATCATCAACAAAATCAAGTTCGTAGTAACCATAAGGTGCTAAAAGCTTACAAATAGCAATATGCATTAAATCTAGCTTTTGATCCTTTTTAAAACTACGATTTAACTGTCCAAGTTCCTGTACACCTATAAGATAAATAATAGCATCCAAATCTAGAGTGTCTCCATCGGCAAATTGAGTGGATAACTTTTTAACCACTACCTCCCAGCGCTCTTTTAATTTCTCGTCTCTAGACATAATTTTAATTAGGTTACAAAGTTAGTAAACCTAAATATTAGTAGTATTCTAATTTTTGTTTAAATTTAGCCTATGGCAATTATAGATATCATTCTTGGAGCTCTTCTTTTATTTGGTATTATTCGTGGTTTAATGAAAGGGCTTTTTGTTGAAGTAGCATCTCTTGCTGCATTAGTTTTGGGTGTTTATGGGGCTATTCATTTTAGCAATTTTGCTGCAGACTTTTTAATAGAAAAAGTCTCATGGGATGAGAAATACATTAATATTGTTGCCTTTGCCATTACCTTCGTTATTATAGTATTAGCCATAGCTCTCGCTGGGAAAGCACTAACCAAGTTGGCAAATTTTGCTGCTTTGGGTATTATAAACAAAGTATTAGGTGCTGTGTTTGGAGGATTAAAAATAGGACTAATATTAAGCGTTGTACTTATTGTTTTTGATGGCCTAAACAAAACTATTCCTTTTGCGAGTAGTGAAGATTTAGAGAATTCCATTTTATACAATCCAGTAAAATCTTTGGCACCAACAATTTTTCCCAATATCCTAAATAAGGAAGATGATACCAGCAATGATGGTATAAATACATCTGTTTAACACCATTTACGTTATTCAACAGTTTTTTACTACTACAAAAATTCGGTTTGAATAACTACCCTAGTTAATTCATTTTCAATACTTAAACAACTAAATTACCGCCTGTATCCTTAGAAACCCATTAAATATTTGAGGTATTTTAATATTATATGTATAAAAAAAATTTATGTTTCTGATAAAAAGTTTAAATAAAAATATATGGATTAGTTAAAATACTTTTGCCTCAAATTAAAATAACTAACCGTATGAACATTGATGTACTAATTAGCAATTTAACTAATCCAGTATTACTTTTTTTTATTCTGGGAATACTCGCCACTTGCCTAAAGAGTGACTTAAAAATCCCAGAGAACTCATCAAAATTTATTTCTCTATATCTACTTTTTGCTATTGGGTTTAAAGGAGGACAAGAATTGTCGCATAGCGAATTCAATTCCGAAATTCTGTATTCCATAATTTTTGCCATATTGCTGTCCAGCATTGTACCTATCTATACGTTTTTCGCCCTGAAGAAAAAAGTAGGTGTCCCTAATGCTGGTGCTATTGCTGCAGCTTACGGATCTGTAAGTGCTGTTACTTTTGTTACCGCAGTTTCTTTTTTAGAAAATCAAGGTGTTTCTTTTGGAGGTCATATGGTAGCCATTATGGCGATTATGGAATCGCCTGCAATTATAGTTGGCGTAATTTTAATTATGCTTTATGACGCCAAAAAGCAAACGGATAAATCTATTGGATCGTTAGTAAAGCATTCCTTAACTGGTGGCAGCGTTTTAATGCTAGTAGGAAGTTTGGCAATAGGGCTTATAGCTGATGCAAACCAAGCAAGAGGTATAGAACCGTTTACTACAGATATTTTTAAAGGCTTTCTATCATTATTCCTTTTAGAAATGGGAATGGTAACTGCGAAACGAATTAAAGGGTTTAAAAAATACGGACTCTTTTTATTTGCTTTTGGTATTATAATACCACTTATTAATGGCCTTATTGTTGCATATTTAAGTGGCTTTATCACTGAAAGTTCTGGCAACAGATTATTGTTCGCCATTCTAGGGGCAGGCGCATCTTACATTGCGGTGCCTGCGACGATGAAACTAGCAGAACCCAGAGCCGATGCAGGTATTTATATTCCTATGGCCTTAGGTATAACATTTCCCTTCAATATTACTTTAGGTATGCCTATTTACTATGCTTTTATCCAAATGGTATAGTTGCTATAAATTATGAAAATGAAAAATTATATTAAAAAAAGCCACCTATCGGTGGCTTTCTACTTTGTAATAGTTTTCGTTTTATACTAAATCTCGGCAAAGTTACCGCCTTAGCTTATCCAGTTTAAAGAAATCTATATAACTTTCAGGGTTTTCTACAATACCCCGCTCTGATACTAACTTTATATCTATATTTCGTTCTTTAGCTTTAAGAGCAAAATCTTCAAGAATTTCAATAATATCGTTATCTAAATATCTTGTTTTGCTAACATCCAGTTCTAAAAACGAATTTGGAGGTATATTATCCAATTCCTTCAATATAGCTCCTTTGTTGAAAAACGTTACTTCTTCTGCAAGGGTCATCTTTATTTTACCGTCGTCAACATCCTCGCCTTCTTTATGCAAAAAGTGTGAATTTTGATAGCTTTTTACCATAATGATTAGGATTCCAACTACTAGACCTAGAAAGATACCCCAAAGTAAATCAATAAAAATAATACCTAATACTGTTACTATAAATGGCACCCATTGTTTCCAACCAAGGCTAAACATAGTCTTAAATGTAGATGGTTTTGCCAATTTAAACCCTACTATAAATAATACCGCTGCCAAAACAGATAACGGAATCATGTTTAATAATGTTGGGATAGCTATTACAGATATCAATAAAAAGAACCCATGAATAATAGCAGACATTTTAGATCGACCTCCCGATTGAATGTTAGCTGAACTCCTTACAATTACCTGAGTTATAGGTAAACCGCCAATCATACCTGAAACAATATTCCCTGTACCTTGCGCAAACAACTCTCTATTGGTTGGGGTTACGTTTTTATGAGGATCTAATTTATCTGTAGCCTCAACACAAAGTAAAGTCTCTAATGAAGCTACTAGAGCGATTGTAAAGCCCGTTAACCAAATTTCTGGTTTCGTAATAATCGAAAAATTTGGGAAGTTGAACTGACTTTTAAAACTATCAAAACTATCAGGAACAGGTACTTTTACAAGATGATTTTCCTCCAAATTTAAAGAACTGTCTTTGGTTAAAATATAATAAACAATACCAATTACAACTGCTACTAAAGGGCCTTGTATTAATTGAAATAGCCTGCCTTTTTTAGAAAGCACATTAGACCACAAGATCAAGATTCCCATTGCGATTAAAGCAATTACCGTAGCTCCAACACTAAAGTTACCACTTATTAAGGCGTTAATAGCATTTAACAATTCTGTTAAAGTATTTTTACCATCTACTTGAAGAAATGCAAAATCCCCTTGTGGGTTTTTATCCATTCCAAAGAAATAAGGTATTTCTTTTAAAATAATTATAATACCAATACCTGTTAACATCCCTTTTATTACAGAAGAAGGGAAGAAGTATCCAATAATACCTAATCTTAAAGCACCAAACAAAAGCTGAATAACTCCACCAATAACTACAGCTACTAAAAAGTTTTCATAGCCTAAAGACGTTATTGCTGCTAAAACTATGGCCGCTAAACCTGCCGCAGGTCCACTTACACCTATATTAGAACCACTTATGGCTCCTACAACAATACCACCAACAATACCTGCAATTAAACCCGAAAATAGTGGGGCTCCACTGGCTAAGGCTATTCCCAAACACAATGGTAGCGCAACAAAAAACACTACTATACTGGCAGGTATATCATTTTTTAAATATTTGAACATATACATAAAAGTTTAAAACCATAGCCTTAAAGGCATAGATTTTGTTTGTTAGAATAAAAATTAATTAGATGTTATAGAATACTGTAACTAACTTTGGAGGTGGAAAAAAAAGTTCTATATGAGGTTTTTTATAGGACTTTAGGTAGTAATACAAACTAAACGCTTTAACGTTTTTAACTTTAGTTTTTAAAGCGGATTTTATTTGAAAGGCAACAAATTCCTTATCTACATTTTTCTCTTGACTTTTATCCTTCTCTTCTTCGGATGTATTGTAAAATATGGATATATCTGCTGAATCATCTAAAACGCTGATAATGCTAGGCATCGCTATAATCAATAAAAATATTGATGATAAAATTATAACTAACCCGTTTTTAAGCATTTCTTTCTGTATTAATCAGAATTAAATATAAACATATTTTCTTAAGCTTTTAAAACTCTTTCAATATTTTTATATCCTCGGAAGAAATCCATCCTGTTTTACCATCAAGTAGTCTTATTTTTTTCCAATTTTTTACGGTATCTAGCACTTGTACTTTAGTACCCTCGTGGAGCCTAAAAGATTCTTCACTTCTTAAATTTGGCTCTGCTTTTACCTGGGACTCTTGGGCAAACACGATAGCTGGATTGTCTTTTTTATCTATTTCGTACTTATTAAAAGCCAATGCCAATGCTATACATAACGACACCAAACATACAATACTAGAAATAAATGCAATACGCTTTTTAGCTGATGCATACGAAAAATAATAAAGCAGTACCAAAATAACATATGCAAAGGCTAAAACCACCGTCATTTTAGCCCAATTATCAAAACTAAACGTGTTTGTTACATTTTTTATTAGCCTTGAAAATCCTACTTCTGGAACGTAGTCTATTGCATCAATAGTCATATTATTAGCGTAAGACAAATTGTTCTCTATGTCGTCATCCTCAGGTTTTAACAGTAATGCTTTTTCAAAATAGTAAATACTAGGTGCTACATTATTTAGCTTATAGTGGGCATTCCCTAGATTATAATACAATTCTGAAGAATGTCTCCCTGTCTCTAAAACAGCCATATACTTATCTATGGCCTCTGCATATTTACCTTCGTTATACAATGTGTTACCCTCCTGAAAAAGCGTGTTGTTTTGTGCTTCAAGTTTAGAAAAACATAGCAAAACGATTAACATGTATACCAGACCTTTCATTTTAACTTGCTTGTTTATCAATTAAAGAAATAGTTGTTGCTGCCTTTTGATAATCATCATGCATTGTAACGTTTGCTATTGGCGTGTAACGTGCTAATTCGCAGTTTTCAAAAATGGCAATAAAATCGTTCATAACATCTGTTGTAACGCCTCGTTCTACAAGTAAACTTTGTATCCTATCCTTGCTTAATTCACTAGTCTCTATATGTAGTTTTGCCTTAAGATAATTGTGTAATGCTTTTTCTAACGCTTCATAAAATGCTTCTTTTTTACCTAATTCCTTTTTCGCTCCTTTTAAGTATTTTCTAGCTAATTTATCTGCACGTCTAATTTTATTTCCTTCAATATCTGCATCACGAGTAGCTTTCTTTCTTCTAATTATGATAGCAAGTGGAATAGCTAAAAAAGGGCCTAGCAATAGACTCCAAAACAAATTGGTCTTGAAAAAATAGTCTTTTTGTTTAGGTATTAAATCTGTTTTAGTTTTTATAAAAGCAAATTGATTACTGGCTGTTTGTATTTGTTGTTTAACTACATTGTTCGTGTTGTTTGATGCTTTAGATGCATTGCTCACTGGGCCATCCAGTACATTTATTACAATTTCATCTGAAGATAGACGCTTGTAGCTTTCGGTTTTTAAATCAAAATATGAAAATGAAATGCTAGGAATTGGATATTTTCCTTTGTACTGAGGTACTACAGTGTAAGTATCTGAAATACTTCCTTGCATACCACGAGATGTTGTACTCACGTTCTCTTCATGTTCTGGCTCGTAAACTTCTAAAGAGCTTGGCAAATTCATTTTAGGTAATTTAAATAGCTTTAAATTACCTTTTCCTCTTACTTCAACCTTGGCTTGTAATGATTCGGTAGCATCCAATTCTGTTTTCGATGTGGTTACTTTGAAACTAAAATCCCCTACTGCTCCAGTAAAATCTGCAGGCTTACCTTGTTGTGGTAATGGTTTTACGTTAATAGTTCTATTACCAGCTGAAACTGTTCTATTTACCCTGCTCATTAAACGACTCCCAAAAATATCACGTCTATTTGTTGGTACTTGTACAGCGACATTTAACGTTAACGGTTCTATATTAAGCTTCCCTGTACGTTGGGGATACAGTACTGTTTTTCGTAAGATTAAATAACGGTAATCTTCGCCTTTATACGTGCCATTTTGTACGCGTTGCCCTTGTGTATCTATGTTCTGGCTCCAAAAATCATCGTATCTGGGAATATCTATCTCTTTCCAATTGTCTACACCCGTAGTAGGTGCTACATATAATTTGTATACTACGGTTATAGCCTCGTTTAAATATGGATTAGAGTTAGAAACCTCAGCAACTAAATGGATATTGTTTGAGGCGATATAGCTGGGGTCGTTAGGGTTTTTTGGTTTATCAATCGCTGCAGTAATTTCTACTTTAATAGGTGTTGTTTTGTAGATTTCCCCCTCAATCTCTATTGTGGCCTGACCTATATTAAATGTACCTCGTTGTTTGGGCGCTAAAAAATAACTGTATGTTTTTTTATAAGTACGAACACCATTTATCCATGAATTGCTTACCGATTGATTTGGTCCTCCAATAACCGTAAATCCATTAAAACTAGGCGGGTTAAAATTATCCCCGTCTTTATTCATTTGAAAATCTACCCGTAAGCGCTCATTGATACCAAGTTTCTTTTTACTAACCTTAGCTTCAAATTTAACTTGAGCTACTATAAAACTTGAAACTAGCAGTAATAAAACTAATGATATGTGTTTTTTATACTTCATAATCATAATTACGTTTTCAGATTTACGATTTACAGGCTTACTTAAATCTACAATCGTAATTCATGATTCGTAATTCTTTTACCAATCTTTTTCTGTCTTGATTTTGATTCCTTTTTGCTTTTCGGCATTCATTTTTTCCTGAACTTTTTGTTCTTGGTTGTTCATAGCCTCTAGCAAACTTTTAATTTGTTGTGGAGATAGTTGTCCTGGCTTAGGCTGGGGTTTTTGCTTATCTTCTTTTTCTTTATCTCCCTTTTTATTTTCATCTTTTTTATCCTCAGGTTTTTTATCGTCTTTCTTATCTTCTTCGTCTTTTCCTTCTTCTTTTTTATCTTCTTTTTCGTCTCCCTCTTTATCTTCCTGATCTTCTTGGTTCTTATCGTCTTTGTTTTCTTTTTCCTCGTCCTTTTTATCCTCGCTATTATCTTTATCCTCTTTATTTTCGTCGTCTTTATTTTCTTCTTCTTGTTGCTTTGCACATTCTTTGGCCAAAGCTAAATTATAGCGTGTTTCATCGTCTAGAGGATTATTTCTCAACGCATCTTTGTATGCTTCAACAGCTTCTTTACACTTTTTATTTTGCATAAGTACATTACCCATATTGTGAAATGCCTTATGTTTTGCTTCTTTTGAAGTGGCTAGCTTAGCTGTTTGTTGATGACGGTATAAGGCTTCTTCAAAGTTGCCTTTTTCATAATAGGAATTCCCTAAATTATACAAACCTGCTATATTATCTGATTGTTTAGATAATGCTTTTCTATAGGCCATCTCAGCGGCAATAAAATCTTCACTTACTAATTCATTAGCTTCATAAACATAATTATTAGCTGTTTTCTCTGCCAATAGGCGTGCTTTATCTTCTTGCGAAAATCCAACAAAGGAAATGCATATTACGATAAATAGGATTAGCTTTTTCATAATTACTATTTTACTTGCTCTTTCTAAATTATAAAACCCTGTTTTTTATGGCGTTAAAAAAATTATAAATTCTCATTGAACAGATTTAGTTTTTTCAACCATGCTGTTTTTCGTTCCAACAAAAATATATCCAGTAATAAAAAGAATATACCGAAACCTAAAAACCATTGAAATTGATCTTTAAAATCCGCAAACTGTTTGGCCTCAAATTCGGTTTTATCCATTTTATTTAAAATTTCCCTTATACTTTCTACTACATCGTTTGTGATTTTTCCATTAATATACGCCCCATCTGCTTCTGAGGCTATACCTTTTAATGTGTCTTCATTTAACTTTGTAATAACCGTCTCTCCTTGACTATCTTTTTTATAACTTACTACAACACCATTTCTTTTTAACGGTATTGGTCCTCCTTTTACATCGCCAACCCCGATAGTGAAAATGCGAATACCTTCTTCATTGGCTTCCTCCGCTATATCAACTGCTGCTTCACTATGATCTTCTCCATCTGAGATAATAATCAACACTCTATTTGTTTGCTCTTCATCATCAAAATAGGTAGTAGCTAATTTTATAGCCTCGTTTATTGCTGTACCTTGAGACGACAGCATATCTGTATTCATGTTGTTTAGAAACATTTTTGCCGAGGCATAATCTGTAGTAATAGGTAATTGTGGAAATGCTTTTCCTGCGTAGGCAATAATACCAACACGGTCGCTAGCTAAATTATTAATGATTTGCGTTACCAATTGTTTTGCCTTTTCTAATCGGTTAGGTGCAATATCCTCGGCTAACATACTTTTAGAGACGTCAACAGCAAATACTATATCTACCCCTTCGCGCTTTACGGTTTCTAACTTTGTACCAATTTTAGGATTTACCATGGCTATGGTTAAACACAAAAACGCTAGACATAAAAAAATAATTTTTAATACTGACTTAAAAACAGATGTATCTGGACTTAACCTTTTTAATAGATCTTTATCTGCAAATTGCTTTTGTGTTCTATGTTTCCAGAATTGAAGCACCAAAAAGAGCAGGACAACTACTGGAATTATCCCTAACGCCCAAAACCATATTTTTTCATCTAATTGATACATCTCTAAGTATTCGGTTTACAGTAGTAGCAAACAGTCTACTACAAATCATCAAAACAGTATTAAATAAAACTTCTAAAAACAGTAAATCTTAGAAGCAATTCTAAGAGCAAAAGCAATCCAGCTAATAATACTAGCGGACGGTATTTTTCTTCGTAATTATAAAACTTAAACTCTTCAATTTCTGTTTTCTCTAGTTTGTTTATCTCCTTATATATTTCTTCTAACTTCTTATTGTTCGTAGCTCTAAAGTACTTACCTCCTGTGGCTTCTGCAATTTCTTCTAATAATGCTTCATCTATTTCAACTTGAATTCTGCCATACTGAAAACGCCCTGTTCTGGAATCGATTGCTACTGGCGATAATGCCATACCATTTGTTCCTAAACCAATCGTATACGTTTTAATGCCATACTCTACTGCTAGCTCACTTGCTGTTCGAGGATCGATAAACCCTGTATTGTTTACACCATCGGTCAGTAAAATAATAACTTTACTTTGCGCCTTACTATCCTTTAATCGATTAACTGAAGTTGCTAAACCCATACCTATGGCAGTACCTCCTTCTATAATGGTATTGTATTTGATACTTTTTAATGAACGTAACACAATGGCCTTATCACTTGTAATTGGTGTTTTTGTATAGCTCTCCCCTGCATATTCTACCAATCCTATACGATCATTGGGACGTCCTTTAATAAACTCTGAGGCTACTTCCTTTAAAGCCTCTAGTCTATTTGGCTTTAAATCTTTTGCTAACATACTGGCAGAGACATCTATGGCCATAACAATATCTATACCTTGTGTGGTTTTGGTTTTACTGGATACATCAACAGTTTGGGGTCGTGCCAATGCTATAATTAACAATGCTAATGCTATTAAACGTAATACAAAAAGAATGTGCCTTAACTTTGGCAACCAAGAATTAGTGATTTTAAATCCTTTTAAACTTGATATTTTTAATTCTGCAGTTTGCTTTTTATTTTTAAAAATATACCAGACAATGGCTACTGGTATTAGCAACAACAACCAAAACAATTCTTTATTTAAAAACTGTATCCCTTCTAGCATTATTCTTCCTCTGGTTTAAGTTCTACAGAATTTAAAATACGTTCTTCAATCTTGTCAGCATAGGCATCTGTTTCTTCTGTGGTAATAACGATTTGTTGAAAAACGTTATCGGCATTAAATAACAAAATAGTATACTCTCCTTTTTGCTTCTTCCCTTCGACTAAAGTTGGAAAATCTCCTGTACCATGAATTTTTAAGCCTTCAGCTCCATTTGGAGTACTAAATTTATCCTTTTTAACTAGCATGTTTTCTATACCTTGCTGTTCTATCATTTTTATACTCTGCTCAGCAATTTGCTCTAGTTCAATTTTATTCTTACCCAAATTTTTAATCTTGGTTGTGATAACATAAACATGAAATCCTTCTAGAATACTACCATAACCAAACATTGTCATGTCTACCTGTTGCTTGGCTTCTTCAGGAACTGGCGCAGGCATTCGTTTTAATACTTTTGGTGTAGAAATGGTTACTGGAGGTACACCATATTGACTTGTTACCCATTCGCCTTCCAATAATTCTTTACTTTCATGACCTATAATGGTATCCTTTACATAGTCAAACCCATACTTTAGAGAAAAACCTGTGAATGTGGCCAATAATAAAAACACACTAATACCAACTGTTATCCAAACTTTTTTACGCTTCTTTTTGCGCTCTTGTTCTTCTCTATACTTTTCGTCCAAAAGCTTTTCTTCTTCAGTAGGTTCAGGCAATACTTCTTTTACATGATCTATTTCAGCATCAATCGTATTTCTATCTAATTCTGCTAATGCCACATCTGGTGCAGATTTAGCAAACTTTACTAAATCTGCTCGCCTTAAAATACTTTCCAGATTCTTTATGGTTTCTGGACTTAAATCTATTTGATTACCATCTTTTAACAGTCGTAATCTATAAATCAATTCATCTGTTGTACTTTCCAGAGCATGATCGTATACCTTTTCATCTAAATACTTTCTGATGATTAATGTTAATTCAGAATAGTATTCTTTTATTTCTTGATGTTCTAAATAATGGCTTTCATCTAACTTTTGTAATGCCAATTTAGCACGATCATATGGTGGGAGCAAGGCAATCTTTTCTTCTTCTGTTAAAGGCTTTTGCCTCCAAATAAACCACCAAAGTACTGTTGCTACCAGACCTATTATTAAAAGTGTAACTAAGAGATATTTCCACCAATTGCCTCCTTTTTTCTTTACTTCAATGATAGGTTTTATACCATATAAGCCTTGTTTTGTGGTATCTACAACAATATTATTTACCTCAACTTTAAGCGAATCTGTAAAAACTATTTTTTGACCTATGATTATTTTTTGACGTGGTATCGTGTAAGCCCCAGAATCAAATTGTGTTAAACCATATTTTTTTATCAGGTTAAACTTATCAGCATTCTTAATAGTATCTATGGGATACGATTCTATCATTTCAAGTGGCGCAAACGTCTGTCCCTCTGGGAATACAACAAGATTGGTGGTATCGGTTTCAACTTGAATCTTATAGGTTGCTTGGGATCCTATTTTTATGGCAGTAGAATCGATTGAAGATGACACTTGTGAGAAACTGGAAAAAGACAGAAAACAGAAAACCAAAGAAAAGACGACCGAAAACGGAAGACCGAAGACAGTGTGTTTTGCTTGTTTAAATTGTAATTTGTTAATCATAAATCGTTAGTCCTTTACCCTCTTCGTTTAAAATAGCCTAATAGTTTTTTTACATAGCTTTCATCCACACGACAATCTATAGTTCCCGCTCCAGATCGTGAAAAAGTTTCTTTATAATAGTTCACTTTATCTCTATAAAACCTAGCATAATTTTGTCGCACTTTTTTAGATGTTGTATTTACCAACATTAACTCGCCTGTTTCCTCATCTTGCATTTGTACGACTCCCAGGTTTGGAATCTCTTCTTCATGTTTATCATAAATACGGATACCTGTTACATCATGCTTACCTGATACTATTTTCATAGTACGTTCGTAATCATCTGCAATAAAATCTGAAAGCACAAACACAATGGCTTTTTTCTTCATTACGTTGGTTAAGAACTTTAATGCTTCAGAGATATTTGTCTGTTTACTTTCAGGCTCAAATTCTATCAATTCTCTTATGATACGGAGTACATGTGAACGCCCCTTTTTTGGTGGGATAAACAACTCTATTTGGTCTGAAAATAAAATCAAACCTATTTTATCGTTATTCTGCGTAGCTGAAAAAGCTAGTGTTGCTGCAATTTCAGTAACTATTTCATTTTTAAATTGTTGCGCTGTACCAAATAATTCAGAGCCCGAAATATCTACCATCAGCATCATGGTAAGCTCGCGTTCTTCTTCAAACACTTTTACAAATGGCTCATTGTAACGCGCTGTAACATTCCAGTCTATGCTCCTTACATCATCTCCAAATTGATACTGACGAACTTCACTAAACGTCATACCACGTCCTTTGAAGGTAGAATGGTATTCTCCTCCAAAAATATGATCAGACAAACGCCGTGTCTTGATCTCTATTTTACGTACTTTTTTTAGTAATTCTTTAGTATCCATCTTTTCAGTATGCAGTGTTCAGTATGCAGTTAGCTGTCCTAAATTAGCATTCAGTATAAGTTTTCAGTGGATTGAGTACTGAAGACTGAGACTGAATACTGCCGACTATTTATGGTACTTCTATCTCGTTTACAATTTTGTTGATGATATCCTCTGAGGTAATATTTTCAGCTTCAGCTTCATAGGTAATTCCTATTCTATGACGTAAAACATCATGCACTACAGCACGAACATCCTCAGGAATTACATAACCTCTGCGCTTGATAAAGGCATAACATTTTGCCGCAGTTGCTAAATTGATACTTCCACGAGGAGAAGCTCCGAAAGATATTAATGGTTTTAAATCGGTAAGTCTATATTTTTCAGGATAACGGGTGGCGAATATGATATCTAAAATGTATTTCTCAATTTTCTCATCCATATACACCTCTCTTACAACATCTTGAGCCGTTAAAATTTGCTTTAAGGACACTACAGGATTTACCTTTTCGAAAGCACCCTTTAAATTGGCACGAATAATCATTTGCTCTTCGTCCAATTTAGGATAATCAATCACAGTTTTCAGCATAAAACGGTCAACTTGTGCTTCCGGTAGTGGATAAGTTCCTTCTTGCTCTACTGGATTTTGTGTTGCCATTACCAAAAACGGTTTATCTAATGCAAAAGTTTCATCCCCAATAGTAACTTGCTTTTCCTGCATGGCTTCTAGCAAGGCTGATTGTACTTTCGCTGGCGCACGGTTTATCTCATCAGCTAGTACAAAATTGGCAAAAATAGGTCCCTTTTTAATGGAGAAATCGTTCTCCTTCATATTATAAATTAGAGTACCTGTAACATCAGCCGGTAATAAATCTGGTGTGAACTGTATTCTACTAAAACTACCATCCACAGCTTGAGAAAGGGTATTAATAGCCAAAGTCTTTGCCAATCCTGGCACACCTTCTAATAAAATATGACCGCGACCTAAAAGCCCTATAAGCAAACGTTCTACCATGTGCTTTTGCCCAACGATAACTTTATTCATTTCTAAAGTCAGCAAGTCAACAAATGCACTTTCCTTTTCTATCTTCTCGTTAATAGACTTAATATCAATTGTACTCGTTTCTTCCATCATTTTTAAGTTTTAAACTCTACTTCTATGCTATTTTTTAGCGGAATGCAAATTGTTAAAATTTTTATTTTAATTCTGTTAAAAATAGGTTAAAAAAAATGGCGAAATAAGATGAATCCTGACTTTAACCAATTATTATGATAAGATTATCTTAAATAAAATTGTATCGTGAATAACTATTAATTAATTCTTTCTGCTTGGATTTATTTTACTTGTATTTTAGAGACATTAAACTACTAAAATGAAGAAAACAGCTTTTATAACTGGTGCTACTAGCGGTATTGGGGAAGCCACAGCTTACGAATTTGCAAAACACGGTATCAGATTAGTACTTTGTGGTAGGCGATTAAACAGGCTAAACACCATAAAAGAAGCCTTAGAACGATTAACCGATGTGCATATTTTAAATTTTGATGTACGGGATAGAGCTGAAACTTTAAATGCCATAAGTACACTCCCTGAAGATTTTAAACAGATTGATATCCTAATAAATAATGCTGGAAACGCCCATGGGTTAGACCCAATTCAAGAAGGCAACTTAGATGATTGGGATGCCATGATGGATATTAACGTAAAAGGCCTTTTGTATGTGAGCAAGGCGATAATCCCACAAATGACAGCTAGAAAATCTGGACACATCATCAACATTGGCTCTTCCGCAGGTAAAGAGGTATACCCAAAAGGCAATGTGTATTGTGGCAGTAAACATGCTGTCTTGGCCATTACTGAGGGCATGCGTGTGGATTTAAACCCTTTTGGAATTAAAGTAGGAGCTATAAATCCAGGATTGGTTGAAACTGAATTTTCCCAAGTACGATTTAAAGGCGGAAAACAAGCCGATAATGTATACACTGGTTTTAAAGCTTTGCAAGCAAAAGATGTAGCTGAAGTTATTTATTTCGCGGTATCCAGACCCGCCCATGTTAATATAGCTGATGTCTTGATGTTTTGTACAGCGCAGGCAAATAGTGTTACCGTTAAAAAAGTTTATGATTGAAATACTAAAAAAAGAATGGTTTAGTTTAACAAGTTCTTTTTCAGAAGATTTGAGTCTAATTGAAGAGCTTTGGAAAGAAATTGAGATACAATACACATCGAGTGTCCGCCATTATCACAATCTTTCCCATTTGCATAACATGTTTACACATGCCAAATATGTAAAAAGTGAAATTATAAATTGGCACAATTTTTTATTTTCTATTTGGTACCATGATATTATTTATAAACCTGGCCGAAACGATAATGAAGAAAAAAGCGCGCTCTTGGCTGACAACAGACTTAGACAGCTTGATTTAGACGAAAAGGATCTAAAAATGGTTAACAACCTAATAATTTCAACAAAAAAACATCAAATCATTCTTAAGGAGACTAATGACAATGCCTATCTTTTAGATATAGACCTTTCAATTTTGGGCAGTTCATGGGAAAACTATCAGGTTTATATCCAAAACATTAGAAAAGAATATGCTATTTATCCGAATTTCATATACAAAAAAGGCAGGAAAAAAGTTTTACAACATTTTAGTGAACGAGAAACATTGTATTTTACAAAAGTATTTCAACTTAAATATGAAAAATTGGCAAAAAGAAACTTAAAAAAAGAAATTGAATTGCTTTAAATAGATTCCTGCTTTCGCAGGAATGACTGCTATGATTAACAAACGTCTTCTGATAAAACATCTTCTAGCGCATAATGACGAAAATAGTTTTTATGATAAAAAACGAAAAATAGACATCAGCCATAAAGAAGGTAAGGCTAAGTTTTTAAAACATATTTGTGCGTTATCCAACAGTAACCCAAAAAACAATTCATACATAGTTATTGGTGTTGAGGATGAGGACAACAAAATAATTGGTGTTGATTTTTTTGATGATAGTAAAATTCAAAACCTTATAAATGCTTACTTAACCCATCCCCCTATTGTACAATATGAGAATATTCCGTTTCCGCACTTACCAGATGACAAAGTAATAGGCTTAGTAACTATAAGACCCACAGGTATCCTTACCTCTTTGCGAAAAAATATTTGGAAATATTATGGTGGCGCCGTGTTTTTTAGGGATGGTAGTATGAGTATGCCTAAAGTATTTAAAAGTGATATCATGGATGTGAATTCTAAAATTGTGGAAGCCATTGAAATGAATGCGCAAAACAATATAAAACACACTTTAGATGGTGTTATGGATTTTATGAATACCCGTAAAGACTTTAATGCCCAATACAAAGTGTTTAAAGAGTATTTTGTAGTGTGTTGGGCAGGGCAAAAGAAAACCGTGAAAAAAGAAACCTTTTACTCGCGAGTGGATATAGAATTGATAAACGAACAAGTACGTTTGTTTTTTTCTACACTAGACGAAGTTTCTATAAAAATAACCGAAAATACATTTGAGATTATAGAGTACGTGAATTTAGGGTTCCAGAAAAGCTATAAATATTATCCTTTAGAAGAAACTGTTATTAATTTTCAGGAGAATGCCAGTTACAATATTGAAACCAAATTGCTCTTTGAGCCACCCCAATTTAACAAAAAAACATTGTACCACATTTACAATACCAACAATGCACTTTTAGAAAAATTGAAAAAGGGACTACGTTTAACTGAAACCGAAACCATAGATTTAAACAACCTTCCTTCTACATATTTAATATGTTATCTAAATGATTTTGATGATGCTATAGACAGGCTACAAGAAGTAAAACCGTATTTAAAAACACAAAACAAAGACACTTATTTACTATATAAAGAAGCGATACGAATTTTAAGAAAAGTGAAATACAATTAACATATGTTAATAAATTTAACCTTAACTTAACACAAAACAGTTTGGTAAGATTAAAAAAGTAGTACATTTGCACTGCTATTAATCATTTAATCAAACCTTGTGCTCCAAATCGAAAACAGAGTGTCAAGGTTTTTTTATGTCTTAACCTTTCTTAAGCTACTTTAAGACAACCTAAATGATGCATAGTACAATACAACAAACTACTTAAAAGAGAAAGCAACTAGATAAAAACTTAGTTAATGGTAAGTTTAAAAAAACAACAACCTGAGAGAGCCTGGGTTTAATAGAAGTGCCCAGATATTACTTCAGCTCTAATTTTTCAGCAAAATAATCGCAAAAATCTTTCATGGTAGCTGTCATTTTTTCATCTTGTGTTGCACGGTTAAATGTATTAGCCATAGCTACTAGTGTTTGATGAAAAAATATCTTCATATCATCAACTGGCATATCTTTGGTCCATAAGTCTATACGTAACATTTCTTTGGCCTTATCGTCCCAAACGGATAACATCATAGCTTTAGCCTCTGCATTGGTTATACCTCCATCTTGCGCTGTCCAAAATAATTTTTCAGGTACGCGGTTTTCGTCCAGTTCAACATTCAACTCTATTTTAGACTGTATTGTTTTTGCCATTATTTGCGTGGTTTAAACTTAGAATTATTAAAAATATCTTGTGGTTGGGTTTGTAGCATTTCCTTTAAAGAAACATCATTATTATTCATATAAGCCCTTACTATCTGCCAACCTATATATATGCCAATACGTCCAGGCGAATTGGTATCTATCTCTTCCAAAAAAAATTTACTAAAAGGGGCAGGGTTTATAAATCTATTTGGGAGTTTGGCATCATTACTGTAAAGTAACTCTCGCTCCACAAAATAGCGCCATATGTAGTGCTCGTTTGTACGTGCCCAATTTAGTTGCTCAGTAGTATATCCTATACCCTGTGCTTCTGTTTTATTAGGCAACATCACATCCTTAAAGTAAAGCTGTTTGCCAAAATAAATCATTTCATCTAGCAGGGTTTTTCTTTGAGGTTGATAAATATACTTTTTTGCATATTCCTTGGTAACATCTACCACAATCTGATCACTCTCAAAACCACTCTTTATAAAATTTTGAATACCGTCATAGAAATAATGATCTTTACCTAAATAAGTATCTAAAGCTATTAATGCGATAGTATCAGTAACTATCACTTTATTTCTGTAATCTACATTAGAAGTTGTTGTAATTACACGAGGTGGCTTAAACTCTGGAAAATAATATTTTAAATGATTAAATAAAGTTTCTATCTCAATCTCAATAGTATTGAACTTTTGAAATTTTTTCCCTACTTCATCAGTCAATTCTTGCTGTAGGGTATCTTTTATTTTGGCCATCCAAAACGCATCGTCGTACTTCTCCGAAAACATAAATGGATAAGCCTGCTTTATCTTAGGTAAATCATGCGCCTCTGCATGTCCAAAAAATTGATCGAAACGCTCAACAGCAATATCAATATTTATATTCGCAATAGCTTTTTCAAGTTTGTTTTCATCCTTACATGATAGGATAAGAATAGCCCCAAAAACAGCAAATAATATATGTTTCATAAAAATCTAAACGCTCTAAATTTTTATAAATTGAGCGTATAAGTTATTTTTGTTTGCAAAGGTAGTATTATCATATTTAATTTTCCTTGCTATGCAGACAGAAAAAGTTGTAAATCATATTGTAAACTGGTTAAAAGAATACGCTATAAACGCTGGAGTAAATGGTTTTGTGGTAGGTATTTCTGGAGGTATTGACTCTGCAGTAACATCTACCCTTGTTGCTAAAACCGGTTTAAAGGTTTTGTGTATTGAAATGCCCATCCATCAAGCTAAAAGCCACGTTTCAAGAGCACATGAACATATAGCGCAACTTAAAACACGTTTTGATAACGTTAATGATACTCGTGTAGATTTAACTCCTGTTTTTGAAGAATTTAAAACTGAAGTGCATTTAGATGGTAAGCAAACAACTGTTGATATGGCCTTAGCCAATACAAGAGCTCGTTTACGAATGACAACACTTTATTACTATGCAGGTTTGTATGGTTTGTTGGTTGCTGGCACTGGCAACAAGGTTGAGGATTTTGGTGTTGGCTTCTATACAAAATATGGCGACGGTGGTGTAGATTTAAGCCCTATTGCAGATTTGCTAAAATCTGAAGTTTACCAACTTGGCGAATTTTTAAAAGTACCCGAATCTATTATGAATGCTGCTCCTAGCGATGGTTTGTTTGGAGATGCCAGAAGTGATGAAGACCAAATTGGGGCTTCTTATCCTGAACTGGAATGGGCCATGAAAATGGAGGATCAAGGAAAAACAGAGAACGATTTTTCTGGGCGTGAAAAGGAAGTTTTTAAAATATACAAACGTTATAATATCAATAACAAACATAAGATGATTCCTATTCCAATTTGCGAAATCCCGAGTGATTTAATGTAAGTGTTGTAATATCTATAATTTTTTTAGTATTTTTGACCATTGGGTATATTCCCTAACCTATGCTATGATTCTCTCAAAAAAATTAATCGTCATAGCTAATAAAACCCTAAGATATGATTAAATTATTGATAGCGGACCCTCATCCTATTATCAGAAAAGGACTTGAGCATTTATTTTCCGCTTCTTCTGACGTTGAAATTGTTGGAAGTGTTGACAACGGCGAAGCCGTATTGGAATTTCTGAAAAAGGAACCGGTTGATGTACTTCTCTCCGAAATTGATTTACCAAAACTTAATGGATTAACAGTTTTAAGGCATTTAAAATCAGACTTTCCTGATATTAAAGCATTAATGTTAAGTGCGCAACCAGAAAATGTTTATGGTTTTAACTCCATTAAAGCAGGTGCAGCTGGTTACATTTCTAAAAACGAAAATGTAATTACCATTAACGAAGCTGTAACAAAAGTTTACAATGGAGGCATTCATTTAAGCAATGAACTTACGCAAGAACTAGCGTTTGGTACTAGAACCAACAAAAACGGTAGGTTCTTTAAAAAACTATCCACTAGAGAAACAGAAGTTTTAAAACTTTTGGCTATAGGAAAGAAAAACAAAGAGGTTTCTAAAGAACTCAACATTAACGAAAAAACTGTAAGTACTTATAAAGCGCGTTTAATGAAAAAACTAAAAGTTGATAATTTAGTTGATTTAGTAAACCAAGCTAAGTTCTTAGACTTATAGTACACGATTAAGTTTTCTAGATAATAACATTTTTAAACTAGAATACTCTTTAACTTCTTCGAGCACAGATTTGTTTATTTCAGATTTGTGCTCGATTGTTTGTTCCAAAACAATTTTCTTCATAAGGTTTGTTAATTTAAATCAGCAAGCCTTAATCTGTTTAATTTTCTTGTCAAGAGTTTTTCTAATTCGTTGTAATCATTTATTTCATTCAATATTTCTTTATGGGTATTAGAAATATCATTCTTAGTCTTTTGCATTAGTTCATCCACTTTCTTGTATACCAAATAACACCTAAGGCTAAGTATGGTCTCACGAACCAATTGTTCGATAGAGTTTTGTTTTAATTTTGGAAAAATATTTTTACGATGCCAATCACTTAGCCAATATTTCTCATCAATCATAAGCATTGAACTGATTTCTGTTGAAGATTGAGAATCTAGACTATTAAAAAGACTTTGAGGTTTTAGATCAGAATTTAAGTTCATTTTATCAATGACAGTGTAATAAATATTTTTGAAAGTATTGTTTGCAAATTCCATTTCATCCTCTTGTAAATCTAGATAAATTTTTTCAAAAACCTTTGCTTGTTGAATTACAGGTTCCATTATTAAATCTCCTTCATCATTTTCTTTCAGTACTAAATCTTCAAAATCTTCTATCTCATTCCCATATAGCAAAAGAATTTCAATTATGTCACGTTCTAAACTATATTGGACATCTACTTTTTTTATAGATTGATCATTCTTGATCAGCTCTAGGTTGTTTTTTTCTTGCTTATATTTTCTATTTTCTTCTCTTAGTCCCTTTTGATTGATTTGTGCTAAGGTTGTAAAGAGTACTTCCTCGCTAATATCCATAATACGAGCACACTCTTGTATGTAAACCTCCTTTTTTATGGTATCGGGGATTTTAGATATACTATTTACAATATCCCTTATAGTTTCTGCCTTTTTTATGGGGTCTGTTTTGGCTTCTTCATACAAAATCGAAGCCTTAAATTGAATAAAGTCTTTAGCTTTCTCTTCAAGATATACCGTTAATTCCTCAAGTGTATTCTGCTTTGCGAAGCTATCTGGATCTTCTCCTTCGGGAAACGTACATACCTTTACGTTCATGCCCTGCTCCAAAATTAAATCAATACCCCGAAGCGATGCACGCATCCCTGCTGCATCTCCATCAAAAAGTACCGTGATATTATTGGTTAAGCGGTTTATTAAACGTATTTGCTCCGATGTTAATGCTGTCCCAGAAGAAGACACTACATTTTTAATTCCTGTTTGATGGAATTGAATAACATCGGTATATCCCTCAACTAAATAACAGTTATCCTCTTTCGCTATACTTTGTTTGGCATCATAAATACCGTAAAGTACTTTGCTTTTGTAATAGATAAGGCTTTCTGGAGAGTTTAAATATTTTGCAGCTTTTTTATCATTTACTAAAATACGCCCACCAAAACCTAGCACACGACCGCTCATACTTTTTATGGGAAACATAACACGCCCTTTAAAACGATCAAATTGTTTTTCCCCTTTTACAATAGTAAGCCCTGTTTTTTCCAAAAACTCTAATTGGTAGCCTTTCTTTAAAGCTTCGTCTGTAAAGGCTTGCCATTCATCAAGCGAATAACCTAAATCAAATTTCTTTATAGTCTCCTCAGTAAACCCTCGCTCTTTAAAATAGCTTAATCCTATAGATTTTCCTTGATCGGTTTTATGCAATATGTTTTTAAAATAACTGTTTGCAAATTCATTAACCAAGTACAAACTTTCCCGTTCATTGGCTGCTTCTTTTTGCTCATTACTCTGTTCGGTTTCCTCTATATCAATATTGTACTTTTTGGCGAGATATTTTATAGCTTCTGGGTAGGTAAAGTGTTCGTGCTCCATTAAAAAAGCAACAACATTACCCCCTTTTCCTGTACTAAAGTCTTTCCATATTTGTTTTACTGGAGACACCATAAAACTCGGGGTGCGTTCATCGCTAAACGGACTTAAACCTTTATAGTTACTTCCAGCTTTTTTCAGCTGCACAAAATCCCCTATAACCTCTTCAACACGAGCGGTTTCAAATACTTGATCTATGGAATGTGCTGCTATCAATTTTTGAAATTTATAGGAAATGTAAATGTACTACTAAAGTATTGATTTTTGAAATTTGAAGTTACAAGAAAAAAGAACTGTTCCTGAAACAAGCCTATGTTTTTAGTACTTATGCTTTTACATCTAAGGCATCCCTCAACGCATTTCCTATAAGCATAAACGCCATAACCAACCCCATAATACAGAGTCCGGGTATCATTGCTAAATAAGGTTTTCCTAAAATAATATAGTTGTAATGATCTTTTATCATAGCGCCCCAGCTTGCCATAGGTGGTTGTGCTCCTATGCCTAAAAAGCTCAATCCGCTTTCAATTAAAATGGCTGCCGCAAAATTTGCTGCAGAAATTACAATAATTGGCGCCATTATATTAGGTAAAATATGTTTAGTAATAATTCTATAATCGTTATACCCTAAGGCCTTTGCGGCAGTAACATATTGCATTTCTTTGGTGCTAATTATTTGTCCTCTAACTACTCTGGCAACCTCAACCCACATCGTTAGCCCTACTGCGATAAAAACTTGCCAAAAACCTTTTCCTAAAGCTAGGGTTATTGCAATAACCAATAATAAGGTTGGAATAGACCATGTTACGTTAATTATCCACATAACTACGGCATCTACCTTGCCACCGAAATAACCAGCTAAACTACCCATTAAAACACCTATGATTAGTGAAATAAACACTGCTACAAAACCTATAAAAAAAGAGATTCTGGCACCTACCAAAATCCTACTTAATAAATCGCGACCATATTTATCGGTACCAAAAAAGAATGTTTTTTCTTTGATAAAAGCATCAATTTCTGAATTGGGGAAATTTGATAGGGATATTACTTTTTCAACGCCTTTTAAACCATCTGACGCATATTCTGTATATGCTAGGTTACGATCTGCTATAGAGTACTCTGATATTGGTACTTCGGTATCTGTATTTTTAACACCAAAGAATAGTTTACTTAATACATTTTGCTCATTTTTTACCTGAGATGGTATTGTAAGCATAGACACCTTAAACCCTGGAGGTTTTGAATGTATGGACAAATGCATTTGGTTGGCATGCTGTGAATTATCAGGTGCCACTAGATAGGCAAAAATGGAAATCAACCCTACAAATACAATAAAATAGAAACTAAAAACGCCCCAGAAGTTCTTTTTAAACTTTTGGAGCGCTAAATGTCTCAGTGAATTTGATGTGTTACCCATTTAAGGTTTAGTCTTTTACCTTAGCTACTTTTTTAATGCTGTAGGCCAGTTTTAAATCTTCAAGTACATTCACAGCCTCTTCCACATAAACGTCTTGACTTAAATTCTTATACCAGCGTTCTCTTTTATCTTTTAAGCTTGTAGTATCGGTTTCAAATAATTGTTTTTCAAAAGTTGTCGGTAAAAAGGCTAGATCAGTTTTATACTTTGAAATAGCATCAAAACGTTTAGCTTCTTCTTCGTTTAATTCAATTTGCTGCTTGTACGTTTTATAGTTTAGAGAAAACTCGGTTTCATCAATTTGATTTTTAACCCATTTGGCATTTTCTTCTATAAGCTTTAACTGCTCGTTGTTATTCATACGTTCTTTACTTTTGCTTATGGCCTTATCATAATCAAAATAATTATCCCAAGTTTTATAATCCGCTGGGTCTATTTCATCATAAGGTAATGGGTTATCTTTTTCTTTCTCCCCTACTTCTATAAAACTAAAACGCCCAGGCACTTGCACATCGCTTTTCACACCTTCCAACTGTACTGAACCTCCATTAATTCTATAATACTTCTGGGTTGTAAATGCTAAGGCTCCTAGATCGCCACTGGTATTATTTCTTACCGCATTGTTTAAGTTATACACGTTTTGCACTGTTCCTTTTCCATAGGTTTGCTTACTTCCAATAACAATGGCACGTTTATAATCTTGCATGGCAGCAGCCATAATTTCGGATGCTGATGCTGACAATTCATTCACTAAAATTACCAATGGTCCATCCCAAGCAATAGATTCATCCCTATCACGAAGCACTTCTTTTGGTGCTCCAGTAGAACGCACTTGTACTACTGGCCCCTCTTTTATGAATAATCCAGCCATATCCACAACTGCTGGCAGGGATCCTCCACCATTATTTCTTAAATCCAAGATCAATCCTTCCATACCTTCAGCCTTTAAGCGTTCTATCTCTTTGCGAACATCTATAGCTGCATTTAAGTTCTTATAATCTTGAAAATCTACGTAAAATCTAGGTAAATTAATAATCCCAAACTTTTTGTCTCCTTTTTTAACCACCGATGCTTTGGCGTAAGTTTCGCCCAACTCCACAACATCTCGTACAATAGTTACATCTTTTATGGTGCCATCTACTTTCTTAATGGTTAAAGTTACTTTAGTTCCCTTAGGCCCTTTAATATATTTTACGGCATCACTAATACGCATGCCAACAATGTCTATACCCACTTCTTCATCCTCTTGCTTTACTTTTAATATGATATCTTCAACTTCTAACAGCTGACTTCTCCACGCTGGACCTCCAGAAATCAATTCTACTATTTTTATATAGTCCATACGTTTAGTTAGGCGTGCTCCAATACCTTCTAATTTACCAGACATTTGGGTATCAAAATCTTCTTTACCTTTTGGTGCCAAATAGTAGGTGTGCGGATCAAACTCATCAACAATGGCGTTTACATAGGTTGAAAACCAATCTTCGCGGGTTAAGTCATCAATATTATCATTAAAATAAATATCCAAAGATTTTAAGGTTGCCTCCCTTGCTTCTTTCTCAATTTCAGCCTCTGTCTTCATAGTGTAAGACGGATCTTTTTCTTTAGCTTGCTGCTCTTGTTGCAAAATATCATCATAATTGGAAATCGTTGAAAACTTTAATTGCTTTCTCCAACGTTCTCTCATTTCTTTTTTATTATTCACAAAAGCTATTTTATCATAATCCGTATCAAACGTCTCATCAATAGTATAATCAAACGGTTGGGATAAAACGTCTTTGTATATAGTTTTTGCCTCACCTATACGTTTCATCATACGGTTATACACCACATTAAAAAACGTAATGTCATACGCTTTTAATTGATCATCTATATTCGTTTTGTAGTTCTCAAATTCTTTATAATCCGATTCGTAGAAGTAACGTTTAACAGGATCCATTTGTTCAATGTAGTCATTAAACAATCCTTCTGAAAAACTGTCATTCAATTTAATAGGGTCGAAATGCCCATTTTGCAGTATATAAGTAATAACTTGCAGTAATAATTTATCCTTGTCGGTATCATCAAACTTCTTAGAAGTAAAACTACAGGAGGCAAATGCCAAAAGTAGTACTAACAACAATACCTTATAATTCTTTTTCATCATATCCTTCATAATCTTAGATAAAAGCTATTTAATTTATTTATCAATTTACTAAAATACTGAAAAAACCGTGCCATTGAACGGATGGGTCACTAATTTTTTGTTAAAGCAAACAAAACAAGGGTTTACATAAGAATTTATGTATTTTAGCAATGCTTAACACTGAGCCTATTTATGTTAAAAAAACCCTTGATCTTAGTCACTAATGATGATGGCATTACCGCCCCTGGTATACGCACATTGATTGAAGTTATGAATACTTTGGGCGATGTAGTTGTAGTAGCACCAGGCAGTCCACAAAGTGCCAAAGGCCATGCCATTACTGTAGATTCTACTTTGTATGTTGAACAAATAGAAGTGCCTGATGGCACACATTTGGAATACACATGTTCTGGCACCCCAGCTGATTGTGTGAAATTAGCCGTAAGAGAAATTTTAGATAGGCGTCCTGATATTTGCGTTTCTGGCATTAATCACGGCTCTAATTCCTCGATTAACGTTATATATTCTGGTACCATGAGTGCCGCTATAGAAGCCGGCATAGAGGGTATCCCCGCTATTGGTTTTTCGCTGTTAAACTATAAATGGAGTGCTAAATTTAATGCTTGTAAATCGTTTGTAAAAATAATTACTGAAAATGTATTGCAACATGGTTTACAGGACGGCGTAGTATTGAATGTAAATATTCCCGATGTTCCCGAAACAGACATAAAAGGTATAAAAGTATGCCGGCAAGCACGTGCTAATTGGGTTGAGGAATTTGATAAACGTAAAAACCCGCAAGGAAGAGATTACTATTGGCTAACCGGTAAGTTTGTAAATTTAGATGGAGGTATAGACACGGATGAATGGGCACTGGAGCACAATTACGTATCTCTCGTACCCGTACAGTTTGATTTAACCGCACACCATTTCATTAAAGATTTAGACACTTGGAATTTTAAATAAAATGAAGAAAGATATTTTCATAGGCATATTAATAGGTTTTATAAGTAACGGAATAGGTTTTATAATTGCATCCTTTATTATTGGCAAGCTTAAGGGGTATGATCTAATTTCAGCCATCCAAACTTCTTTTTCAGAAGGGTCGGTAGGGCAAATAATAAGTCTCGGTGCAATTTTAAACTTAATTGCCTTTTTTATTTTTATAAAAAAACGACAAGACTATCGCGCTAGAGGGGTTTTAATTATTACCGTATTTATCGCTGTATTTACCTTTGTAATTAAACTGTTTTGATTCTTTTTTAGATGAAATATTACATTCTTGCAGGAGAGGCATCGGGAGATCTACACGGTTCTAACCTTATTAAAGCATTATTAAATGTAGATAATGATGCTGATATTAGATGTTGGGGTGGCGATTTAATGCAAGACGCTGGTGGTACATTGGTAAAGCACTATAAAGAGCGTGCTTTTATGGGGTTTACTGAGGTTATCATGAACCTGAGTAAAATCTTTAAACTTATATCGTTCTGTAAAAGTGATATTAATAGCTTTAAACCTGATGTTGTTGTTTTTATTGACAATTCTGGATTTAACTTACGCATTGCAAAGTGGGCCAAAGCGCAAGGTTACAGAACCAATTATTACATTTCCCCGCAGGTTTGGGCATCTAGGGCAAGTAGAGTAAAGGCGATTAAGCGTGATATTGACAAGATGTTTGTTATTCTGCCTTTTGTAAAATCCTTTTATAAAAAATATGATTATGATGTTGATTTTGTGGGACATCCCCTTATTGACGCTATAGCAAATAGAACCCCAATTAACGAATTAGAATTCAGGAAAGCCCATAACCTTGAAAACAAACCTATAATTGCTTTACTGCCCGGAAGCAGAAAACAAGAAATCACGAAAATGCTTACCGTGATGCTTAGTTTAATTGATGATTTTTCCGAATATCAGTTCGTAGTTGCAGGTGCACCAAGTCAAGATTTTGAGTTTTACAAAACCTTTATAAACAATAAGAACGTTCATTTTATTCCAAATAAAACCTACGATTTGCTAAGCGTGTCTTACGCTGCTTTAGTAACTTCTGGTACTGCTACTTTAGAAACGGCGCTATTTAAAGTGCCTCAAGTGGTATGTTATAAAGGAAGTGCAATCTCATATCACATTGCTAAACGCATTATTACTTTAAAATTTATTTCTTTAGTGAATTTAGTAATGGATAAAGAAGTGGTTACAGAATTAATTCAAAACGATTTTAATAAAACCCGCTTAAAAGCTGAATTAACTAAAATTCTTGATACTGAAGAACGCCACAACATGTATCTTAATTATTATGAATTGGAACAAAAATTAGGTGGTAAGGGTGCTAGTGAGAAAACCGCAAGATTAATTTATAACCATTTGATGTCTTAATCTTTTATGAAAAACTATCTGTTGTTAGTTATCTTGTTGTTGGGATTGAGCAATTGTAAATCATCAAAACGTCCAAAGGTTGTAACTAAAAAACCAAAGGTTGAAGCACGAAACACTGCTACATCAACTACTACAAATCCTAACATTAAAGAAAACACATCTACATCATCAAAAATTGTAGATTATTCCAAGCAGTTTTTAGGCACGCGCTATAAATGGGGCGGCACTACAAAAAGAGGTATGGACTGTTCTGGATTGGTTTACGAATCTTTTAAAGCCCATCATATATACCTGCCAAGAATTTCTAGGGATATGGCTAAAAAAGGCAAAAAAATTCAGCTTAAAGAAACTTTAAAGGGAGATCTACTCTTTTTTAAAACAGGTAAAAACCGAAGAGGCTCCATTAACCATGTAGGTTTAGTGGTTGAAATAAAAAATAATAACATTTACTTTATTCATGCCACTACTTCAAAAGGTGTTATAATTTCTTCTATTAATGATGACTATTGGAAATCGGCTTTTGTTGAAGTAAGACGTGTTTTATAAGTTCTTTATTATCTTGTAGCAGATGAAACTGCTCAACTTTACCATAATAAAACTTACTTTTTTTTTAGTACTTGGTATTTTACTCGGGTACTATTTTTCAATTGGACTTTATACTTCAATAGTTTTAAATGCACTTTCTATTGCTGTTTTATTTGTTTTATACATCATTCAAAAACAACAATTTACTAAAAATTTATGGTTTGGTCTGGTTGCGTTTTTTTGCATGACCAATGCGGGTGTGCTTAGTGTAAATCTTCATAATGAAGTACATTTTTCAAACCATTATTCAAATCATATTTCTGAAGATACAGTAACTCCAAATACCATATATTTTCAAGTTAGAGAGGTATTAAAATCAGGAAATTATCATGACAAATATATCATCGACATCCTTAAAGTTGACGACAATAAAGCCACAGGAAAAACACTTTTAAATATTCAAAAAGATAGTACGATACATCCATTGGACGTAGATGAGACTTACCTTGTTAGAACCAACTTTAAACACCTTACTGGAGCTTTAAATCCAGGTCAGTTTAACTATAAAGCTTACCTTAAAAAGAAATACATCTTTCATCAGTTATTTATTGACACCTCTTCTCTACTGAAGCTTGGAAACGTTAAAACTACAGTTTTTGGATTAGCAAATACCTTTAGAACACATGTAAATTCTAAGCTAAAACCATTCAATTTTAAGCCTGATGAATTAGCTATAATTAATGCATTATTACTTGGGCAGCGCCAAGATATTAGTAAGGAAGTTTATACAAATTACACCAATGCTGGTGCGATACATATTTTAGCGGTATCTGGTTTGCACGTTGGTATTATTCTGCTTATCCTGAGCTTTGTGTTGAAACCTCTGGAAAAACTAAAACATGGTAAATTAATTAAGACCATTTTATTAGTTTTAATACTTTGGGGTTTTGCTATTATCGCGGGGTTATCTGCCTCTGTTACAAGAGCCGTTACCATGTTTAGTATTGTTGCTATTGGCATGAATTTAAACCGTCCAACAAATATCTACAACACCCTTACCATCTCCATACTTATCATTCTATTGTTTAAACCTCTTTTTCTGTTTGATGTAGGATTTCAATTGAGCTATATGGCTGTTTTTGCAATTGTTAGCTTAGATCCTGTTCTATATAAACTTTGGCAACCCAAAAACTGGTTATTAGATAAATATTGGCATACGCTTACCGTTACGGTTGCTGCACAATTTGGTATTTTACCGCTAAGCTTATACTATTTCCATCAGTTTCCTTTACTATTCTTTGTTTCTAACCTGGTTATTATTCCTTTTTTAGGGCTAATTTTAGGGCTAGGACTTTTAATTATCCTGCTTGCGCTTTTAAATCTACTCCCCCAGGTATTAGCTTCTATTTTTGGTTCTATTATAAGCATAATGAACCGTTTTGTAAGTTGGGTATCCCACCAAGAATCGTTTTTAGTTAAAGATATCTCTTTTAGCTTCTTATATGTTTTGGTGTTTTATGCACTTATCATTACAAGTTTTAGATGGTTTTTCAGGAAGAATCATTCAAACTTAAAATATGCTTTAATAGCTATAATTTTAGTACAAAGTGCTTTTATCTATACCAAATACACTAAACCGGAAAAACAGTTTATTGTATTTCATAAAAGCAGAAACAGTGTGATTGGGCAAGTTTTTAATAACCAGATTAAAGTAAGTCATGATATTGATGGTATTGCACTACCTACACACAAAATAATTGAGGATTTTAAGGTTAAAACGCACATAAAAAATACTGTGTACGACACTATTCCTTCTTTTTTTGTTTTAGGATCGAAAAAGGTTTTGGTTATTGACAGTACTGCAGTATATAAAGTAACAACACTAAAACCTGATTATGTGCTTTTGAGACAATCTCCTAAACTAAATTTAGAACGGCTAATTAATACCTTAAAACCTAAAATGATTATTGCTGATGGTAGTAATTATAAATCTTACTTAGAACGCTGGGAATCTATTTGTAAAAACAAAAAACTCCCTTTTCATCAAACTGGTAAAAAGGGAGCCTATGTTATTAGTTATTAATTCTTAGCCTTCAAATTCTGCTTTAAAAGCTTTGTAATACTCATTAAAATCTTCTTGAGTTTTAATGTCTTTATGATCATCATTTTTAAATAGCTTTAGGTACAACTCTAATTGTTTGGGTTGCTGATACCCTCGTATTGGAGCTATTACATCGGCTTTTTCATCAAAAAACACAATTGTTGGATAAGCACTTATCTGTAAATATCTTGCTAGTTCATGCGCACTATTTCGTGTTTTTGCTCTTGCTTCACTATAGTTAGGGTTAGCAAACGATTTATCCTTGTACTTAACCACATCATTCCCCTCACCATTAAACTTAACGGCATAATAATTCTTATTTACATATGCTACAACATCAGCGTTGTGAAATGTATTTTTATCCAACATTTTACATGGGCCACACCAAACGGTATAAACGTCCATCATAATTTTTTTTGGGGTCTCCTTTTGTAGCTCAATCGCTTCCTCTAGCGTTACCCAATTTATCTCTTGCGCTATTCCAGAAACGGAGGTTAAAAGCGTAATTGCTACTATTAAAACTAAATTTCTCATGCTCAATTTGTTGCAAATGATATACCGAACTTACAAAAAAAGCACCTAAAAAGGTGTTTTTTGATTGTTTTTTAACGCTTTTTTCGATTAACGTACCCCGTGCATTAGTTTTTTTATGATAGGTTGAAATAAAATAGAAATCACTCCAGCGATGATTGATATTATAGTTAATATCCAGAAAAAATAGCTTATTCCATTCTCATCAGCTATCTTATCTACGTTTTCTCCAAAAACCCCTGCACCTTTCATACCAATAGCTATAGCTAAATACCAAACCCCAAACATAAATGCTATCATTCTAGCTGGAACTAATTTACTTACATAAGATAAACCTACTGGAGATATACATAGTTCACCCATGGTATGAAATAGATAAACTAAAACAAGCCAAACCATGCTTACTGATGCTGTTTTAGCGCCAGGCTCTATACCCATAGCTCCAAATGCTACACACGCCATACCTAAACCTAACAATAACATCCCTATACCATATTTCCCATTTGCGGATGGATTATATTTACTTTCCCACCATTTTGAAAATAATGGTGCTAATGTGATAATAAATAGAGAATTTAAAACGCTAAACCATGAGGCTGGTATCTCTAGATTGTCATCATTAAACTGATCAACTAACATCCATATTGCTATTATCCAAACTATAAGGAAACTTATACTTAAAACAATATTTGACAAACTATATTTCCCATAGGTTTGCTTGAACAGCAAATACAAAACCCAAGTTATAATGGATAATGGAACAATAGTCATTAACGAATTCACAATTCTAAAAATAGTAGCAGAAGATCCATCCAAGGTTCTATCTGTATAGTCTTTAGCAAAAATGGTTAATGTACCTGGAGATTGTTCAAAAATAGCCCAAAAAAAGACTGATAATAAAGCAAAGAAAGACACAGCTATTAACCTATCTCTTGTTATATTGGAATACTGGGTAAACCTATAAATCAATAATATAAGAAATAATCCCAGAGCTGTTAATATTGCGATGTTATTACCACTTGAACCTAAAAAATTAAATATATCAAACTTACCACCTGTTATCGTTGCAACTGGAGCATTAATAATCCATAATAACCCGAGGGCTATCATTAAAAATATTAAAATTAATTGCCAAGAAGTAAACGGCACCCTTTTGTCATTATCAAGGGCTTCAATAGAATTTTTGTCATCCTTCTTAGGTTTTAATCCTATAGTACCAAAAATATTTTGAGCAAGCCAAAATTGAATCAAACCAAAGAGCATAAAAATACCTGCCAAACCAAAACCTAAACTCCAACCAACTTTCTCTCCTAAATAACCACAAAGTAGAATTCCTAAAAAAGCTCCAGCATTAACGCCCATATAGAAGATAGTATACGCACCATCTTTTTTTTCAGGCCTGTCTTTATACATTTCAGAAATAATAGAAGTCATATTAGGTTTAAAAAACCCATTTCCAATAACTAAAAGACCTAAACCAAGATATATAGACCAAGAGGTTTCTATTGCCATAGATGCATGTCCCAAAGTCATAAGTAAAGCACCGACAACAACAGCTAATCTAAAACCTATGATTTTATCTGCAAAATAGCCTCCCATCATAGTAGACAAATAGACTAAACCCACATAAGAGCCAAACAAGGCCATAGCATGTTCACGAGGCCAACCCCATCCTTCTTCCATCAATGAAGCTGTTAAAAACAGTACCAATAAAGCTCGCATTCCATAATAAGAGAAGCGTTCCCACATTTCGGTAAAAAACAACACAAATAATCCAGATGGATGTCCTAAAACTGTACTTTTAAAAAATTGATCTGTTGAATTATTGCCCATAATAAATGAATTAAGTTATAATTACTATCTAATGCCCTTCATCAATTTCTTTAATAAAGGAACAAGACAAAGAAGAATAAGTGCACATCCTAAAACTACGTAAACACCCCAATTTAGGTAAACATCAACATAAGGTTGGATTTGTGCCTCCATTGAAGAACCTTCATCTAGATTGCCAATACTAATGAGTTTACCAATTTCTGTAGCCATTTTATTCCCTACAGAATAAGACAAGAACCAAGCACCCATAGTAAAGCCCACAATATCGGCTGGAGAAAGTTTAGTAATCATAGATAAACCAACGGGCGACAAACATAGCTCTCCTAGAGTATGAAACAAATACATAAAAATAATAGCCCAAATTATAATTTTTTGACCTGAGGCAATTGCAGAGGTAGCACCCATAACAATTACCAAAAATCCAATAGCAAGTAGGACCAGTGAGTATACAAATTTCAGTGGTGTACTAGGTTCTTTTTTGAGTTTATTTAACTTCATCCATAACCATGAAAAAACTGGAGCAAACACAATGATAAAAAATGCATTGAGTGCTTGGAATTGAGAAGCTGGTATTTCAGAGTTACCAATAGAACGATCAACAAACCTATCTGTGATTAAAGTAAGTGATCCTCCTGCTTGTTCGAATAAAGCCCAAAACATAGCATGAAATAAGAAGAGTACTAAAACTACTAATAAGCGTGATCCATTTTCATATTTGGTGCTCAAATAGATTAGATAAGCCAGTACCGCAATAGTAATTCCTGTTAAACCAAATTTAAAAACTGCATCATAGCTAAACAGCAAAGCCCACAATGGCACTGCGATAAAACTTAAAAGTATAATCAATTTATTTAAGCTAAAGCCTGCAAATATACTTTCGTTATCATATTTCTTTTGAGGAACAAGCCCTTCATTTCCAAAATGCTTTAAATTCTTCCAAAACACAAATAACCCTAATAGCATCCCTATTCCTGCTAATCCAAATCCCCAGTGCCAACCAACCTCTTCTCCTAGATATCCACATGTTAATGCTGAAAGAAAAGCACCTACGTTTATGCCCATATAAAAAATATTATATGCAGAATCTTTTCTAGAATCATCTTGGTCATAGAATTTACCTAAAAAACTTGATATATTTGGTTTAAAATAGCCAGTACCTACTACAATGAATGATAATGCGACAAAAAAGAACAATTCATTGGTTTCTGCAACGATCCCTTGAGCTGCTAATACTATATGCCCAATACTTATAAGAATACCTCCAAGCAAAATAGCTTTTCTAAACCCTAAATACTTATCAGCCATTATTCCTCCAATTATAGGCCCAAGATATATTGATGCGGTATATGATCCATAAATAGCCAGAGATTTTACATCTGCCTCACCACTGGAAATTTGCTGAAATACAACCTTTACCATATAAAGCGTTAACAATGCTCGCATGCCATAGTAGGAAAAACGCTCCCACATTTCAGCAAAAAAACAGACGAACAGTGCCCTAGGATGAATTTTCCAATTTGCTTTAATTACAAGAGGTATCCAGATTAAACAAAAAAGCCATCCTACAATAATTAATCCTAATACAAAATCCATAAATATCTATTTTAGAGTTTTAAGAAAAATAAAATTTGAAACTACCCCTTAATCTTTGATTCCACCCTATCTTTTGTCTTTTTCTTCTCAATTTTATCCCCAAGGGTCTCATTGATAAAATTTGTCATTTTTTTATACAAATGCAATCGTGTATTTCCGCCGTAAATACCATGATTTTTATCTGGGTACATCGCCCAATCAAATTGTTTATCTGCCTGTATTAAAGCTTCTACCAATCGCATTGTGTTTTGCGCATGTACATTATCATCTGCTGTACCATGTACCAATAAAAAATCGCCTTTAAGTTTAGTAACATGATTAATTGGAGAATTATCATCATAACCACTCGGGTTATTTTGAGGAGTCCCTAAATACCGTTCTGTATAAATTGTATCATAAAAACGCCAACTGGTTACTGGTGCAACTGCAATAGCCATTTTAAATACATCATTCCCCTTAAACAAACAATTACTGCTCATAAACCCACCATAACTCCATCCCCAAATACCTATTCTGGATGCATCAATATATGGCAATTCCCCCAACTGTTTTGCTGTTTGAATTTGGTCTTCAACTTCATACTTACCCAAATCGTTTTGCGTTACTTTTTTAAAAGCTGCGCCTTTAAAACCAGTACCTCTCCCATCTACACAAACTACAACGTATCCTTGTTGTGCTAGCATTTGAAACCAATAATCATTTGCACTGTTCCAACTATTGGAAACCGACTGTGAACCTGGACCCGAATATTGTGTCATAAAAAGAGGATATGCTTTTGAAGCATCAAAATTTGCTGGTTTAAGCATCCACATGTTTAAATCGTTACCGTTTACTTGTATGGTACTAAATTCTTTTTTTGATGTTTTAAAATCTGATAGTTTTTGAACTAGCTTATCATTGTCTTTTATACTCTTGATAAGATTACCAGATGAAGCACTATTTAAAGTATACTCTGGTGGGGTTGTGGCACTTGAAAATGTATTTATAAAATATGAGAAATCTGCACTAAACGCAGCACTATTTGTCCCATTTGTTTTCGTTAATCGTTTTTTATTACGCCCGTTTAATTTAATACTATATACATCTCTATTTATAGATCCGTTTTCGGTAGATTGATAAAAAATACTTTTGCTGCTCTCGTTATAACCATAATAATTAGTAACCTCCCAATTACCCTTGGTTACCTGATTAATTAAAGCTCCATCTTTATCATAATGGTAAATATGGTTGTACCCATCTTTCTCACTGGTCCAAATAAAACTATTGTCGCTTAAAAAAGTTAAGTTATCGGTAATATCTATGTAAGCCCTATCCTTTTCATCAAGTACTATTTTTGATGTGTTTTTTTCTGTATCAACAAACCATAAGTCCAACATGTTTTGTTGACGGTTCATAAATTGAGCACTTAAAATGTTTGTCTCGTTTGTCCATTTAATTCTCGGAATGTAAAAATCAGTATACGCTTTATCAACTTTTACAGCTGTCAACGCTTCATTGTTAATATTATATACATGAAGGGAGACTTCAGAATTTTTCTCTCCTGCTTTAGGATATTTAAACACCTGTTGGGTTTGGTATAAGCCTGTACCATAAATATCCATAGAAAATTCAGGTACATCAGTTTCATCAAAACGTATAAATGCAATTTTACTGCTGTTTTTATTCCAACTAAAAGCACGCACTATTGAAAATTCCTCTTCGTAAACCCAATCGGCAATGCCATTGATAATTTTATTTTTTTCTCCATCAAAAGTAATTTGTTTCGTCTCTTCTGAGATTAAATCTAAAATATACAGATTGTTATTAAACCCATAAGCTAGTTTTGTACCATCGGGAGAAAACGTTGGTTCTTGTATTTTTTCATCTGATACTTTAGTAACACTTTTAGTTTCCACATCATAAACATAATAGTAAGCTAACGAAGACCTTCTGTAAATAGATTCTTCATCTGTTGCCAATAATACTTTTTGTTCGTCTTCACTGAAGGTATAATCAGTAAAATAATTAAGCTCTGGAATATCAGATGAAGACACTAAAGTTTGTACTTTCTTCAGTGTTTTATAGTCATAAATATCAACCGAAGTGGTTCTTGCAGCTCTATCGAAGTTAAAAACCGAATATTGCTGTCCGTTTTTCATAGAATGTAAAACATCTATCTTTTCCGTTCTAAATCCACCACTCCAAATATCTTCTAAAACAATTTCTTTGGTTTGCGCTAAAAGTGAAAGGGAGAGAAACAGAGAAATGCTAAAGGAGAATTTTAAATATTTCATACGTATTTTGCTATCGTTTTTGACAGTTCTTTAACTTCCATTTCAATCTGTTTATTCAAATTAAAATTACAAATTATAGACATTTAGTCTAAAAAACCATCTATTTTATAAAGCGATACCAAGTTTACTAAAAATTATGTAATTAACCACAATTATTAACAGTAAATCGTGCTGTTTGTATACTTGCTCAATTTTCGCATCAAGAGTAGTATCTTTGCACTTTAAATGCGTGCCACTATGAGCAAAACGATTTCTGGTTTTTCTAAACTCTCAAAATCTGAAAAAATTGATTGGATAGTTAATACTTATTTATCCAAAAATGATAAGGCAAAACAAATTTTAACACAATATTGGAATGCTGACAAAAAATTGCAGCAGCTTCATGATGAGTTTATTGAAAACACTATTACCAACTACTACTTGCCTTTAGGGGTAGCTCCAAATTTTTTAATTAACGGAAAAACCTATACCATTCCCATGGCTATTGAGGAAAGTTCTGTTGTGGCTGCCGCTAGTAAAGCTGCAAAATTTTGGTTAGATAAAGGAGGATTTAAAACCAAGGTAATTGCTACTAAAAAAATAGGTCAAGTCCATTTTAAATATAGAGGAGACAACGAGCATTTAACGTCGTACTTTGCCTATGTAAAGCCAAAATTAATTGAAGAGGCAAAACACATTACCGCTAATATGGAAAAACGTGGTGGTGGTATTTTGGATATTGAGTTACGAAACAAAACACAAGATATTGAGGGGTATTACCAATTGCATGTTTCTTTTGAAACCTTAGATGCTATGGGTGCCAACTTCATCAATTCATGTTTAGAGCAGTTTGCGAAAACGTTTAAAAATGAAGCCTTACATTTTGATGGGTTTTCTCAGGACGAAAAGTACATTGATATTGTGATGAGCATTTTATCTAATTATGTCCCTGATTGTTTGGTTAGAGCAGAGGTTAGTTGCCCTGTAGAACAGTTATCTGAAAATACTGGTGTTTCTGGAGCATCTTTTGCCAATAAATTTGTTGAGGCTGTTAGGATTGCTGAGGTGGAGCCATACCGTGCCGTAACTCATAATAAAGGTATAATGAATGGTATAGACGCTGTTATCTTGGCTACTGGTAACGATTTTAGAGCTGTTGAAGCAGGTGTACATGCTTTTGCTTCCAGAAATGGTTCATATAGTAGTTTGTCGCATGCTGAAATTAAGGATGGTATTTTTACATTTTGGATGGAAATACCATTAGCACTGGGTACTGTTGGTGGGTTAACTGGTTTACACCCATTAGTAAAACTCGCTCTGGAGTTATTAGACAAACCTTCTGCAAAAGAATTAATGCAAATTGTAGCTGTTGCAGGTTTGGCACAAAACTTTGCGGCATTACGTTCGCTAACTACAACTGGTATTCAACAAGGTCACATGAAAATGCATCTTATGAATATTTTAAACCAATTTGAGGCTACTGACACTGAGAAACAAAAAATAGTGGAGCTTTTTAAAACAAAAACGGTAACTCATAATGCTGTAGTGCAAACCTTGGAAAACCTACGTAATTAATAGTTTAATTTATTGTATTGAAAACATTTAAGAGCAACGGCAAATTATTACTAACGGGAGAATATGTAGTGCTTGATGGTGCTATTTCTCTTGCTATTCCTACTAAATATGGCCAATCACTTAATGTTAAGCCTATTGATTCCAAGCATATTCACTGGAAAAGCTTTGATGAAAAAAATAAGGTATGGTTTGAAGATAAATTTCATTTAAATGATTTAAAATCAAATAAAACTGAGACTAGTACGCCACATTTAAGATTATTACAAATTTTGAATGCAGCTCAACAACTAAACCCAAATTTTCTTGATACTAACACAGGTTTTTCAATTGAAACCTATTTAGATTTTCCAAAAAATTGGGGGCTTGGCACCTCATCAACACTTATAAATAATATTGCTAAATGGGCAAGTATAAACCCGTATAAACTCTTAAAACTAACATTTGGGGGTAGTGGGTACGACATTGCTTGCGCGCAACACAATACTGCGATTACATATCAATTATTAAATGATGATACTCTAAAACAAAATCAGGAAACCAATAGAATAGTGTCATCGGTTGATTTTAATCCTCCTTTTAAAGACCATCTCTATTTTGTCTATCTTAACAAAAAACAAAACAGTCGTGATGGTATTGCGTATTATAAAGCGTTACATCAAAACCTAAGCCATGCTATTTCTGAAATTAATGCTATTACCAAGGCGTTAATTACAAGTGATAACTTTAGTGAATTTCAAAAGTTAATCATAAAGCACGAAAGCATCATTTCAAAGGTTATAAACCAACCCACTATAACATCTAAGTATTTTAATGATTTTAATGGCGCCATGAAGAGTCTTGGTGCGTGGGGCGGCGATTTTATGTTGGTATGCTCTGAAACCAACCCAACATCTTACTTTGTCGAAAAAGGTTTTCACACCATTATACCTTACAATGAGATGATTTTAAAATAAAAAAGCCTCCGATTGGAGGCTTTGTAGTTAGTTTTTTAATTTAGTTTGAGTTATTTTTTATTGAATTTGAAGTTCAACTCTATTATCTTCAATATCTGCTGCATCTTTAAGCGCATTGTATAGCTTAGAGTTAACAACACTTGCCTTTTGCGTTTCTACTCTATTGGCGAACGACTGATAGTTATCTAATGCCACTGCTGGTGTTTTCTTGGTAACTTTTACCATATACACACCTCTTTCTCCTGAAACTAATTTTGATGTTTCTCCTTCTTCTAATGCAAATGCTGTACCAACAACCAAAGGTTCTCTACCTGCACCTGAAATAGTAGGGTTCTTCATATTAACTGCCAAAGCAGTTCTAACAGAGGTGTTTTCAGCGGTTGCTACATCTTCTAAAGTAGTAGCGGTAACACGTTCTTTTATTATTTCAGCTTTTCGCTCTTTTCTTATTTTAGGTAATACGGTAGCCGATGCGTTTTCAACTGCCATTAAACCTTCTTCATGTTTTGCCACTAATTGTGCAATAACGTACCCGCCTCCAGAAATAGTAAAACGTTTTATGTCTCCTTCTTTGGTCTCGTCCTCAAATGCCCAACGCACTATTGGTCTCTGATTTCCTACACCTGGGATATTTTCATCTAAAGCTTTTATACCATTTACAGGACGCACCGTATAGTTCTTCTCTTTTGCAATAGCTTCAAATTCACCCTCTTTTGCTTTCATTTCAAAATTAGAGGCATCCCTAAAAATAGCGTTTACTGTTGCTTCAGAAGGTTCTATTTTCTTAGCTATGGTACCTACTTTAACGGCTTTCTTTTTATCCTTTAACCCTTCTATTTCTACAATATGAAATCCAAAAATCGTTTTTACGATATCTATATCCCCAACACGGCCGTTAAACTCAAAATCATTGAATTCTGGAACCATAGTACCATAGGCATGCCAATCGTAACGTCCCTCGTTAGCTACACTTCCTTGATCTGAAGAAAACTCCTTAACAAACTCAGGGAATTTAGATTTGTTTCTTTTTAAAATTGCCAATAAACTGTCTGCAGTAGCTTTAGCTTCTTCTTCGGTTTGTGTTGCTGGTGTACCTGAACTTTGCGACCCAATAAAAGGAATTAAAATATGTCTCACTTTAGCAGAATCTGGAATATTCTTTGTTTCGATAAGCTTTGTTAGCTTAAAAGCGTTCCCATCTCTGTAAGGCCCATAGGTCTCTCCTACGTTTAGGTTATAGATGCTATCTGCAACTTGAACTGGTAAACTTGATTTGAACACAAAACGATCATCAAACTTTTCATCTGATGCTGCTATTAAATTAATATATTCTTCATTGTTTTCTACAGTTGAAAACGCATCGATAGGATCTGTTCTTCCATCTTTATCCTTAATTCTTCCTGTAATAAATACCTTAAGGTCTTCTTGTATGGCATTTTCATCAGCTACTGTCGCGGTTTCCTTAAACTCAACAAACTTGATATCTCTTGAAGCATCAACCTCAAATTGACTTTTATGTTCCTTTATGTACGCTTCAATATCAGACTTGGTTACTTTAATTGTACTATCTGCTATTTTAGTGTAAGGTATTTGTACAAATTTAATATCTACTTTATTTCCTTCCAGTTGGTGTTCAAGCTCTCCTTCTGCTAATGTACCAACTAATCCAGCTTTTACAAGGTTAAAGTAGTTTTGTTGTAATGCATTGGATGCTACCCTTTTTTCATAATCTATCCAACCTTGGTATTGGGCTTCTGATGTGTTTTTTAAGTTAGCAATATATTCGTTTAATTTACCTTCATCAAACAGTCCTGCTTCATTAGAAAACTGTTGATTTCCAGTCAATGCTGTTTTTAATAAATCTTTCATCTGGTCTTTCTCTATGGAAATACCTAATTTTTCATATTGCGTAGACAATACAGCTTCTCTTACTTCTTGGTTCCAAACACGATTTATTACTTGGGTGTTTGTGGCATTTGGTCCCATTTGGCGTTGCATGTTTTCTACCTTTTTAAGGAAATCATCGCGGGTAATATCCTTTCCATTAATGGTAGCCACTGTATTTTGAGATTTCGCCGATAGGGCATCGCTATTTCTAAACAAATCAGCTAATACAAAAGAGAATAGCGCTAATGCTATAATTAGTATTAGAAATAATGAGCGTTGTCTAATTTTATTTAAAACTGCCATATGCTTTATAAATTTTAAATCGTTAAGCTATGTTTAATCACTTTTTTGATAAAAATTTTAATATCAAAATACCAGAATAGCTTGTGTAATTGAGATTTTACAAAAATATTGTGCGCGAAAATACCATTTTCTATCAAATAATAAAAGGAGAAACAAGCAATAATTGCATGTGCTGGCTAATATGCAATATATGTCTAATCTTCGTTTATAAGTTTTACTTCAACCAAATCAATTTTGGTATTGGATACCTCTAAAATTGTAAATTCAAAAGCATCTATTTCTATAACTTCATCCTTTTCGGGAATTCCTTCAGTATGGTATACTATCAATCCTCCTAGGGTTTCGTAATTTTCATCTTCTGGAAGGTTAATTTTATAGGTTTCATTAATATGGTCTACTTCCATTCTTGCTGAAAAACGATAGGTTTCATCATCAATCTTCTGTTCTTCCAACACTACGGTATCATGCTCGTCTTCTATTTCTCCAAATAATTCTTCTACAATATCTTCCACTGTCATAATACCTGATGTGCCTCCATATTCATCTAAAACAACTGCTATACTTTTTCGTTTTTTTGTTAAAATATTTAATACATCGCTCACTAAAACGGTACCTGGAACAAATTCCACAGGCAAGAGTATAGATTTTATAGTTTTTGGCTTCTTAAAAAGCTCAAATGAATGTACATACCCTAAAATATCATCTATGGAATCTTTATATACCAATATTTTAGAACAGCCTGTTTCGGTAAACAAACCGTTTAGGGATTTTACAGTATCATTGATATCAACAGCTATAATTTCTGTTCTGGGCACCATAACTTCCCGAGCTTTTACCTCTGAAAACTCTAGTGCATTCTGAAAAATTTGAATCTCTGAATCTACCTCATCATGTGCTTCAACTGATTCCATTTGTTCGCTAATATAATTTCCCAGTTCTACCTTTGAAAAGGCCATTTGGATATTATCGCCTTCGGTTTTAAAGAAATATTTTAGTACTAAATCTGATATCCAAATCACGAAATCTGAAACCCAGGTAAACAACACATAAAAGATGTAGGCAGGAATCGCTAGAAATTTTATAAGCGTATTGGCATAAATCTGAAAAAATACTTTTGGTAAAAATTCTGCGGTTATCAATATAACAAACGTTGAAATAACAGTTTGGGACAATAAGCTTAAATCCGTTAGTAGGTAATTCGCAAATGCAGACTGTGTTGGCAACATGGATTGAAACCATTTTACCAAAACATCTCCCATAAAAAACCCATAAATTACCAATGCGATGTTGTTCCCAATAAGCATCGTGGTAATAAATTTTGATGGCTTAGCTGTTAAGCGTCTTAAAACCGTGGCAAGCACACCTTCTTGCTTTTTCTCTAACTCTATATGAATTTTATTGGAAGATATGTAGGCAATCTCCATTCCTGAAAAGAAGGCCGAAAGCAATAAAGACACAACAATAATAACAACGTAAAGCGTCATTTACTTGCCTCTGTTTTCAAATTTTTTCATAAACTTTCTTCTAAAGAAGAACATGAAAATTGCAGTAATCCCTAATAAAATAGACGGGTATGCAATTTCGCCATTTGCAGTGTATTTAGAAATAGCATCATAAATAAATAATGCTGCAAAAACTAAGTATACAAATTGGAAGAACTTAGCGTATTTCATAAACGTATTGATAATTATTGTACAAAGATACTTAAAATAGCGGCGCTAATAAGAGAAGAGGAATCCAAAAAAAATTATTCATCAACTGTAATGAGGCCTGTAATCTCTAAAACCTCTGCATTTGTGAATTTTGAATTAGAATCGAAACCATTACCATGTATTAAATCTTGGCCTGTTCTAAAGGTAACTGGGCTATTGGTAAACAACCATTCTTTGCTTTCATCGTAATACAATTGCTCTGCAAATAATGTATCATTGCTATGGGTCGTAATTTTTACATTTCCTTGTAAATCGATGATATTAGTTTTTTTGTAAAAAACAGCATAGTCTGAGATGATCACACTTTTTTTACCGTCTTCAATAACTTCTAGATTAACACCTTCTGTAAACTCATTATAGGGAAATTTCATATTACCATAGTCGTACATTTTGGGGCTTTTCAAAATCGCTTTGATTTTACCTGAATCGGTGTATTTTAAATTAATATTCTCGGCAACACCAATGGGTTCGTTCTCTGAAATCCCTATATTCTGAACATCCTTGAGATTGTTTGTACATGAGATGAGCGTTATAAAAAATAACCCCATTGCAAATACCTGCTTATATGAATACCATGTGACCATTGAGAGGAAACTAAAAATTATCATATGAAAAAAACATAGTCATAGCAATTGCTATGACTATGTTTAATCTCTTGTATGTAAAAGGGCACTCCCGCATTAAATATTTGGTACTTTTACAGAACCTCCAATCCAACAACCAATGGTTATGGTTTGTCCGCTATTACCCTCAGTAAAAATTTCTGATTTTTGAGGTGCCTTTGCTTCATAGTTAGCTGCACTTTGCGATGCCGCTTTACTTAGAGTAGGATCTACACGAGATGCTTTTCTAGCCTCTTGTGCAGCATACCAGTACACTGCTCTTTTATTAAAGTTTGTTGATCCACAATCCTTAGCACTCGCAGCATACATCGCTGCTATAGACAAGTGTGGGCGTCCGTTTGATGGATTGAGTTTTAAAGCATTTCTAAAGTAACTTCTTGCTTGCCCATATCTTCCTTTCTTCTTTAATATCAACCCGATTCTGTTAGCTAATTTTGCTTTTTTAAAGGTATCTTCCTCTAAATCGTAAGCTTCTTTTAGATAGCCTTCAGCCTCTGATGTTTTTCCATTTTTAAGAAGAATGGTAGCTACGAAATATTTTGTATCTGCTGATGGTGCTGTTTCATCATAAGCTTTTACCAGTTTTTCGTATAATGGATCGTCTGTACATTCCTTATAAAACATTCTGCTTACTGCACGTTTTAGCCATATAGCATCGGTAGCATGTGCTTCAAAATCTTTGGTGTATAAAGGAATTAAGTTAGCACAATTTGCACGATCTCCTAATTGTGTATCTACACTACCAGATATTTGATCGAAAGCATTTAAAACCTGACCATAGTACTTTTTATATCTTGCATCTTTAGATGTAAGTGGTGTACCTGCTTCTTCTTTTTCTACAAGTTTATTTAACTTTTGGGAAGCAATTTGAACTTCCTCTTCAATCTTTTCAACTACATCATCGTATTTATTGAATAAGTCCTTTGCTGGCTTTTTACCTGCATCATATAACTTTACCATTAAATAGAAGTATGTGTAAAGACTTTTAGGGTTTTTAAAGGTTTCTTTATCAGCTGTGTAAGCAGCGTCAAAACAATCATACAATTCTTCATCTGTCTTACCTAAAACAGATTTATTATCAAACATTAATTGACAAGCTTTTGCTGCATATTCTCCTTCAGGAGTTTTAGATGCAAAATGGGTCCTTCTATCTTTCCATAACTTTATTAAGTCATTTATATAACCCACTTTTTCATCACCTGAGGTATTATCTAACTTGTAGTCTAAAATTTTCTCTCCATACACGTATATGGCACGGCTAAATTGAGGGGTATTGCTCCATAATTCTGTAAAAGGGGTATAAGCCGCCTCATAATTCTTAGCTTTGGCATATTCTGTCATTATAGACAATTTAGCCATATTCTCTTCTTGCGTCTGTCCATTCACACCGCTTACTCCTAACATTAAGAAAGCGAATAAAAAAGTTAAAAATGTAATTTTTGTTTTCATGATAATCCTGTTACTCTGTTAATCATATTTTCGTTTTTGAAACCATCTATCGTTCAAAGATAAACTAATCTGAAAATTTATAAAGTTCTCTTGAATTAGGTTGTCATTGGTGGTACCTCTTCTTCCAATCTCAAATCCTACATTTGCATTAGAACCAAATTCCCCGACTGGTATACCTACTCCAAAAGATATGCCAAACTCTTTAATTTGTTGTTTGCTTCCGTTATTGAATATAACCAGCCCTGTATCTTCTGATCTAAAACCAGCCCTGTAAACCAGTCGTTTAAAGTAGCCAGAAAAGGCATTGTACTCTGGTATGTAAAAGCCTCCAACAGAATACCGGTAACCATCATCATAGATTGTAGCCCCAGAAGTATAAAATGGATTGTTGAAGTCTCTTAGTTGCTGTGATTCATATTCTGCCCCTACAAACCATTTTCTGGGCTTCCCTACACCTGCTCCAAATGAAAATTTTGAGGGTAATACTAAATCTGTTTCTAATAAGCCTAGGGGCTCAAGATCTACTTGTATGGTATTTAATACTACTTCTTGACCTGAAGTACCAACGTTAACAGTAGAAAGCGCCCTTCTATTTTGAGAAGTGATATTGCTTTCTGGTGTATACGTGAATGCTGTTGTTAGCTCTAATGATTTGTTCAGCTTTGTTTTATAGTACACTCCAAAATCTAAGTTTAAGCCGCTTAAATCAGAACGGTTATTTTCTCTAGATTGGGAAAATAAGGGTACTCCATCATTATCAAAACGAAATTCTATGGCACTATTTTGAATGTTTCCAAAATTGTATTGCGCATTAACACCAACACTTAAATTATCTAATATACTATAACCAAACCCTAAAAAGGCTTTATTTAAACCGCCTTCTCCATTAAATCTACTTGTTGTGAGTCCCTCAGCATTCTCTGTTTCTAGCCTGTAACCTACTGCAGTATAAGGCAACAAGCCTAAGCCTACACCAAACTTTCCAACTGGTAGGTTTAATGCAAAATAATCAAAAGTTGTAGAGGATACATTTGCAGTACCAGAATCGCTTTTTAGGTTTGTAGACGAGTAAGTACCTCCAACGGTATACTTTACAGGTCTGCTTTTATTATTAAACGTTAACAAATTTGGCCCCGTGAATGTAGCTGGATTTCGTAAATTCATGTGGATACTATCCGTGTAGATACTAATCCCTCCCATACTTCTATTTTCTACAGTCCCCCTAAATTTTAAACTACCTATTCCATAAAACGAATAAGGAGAGGCTGTACCCTCTTGGGCATAAGACGAGAAAGTGAAAATAGCAACAAAAACTACTAAAAGTTTTTTTATCATTAGTTTGTATTAAATTCTAATATATAATTTAGCCCTTCCAACAGAAAATTAGAGTTGGCAAATATGCTACTTTTTAATTGTTCTGACAAGAAATTAGCATCTCCTCCTGTTAAAATAACTGTTAAATCTGGATATTTGTCTTTATAGGCACTTATAAAGCCATCTATTTCATTTACAACACCGTTAACTACTCCAGAATGTATGGAGCTGTTTGTTGATGTTCCCAAAAAATGTTTTGGTATTTTAGTTTCTAACAACGGTAAATTTGCCGTTAAATTATTTAACCCTTTATAGCGTATTCGTAATCCTGGAGAAATAGCACCTCCTAAATATTCGTTTTTATCAGTAATAAAATCATACGTTATGCAGGTTCCTGCATCAATAATCAATACATTGTTATCTGGATAGTGGTACACTGATGCACTTACCAAGGCAATTCTATCTATACCAAGGGTTTTAGGAGTATCATAACTGTTTTTAAAGGGAACTTTTGTTTTATGGGTAAGTTCTAACACATTAAAATTTTTACTAATGGCATCTATTTGTTTGCTTTTTAATCGCCCTACTGATGATACAATACCTTGCTTTAGCTCAGGATAACTTTCTTTTAGTTTATTTACTACCTCAACCACTCCTGATAGCTTTGTTGTTTCCCTAAAAACAAGTTTATCTTTTTCAAAACCAGCAAGTTTCACAAAAGTATTCCCAACATCTATAATTAAATTCATCGCCTTAGAAAAACGTAAAACTACAAAACCACATTTACTTAAATCTTAAAAAACTTATAATTGTTGGGATAAAAAATAGCACACTTTTTATTATTTTTATTTTGGTGGATAATAAAATTGAATTTATATTTGCAACCGCTTTGGCGAGGTACCTTAGCTCAGTTGGTAGAGCAAAGGACTGAAAATCCTTGTGTCCCTGGTTCGATTCCTGGAGGTACCACAACAAAATCCCGAAACATTTTTGTTTACGGGATTTTTTGTTTTTAGTAATGAACTTCAATTACAAAACCCAGCTACATAAAATTTCCATGATTAATTCTTAGCTTTGTAATTCTTACCTAAGAAGGTTAATTTAAGACTTAAAATGCCCAAACGCATTACATTAAAACATATTGCCAATACCTTTGGGGTGTCTATCGCCACAGTGTCTAAAGCATTAAGTGATAGCTATGAAATTAGCACCAGTACCAAAGAAAAAATTGTAGCCTATGCCAGGGAGAATAATTATAAGTCTAAAAGCATAGACCTTAGTTTACTGCACAAAAAAACAAAAACCATTGGGGTAATTATTCCCAATATTATGAATAGTTTTTTTGCAAAAGTATTTGTAGGTATTGAGACCAAAGCCACAGAACATGGCTACCATCTTATATCGTGTATCTCTAACGAATCTTATGAAAAAGAAGTAAAAACACTGGAATTATTAAAAAGCGATACTCTTGATGGTATTATTATCTCGTTAGCAGAAGAAACTCAAGTAAAACAACAATATGCCCATTTACAAAATGCGATAAATGAGGGTGTACCTATAGTAATGTTTGATAGAGTTTCTGATACCATTACTTGCGATAAAGTAATTGTTAACGATATGGAAAGTGCTTTTGAAGCTACCGAACACCTTATTAAAACAGGATGTAAGCGTGTAGCCTTAATTTCTGTAATTGACAATTTAAGCGTTGGGAAACTTAGGGTTGAGGGTTATAAAAAAGCTTTAGAAACATCTAACATCCCCATTGAAGAAAAGCTTATTGTGAGGATTGGAAAATTTGAAGATTTTGATACCGCCTTAAAAATTGTGCTCGCCGATAAAACTATTGATGGCTTGTTGTGTTTAGAAGAGAGTGCAGCAGTAAATGCACTGCGTATTGTAAAGCACATGCGTTATAAAATACCAGAGGAAATGGCTATTGCTTGCTTTACAAATGGAAAACTATTACAACATGTAACACCCTCTATTTCTGCCATAAGCCAACATGGTAAATTTATTGGTAAAACGGCTACAGATATTTTAATAGACCGTATTGAAAATGAAGACCAAAACAAACCTTTTGTTACCAAAGTGGTAAAAACTAGCTTAATTGCCAGAGAGAGCACAAAACCACTTTAAAACCTTAGGCTTCAGGATTTTTTTCTCGGATATTCTTATACATCTTAAAACCTAGCATAATTAAGATCCCTAGAACAACAATACCTATAACGCCCCAAATCCAATTAATTGCACTTTTTAGGATGACTAAAAAAATAACTGCAAACAGGATAAAAGTGGCGCCCTCATTCCAAATACGCATATAGCTGGATGATTTTTTTACTTCATCCCTTTGTAATTGTTTATAGTATTGATGCGTTTTTAAGTGATACGCAAATAACAAAACAATAAAACCCAATTTAACTTGCATCCATGGCATGTAAAACAATGTAGGGTTGATATAAAATAGGGTTAAACCAAAAATTAACGCTAGTATCGCTGATGGCCAAGTGATGATAAACCACAAGCGCTTAGCCATGAGTTTTAATTGCTTTCCTAAAATTTCTTTTTCGGGAGATGGCTTATGAAACGCTTCTATTTGGTACACAAAAAGTCGTGGGATATAAAACAAGCCAGCAAACCACGTAATTACAAATATGAGGTGAAATGCTTTTAGGTAGAAATATGTCATTAAAACCTAATTATTAACATTTTTGTAGAAGTCTTTTTATTTTCTAAGATGTGAACACAACGTTTGAGATTTTTTCTAGTGTCTCTTTAACACGCTTCTGATTCTCTACTTTAAACTCTTCCAAATCTTCATCAATACCATTAAATATTTTTTCAGTTATTTCGTCATCTAGAATTTTTACAGTTGCTTCAACCTCTAGTTCTTTAATCAGACTCTCGTAGTATTCTTTGATAGATTTACTCATTGATTATCTAAGATTATTACTGTAGTTTTTAAATGGTTGCAAAGGTACATTAATTTGTACAATTTCATTTAAGTTTTCTGAAAAGTAGTAATTTCCTATGAAACCTGCAATTAATCCATGATGTTTAGTTTCAGTAGCATCAACTATTAACAGTCCGTTTATCAAATTATTCTTTATTAAATCTCTATTACTTAATTCAGCAACCCAGACAAATTTCGGCATAGGTACTCTTAAAATCAATTCTTTGGGCAAACTGTCAATTAAGCTGTTCAAACTAACATAATCCTTATATGATCTAGATGAAGCAAGAAACACTTTAAGAATAACCTCTTCATCTTTTAACAAATCTAAATTATGTATATACTGCTTAATTAAAGATTTAACATATGCTCTAGCTGCATCAGCATCTAAGTATATTTTAGAATAAAGAGGAACAATAAAACTTGTAATTTCACATTCTTTAAAACCTTCATCACTATAAAAACCACCAGGATTTTCTAATTGAGTAATTTGATAAGGAGGGTAATTATCGTCAATAAAAACATATTCCAAGTTCATTTTTTCAATATCTAATAAACTCACTCCCTTCCCTATTTCTTCAGAATTATTTAATTCATCTACATCATTATCAGTAAATCTTGCTCTACCAATAATACATTGAGCATGTCCTATTGTATTTGATTGAATAGCTGAAATTACAGGGATTCCAGATTCTATATACATTCTTAATAAAATTAAAAATAAATCTTTACCATAAACTTCTCTGTGATACAATTTAACACCGAAACCTAACTCTCTTAAAGCATATGATATTTGGTCTGCTCTTAATCCTTTTGAAGGTAGTAACCTTTCAAACGAATGTTGTGAAAGAATAGCTCCAATTTTAGAGGGTAATGTAGGTGTATATTCTGGATATCTAATTCCAAAATATTCCATGACGGACCAGATGGTAGTTTCAGCACATGCGATAGTCTCCGTATTTTGAGAAGAATGGGGAAAACCAGAAACACTCAATTTTAAACCGTTAGCTGTTGTACTAGTTAACACACTACATATTTTAAAATTATTTGTAATAATCGCTTTAGGAGAAACAATTGACCTTCCCATGATATGAGGAAATGTAGGTCTAATGACCACAAAACCCAAATAAGAATTATTAATATCATCATATCTTTCAGGGTCTCTAAAATCACTTATTTTTAATTCTCTATCAAAAAAAGAGACTCTGATACAATCTCTTTTATATTCTTGATTTTTTGAAGCATAGTAGTGGTAATAGGAATCTCTATAAACCTTATCTACATAGGGAAATTCAATTAACCCAAAGATATCATTCCTAAAATGAGATATATAATTATTAAAAACACTAAGGCTTCTAGCTATTTGAACAAGAGATAAATTATACACATCTTTAAATATATCATTCAAAAATGATGATACATCCGTGATTTTTTTTATTTCTGTTTGAATAAAGTTAGGCATCAAAAATAAATGTAAGAATTTACAAAAATATTAAAAATTAATTCTTTGCAAATAGATCTATAAGTTTTACATTAGTTCTTAATATACACTACCCAAAATCAAATAAAAATGTTATCCAGCCTCTGACAATAGATTTAACTTTACTTCTCGACGCAAAAAAATAGTTGTTACAATAGTTGACAATACATCAGCAATAGGAAAAGACATCCAAACCCCATGTTCTCCATAGAAGTTAGGTAAGATTAAAATGAGTGGAATAAAGAAAAAACCTTGTCGTGTAAGTGTTAATAATAATGCTGGAATTGCTTTACCCACAGCTTGAAAATAGGCTGCACCAATAAGCTGTATTGCTATAATAGGAGTTGCAGCAAACACCCAACGCATAGCAGGAGGAGTTTCTAAAAGTACATTTGTATCTGAAGTAAATAGTCGCGTTATCTCTTCTGGAAACACCATTAACATTATAAATACTAGCGTTGCTAAACCTGATGCGTATAAAATTGCTGTAGAAATTGTTTCTTTTACTCTCTCAAACTTTGAAGCACCATAGTTAAATCCTGCAATTGGCAAAAACCCCTGTGTAATACCATACACAGGAAATAAGGCAAACATGAGCATACGACCAACTATAGCATAAGCTGTAACTGAAGTTTCTCCTCCTAAATCGAATAGAATATTATTCATAAATAAATAAGTAATACTAACCACAGCTTGCCTTGATAGCGTAACAAAACCCAATGAACCTATCTCTGACACAATACCTTTCTGTAATCCAAAATGGCATTTTAATAATTTTAATTCTGAATGTTTTGATAAGAAAAACCAAATAATAAAAGCAAAACATAAAAGGTAAGAGCCTGTTGTAGCCCATGCTGCTCCCATCATCCCCCAATCTAACACATTAATAAAAATATAATCTAGAAGTAAATTTCCAACAGAAGGTATCATCATTGCATACATTGCAAATTTAGGTTTACCTTCAGCTCTTATTACCGTATTTCCCATCATACAAAGCGCTAAAAAAGGCACTCCATATAATACAATTCTATAATATACAGTTGCTGGTTCTAAAATATTACCCTTACCACCAAAGGCTGGAATAATACTATTAATAAACCATAATCCTAGCATTACCATAGTAATGGTAACCAGTAGTGTTAGTGTAATTTGATTACCAAAAGTGATTCGCGCTTTTTTGATATTATCAGCACCTAATGCCCTTGATATTATTGAAGAACCTCCAATACCTATAGCCATTCCTAAAGCAGCAATAAAAAAAGAAACTGGGAGTACAACATTTATAGCTGCAATAGCAGTAGCGCCTATCCATTGCCCAACAAAAATAGTGTCTACTAAAATATTTAGAGACATTACTAGAATACCAATAGATGCTGGAACAGCTTGTTTTATTAAAAGTTTACCAATGGGTTGTGTGCCTAAGTCTTGTGATGAAACTTTAGCCATTAAACGGTTAAGGGTTTTTCAACAGTTTCCCACTCCTCTGCTATATTAGCTATAACTTGGGCGAAATCCTCACGATCATTCAAACAAGGAATAACCGTAAATTCTTTTCCTCCAACCTCATGGAATATTTCTTCGCCTTCCATGGCAATTTCTTCTAAGGTCTCCAAACAATCACTAACAAAGGCAGGAGTCACAATAGCCATTTTCTTTACACCTTCCTTTCCCATACGCTCTATAGTACGATCTGTATAGGGTTGTAGCCAAGGATCAAAACCTAACCTAGATTGAAACGTTGTAGAGTAAGTCCCGTTTTTTAATTTTAATTTTTTAGCAATATTTACTGTGGTAATTTCACATTGGTGTCGGTAGCAAAACTCATGCTGTTTACTTCCTTTTTTAAAGCAACATTTACCATCCATTTTACAATTGCCGTTGGTAATATCACTTTTTCGAATGTGTCGCTCCGGCACACCATGGTAGCTAAACAAAATATGTTCGTAGTCTAGCCCATCAAGCTTTTCGGCAATACTTTTAGAAAGTACATTTATATAATCCTCCCGACCATAAAATGCAGGTGTTCTCGTAATAGTTACTTGAGGAAAATAGTTTGCAACAAGCTCATCAACCTTTACATCAATAGTCTCAGTAGTAGCCATTGCAAATTGCGGATACAACGGAATTGTTTTTATTTCTGTACACCCTTTATCGACCAATTCTTGAAGCCCTTTTTTAATAGTCATACTGCCGTACCGCATGGCTAAAGCTACAGGATACTCTAACTTATCTTGTACTTTTGCTTGCAGTTTTTCAGAAAGTACAATTAACGGTGAACCTTCCTTCCACCATATTTTTTTATAGGCTTTTGCAGATGCTTTTGGTCGCGTGTTTAAAATAATGCCTTTAACCAGCAAAGTTCTGGCCCACAATGGCACATCAATAACACGTTCGTCCATTAAAAACTCGCCTAAATATTTTTTTACATCTTTGGGTTCCGGACTATCGGGAGAACCTAAATTTACCAAAAGAATACCTTTCATTTTTCTCTTTCTTTACAATTTTTACTGGATGTTACGCCTCTAATCTTTTTCTGAAAGTCTACTTCTTACTGCTTCTGGTATCATGGTATTAACTAGAGCTTCCATATTTTTTTCATTTGCTAAAAATTTCCATCCATCATATTGCGGGTCTTTAATAGCAAACATACTGGCATCATGGCTAATAACTAAAGACGTTGTTGCAGTATCAATTGTTATATTTTCAGCACCAAATTGTGTTGCCAAAGTGCTCTTCATTAGATCTAAATGAGACTTTCGCTCTTCTTCAGATTTATCTTTTTCAGTTAAAAACGTCATGCGCATCTCGCTTTTGTAGTACACTAATGCATAATTTACACCTTCAACTTCCTCTACCTGGCTTACACTTGTTACTTCATTAGAAAGAAACTCGACTTTTAGTTGTGGCGAATCAAACATCTGTAGCATTCCCGTTTTCATTTGTTCCTTTGACGCCATATCAAATACTTTCGGATACATATAATCCAAAATACCATCAAGGTCCATTTCGGTCATATAATCATAGTAAATTTGAGCTTCCTTTTTGATGTCCTCACTATGGGATTGCGAAAACGATGAAACTGTAAATAAAAACGCAAGTACTACTATTGTTAAAAATCTCATAAAGTATTTATTCACAACAAAAATACGACACAAATTTTACAATAGCCTTATGAATTACACGTTCGCTCATTGAAAAAATCTATTAACTCATTTACATTACCCGACAGGCTTTTTATTTCTATATTTAACAATTCAATAATTTAAGATGAAAAACATACCACTACTTTTATTAGTTTCTTTAATCTATTGTTTCTCCTTTTCCCAAGAAAAAAGTCTGCTTTGGGAAATCTCAGGAAATGGATTAGAACACCCATCGTACATATATGGCACTATGCATGTAAGTAGTAAAGTGGCTTTTAGATTAGATGATGTGTTTTATGAAGCATTGAATAAAAGTGAGTGTGTCGCTTTGGAATCCGACCCCACACAATGGTTAAAGTACATGCACGAAGACTTTGGGTTTAATTATGATTTTGATAGTTTTTTATATGGAAACAATTTCTACACCAACTTATTTAGGTTATCGCCATTAGACCCCATGCAAATGCGAAGCGTTATTAGGTTTGACAATTACCTGATAAATAGCTATCTATATAGAAAAAACTCTTATGTTGATGATTTTGAAGAAGAAACGTATCTAGATATGTTTATTTATCAAGCTGGCAAAAAGAACAACAAACAAGTAATAGGGCTAGAAGACTTTAGAGAATCGCGCTACCTTACCACAAAAGCGAGCTATAACATGAACAAGCGTAAACCAGATGACTGGTTTATAAAACTTATGGAGAAGAAAAACATGTTTATGTTTCAGGAAGATGTGTACCGTGATCGTGATATTGAATTATTAGACTCTATAGGAGCCGCCACAAACACGAATTATTACAGGGAACACATGCTGTTTAAACGCAACGAAAACATGGTTAATGTTCTAGACTCTTTAATGCATAAAAAAATAGTGTTTTCTGGTGTAGGTGCTGCGCATTTAGGTGGAAAAAAGGGAATGCTAAATATGTTAAAAAATAGAGGCTATACGATAAAACCCTTGGTATCCAAACAAACCAAATATGCTAGGGATGAAAAGGACAAACTTGAGCAAACGTTTACCATGCCCAAAATGGCCTTGCACTCTACCTCTGATGGCTTTATAAGTATTAAAAGCTTTGATGCTTTAAGAGAGTTTAATGCTGAAGGTATAAAATATTATGTAGCTCCAGATATGACCAACGGTGCTTACCTAACTATAAACCGATTAAACACCTTTGAGTATCTGCCAAATAAGGATAGTAAGGTTGACTTAAATTTTATTAAAAACCTCCTTTATGAAGATGTCCCGGGAACCATTATAAAGAAAGAAGAATTTAAAACACCGTATCCTGGCGTTAGCATTTTAAATAAAACTAAAAAAGGAGATTATCAAAAATACCACATATATAAAACCCCTCTAGAAATTATAGTAATAAAATTTGGAGGCAAAAAAGACTTTGTGTTATTACATGAGGCAGAAATTTTTAGCTCCCTACGTTTCAAGCCCATAAGTTACAACACGACGATATTTAAAGAACCCTATGGGAAATACACTTTTAAATGTCCTGAGAATTACATTACAGCAAATTTAGAGCATACAGGTAAAAAATTAATACAAGCACGAGGTAAAAATAATGCGTTTTACTTTTTTCAAGAATCCCCCAAACATGATGTGGAATATATTGAAGAAGATGCTTTTGAGGCGAAATACATCCATACCAGTTTTTATAAAAACTTAGACATAAAAGACGTTACAGTTGAAATGAAAAAGGATGTTTATCATAGTGCAATATCATCTGTGGTTATAGATTCCACATCAAAAGACAAGCTCTGGTTAAAATCTGTAGTAAAAGATGGCAGCTACTACATTATGGGATATTATGGAAACGAAAAGGACAAGGCTACCTCCTATTTTGAATCGTTAAAATTTGAAAAGGCTAACTATAGCAATTTTAAAAAAGTTACTGATACTTCCCTATTTTTTACGGTAAACTCCCCTGTAAAATCACCCTTAGCATTCAACGAACTTTATGATAATTTTAAACGTAAAAAAACCTATGAAGAAACGATAAAAAACACCGTTTATACCACTAAAGCCAATGAACAAATTACCATAAAAAGAACTAAGTTTCACGATTTAAAAATGTTTAAGAATACAGATAGCCTTTGGAACCAATTACACAAAAAACCTGGCTTCTTAGCACTTGCACCCAAATCATTTGATGCAAAAAATTTAAAACCTGTAGACAAAAAACGTTACAGTGAAAACGATTATAATTACTACACTTATAAACTTAGGGATTCCCTTAGCTCTAAAGAAATTCTCTTAAAGTATATTCATAAAAAAGGGGTTCTATATCAATTGGCAGCACTTACAGATTCTATAAGCAAACCTTCAAAATTCTTAACAGAATTCTATGATACATTTACACCAATGGACACCTTACTTGGAAAAGATATTTTTGAAGATAAAACCAACGTTTTTTTTAAGGCACTAAAAGCGGATGACAGTATTGCTTTAAATGGTTATAATGAGTTAGAATTTTCTAAACAACATAGTAGTGAAATTATTACCCTAATAGAACATTTTGATTTTCCTGAAAACAAAACCCAAATTAAAAACCATTTAATTCGCCAGCTTATAACAAACGATAAAAGTGAAAAAGTTACCCAGTTTGCCAAAACCTTATATTTGCAATCTTACTCACAACCAGCCATACAAAACATTATTCTCAATGCCTTTTTTCAACGAAAAGACAAAGCTTCCTTTATGTTTGTTTTGGAATTGTTAAATGACGATTTACCCTTAGGTTCTAAAACCCCTTATTTTTCTTCTTACAGTAAAACAACCGATTCTTTAAAATCAGTAAAAGTATTGTTTCCAGAATTATTAAATTTTTCAAGTATTGAAGAATACAAAGCACCTATATATAGACTTCTTGCAAATTCGCTAGACAGTAATCTTGTAAAACCAAACGTTTATAAAAAATTTAAAAAACAAATTATTAATGATGCTAAAATTCAAGTAAAACGCAGCCTGGGCAATAAACAGCGGTATTCTTACAGCTTTAAAAATATGTCGTCATTAGAAAATTATGTGAAATTATTATTCCCTTACAGGCATGAAAAAAATGTAGATGTGTTCTACCAACGCCTCTTAGAAACTGAGGATTGGGAAAGTCTTACAACATACTATGCCTTGTTAAAAAAGAACAAAGAAGTAATTTCTAATCCATTAAAAGATAAAACGCTTTTAAATGATGCTGCGCAATACAAACTAATACCAAAGCTTAAAATCTATAATGTTTTAAGTGACACAGAAATTAATGTTGTGGATTTACAAGCCTATGCAAAATCTAAGTTGTTTGCCAATAGTTTTTTTAAGCCTTCTGAAAACACCATTACACTCTTAGAAGAAAAACGTTTTAATACTGATAATGACAAACCTATTCGCTTATTTCTCTATAAACGTACCGACAAACGACAGAATGAACAAAACGAATTTTTACATGTTATTGCCTTTGAAGATCCTAAGAACAACATGTATAAACTTAAGCCCTACTACACAGGATTAAAGCGTGGGATTTCAATATCGGGTTACAAAACTGAGAAAGACATTATTGAAGATATCATGCTACAAATAAAACACAAAACGAGACAACGTATAAAAATAAATATGTACTAACTTAGATAGTGTTAGCACATATTCATTTTTTAAAGTACCTACTTTGTTTGCTATGCCGCTTTCTGTATAATATCAACTTCTTTCTGTAAATCTTCCAAACGCTTTTGCTCATCTTTAGCAGCCTGCTCTTCAGCAGGAGAAAACTTTACTAATAAACCTAAGAAACCTACGATAGCCACTACAAAACCAAAGGCAAAAAATGCCTCCTGCAAGCTAGAACCACTTCTTAGTAAATACTGCGCATATAATACCGCACCCACATTTCCACCAGCACCTACAATACCAGATACCGCCCCTAAAGCTTTTCTATTAATAAAAGGTACTACAGAATATGTGGCGCCTTCTGCCATTTGTACAAATAAAGAGAAAAACACCATAGAAGTTACAGCCAATGTTAAAGAATTCATTTGGGAGAATAATAGTAATGCTAAACCTTCAGCAACCACCACATATACTAATATTTTTACCCTTCCATTCAACCCAGAGTTTTTACCAAATTTATCAGCAATCCAACCACCTGTAGAACGGGCAAACAAATTCATAGCACCAAAAAATAGCACAATAAATCCAGCAGCCTCCTGACTTAAGCTAAACTTTTCTTGATAATACGTAGATGCTTTTCCAGTAACGAATAACTCCATTCCAAAACAACCTGCATACATTAAAAATAAAATCCACACACGCTTATCTGAAGCCGCAGTTAAGAACAAACCTTTCTCACCTTTTTTAGTTTGTGGTCTTTCATCTGGTAGATCTGCATAATTTCCTTTAGGACAATCTGTAGTGTATTTCCAATACAAAAAGGCAACGAATAACATTATAATTGCAGGGACATACATAGCAATTCTCCAAGACTCTGTAGCCTCTGCTAAACCAAATGCCGCTACTCCAGCAGCAATTAATGGCATGGTAGCATTTGTAACACCACCACCAAGATTACCCCAACCAGCTGTAGTAGCATTGGCGATACCAATCACATTAGGTGCGAACATTACAGAAGTATGATATTGCGTAATTACGAACGACGCTCCAATAACACCAATAGCAAGCCTAGAAATTAAATAAGTTTCCCACGTATTAGCGAAAGAAGAACCTGCAACAGCTATGGCTCCAAAAACCAATAAATATACGTAGCTTTTTCGAGGACCTATTTTATCACATAAAGAACCTATAAGCAATCGTGCAAAAATAGTAACCCCAACTGATGCTATAAAGGCTAAAGTGGTTTGTGCCTTAGTTAATTCCAAATCTACAGCTATGGTAGATTTCATTAAAGGTGCATGGGAAAACCAACCAAAGAAACATAAGAAGAATGCAATCCAACTTAAATGAAAGGTTCGCATTTGAACCGTTTTAAAATCTGTGAGTTTAATTTTAGTAGCCTTACTTGTACTTAGTGCATCCATGTTTTATGTTTTTAATTTAAGTATTAATACGTATTTAAATACTTAGATTTGGCAAACATAGATGTTTTTCACAGTTAAAATACTGTAATTTAACAGCTTATTTTATGTTTTTTCGCAGGTTTTAAAATAGTTACTTATTCTAGTTTAGAAAAAGAAAAATGGCAGCCCTATTTACGAGCTGTTTTCCTGTTGTAATAGCTGATTGAAGGCTTAGAATTTGGATTACAATCTTGAAAAATACCACAAGAAGTACCTAGCTTTGCGAGCGACTTAGTTTGAGTAAATTTTGATAGGGCTTCTATCTCAGGGGTTAAGAATTTCATAATATTTTAGGTTTGGGGTTTAGTCAAAAGTAATAAAAAAAACTTACACACCTCTAACTCAATGACATGACATACTTTTTAGGGGTTGTACCATACTTCTTTTTAAACGCTGCTATAAAATGACTTGAGGTGCTGTAACCTACTTTAAGCCCAACTTCATTTACATTATTTTCCCCAGTTTCCAGTAATTTCCTGGCGACTTCCATCTTATAGTCAAATAAAAAACTAAAAACAGAATCCCCATAAATTTGCTTAAATCCTTCTTTCAACTTTTTAATATTTAACCCTATTTCATCAGCCAATTCTTGTAAAGTTGGCGGCTCTGCCATTCTAGCTACTATAATATCTTTTGCTTTTCGTATTTTAATAACATTGGCTTCATCTACTAAAAACGGACACTGCTCTACGTCTGCATCTTCGCTTCTGTTAAAATATAAACTCAATAGCTCATAAGCTTTCCCTTTAAAATACAACGACTTTATTGATGTATTTAAACTAAAATTTATTAATTGATTTAGAACAATTGCCATGGATGGTGTAATAGCACCATCTTTATAATATTTCTTATCCTTATTTTCAGAATTCAAAAACGAGATATAATCTGCTTCTTGAGAAAATAAACTGTGGAATTTTTTAATAGATATTAAAATAGAAACGATCCACGAATTAGGTAAAACTTTTAAATCTATCGGTAATTCACGTTGCGGGTTATAAAGCAATAAAGAGTTTTCTTCATGTATATCTAAGCTATAACGCCCTTGATTAAATACAAATGTAGTACCACCTTTGATACAAAAATGAAATTGAATAAATGTGCTATCTATGTCTTTAGCAACGTGTTGGATCTCACTGTCGTCATTTTTGTATGTTAATATTAAAAAACCAGCTTCAACTAGTGTTTCATTAAAAGTACTTTTAGCGATACTTTTTAAGTCATTTTTTTCGTTCATTTTTTCTTTTTTATTTAGAATTGTTCTAAATTAAAACAATCGAAACTGCCAAATTCACTACTAAAATATGACATTTATCATATTTTTTGTCGAAATGAGCTCAAAAAACCACAAACGATATTAAAAGTTCTTTGAGCGTTATTTTTTCTTGAGCAATCGGTCTACTTTTGTTTAGCAATTTCAAATCAGGTAATGCAAAAATACAACATTAGTAAAGGTAGTTCTTTTTATGCTGTTGGTTTAAGTTACAAAAAAGCCGATGCAGATACAAGAGGTCGTTTTAGTTTAGATAACGATGCTAAACACGCATTGCTTAACCAAGCTAAAGCTAATGGAGTAGAAAGCCTTATTGTAACTTCTACCTGTAATAGAACTGAACTTTACGGTTTTGCGCAACATCCCTACCAACTTATAGAGTTGCTTTGTGATAACACTAACGGTACTGTAGAAGAATTTCGAGACGTAGCTTATATCTATAAAAATAAGGAAGCCATTGCACACATGTTTCGTGTAGGTTCTGGATTGGACAGTCAAATTCTAGGCGACTTTGAAATTATAAGTCAGCTAAAAACCAGTACTAAACTATCCAGAAAATATGGTTTGTTAAATCATTTTTCAGAACGTTTGGTCAATGCTGTAATCCAAGCAAGTAAACGTATAAAAACAGAAACGAATATCTCTTCTGGTGCTACATCAGTATCCTTTGCGTCTGTACAATACATCTTTAAAAATGTCCCTGATGTTTCAAACAAAGACATTCTACTCTTTGGAACTGGTAAAATAGGTAGAAACACCTGTGAGAATTTGGTAAAGCACACACAAAACGAACATATTACCTTAATAAATAGGACAAAAGATAAAGCTGAACGAATTGCTGGTAAATTTAATTTGGTAGTGAAAGATTATGCTAATCTACAAGAGGAAATCAGCACATCTGATATTCTAATTGTAGCTACAGGTGCGCACCGCCCTACGATTGATAAGCACATCATCCAAACCAAAAAACCGCTTTTAATTCTAGATTTATCTATCCCGAAAAATGTAGATGAAAATGTAAAGGAGTTAGACAATGTCTCTTTAATACATTTAGATCATTTATCGAAAATTACAGATGAAACCTTAGAAAAACGAAAAGCCCATATTCCTCTAGCAGAAGAGATTATAGAAGAAGTAAAAGCTGAATTTAATAGTTGGCTAGAAACAAGAAAGTTTGCACCTACTATAAAAGCCCTAAAACATAAACTCACAGATTTTGCATCTGCAGAATTGGATACACAACGCAAAAAAATATCTGATTTTAACGAAGAACAAGCCACGTTAATCAGTAATAAAATCATTCAAAAAATTACCAATCATTTTGCACATCATTTAAAAGATGATGCTATTTCTACAGATGATAGCCTGGATCTTATTAAAAAAGTATTTCAGTTAGAAGAACCACAAAAAACAAATGTTTGATTCTCTTTAAACCTCAAAATGACGAATATAAATCGTTTCTTTTTCGCTTACTCGTCGTTAAAAAAATTAACCGTAGCTAAGGCTATGCTTATTATTTTTGCCTTGACTAATCAAAAAATAATTCAATTTATTCATCCATAATTTTGAAATCTAAAGAGAATAGAACCATAAGAATTGGTACACGCGATAGCGAATTGGCGTTATGGCAAGCCAAAATAGTACAAAGTTTACTTGAAAATCAAGGACATAAAACCGAATTAGTTCCTGTAAAATCCACTGGAGATTTGGTGTTAGACAAACCGCTTTACGAATTAGGCATCACAGGTATTTTTACACGTACTTTAGATATCGCTATGTTAAACCATGATATAGATATTGCAGTACATTCCCTTAAAGATGTGCCTACAATATTGCCAAAGGGCATTATACAAGCTGCCGTTTTAAAACGTGGTAATGTAAATGACACACTGGTTTTTAAGGATAACGAAGAGTTTTTAAGCGCTAAAGAAGCTGTAATTGCTACAGGGAGTTTACGCCGAAAAGCGCAATGGCTAAACCGTTACCCAACACACACCATTACAGATTTACGAGGCAACGTTAATTCCCGTTTACAAAAACTTCAAGATAACGACTGGAATGGTGCTATTTTCGCCGCTGCAGGCATTGGTAGAATTGGTATTAGACCAGATGAAGCTATAAATTTAGACTGGATGATTCCTGCACCTGCACAAGGTGCTATTATGATTACAGCTTTAGATGAAGACGAATTCGTAAAAGAAGCTTGTGCCCCGTTAAACCACGAAGAAACTGAAATTTGTACTACTATAGAGCGCAAATTTTTAAATCGTTTAGAAGGCGGTTGTACCGCACCCATAGGCGCTTTAGCTAGAATCAAAGATGAAGAAGTAGTCTTTAAAGGTATTCTTTTAAGTAAAGATGGTTCAAAAAAAATACAAGTAGAGCGTTCTGAAAAATTAGGTGAACATGAGGATTTAGCTGTCTTTTGCGCTGATTATATTATAGAACGTGGCGGTAAACGTTTAATGGATGAGATTAAATACTCCAATAAAGTTACCAATGTGGTTTCTACAAAAAAGCTAACCCAAGACCAACTAAAACTGTTTCATGAAAAAGTAGTTGCAAAAAGTGATGATTTTATAAAAATAAGTCTGAACCGTATTCGTCCACAAATTTTAAAATCAGAGATTGAAAACGTTATCATCACTAGTAAAAATGCCGTAGAAGCCTTAATAACAAATTATTCCGCTACAGAATTACAGTTTAAAAACATTTATTGTGTAGGGCGACGAACCAAGCGCTTGATAGAACGTAAAATAGGTCCTGTGAAGCATGCTGCTAAAAACGCAAAAGCACTAGCAGACTATTTAGTGGAGTATATTGAAGGTACTGAAGTCACTTATTTTTGCAGTGATATTAGATTAGATGCATTACCTACTATTTTAAGCGAAAACAATATAGAAGTAAATGAAGTAGAAGCTTACCAAACTAAATATGATGGTAGTAAAGTGGAAAATTCTGTAGAGAGCGCTATGTTTTACAGTCCATCAACAGTAGAAAGTTTTGTTCGCAGTAATAAAAGTGATGTTATTGCATTTTGTATTGGAGAAACCACAGCAAAAGAAGCTAAACAGCATTTTAAAGATGTTAGGGTGGCAAAAGCACCTACTGTAGAGAGTGTAATTGAGTTGGTAAATCAGTATTACGTGTGATGGCTTTTAGCCATTGGCTCTTAGCTATTGGCACCACTGTCGCGAATAAATAATTCTGAAAGCTAAAGGCAGAGAGCCAAAAGCTAGATAAATGAGAGATTTTAAAAAACTTGAAATTTGGAAGAACGGAATTGAGCTTGTAAAACAGGTCTATCAATTATCTGAGAAATTACCTTCAGAGGAGAAGTTTGGTTTAAGAAGTCAAATCACAAGAGCTTCAATTTCAGTGCCATCTAATATTGCAGAAGGATGTAGTCGAAATAGTGAAATAGAATTTAAACGATTTTTAGAAATTGCAATGGGTTCTCTATTTGAAGTTGAAACACAATTAATAATAGCCCAAGAATTAAAATTCATAGAAGAAAAAGAACTTGAAATCAGTTTTAGCTTAATTCAAAAAGAAGCAAAAATGGTAAATAGTTTAATAAATAAAATCAAAAATAGCTGATAACCCTGAGCTAAAAGCTAAAGGCTAACAGCCAAAAGCCAGTTATGATAAAAAACGATTTATTTTTAAGAGCATTAAAAGGAGAAACAGTAGACCGTCCACCAGTGTGGATGATGCGTCAAGCGGGGCGCTACTTGCCAGAATTCATGGAAATTAAAGCAAAGTACGACTTCTTTACGCGTTGCCAAACCCCAGAATTAGCCAGTGAAATTACCGTACAACCTATTCGCAGATACGGTATGGATGCCGCCATTTTATTTAGTGACATTTTGGTTATTCCACAAGCCATGAATATCGAGGTGCAGATGAAACCTAATTTTGGTCCGTATTTACCAAACCCCGTGCGCTCTCAAAAAGATGTAGATAATGTAATTGTTCCAGATGTAACAATAGAGCTAGATTACGTATACCAAGCCATAAAAGCCACCAAAGAAAAGCTTAATAATGAAATTCCATTAATTGGTTTTGCAGGTTCGCCTTGGACGATTCTTTGTTATTGTGTGCAAGGACAAGGCAGTAAAAACTTTGATAAAGCTAAAGAGTTTTGCTTTACAAACCCTGTTGCGGCACACGAATTGCTTCAAAAAATTACAGATACTACAATTGCCTATTTAAAAGAAAAAGTAAAAGCAGGTTGTAATGCAGTACAAGTTTTCGATTCTTGGGGAGGTATGTTATCGCCTACCGATTATCAAGAATTTTCGTGGCAATATATTAATCAAATAATTGATGCTTTAAAAGACGACGCTCCAGTTATTGCTTTTGGAAAAGGCTGTTGGTTTGCATTAGGCGAAATGGCTAAATCTGGTGCTTCGGCATTGGGTGTAGACTGGACTTGTTCTGCAAGAAACGCTCGTTATTTAACAGGAGGCAACATCACATTGCAAGGTAATTTTGATCCCACACGTTTGTTCTCTCCACCCGCAGAAATTAAAAAAATGGTACACCAAATGATTAACGGATTTGGGAAGGATAAATACATTGTAAACCTAGGCCATGGTATTTTGCCAAATATAGGTTTAGATAATGCCAAAGCATTTATTGATGCTGTTAAAGAATACGGAAGCTAAAATACTTTGGGCGTTTCCACGCCACGGGCGTGGTCGGGCTTGCCTGCCGGCAGGCTTTCGGGAGTCGCTCCTCCTCTGTCGGGGAGCTTCAACAAACCCCTCAATCCCTAACGCAGAGCTTAGGTTTAATAACCTAATTTTAGTTTTAAAAGGCTTATTTTTACATAAACAACCTTAATACGTTATGCCAAATAAATTTCAGCAACTATCCAAAAAGTATACATTACTAAAAAGAGGATGGTCGCCACAGCAAAATTTATTCTATGGTTTTTCCACTTATATAATCCTAGGGTTTTTATTGCTATGTCTTCCAATAGTTCAAAAACAAAGCGCACCAGTATTAGACCATTTATTTATTTCAACATCAGCAGTATCAACAACGGGCTTAGTAACCATTTCAATTTTTGATACGTATAATTTTTTCGGTCAGTTTATCATCATGATACTCATTCAATTAGGCGGTATAGGCTATTTAAGCTTTACAACCTTTATGTTATTATCTACAACCCGGAGAATGACCATCTGGCACAAAAAAATACTCTCTACCGAATTTACATTACCAAAAACCATCAAAATAAATGACTTTTTAAAATCTGTGATACTGTTTACATTTATTATGGAACTCATTGGTGCTATTCTGTTTTTTATAGCTTTTAAAAGTGAAGGAACCCCATTTTGGGAAACATTATGGTCCTCTATATTTCATAGCGTAAGTACGTTTTGCACCGCAGGATTTAGTCTCTTCAATAGTGGATTTACAGAATATGTAGATAATCATTTTGTGAATTTTATTATTTCAATGTTGGCTATTAGTGGTTCTTTGGGTTTTATAGTGATTACCGATTTTGGCATGTTCATTAGAAAGAAATCCCATAAGCTAAGCTTCACAACAAAAATTATCCTTTATGGGTTTTTATTACTGCTAACCTTTGGAACTGTATTTTTCTACTTTCTAGAGCCATCCATAGCTAATTTACCAAACGAATCCAGGTTTCTCGCTTCATTTTTTCAAACTATGACAGCAATGACCACTGTAGGTTTTAATACTGTAGATTTTGGCATGTTTTCTCAAGCCATGATGCTTATTTGCATATTTTTAATGTACATCGGCGCATCGCCTTCAGGTACTGCAGGAGGTATAAAAATCACAACACTAACTGCCGTTTTTGCTATCTTAAAAAGCCAGTTAAAAGGCAGTAAACATATCACGTTTTTAGGGCGTATTATCCCTTACGAAAGACTGTATATTGCTACTTCGGCTTTCATCTTTTACACCATTATTATTTTACTAGGCACGTTTTTGATCACACTTACCAACGACTTAAAATTTGAGGAAATTCTATTTGAAGTAGCCTCAGCATTAGGCACAGTTGGTATAAGCACTGGTATTACAAGCGATATTAATACCTTTGGAAAAATAGTTGTAATTGTATTAATGTTTATAGGGCGACTTGGTGTACTAACTTTTGGTTTGGCCATTTGGGCACGAAGTAAAAGCGAAAAGGATTCCCCAACTTTAAAAGGCGATATTGCGGTTTAACAATGATAAAAAACATTATCTCAGGAATTAAAGCATATTTCGGTGCTTTTGGTTTAATTTCCAGACTAAGGCTTTGGAAGTACTTTGCTATTCCTATGCTAATTAGTTTTTTTACGGCTGTTGCAATTTTTACCTCAGCATATGGATTATCAGATAATATAGGAGGGTTTATTTCAAAAATCTGGATTTGGGAGTGGGGTAAAGATACCTTTTCATCTATAAGCAATTTTATTGGCGGATTAATCGTAGTAGTTATAGGTGTCATCCTTTATAAACACATCATCATGGCATTATCCGCGCCATTTATGAGTCCCGTTTCAGAAAAAATAGAAGCTCATTTTACAGGTAATCCACCACATTCTCATAGAGATACCTCATTTATGCAACAGTTGATACGTGGCATAAAAATCAATGGTAGAAACCTTCTTATGGAATTAGTTATAACCATTCCTATTTTACTCTTAAAGTTTATTCCTATAATCAACATTTTTTCAACGGTTTTGTTATTTATGGTGCAAGCCTATTATGCTGGTTTTGGTAATATGGATTACACCTTGGAGCGCCATTATCAATATAAAGAAAGTGTTCAGTTTGTCCGTAGAAATAGGGGGTTGGCTATAGGTAACGGTATTGTTTTTATACTGTTTTTATTAATTCCAGTAATTGGTGTAATTTTAGTGTTGCCATTATCGGTCACAGCAGCATCAACCAGAACGGTTGAAGTGCTTAAACTTAAAAACAAACCTGTAAATGTATCTTAATTTAGAGCAATATTATATAGCTCCAATTAACTTAAAGGACGCATGGGCTGTTTGCAACTTTTGTGTAGCTAATGAAGATCGTTTAAAGCGTTACTTTCCAAAAACTTTAGAGCAAAACCTAACCCCAGAGTTATCAAAAATTTTCGTTGAAAAAAAAACAAAGCGATTTGGCACAAAAGAAGAGTTTTTGTTTACTATCAAAGAGACTAAACATCATAAATTAGTAGGATTAGTTTATATCAAAGCTATAGATTGGATTAAAAAACAAGGCGAATTTGCTTATGCTATAGATTATAATATAGAGGGTAAAGGTTTGATGACAAAATCTATAGAAAAATTATCAGATTATGCTTTTGAAATTTTGGGTTTAGAAACTTTACAAATCATCGTTCATAAAAATAATATAGGAAGTTTAAAAGTTGCTGAAAACTGTAATTTTACACACATAAAAACACTTAAAAATGAGTATACACCTCCTAACGAAACACCTATGGATATGGAGTTGTATGAACTATATAAGGAAATTGAATAATGAATTAAGGTATATCCTGCAAGGTTTTAAAAACCTTGTAGGTATAAAAAAAATAAAATGCTAGAAAAGCTAGAAAAAGACAATTACTATCATATCTTCAACAGAGGGATAGACAGTCATGATATTTTTTTAACTGAAGATAATATGTCTTATTTTCTAAAGTTAATGGACAAGCACTTATCCTTTAAAGTCGAAATCATTGCTTACTGTTTAATGAACAATCATTTTCATTTCGTAGTTAAAATTATTCAGGATGAAAAAGAGGCTACTCAAGCTTTATCCAATCTATTTAATTCCTACGCTAAAGCTTTCAATAAACAACAAAGAAGAACGGGGAGTTTGTTTGAAAAGCATTTCAAAAGGAAAAAAATTGTCGACGAGACTTATTTGAAAAATTCAGTACTCTATGTACATAAAAACCCTGAAATTCATGGTGTAGTTAAAGACTTTAAAGAGTATTATTTCTCGTCTTATAATTCTTATTTCACTGAGTTTCCTTCAAAACTATCTCTTGAAAGAAACTATATTTTAAATCTTTTTGAAAATCTAGCAAATTTTAAGTTTGCTCATCAATCAGACCTACAAGGTTTCCAAAACCTTGCAGGTCAAGAAGAAAGCTCTAGTCACAACCTGCAAGGTCTCAAAGACCTTGTAGGTTTGAATTCTATAACATCTATGAAAGACAAATTCTACCAATACATACAAGATTTACAAGATAGCATTACCTCCAAGCTAGAAGCTATTGATGGTAAAGCTAAATTTCAGCAAGATATTTGGAAACGACCAGAAGGTGGTGGCGGACGTACACGTGTTATAGAAAACGGTACTATTTTTGAAAAAGGCGGTGTAAATATCTCAGGCGTTCATGGAAAACTGCCAAAATCTATGCAAGCCTATTTTAAGGTTGGCGATGTTGATTTTTTTGCCTGCGGGTTAAGCTTGGTAATACATCCTAAAAGTCCAATGGTGCCTACAGTACACGCCAATTGGCGTTATTTTGAAATGTATGATGCCAATGGAAAAATTATTGACCAGTGGTTTGGTGGTGGTCAAGATTTAACACCATATTATTTATTTGAAGAGGACGCAACACACTTCCATCAAACCTGTAAAACAGCTTGCGATAATCACAATCCTGAGTTTTATACAACCTATAAAAAACGTTGCGATGAGTATTTCTACAATGCCCACAGAAACGAAGGCCGAGGTATTGGGGGCCTCTTTTTTGACTATTGTAAAGCCACGAAAGGTATGACTATGGAAAATTGGTATAACTTTGTAACCGAAGTTGGTAATAGCTTTTTAGAAGCTTATGTGCCCATAGTTGAAAAACGCAAGGATTTGCCATACACTAAGACGCATCGTGATTGGCAAGAGATACGTCGTGGTCGATACGTAGAGTTTAATTTAGTGCATGATAAAGGAACGCTATTCGGACTAAAAACCAACGGGCGTATAGAAAGTATTTTAATGAGTTTACCGCCTCATGTACAATGGGTGTACGATCATCATCCTAAAGCAGGTAGCGAAGAAGAAAAATTAATAGACGTATTGAAAAACCCTAAAGAGTGGGTAGAAGCCCCCTAGCCCCAAAAGGGGAACTCTTATTGTTATGAGAACAAGTTTAGCTGACAAAATAACAACTAGTTTCAATTCTTTTAATAAAGAGGCGAAACTCTTAAACCCTATTTACCCCTAATAGGCATTCCCCCTTTGGGGGCTAGGGGGATTTTATGTATCCACTAAGAAGAAACCGAAGATTAAGAACCAACGAAGCCATTCGCGCTTTAGTTCGTGAAACCATAATAACACCAAACGATTTTTTAGTCCCACTTTTTGCGGTAGAAGGTAAGGGCGTAAAAGATGAAATTCCATCTATGCCAAATTACTTTCGGTATAGTTTAGATTTGCTAGAAAACGAAGTAAAAGAGCTCTGGAAACTAGGTTTAAAATCGGTATTGTTATTTGTAAAAGTGCCTGATAACTTAAAAGATAACGCAGGTAAAGAAGCCTTAAACCCTAACGGATTGATGCAACGCGCTATAAAAACCGTTAAAAACGCGTGCCCTGATATGTTGGTAATGACGGATGTGGCTTTAGACCCATACTCAGTTTACGGACATGATGGTATTATTGAAAACGGACAAATAGTTAATGATGAAACTGCAGAATTTCTAGCTGAAATGAGTATTTCTCATGCTACTGCTGGGGCTGATTTTGTAGCACCTAGTGATATGATGGATGGCCGTATTTTAACCATTCGTGAAGCTTTAGAAGACGAAGGCTTTACCAACACAGGAATTATGAGTTATTCGGCTAAATACGCCTCGGCATTTTATGGCCCTTTCAGGGATGCTTTAGATTCTGCGCCTGTAGATGTTCAAAATATTCCAAAGAACAAAAAAACGTATCAAATGGATTATGGTAACCGCTTTGAAGCCATCAGAGAAACCGAAATGGATATTGATGAAGGAGCTGACATTGTGATGGTAAAACCAGGAATTTCGTATTTAGATATTCTAAGAGAGATAAAAAACGAAGTGGATGTACCTGTAGCCGTATACCAAGTTTCTGGCGAATACGCCATGATTAAAGCTGCTGCCGAAAAAGGCTGGCTAGATCACGACCAAATTATGCTGGAAACCACAACAGCTTTTAAACGTGCTGGGGCAGATATTATAGCATCATATTTTGCTAAAGATGTTGTGAAATTGATCTCTTAATTGTTTTCCAATCGCTTTTCTACAGTATAGGAAGTTTCATAATGCCCTATCTTTCCGTCAGGTGTAATGGCTTCAACGATAATTAATTTATCGCCAATAGTATCATCATTATAGAATTCCAGTTGTGCTTCTCCCTTTTCGTTAGTATAGATTGAAGGCATCCAATGTATTACCGAACGTAAATCTGGAATGTCCCAATCCTCTGGTTTTAATGTTTCATATTTGGGCGCATAGAATTCGCGTTGGGTTGAAAATCCAGCTATGGTTCCTTTAAACACCCCTTTAGGGGTTCCTAGCACTGCAATGCCATTACTGCCATAGGTGTATATGCTAATAATTCCAACAAGAGCTAATGCTCTTACCTTTGCTAGCTCAACAGGGTCATGGCGAGGAAATGCCTCTTGATAATACTGTAAAACACTACCATTAGGTCGTCTTAAAATCTCAACACTTTTTATGTTTTCCACTGCTAAAAAAGGCAATAACGGATAATCTATACCTTCAACAACTTCTCCATCAATAAATACAAAAGCAACATTAGTTTCTGCAATTTTGGGGACTTCAAGAGACTTAACTATAGTATCTGCAGGAGTAACCGCTGGGTCGTGAGTCCCAATACCAAATGCTTGAGCTGGGAAACTTACATTTTCAAAATAAACATCATCAGGGAATTTAGTTCTAAGCAGGTCGTATAATCCAGACATCCAGCCTTCTTCTTCTTCAACCAGTTCTTCGTTATCAATTACTACATCTGGTGCCCCATGTAACTTAAATAATTTTTCACGCTCTGGTGTTACATTATATCCTGTTAACTCTACTGTGCCTAGCTCTATTGTATCATCAGAAAGGTTAAAACCTCCTGATGCACGTCTATCTTCTGTCTTTTTCTTCAAAAATGCTGTAACGATAGTATCAGGTAATGTTATAACTTCTTCTCTCTCATAAGCTATCTCTGGTATTGGGATGGCTTTGTCTAGCTCAAAACTAATTTGTTTAGCCTTTCCCTTCTTATTTGTAGATTGTATCAAGATATCTAGCGCATCAGCATAATGATTACCTAAATTAAATACAAAATTCCCTATGCTATCAGTAGTTAGCATATAAAGCCCTTGAGGTTCTCCTGAGGTAAGCATGGTTAAATTTACTTTTTTCTTAGGTGGTCTTTTATCATTAAAGGCAGATCTTACTTTACCCGAAACACTCAAAGCTGTCTCTGGCTGTATATCAAAATTATAACTGGTATCACTTTTACTAAATACATAATTACGCCAACCCTTTGTTAACATCAAAGCATCCAAGTCTCGCTTTCTATACATATTATTTGTATCAAAATAAATACCTGGCTTCTCTATAAAACCCTTTAACTCTGAATGTAACAAGAAATAAGATAAGATGTTGGGATGCTCACTTCCATTTGGGTTTAGTTTGGCCTTGTCTATGACTAGTGCAGAAAAATTGGTTACAATTGCCTGATTTTCCTTATCAGTAAAATCCAAATGTAATATGGTCTTATCCCGCTGCGCATAAATTGTCTTGTCTTCTTTTACTGCTATATTTAATATGCTCTTTTCATCTAAATTGAAAAATAAACGTTCACTTATTGGTACTTTACTATTGTTAAAAAGCGTAACACTTATAATACCATTGGGTAATTGTGCTTTTTTAATTAAAGCCTTATGAATCCCTTGTTCTAATATAAATTTATGTTGCTGAATTAATACTCCTTTACTTTTTACTTCAACATAAAGACTGTCCGTTGTTTTTATCTTGCTTTTTATACTTAAACTTAGGTGCTTACTGGTTTCTGAGACACTTAAAAGATAGCCAAGTGGCACTACCTTAGGTAACGGGTATTTATACACAACTCCGTTAGCTCTTATTATTTTACCATAGTAATTTTTTTGCTTATCTGGTTTAAAATATACGAATCCCATACCCAATTTATTAGTGGTAAAATGGGTAACTGTACTATCGCTTTCATCAACTATGTGCCCACTAATTACTTCGCCTAGGCCTTTGTAATTAATAGATTTGTAGGCTATCTTGTTTGTAAACCCATCTAGCATTTTTCCGCCTTCAGGGAAAAATTGAACGTCTAAAAAATCCTTATTTAGAGCAATGGTTTTGGAGTAGGTACTTTCAGTCTTACGCTTTCGGTTTTTTAATTTGGTATCTTCTAACTGTACCTTTAGTTCCACCTTAATTAAATCTTTGGGAACACTATATTCTAATGCATATTGTTTATCTACTCTTTTTACTTCTACAGAATCCTTTAGATCTCCTGATAGAATGTATATTTTTAAATCTTTATTATAACCGTCCTTAATACGTTCTGGGTGTATTTTTACAGCTATTTTTAATTGGTCATTATTTGTTTCGCTTAATACAATATCGGTTATAACATCTTGTTTCTCTATAGGTTGTATAGAAAACACATCTATATATTGCTTGAAAATAAAGTCCGCCCCAAAATTTCTATTCCATTTAGTATAGGCTCTTATCAAATACCTGCCAGAGGGTAGCTTTTCATCTAAATCAAAAAAACTTTCTGCTATACCGTTTTCTAACTTAAGCTTTTTAGTGCTCAATACATTTTCATCAAAATCTATAAGCTCTACATGTAAAATACCGCTTCGCTTTGATGGAACATTTAAGGTATTGGTAACAATAGCTTTAAACCAAACAGTCTCTCCTGTTGCACAAATAGTATTGCTAAGTTGAAGATATATTTTTTCTGCGTAGGTCTTTTTGTCAACTTGTTTATTGGCAATAGGTGTATTGGTTTGCGATTGAGATATACCAGTAAAACATAGTACAAAAATGAAAAAGAAGCACTTATATTTCCAATAAAAGGTATTGGAAATAGTGCTTTCAAGATATAACTTCATCATATAACAAACGTTCAATTAATTGTTTTCTTTACGTTCATCAACCGTATAACGACTCTTAAAATAGCCTATTTTACCATCAGGCGTAATAGCCTCTATGATGATGAGTTTATCTCCAATAGTATCATCATTATAGAACTCCAGTTGTGCTTCTCCCTTTTCGTCAGTATACATTGAAGGCACCCAATGTATTACCGAACGTAAATCTGGAATGTCCCAATCCTCTGGTTTTAATGTCTCGTATTTAGGTGCATAAAATTCGCGTTGAGTTGAAAAGCCAGCTATTGATCCTTTATAAATCCCTTTTGGAACTTCTAGAGCAGCAATACCATTACCGCCATAGGTGTATATACTAACAACCCCAATATAAGACGATGCTAATTTTTGCCTAGTTATTGGACTCATCCATGGAAATGCCTCCATAAGATGATTCATAAATGTGCCTTTTGGCCTTTTTAAGATTTCAACACTCTTTACATTTTCAACAGGTAAAATAGGTAAAAAAGAATAGTCTACTCCTGGAACCACTTCTCCATCAATGTAAAATAAAGTAAGATCCGTTCCATAGATATGAGCTATGTCAAAACTTTTTCCTTCTCGTTCTACAGTTTTCATAAAAATATCGTCACGGAATTTAAAAAAAAGAAGGTCATAAAGTCCAGACATCCATTTTTCCTCCTCTCCTACCATTTCATCGTTATCAATAACTATGTCTGGTGGTCCATGCAGCTTGAATATTTTTTCTCTTTCTGGTGTTACGTTATAACCTGTAAGTTCTACCGCATCCAGTTCCACGGTGCTTTTATCCAAATTAAAACCTGCCAATGCTTGCCTTTCCTCTGTTTTTATCTCCAAAAACGTATTTATAATACTATCTGGAAGTTCTATTATTTCACGTGTTTCATAGTCAACCTTGGGAGATGGCAATGGTGGGTCTAGTGCAATTTGATACTCTTTTGCTTTTCCTTTTTTATTTGTTGATTTTATCACTATGTCCAGTTTGTCTCCATAAGGATCAAATAAATCAAAATTAAAACAACCCGTACTATCCACTTCTTTAATATACGCTCCAGGTGGTTTACCCGATGTCAGTAAATTTAAACTTACATTATTTTTAGGGGCTTTATTTTTATTCCATATAGAACGTACTTTCCCAGAAATTCGTAATGCAGTCTCGGGTTGTACATCAAAACTCTCATTAGCGTCTTTTTTACTGAAAACGTAATTACTCCAACCCTGTGTTAACATTAAAGCTTCTAAATCACGCTTTCTATAGATATTAGATGTATCAAAATATTGATTAGGGTTTTCAATGTATCCCTTTAGCTCTGAGTTTAATAAAAAATAAGATAAAATATTACCTCTTAATTGGTCTGTTTGCTCAAACTGATTCTCATCTATTACTAAAGCAGATAAATTTGCCTCAAGTGGATGACCGTTGGCATTGGTAATACTAAGCTTAAGTTCTGTTTTATCTCTCTGACTGTAATATTGCTGTTCGGTTTCTTTGGCAATATTTAAATTGTTAGCTTCATTAAGATGAAAAAATAAACGCTCGCACAACGGTGTTTTATTCTCATTTAACAATGTAACATTAAGAATACCTTGGGGTAATTTATGTTTAGATATCGAGGTGTTATATGGTGCATCAGATAATGTTAATAGAAATTCCTTTAATATTATACCTTTGGATTTAAGCTGTATCCAATAATTATCGGTGGTTTTAACCTTGGAAGTTACATTTATATTCATGTAATTCGCTGTTTCTGTTACACCTAAAACATACCCTTCGGCATGCACGGCTGGAATTTCATATTTATGAACTACATCTTGTTTGGAATTAATTTTACAATAATATGTTTTATGTAATTTAGGTGTAAAAAACACATAACCCATACCCAGATTATTGGTTTTAATTGGCATTATAATACTATCCTTTTCATCAACAATAACTCCATTTATCTTTTTACCTAAACCTTTATAGTTTAGCGCTTTAAAAGCAAGTTTACCCGTTAAATCATCAATTAACTTTCCACCTTCTGGGAAAAATTGTAGGTCTATATAATCTCTATCAATTGCAATAGTTTTGTTGTATGTTTTCTCTACTCTGGTTTTAAAGTTTTTTAACTTAGTGTCTTCTAACTTCATCCTTAGGTTTACAGCTATAGCATCTTTTTGAAGCTGATATTGTAGCTTATAAGCACCTTTTTTTGATCTAACCTCAACGGAATCCACAAATTCATCTGCTTTAATATAAACCAATAAATCTTTCTTATAATCTGTTTTTATAAACTCTGGAAAAAATTGAGCGGAAATTTCATATTGCTCAGTGCCAATCTTTGATAGTGTTACGTTTTGAATAGGAGATGCTCCTTGCTCTCTATTGGGCCGAAAAAGGTTTATATATTGTTTAGAAATAAAATCGTCGCCAAAGTTTTTGTTCCACTCTGTATAAGCTCTTACTAAATAACGTCCTGATGGATATTTTTCATTTAGCTGAAAAAAATTATCAGCAATACCGTTTTCAAGCTTAAGCTTTTTAGTAGCTATAACATGTTTATCAAAATCGATAAGTTCCACATGCAAAACGCCACTTAGTTTAGTAGGTGTATTTTTAGCATCAGTTACAATGGCCTTAAACCAAACTGTTTCGTTAGTGGTAAAGACTGTATTATTAAGTTGAAGATAAATTTTTTCGGCAAAAGTGTTTCTAGTAACGTTTTGGAGTTTTATGGTGTCTTTTGATTGTGACCTTAGAGACGTAACCAAACAAAAAAAGAGTAGAAAAAAGATTGATTTTCGTATCAAAATAGAGGGTGTTAAGACATTTCTTTCAATATACAGCTTATTTGACAATTCAACAAGAGTGTTACATCCTTATTAGTTAAATTGATTTTGTAAATTAGCCCGAAACTAAAACTTAGCCATGGCCTTACTGATATTCTACGGCATTATTTCTATATTCTTTTCTTTTCTATGCTCTATACTAGAAGCAGTTTTATTAAGTGTTACACCAACATTTATTAATTTAAAAAAACAAGAAGGTAAAACCTATGCCATAGAACTTGAAATCCTTAAAAAAGATGTTGACCGCCCATTAATTGCAATATTAACCTTGAATACGATAGCCCATACTGTTGGTGCTATTTTAGTTGGTGTACAGGCAAAAGTGGCTTACGCTGAAATGTATGGTTCAGAAACAAAAAGTATTTTGGGATTCGAGTATACTGAAGATGTTATGGTGGGCGTCGTCTCTACAATCATGACCATATTAATCTTAGTTGCCTCTGAAATTATTCCGAAAACTATTGGAGCTACCTATTGGAAAGGTTTAGCCAATTTCACAGCAAAAGCATTAAAAATACTCATTTTTCCATTAAAATGGACAGGCATTTTATGGCTACTCCAACTCACAACTAAATTAATTGGAGGTAAGGGGCACGGTAGTGTATTAAGTCGCGAGGGATTTATGGCAATGACGGATATTGCGCATGAAGAGGGTGTTTTTCAAGAAAACGAAAGTAAAATTATTAAAAACCTTCTAACCTTTAAAGAAGTGTTTGCCAAAGATGTAATGACACCAAGAACTGTAATGCAAACCGAAGATGAAACTACGACCGTTGAAGACTTTTTTAAGCGTAATTTAAACCTGCGTTTTTCCAGAATTCCTGTATATGCCGATGATTCAGATAACATTACGGGGCTTGTTTTAAAGGATGAAATTTTTAAAGAAATGGCTTTGGGGAAGGGTTCAAAAAAACTTTCAGGTTTAAAACGTGATATTATTGTTGTTAACCGGGGTTTACCAATTCCCACATTGTTTGAAAAGTTAGTGGAAAGCAGAAACCATATGGCGCTTGTTGTAGATGAGTATGGCTCTGTTAGTGGTTTGGTAACCATGGAAGATGTTATTGAAACACTATTAGGAATGGAAATTATGGACGAGAGTGATAATGTATCAGACCTGCAACACCTGGCTAGAAAAAGTTGGGAAGCTCGCGCTAAAAAGCTTGGTATTATTGAGGAATAAAACAAGATACTAGAAATTAGCATCACCTATAAACAGAAGGGCCTACATTAAAATAAACACTGTAGACCCTTTCTGTAGGAATAAACTAAAATTAATAGCCAATATTTTAGTTACTGGTCTTTCGTTCCCTCCCAAGTACCTGTTAAATTTAAACTGGGATTTCTCCAAGTTCCTGAAGAAGTAGTTGCTCTAAATTTTCCTGTAAATGATGCGCCGTTTTCTGCTGAGCCAACAACGGCATCTAAATTACCATCGTCATCAATAGTGCCATTGAGTGCTAAATTTCGTTGTAAGTCGTTAGAAAATGCGGTGCCTGTTACTGTTCCGTCTGTACCTACAACTACCGAATAATCACCAGAATCTCCACCATCGAAAGTTCCAGACCACGAACCTGCAATAAGAATAAGACTAAACTCTTCTTCTGTATCATTATCGTCACTTCCTGAGCAACCAAAAAGGGTTAACCCTACTAGTAAGAATAGATAGAGTACTGTTTTTGTTGTCTTCATATCATGTAATATTTGTTTTATATACATCGATACATATTTAAAATGTCATCAAAAAAAATATCGTTTTTTATATTTTGTATCTTCAACAAAAAAATAATGGAAGAATGCATCATTAGTTCGCCCTTGGGTTTTACAAAAATTATGGGTAACGAATTAGGAATTTCTTCTGTTTCCATTCTTAATTCTGAAGAAGAAGTTACTGACGTTATTCCTGTAGTTCTTGAAGATTGTGTTACCCAGCTTAACGAATATTTTGATGGCTCTAGAAAAGCGTTTGATTTAAAATTAAATCCTACAGGTACTGAATTTCAGCTTAAAGTCTGGAAACAGTTAGAGAAAATTCCTTTTGGGAAAACACTATCGTATCTTGAGCTTTCTAAAGCACTGGGCGATGTTAAAGCTATTCGTGCTGTTGCCAATGCCAATGGTAAAAATCCGCTTTGGATAATTGTACCTTGTCATCGTGTTATAGGAAGCGATGGGTCGTTAACTGGTTATGCAGGCGGATTGCAACGTAAACAATGGCTTTTAGAACATGAGAGCCCTTATAAACAACAATCCCTTTTTTAAGTGACCCTTAACTTAGCAAACATCTCCTTAATTGTAATTCTGGTAATGGCTTTTACGGGCATGCCCGCGCTAAGGATAGTAGTGGAAAGCCCACAGTGAGGCACGAACGAGGACTTGCAACGGATAGCCTGACCCGACCTTAGGAGGGGTAGCGCCCAAAAAATAATATGTATTAGTATGTATAAGACTTTAAGTAATATAGCCAAACACTTTTTTACTGATGCCCAAATCTATAAATATGGCTTTAATTGGTCGCCTATGTATCGTAGGACTACTGCTAAAATTATAGAAGTTTCTGAAGATTTGCATTTTGTGAAGATTAAAATTCCTTTAAGCTGGAAAAACAGAAATTATGTTGGGACAATTTTTGGTGGAAGCATGCTTGGTGCAACAGACCCTATTTATATGATACAGCTTATGGCCATTTTGGGAAACGATTATATTGTATGGGATAAAGCCGCAACCATAAAGTATAAGAGACCTGCCAGAGAAACTGTGTTTTGTGATTTTGTATTCTCTGAGGTAGAAATTGAAACTATAAAAAAAGATATTGCTAAAAAAGGGGAAATAGATGTTGTGAAAACACCAAATATCCTAAAAAAAGACGGTGCTGTTATTGCTGAATTAAGCAAAACTATTTACGTTGCCGATAAAGGTTTTTACAAGAAAAAACGCCAGCGAAAAGCTAAGTTTAAAAACCAATAAGAATTTTCATATCTTAGTTACAACTTCAAAAACTAAATATGCGATTCCTAAGAAAATTCATAAAATGGTTAGTAATACTAATAGGCTTACTAATTGTTATCCTTTACATTACGGACACTGATTACCTTATTAAGGCTGTAAGAACTATTTATTTAAAAGGGCATACTACTGCTTATCTAGAGGATTATAAATATTTTGATAATAGATCTATTAATAATGGTACCCCGCAACCTTGGCCTTTACATAAAGACTACAATACAGCAAAAGAAACTGCAACGCTAAACCTAATAAACAAGGACAATGGTACGATTGCTTATGTAATTATAAAAAACGATAGTATTTGGTTTGAAAATTATTATGATGGGTTTAATGAAGATTCACAGTCCAACTCGTTTTCTATGGCCAAAAGCTATGTTTCTGGTCTTATGGGTAAAGCTATAGCCGAAGGGTATATAAAAGGCTTAGACCAACCAGTATGTGATTTTTTACCATCATTTAGCGAAGGTTTGGCAGCAAAAATGACGGTTGGCCACTTATCTTCTATGGCGTCTGGTACCACTTGGGATGAACGGTACTATTCGCCTTTTTCTATAGTAACACGCGCCTATTTTGATGATGATTTAGAAAAGGTAATGTTGGGATTAAAAATGGAAAAAGAACCGGGTAAAAGTTTTAAATATTCTAGTGGCGACACACAAATGTTGGCCATGGTTATTGAAAAAGCTACTGGTAAAAAACTGTATGATTATTTAACCGAAAGTTTTTGGAAACCTCTGGGTTGCGAAAACCCAACACTATGGCAGGTAGATAGCGAAGCTCATGATTTGGTAAAGGCGTATTGTTGTATTGCCAGTAATGCCAAAGATTTTGCTCGTTTTGGAAAGCTTTACAAGGACCATGGCAAGTGGAATGGTAAACAAATTTTAGATTCTACTTTTGTTGCTAAATCCTTAAAACCTGTATATCCTGATGGTGCTGTATACGGTTATGGTTGGTGGCTTAAATCTATTGGAGATAAAGACTTTTTTATGATGCGTGGCCATTTAGGGCAATATGTTATTGTTGAACCTAATGACAACCTTATAATTGTAAGATTAGGGCATTCTAAAGGTGTAAATAATGTCGTTGGGCAATTTACTTCTGATATTGATATTTATATAGAAGAAGCCTACAAAATGCTGTCTCAATGATTTCGAAATTAAACCTTGAAGACATCTTATTTCTGGACATTGAAACTGTTCCTGAAACCCAAAGTTTTTCTGATTTAGATACAACAAAACAAACACTTTGGGAACAAAAATCGCAATACCAACGTAAAGATGAATTTACTCCTGAAGCGTTCTACGATAGAGCAGGAATTTGGGCGGAATTCGGAAAAATTATTTGCATTTCGGTGGGTTATTTTAAATTTCAAGGACAAAGACGTATGTTTAGGGTAACCTCGTTTTATGGCGATGAGATTACTATTTTAAAGGATTTTAAAAACTTATTAATAACACATTTTAGTCAAAACAAGCATCTGTTATGTGCCCATAATGGTAAGGAATTCGATTTTCCTTACATTGCTCGCCGTATGATTATCAATGCCATTGAATTACCTTATAAACTCAACCTTTTTGGTAAAAAACCCTGGGAAGTACCTCACTTGGACACCTTAGAACTATGGAAATTTGGCGATTATAAAACATACACATCTTTAAAGCTTTTAACTAATGTTTTAGGTATTCCATCTCCAAAGGACGATATTGATGGTAGTGAAGTTTATGGTGTGTATTATGAGGAAGGTAATATTGACCGAATTATTGATTATTGTGAAAAGGACACCATTGCTGTAGCACAGATTTTTCTTAGATTACGAGGCGATAATCTATTAAACAGTGATGAAATTATACAGGTATAAGAAAGCCCAGATTTAAAAGATCAAATCTGGACTTTCATTAAAAAATATTAATTCTTAGGCTATTCTTTGATAAACCTCTTAATCAACAATTCATCTCCATCATTAACTTCAAGTAGATACATTCCACTCTCAATTCTATCAACATTAATTTTACCTGTGGATGTCCCTTCAATAACAATTTGTCCTAGCATATTCATAACTTTATAGCTAAAGTTAGAAACTCCGGGAACTTCAACATTTAAGAATGCGTCTTTAACCGGGTTAGGATATACTTTAAATTCCTCGAAATCTGCAATACTCTTTTCTATACCTGTTTTGGTAGTACTACCTAAATTCACAAGACTATTACCACTTCCTGTGGCAGATCCAAATCCAGTAATTGTAACTTGATCTACAAAAATTTGGTCATTGTTTCCTGAAGCATCACATTGAAATCTAAATCCAGAATTTGAAGCAAAATTATACACAGATGCTGGAATAACGACAGTTGCATTATAAAATGTATTGTTATTGATGTCTATTCCACTAGCCCAAGTCTCAACAGTGATCCATGAAGATCCATTAAAATAGCGTAACCAAAAATCCTCATTACTTTCCATACTAGTTACGTAAAAGTAAAAATCTACTTGTACCTCAGCAAATGATGTTAAATCTACATTTGAATATGTCATCGATGATGCTGTTCCAGAATTATCACGGATTCTAATCGAGAAACTACCTTCATACGACCTTGAGTCTGATACTCGCGCACAGTCAGTTCCTCCGTCGATCCAACCATCAAGCGCTGTTTCAAAAAAGCCTTGGTGTATAACCACATCTGTAGGTATACTATTTACATTTACCGTTCTGCTTACTTGTGCGGCGGCATTGCCCGCTGCATCGCTTACATCATAGGTCACTATGTACGTACCAGCAGTATTGGTGTCCACCACATCGCCACCGATGACGATGTTCGCCGTGATGTCACCATCTATATTATCGCTTGCCGTGGCGCCTTCTTCTGTATAGGTATCGCCTACATTCAAATCTATCGTGGCATTGCCGTTAAGGGTAATTACTGGAGCGGTAGTATCTGGTATCACGTTTACCGTTCTGGTTACCTGTGTGGCTGCGTTGCCCGCTGCATCGCTTACATCATAGGTCACTATATACGTGCCAGCTGTATTGGTGTCCACTACATCGCCACCGATGACGATGTTCGCCGTGATGTCCCCATCTATATTATCGCTTGCCGTGGCGCCTTCTTCTGTATAGGTATCGCCTACATTCAAATCTATCGTGGCATTGCCGTTAAGGGTAATTACTGGAGCGGTAGTATCTGGTATCACGTTTACCGTTCTGGTTACCTGTGTCGCCGTGTTGCCCGCTGCGTCGCTTACATCATAGGTTACTATGTACGTACCAGCTGTATTGGTGTCCACTACATCGCCACCAATGACGATGTTTGCGGTTATGTCCCCATCTAAATCATCTGTCGCCGTGGCGCCTTCTTCCGTGTAGGTATCGCCTACGTTTAAATCTATCGTAGCATTGCCGTTTAGGGTAATTACTGGAGCGGTGGTATCTGGTATTACGTTTACCGTTCTGGTTACTTGTGTTGCCGCGTTGCCCGCTTCATCGCTCACATCATAGGTCACTATGTACGTGCCCGCTGTATTGGTGTCCACTACATCGCCACCGATAACGATGTTTGCCGTGATGTCCCCATCTATATTATCGCTTGCTGTAGCTCCCTCCTCTGTATAAATACCGCCAATATTTAAATCTAACGTGGCACTGCCATTGAGTGTAATTACTGGAGCAGTGGTATCTGGTATCACGTTTACCGTTCTGGTTACTTGTGTTGCCGCGTTGCCCGCTTCATCGCTCACATCATAGGTCACTATGTACGTGCCCGCTGTATTGGTGTCCACTACATCGCCACCGATAACGATGTTTGCCGTGATGTCCCCATCTATATTATCGCTTGCTGTAGCTCCCTCCTCTGTATAAATACCGCCAATATTTAAATCTAACGTGGCACTGCCATTGAGTGTAATTACTGGAGCAGTGGTATCTGGTATCACGTTTACCGTTCTGGTTACCTGTGTGGCTGCGTTGCCAGCTGCATCGCTTACATCATAGGTCACTATATACGTGCCAGCAGTATTGGTGTCCACTACATCGCCGCCAATGACGATGTTCGCCGTGATGTTACCATCTATATTATCGGTTGCCGTGGCGCCTTCTTCTGTGTAGGTGTCCCCTACGTTTAAATCAACAGTGGCACTGCCATTTAGGGTTATGACCGGAGCGGTGGTATCTGGTATCACGTTTACCGTCCTGGTTACTTGTGTGGCAGCGTTGCCAGCTGCATCGCTCACATCATAGGTTACTATGTACGTGCCAGCAGTATTCGTGTCCACCACATCGCCACCGATAACGATGTTCGCTGTGATGTCCCCATCAATATTATCGCTCGCAGTCGCGCCTTCTTCTGTGTAAGTATCCCCTACGTTTAAATCTATCGTAGCATTGCCGTTTAGGGTAATTACTGGAGCGGTGGTATCTTCCTCTACTGCAGTAAGATTAACATCATCAATAGCAACATCAGCTCTCCAAGTGTCTCCTGTTAACCTATTAAATCTCAATTGAACACTTCCTCCAACATAACTACCTAGGTCTATATTTACCAACAACCACGTATCTCCTTGATTTACTGTTTGATTCCAGAGGCTTACCCAAGATACTCCATCATCATTACTTATTTCTAAATCAACACTTCCCATATCTGCAACACCAAACATATGATATTGAAAACTGAAATTTGCTGCACTAGCACTTGACAAATCAAAACAAGGGGAAGTAATGATCGCTCTCTTACTAGGGTACCCAGTATTATTACCTGATGCTTCAACATATATGTAACTACTACCTTCAACAGCCCCAGATGGTCCCGTGTTGTTCGATTGTGTATTTCCTGAATTTACCAACCAATCTAAATCATCGGCCGATGACTGACTCCAATCTCCAATACTACCTTCAAATCCCTGTGCATAAGGATACGTAGTTATACCTCCTGAACATCCTGGCACTGCTTCTATAACATTTACCGTTCTAGTTACTTGGGTTGCTGCATTTCCTGCTACGTCACTTACATCATAAGTTATTACATAGCTCCCTAAGGTATTACTATCTACAGTATCCCCTCCGACCACAATATTGCTTGTTATATCACCATCTATGTTATCTGTAGCAGTTGCTCCCTCATCATTATAGGTATTTCCTATTATAACATCAACTGCAGCATCTCCATTTAAAGTTATTACTGGAGGTGTAGTATCTACTCCGTCAAATACTGTAACGCTAATAGCATCAATGGCTATATCAGCTTGCCATGTACTACCCACAAACCTATTAAATCTTAACTGAACACTTCCTCCTACATAAGCATCTAAGTTAACATCAACAGGTAACCATGAGTTACCTTGATTTCCAGATTGGCTCCAAAGACTCGTCCAATTAGTACCATTATCGTTGCTAATCTCTAAATCTATTGTCCCCATATCTGCAGCTCCAAACATATGGTATTGAAAACTAAAAGTAGCTTGAACCATTCCTGACAGATCTAAACAAGGCGAGCTTATAATTGCGCGTTTGTCAGGGAAGCCAGTTCCTTCTGTTGAGGCTTCAACATAGATATAACTAGAGCCTTCTATTGCAGCTGATGGCCCCGTATCTGCAGATGGTGTGGTTCCTGAGTTTACTAACCAGTCTAAATCATCTGCTGATGACTGACTCCAATCCCCAATTGATCCTTCAAACCCTTCAGCATAAGGAAATACATTAATGGTTGTACCTGTACAAGCGACAAAATCATTCGTAGTAAAATTAGTAGATGCACTGTAACTTGATGTATTTGTTCCACAAAGGCTTCTTACTTGCACCTCATAATCAGTGCTCGCCACCAAACCTGTTAAATCTGTTGTGGGTACAGTTAGCCCATTAACATCTGTCCAATTAGAATTACCAATATCACGATATCTTAAATCATAAGTTGCAGAAGGAATGTTATCCCAAGTAATAGTAGCAGCTGTTACCGTAACATTATCTGCAGTAACTGAAGTTGGTACAGATAACACACAAGGAGTTTGAATGCTAATTACCCTAAAATCATCAAAAGAAAATCCATCAAAGGTGGTTGTTAAATCATCCTCTCTATTTAAGCTATCACTTTTAAGCCTAAAACGAATTTGCACATTACTCTGTCCCAACAAAAATGTGTTTTCAGTGGCATTGATATAAATCTCTTCCATTACCCATTTGTCCATAGTATCACCATCGTAAACAATATCTCCGTTTGTGGACTGGTGATTCCTAAAGGTAGAGGTGTTTTTGTTCAAATGAAAGTTTGTATCAAAACCAGCTGCTGGTTTATTATAATTACCGCATAAGGCTGTCCAACTACCTCCTCCATTGGTACTTGCCTCTATTTGTACCAAATCATAATTACGCTCCAAATCCCATTTTGCATAATACTGAACCAATGCTTGCGATGTCACTGATAAATCGATTGTTGAATTTAATGTAATGGTTTTATTCTCATTATCACTGTAAGCACCTGATGGCGAATCAGTAATTGCAGCAGAACCAGAATAGGCATCTGTTGTTGTTCCCCAGCTACCTCCTGAGGTTGTCCAATTAGAGGTTCCTGTAACATCTGGATCATCCGCAAATAACACACTTGCTTGATAATACTTAACGTAGTTAGCCTGGTAGAGCACAAAATCATTATTACTTAAGGTAACTTGAAATTCAATTTCATCATTAGGTTGTATGCCGGCATCTAAAGTGTAAGGTACTGTTAAATTTCTTTGCTCTAATTTAGTCCACCCTGTTTGTGTTGATGGCGATGTTATTGAGGTAATGTTCGAGGACACAGGTGCAACTGTTAATGTAATATCATCATAGGTTTTACCTAAGTACTCCACCCCAAAGGTTAAATCTCCAGAAGTTGAGGAAATTGCACTAAGATTAAGGTCGTGTAATTTTGCAAATTTCCCAGAATATAGCACAGAAAGGAAATTCATGCGCATGGCATTTTGAGCAATTGGTGTAATTTGTGAAGGTGCTGGCCAAAAGTCATCTCCATTTTCAGGAGCAAAAGCCAAAATATCTTTTCCTGAACCAGAACTGGTTTGTCCTCCCGAAGTCACTGCAGGGCCACCAAGCATCCAATCGTTTGCATCTCCGTTTGCAGATGTTAGTGTATTTGGTGCAGATCCATAAATATATCTATTGTAATGTGTTAAATCATGACATATTTTAGCGTATTCATCCTCGCGACCAGAATCCGCAGCTGTGAGGCTTCCATTATAAGACGATGTTACTATCGAATTTAATCCAGAATGATGATTTACCCCCACTTTAAAATCATGAAGCGCCACGAAATCTTGAACTATTTGGGTTTCAGGCTCTGAACCTGCAGACGGCCCTCTGTACGTATTACTACTCTCAGTTGGAGATGACCCAGAATTGTCGATACCCCAATAGTAGTTGAAGTTTCTATTCAAATCAATGCCCCTAACATTATTTGACGTCCCTGTTGTACCGTTATCTGCAACACCTGGCCTAAGATTTTTTCGTTGTAAACCTCCTCCGTTAGGTGCAATAACTTCATTCCAACGCAATCCATCAGGATTAATTATCGGTATAAAGTACAGCTCTTGATTATCAACCACATTCTTGATGAAAGGGTCACTGTTATAATTTTCAAGTATGTACCACATAAAGTACATAATATTCATTAAGCTATTAACTTCTCTGGCATGAATCATACCTGTTATTAAAGTTTCTGGCTCATTAGATTCATCGACATCTGGATTATCAGATATCCTAACATAATATACGGTTTGTCCTGGCCATGTAGTACCCCCGGTAGAGTTACCATGAGTAGTCTGACCAGAAGGAGAAGCATCTGTTTTTACAGATATAAGATTTGGATACAAGCTACGCATCAAATCTAATTGAGCTAGGGTTTCGCTTACTGTTAAGCAACCTCCCATACTCCCTAATTGAAAGTTTGTGGGCACTGGCCAGTTTATTTCCTCGCATTCGTCATGTTGTGTAGGATTACCAACTAAGATATTCTGTAAACTCAAACTTTTTTGAGTGGTAGAACCACCAATCTGTTTTTTTGGTTTTTTCTTTAAACTTCTTAAAGTGTTTTTTGCTATTGGTAACTCAAAGGTATTTCTATCACTATAGTATTTGGTTAAATCATCTATTAAAACTTGATAATAGATACCGCTTTTTTGTAGCTCTAATAATTCCGCATAACTAAGTTCTAATTCTAAGTTATTGTTGATAAATCTAGGGCCACATGTTAAATCTATACCTGCTTTCTGAATTTTCTGTAATGTAAATTGAGAAGGGTTGGCAATTGAAATTCTTTTTGGAGTTTGCTTTTCTTGTGAGCAAATAAAAAGCACATTGAAAAGCACTAATAAGGTAAAGGTAATTTTTCTCATAGGGGGTTGGTTAAAAATTAATTTTCATGTTTAAAGTACTATTTTTTTTCAAAAAAACAATCTCTTTATTCATTGATTTAAAGGGATTTAATCATTTTATGGGAAAGCCATATTCTTGATTAAGAAAAAACCTACATTAGCATGTCTGCTCACACAAACTATAGTATAAAACTTCTATTTAGTATATTTGAAAATACTGTTCTTGATGCATGACACCTATTTTATCTGTAAAACACCTCTCCATTGCTTTTAACAATACACACGTTATCCATAATATTTCGTATGATTTAAATGAAAATGAAATATTAGGTATTGTGGGAGAATCTGGTTCTGGAAAATCTGTTTCCTCTTTAGCTATTTTAGGGTTACTCCCTAAACGGATTTCCAAAATTTCGAATGGAAGTATTATTTATAATGCTATTGATATAACACAGCTTACCAATAAAGCGTTTCAAAATATAAGAGGCCTCAAAATAGCAATGATTTTTCAAGAGCCTATGAGTTCTTTAAATCCATCTATGACCTGTGGCAAACAAGTATTAGAAATCTTATTGCAACACACAAACCTATCTAAAAAAGAGGCTAAGATTGAAACATTGTCTTTATTTGAAAAAGTTAGACTTCCAGATATTGAACGTGTTTTTAAAGCTTATCCTCATGAGATTTCTGGAGGGCAAAAACAACGGGTAATGATTGCCATGGCCATTGCTTGTAAACCAGATATTTTAATTGCTGATGAACCCACTACAGCTTTAGATGTTACTGTTCAAAAAGAAATTATTAGTCTCTTAAAAGAGCTACAGGCAGAGACCAAAATGAGCATCATATTCATTACCCACGATTTGGCTTTGATTTCAGAGATAGCTGATAGGGTTTTGGTTATGTATAAGGGTAAGATTGTTGAAACAGGAAGTATTGAAGATATTTTTAAACATCCTAAAAACGATTACACTAGAGCACTAATCAATTCCAGACCTTCTTTAAATGAGCGCTTAAAAGTATTACCAACTATTAAAGATGTTTTGAATGATACTTTAAAGTCTGAAATTATATTACCCTCAGACCGCAAAAAAGCGCATGAGCAATTGTACAGCCAACCCCCCTTATTAGAAGTTATAGATGTAGAAAAAGAATATGTATCTAAATCAGGATGGTTTTCTAAACCAGAATCCTTTAAGGCTGTTAATGGTGTAAGCTTTAAATTGTACGAAGGGGAAACCTTAGGTTTGGTAGGCGAGTCTGGTTGTGGAAAATCTACTTTAGGTAATGCTATTTTACAATTGGATAAAGCAACATCGGGTATTATTAATTATAAAGGCGTAGATATAACCAAGCTATCTTCTACTGAAACCAGGGCGTTGAGAAAAGATATTCAAATAATATTTCAAGATCCTTTTGCTTCATTAAATCCCAGAATCTCCGTAGGCAAAGCGATACTAGAACCTATGCAGGTTCATAAACTTTACGCAACAGATGATGAGCGTAAGGCCAAAGTGATTGAAATTTTAGAACGTGTTGGTTTATCCGAAGCCCACGTTAACAGATATCCCCATGAATTTTCTGGTGGTCAGCGTCAACGTATCGGTATTGCTAGAACCATTGCTTTGCAACCAAAATTAATTGTTTGTGATGAATCTGTGTCTGCCTTGGATATTTCTGTGCAAGCACAAGTTTTAAACCTCCTTAATGAGCTTAAAACTGATTTTGGATTTACCTATATTTTCATATCACATGATTTGGCAGTGGTAAAGTACATGGCAGATCAGCTCTTGGTTATGAACAAGGGAAAAATTGAAGAACTAGGAGATGCAGATCGTATTTATGCTAACCCTAAAAAGGCTTACACAAAAAAGTTAATTGATGCGATTCCAAAAGGGATGTAAAAAGAAAATCTTGCTTAAAATCTAAATAGCAGTAGATTCTATGCAAGATTAATAACATTTAAGCTTATCCCTCTTTTTCGATTAAAGCATAAATATTTTCTTGGTTAAGTAAAGAAATCCTTTTACAAACCGTATTTGTTCGCTCAAAGTTTCCTTAAATTTACTTTCCCTTTTCGTAGGTTGTTCAGATAGATCTGTTGCCATATCATGAGAATTTTAAGTTTATGATAGATTTGAGAAAAATCTATTTTTTAATCTGGTTGATTTGGGACAACTAATATCTTATTTTTTTTCAAAAAACACGATTAAAAACATAAAAAATCGACGAAATGCAATTCTAGTTTGTCTTTTATCGATAAAACCCATATCACTAAATCTTAATCATAAATGTTTTAACTATTTATTAACTCATATAAGCTCTATATTTGAGGACGAAAATTTATTAAGATTTATATGAAAAAGCTTTGGGAAGGATCTCATTTGTTTAAAAAGGAAAGCCATGTACAACACTATTGTAATTGGCTACAAGAAAATCACAACCTAAAGTTTAAAGATTACGATGAGTTATGGGAATGGTCTACCAATAATATTGAAGACTTCTGGGAAAGTATCTGGCACTATTTTAAGATAATATCGCATACCCCATATACAAAAGTATTATCATCTTATAATATGCCAAGCTGTAAATGGTTTGAAGGTGCCTCTATAAATTACGCAGAACATATTTTTAGGACATCTAAACCAGACCAAACAGCTATTTATTTTAGTAATGAAAGTGGTCTTCAAGAAGAAATATCTTGGAAAACTCTTGAAGCTAAAGTAGCTTCTATGGTTATGTATTTTAAATCCCTAGGTGTTACCCAAGGTGATCGTGTTGTAGCTTTTCTGCCAAATGTTCCTGAAGCTACTATAGCCTTTCTTGCTGCAAATGCAATTGGTGCAGTGTGGTCTAGCACCTCTCCAGATTTCGGGACTGAAAGTGTAGTAAATCGTTTTGCCCAAATACAACCCAAAGTGCTCATTGCTGTAGATGGCTATCTTTATAATGGAAAACCTTATAGTAAAACAGACACCGTTAAAGACATAGTTTCTGAACTCCCTACATTAAAAAAGGTTATCATCTTGCCTTATTTAGATAATAATACGCTGGAGCGTTTTTCTGAAGATTACATTGACATAAATACCATCTTTAAAAAGGATGGTGGTAAACTGGAATTTCAACCTGTAGATTTTAACCACCCTATATGGGTGCTATATTCCTCAGGAACCACAGGTTTGCCTAAAGCGATTGTACACTCTCACGGTGGTATTTTATTAGAGCATTATAAGTACATGGCATTTCACAACGATACAAAATCTGGTGAACTCTATTTTTGGTTTACAACAACGGGGTGGATGATGTGGAATTTTTTACAATCGGCCTTGTTGATGGGAGCTTCTATTGTGTTATATGATGGCTCTCCAACCTATCCAAAATTTGATGCGCTTTGGAGCCTTTCAGATAAACTTAAACTTCATCATTTTGGTACTAGTGCACCTTTTTTAGTAGCTAATATGAAAAAGCAGCTAGATTTAAAAGCAGCTCATGATTTGTCGTCTATCCGTTCTATTAGTTCTACAGGTGCTCCATTACCAGCTGAAGCTTTCGATTATGTGTACAATAATATAAAATCTGATGTTTGGTTATGTTCTATGGCTGGAGGTACTGATGTATGTACCGCCTTTGTTGGAGGTACGCCTCTTAATAGTGTGCATTCTGGAGAAATTCAATGTAGAGCTTTAGGTGTATCGCTACATGCCTTAGATGATAATGGTAAACCAATTAAAGATGTTTTAGGTGAGATGGTTATTGACAAACCCATGCCCTCCATGCCTATTTACTTTTGGAATGATGAAAACAATGCAAGATACAAGTCTTCTTATTTTGAGGATTATCCGGGGAAATGGCGCCATGGCGATTTTATTAAAATAAACTCTAAAACAGGAGGTTTGGTAATTTATGGACGCTCTGACGCCACATTAAATAGGCATGGTATTAGAATTGGTACAAGTGAAATATATAGTGCTGTTAATAAAATTTCAGCTGTAGAGGACTCCTTAATTATAAATTTAGAATTGGATGAAGGCAAGCATTACATGCCTTTATTTGTTAAGCTTAAATCTGGTTTTGAATTATCAGAAAACATAAAGTCAAATATCAATAATCAACTAAAAACAGACTATTCTCCACGACATGTTCCTGATGAAATTATTGAAGTTAAAGACATCCCTTATACTATAAGTGGTAAAAAAATGGAAGCTCCTATTAAGAAGATTTTATTAAAAATGCCTATTGAAACCTCAATAAATTTAGACGCCATGCGCAACCCAGAATCTGTTAATTTCTTTATTGAGTTTGCTAAACGTATCTGATTTTTAGTGTAATATTCTTTTTTCCTTATCATCATTTCATTAAAAATACCTCAATGAGGTATTTGAAATCACTTTTCATAATATGACTTTTACAAAAAAATGTAATATGTCAAAATTTTTATTACTTCTATTTGCTCTATTTACCATTAATCAATGTGGAGATTATGCTGAGCCAGGTCAAGACGAAGAAACTTCTACAACTACAGGAAAATCAACTGGTAAACGCCAGCACAAACCATGGTAACCAGTTAACAACAACTCAAAATTAACTACTTATGAAGACATCTATTTTAAAATTTGCAATCGTACTTTTTGGCCTTATTCTATTCTCTAATTGTGAGAATGATGATAATGACAATACGAAATCAGAAATCTGTAATAACGGTATTGATGATGATAACGATGGGTTTACAGATTGTACAGATAATGATTGTGTATGCGAAATTTGCGATAACGGAATAGATGATGATGGAGATGGATTCTTAGACGATGAAGACGACGACTGTACGCCTTAGTCTCCATTTAATAACACTGAATATTCTCTTGCCAATTCATAAATGGAATGGCAATTCAATTTTTTCATTGCTGATTTTCTGTGTGTTCGTACAGTATGATAGCTGATATGCAATTCTTCAGCAATGGCTTTATTGGTTTTATTTTGAAGCAACAGATTGATGACTTGCCTTTCTCTATCTGTTAAATCATGAATATACGAATGCTTTACACCTAACTTTGGGTATACTATTATATTCTTCTTTTTATCATAAATATTGAAGCGGAATTTCCCAATGTAATTGGAGTTTTTAAGTTGTGTTTGCAATACAACAACACCAAATAATTTTCCTGAAGCATTAAACAGATGTCTAACCACTTGGTGCAGCACCCAATTTACAGGTTCTCTTTTTGATTTATAGGCAAACTCACGATTAACGATAAAGTTATTATAAAATTCTTGCGACTTATTTTTAAAAAAATTACGCTGTTTAAGTGTAGAGCTTATCAATAAAGGCACATGCTGAAGTATTGCTCTGGATAATACATACGATGCTCCCTTTTCAAAATATAAAGGTTTGGGTATACCCGTTACACGCTCTATATCTTCATCAACATATATAAACCCATTTTTCTCCATATCAAAAACAGTAAGCGCAGAAACACCGATACCGTTTTTAAACACCTCAAGGTTTTCAGTAAGTTTCTCTGTTAACTGTGTTTTAAATGATTCTGGAGTAACACCAATAATACTACTCCATATCGTTTTGAAGTTTTGAAATGAGTCTGTTTGCAAAGTATTGATTAATAAATATTTGAGTACTTTATCATTAACCAAAGTCTAAATCTTCGGGAATGTCATCATCTTTTAAATCATTACCATCTATCACTGTTTTCCCAGTAGCTTTAGAGCAATCTACTGTTATGGATAAGCTTTCTGGAGCCTCAAACTCTTCTTTGGAAATATTTAAATTTTCATCAGCATAACAGCTTTTCATATAAATACCCCAAATTGGCAGTGCCATCACACCCCCTTGACCATATCCTATACCACTAAAATGTATAGATCTTTCTTCTCCACCAACCCAAACTCCAGTTACTAAATTAGGTACCATGCCCATAAACCAACCATCACTTTGGTTTTGCGTAGTCCCTGTTTTTCCAGCAATAGAATTAGTAAACTCATAAGGATAGCCAGTTACAACTTTCTTATAGACAGCAAAATTTTTCTTGTAATTATGACGTAAGCCAGATCCTGAGCCACTTTGAGTAACACCTTCCATAAGTTTAACTGCAACATAAGCCGTTTCTTCACTTAAAACATCTCGAGTCTCTGGTTTAAATTGGTATAAAATCGTACCATTTTTATCTTCAATACTAGTAACCATTACAGGTTTGGTGTATACCCCTTTATTAGCGAAAGCAGAATATGCTCCCACCATTTCATAAACGCTAACATCTGGTGTACCTAAAGCAATTGACGGTACTGGAGGAATTTCAGACTCTACACCCAATTTCACGGCTAAATCTGCAACAGTTTGTGGCCCAACCTTATCAATTAAACGTGCAGTAACTGTATTAACAGAATTAGCTAATGCGTTTTTTAAACTGCGATTACCACCATAATTATGATTTGAATTTTTAGGACACCACTCTTCAGGATTACCATATTTATTAGCTTCTATACAAAACGGTGTGTCTGGAAACTCATCGCATGGCGAAAAATGCAATTGATCTATTGCGGAGGTATACACAAAAGGCTTAAAGGTAGACCCTATTTGTCGTTTACCCTGTTTTACCATATCGTATTGAAAATGCTTATAATCCATACCACCTACCCATGCTTTTACATGTCCTGTACGTGGATCCATAGACATCATACCTGTTCTCAAGAACGATTTGTAATAACGCATAGAATCAATGGGCTTCATAATGGTGTCTATTTCTGATGGCTTTCCATCCTTCCATGCAAAAACCGACATTGCTACTGGCTTTTGAAAAGATGCGATAATCTCTTCATTTGATTTTTTTAAATCGTATTTCATGTGTCGCCAACGCTCTGATTGACGCATAGAACGATTCATCAAATCTTTTATCTCTTTATTATCTAACTCTAAAAAAGGTGCCGTTGGATTTCGTTTTGGTGTATTCTGTGCAAAAAATTCGGCCTGCAACCTTGGCATATGTTGCTGTACTGCATCCTCTGCATACTGTTGCATACGGGAATCTATTGTGGTGTAAATGGTTAAACCATCGTTGTACAAACTCCATTTAGTGCCATCTGGTTTTGGGTTTTTCTTAATCCAGTCTTTCATAAATGTTGCTAGATATCCTCTAAAATAAGTAGCAATTCCGTCACGATGTGATTGTGGCGTATATTTTAAATCGAGTTCTGTTTTTTGAAGCGAATCTTTTAATGCTTCATTTATATAACCATACTTACACATTTGCGCTAGCACAACATTTCTTCTATCCTTGACTCTCTCAGGATACTTTCTGGGATTAAAATAAGAAGCGTTTTTAAACATCCCAACTAACATTGCCGACTCTTTTAAACTTAATTCGTTCGGTTCTTTATCAAAATAAATGCTAGAAGCACTTCTGATACCATCAGCATTATTTAAAAAATCATAGATATTAAAGTACTGAGCTATAATTTCTTTTTTAGTGTACTGACGTTCTAAACGTGTAGCTATAATCCATTCCTTAACTTTTTGAAAAACTCTTTCAAATTTACTGCTAGAGACCTTAACTGTAAAAAGTTGTTTTGCCAATTGTTGTGATATTGTGCTAGCACCACCACCTTTACCAAGCTTAGCTATAGCACGTAATGTCCCTCTAGCATCAATACCAGAATGTTCATGAAAACGTACATCTTCAGTAGCTATTAATGCATCAACTAAATGTTCTGGTAATTCTTCATAACCAACAGGTGTTCTATTATCATTAAAATAAAACTTACCTAATGTTTTACCATCAGAAGAAATAATCTCAGTAGCTAAATTAGTTTTTGGATTTTCTAAAACCGTGTGATCAGGCATTTCTCCAAGTACACCCCAAGACGCTAATAAAAACACTAGAATTAATCCAAAAATCCCCCCTAAAAACACCATCCAAAACCATCTTATATATTTTGAAAAGCTTTCTACTGGGGCTGTTTCTTTTTTTGCTTTTGCCATTTCTTTTTAAATATTAAAGACACTCTACTTTAAGCCTATAAAAACTGGGGCAAAAAACTAAGTGTGACAATTGATACTTTTATTTACTTATTGTGGCTTTTCTACTCTAAAACCAACATCAGTGATACCTTCTAAATTGGTAACGCCATTTACTTTGCCTCTCTCTCTCATGGCATGTTGAATATGAACTTCATACTCGCCAAATTCATTAAAAACAACGCTTTCTTTATACCACAATTTATTTTCTTTTATATCGGAAACACCTGTACCTAATAACTTTCCTGAGGGTTCTGCCATACGGTATTCTAGAGTGTCCTTGATGGTTTTTCCATGAGGAAATGTCATCTCCACTATTAAAAATAAATTATTGTACTTATAGGCATTGGTATTTCTAAGGTTTATAAATAAATTGTATGGGTTAATAGTATCTGGTGGGTTAATTTTAAAACTTGCTACAGAGTCTTTGTGCCATGCATTAGGTACAGATTTGTAGGCATCAAAAACTCGGTTTTTGTCACAAGACAACATACACAACAACAATAGTATTACTAAGACACTATTTTTGATTGTTCTTAGCATTTTGCGGTTTTCTTTTATTGTTTCGTCTTCTTTTATTTTTGTTTGTGTTATTATTGTTGGTAGTTTCCTTTTTATTGCCTTGACTACTTTTAGTATTCCTCTGGTTACCCTTGCGCTTATTATTTCTACGTTTTTTATTACGTTTTGGACTATCAAAACGTGTTAAACTATCTTGTCCAACAACGTTTTCAAACGATGTTTTAGTATCTTCAACAAGATCTAGAGCGTATTCTTCAAGGCTTATTACTTTTTTATTCTGCTTATTTAGCTCAATGATTTCATTGGCCTGTACTACTGTTATTTTATGCCAATTCATCCACTCTCCCTCATATGCATACCACATATGTCCCTTAAAAATATCTGTTTTCTGGCATACAGCAGTTCCTTTCTCTGTCTGAAGTTTTATATCTGTTTTAGGAAAATCTTTTAAAGCATCTAAATACGTATCCAGCTCGTAGTTTAAGCAACATTTAAGCTTTCCACATTGCCCTGCAAGTTTCTGCGGATTTAATGATAATTGCTGGTAACGCGCTGCAGAAGTGCTTACCGAACGAAAATCTGTTAACCAGGTGGAACAACATAATTCACGTCCACAAGACCCTATACCACCAAGTCTGGAGGCTTCTTGACGAAATCCTACTTGGCGCATTTCTATACGTGTTCTAAACTCCCTTGCAAATACCTTAATGAGTTCCCTAAAATCTACACGCTCTTCAGCAGTGTAATAAAATGTGGCTTTGCTACCGTCTCCTTGAAACTCAATATCAGAAATTTTCATCTCAAGTCGTAAATCAATAGCAAATTGCCTTGCCTTTACTTTCATAGGCTCCTCTCTATCACGAGATTTTTGCCATATATCTATATCTTTTTGAGATGCTTTTCTGTAGATTTTTAAAATATCGTCCCCTTCTGGAGCTATGTTTTTACGTTTCATTTGAACACGTACTAACTCTCCTGTAAGGGTTACCATGCCTATATCATGACCTGTCTGGGCCTGTGTAGCTACAATATCTCCAATGCTTAAGGTTAAATTCTCGGTGTTTTTATAATAGTGTTTCCTACCGTTTTTATAACGAACTTCAATCCAGTTAAAAGGTGTTTCACCATTGGGAAGAGACATATTTGCTAACCAGTCAAAAACCGTTAGTTTATTACAACTGTCTGTTCCACAAGTACCATTATTTTTACAGCCCTTTGGAGAGCCGTCTTTAGTTGAGCAACTTGCGCAAGCCATATTTTATATATTGAATCCGTTAATAATTAAATTATTACGAATGGAGATTCATACCTGATTATTCATTAAAATGCAAAACAGCACTTAAAAATGTAAATATAGGATTATCTGGGTACTTAAAAAAGAGAGCGTAACAATCTCTAACAGTGATTCGCATAAATTCTTCTTGAGACCAAGCAGTTGCTTAACTCTTTAAAACCCATAAAACACCAATACGTTCTGTAATTTAGTCTTTTTCTTGTTTTAATGTTTCAAAAATATTCCTCAAATCCTTTTTGTAAGGCAAATGGTCGGCACGTCCTTTCTTAAAGATATCATTACTATTTCCTTGGCCTTTACGCAGAGCTTTTTGCTCCTCATAAGGTAAAGCATGTATCTCTTTACACGATGTTGAGCAACAGTTGTTCATCTCCTCCTTACAAGAATCACATTGAATAAATAATAAGTGACATGCATCGTTAGCACAATTGGTATGTACATCACAAGGGATGCCACATTGATGACATTGCGCAATTACATCGTCACTTATCTTTTCCGCCCTACGTTCATCAAACACAAAGTTCTTACCTATAAATTTATTTTCAAGATTGCTTTCTTTTACCTGTCTAGTATACTCAATAATACCACCTTCCAATTGAAACACATTCTTAAAACCTTTATGTTTAAAATAGGCACTTGCTTTCTCACAGCGTATACCTCCCGTACAGTACATTACTAAATTCTTATCTTCTTTGTGTTCTTTCAAATCGTCCTCAATAATATCTAGAGATTCTCTAAACGTATCAACATCAGGCGTAATCGCATTTTTAAAATGCCCTATTTCACTTTCGTAATGGTTGCGCATGTCTACCAAAACGGTATTCTCATCCTCAATAAGTGTGTTAAATCTATCAGCACCAACATGTACACCCTTATTGGTTACATCAAATGTATCATCATTTAATCCATCAGCTACAATTTTATGACGCACTTTTACTTTCAATTTTAAAAAAGACATGTTATCCTGTTCTACAGCAATATTTAAACGAATATCTTTCAAAAAATCAATGGTATCTAGATGTGTTTTAAATTCTTGAAAACGATCTGCAGGAAGCGATAATTGACCATTAATACCTTCGGTAGCTACATAAATTCTACCTAAAACGTCAAGGGAATTCCAAACTATAAAAAGTTGATCTCTAAATTCTTGAGGATTCTCAATTTTGGCATATTTGTAAAAAGAGAGTGTTAATCGATCCTTACCGGCTTTTTCGATTAATTCTGCTCTTTCTTTTGCACTTAATGTATTGTACAGTTGCATGCTATACTAATTTTAAGGTTAAGAAATATTTTAAAGGACAAAAGTACAATTTATTGCCAAGTATGCTAATTTCAACACATAATTTGTGCGTTACCTCAAGGGTCGGGCCTGCCTGTATTCTAAGGTTTATCCTAATTTTTATGCTGCAAATTTAAAGGTTTCCACATAAGGTGTTTGTCTTTTTGCTACAGCAAAGATTCTGCTAACAATTTTGTTTCTAATAATATTAAG